>CAVRFR010000024.1:0-216992 GCA_963720435.1 uncultured Actinomycetota bacterium | reverse complement strand
AGATGGTGCGCGACTACCTACTTCGGCAGGACATCCAGGCCGAAGGTCGAGACGTCTGGAGACGAGCGGGACGGTGTCCACAGCGTGTCAGCGGTTCCATGATCGCCGGTGAGCTGCCGGACCCTGAGGACTATGACGGAGTCACAAGCAGCTCGTCTTCCAAATGGTCGAGATGGTCGTTGGCGATGGGTGGATCCTCACCTGTTGGCATCCGAGCGGATCTTCAGCGGAACTCACGAAGAGGCGGCGGGACCCGTTGCGTTGCGTACGCCATTCCTGAATCAGGTCGAGCACCGATGGCTGCGCGACGGGATCACCCATGGCGGCGATCCTGCTGCAAAGACCGCCGCGACCTGGGCATCTTCCTCACGCGGTCTTCGTAGACACGTACGGCGCGTCACATCGCATGCTCGAGCGATGGGTCTCCTCGTGGGAGGCAGACTTCTATGCCGCACTTGCGACAACGGACACGAAAGAGAAGTCCGAGCGCATGAAGGACTCCGCCAAGGAGATCACCGACCTTCTCGCGATGGTCGGAGAGTTCCGGCGACGGTTGACTGCCTTGCAGCATGCCCGGTGGGCCACTTCAGACCGGACCTGGTTCCCCGCTCTCTCCGATCGTGACGAGTCGATCGTGGAGGAGGAAGATCAGAGCCCGCGGGCCAGCGAGCTGTGGACTACTTGGACTCGGTCGAAGAAGAAGACGACGCTCTTTCCGAAGGGATCCGCGCCGACATGGACCTGTTGATGCTGCAGGCCTCTGCGACGCAGCAGGAGCAAAACGAGCGTCTTCAGGGCTACCTGGCGAAGGTGACAGGACTGGTGCTTGTTCCGACCTTTGTCGCCGGATTGTTCGGCGCCAACACCAGGTTGCCGGGCGGTGAAAAGCTGGATCGGATTCGACCTGATGGTGGTGCTAGTGGTGGTGTCGTCGGTCGCCGTCTTCTGGATGATGCGGCGAACTCGCACGGTCGCTCGGCCCATTTCGCGACCGTGTGCACCGATCACTTCGCCGGATCCCCGACCAGTGCGCAGCTCCGACTCGGAGGCTTCCTCGTGGTCGTCGTCCAGGACGCCGGGGTCTGCCTCGACGTAGCGTTCGGCTGCCGTCTGGCCGGGCGTCCATGAGCCCTTCGACGGTGCTGTCGCCGATGGCGACTAGTCGAGCTGACACGACACCATTGTCCGCCATCACCCCTGACGCAGATGACCGGCGTCGGCGACACTTGCGGCGAACACCGACGTGAACGCGTCACCAGGATGAAGACCGTGACGATCTTGGCAGCGGTCGCGCCCCAGCAGCGATCGAGGACGAGCTGGACGACCGAGGTGCATGCCGGCGAGGGCAGCCTCTCAGACGACCTCGACCTCGGCGGGGTATTCGCTGAGCCGGTGGTCATGGGTCAGCAGGCGCATGCCCTCGACGTTGGTCTGGGCCAAGAGGAGTCGGTCGAAGGGATCGTGGTGCAGCGTGGGCAGCGACAGCCACGTGCGCCGCGTGGACTGCCGTCACCCTCAGCTCGACATACCCGTGGCGTGGCAGCTCCGATGCCAGGAGCGAGACATCGACCACGAAGTCTGCGCGACCGAGCGACGACTTGATCGCCACCTCCCAGATCGAGGCGGCGCTGAAGAACAGCTCGTGCGACGCGTCGGTTATGAGCTCGGTGGCTGCCGCGCTGAGCTTGCTGGGTTCACCGGCCGCCCACAGCAGGAGATGCGTGTCGACGAGGTAGCGCGTCACTCGTCACCGGCGAACGACGCCGTGATCGACTCGGCGCCCATGGTGTCGAAGTCGTCCGGCGTGGTGATCCGACCGCTGAGGAACCCCAGTCGAGGGGAGTCGTCGTCCGGCTTGGACTCCAGGGGGACCAAGCGAGCCACCGCCTGTCCGGAGCGGGCGATCAGGATGGTCTCGCCGCGCGACGCTCGCTGCACGAGCTTGGACAGGTGCGTCTTCGCCTCGTGCATGTTCACCATGTCCATGACTCCTCCTCGTCGGACTTAGTCTATCGGACTTAGTCCGATCTGGCCGCACGACGGTCAGGCAACGATCGCTGGAGAGTGGCCGGCGAAGTCGGTCATGAAGTCGGCCCAGCCGTGCTCGGTCACCACGATCACCTCGCTGTCGAACGCATCGGCGAAGTGGTGGCTGTAGCGCCAGGCGGACATCCATCGCCCCTCGTTGGGGCCGAACACGCACAAGCCCGGGCGCACGAGCACCGTCACCAGCATGTGCTGGATCGGTCGGCGAGAGTCTGGGATGCCGAGTCTCCCGACCACGTCCCGGATCTCGTCACTTGCCTCGTGGTAGTCCTCGATGAGGGCCGGAGTCGACAGCTCGCGCACCGCCTTGATCGTCTGCTTCCCCGGCGGATCCTCGACGAGCACCACGTAGGCGCGACCCTCTCGAAGCGAGTGCTGTGCGACCACGTCCTCGATCAGTCGTCGCGGGTCACGAAGCTCGTAGTTCTCGAGTGTCATGCCCGCAGCCTGGCGCATACCCCGGCCGAGTGCCCGCGGCTGTCCACAGGGCCAAGAACGCCTCTGTCCGAGGCCGCCCACGAGGTGCAGTCTCGTCCGCGACGACAGGAGGATCATGGGATACACGACTGACTTCATCGGTCACATCGACATCGAGCCGGGCCTGAACGAAGCCGAGATCGCCTACCTGACGGCGTTCTCACAGTCTCGGCGTTTCCGGCGCGACGGCGGCCCGTACGACGTACCAGGCAACCCGCGTGCCGAGGACTACGCGGACTTCGACGCCGACGACTACAACCGGCCAGCGTTCGGACAGCCCGGGCTGTGGTGTCAGTGGGTGCCGTGCTGGGACGGCTGCTGCCTGGCGTTCAACGGCCTCGAGAAGTTCTACGACCCGGTGAAGTGGCTGCGGTATCTCATCAAGCACTTCCTCGAACCCGGAGCCGTGGCCAGCCAGCGCAAGAACGAGCTCTTCGAGGACTTCACCTTCGACCACGTTCTCGAGGGGATGATCGTCGGGTGTCGTCGTGACAACAAGGAGCTCTACGCGATCGTCGCGCGGGACAACCGGGTGCGTGAGCGGATCCTCCGGCCTGCCGACGAGCGCTACCTCGACAGGCCTCCGTTGCCGTACGAGCTGGTCCTCGATCGCGAGAAGGCCGACAGGCGCCGTAGGCGTCGCGGACGTCAGCCGCGTGAGTCCGGACGAGTCGTGTCGTTGACCCAGGGCAGGTCGTCCTGAACACGAGTCGAGTTGGCGTTGGTTCGTCATGCACAGGCCGACCAGGCGATGCCTCCGGTTGCGCGAAAGTTGTCGGAGGCTCTCGATAGATCTGCCTCTGGCAGTCGACATCACGAGCACAGGAGGGCCAGCGGTGAGCACGCGAAGCAGGAAGCGTCGGAAGACAGAACGGCGCCGAGCCAGACAGGAGAACCGGGCCGACGGATCGGAGGCCGGAGAGTCAGGGACCGGCACCGAGACGCAGGAGGCGTTCGGGACCCAACAGGACTACGAGTCCGTCCTCGCCGCCACGGAGGAGGTCGTGTCGCACCTGACCCACCGCGGCCGCGTCAGTGCGGACGAGCTCGACGTCTGGGCGACCGTGCTTGCTGCGCCGGACCGCTCCCCGGCCGACCGAGATGGTGGGGCAGGTGCTCGCGCTGCTGATGCTTGCGACGGTGCGCGAGACCGTCGACGGCGGCTGGGATCCGCACGATCTGGCGGAGCTCGTACGGCGTCGCGACCCATCGTGGCTGCCGATGCTGGCCGCCGCCCTTCATGATCACAGCCTCGCCGACGGCCCCGCCGACCCACACTGGCGGGCCGCCGTCGAGGCGATCGCAGCGCCGACACCACTGCTGCTTCGAGACCGCCGTGACTTCGCACATGGTCTGGGACTCACGGCACTGCTCGCCATCGTGCCGAAGGTCCGCGCTGAGGCCGGGGCACCGAGAAGTGCGGCCCATCCTGAGTCGAAACACCCCAAGTGGCACCAGGTGCGATCACTGCTCGCGAAAGCGGAGTCGACCGAGTTCGGGCCTGAGGCCGAAGCTCTGGTGGCGAAGGCGCAGGAGCTCATCAGTCGCTACTCGCTGGAGCGGTTGCTCGAGTCGGAGGAACCCACGAGCGATCAGCAGCATGGCGTGCCTGTGCAGCGTCGGCTCTGGCTCGAGCGGCCCTATGTGGTGGCGAAGGCAAGCCTGGTGAACCGGGTCGCGAGGGCGAATCACTGTCACGCGGCGACCGCGGAGAAGTACGGCTTCGTCATCTTGGTAGGCGATCAAGCCGACCTCGACGCCGTCGAGCTGTTGGTCACCTCGCTGCTGCTGCAGGCAGACGTCGCCATGCTTCGATGTGGTCGCGGCGAAGGTCATGCCGGCCGCCACGGGCGCACCAAGGCGTTCCGGCAGTCGTTCCTGGTCGCCTACGCCTATCGCATCGGGGAACGTCTTGATGCGGCGCGCGAGGCGGCCGCATCAAGCCATGCGAACGCCCTGCCGGTGCTGCGAGACCACGACGCACGGGTCGCGGAGGCGTTCGCGGCCATGGTCCCGACATCCCCGGGACGATCGGTCAGCGCCACTGACAATGCCGGTTGGTACGCCGGCACGACTGCGGCCGACCTCGCGCTCATCGATGCCAGTCCCAAGCTGACTGGCTGACGTTCCTGTCGCGGCTTCAGCTCGCTGGATCGTTGCCGGTGCGGACCTCGGACTCGGGCAGCTCCTCGTCGTCGTAGTCGAGGAGCGCCGGGTCGGCTTCGACGTACCGCTCGCGGACCTCGAGCGGGCCGAAGGGCCACTGGCCGCGGGCGCGGGCCCAGATGGCGAAGGCGACGAGGCCGAGGACGAGCCAGCCCAGCGACCACTCGATGGGGTGCAGGCCGGGGGCGTTCTTGTCGGCGTAGACGTAGATGACGACCCAGCCGATCAGCGCGAGGATGGCGGGGATCGGGTAGAGCGTCATCTTGTAGGGACGGCGCAGGGTGGGCTGGCGCTTGCGGAGCACGAACAGTGCGGCGATCTGGGCGAACGACTGCACGAGCACCATCACGGTGGTGAGCAGCGGATCAGCATGGTGATCGAGGTCAGCTGGCCGATCACGAAGCCACCGGCGGTGACGACGCCCATCGTGAGCAGGCCGAAGGTCGGGAACTCGTGCTTGCGGGTGCAGCCGTGCGTACGCCTTGAAGAAGACGCCGTCGCGGGCGGCGTCGTACGGCACGCGTGACCCGGCCAGCAGGCCGGCGAAGACCGAGGTGAACGCGGTGACCAGGATGAAGACCGTGACGATCTTGGCGGCGGTCGCGCCCCAGGAGCGCTCGAGGACGAGCGAGACGACGGAGGTGTACGCCGGCGAGGACTCGTTGAGCATCTCGTGCCAGTCGACGACGCCGAGCACGCCGATCTGCATGGCGAGGTAGATGGTGGCCATCGCGAAGATCGCGACGACGATCGACCACGGGATGGTGCGGCCGGGCTTGCGGACCTCGGCGCCGAGGTAGGCGGTGGTGTTGTAGCCGAGGTAGTCGTAGATGCCGACTGTGAGCCCTGCGGCGAAGCCGACCCAGAAGCCCGAGTTGGAGATGTCGAAGGCGCCGGACGGGAAGTCGAACGCCTGCGAGGCGTGGAAGTCGGTGAACGCCGCGATGATGACGGTGACGACTGTCGCGATCATCAGCACCCACAGCACCTGCGCGAGCCGGCCGATCGAGTCGATGCGCCGCCACAGCAGCGCGATGATCAGGACCACCATCGCCAGGCCGACGACGTAGCTCTCGGCGGTCGTCATGCCGGGCCAGAGGTACTGCAGGTAGGCCACGAAGCCGTACACGCCCGTCGACATGATCAGCGGGATGAACAAGATCGTCGTCCACACGAAGAGAAACGGCATCAGCCGGCCGGTGCGGTACTGGAACGCCTCGCGCAGGTAGACGTACGTGCCGCCGGAGCCCGGCATCGCGGCGCCGAGCTCGGCCCACACCAGCCCGTCGCACAGCGCCAGCAGCGCGCCGAAGACCCAGCCCATGATCGCCTGCGGCCCGCCGAACGCGACGACCATCGCCGGGATGGTGATGAACGGCCCGACGCCGCACATCTGGCCCATGTTCAGCGCGATCGACTGCCGGAGGCCGAGGCGTCGGTGCAGGTGAGGACGGGAGGCGGTGTCAGCCATGGGGCTCGCATACCCGATCGGTGGAGAGTCAAAGCATGCGCGTCGGTGCGGGGGTTTCGAGGCTCGCTTCGCTCGCACCTCAACCACCGCTGGTCGCTCGCTCCACCTCCAGGGGCGAGCTGGCACCACGGGTGCGGGGGTTTCGAGACGGCTCGCTCGCAGGCTCACGAGCCTCCTCAACCACCGTCCGATGAGTGGCAGATACGTTCGGGCTGTGACACGCGATGGTGGAGCGGTCTACGTGCTGGGGGAGCCGCTGCTCGAGCTCTCGGCGGAGGGGCCGCTCGAGGCGGCCCAGACGTTCACGCTCTCGTTCTCCGGCGACGCGCTGAACGCCGCTGCGGCGAGCGCTGCCGCGGGTGTCCGCACCGAGCTCGTCAGCCGTGTGGGCGACGACGGGATCGGCACCCGTCTCCTCGAGTACGCCGAGCGGCTGGGTGTCGGTGTGAGCGGCGTACGGCGTGGACCCGAGGCGACAGGCGCCTACCTCGTTCGCGCCGACCAGCAAGGCGGACAGGACTTCGTCTACCTTCGCGCCGGATCAGCCGCGACTCGGATGACACCTGCCGACCTGGCCGGCTCCGGGATCGAGCAGGCCGCAGTGCTGGTGGTGAGCGGGATCGCGATGGCCGCCTCGCCGAGCCTCGCCGACACCGTGGTCGAGGCCGCGCGCCAAGTGGCCGCCGCGGGAGGTCTCGTGGTCTACGACCCCAACTACCGCAGCCGGATGGCTTCCGCCGACCAGGCGCGCACGCACCTGCGCAGGCTGCTGCCGACGCTGTCGGTCGTGGTGCCGTCCGCGCCGACGGACACCCTCGCGCTGGTCGACACCGACGATCCGGTCATCGCGGCCGAGCATCTCCACGACCTCGGCGCCGAGCTGGTCGTGGTGACCAGTGGCGAGCAAGGTGCGCACCTGTGCATCCGCGGGCAAGCGCCCGTTCACGTCCCGGCCGTGCCCGCACCGGAGGTGGTCGATGCGACCGGTGCCGGGGACGTGTTCGTGGGCACGCTCGCAGCCGGCCTCACGCGGGGATCGCTCGACGTCGAGCTGTTGCAGCAGGCGAGTGCGGCTGCGGCGCTGTCGGTGGCTGGCCCGGGCGGCACGGGTCACCTCGCGCGCTGATCCCCGCGCTGGTCGCTTGGCATCCCCGTACATGTTGGTCTGACCAAGGGCATTGCCGAGTTGTGATCCGGTCGGCGGATGATCGGGTCCCGACGGGGTAGAAGCCATTGACACATCGACTGAACACCACTCGGATAGTCGCCAGGACTGACCCCCGGCGGTCCGGAAAGCAGGCCCCCCGTGTCTGAGGCCACGACAGTCACTTCTGACAACGAGTTCGACGACAGCCCCCTGAAACGGTCGATCACCGGCCGGCTGCTGTTCTTCTACGTCCTCGGAGACGTGCTCGGCTCCGGCATCTACGTGCTCATCGGGGCGGTGGCCGGCGAAGTGGGCGGCGCGTTCTGGGCCGCCTTCGCCGTCGGCGTCTCGGTCGCCGCATTCACCGGGTTGGCGTACGCCGAGCTGGCCACCAAGTTTCCCCAGGCAGCAGGCGCGTCGCTGTACGTCAACAAGGCCTTCAAGAAGAAGAGCCTCACCTTCTTGGTGACCGTGCTCTACCTCTCGGCCACCTTCGCCGCCGCAGGCTCGCTGGCAGCCGGTTTCGCGAAGTACTTCGGCGAGCTCTGGGAGCTCCCGCCGACCCTGCTGGTGATGATCGTCTTCATCCTGCTGCTCGCGTTCATCAACTACATCGGCATCACCGAGTCGGTCGTCGTCAACATGTTGATGACCATCGTCGAGGTGACGGGCCTGGTGATCGTCCTGATCGCCGGTGCGATGTACGTCGGACAGGGCAAGGCCAAGTTCGAGACGCTCACCGACTTCAGCAGCAGCGACAACATCATCTTCGCGATCATCGCCGGTGTCGCGCTGGCCTTCTTCGCGATGACCGGCTTCGAGAACGCCGCGAACGTGGCCGAGGAGACCGTCAACCCGCAGAAGGCGTTCCCGCGCGCGCTGGTCGGCGGCATGATCGCGGCCGGCATCATCTACGTGCTGGTCTCGATCGCAGCGGCGCTGACGGTGCCCGTCGACACTCTTGCCAACTCCGACGCCGCCCTGCTCGAGGTGATCCGGGCCGGGATCCTGCCGTTCTCGGTGTCGGTGATGGTGACCGTCTTCGCCGTCATCGCCATGATCGCGATCACCAACACCACTCTGGTCCAGGTCGTCACCCAGTCCCGGATCCTCTACGGCATGGCGCGCGAGGACGTCGTACCCGGAGCCTTCGCCAAGGTGCACGCATCTCGCCGCAGCCCTTGGGTCGCGCTGATCTTCAGCGCCATCGTGGTGGTGGCGCTGCTCGTGATCGGCTCGCTGCTCAACGAGGCCGGCTTCGGGATCGACATCGTGGAACGACTGGCCGCCGTGACGGTCGTGCTGCTGCTCGCCGTGTACGCCGGGGTGATCATCTCCTGCTTCAAGCTCCGCGGCGAGGGCGAGACCGAGAAGACCTTCCGCGCGCCCACGGTCCTCCTGGCGGCCGGTCTCGTCGGCAACCTCGTGCTGCTCTACTACGTGATCTCCACCGACCCGAGCTCGCTGCTGTGGTGCGCGGGGCTGGTGGGCCTGGGTGCGCTGCTCTACGTGATCGAGTACTTCTTCGGCTACCGCAACCGGCCGGCCAATGCCGAACGCGGCGACCCGGAGAACATCGGCGGCAAGGGGGTCTGAGATGCACGTCATCGTCGCAGTGGACGGTTCCAAGCAGTCTCTGCTCGCCGCCCAGCACCTGAAGTCGTTCGCCGATCCCGAGAAGATCGAGAACGTGTCCGTGATCGCGGTCGTGAGCCCCTACGCGTCTGTTGCGTTCGCCGACGACATCAATGCGAGTTCCTCGACCAGCGGGGAGCAGACATTCCGCGACGCGGCAGAGGCAGCCGTCGCCACCGTTGCGGCCGAGTTCTCCGGATGGGGTCCCAAGGTCCACACGGAGGTGCGCAGCGGCTCACCGGCCAACGAGATCGTCAAGGCGGCCACCGAGTGGGTGCCGACCTCGTCGTGGTGGGGAGCGGAAGCCGTGGCCTGAGCGACACCATCCTCCTCGGGAGCACCGCGCAGCGGGTGCAGCACTCCGCGCCCTGCCCGGTGCTCGTCGTACGCCCGGCGCCGCGCAAGCGCAAATGACGAGTGGTCTCGACAAGCTCGACCAGCCGGAGACAGCTCGGCCAGCCGGAGACAGCTCGACCAACCGAACGGGTCAGGCGCCGAGGGCGGTCCAGGTGGCCGGGCCGACGCGCCCGGTGGCAGCGAGGCCGTGGTTGCGCTGGAACGTCTGGACGCGGGTCTTGGTCTTGGTGCCGTAGTTGCCGCCGGCGGGGGTCATCGCGAGGCGGTTCTGAAGGGCCTTGACGGCGGCACCGCTGGAGCCGACGTGCAGCGTCGTGTTGCGGTACTTGCTGAGGCTCGGGTGTGACGCGGCCTTCTTCGCCGGCGCACTGACCGCCGGGCTGGTGAGCAGCTTGCGCCAGGTGGCGGCGTCGACGACGCCGGTGGCGGCGACGCCGTGGTTGCGCTGGAAGGCGGTGACGGCCGACTGGGTCATCGGGCCGAAGTCGCCGTCGGCAGACGTGCCCACCGCGCGCTGCACCGCACTCACGACCGGGCCGGTGTCACCGCGGCGCAGCACCATGCCGGAGTAGGTGGTCAGCGTCTTGCGCAGCGAGGAGGAGCCGGCCGGCGCGGAGACGTGCGAGTAGGACGGGCACGGGGTCGTGCGGGCCGAGGTGTACGGCGCGGCCCAGTTCAGGCCGGGCTCGCGGCAGGGGCCGTAGTCGGTGGCGGCGACGTTGCGGGTCCAGAAGGACGTCTTCTTCTTCGCGCCCTCCCACGACAGCGAGATGTGGATGTGGTCGCGGTGGCAGGTCGTGTCGTAGGCCGTGCCGGGGTGGGAGGCGCAGCTCGAGTACGGCCGCCAGCCGTCCGAGGCGCGGTAGGAGCCCCAGATCTTGTTGTTCCAGATCAGGTACATCACGCCGAGCCGGCGGGCGTTCGCGTAGCGGTTACCGCTCTCGTCGCTGGCGAACAGCCAGCCGATGAGCGCGTTCATCTTCGCCCGCTGCGACTTGTTGTGGACGTTGAGGAAGAAGTCGATCGCGCGGCCGTCGTAGTGCTCGCTGGTCGGCAGCGGGTCGGTGCCGCAGGTGCGGTCGATGCCGTAGTGCGAGCCGTACGTGCGCACCAGCAGGTTCGCCAGCGCGGTGGTGCCGGTCTTGGCGTGCGGGTCGCAGGAGTTCGCGGCGACGTACCTCGCGAGGCCCTCGATGTCCGACGGCATCCCGGACGGCACGTCCGGCACGCGAGCCGAGCTAGCGGCGTCCGCCGCAGGGGCGAAGCTCAGCGAGCCGGTCAGCGCGACCAGGAGTACGGCGACGATGCACACCGTCGCGGACATGGTGGTGCGCAGGGCGTGGCGGGGCGTGGACAGGTGCATGAGCGGCGATCCCAGGGGTCAGTCGAATGACGTCCCCTCCAGAGTCGCGCGCCCGCGCCCCCTGCATGCCAAATCAGGTAAAAACGGACAAAAGATAGTCCGTCCGGGTGGCGCCTCGGCCGACGAACGGCCAGTCCCTGCCCGGGCGACAGTGGTTTCGAGACGCCTCGCTCGCAAGCTCACGAGGCTCCTCAACCACCGTGCTGCGCGCTCAGCCGCCGTGGCGCGAGTTCAGCAGCGGGTGACGCTTCCAGGCGTCGCCTGCACCGAGGTCGAAGTTCTCGCCCAGCGAGGTCCGACCCAGAGTGAGGTACCACTGGTCGTTGAGGCGGGACCGGTGGTTTGCGCGGACCGCGGACATGCGGCGGGAGATGCGCGAGGGGGCGGACGTGATGACGGACATGGAGCTCAGATCCTTCTGTTACACAGGTCGGTGTACCTACAAGTCCGAATGTACACCGGTCGGTGTACTCTCGCACGCATGACGGCACGTGACGCGCAGCACGAAGGCAGTGATCTCGGTCACGGGGACGACATCCCCACCCGGATCCTCGACGCGGCCGCCCTGTGCTTCTACCGCGACGGCATCTGGGCGACCGGCGTCGACGCCCTCGCCGCGGAGGCCGGCGTCTCCAAGCGCACGCTCTACAACCACTTCGGCAGCAAGGACAGCGTCATCGCTGCCTACCTGCGCCAGCGCGAGGACTACTGGCAGGCAGGCTGGAGGCCCAGTGGAACGAGATGGGTGACGACCCGGTCGACCGCATCGTCGCGAACGTGCGGGCCTACGCCCGGCCGGTCGAGCCGGAGCTGTTCCGTGGCAGCGCCTTCATCAACGCCGCCGCCGAGCTGGCCGACGAGGACAGCGAGGCGCTCGGGGTCATCCAGCACTCGCTCGACCACATGGAGACGGGGATCGCCTCGATCCTGGTGGAGGGCGGCTACGAGAAGCCCGACGACCTGGCGCGGCTCCTGCTCTACCTGCTGGAGGGCGCGATCGTGGTCGGCGGTGCGCGACGCAGCGCGGACGCCCTCGACGACGCCGAGCACATGATCCGCGACCTGCTGGAGCGGTACGCGCCCTAGTCAGTCTCTGCCCACGCTGCGGGGGTTTCGAGACGCTCGCTTCGCTCGCTCCTCAACCACCGTGGGAGTGGTCTCCGAGACGCCTCTCCCTCGGCTCCTCAGGACAGCGACAAGCTCGACCAACCGGGCTACTGGAGCAGGGCGATCCGGAGCTCGCGGGCCGTGGTCATGTGGTCCGTGGCGATCTGTCGCGCCCGCTTCGGGTTGCGGGCGCGGATCGCCTCGACGAGTGCTTCGTGCTCGCCGAGCGCCTGGGTCCATCGGCCCTTCGCGGACAGCGTCGAGTGCGGTGTGCGGATGAGATGCACGGCGAGCCGGCCGAGGAGGTCGACGATCACGGCGTTCTGGGTCGCGGCCGCGACGGCGTCGTGGAACTCGATGTTGGTCGACGTACGCACCTCGTCGGAGGGCCTGCGCAGCGCCTTGTCCCGCTTCACGAGGGTGTCGAGCCGCAGCAGGTCGGACTCGCGGCGGTGCTCGGCGGCCTGGGCGGCGGCCTCGCCCTCGAGCAGGATGCGTACGTCGTAGATGGCGATGACCTCGTCGGTGTCGACGGCTCGTACGACGAGACCGCGGCTCGACGCGACCAGGAGCCGATCGTGCTCGAGCAGCAGCAGCGCCTCACGCACCGGGGTGCGCGAGACGCCGAAGCGCTCGGCCAGTGCTACCTCGCGCGCCGGCGTGCCGGGGGAGAGGCGACCGGTGAGGATGTCCGAGCGGAGCGCGTCGTAGATGACATCTGCGTCGACGTGCCCATCGCCCGGCCCCGTGGTCATGCCAGGCTGCCCGCTCGTCGCCCGAAGACCGCGCCCGAGACCAGGCCGGTGCCACCGGGGTAGTTGCCGCTGAACAGCCCGCCGAGCATCTCGCCGCACACGAACAGTCCCGGGATCGGCGCACCGGAAGTCGACAGCACGCGCCCCGAGGTGTCGGCGTGCAGCCCGCCGAACGTGAACGTGATGCCGCACGTCACCGGGAACGCGTAGAACGGCGGCAGCTCCAGCTGCATCGCCCAGTTGCTCTTCGGTGGCTCGACGTGCGCCCGGCGGCCGTCCTTCACCGCGGCGTCGAACGGCACGCTGGCGTCGATCGACGCGTTGAACTGCGTGACCGTGTCGACCAAGGAGTCGGCGTCGATGCCGAGCTCGGCGGCGAGCTTCTCCCACGAGTCCGCGGTGACGACGCTGATGCCCTGGCTGTCGTACTCCTCCGCGCGCAGCATCGGCCGCGTCGTCGCGTCGAACAGCTGGTAGGCGACGCCGCGCGGCTGGCGCAGGATCTCCGCGCCGTACTTCGCGTAGGTGTAGTTGCGGAAGTCCGCGCCCTCGTCGACGAACCGCCGACCGTCGCGGTTCACGACGATGCCGAGCGGGTAGCCGCCGCGCGTCAGCTGGTTGGTCAGCTCGCGGTTGCCCTCGTCGGCGGCGGCCGCGTCCCACGCGACGCTGTGGCAGGTGCTCCAGTCGCCGTACGGCGCGGCGCCGGCGTCGAGCGCCGCGCGCAGCAGGTCGCCGGTGTTGAGGGGAGTGCCGCGCACCTTCGCGCGCTCCCAGCCCTCGCCGAGGTGCTCTCGGCGCATGTCGGCGTTCGCCTCGAAACCGCCTGCGGCGAGCACGACGGACGACGCGCGGATCTCGGACGACGCCGACCCGCACGCCCACGACCGTGCCGTCCTCGACCACCAGGTCGGTGACCCCGGCGTCGTACCTCACCTCGACGCCCGCGGCCTGCGCCGCCTCCTCGTGCTGCGCGACCAGGCCCTTGCCGCCGCCGGTGCTGCCGACCGCGAGGCCGCCCCAGAAGACGTGGGCGCCGGTGACGTCGCGGTAGGACTGCCGCTCGTACATCAGCCGGAACCGCAGCCCGTGCCCGTGCAGCCAGCGCAGCACGTCGGCGCTCTCGGTGATCAGCACCTCGGTCAGCGCGTCGTCGTTGCGGCCACCGGTCACCCGCTCCATGTCCGCCGTGTACGTCGAGACGGGGTACTCCGGCAGCACCGTCGACGCCGAGCCGCTCGTCGTCGTCGAGCAGGTCGCGCACGTCGTCGAGACCGTCGTGGGCGATGCGCATCGCGCCCGCGGTGTAGAAGGAGTTGCCGCCGTGCTCGCCGCGGCGGCCCTTCTCGAGCAGCAGCACCCGCCTGCCCCGCTCGGCCGCGGCGAGTGCGGCGCAGTGGCCGGCGTTGCCGCCGCCGACCACCACCACGTCGAAGTCGTCCGGCATGGATCCTCCCGAGATCGCTGGATGGCGCTTCAGGATACGACTGTATACAGTCAGGCCGTTACGCTGTGGCGACCGTCACGATCTCGGGAGGACGGATGACCCAGGAGCGACGCTCCACCTGGCGCTCTGCGCTGCCCTACGCAGTCGCGCTGCTGCTTGCCGTGGTGCTGGTCGTGGTGACCACCAGCCAGCGGAATGCCTCGAGCAGCGCAGCAGAAGACGTGCTCGGCAACAAGCAGCTGAAGATCATGGCGCCCGCGGCCCCCGGCGGCGGCTGGGACCAGACCTCGCGCGAGATGCAGGCCTCGCTGCAGGAGCTCATCGGGCGCACCGAGGTGTACAACGTCGACGGCGCCGGCGGCACCATCGGGCTCAGCCAGTTCAGCCAGCTCAAGGGCCAGCCCAACCAGATCATGACGATGGGCCTGATCATGATCGGCGCGATCGCCGCCAACGACCCCAACGTCAAGCTCGACTCGGTCACGCCGCTCGCTCGGCTCACGACCGACAGCCAGGTCATCGTGGTGCCCGCGAAGTCCGACATCAAGAACATCGACGACCTCGCCGCGGCGATGAAGAAGGACCTCAAGGGCGTCTCGGTCGCCGGTGGCTCCGCCGGTGGCGCCGAGCAGATCCTCGCCGGGCTGATCGCCAAGGACCTCAAGCTCGACGTCGGCGACGTCAACTACATCGCACACTCCGGCGGCGGTGAGGCCGTCGCGACGATGCTCTCGGGCAGTGCCACCGCAGGCATCTCGGGCATCTCCGAGATCAAGCCGCAGATCGACGCCGGCAAGCTCCGCCCGCTCGCCGTCTCGTCGGCCGAGCGCGTCGACCTGCTGCCGAAGGTGCCCACGCTCAAGGAGTCCGGCATCGACGTCGAGCTCACCAACTGGCGCGGCGTGGTGGCTCCGAAGGGCATCACCAAGGAGCAGCAGAAGGCGCTCGAGGACCTGCTCGTGCGGATGACCAAGACCAAGCGTTGGCAGGAGGCGCTCAAGCGTGAGGGATGGGGAGACGTGACGCTCGCCGGGCCGGGCTTCGAGAAGTTCGTTGACAGCGAGACAACGCGCATCAACGCGGTCATCAAGGACCTCGGTCTGGGGCCGAGTCTCATGACGCCGCGACACGAACCGCGTCATGGCATGAACGTCCGCGAGGAGCTCGTCGGTGACTCCGAGGCCGAGCGCCTCGGCATCGAGGACGACCGACGCACGGCGATGGCAACCATGGTGCTCGGCGCGCTGCTGCTGCTGATGGGTGTCGTCGTGCTCGGTGCAGGCGGTCCGCCTCGGGGGCGGCTCCGGTCCCGGTCGACGCAGCCACCGCGCCGTACGTCATCGGTGCGCTGCTGCTCGTCGTCGGCGTGCTGATGGTCCGCAACGGCAGGCGCGACCTCGGCGTGTGGGAGGCCACCGAGCACTCCACCAGCCAGGACTGGGTGCGCATGGGTGCGCTGCTGCTGACGCTGGTGCTGTTCGCGGCGATCATCGGCTTCGTCGGGTACGTCGTCAGCTCGACGCTGCTGTTCGGCGCGACCGCGATCGCGCTCGGCTCACCGCACCGCGGCCGATCGTTCGCCTACGGCTTCTGCATCGCCGCGCTGGTGTTCCTGGTCTTCGACACCGCCATCGGGCTCTCGCTGCCCGCCGGCCCCTGGGGGTTCTGACCTCATGGACTCCCTGAACATGCTTCTCGACGGGTTCGGCGACGCGTTGACGCCGGCCAACCTGCTGTGGGCGCTGCTCGGCGTCACGATCGGCACCGCCGTCGGCGTCCTGCCCGGGCATCGGGCCGGCGCTGACCGTGGCGCTGCTGCTGCCGATCACGTTCCGCCTCGACCCGACCGGCGCGCTGATCCTGTTCGCGGGCGTCTACTACGGCGGCATGTACGGCGGGTCGACGACCGCGATCCTGCTGAACACACCCGGAGAGAGTGCGTCGATGGTGGCGGCTCTCGAGGGCAACAAGATGGCGCGATCCGGGCGCGCCGCGTCTGCGCTGGCGACCGCCGCGATCGGCAGCTTCGTCGCCGGCACGATCGCGACCATCGCGCTGACGTTCGTCGCGAAGCCGTTCGCCGACATCGCGGTGAAGTTCACGCCCGCCGACTACGTCGGGCTGATGGCGATCGCGTTCGTCACCGTGGCAACGCTGCTCGGGCCGAACATCGTCAAGGGCCTCGCCAGCCTGCTCATCGGGCTCACGCTCGGGCTCGTCGGCATCGAGTCGCAGAGCGGCCAGGCACGGCTGACGTTCGGCATCCCGACGCTGCTCGACGGCATCGACGTCGTCGTCGTGGTGGTCGCGCTGTTCGCGATCGGCGAGGTGTTCGCCCACGCGCTCAAGGGCGGTGGCGGCGGCACCGTCGAGCCGTTGCAGGGCCGCGCCACGATGACCCGCGAGGACTGGCGCCGCTCGTGGCCGGCGTGGCTGCGAGGCACGCTGTTCGGCTTCCCGATCGGTGCGCTGCCGGCCGGCGGTGCGGAGATCCCGACGTTCCTGTCCTACAGCACCGAGCGCCGGCTCTCGAAGCACAAGGACGAGTTCGGGCACGGCGCGATCGAGGGCGTCGCCGGGCCGGAGGCCGCGAACAACGCGGCCGCCGCCGGCGTGCTGGTGCCGCTGCTCACGATCGGCCTGCCCACCTCGGCGACCGCTGCGGTGATCCTCACGGCGTTCCAGTCCTACGGCCTGCAGCCCGGCCCGCAGCTGTTCACCGAGTCCGGCCCGCTGGTCTACGCGCTGTTCGCCAGCCTCTACATCGGCAACGTGATGCTGCTCGTGCTCAACCTGCCGATGGCCAAGGTGTGGGCGCGGCTGCTGACCATCCCCGCCTACGCGATCTACGCCGGCATCATGGTGTTCGCGACGCTCGGCACCATCGCCACCGGCGGCGGGCTGGCCGAGCTGCTGGTGCTCTACGTCATCGGGCTGCTCGGTGTGCTCATGCAGCTCGCCGACGTGCCTGTCGCGCCGGCCATCGTCGGCCTGATCCTCGGGCCGCTGTTCGAGCAGCAGCTCTCCCGTGCGCTGGCGATCTCCGAGGGCAGCATCGGTGCGCTGTTCAACACCCCGTTGAGCATCGCGCTCTGGATCATCGCGCTGGTCGCCCTCGTCGCGCCGTACCTCTGGCAGCGGCGCGAGCGCTCGCGCGAGACCGCGGAGGACGACCGGGTCAGCGTGGGGTGAGCGCGCTCGTCACCTGGTTTCGAGGCCCTCGGCTTGCGCCTCGGGCACCTCAACCACCGTGGGGCGCGGTCAGTCGAGCAGGCGCTGCGGCGACAGGGTGACCGGGTAGGGATGCTCGAAGGCGTGCTCCTCGCTGCCCGCGACGCTCGCCGCCTCGACGTACCGGCCGTCCTGTAGGTCCCAGGCGGTGATCGACGGTCTGTCGGGATCGATCGCCCAGTACGACCGGCAGCCGGCCGCCTGGTAGCGGTCCCGCTTCAGCGTCAGGTCGATCCGTCGCGTGCTCGGCGAGAGGACCTCGACCGCGAGCAGCGGCGCCGTCGGCAGGTCGCGCTCGGTGAAGTCCGTGCGCCGTGCGACCAACAGATCGGGCTGGAGGACCGACGAGTTGTCGAGGGCGACGTCGAGCGGAGACACGAGAACCCGGAGTGGGCTCGGGCATGCGGCGTGGAGCGCCCGGTAGAGCCCCAGGACAACGATCTGGTGTCGTGGTGAGGGCGCCGGGGTCACGACGAGCGCCCCGTCGATGAGCTCGTAGCGGTGCCCGTCATCGGGCATCAGCTCGAGGTCGCGCCTCGTCAGCGCTCGGCTCCTCGGCAGCGTGGTCACGGTCCCCATGGTGCCTCCTCCTTGTCATGGCGACCAAGGATGCGCCGCATCGTCGCACCGCGCTGTGGCTCGTCCACAGGCCCGGGGCTCCGGTCTTCAGGACTGGTGCAAGAGTGGTCTCGACAAGCTCGACCACCCGTTAGACAGCTCGACCAGCCGATGGAGGCGCCAGATGCCCGAGCGGGAGACCTACGACTACGTGGTGGTGGGCGCGGGCAGCGCGGGGGCGGTCGTCGCGGCCCGGCTGACCGAGGACCCGGCGACGCGGGTGCTGCTGCTGGAGGCCGGCGGCCCGGCCGACGCCGACGAGATCAGCATCCCGGCGGCGTTCGCGGCGCTGTTCAAGACCCGGTGGGACTGGAACTACACGACCACCGAGCAGAAGCAGCTCAACACGCGGCGGGCGTACTGGCCGCGCATGAAGGCGCTCGGCGGCTGCTCCTCGATGAACGCGATGATCTACATCCGCGGCAACCGCGCCGACTACGACACCTGGCGCGACCAGTACGGCGCGAGCGGCTGGGGCTACGACGACGTGCTGCCGTACTTCGTGCGGGCCGAGGGCAACACCCGCCTCGGGGCGCCGTACCACGGCCAGGACGGCCCGCTGCACGTCGAGGACCGCCGCTACACGCACCCGCTCTCCGAGGCCTGGGTCGAGTCGGCGATCGCGAACGGCTTCAAGCCCACCGACGACTTCAACGGCGCCGAGCAGGAGGGCGCCGGCCTCTACCAGGTCACCTGCAAGAAGGGTCACCGCTGGTCGGTCGACAAGGCCTACCTGCAGCCCGCGATCGACCGCGACAACCTCACCGTCCGCACCGGCGCGCTCGTCTCCCGCGTCGTCGTCGAGGGCGGCCGGGCCGTCGGGCGTCGCCTACCTGCTCGGCCGCGAGGAGAAGGTCGCGTACGTCGACCGCGAGGTCGTGCTCTCCGGCGGTGCCGATCAACTCGCCGCAGCTGCTGATGCTCTCGGGCATCGGGCCGGCCGCCCACCTGCGCGACGTCGGGGTCGACGTGGTCCACGACCTCCCGGGAGTCGGGCAGAACCTGCACGACCACCCGGCCGTACCCATCGTCTTCCACACCCGCGGCACCACCGACCTCGGCCGAGCACAACAACCTGCTGAACTTCGGCCGCGCCAAGGCGATGGGCAGCGGGCCGCTGGTGTCGAACGTGGGGGAGGCGGGCGCGTTCTGGCGCAGCCGCGACGACCTCGCCGCTCCCGACCTGCAGGCGCACATCGCGCCGACCGGCTTCTACGACAACGGCATGCACGAGCCGACCACCCGCAAGCTCACCGTCGCGCCCGACGCTGGTCAGCGTCGCCAGCCGCGGGCAGCTCCGGCTGCGCTCGACCGACCCGCGCTGGCACCCGGAGATCGACCCGGCCTACTACGACGACCAGGCCGACCTCGACGCGATGGTCGCCGGCGCGCAGCGGCTGCTCGAGACGGTGCGGTCGGGGCCGTCGCGAAGCACGTCGACCGGCCGTTCCTGCCCGAGCAGCAGCGACCCGACCGAGAGCGACCTCGTCGAGCACGTGCGTCGCGAGACGCAGACGCTCTACCACCCGGTCGGCACCTGCGCGATGGGCGCCGGCGAGCAGGCCGTCGTCGACCCCGAGCTGCGGGTCCGCGGCATCGAGGGGCTGCGGGTGGCCGACGCGTCGGTGATGCCGATGGTGACCCGCGGCAACACCAACGCCCCGACGATCATGGTCGGCGAGAAGGCCGCCGACCTCCTGCAGGGGAAGAGCAGCGCGATGACCGACAAGCTCGAGTCCTCAACCCGGCGACCGGTGACGTCGTCGGGGTCTACGCCGTCGACGACCAGGCGTCCGTGGACGCAGCGGTCGCCCGGGCCCGTCACACGGCCGAGTGGTGGGCGAGCGGCACGGCCGCCGACCGCAAGGAGCGTGCTCGACCAGTGGAAGGGCGTGCTCACCCGGCGGATGGCCCAGCTCGCCGACGTCGTGCACCAGGAGACCGGCAAGCCGCACGGCGACGCGCAGCTCGAGGTCGGGCTCGCGATCGAGCACCTGGCCTGGGCGGCGGCGAACGCCGGCAAGGTGCTCGGCCGTCGCCGCGTCGCCGTCGGGGCTGCTGATGGCGAACCAGGCGGCGACGCGTGGAGTACCTCCCGCTCGGCGTCGTCGGCGTGATCGGCCCGTGGAACTACCCGGTCTTCACGCCGATGGGCTCGATCGCCTACGCGCTCGCGGCGGGCAACGCGGTCGTCTTCAAGCCGAGCGAGCTCACCCCCGGCGTCGGCGCCTGGCTGGCCGACAGCCTGTCCGAGGTGCTGCCCGACCAGGCGCTGCTGCAGACCGTCGTCGGCTTCGGCGAGACCGGCGCCGCGCTGTGCCGTGCCGACGTCGACAAGCTCGCGTTCACCGGCTCGACCGCGACCGGCAAGAAGGTGATGGCGACCTGCGCCGAGAACCTCACGCCCGTGCTCATCGAGGCCGGCGGCAAGGACGCGCTGCTCGTCGACGAGGACGCCGACGTCGTCGGCCGCCGCGGACGCCGCCGCGTGGGGTGCGTTCTCCAACGCCGGCCAGACCTGCCTCGGCGTCGAGCGGGTCTACGTCCACGAGCAGGTGCACGACCGGTTCGTCGACGAGCTGACCCGCCGCGCCCGTGAGGTACACGCAGGCACCGACGCCGAGGCGAAGCTCGGCCCGATGACGTTGCCCAGCCAGGTCGACGTCGTACGACGCCACGTCGACGACGCGCTCGACAAGGGCGGCCGCGCCGTCGTCGGGGGGCGCGGAGGCCGTGGGCGACCCGTTCATCCAGCCGACCGTGCTGCTCGACGTGCCCGAGGACTCCACGGCCGTCACCGAGGAGACCTTCGGCCCGACCGTCGTCGTGAACAAGGTGCGCGACATGGACGAGGCCGTGCGGCTCGCGAACGGCACGTCGTACGGCCTCGGCTCGACGGTCTTCTCCAAGTCGCGCGGCGCGGAGCTCGCGCGGCGGCTGCGCAGCGGCATGACCGTCGGTCAACAGCGTCATCTCGTTCGCCGCGATCCCGTCGCTGCCCTTCGGCGGCGTCGGCGACTCGGGCTTCGGCCGGATCCACGGCCCGGACGGGCTGCGGGAGTTCACCTACGCCAAGGCCGTCGCGCGCCAGCGGATGAAGCCGGCCGTCGCGCTGACGACGTTCGACCGCACGCCGGAGACCGACACCTTGTTCGCCACGATCCTGACCGTGCTGCACGGCCGCGCCACCCAGTTCTCCAAGAAGCCGCTGGACCTCTGAGCCCGGAAAGGCCTCCGAAAGCCCCAAACCGGACACGAGGCGCGGATCTGGGGGTATCGTTGATGCCAATCCGTCACGCGTGACACCTGAACACCACTGCGCCTTTCCGCGACACGCCCTGGTGGCCTCGTCCACCCGAACCGGCGGGATTCCTCTCACCAGAGATCCCATCCCATGAGCCTGTCGTCACGCGTCACGATGGTGGTCGCCTACTGCCTGCTGTTCTGCGCGCTGGCCACCGCGGTGATCGGCGGGCTCGGTGTCATCGGCGTGCGGTCCGCGACGGGAACCGGCACGGAGCTCGCGAGCGACGAGCTCGCCACCGCGACCCTCACCGCGACGCTCAACCACGAGATCGACAGCGCCTTCGCCGACGGTCAGGCGACGGCGCTGAGCACCGACCGGATCCTGCGGGCCGAACGGGCTGCCGACCTGCGCAACACCCAGATCCCGGCCGTCGAGCGGACGCTGTCCACGGTGAGACGGATCCATGTGGACGAGGGCGACGACGCTGCCGAGCTGAAGGGCATCGACCGCCTCGAGCAGGAGTGGGCCGCGATGCGCACCGTGCTCAACAGCGGCGCGTTGACGGCGGGGGCCGACCTGGCTGTCGCGGAGCGGCTGCGCTCGACGTACCTGCCGCTGTCCAACCACATCCAGAGCCTTGCCGTGCGCGAGACCGTGGACGCCAAGACCGACCAGGAAGCGAACTCGCAGTACGTGCATCGCCTGATGTGGGGCATCGTCATCGCGGTGCTGCTCACCACGCGGGTTCTTCGCGCTGCTGGCGGTGACGGTCGCCCGGCGGCTACGACGAGCCATCGAGCCGGCGCGCGACCAGGTGGAGTTCGCCGAGACCTTGCAGCTGGCGGAGAACGAGTCGGAGGCGCACCGACTTCTGCAACGGCAGCTCGAGCGGTTGGTGGACGGCAGCGAGGTCACCGTCTTGAACCGAAACAACAGCGCGGACCGCCTCGAGGCGGTGACCGAGATCGAGGCCGGCACTCCGCTGGCCCTCGCGCTGACCCGGGCCGAGCCCCGCTCCTGCCTCGCCGTGCGCTCCGCGCGGGTCCACGACGAGGACGACCAGCGCCCGGGACTGCTCGCGTGCGCGGTGTGTGTCACGTGCCCCGGCATGTCGACCTGCACCCCGCTGACGGTGGGTGGTGAGGTCATCGGCTCGGTGCTCGTCAACCGTGACCGCAAGTACACCGAGCCCGAACGCTCCCAGCTGCGGGACGCCGTCTCGCAGGCCGCCCCGGTGGTGGCCAACCTCCGCAACCTGGCCATCGCCGAGCTCCGGGCGGCGACGGACTCACTGACCGGTCTGCCCAACAAGCGGGCGGTCGCCGACACGCTCAAGCGCATGGTCGCCCAGGCGGCGAGGACGATGAGCCCGCTCAGCCTCCTCGTGCTGGACCTCGACCACTTCAAGGCGCTCAACGACAGCTTCGGCCACCAGGTGGGGGACCAGGCCCTGGCCAGCGTCGGCGCCGCCCTGCGCTCCGCCTTGCGGGACAGCGACTTCGCGGGACGAAACGGTGGCGAGGAGTTCGCGGTCCTGCTGCCCGACACCAGCCTCACGGGTGCCCTGGCGACGGCCGAGAAGATCCGGGCGTCGATCGAGGACATCAGCCTGGCAGGTCTCGACCTGGTCATCACGGCCAGCATCGGGGTCTCGATCTACCCCGACCACGCGGTCGGCAGCGAGCGGCTCGAGCGGCTGGCCGACTCGGCGCTGTTCGTGGCCAAGCGCTCCGGGCGCAACCGCGTCGAGGTGGCCGCACCCGCCGACGAGCGGCTCGAGCCGACCGTCGCCGGGTCGACGCCGGTCCCGGAGTAGCGCGAGCCTCGGACCGGGTGCGGCTGACGGTTTCCCAAGAGATGCACCCGTCCCGTCACTTCTCACGATGCGTGCCTCGTGAGAAGTGACAGCTTGGGTTCATCTCATGGGAAACCGACGGCGGCGTCAGGAGAAGAAGGCGTCGTCGCCTGGCAGGTCGCCGTGGAGCTCGAGCAGGTCGGTCACCTTGTCACCGACGAACGTGAACACGAGCGAGCCGCGACTCACGCGGGTCTGGCCGTTGCGCTCGGCGGAGATCAGGTGCATGGCCACCACGTGCCCGGAGCCGTCGCCGTGGACGTCGGCCAGGTGCGCGCGGAACGTGCCGCCGGTCTGCCTCGGCGAGCTTGCCGTAGTACCCGAGCACTGCCTCGGGACCCTTGTAGGTCCCCGCGAACGGTCCCGAGCCGGGCACGTGCTGGGTGACGTCCTTGGCGAAGATGTCGAGCAGGGTCTGCGCATCTCCGGTGTTGAACGCCTCGTAGCCGCGACGTACCTGCTTCATGGCTGCGTCGTCGGACTCGGCGGTGCCCTGCGGGGGTGGCGTACTTCGTCGCCTCGGCCGAGGTGTCGACGACCTCGCACGCCACGTCGCTGGTGGTCCACGCGTCGTGGCCTGCCGGCAGGTCGAAGAGGTCGCCGGCCGAGACTTCGTACTCGGTGCCGTCGTCCATGCGGACCATCATGCTGCCGGAGATCACGTAGCCGTGGTGGTGCACCTGGCAGGTGTCGGTCTTGGCGAGCGGCGCCACGTCCTTCGACCAGCGCCAGCCCGGCTCGAACACCGCGTGCAGCAGGCTCATGCCGCCGGCGGCCCCGAGCTCTGCGTATCCATGCGCCGCGAACGGCCGCTTCTGCCCCTCGGTGATGTTGCTCTTGAGGACGTCTGACATGTGCTTCCCCTCCAACCGGACACAGCCGGTCGCCCGGCGCGGCCGGCCACTTGTCACGCTCCCACCGCCGGCGGGAGTGCGGAAGGGGATGACTAGTCGGCCGAGAACGCGAGGTCTGTCCACAGTTGCCCAACTACGTAGTGACGTGACCGCCGGCCTCGGGAAAGGCTGTGCTCTCGAACGCAGGGAGGGTCGCGGAGATGCCGCACATCACCGAGTACGTCGGGCACATCGATGTCGCGCCGGCGCTCAACAGCACCGAGATCGCCTACCTGCGCGAGGGCTCGTTCCACGACGAGACCGAGCATCTGCCACGTGGTCGTCCTCGGCTCTGGTGTCCCTGGACGCCGAGTCCGGACGGAAGGCGCCTGATCTGTCCGGCGCACGACGCGGCGGACCTCGCGCCCGCCCCGTGGCTGCGGTTCCTGGTCGCGCAGCTCCTCAAGCCCGGGGCGAGCCGGTCGTTCCGCATAGAGCTCAAGGGGTTCACCTTCGACCACCACCTCGACGGCATGGTCGTGGGCTGTCGACCCGACGGCGAGCTGTTCGCGGTCACGGCGTCGCGCAACCGCGTCCGGGAGAGAGTCCTGCGACCGGCCGCGGCGCCGTACGTCGAACCGTCGCCGGCATCACGAGATGACGACGAGCCGGAGAACGCGAAGGTGATCCCGCTTCGGCGCTACCGCTAGGACTTGTGCAGCACCGGCACCCAGGGACGTGGCTTGCCCTGGGCCGGCGGGACCGCGGCGGGAGCCGACGACTCGCGCTGCGGAGGGATCGCGAGGTGCGGGTTGCGCGCGACCCAGCAGGGCCGGCACCAGGCGACGGTGCGCAGGTTGAGCGAGCGCACGAACGCCTGGTTCTCGTTCACCGGCGCGTGGCAGGTGTCGCACGTGTACGTCATCGAAAGCCCCCCGACTCCCACTGTCCGGCGAGCACCACAGCCGCCGTAGGACAAGCATCTACAAAATCGGTCGAACGTCAAGATTCCCGACAGGAAAATTCGTACAATGCCGCCCCGATCGTGCGCCCGCGAGGATCACGGATCGAGGGGCGAATGTTGCCTGAACCTCCAGAGAGGGCACGGTGGGAGGGCCCGGCGGGTCGATCCCGCGCACCGAACCTGGAGTCCCGGATGTCCCACGCATGACCGAGCTCGTCATCATCGCCGACGACCTCACCGGCGCCGCCGACAGCGCAGCCCTCGTGACCGGGCTGGGTCGCACGTCCGTCGTCCTCGACTCCGAGGGCGAGTGGCCCGACGACGACGTGCTGGCCGTGGACACCGACAGCCGGCACCGCGACCCCGAGCTGGCCGCTGCCAGGGTGGCCGGGGCCACGCGTCGCGCGCGCGGCCTCGGCGCTCGAGTCGTGAAGAAGCTCGACTCCACGCTGCGCGGCCACGTCGCCGCGGAGCTGCGGGCGATGAGCGAGGCAGTCGACGAGAAGGTCCTGGTGGTCGTGGCGCCGGCGTTCCCGGCCACCTTGCGGACCACCCGCGGCGGTGTCGTGCACGTCGACGGTGAGCGGCTGGCCGCGCACGGCAGCGACGGCGACGTGGTCGCGCTGCTCGGCCGTGGCGGCGTGCGAGCCAAGCACCTCCCGCAAGGTGACCGGCTCGCCGCCCGCCTGGCCCAGGCGCACGCCGAGGGTTTCGAGGCAGTGGTCGTCGACGCCGAGACCGACGAGGACCTGGCCGCCGTGGTCGCGGCGGCCGACGAGAGCGCCGTGCCGGTGCTGCTCGCGGGCTCGGGAGGACTGACGAGGCCGCTGGCCGGCAAGGCACCGCCACCGCACAAGGATGGCGCCGGTTCGCGCGGGTCCACGCTGGTGGTGGTCGGCAGCTACTCGCCGTCGTCGCGCGCGCAGCGCTCGCGGCTCGTCGAGGCCGGAGTCACGCCACTCCTGCTGGCCGACGAGCCGCGGCTCCGGGCCGCCCTGCACGACGGCCCCGTGGTGCTCTCGCCCGACCCCGATGCACCGGTTGTCCGCGCCGACGCGACGGCGGTTGCGCAGCGGATCGCGGAGGCCGTCGCCGGCGTGCTCGACGACGTCGGCACCCTCGTGCTCACCGGCGGCGAGACCGCCCGCGCCGTGCTGACGGCAGCCGGTGTCTCCCGTCTGGTCGTCGTCGGCGAGCTGGAGCCCGGCGTGGTCCGCGCGCACGTGCCCGAGCTCGACCTCGACGTCGTCACCAAGGCCGGCGCCTTCGGCGACCCCGACGCGTTGCTTCGTTGTCTACCGTCGTACTCCGCACCCGCCGCCCAGGAAGGAACCGCATGAACCGTCCAGTTGTCGCGATCACGATGGGCGACGCCGCCGGCGTCGGACCCGAGATCGTCGTCAAGGCGCTCGCCGAACCGAAGGTCTACGACGGCTGTCGCCCGCTGGTCATCGGTGACGCCGCCCGGCTGCGCGCGGCCGTCGAGATCACCGGCGTCGACGTCTCTGTCGCGCCGGTCGACGGGCCGGAGGACGGTGGCTACCGGCACGGCACCGTCGACGTCGTCGACCTCGACTGCATCCCGGACGACCTCCCGTTCGGGGAGCTCTCCGAGGTGGCGGGAGAAGGCGCCTACCGGTTCATCGCAACGGCCGTCGAGCTGGCGATGAGCGGCAGGGTGGGAGCGATCTGCACCGCACCCCTGAACAAGGAGGCGCTGCACAAGGCCGGGCACGTCTTCCCGGGGCACACCGAGCTGCTGGCCGAGCTCACCGGCACCGAGGAGGTGTCGATGATGCTCAACGCGCCGCGGTTGCGCGTCATCCACGTCACCACGCACATCGGCCTGGTCGACATGGTCGCGCGCATCGAGCCCGGTCTCGTCGAGCGCACCATCCGGCGCGGCCACGAGACGCTGGTCAAGGCGGGCATCGAGAACCCGCGGATCGCGGTGTGCGGCATCAACCCCCACGCGGGCGAGAACGGCCTGTTCGGCTACGGCGAGGAGGAGGAGAAGGTGGCGCCCGGGATCGCCGCCGCGCGCGAGAGCGGCATCGATGCGGAGGGGCCCCTGCCCGCGGACACCATCTTCTTCCGTGCGGGCCGCGGAGACTTCGACCTCGTGGTGGCGATGTACCACGACCAAGGCCACGGGCCGGTGAAGGTCTTGGGCATCGAAGCGGGAGTCAACGTCACGATCGGTCTGCCGGTGATCCGCACGAGCGTCGACCACGGGACCGCCTTCGACATCGCCGGCACCGGCCGCGCCGAGGAGGCAAGCATGATCGAGGCGCTCCGGCAGGCCGCCGACCTCGCGCCCGCCGACTAACGTACGTCGACGTGAGCCCTCGAGACCGCCGAGCCGCGACGCGCTCGCTCCGGCGAGGGACCCGGTGAGCGAGCGCCGAGTGGTGCGCACCGGGCTCTCGGAGCAGGTGGCCGGCCACCTGCTCCACGACATCCTCGACGGGGTGCACCCCGCAGGGTCGCGGCTGCCGTCGGAACCGGTGCTGGCACAGGAGTCCGGTGTCTCTCGGCTGACGCTCCGCGAGGCCGTCCAGTCGCTGGAACGGCGAGGCGTCGTGCGCGTCGAGCAGGGTCGTGGCACGTTCGTGAACCCCGCCTCGCAGTGGCTGCCCCTCGACCCGGAGCTGCTCGCCACACTCGTGCGACGCGACCACTCCCTCGCCGAGCAGCTGACCGAGGTGCGGCGCATCGTCGAGGTCGGCGCCGCGGGACTGGCAGCGCGCCGCCGCACCGCGACGCACCTCCAGCAGATGACTGCCGCCCTGGCGCGGGCCGAGGAGGCGCTCGCCGAACGGGACGTGCCCGCCTTCTCCGCGGCCGACCTCGACTTCCACGGGGCTGTCATCGAGGCCGTCGGGAACGACTTCGTGCCCGCCCTGCTCGTGCCGATCGATGCGGCCCTGCGCGAGATCCGGCTGCAGACCTCCCGCGACGTGCGGGCCGCCCGCCGGGCGCTGGTCATGCACGCTCGGGTGCACGACGCGATCCGCCGCCGCTCAGCCGCTGACGCCGAGGACGCCATGCGTCGCCACCTCGACGAGACGCGTCGACACATCGCGCGGATGGCTGAGTAGCTGCCTTGACTGCTTGACACCCGAGACCTACGTTCACCAGCAAACATCAGATGACTTGATGAATGGAGCAGCGATCGACATGGCGGGCGAGGCAGGACAGGCAGAGCGGCGACTGCGCAGCCAGGAGTGGTTCGAGAACCCCGACAACATCGCGATGACCGCGCTCTACATCGAGCGCTACATGAACTGGGGGATCACCCGCGAGGAGCTGCAGTCGGGCCGCCCCGTCATCGGCATCGCCCAGACCGGGTCGGACCTCTCGCCGTGCAACCGGCACCACCTCCAGCTCGCGGACCGGATCCGCGAAGGCGTCCGGGAGATGGGCGGGCTGGTCCTCGAGTTCCCCGTCCACCCGATCCAGGAGACCGGCAAGCGCCCGACCGCCGCCTTGGACCGCAACCTCGCCTACCTCGGTCTCGTCGAGGTGCTCTACGGCTACCCGCTCGACGGCGTCGTCCTGACCACCGGGTGCGACAAGACCACGCCGGCGTGCCTGATGGCCGCCGCCACCGTCGACATACCGGCGATCGTGCTGTCCGGCGGCCCCATGCTCAACGGCTGGTTCGACGGCAAGCGCACCGGATCGGGGACGATCGTCTGGAAGGCGCGGGAGATGCTCGCCGGCGGGGAGATCGACGAGGCCGAGTTCGTCGAGATGGTCGCGAGCTCCGCGCCGTCGCCCGGGCACTGCAACACCATGGGCACCGCGAGCACGATGAACGGCCTGGCCGAGGCGCTCGGCATGAGCCTCCCCGGCTGTGCCGCGATCCCGGCCCCGCACCGCGACCGGGGCCGGATGGCCTACCTGACCGGCAGGCGCATCGTGGAGATGGTGCACGAGGACCTCAAGCCCTCGGACATCTTGACCCGCGAGGCGTTCGAGAACGCCATCGTCGTCAACTCCGCGATCGGTGGGTCGACGAACGCCCCGATCCACATCAACGCGGTCGCCCGCCACGCGGGCGTCGAGCTCTCGATCGAGGACTGGCAGACGCTGGGCCACGACGTGCCGCTGCTGGTCGACCTGCAGCCGGCGGGACAGTTCCTCGGTGAGGAGTACTACCGGGCAGGGGGAGTCCCCGCGGTGGTCGCGGAGCTGATGGGGCAGAACCTGATCCACGAGGACTGCCTGACCGTCACGGGCCAGAGCCTCGGGGAGAACTGCCGGGGGCGCGCTGCCACGGACCGCGAGGTGATCCGCGCCTTCGACGAGCCGTTGATGGAGCGGGCCGGCTTCCTGGTGCTCCACGGCAACCTGTTCGACAGCGCGATCATGAAGACCAGCGTCATCTCCGACGAGTTCCGCAAGCAGTACCTCTCCGACCCCGACCACCCCGACGTCTTCGAGAGCCGGGCGGTGGTCTTCGAGGGTCCGGAGGACTACCACGACCGCATCGACGACCCGGAGCTCGAGATCGACGAGCACTGCGCGCTCTTCATCCGGGGCAACGGGCCGATCGGCTACCCGGGCTCGGCCGAGGTGGTGAACATGCAGCCGCCCGCGGCGCTCATCAGGCGCGGCGTCCGCGAGCTTCCCTGCGTCGGCGACGGCCGCCAGTCCGGCACCTCGGGGTCGCCGTCGATCCTCAACGCCTCGCCGGAGGCGGCGGCCGGCGGCGGCCTGGCGCTGCTCCGCACCGGTGACCGGGTCCGCTTCGACCTGGTGGCGGGCACGGCAGACGTGCTGCTGTCCGACGAGGAGCTCGAGAAGCGTCGGGCCGAGCTCGATGGACAGCCCACGCCCTACCCGGAGTCACAGACGCCGTGGCAGGAGATCCAGCGCGGGATGGTCGGCCAGCTCTCCGGCGGCATGGTCCTCGAGCCGGCCGTGGACTTCCAGCAGGTGGCGACCACCCGCGGCACTCCTCGGCACAGCCACTAGACGGGTCAGCGCGGCGCCTGCGCGTGGTCGTCGAACCGGACGCGCTCCAGGGCGCCTTCGATGTCGTACTGCGCGGGCGGCGGGAGCAGGGGCGGGCGCACCGTCCCCATCGAGACGCCGCTCTGCGCCTGGGCCAGCACCTTGAGGATCCCGGGGGAGTCGTGCTCCTTGGTCAGCTCCGAGACCGCCCGCAGGTGCGCGGCGAGGTCGGCCGCCCCGTCGACGTCACCGCTGGCGACCAGTCGGTGCACCTCGACCATCTGACGCGGGACGACGTTGGCCAGCGCGGAGATCGCGCCGTGGCTGTCCGGCAGGTCTCGCACCAGGTCGATCTCGGTGCCCACCATGACCTGCTTGCCTGCCGCACGGATGGTGGCCGACCACTCCGGGTCGTCGCGCGCGGAGTTCTTCGCCCCCCACACCGGCAGCGACGCCACCAGGTCGGCCGGCACGGGCACCGAGTACATCGGGATGTGGTAGACGAGCACCGGGTGGCGCGAGGCCTCCACCACCCGCTCGTAGAACACCCGGAGGCCCTCGGCCGCGACCGGCTTGAAGTAGTGCGGGGGCAGCACGAGCACGCCGCCCACCGGCAGGTCGTTGACCCGCTCCAGCAGCCACAGCGTGTCGGGGAGGTTGCCCTCGGTGAGCACGGGCACGACATCGATGTCCAGGTCGTCGCCGTGCAGCGCCTCGAGGACCGCGACCTTCTCCTCCCGCGTCACGGAGGGCCCCTCGCCGTTCGTGCCGAACGGCGCGACGCCCGCCACTCCTTCGGCCGCGAGCCACGCGACGTGCGGCGCGATAGGCGTCGACGTCGAGCGTGAAGTCACGGTCGTCGCGGAAGGGGGTCACGTTGGCGGCGTACACGCCGTTGCGCATGGGAGTCTCCCGAGATCGCACGATTCATCAAGTCATCTGATGTTCGGTAGCGTATCGGGCGGAATCGACTCGAGGAGGAAGCCGGTGCGACTGCTTCGCGTTGGAGCAGCAGGACAGGAACGACCGTGCGTGATGCGGGACGACGGAACCACGATCGACGTCTCCACGCTCGTCGAGGACTTCGACGGCGCCTTCCTCGCGGGAGGCGGACCGGCGCGGCTGGCACGCGAGGTCGAGTCGGCATCCGACCTGCCGGTCGTCGACCTGGACGCCGAGCGGGTGGGGCCGTGCGTCGCTCGCCCGCCGAAGGTGGTCTGCATCGGCCTCAACTACGTCGACCACGCCCGGGAGTCGGGCCAGGACGTGCCCGCCGAGCCGGTGGTGTTCTTCAAGGCGTCCAACACGGTCGTCGGGCCGTACGACGACGTGCACATCCCGCGCACCAGCGAGAAGACCGACTGGGAGGTGGAGCTCGGCGTCGTCATCGGCCGAGAGGCGCGCTACCTCGAGGACGAGGCCGCGGCCGCCGACGTCATCGCCGGCTACGCGGTCTCCCACGACGTCTCCGAGCGCGCGTTCCAGCTCGAGCGCGGCGGCCAGTGGGTCAAGGGCAAGTCGTGCGAGACGTTCAACCCGCTCGGCCCGTGGCTGGTGACGGCCGACGAGGTCGACGACGTGCAGAAGCTCTCGATGTCGCTGACCGTGAACGGCGAGACCAAGCAGGACGGCAGCACGGCAGACATGATCTTCAGCGCCGCGCACGTGGTGTGGTACCTCAGCCAGTTCATGGTGCTCGAGCCCGGGGACCTCATCAACACCGGAACGCCGGCCGGCGTCGGGATGGCCCAGCAGACCTACCTCCGCGACGGCGACGTCACCGAGCTCGAGGTCGAAGGACTCGGCCGGCAGCGGCAGCGGTTCGTCCCCGCGCCCTAGGGCAGCGGTTGCGGCGCCCTCGTCGCGCAAGGAATGCCGGCGCTCGGTCTGGGTAGGGTCGACTGGCATGACGTCCGGCTCCTCTCTCGGTCCCTTCGAGGCAGTGCGCGACCTGCACTACGACGCACCCTTCCCGCGCATGCTCCCGGTGCGGCAGAAGTTCGACGCACCCCAGGTGCGCGACGTCGCCGCCGCGACGCGTGAGGCGCTGGAGCCGCTGCGCGGACGGATCACCGAAGGCATGCGCGTCGCGCTGACTGCCGGCAGCCGCGGCATCCACGACAAGCCTGAGGTGGTGCGCGAGGCGGGCAGCTGGCTGCGGGAGCTGGGCGCCGAGCCGTTCGTCGTACCGGCCATGGGGTCGCACGGCGGCGCCACGGCCGAGGGCCAGGTGGAGATGCTGGCGAGCCTCGGGGTCACCGAGGAGTCGGTCGGCATGCCGATCGAGGCGACGATGGACACCGTCGAGCTCGGCCGCGTCGAGGACGGCCCGATGGTGCACCTCGACGCCAACGCGGCGGCCGCCGACGCGATCATCGCGATCAACCGGGTGAAGGCGCACACCGACTTCCAGGGCGAGGTCGAGAGCGGCATCGCGAAGATCGTCGCGATCGGCCTGGGCAAGCAGCGCGGCGCCGAGGGCATCCACCGCTACGGCCCGCGCAACCTCGCGGTGTGGGTGCCGCAGGTGGCGCGCCGCATCGTCGAGACCGGCAAGGTGCTGGGCGGTCTCGCCATCGTCGAGAACGCCTACGACCGGGCGGCCGAGATCGTGCTGCTTGAGCCCGACGACATCGCGCGAGTCCGGTGAGACGCAGGTGCTCGAACGTGCCAAGACGCTGATGGCCGGCATCCCGTTCGACACCCTCGACGTCGCGGTCGTCGACGCGATGGGCAAGAACATCTCGGGGTCCGGCCTCGACACGAACGTCATCGGCCGGATGATGATCCGCGGCTCGAAGGAGTTCGAGCGGCCGAACATCGCCAACCTGGCGGTCCTCGACGTCACCGACCAGTCCCACGGCAACGCGATCGGGGTCGGGCTCGCGGACTTCGTGCCGTTCCGGATCCTGGAGAAGATCGACCTGCGCAGCGCCTACGTCAACGCGATGACGTCCGGGCTCGGTGGGCCGCAGCGCGGCCAGATCCCGATGGCGATGCCGACCGACCGAGACGCGATCGCCGCCGCGCTGCTGACGTGCGGGCGGGCCGACCTCGACCACGCCCGCGTCGTGCGGGTGCACAGCACGCTGGACCTCGAGCAGATCCTGGTCTCCGAGTCGCTGCGCGAGGAGGTGGAGGCCGACGACCGGCTCTCGATCACGGGCGCGGCCGAGCCGATGGCCTTCGACGACGACGGCGCGATCACCGACTGGTCGGGCTGGACCTGGTAGCCCGGGCGTGCCTCAGCTCGGCAGCCGCAGGTACGACAGCCCGCCGTCGACGGTGACGACGGTGCCGGTCGCCGACCCGGACCGCGGCGATGCGAGGAAGCAGATCGTCTCGGCCACCTCGTCGGCGGACACCAGCCGTCCGATCGGCTGCCGTGCCTCGAGCGCCGCCCGCTCGGCCGCCGGGTCGTCGGCGGCGTCGAGCAGCCGCTGCACCCATGGCGTGTCGGCGGTGCCGGGGGCAACGGCGCACACCCGGATGCCGTCGACGATGTGGTCGGCGGCCATCGCCAGCGTCAGCGAGAAGATCGCGCCCTTGCTCGCGCTGTACGCCGCCCGCTTCGGCAGCCCGACCTGCGCCGCGACGGAGCAGGTGTTGACGACGACGGCAGACTGCGACTCGCGCAGCGCCGGGAGCGCCGCCCGCGTGACGCGGACGGTGCCGAGCACGTTGACCTCGTGCAGCCGTCGGAACTCGTCGTCGTCGCTGTCCTCGATGGAGCCTGCCGCGCCGACGCCTGCGTTGTTCACGAGAATGTCGAGACCGCCCAGGTCGGCGACGGCCTGCTCCACGGCGAGGGAGACGCCGGGGTCGGAGACGTCGCCCGCGACCTGCAGGCACCCCTCCGGCGCACCCGTGGGATCGAGGTCCAGGCAGCTCACCTGCGCGCCGCCGTCGTGCAGCAGTCGTGCGGTGGCCGCCCCGATCCCGGAGCCGCCTCCGGTGACCAGCGCCCGCATCCCGTCGTACGTCGGCACGAATGTCCTCCTTGGTGATGGCTGGTTATCGTCGATCGTATTGGACCTGCTGTCGTGACCCAGGAGCGTGCATGAGCCCGAGCCCCGTGATCGACGTGACGGAGGTGGCGGTCCGGCCCGAGCCGGGCGACAACGTCGCGATCGTCTCCCGGGACCTCGATCCCGGGACCCGGCTGCGGGTCGACGATGCGGTGGTCGAGCTGCCGCACCGGTTGCTCGAGGGGCACCGCGTGGTCGTCGAGCAGGTGCCCGACGGCGGCGATCTGCTCTCGTGGTCCACGCCCTTCGCCCGCGCTCGCCGCGACCTGCGGCCCGGTGACTGCATCTGCACCCCGAGCAGCCTGGCCGCACTGCGCGACCGTGGCGTCACCGGGCTGCCGGACGAGCCGACTGCCGAGAACGTCTCGCTCGACCCCTTCGAGCTCGACGAGTCCGCGCTGCACGTCGGCGACCAGATCGAGCCGGCTGCCGAGCCGCGCACGTTCCAGGGCTACGCAAGGGCGCGGGGCGCAGCCGGCACCCGCAACCACGTGGTGGTCGTCGGTGCCACCTCGCGCAGCAGCGCCTTCGTCACCGAGCTGGCCCGCCGGCTCGCGGCGAACCAGCCTGCCGGCTTCGACGGCGTCGTGCCGGTCGCGCACACCGAGGCGGGGGAGGACCACCGCCCCAACAACCTCGACTACGTGCTCGCCACGCTGGCCGGCTTCCTGCTCAACCCCAACGTCGGCGCGGCGCTGCTCGTCGACGAGCTGGGCGACGTGGTCACCGGCGAGGACGTGTCCGCCTACATGCGCGAGCACGGCTACCCCGAGATCGCCGTGCCGCACGCGTCCTTCACGCGCCGCGGTGGGTTCGAGGACGACCTGGCCGCGGCCGCGGCTCTCGTCGAGCCGTGGATCCCGGAGGTGGCCGCCCAGCAGCGCAGCGAGCAGCCGCTGGCCGACCTGCGGATCGGCATGCAGTGCGGCGGCTCCGACGCGTTCTCCGGCATCAGCGCCAACCCGCTCTCGGGCGCGCTGTCCGCCGAGGTGGTGAGGCACGGTGGGACCGCGGTCCTCTCGGAGACCGACGAGCTGATCGGTGCCGAGGGCTACGTGCTGGAGAACGTCCGCTCGGTCGAGGTCGCGCGCGCGTTCCTCGACAAGATGGCGGTCTTCAAGGAGCGCGTCAGCTGGCACGGCGCGACTGCCGAGGGCAACCCGTCCGGAGGCAATGTCTTCCGCGGGCTCTACAACATCGTGCTGAAGTCCATCGGCGCCGCCCGCAAGCGGGACCGCAGGATGCGCCTCGACGACGTGCTCGACTACGCGCAACCGCTGCGCCGCAACGGCTTCGTGTTCATGGACAGCCCCGGCAACGACCTGGAGTCGGTCGCCGGCCAGGTCGCTGCCGGCTGCAACCTGATCACCTTCACCACCGGCAACGGCTCGATCACGAACTTCCCGTTCGTGCCGACGCTCAAGGTCGTGACGACGACCCAGCGCTACGACCTGCTGCACCACGAGATGGACATCGACGCCGGCCGCTACCTGACCGGCACGCCGATGGACGAGCTCGCCGCCGACGCCTTCGAGCAGACGGTCGAGCGCGATCTCGGGCACGCCCACCGCAGGGGAGCGGGCGGGCCACAGCCAGGTGTCGATCTGGCGCGACTGGCGGCAGACCCGGCCCACCGGACCGGTGCCGCTCAAGCTCGAGTTCACGGCCGACGACCACGACACCGAGACCGACGGCGAGCCGCTGTCCGGCGTACGACGGACGCCGCCGGCCGACCTGCCGGCGACGATGCCGATGTACGAGCTCGACGGCCGACGCAGCCCCGAACAGCTGGCCCTGGTGCTGCCCACCAGCCTGTGCTCCGGCCAGGTCGCCATCCGACTGGCCGACCAGGCGGCCGAGGGCGACTGGACCCGCGGGCGCGCGACGCGGACCGTGGCGCTGCCGCACACCGAGGGCTGCGGCGTCAGCAGCGGCCCGGCGGAGAACACCTACGCCCGCATGATGACCAGCTACCTCGCGCACCCCAACGTCGCGCTCGGGCTGCTGCTCGAGCACGGCTGCGAGAAGACGCACAACGACTACTTCCGCTCCCGGCTGGTCGAGGAGGGCCTCGACCCGGCGCGGTTCGGGTGGGCCAGCATCCAGCTCGACGGCGGCATCGAGGCCACCACGGCCCGGGTGCGCGACTGGTTCGAGACGACGTCGCTCACGATGCCCGCACCCACGCGGGTGGAGGGCGGCCTCGGCGACCTGACGGTCGCGCTCGACGCCCGAGGCCCGCTGAGCGCCGACACCGCCCGGGCGCTGGCGGAGGTCGGGGGCTGGGTGGTCGGCCAGGGCGGCAGCGTGCTGCTCGCGTCGACCGGTGCGCTGCTCGCTGAGCCGGCTTTCCGTGAGCACGCATTCGGGTCGCCCGACGACGTACCCGTCACCCTTGCCCACGGCCAGCGCGCCACCAAGCCCGGCTGGCACGTGATGCGGATGCCCGGCACCGACTGGACCGAGGCCGGCAGCGGGCTCGGCGCGGGCGGCGCGCAGCTGCTGCTGGTGCACGTCGCCGGTGGCAGCGTCTCCGGGCAGCGGCTGCTGCCGGTCGTGCAGCTCAGCTCCGACCCGGACACCCAGGCCCGGTTGGCCGCGGACCTCGACGGCACAGTCCAGGGCAGCTACGACGAGCAGGCCCTTGGCTTCGGCCGCGCGCTTGCCGACGTCGTCTCGGGGCACCACGTCCCGCGGGTGCTGGAGACCGGCAACGTCGGGTTCCAGGTGACCCGTGGCCGCCTCGGCACCTCGATGTGAGGAGACGCATGAACCAGGACCTCGTCCACGACCTTCGCGAGCGGCTCGGCGAACGAGCGGTCGTCACCGACCCGGACGTGCTGGCCAGCCACAGCCGTGACTCCGCCAGCTTCTGCGAGGCCGGCACCGCTGCCGCCCTGGTGCGACCCGGGTCCACCGAGGAGGTGCGTCAGGTGGTGCTCGCCGCCCGCGAGCACCGCGTCGCCGTGGTCACCCAAGGCGCACGCACCGGACTGTCCGGCGGCGCCAACGCGTCCGACGGCTGCCTGCTCCTGTCCACCGAGCGGATGAACCAGATCCTCGAGCTCGACGTCGACGACCAGGTGGCCGTCGTGCAGCCCGGAGTCGTCAACGCGCAGCTCTCACGCGCGGTCGCCGACAAGGGGTTGTTCTACCCGCCCGACCCGTCGTCGTGGGAGGAGTCCACGATCGGCGGCAACGTCGCCACCAACGCCGGCGGCCTGTGCTGCGTGAAGTACGGCGTCACCGCAGACTTCGTGCGCGGCCTCGAGGTGGTGCTCGGCACAGGGGAGGTGCTGCGCACCGGCCGGCGCACCGTGAAGGGCGTCGCGGGCTACGACCTGACCCGGCTGCTCGTCGGGTCCGAGGGCACGCTCGGGATCGTCACGGAGGTGACGCTCGGCCTGCGTCCGGCTCCGGAGCCGGCGCTGACAGCGGCCGCGACCTTCCTCGACCCGCACGACGCGCTGCGCGCCGCTGCCGCCGTGATGTCTTCGGGGGTGCAGCCGTCGCTGCTGGAGTTCATCGACGCCATCACCGCGCGGGCGATCCAGTCCTACCGCGACATGGGGCTGCCCGAGGACGTCGGGGGCGTGCTGCTCGCGCAGTCCGACCGCGGTGCACGCGCGGCCGAGGACGTGCAACGCATCGCGCAGATCTGCACCGAGCACGGCGCCGTCGAGGTGGCCGAGGCCGCCGACGAGGAGGAGTCGGACCTGCTGCTCGAGGCGCGCCGGCTGGTGAACGCCGGCCTCGAGACGCTCGGGTCGAAGCTCGTCGACGACGTCGCGGTGCCGCGGCACCGGCTGCCCGACCTGCTGCGAGGCATCGAGGACATCGCGCGCGACCTGGACGTCGTGATCGCCTGCCCGGGCCACGTCGGCGACGGCAACATGCACCCGACGGTGATCGTCGAGCAGCACGACCCCGACGCCGTACGACGGGCGGAGGAGGCGTTCGACGCGGTGATGGCCCTCGGCCTCGAGCTGGGTGGCACCACCACCGGCGAGCACGGCATCGGGACGCTCAAGCGGCACTGGCTGGAGCGCGAGATCGGCCCGACCGGCGCCCGCCTGCACCGCCAGATCCGCGAGGTGTTCGACCCGCTCGGGATCCTCAACCCGGGCAAGGTCCTCGACCCCTGAGCGACTAGGGCCCGCCGAGCCGCCGCTGCTCGCCGAGCAGAGCCGTCACCAGGCGCGACTCGCGCTCGTCGTCGAGCCGGAACGACGGCACCGAGACGCTGATCGCATCCGTCGGCGCACCATCGCCGCGACCTGCCGGCACCACCACCGCGAAGCAGCGCAGCCCCTCGGCGGCCTCGCCGTCGTCGATCGCGTAGCCACGGTCGCGGGTGAGCGCCAGGTCGGCCTCGACGTCACCGGGGTCGGTCAGCGTGTGCGGCGTGAGCGCCACCAGCGGACCGCTGAGCCGGGCACTCGCGCCGGCGTCGGCAGCGAGCAGTGCCTTCCCCAACGCGGTGGCGTGTGCCGGCAGCCGGGTGCCGATGGAGGAGATGATCCGCACCTGGTGGCTGGTGTCGCGCTTGGCGAGATAGACGATCTGGTCACCGTCGAGGCGGGCCTGCTGCACGGTCTCGCCGGTCACCCCCGCCAGCCGGTCGAGGCTCGGCGCGACATGGGTGACCAGCTCGTCCTCGTCGACGAACCGGGTGCCTACCTGCAGTGCCCGCAGCCCCAGGCGCAGCTGTCCGCTCCCGTCGGCGGGCGCAACCCAGCCGCGGTCGATGAGGGTGCGCACCAGACCGTGCAGGCTGCTCTTGGGGATGCCAAGACGCCGCGCCAGGTCCGAGAGCGAGGCCGGCCCGGCCGCGACCGCCTCGAGCACGTCGAGGGTGCGGTCGGCCGACTTCACCGGACGGAACTCCCGGTCTCCCGGTCCGTCGTGCTGCATCACGTCTCCTCGGTGGTCCACATCGTCTACGACGTGTTGACGATCACACGGAGTCCTGCGTACGGTCAGAATACAGAACAGCGTTCATAGATGTGAACAACATGAGCGTAGACGTCGACCCTGGGCCGTGACCGCGGCCCTCTCGGAGGGATCCCGTCCATGACCACGCCAGCCCGGACCACGCAGGCGAAGACCAGCACCACCAGCCCGCCCCGACCACGCGGTCGGATGCGGTGGGCGATCGTGGGGATGTGCTTCCTCGGGGTCGCGATCAACTACCTCGACCGGGCCAACCTCTCCATCGCGATGCCCGAGATCACCAAGGAGTTCGGCTTCTCGCACACCGTCGAGGGCCTGATCCTCGGGGCGTTCTTCTGGACCTACGCGCTCTTCCAGCTGCCGGCGGGACACTTCATCGACCGGCTGGGTGCTCGGGTGACCTACGCCGTCGCCGTGGTGTGGTGGTCGGTCTTCACCGCGTTGTCCGCAGCGGCCACCGGTGCCGCGTCGCTGTTCGGGTTCCGTCTCGGGCTGGGGGTCGGCGAGAGCGCGTCGTACCCGGCCAGCGCCAAGGTGGTCAGCAAGTGGTTCCCGAAGCGTGAGCGCGCGTTCGCCTCCAGCATCTACGACAGCGGGGCCCGCTTCGGCAGCGCCGTTGCACTGCCGGTGGTGGCCGCGCTCGTTGCGTGGCTGGGCTGGCGGGCCTCCTTCGTGATCACCGGAGCGCTCGGGATCGTGTGGGCGGTCGTCTGGTTCGTCTGGTACCGCGAGCCGCGGGACAAGAAGGGCCTCAGCGAGGACGAGCTGGCCTACATCGAGGCGGGCGGTGCCCGCGGCGCGGACGACGCGGACAGCGATGTCGAGGGGCTGCGTGAGACCCCGCAGGTCCGTTGGCGCGAGCTGTTCACCTACCGCACGGTGTGGGGGATGATGCTCGGCTTCTTCTGCCTGAACTTCGTCATCTACTTCTTCATCACCTGGTTCCCGACGTACCTGCACGACGAGCGCGGGTTCAGCCTGCTGGGCACCGGCTTCTACGGGGTCATCCCAGCGATCGTGGCGATCTTCGGTGGCTGGATCGGTGGCATCACCTCCGACCGGATCTACGACCGCACCGGCGACCTCAACAAGGCGCGCAAGACCTGCCTGGTCGGCGGCATGCTGTTCTCGTCCGTGCATCGCGCTGGCCGTGATCGTGCCGAGCGCCGCGGGTGCGCTCGCGCTGCTCTCGGTGTGCTACGCGAGCCTCGCGTTCGCCGCCGCCAGCGTGTGGTCGCTGCCCGCCGACGTCGCCCCCACCGAGGGCCAGGTGGCCTCGATCGGCGGCATCCAGAACTTCGCCTCGAACCTCGCCGGTGTCGGGAGCCCGTTCGCCGTCGGTGCGCTCTACGACCTCACCGGGTCGTTCGTCGTACCCCTCGTGGTGGTCGGCTGCCTCGGGCTGCTCGGCGCAGTCGCGTACGCCTTCGTGGTGCGTCGCGTGGAGCCGTTGCCCGCCCGCACCCCCGTCGCCGCCTGACCCGTCCGTCCCGAAGGAGAAAGCCAGATGACTGAAACGACGAACCGGAGCGCCGCCGACGTGGGGCGCACGCGATGGGTGCGACTGATCCCGATCGCGATCCTCGTCTACATCATCTCGTTCATGGACCGCACGAACATCGGGTTCGCGCTGGACGGGCTGCACGACGACCTCGGCATCGACGCCACGCAGCAGGGGCTCGCGGCCGGGGTCTTCTTCATCGGCTACCTCTCGCTGCAGGTCGCCGGCGGACACCTGGCAGAGCACTGGAGCGCCAGGAAGTTCGTCGGGATCATGATCCTGGTCTGGGGCGTGCTGGCCGTGGCCGGCGGCTTCGTGCAGAGCTTCGGCCAGCTGCTGGTCGTGCGGTTCTTCCTCGGCGTCGCCGAGTCCGGCATCTGGCCGGCGATCCTGGTGCTGATCGCGCACTGGTTCCCGGCCGCCGAGCGCGCCCGCGCCTACGGCTTCTGGATGATGAACATCGCGATCTCGTCGATCATCACCGCGCCGTTGTCCGGCTGGATCCTCAGCTTCTCCGACTGGCGCTGGCTGTTCATCATCGAGGGCGCGTTCCCGTTCCTGATCGCGGCGCCGCTGTGGTGGATCTTCGTGGCCGACACCCCGCGCGAGGCGAAGTGGTGCACCGTCGAGGAGCGCGAGTACATCGAGGACGGACTGGCCGCCGACCGTGCTGCCGACGAGCAGGTCGAGAACCGCGGTCTTCGCGACGTGGTCAAGAACACCGTGGTGCTGCGGCTCACGCTGGTCTACTTCTTGATCCAGATCGGCTTCTACGGCCTGAACACCTGGCTGCCGCACGTCGTGGAGACGATCACGGGCGGCGCGATCTGGGAGGTCGGGCTGGTCACCGCGATTCCCTACATCGTCGCGATGGTCGGTCTGTGGTTCAACGCGAAGGCCGCGGACCGCACCGGTCGCTACGCGCGGCACGTCTTCTTGTCGATGCTGATCGGCGCGGTGACCCTGGTGGTCTCGGTCATGCTCGGCACCTCGATCCCGGTCATCGCGATCGGCCTGATCAGCCTGGCGATGGGCGGCGCGCTGGCCTACGACGGGCCCTTCTGGGCCACCGCCTCGCGTGCGGTCCCGGCCGCGCTCGCCGGCGCCGCGATGGGCTTCGTCAACGCCATCGGCAACCTCGGCGGGTTCGTGGGGCCGTACGCCGGCGGCTGGCTCCAAGACGCCAGTGGCGGCAGCTTCAAGACCACGTCGGTCTTCCTCGCCGCCGCGCTGCTGGCTGCCGGCCTGGTCATGCTTACGCTGCGCAAGCGCGGCGACCGCCCTGTCGACGAGACGACGGAGGAGCGCGCCGCCAAGCGCGCCGGCGCCGTTGCGGAGCGCAGCTGAGCTGAATCCAAGGACAACACACCAGGAGGCACGACCTGCATGACGCAGACCACCGACTCGACCCTCACCAGCACCAACCCCGCCCGGCCCGACGATGTGGTCGCGGAGTTCGCGGCGGCGGGCGCGGCCGAGGTGGCCAAGGCGGCCGGTGCAGCACGCGACGCTCAGCGCGAGTGGCAGGCCACGCCACCTGCCGCCCGGTCCGCCGCACTGTCCGCGGCCGCTGACGCGGTTGCCGGCGCCGCCGACGAGCTGACCTCGATGATGGTGCGCGAGGTCGGCAAGCCCCGCGGCGAGGCGGCCGGCGAGGCCGCCCGGGCGGTGGCGATCCTGCGCTACTACGCCCAGCAGGTGCTCGACCCCGACGGCGAGACCTATCCCGCCCCCGGCAACACGCTGCTGATGGCGCGCCACCGCCCCCGCGGGGTCGCCGGCCTCATCACGCCGTGGAACTTCCCCTTCGCCATCCCGTTGTGGAAGGCGGCCCCGGCACTGGCATTCGGCAACGCGGTGCTGCTCAAGCCGGCCCCCGAGGCGACAGCGTGCGCGCTGCGACTCGCTGAGCTCCTGGACGAGTCGCTGCCGCCCGGACTCTTCACGGTCGTTCCCGGGGGCGCCGAGGCCGGGCAGGCCGTCGTCGACGAGGCCGACGTGGTGTCCTTCACCGGTTCGGTGGCCGCGGGGTCCGCGGTCCGACGAGGCGGCGGCCCGACGTGGCGTGCCGGCGCAGTGCGAGATGGGCGGCCAGAACCCGTCCATCGTGCTGCCGGACGTCGACGTCGACGCCACCGCCGCCGTACTGGCGGGCGCCGCGATGGGCTACGCCGGGCAGAAGTGCACCGCGACCTCGCGGGTGATCGTCGTCGACGACGGCGACGGGTTCGCGCAGCGGTTCACCGACGCTCTCGTGGCCGCGGTCGAGGCGGTCGGCGTGGGCGATCCCAGATGACGACGGCGTCGCCGTCGGCCCGGTCATCACCGAGGCGGCGCGCGACGCCGTGGTTGCCGCCGCACAGGAGGCCGAGCAGTCCGGCGGCCGCGTGCTCACCGGCGGTGCCGCTCCCGACCGCGACGGCTGGTTCGTCGCGCCGACGCTGGTCGACGGGGTCGCCGCGGACGCCCGGGTCGCGCAGGAGGAGGTGTTCGGCCCGTTCGCCGCGGTGCTCACCGCGCCGGACACCGAGCGGGCGGTCGCACTTGCGAACGGCGTGCGCTACGGCCTGGCCGCCGCGGTGTTCACCCGCGACCTCGACGCCGCGCTGGGCGTCGCGGACCAGCTGGAGGCCGGCCTGGTGCGGGTCAACTCCCCGACGTCCGGCGTCGACTTCTACGCGCCGTTCGGCGGCGAGAAGGAGTCCAGCTACGGCCCGCGCGAGCAGGGCAAGGCGGCCCGGGACTTCTACACCAGCATCCACACGGTCACGATCGCCGGGAGTCCCGCATGAGCGCGATCTACCGGCTCGCGCTGCCCGACGGCTCGGTCCGGCTCGCGAGCGGCGAAGTCGACGACGGTCCGGCCCGGCTGCTGCCGGCCGAGTTGTCGCTCGACGACCTGCTCCGCGGCGCAGACGACGGCCCCGGGCTCGTCGCTGGCCGCGGCCCTCGCACGCGGCCACCGAGGAGGAGGTCCCGGCCGGCAGCCGGGTGCTCGCCCCGATCGACGGCCAAGAGGTGTGGGCCAGCGGGGTCACCTTCGAGCGGAGCCGGGAGGCGCGCAACGAGGAGGCCGGCCCGGTCGACATCTACGACCGGGTCTACGAGGCGCACCGGCCCGAGCTGTTCTGCAAGGCGACCCCGGCACGGGTGCGTGGTCCGGGGGAGCCGGTCGGCATCCGCCGCGACTCGGGCTGGGACGTGCCCGAGCCCGAGCTGGGGCTGGTCGCCGACGCGGCCGGCCGGCTGGTGGCCGTCACCATCGGCAACGACATGTCGAGCCGCAGCATCGAGGGCGAGAACCCGCTCTACCTGCCGCAGGCGAAGGTCTACACCGGCAGCTGCGCGATCGGTCCGGCACTGGTGCCGCTCGCCGACGTGGAGCCGCTGTCCGACCTCGTCGTGGAGCTGGAGATCACCCGCGACGGCGACCGGCTGTTCGCCGACTCGATGCCGATCTCGGGGATGCGGCGCCGGCCCGACGAGCTTCTCGAGTGGCTGTTCTCGGCGCTCGACTTCCCGGTGGGCGTGGTGCTGCTCACCGGCACCTCGATCGTGCCGCCGCAGGAGCTCACGCTGCGAGCAGGCGACATCGTCGACATCACGGTCGGCGGCGTCGGCACGCTGACCAACCCGGTCGAGGCGATCGGCCGGCCGATCCTCGCGGGAGTCGACGCATGAGCACGGTCCGCGACCTCGAGGTCATCGACGTCCGGTTCCCGACGTCGCGCGACCTCGACGGCTCCGACGCCATGAACCCGGACCCCGACTACTCCGCGGCGTACGTCGTGCTGCACACCGACGCCGACGACGGCCTCGAGGGTCACGGCTTCACGTTCACCATCGGCCGCGGCAACGAGGTGGTCGTGCGCCGCCGTCGACGCGCTGCGCCCGCTGGTCGTCGGCTGCTCGGTGGAGGAGGCCTGCGCCGACATGGGTGCGTTCTGGCGCCGCATCACCGGCGACAGCCAGCTGCGCTGGATCGGCCCCGAGAAGGGCGTCATCCACCTCGCCACGGCTGCCGTGGTGAACGCGATGTGGGACCTGTTCGCCAAGCGCGAGGGCAAGCCGCTCTGGAAGCTGCTCGTCGACATGACGCCGGAGGAGATCGTCGCGCTCGTCGACTGGCGCTACCTCACCGACGCGCTCACCCCGGACGACGCGATCGCCCTGCTGCGCAAACGCGAGGACGGCCGGGCAGAGCGCGAGAAGCAGCTGCTGGCCGACGGGCTGCCGTCGTACACCACCTCGGCGGGCTGGCTCGGCTACGACGACGACAAGCTGCGCCGGCTCTGCCAGGAGGCGGTCGACGCGGGCTGGTCGCACGTGAAGCTCAAGGTCGGCGCCGACCTCGAGGACGACGTCCGCCGCTGCCGGATCGCGCGCGAGGTGATCGGTCCCGACCGGAAGCTGATGATCGACGCCAACCAGCGCTGGGACGTCGGCGAGGCGATCGATGCGATGGCGCGGCTCGCGGAGTTCGAGCCGTGGTGGATCGAGGAGCCGACCAGTCCCGACGACATCCTCGGGCACGCGCAGATCGCCCGGTCGATCGCGCCGGTGCGGGTCGCGACCGGGGAGCACGTGCACAACCGGGTGATGTTCAAGCAGCTGCTGCAGGCCGACGCGCTCGGCTTCTGCCAGATCGACGCGTGCCGGCTCGGCGGCGTCAACGAGGTCGTCGCCGTGCTGCTGCTCGCTGCGCACCACTCGGTGCCGGTGTGCCCGCACGCCGGCGGGGTGGGGCTGTGCGAGCTGGTGCAGCACCTGTCGGCGTTCGACTTCGTCGCGGTGTCCGGGAGCCTCGACGACGTGGTGGTGGAGTACGTCGACCACCTGCACGAGCACTTCGTCGACCCGGTGCGCACCGCCGCGGGTCGCTACCTCGCGCCGCAGCAGCCCGGCTACAGCGCAGAGATCAAGCGCAGCAGTCTCGAGGAGCACCGCTTCCCCGACGGCGCTGCCTGGCAGGAGGTGCTCGATGGTTCGTGACGTGAGCGTGGTGCTGGAGGGCTACTCGTTCACCGAGTGCCCGCGCTGGCACGACGGTCGGCTCTGGTTCTCCGACTTCTACACCCACCGGGTGCTGTCCGCGGGCGCCGACGGCTCCGACGTGCGCGTCGAGGCGGAGGTCCCGCAGCAGCCGTCCGGTCTCGGTTGGCTGCCCGACGGTCGGCTGCTGGTGGTCTCGATGCGCGACCGCCTGCTGTTGCGTCGCGAGGACTCCGGCGAGCTGGTGACGCACGCCGACCTGGCGCCGTACGTCACGGGGCACCCGAACGACATGGTGGTCGACCACGCAGGGTCGCGCCTATGTGGGCAACTTCGGGTTCGACCTGATGGCCGGGGCTCCCGATCGAGGGCGCGGCCCTGGTGAGCGTCGCCCCCGACGGCGAGGTGAGCGTGGTCGCCAAGGACCTGCTCTTCCCGAACGGCTCGGCCATCACTCCCGGCGGCACGCTCGTGGTCTCGGAGACCTTCGGGAACCGCATCGCCGCCTTCGACGTCGCTGCCGACGGATCACTCTCGCGGACGCCGGGACTGGGCGAAGTTCGGTGAGTGCCCGCCTCCAGCCGTGATCGCCGAAGCGTTGCCGCACCTCACGGTCGCCCCCGACGGTCTGTGCCTCGACGCCGAGGACGCGGTGTGGGTGGCCGACGCGAATCACGGCCGGGTGCTGCGGGTGCGCGACGGCGGTGAGGTCGTGGAGGAGATCGCGGTCGACTCCGGCGTCTACGCGTGCATGCTCGGCGGCGACGACGGCCGGACGCTGTTCTTGTCCGCCGCGCCCGACTTCGACGAGCACCGGCGCAGCGCGGCCCGCGAGGCCCGGGTGCTCGCCGTCCGGGTGGACGTGCCGCACGGCGGACTGCCCTAGACGATCCACCGGATCGCGGTGGGGGCAGCGTGACCCAAAGGGTGATTCGTACTTCTCCTCACCCCGGCGAGTCAGGCGGGCGGTGGGTTGAGCCCGTACCGCTCGATGATGTCGGGCAGCCAAGAGGGTTCCGCGAACTCCAGGCCGTAGCGTTCGGCGATCTCGAGCCGCGCCTCGAGCGAAGGCGGCCCAGCCGTCACGAGCTCGGAGAGCTCACGGAAGAACCCTTCGAACCCACCCGGGCTGATGATCTCGATCATGTGCGCGGGCGTCTCGCCGGCGTTCCACATCGCGTGCACCTCGCCGCGGGGTTTGGTGATGTACCCACCAGCACCGAGCACGACCTCGCGGTCACCGGAGCGGAAGCCGATCCGCCCCTCGGTGACGATCGAGTACTCGTCCTCCCGGTGGTGCAGATGCGGAGGCACCAGGGTGCCGACCGAGAACGGGTGCTCGACGATCGACACCATGCCGTTGGTGTTCTCGGTGTCCAGCTTCCAGATGACCCCGAGTCCGGGGACCAACCCTCCTGAATCGCCTTCGCCGGGTTGCCGCACGGTGAGCGGCGGCGCGTTTGTGGTGGCCATACCAGTCTCCGAACATATTGAGTTTACACTGGTGTTCAGTAGATATCGCGCGACTAAGGAAGTCAAGAGTTGGGTGAACAGGGTCGTACTACGAAGTCTGCCCGTCCCTACCGCATGACGGCGAGGGCCGAGTCCGTAGAGCAGACGCGCCGACGCATCGTTGAAGCTGCCGTCGAGCTCCACGGCTCGATCGGCCCTGCCAACACGACGGTCGCAGCTATTGCCGAGCGGGCCGGCGTCACCCGGCTCACGGTCTACCGGCACTTCCCGGACGACGACTCGATGTTCGGAGCGTGCACCGCCCACTGGGCCGCGCAGCAGAACATGCCTGATCTCGAGGCATGGCTGGCGGAGAGTGATCCGGTCGAGCGGTTGAGGGTCGCTGTGACCGATCTGTACCGCTTCTATGCCGAGGCCGAGCCGATGCTCACGCGGTCAGCTCGCGACCGGGACGCGCTTCCCGCCTTCGTGCAGCGGGCCAACGACGACCGTACGGCCGCGCGGGTCGAAGCGGTCTTGTCCGCGTGGCCGAAGCGGCAGCACACGTCCACTCGTCGAGCACTCGTCGCCCATGCGCTTGCTTTCAGCACGTGGCGCTCGCTGTGTCTCGAGAACGGCCTCTCGCACCAGGCAAGCGGTCGATGCCGTGGTGCGAATGGTGGCCGGCAAAACAGTCGGAGCGCACGGGTAGGTTGCTGTTCGGCAGCAGCCCGTCAGCCGTGTGGGGGAGGTCGCGTGACGCTGCAGGTGCATCGCGCCGAGCCACCGACCTGCTCGCCGACGGGCTCGGCGGCGCTGCTCGCGGAGCCGCTCGACGACCCGTTCGCCGAGGAGGTCGTGGTCGTTCCGGCGCGTGGCGTCGAGCGGTGGCTGACCCAGCGGCTCTCGCACCGGCTCGGCACCGGAGCGCGCGGTGGCGACGGCGTGTGCGCGGGCGTGCGGTTCCTGTCCCCGCACTCGCTGGTCGCGCTGCTGCTCGGCAAGGAGCGCGACGACCCCTGGGACCCGGACCGCCTGGTCTGGCCGCTGCTGCAGGTGATCGACGACTCCCTCGACGAGGCGTGGTGCGCGACCCTGGCCGCGCACCTCGGCCACGGCGTGGCCGGCGACGAAGGCGAGCTGCGGCGCAGCCGCCGCTACTCCGTGGCCCGGCGGCTGGCCGGGCTGTTCGCGGGGTACGCCGTGCAGCGGCCGGCCCTGGTCACCGACTGGCGCGAGGGCCGCGACACCGACGGCGCCGGTCGTCCCCTCGACCACGACCTGGCGTGGCAGCCGGAGCTGTGGCGCCGGCTGCTCGGCCGCGTCGACGCCGCGCCGCCCGACGTGCGCCACGCGGAGACGCTGGCCCGGCTGCGCGCCGGTGGCGACGGGCTCGACCTGCCGCCGCGGCTCTCGCTGTTCGGCCACACCCGGCTGCCGGTCACCGAGGTCGAGCTGCTGCGGGCGCTGGGCGAGCTGCGCGACGTGCACCTGTGGCTGCCGCAGGTCTCGGCCGCCGCTGTGGGACGCGCTCGAGGAGCTCGTCGGCGCAGGGGCCGGTGCCGCGCGCGGACGACCCGTCGATCCGGGCGGTGGGCCATCCGCTGCTCGGCGTCGCTGGGGCGTGACGCGCGAGAGCTGCAGCGCACGCTCGGCGGCGTCGCCAGCCGAGAGCTCCCGGCGGCCGAGGCTCGCCGAGACCGCGAGCCTGCTGGGCTGGCTGCAGCACGACCTGCGGGCCAACGCCGAGCCCGACCTCGCCACCCGGCGGGCGCGCGTCCTCGCCGACGACGACCGCTCGGTGCAGGTGCACGCCTGCCACGGCGCGTCGCGGCAGGTCGACGTGCTCCGCGAGGTCCTCGTCGGCCTGCTCGAGGACGACCCGACGCTGGAGCCGCGCGACATCTTGGTGATGTGCCCGGACATCGAGACCTTCGCGCCGCTCATCGAGGCGGGCTTCGGGCTCGCCGACCTGCCCGGCGCCCGCGACGGCCACCCGGGGCACCGGCTGCGGGTGCGGCTGGCCGACCGCGCGCTGTCGAGCACCAACCCGCTGCTCGCGCTCGCGTCGCGGCTCGCCGAGCTGGCCGGCGGTCGGATGACGGCCACCGAGGTGCTCGACCTGGCCGCGGCCGAGCCGGTGCGGCGACGCTTCGGGTTCACCGACGACGACCTGGCACAGCTCGCGATCTGGGTCGAGCAGTCGGGCGTGCGCTGGGGGCTCGACGGCGCGCACCGCTCGTCGTACGGGCTGAGCCTGCGGGAGAACACCTGGGACCTCGGGCTGAGCCGGGTGCTCCTCGGGGTCACGATGACCGGCGACGAGCACCGGCACGTCGCCGAGGCGCTGCCGGTCGACGACGTCTCCAGCAACGACGTCGACCTCGTCGGCCGCTTCACCGAGTACGTCGACCGGCTGCGCCGCTTCGTCGACGCGGCGGGCCGCGCGACGACCATCGCGCAGTGGGCCGACGCGCTGTCGCAGGGGGTCGGCGAGCTGTCGTCGGTGCCGCTGCGCGACGCGTGGCAGAGCGCGCAGTTCGACCGCATGCTGGCCGGCACTCGTGACTCCGCGGGTGACGAGCGACGCCCGACTCGAGCACCGGCACGCCGCTGCTGCTCGCCGACGTCCGCCACCTGCTCGAGCACCGGCTCGGCGGACGGCCCACCCGGTCCAACTTCCGCACCGGCACGCTGACGGTCTGCACGATGGTGCCGATGCGGTCGGTGCCGCACAGGGTGGTCTGCCTGCTCGGCCTCGACGACGGCGTGTTCCCGCGGGCGGGTCGGTCGACGGCGACGACGTGCTCGCACGCGACCCGATGACGGGGGAGCGCGACGTCCGCAGCGAGGACCGGCAGCTGTTCCTCGACGCGATCCTCGCCGCGCGACAGACGCTGGTGATCACCTACACCGGCGCCAACGAGCACACCGGGTCCACGCGGCCGCCGGCCGTGCCCCTCGGCGAGCTGCTCGACGCGCTCGACGTCACCACGGCCGGCGACGCGCGCGGTGCGCGAGCAGGTGCTGGTGCACCACCCGCTGCAGCCGTTCGACGCGCGCAACCTGCTGCCCGGCGCGCTGGTCGGCGAGCGGCCGTTCAGCTTCGACCGGTCCGCGCTCGCGGGGGCGACGGCGGCGCGCGACGAGCGCGCGCCGGTCACCACGCTGCTCGTCGAGCCGCTGCCGCCGCGTCCGACCGCAGGACGTCGCGCTGGCCGACCTGCAGGCGTTCTTGTCACACCCGGTGCGCGCGTTCCTGCGCTCGCGGCTCGACGTCACCGCCCCGCTCGAGGCGGAGGAGACCGCACGACGCCATCCCGCTCACCCTCGACGGGCTCGAGCGGTGGATGATCGGCGACCGGATGCTCAACGAGGTGCTCGCCGGCACGAACCCACCCGACGTCGTGCGCGCCGAGCAGCTGCGCGGACAGCTTCCTCCCGGGCCCGCTCGGCGGCCACGCGCTGCAGGAGATCAAGGACCAGCTCAGCGGCCTGATCGCGCAGACCATGCCGCTGCGCGAGGGCGAGCCGCGCTCCTACGACGTCGACGTCGACCTCGGCGGTGGCACGACGGCTGACCGGCTCGGTCGGGCCGGTGTGGGGCAACAAGCTGGTGTCCGTGTGCTACTCGCGGCTCGCCGCGAAGCACCGGCTGCGGTCCTGGCTCGACCTGCTCGCGCTCAGCGTCGCCCACCCCGACCAGAGCTGGACCGCCCACGCCGTCGGCCGCAGCGGCAGGGCAGCCGCCCACGCGATGGTCGGTCCGCTCGACCACCGCGCCGAGCAGTGGCTGCGCGAGCGTGGTCGACCTCTACGACCGCGGCATGCGCGAGCCGCTGCCGATGCCGGCGAAGACCGCGTGCGCCTACGCCGAGGGGATCCAGCGACAGCAACGCGGCGGACGGCGACCCGGAGGACAGGGCGAGGCGGGAGTGGGAGACCGACCGGTTCTCCGCCACCGGCATCCACGGCGAGGACGCCGATCCCTCGCACGTGCAGGCGTGGGGCGAGCACGCACCGCTCGAGTGCCTGCTCTCGCCGCGCACGGGACGACGAGCGCTGGAACGACCGAGCCGCACCGGCTCGGGCAGCTCGCCCTGCGGCTGTGGGGCCCGCTGCTCGACGGCGCGGAGCGGGTGAGCCACCTGTGAGCGAGCAACCGGCGGCCTTCGACATCCGCGACCCGCTGCCCACCGGCACGACGCTGCTGGAGGCGAGCGCGGGCACCGGCAAGACCTGGACCATCGGCGCGCTGGTGACGCGCTACGTCGCCGAGGGCGGGGTCCGCGCTCGAGCAGATGCTGATCGTCACGTTCGGTCGGGCGGCCAGCCAGGAGCTGCGCGAGCGCGTGCGCACCCAGCTCGTCGAGGCCGAGCGCGCGCTCGCCGACCCGGCGTCGGTGAGCGAGCCGAGCGACCTGGTCGCGCTGCTGCTCGACGCCGGCGAGGACGAGCGCAGAGAGCGGCGCCAGCGGCTGCGCGACGCGCTCGGTGCCTTCGACGGCGCGACGATCGCCACCACCCACCAGTTCTGCCACCTGGTGCTCCGCAGCCTCGGCGTCGCGGGCGACACCGACTCCGGCGCGCGGCTGGTCGAGGACCTCGACGACCTGCTGGCCGAGGTCGTCGACGACCTCTACCTCCGCCGTTTCGGCGACGTCGACGGCGAGCCGCTTCTCAGCCACGCGGAGGCGTTGCGGCTGGCCCGGTCCGCGACCGAGGACCCGCAGGCGGTGCTGCAGCCCGACCTCGAGCAGCTCGACGCCGACGGTCTGCCCGGCCTCCGGGTGGCGTTCGCCGACGGAGGTGCGCGAGGAGCTCGACCGGCGCAAGCGACGGCTCGGCGTGCTCAGCTACGACGACCTGCTCTCCCAGCTCGCCGACGCGCTGGCCGACGACACCGCGCCGGCCCGCGAACGGATGCGGCAGCGCTGGCAGGTCGTGCTCGTCGACGAGTTCCAGGACACCGACCCGGTGCAGTGGCAGGTCCTCGACCGGGCGTTCAGCGGCCACGCGACGATGGTGCTGATCGGCGACCCGAAGCAGGCGATCTACGCGTTCCGCGGTGGCGACGTCGCGACGTACCTCCGCGCGGCGGCGACCGCCACCACCCGCAAGACGCTCGACACCAACCGGCGCAGCGACGCGGCGCTGCTCGACTCGCTGCAGGTGGTCCTCCGCGGTGCCGCCCTGGGCGACGACGCGATCGTGGTGCGCGACGTGCGCGCGCACCACCGGGGGAGCCGGCTCGAAGGCGCCGGCCCGCCGTTCCGGCTGCGGGTGGTGCGCCACCAGACCCTCGGCTCCCGGCCGGGCCGCACCCTGCGGGTGCCGACGATCCGCGACCACGTGCACGGTCGACGTGGCGCGCGACATCGTGCGGCTGCTCACCTCCGGTGCGACGTACGACGGTCGCAAGCTGGAGCCGCGCGACATCGCGGTCATCGCCTTCCGGAACAACGACCTGCGCGCCGTGCAGCGGGCGCTCTTCGAGCTCGGCGTGCCCGCCGTCGTCGCCGGCAGCGGCAGCGTCTTCGCGACACCGGCTGCCACCGAGTGGCTACGGCTGCTCGAGGCGCTCGAGCAGCCGCACCGCTCGGCGCGGGTCCGCAGCGCGGCGCTGACGTCGTTCTTCGGCTGCACCGCCGTCGAGCTCGACGCTGCAGGGCGACGACCTCACCGACCGGGTCGGCAGCACCGCTCGCGACTGGGCCGAGCTCTTCACCGCGCGAGGCGTCGCCGCGGTGCTGGAGGCCGCGGTGACGGCCGGGCTGACCGCGCGGGTGCTCGCGCACGTCGACGGCGAGCGGCTGCTGACCGACCTGCGCCACGTCGGCCAGTCGCTGCACCAGGTCGCGACCGACGAGCGGCTCGGGCTGGTTGCGCTGCTGACCTGGCTGCGAGCGCAGATGGCCGACGACAAGGTCGAGGTCGCGAGCGAGCGGACCCGGCGGCTCGACTGCGACGCCGCGGCCGTCCAGCTGGTGACGATCCACGGCAGCAAGGGGCTGGAGTACCCGGTCGTCTACCTGCCGAGCCTGTGGGACCGCTTCCCGCAGGACCCGGCGGTCCCGCGCTTCCACTCCGACGCGGACGACGGTGCGCGCCGCTGCCTCGACGTCGGCGGCGGCGGACCGGCCTGGGGCGAGCACCTGTCGCGGGCGAGGACGGAGGACGACGGCGAGTCGCTGCGGCTGCTGTACGTCGCGATGACCCGGGCCCGCAGTCCAGGTCGTCGCCTGGTGGGCGCCCGCACCGAAGAACACCCCGGCGTCCGCGCTGCACCGGATGCTCTTCGGCCGCGCCCCGGGCACGGCCGCGGTGCAGGCGAGCCAGACCCTGCACGACGAGCAGGACGTCGCCCGCATCCTCGGCGTCTGGCAGGAGCAGGGCGGCCCGGTCTGGGACGAGGCGCACTGGGCCGACCTTCCCGCCGACGAGCTCCCGTCCGACGACCGGCGCCTCGAGGTGCGGCAGTTCACCCGGGCCGTCGACACGTCGTGGCGGCGCACGTCGTACTCCGCCCTCAGCGCCGCGGCCGCCGAGCCCGACGCCACCCGCGCGGCGGTCGCCAGCGAGCCCGAGGTGCGACCCAAGGACGACGAGCCGGAGCTCGTCGTCGAGCCGACGGAAGCCCTGCTGTCCGAAGACGCGGTGGTGTCGCCGATGGCAGACCTGCCCGTCGGGGCGACCTTCGGCTCGCTGGTGCACGCGGTGCTCGAGCACGCCGACCCACAGGCCTCCGACCTGCGAGCCGAGCTGCGCGCCCAGGTGCAGGAGCAGCTGGTGCGCTGGCCGGTGCCGGTCGACGTCGACGTGCTGGCCGACGCGCTGGTCGCGGTCTGCGACACGCCGCTCGGACCGCTGGCCGAGGGCGCCACGCTGCGCGGCATCGGCGCTGCCGACCGGCTGTGCGAGATGGACTTCGAGCTGCCGCTGGCCGGCGGCGACGTGCGCGGCTACCCGGCCGCCGGTGACGCTCGGTGACGTCGCGCCGCTGCTGCGTGCGCACCTGCCCGAGGACGACCCGCTGCTGCCCTACGCCGACGCGCTGTCGGCTCCGGCGCTCGGCGAGCAGGGCCTGCGCGGCTACCTCACCGGGTCGGTCGACGTGGTGCTGCGGCTGCCGGTCGCGGGCGCCAGCCGCTACCTCGTCGTCGACTACAAGACCAACTGGCTGGGCGGCCTGCCCGGCACCGGCGTCGCGACGCTGACCTCCGACGACTACCGCCCCGAGGTGCTGCGGGCGGCGATGGCGCACTCCGACTACCCGCTCCAGGCGCTGCTGTACGCCGTGGTGCTGCACCGGTTCCTGCGCTGGCGGCAGCCCGGCTACGACCCCGAGCAGCACCTCGGCGGCGTGCTCTACCTCTACCTGCGCGGCATGTGCGGCCCGGACGACCCCGCTGGTCGACGGCCAGCCGTGCGGCGTGTTCGCGTGGCGCCCGCCGGTCGCCCTGGTCGAGGCGATCTCCGACCTCCTCGACGGCTCCCTTGCGGAGGTGGTGTCGTGACCGAGCTCGTCGAGTTCACCGACGCCGCCGACGCGCGCCTTGCGCTCGGAGCCACGGGCCTGCTCCACGACTTCAACGCCGCCGGCGTGCTCACCGCCGCCGACGTGCACGTCGCCGCGAGGATCGGCCGGCTGGCGGGCGAGCACGACGAGCGCGTGCTCCTCGCGGTCGCGCTGGCCACCCGGGCCGTGCGCCACGGCTCGGTCGGCGTCGACCTGAGGACCGTCGCCGACGTGGCGCCCGAGCTCCCCTGGCCCGACCCGGACACCTGGGCCGAGCCGGTGGCGGCGAGCGCCGTCGTGGCGGCGCGGCGTGGTGCGGCTGGAGCTGGGGCTGCTCTACCTCGACCGCTACCGGCGGCAGGAGGGCCAGCTCTCCGACGACCTGCAGGAGCGGCTGGCGAGGCGGCCTCCGGTGGTCGACGCCGGCTGCGCTCGAGGCGGGCCTGCTGCGGGTCTTCGCCGGCGACACGTACGACGAGCAGCGCGCCGCGTGCCGGAGCGCCGCACGCAGTGGACCACGGTGCTCACCGGCGGCCCGGGCACCGGCAAGACGACCACGGTCGCCGGGCTGCTGGCCGCTGCTGGCCGAGCAGCAGCAGCTCGCCGGCGAGCCGCCGCTGCGCATCGCGCTGAGCGCGCCGACCGGCAAGGCCGCCGCGCGGCTGCAGCAGGCGGTCGCGGACGCCGCAGCTCGAGACCTCGACGCGGCGTCGACCAGGACCGGCTCGGCGACCTCCCGGCGGTCACCCTGCACCGGCTGCTGGGCACCCGGCGCGACAACGGCACCCGGTTCCGGCACCACCGCGGCAACCGGCTGCCGCACGACGTGGTCGTCGTCGACGAGTCCTCGATGGTCTCGCTGACGATGATGACGCGGCTGGTCGAGGCGGTCCGTCCCGACGCACGGCTGGTGCTCGTCGGCGACCCCGACCAGCTGGCGTCCGTGGAGGCCGGTGCGGTGCTGGGCGACCTGGTCGCCGGCCTGGCCGGCCGCGAGCCGAGCCCGATCGCCTCGCTGCTGACCACGCACCGCTTCGGTCGAGCAGATCGGCGAGCTCGCCGCGGCGCTGCGCGGCGGGTCTCCCGACGACGTGCTCGACGTGCTGCGCTCGGGTGCGACCGAGGTGGAGCTGGTCGAGACCGACGACCCGTCGGCGGTGCTGCGCACCGGCCTGTGCAGGCGGCCGTCGACCTGCACGGCCACGCGGTCGAGGGTCGGGCCGACGAGGCGGTTGCCGCGCTCGACCGGCACCGGCTGCTCTGTGCGCACCGCGACGGACCGTTCGGCGTGCACCACTGGAACCGCCAGGTGCAGCACTGGCTGTCGGAGGCGGTCGGCGACCCCCTCTACGAGCCGATGTACGTCGGACGTCCGCTGCTCGTCACCGCCAACGACTACGGCCTCGGGCGTGCACAACGGCGACGCCGGCGTCGTCGTGCAGACCGATGCCGGGCGGCGGGCCTTCATCGCGGGCTCGAAGGGGCTGGTGGACTTCGCGGTCAGCCGGATGAGCGACGTCGAGACGATGTTCGCCACCACCGTGCACAAGAGCCAGGGCAGCCAGGCGCGTGAGGTGACGGTGCTGCTGCCGCCTCCCGAGTCGCCGCTGCTCACCCGCGAGCTCTTCTACACCGCGGTCACCCGGGCGACCCACAAGGTGCGCGTGGTCGGCACGGAGGAGTCCGTGCGCGCCGCCGTACAGCGGCGTGCGCAGCGGGCGTCCGGGCTGCGCGGACGCCTCGCCTAGCTGTCGGCGCTAGAGCGGGTTGGCCTGCCCGAGCGGGGTGGTGCAGAAGCCGCCGCCGACCATCTCCGCCTCGGTCCCGGTCGGCGGGTCGAGGTCCGCCATCTGGTCGGCGAACGCCTCGGCGTTGTCCTCGGAGCGGTAGCCGAGCGCCTCGGCCTCGGCGAGGGAGTACACCCGCCGGGTGTTGTCGGAGACACCCCACACCAGCCGGTAGCCGGGGCTGGGAGCGGTCAGGCAGGCCTCGAAGAGGCGCCCACCGTCGTCGGGCGAGAGCCAGGTCGTCAGGCCTCGAGGACCGAGGGGGAGCGGGGTCTCGAAGCAGGACCCGATCCGGACCGCGATCACGTCCATGCCGAAGCGTGAGTGGTAGAGGCTGCCCATCGCCTCGATCGCGGCCTTGCTGACCCCGTAGTACGTGTCGGGTCGCGGCGAGGAGTCGGCAGGCAGGCCGTCCTCGCCTGCGTCGGCGACGCGTCGGAAGCCGGCCGCGTGGTTGCTCGAGGCGAGCACCACCCGCCCTACGCCGGCCTGCTGCGCCGCCTCCAGAAGCGTGCGGGTGCCGTCGACGTTCACGGCGAGCGTGTCCTCCCAGCTCGCCTCGCGGCTGAGTCCGCCGAGGTGGATCACGGCGTCGACGTCGGCGCAGGCCGCCGCCATGGCGGCCGGGTCCGTCACCGAGCCTTCGATGATCTCCTCGGTGTCATCCGCGGTCTCGTCGGGCTTGACCGGTGCGAGGTCGAGCAGCCGCAGCGTGCGGCCGGCCTTGCGCAGCCGGGGTCGCATCAAGGTGCCGACAACGCCTGCGGCGCCGGTGACCAGGACACGTTCGGTCATCGTTCCTCCTGTTGGTGGATCGGTGGCAGGCGCGCGCTCAGCGGATGCCGGCAGCGCGCAGCTTGCGACCGAGCTGTGTGGTGACCTCGACCAGCACCTCGGCGACCTGCTTGGCGGTGGCGTCGTCGGCCTGGTCCACGGGCATGGAGCAGCTCAGGGCGTCGGTGGCGGGGATGCGGTAGGGGATCACGGCGGCGACGCAGCGCACGCCGATCGTGCCCTCCTCGACCTCGCCCGCCCAGCCGGTCTCGCGGACCCGGGCCAGCTCCTCCTGCAGTGCGTCGCGGGTCGTGAGGGTCCTCGGGGTCAGTGCGGGAAGCTCGGCCGGCACGAGAGCATCGACCTCAGCGGTGGTGAGCTCGGCCAGCAGTGCCTTGCCCAGCGAGGTCGAGTGGGCAGGCAGGGTGCGGCCGACCCGGGAGACGAGATGTGCGGACTGCTGGGACTCGCGGGTCTCCAGGTAGACGATGCGGTCACCCTGCCGGCGCGCGAAGTGGGTGGTGAAGCCGGTCTGGGTCGCCGACCTCCTCGATCGCGCGGGTGGCGTAGGGGACCGCCGGGTCACGGTCGAGGTAGGCGGTGCCGCAGAGCAGGGCGCGCATGCCGAGCCGGAACCGGGTCTGGGCGGGGTCCGTCTCCAGCCACCCGGTCTCCACGAGCGTGTGCAGCAGACCGTGCAGGCTGGAGCGCGGCAACCCGGTCACCGCGTGCACGTCGCCGGGCGACATCCAGCCGTCGGCGGCGGCGAACGCCTCGATCAGCTCGACGGCACGGCGGGCGGACTTCACGCCCGCGCGCTCGGCGTCTCCCACAGGGATGCTGTCTGAGGCGGCCATCGGGCGGTCTCCTGGGTGGGTTGACGTGAGCGGAACCACATTCTAGCATCTGAACAATGTTCACGTACATGAATCTTATTCACAATTCCGTGACAGCGCACCTGGTTCAGGCGGCCGCGTGACCACCCCCGAGACCCTCACCGGGCTGCTGGCCTTCCCGCTGACGGCCTTCGACGATCGGCTGGAGCTCGATCTGCGCGCCTTCGCCGACGGCGTCGAGCAGCACCTGGCCCACGACGCCGGCGCGGTCTTCATCGGCTGCGGGACCGGCGAGTTCAGTGCACTCTCGCAGGACGAGCGGGGCCAGCTGCTGTCCCGCGGCCGCGAGGTCGTGTCCGGGCGGGTCCCGGTCTGGGTCGGCGTGGGCGGCAGCGCCGCCGATGCCCGCGCCGGAGTCGCCGCCGCGGCCGAGGCAGGGGCCGACGGCGTGCTGCTGATGCCGCCGTACCTCGTCTCGGGTCCGCCGGCGGGACTGCTCGACTACGTCCGCCACGCGGTCGCCGACACCTCGGTGCCGGTCGTGGTCTACAACCGCGGCACGGGCGTGTTCACCCCGCAGTCGGCGGTCTCCCTCCTCGACATCCCCTCGGTGATCGGCCTCAAGGACGGCTTCGGGTCGATCGAGCTGATGACCCGCATCGTCACGAGCATCCGTGCCGAGGGCACGAGGGCAGCACACGACTTCCTGTTCTTCAACGGCATGCCGACCGCCGAGGTGTCGGCCCGCGCCTACGCCGCGATCGACGTCGCGCGCTACTCGTCGGCGGTGCACTGCTTCGCGCCGGAGATCGCCATGGCGTTCTTCCACGCCCTGCACGACGGCGACGACGCCACCCAGCAGCGCCTGCTGTCGCGCTTCTACCTGCCCCTGGTCGCACTGCGCGACGAGACGCCCGGCTTCGCGGTCTCGCTGGTCAAGGCCGCGGCGCGGCTGCGCGGGCAGCGTGTCGGCGGGGTGCGTCCGCCGCTCGTGGAGCCCACCACCGACCAGCTCGACCGGTTGTCGACGATCCTCGAGGACGGCCTCGGCGAGGTAGCGCAACGAGGTGCCGCCTGATGCAGATCCGTCACGCGCGCCTGACCCCGGTCGCGTTCGAGGACCCGCCACTGCTCAACTGCATGGGAGTCCACGAGCCGTTCGCGCTGCGCAGCGTCCTCGAGCTGGTCTGCGAGGACGGCATCGTCGGGCTGGGCGAGTCGTACGGCGACTGCCGCGTTCCTCGAGCAGGCACGCAAGGCCATCGGCTCCCTCGAAGGTCTCGACGTGTTCGACCTGCCCGCGATCCGGGAGCGAGTCGCCGCGGCACTCGGCGGTGTGGTGGTCACCGACACCCACGGCCTCACCGGCGGCTACTCCCTCGACAAGACACTCGCCAGCGTCTACTCGCTGTGCGAGGTGGCCGCGCTCGACGCGCAAGGCCACGACTCGGTGTGCCCGTCGTCGACCTGCTCGGCGGTGCGGCTCGCGATCGCGTCGACTTCTCGGCGTACCTCTTCTACAAGTACGGCGAGCACGCCGACGGCACCACCGACCGGTGGGGACCCGCCACCACACCGGACGAGCTCGTCGTGCAGGCGCGCACCATGGTCACGGAGTTCGGGTTCGGCTCGATCAAGCTCAAGGGCGGTGTCTTCGCCCCCGAGCTCGAGGCCGACGCGATCGAGGCGCTCGCCGAGGCGTTCCCCGACCATCCGCTGCGTCTCGACCCCAACGCCGCGTGGCAGCCGAGCACCTCGATCGACATCGCGAAGCGGCTCGACGGCGTCCTGGAGTACCTCGAGGACCCGACCCCGGGCATCGACGGCATGGCCGAGGTGGCGCGGCAGGCGCCGATGCCGCTCGCCACCAACATGTGCGTGGTCAGCTTCGCCGACATCGCCCCGGCGTTCCGCGCGGACGCCGTCGGCGTCGTGCTGTCCGACCACCACTTCTGGGGCGGCCTGCGCGACACCCTCGCTCTCGGCACGCTCTGCGCGACCTTCGGCGTCGGCCTGTCGATGCACTCCAACAGCCACCTCGGCATCAGCCTCGCGGCCATGGTCCACGTCGCCGCCGCCACCCGCCAGCTCACCTACGCCTGCGACACCCACTGGCCCTGGAAGACCACCGACATCGTCGAGCCGGGAGTCCTGGACTTCGTCGACGGCGCGGTCGCCGTCCCCACCGCGCCCGGGCTGGGCGTGCGGCTGGACCGCGACGAGCTCGCGCGAGCACACGAGCGCTACATCCGCTGCGGGCAGACCAACCGCGACGACGTCACCTACATGCGCAACTTCGTGCCCGACTTCACCCCGAACACCGGTCGTTGGTGAGCCCGATGAAGGTCGTGGGCTACGCCTATCCGTGGGACGTCGCCGAGCCCGGATTCGTGGATCGAGTCAGGACCGCCGGCATCGACGAGGTCGCGGTGGCGACCAGCTACCACAGCACCCGCGCGGCGACTCCGTGGTCGACCGGCTCGACTGCCGTCAACGCGAGGCACGCAGCGTTCTACCGTCCGCAGCGCGAGGAGGTGTGGGGCGGCCGCAGTCTTCGCCCCGGCACGCCGTCGTGGCTGCCCGACCCCGACTCTGCGGGTACGGCGATCGCTCGGCTGCACGACGCGGGCCTGCCCGTCTCGGCCTGGGTCGTGCTCACCCACGACAGCCGTCTCGGCGCAGCAGCACCCCGACGTCACGGTGCGCAACTGCTTCGACGAGTCGTACCCCTGGGCGCTCTGCCCGAGCCGACCCGAGGTGCGCGAGCACGCCGCGACCCTGGCCGCCGAGTCGGTGCGCGAGCTCGACGTGAGCACCGTCGTCCTCGAGGCATGCGGACAGCTCGGCGTCGTACACCAGTGCCAGCACGAGAAGACCGACGGAGCATGGTCTCCGGCGCTGGTCCAGCTGCTGTCGGTGTGCTGCTGCGACGCATGTGCAGACTCGTGGGCGACCCCACGCGACACCATGGTGGCGCTGCTGCGCGACGCCGCTCTCGAGCGGCTGGCCGAGGCCGATGCCCACGCGTCCGACACCGGCCTGCCCGCCGAGGTGCAGAGCGAGCTGCTCGCCGGAAGGCAGGCCGCGACCGACGCGCTGCGCGACGAGGTGCTGGCCGCCGTCGGCGAGCCGCGCCGTCGCCCTGCACGCGTCCCTCGACCCGTGGGCGACCGGCGCGCTCCCCGGGCTCACACCCGCCGCCGGCGACCAGGTCGACAGCGTGGTGCTGCCGTGCTGGGCGCCCGGCGATGCCACGCGTCGCTACCGCACGCGAGGCCCGAGAGGCTCTGCCGGACGACACCGCCGTCGGCAGCTACGTCACCGTGGCCGCGGCGCAGCCGCTCGCCGACCCGGCCGGCTACGTCCAGCCTTGCGCGAGGCCGGCGCCATCCGAGCTGCACCTCTACCACCTGGGCCTGGCCGGACCGGCCCGCTGGCCCGACCTCGAGGCCGCAACCGCAGCCGCCCATGAAACGCCCGACCTCTCCCAGTCACCCGATGGAGGACCCACCGCAGCATGACGACAGACACCGAGACCGACCAGACCACCCTGAACGCCGTGCTCGACGCTGCCGCCGGCGCCGCACAGCCGCTCGCCGCCTCCGAACCAGGAGAGCGGGGCGCATGGCTGGTCGCGGTTGCCGACGCACTGGACGCGCACGCCGAGGAGCTGGTGCCGCTCGCTGCCGAGGAGAGCCATCTCGCGGCCGACCCTCGCCTCAAGGGCGAGCTCGCGCGCACCACCTTCCAGCTCCGGCTCTTCGCCGAGCTGCTCTCCGACGGCAGCTGGGTCTCGGCGACCGTCGACCATGCGGACCCGGACTGGCCGATGGGGGCACGCCCTGACCTGCGACGGATGATGACCGCGATCGGTCCGGTGCTGGTGTTCGCCGCCAGCAACTTCCCGTTCGCCTTCAGCGTGGCCGGTGGCGACACCGCATCGGCGCTCGCCGCCGGATGTCCGGTCGTCGTGAAGGCGCATCCGGGCCACCCGCGGCTCTCGGACCGGGTCGCCGAGGTCGTCTCGGCCGCACTCGAGGAGGCGGGGGCACCGCAGGGTTCCTTCGCTCTCATCCATGGCCAAGACGTCGGTGTCGCCGCTCTCCGGGATCCCCGCATCCAGGCGGCGGCCTTCACCGGCTCGGTCGGCGCGGGCAGGGCGCTGTTCGACATCGCTGCCGCACGTCCGCGTCCGATCCCCTTCTACGGCGAGCTCGGCAGCATCAACCCGGTCGTGGTCACCGCTGCCGCCGCCGCCAGCCGCGCCGACGAGATCGCGTCCGGCTTCGCAGCATCGTTCACGATGGGCGCGGGTCAGTTCTGCACCAAGCCGGGGCTCCTGCTGCTTCCCGCGGACCACGGCCTCGACGACGCCCTGCGCGAGGCGGTCGCCGGCACGGCCGCCCAGCCACTGCTGAACGACAAGATCGCCGAGGGCTACGGCGCCCGCAGCGCCGAGCTGCGCAAGGCCGGCGCCGAGGTCGTCGTGACCGTCGACGGCACTGCCGAGGCTCCTGGACCAGAGCTCCTCGAGGTCACCGGGGAGCAGCTGCTGGCCGACCCCGACACCCTTGCCACCGAGTGCTTCGGCCCGACGTCCGTGGTGGTCACCTACCGCGACGACCAGCAGCTGCAACAGGTGCTCGACGTGCTCGAGCCCAGCTTGACGGTCAGCGTCCACGGCGAGGAGGCCGACGCGCGCTCGCGTGCGCGAGCTCATGCCCGCGCTGACACGACTCGGCGGTCGGCTGCTGTGGAACCAGTGGCCCACCGGGGTCACCGTCAGCTGGGCCCAACAGCACGGCGGGCCCTACCCCGCAACGACCGCACCGACGACCACGTCGGTCGGCACCGCCGCCATCGACCGGTTCCTGAGGCCCGTCGCCTGGCAGGGCTTCCCGGACGAGCTGCTCCCGGCCCCGCTGCAGGAGGCCAACCCCTGGCAGCTGCCCCGACGTGTCGACGGCGAACCCAAGCCGACCGTCGGCTGACGACTTCTCGAGGAAGGAAAGTCATGTCGCAGAACACCACTTCAACACCTCGTCATCTGAGCCGAGTGACGCTCTTCTTGTTCGCCGGGCTCGGAGGAGTGCTGTTCGGCTACGACCTCGGCATCATCGCCGGAGTCCTGCCGTTCGTCACCGAGCAGTGGGACCTCTCCGGATGGCAGACCGGTCTGCTGACCGCGAGTGTCGCGATCGGTGCCGTCATCGGCGCGATCTTCTCGGCCCGCACGAACCAACGCCTCGGGCGACGCCGCACCATCCAGCTCGCCGGGGTGATCGCTCTGATCGGGTCGGTGCTGGCAACCATGGCGCCCAACATCGAGACGCTCACCCTGTTCCGGTTGATCATCGGTATCGGGGTCGGGCTGTCGTCGTCGACCGTGCCGACGTACATCTCTGAGCTGGCCCCTGCCAGGCTGCGCGGTGCGCTCGGCACGCTGAACCAGATCTTCATCGTGCTGGGCATCCTGATCGCCTTCCTCACCGGCTACTTCCTCGGCGAGTCCGAGAACTGGCGAGCGATGCTGGCCGGCGGCGCCGTGCCGGCACTGATCCTGGTCGTGGGTCTGTCGATCCTGCCCGACACTCCTCGTTGGCTGTTGCAGCGTGGCGACGAGCGCGCAGCGCGCACCGTGCTCACCCAGTCGCACGGCAAGAACGACGACGTGGAGGCCGAGCTCGAGAGCATTCGCGAGGTCATCCGCATCGACGAGAAGAAGGGCCGCATCCGCGACCTCTGGATCCCGTGGGTGCGGCCGATGCTCTTCGCCGCCATGCTGCTGGCGATCGGTCAGCAGTTCAGTGGCGTCAACGCGATCAACGCCTACTTCCCGACGATGCTGATCAGCCTGGGCTTCGCCACGAAGGCAGCGCTGCTGTCCGGTGTGGTGCTCGGCATCACGAAGTTCCTGTTCACCGTGGCAGTGGTGTTCTTCGTCGACAGCAAGGGGCGCAAGCCGCTGCTGCTGATCGGCAACGTGCTGATGGCAATCACTCTGTTCGGCGCGGGCGTCGTGGCCATCAGTGTCGAGGACACCGACACCCAAGGCATCTTGATGCTCGGGCTGATCATGCTCTACCTGGTCGGCTACGAGCTCGGCTGGGGCGCCGTGGTGTGGGTGATGATGTCCGAGGTCTTCCCGCTGAAGTACCGGCCGGCCGGCATGGGCGTGGCCACCGTGACCCTGTGGTCCTGCACCGGGATCGTCACCGCGGTGTTCCCGCTGATCTCTGCGCCCGACGCGCTCGGCATCGGTGGGTCGATGTTCGTGTTCGCGGGCATCAACGTGGTCCTCTTCGTGCTGACGAAGTGGCTCGTGCCGGAGACCAAGGGCCGCTCGCTCGAGCAGATCGAGCTCGACCTGCGTGCCCGCACTCCCGGCCAGCACCACGGCTCGGCCGAGCAGCCTGATCGGGTCTGACGCGCGTGGACCAGATCAGCTCGGTCCGGCTGTCGTCGGTGCGGCTCCCGCTGAGCCAGCCGATCAGCGACGCGAAGGTGCTCACCGGCAGACAGTCGCCGATGACCGAGGTGATGATGCTCTTCGCCGAGGTCGAGTCGGCCGACCAGCTGCGGGGGCTCGGCATCAGCTACTCGAAGCGAGCCGGTGGGCCGGGCCAGTTCGCCCATGCGCGGGAGGTGGCTCCACAGCTGATCGGTGAGGACCCGAGTGACATCGGGCGGCTGTGGACCAAGCTCGTGTGGGCGGGGGCGTCGGTGGGTCGCAGCGGTCTTGCCACCCAGGCGATTGCCGCCTTCGACATCGCGCTCTGGGACCTGAAGGCTCGTCGGGCAGGCCTGCCGTTGGCCAAGCTCCTCGGCGCCCACCGCGATGCGGTGCGCTGCTACAACACGTCCGGCGGGTTCCTGCACGAACCGCTCGAGCAGGTGCTGGACAACGCCACCGCGACACTCGCGCAGGGCGTCGAGGGCATCAAGATCAAGGTCGGTCAGCCGGACTGGCGCGAGGACGTGCGTCGAGTGACCCGGCTGCGAGAGCACGTCGGCGACGACGTACCCCTGATGGTCGACGTGAACCAGCAGTGGGACCGGCGCACCGCGGTGCGGATGGGACGGATCCTCGACGACTTCGACCTGGAGTGGATCGAGGAGCCGCTCGACGCGTACGACGTCGAGGGGCACGCGCACCTGGCCCGCACCCTCGCGACCCCGGTGGCAACAGGTGAGATGCTCACCAGCGTCCGCGAGCACCTCGACCTGGTCGAGGGCCGGGCCGTCGACGTGCTGCAGCCCGACGCTGCACGTGTCGGCGGGATCACCGAGTTCCAGCGGCTGGCGACCATCGCGGCGCAGCACCAGCTGCCGCTCGCGCCGCACTTCGCCATGGAGCTGCACCTGCACCTGGCCGCCGCCTACCCCCACCCGGTCTGGGTGGAGCACTTCGACTGGCTCGAGCCGTTGTTCGAGGAGCGCCTGGTGCTCAAGGACGGCCTGATGGTCGTCCCGGAGCAGCCCGGGCTCGGCCTGACGCTCAGCGAGCAGGCACGCGCCTGGACGGTCGAGACCGCCACGATCGACGCTCCGCCGCGCTGAGCAGAGCTGGCTTCAGGCCAGCGGGTCGAACTCCTCGTGCTCGCCGACGCTGGCAGCCAGCGTGGCGAGGTGGAAGTTGCCGTCGCCGAGCAGGTGGTCGAGCGCGGTGAGGTGGCTGGTGTAGTTGCCGACGCTGTACTCCGCGGTCATCGCGATGCCGCCGTGCAGCTGGATCGCCTCCTGGCCGATGTGCCGCCCCGAGCGGCTGGCCTGCAGGCCGGCCCTGGCCGCGGCGTCCGCCATCTCCGAGGAGCCCGACGCGAGCACCATCGTCGCCCAGGCGGTGACGCTGCGCGCCAGCTCGAGCGAGACGTACATGTCGGCGGCGCGGAACGTCAGGGCCTGGAACGTCTTCAGCGGCACGCCGAACTGCTTGCGGCTCTTGAGGTACTCCGAGGTGGCGTCGAGGGCGAACTCCATCGCACCCACCGCCTCGTTGGCCGCGGCCACCCGCGCGCCGTCGAGCGCGTTGGCGATCGCGGCGCTCTGGTCGGCGCCGGCAGCACCGAGGGGAGCGGCGGGCGTGCCCTCGAACGCGACGCGGGCGGCGCGGCCGCCGTCGAAGGTCGAGTAGCCGTCACGGGTCAGCCCCGACGCGTCCGCCTCCACGAGGAACAGCCCGGTGCCGCCCTCCGGAAGGGCCGCGCTGACCACCAGGCGGTCGGCGCGTGCGCCGTGCAGCACCGGCTCCTTGACCCCGTCGATCGTCCAGTCCGCGCCGTCGCCGGAGGCCTTGACGTCCGTCGCGGATGGCGCCCAGCGCCCGCCCGGCTCCGCGTGCGCGAACGCCAGCACGCTGTCGCCTGCGGCCAGGGCGCCGAGCACCTCGGCTCGCTGCTCCTCGGTGCCGGCAGCGCACACCACGCCGCCGGCGAGCACGACGGACGCGAGGAACGGCTCGGGCGCGATGACCCGGCCGAGCTCCTGCGCGACGATGCCGACCTCGATCGGCCCGGCGCCCATGCCGCCGTCGGCCTCGGCGAACGGCAGCCCGAGCACGCCCATCTCCGCCAGCCGTGCCCACAGCTTCTCGTCGAAGCCCGGGTCCTCGGCCACCGCGCGGCGACGGTTCTCGAAGTCGGAGTACGACTTGCCGACCAGCCCGCGCACCGCGTCACGCAGCGCCTGCTGCTCCTCGTCATAGGTGAAGTCCATCTCGCGCCTCTCAGAGTCCCAGGATCGTCTTCGCGATGATCTGCCGCTGGACCTCGTTGGACCCGCCGTAGATCGACGCCTTGCGAAGGTTCAGGTAGACCGGGGTCGAGCGTCGCGCCCACGCGGCGAGGTCGGAGCCGTCACCGGCGCCGGACGCCAGCGAGCCAGGCCCGGCCAGGTCGACGACGAGCTCGCTGACCGCCTGCTGCAGCTCGCTGCCCTTCAGCTTGAGCACCGACGAGGCCGGGTGCGGCTTGCCGTCCGCGGAGTTCGCGGCGACCCGCAGCGCGGTGAGCTCCAGCGCGAGCAGCTGGTTCTCGAGCTCGGCGATGCGCGACGCCGTCAGCGGGTCGTCGAGCAGACCCACGGAGCGTGCGTAGTCCTTGGCCTGCGCGAGCACGCGCTTCGTCGCGCCGACCGGTGCGACCCCGACGCGCTCGTTGCCGAGCAGGAACTTCGCGTAGTCCCAGCCCTTGTTGACCTCGCCGACCAGGTTCTCGGCCGGCACGCGGACGTCCTCGAACCACACCTCGTTGACCTCGACGCCGCCGTCGATCAGCTCGATGGGCCGCACCGTGACGCCGGGGGAGGTCATGTCGATGAGCAGGAACGAGATGCCGGCCTGCTTCTTCACCTCGGGGTCGGTGCGCACCAGGTTGAAGATCCAGTCGCCGTACTGACCCAGCGTCGTCCAGGTCTTCTGGCCGTTGACGACCCACTCGTCGCCGTCGCGGACGGCGGTGGTGCGCAGCGAGGCCAGGTCGGAGCCGGCGTCGGGCTCGGAGAAGCCCTGCGACCACCAGATGTCGAGGTTCGCGGTCTTCGGCAGGAACCGCTCCTTCTGCTCCTGGCTGCCGAACGCCGCGATCACCGGGCCGACCATGTTGGCGTTGAAGGCCAGCGGCGGCGGCACGAACGCGCGCTGCATCTCCTCGTGCCAGATGTGCTTGCGCAGCTGGCTCCAGCCGCGGCCGCCCCACTCCTCGGGCCAGTGGGGTACGGCGAGCCCGGCGGCGTTGAGCGTCTGCATGCTGCGCACGATCTGGTCCTTGGTGAGCTCGCGCCGCTCGGCGACCGCGTCGCGGATGTCCTGGTCGACCTTCGTGGTGAAGAACGACCGCATCTCGTCGCGGAACGCGGCGTCCTCGGCGGACAGCTCCAGCTGCATCGGCGTACCTCCTACGCATGGGTAACCTCATCATCGCAAACCCGCCCAGGCGCCACACGTAGGGTCGAATCCATGGCTGACAACGCACCCCTCGCAGGAACCACCGCCCTCGTCACCGGCGCCTCCAGCGGCATCGGCGAGGCCTCCGCCCGCCACCTCGCGGGCCTCGGCGCCAGCGTCGCCCTGGTGGCCCGGCGCCGCGACCGCATCGAGGCGCTCGCCAAGCAGATCGAGGCCGACGACGGACGCGCACTCGTGATCGAGGCCGACGTGACCGACCGTGAGCAGGCCGAGGCATCGGTGCAGCGGACCGTCGAGGAGCTCGGCCGGCTCGACACCTTGGTCAACAACGCCGGAGTGATGCTCCTCGGGCCCATCGAAGGGGCGCCCGTCGAGGAGTGGGACCGCATGGTCAACGTGAACCTGCTCGGCCTGCTCTACTGCGCGAACGCCGCCCTGCCCCACCTGCTCGAGGCCGCCGAGTCGAGCGAGCGCGGCGTCGCCGACCTCGTCAACATCTCCTCGGTGGCGGGCCGCGTGGTCCGGCAGGGCAGCGGCGTCTACAACGCCACCAAGCACGCCGTCGGCGCCTTCAGCGAGTCGCTGCGCCAGGAGGTCACCAAGCGGCACGTGCGGGTCGGGCTCGTCGAGCCGGGTGCGGTGGCGACCGAGCTGTCCTCCCACAACCGGCCCGAGGTCCGCGAGTCGATCGAGAAGCGGTTCGAGCGACATGGAGCGGCTCGAGTCCGAGGACATCGCCGATGCCATCTCCTGGATGGTGACGCGTCCTCGTCACGTGGCGATCAACGAGATCCTGGTCCGCCCCACCGAGCAGCAGGGCTGAGGTCTCAGGTCGCGGTCGCCTTGCCCGGCTCCGCCGGGTGCTCGACGAGCGCGAGGACCCGGTTGGCCATGAACCGGCCGGTGCGCACGGGCGTGCCGCTGCGGGTCACCTCGGTGACCTCGACGACGCCCCGGCTCGGTGCTGACCTCGACGCGGCGGCCGTTGCGGGTCGCGACGATGTCGTAGATGCGGACCTCGTTGCCCGCGTCCACCACGATCTCCACCCGGTCGCCGCGCATAGGTCGAGCGTACGGCGAAGCGCCGACAGGCACCGATGTTCGCTGGCAGCGAACCAGAGCGGCGCGACGAAATATCGTCGCCACGCGTCCGTTGCGCCTCTGCAACGAGCATCTGACTCGGAGGTGGCGCGTGAAGATCGGCATCGGACTTCCCAACCCGGTGCCCGGGGTGCCCGGGCAACGACTCGTCGAGTGGGCGCGCACGGGCCGAGGAGCGGGGCTTCGCCCAGCTCGCCACCATCGACCGGATCGCCTACCCGACCCACGACTCGCTGACCACGCTCGCCGCTGCGGCGGGTGCGACGAGCCGCATCGGCCTGCACACCAACATCTTGGTGGCGCCCGTCTACGACCCGGTGCTGCTCGCGCGCGTGGCCGCCAGCATCGACCAGCTGTCCGGCGGCCGGTTCAGCCTCGGCATGGGTGTCGGCGGACGCGAGGACGACTACGTCGCCGTCGGCCGGGACTTCCACCGCCGTGGTGCCTCGCACGACGAGGCGCTCGAGCTCATGCACCAGGCGTGGCGAGGCGAGCCGGTGGCCGGCAGCCCCCACCCGGTCGGGCCGAGGCCGGTGAACGGCGAGCGCGTGCCGGTCATGGTCGGCGGCACGAGCGATGCCGCGATCCGTCGCGCCGTCACGTGGGGTGCCGGCTGGACGATGGGCGGCGGGCCGCCCGAGATGGCGCAGCAGTTCGTGCCCAAGATCAGGTCCGCCTGGCAGCGACGCCGGCCGTGACGGCGAGCCGCGGCTCGCCGCCTTGGCCTACTTCTCGCTGGGCGCGGATGCCGAGGCCGACTCCCGCACCTACCTGCGCGACTACTACGCGTTCACCGGGCCCTACGCCGACCAGATCGCCAGACGGCGCGCTGCGCACCGACGACGCGATCCGCGGCGCGGTGAAGGCGTTCGAGGACGCCGGCATCACCGAGCTGACCTTCGACCCGACGACGACGCTCCCTCGACCAGATCGACCGCTCGCCGACCTAGTGCTGCAGGTCTCGGAGCTACCGCGCTTCGCTGGCGAGCTTGCCGGGCGAGCCGATGACGCAGCCGCCGGGGTGGGTGCCCGAGCCGCACTGGTAGTAGCCGTCGATCGGGCGTGCGGTACTGGCTCCACCCGGGCGCCGGCCGGAAGAAGTACATCTGCGGCGCCAGGAACTCCCCGGCGAAGATGTTGCCCTCGGTGAGCCCGGTCGTGGCCTCGATGTCGACCGGGGTGACGACCTCGCGGTGCAGCACCAGGTCGCCGAAGCCCGGGAAGTGCGACTCGAGCACCGCCTGGGCGTTGTCGCCGAAGCGCTCGCGCTCGGTCTCCCAGTCGCTGCCGCGCAGGTGGTACGGCGCGTACTGCACGAAGCACGACATGACGTGCTTGCCCGGCGGCGCCATGTCGGGGTCGACCACCGACTGGATCGCGGCGTCGATGAACGGTCGCTCGCTGTACCAGCCGTACTTCGCAGCGTCGAAGGCCCGCTCGACGTACTCGATCGTCGGGCCGATGTTGAGGAACCCGCCGTAGTGGTCGACCGAGTCCGGCAGCGCGGGGAAGACCGGCAGGCCGTCGAGGGCGAAGTTGACCTTGCGCCGAGACGCCGCGGAACTTCATGCGCTCGACGTTGTCCACCAGGTCGTCCGGCAGCTCGCGCGGCTCGACCAGCTCGAGGAAGGTGCGGCGCGGGTCGAGGGCCGACACCACGACCGGCGCGCGCAGCTCGGTGCCGTCCTCGAGCACGACGCCCGACGCGCGGCCCTCCGTCGTCAGCACGTTGCTGACCCGCGCGCCCAACCGGATCTCGGCGCCGTGCGCCTCGGCGGCCCGCGCGACCACCTGCGTGAACCCGCCGTTGCCGCCCTTGTGGAACGCCCACGACCCGAGGTGCCCGTCGTGCTCGCCCATCTTGTGGAACAGCAGCACCAGGCCGGAGCCGGGTGACATCGGGCCGACCTTCGAGCCGATGATGCTCGAGGAGGCGTGGAAGCCCTTGACGGCCTCGTGCTCGAAGTAGTCCTCGAGCCAGTCCGACGCGCTGCCGGTGAGCAGGCGCACGACGTCGTGCATCACCTTCTGCTCGACGCCGCCGAGGTGGTCGAGCAGCCACGCGACGTCGGCCTGGTCCTCGGGGTCCTTGCCGAACACGTTGGGCGGCGGGTTGTCGAACAGCGGCTGCACGGCCTGCACGACGCGGTCGAGGTCGTGGTGGTAGCGGTCGTAGGCGTCGGCGTCGTGGCGCGAGTGCCGCCGGATCTCCTGCACGTTCTCCTGGTGGCTGTCGCCGAGCAGGAGGTAGTCGCCGTCGCCCGTGGGGTGGAACGACGACGGCATCATCAGCGGCATGAAGCCGTGCTCGACCAGGTCGAGCTCGTGGATGATCTCCGGGCGCAGCAGGCTCAGGGCGTAGGAGAACGTCGTGAACGAGAAGCCGGGAATGAGCTCCTCGGTGATCGCAGCGCCGCCGACGATGTCGCGCTGCTCGAGCACCACGGTGCGCAGCCCGGCCTTGGCGAGGTACGCCGCGTGCACGAGCCCGTTGTGGCCGCCGCCGACCACGATGGCGTCCGCGTCCGCGTCGAGCTTGCGCGTCCTGAGCCTGTCGAAGGGTCGAGACTCATGGCTTCGCGGTCTTCCTCTTCGGGTTGAACAGGGGCAGCTTCGCGGTCCGAGCAGGCACGGTCGTGTTGTGGTGGTGGATCGCGATCTCGAGGTGCACGGCGCTGCCGGGCTCGGCCAGCTCGGGACGCACCCGCGCCAGGCCGATGTGGCGCTGCAGCACGGGGGAGTACATGAAGCTCGTGGCGTAGCCGACCTGTGAGCCGCCGGCCGGGGCGTCGTACAGCACGGATGCGTAGGGCAGCGGGTGCTCGTCCTTGGTGGGCAGCATGCCCTCGGCGCGGTGCAGCCGGTCCCACTCCTGCCAGTCGACGACGATGCCGACGCTGGCCCAGCGCGACGTGCCGTCGGCCAGCTCGCGCCGGATCGCGTCACGCCCGACGAAGGCCCGGTCGCCGTCGCGCACGCCGCGAAGCATCCACCCGAGGCCGAGCTCCTTGGGGGTGACCCGCTCGGCGTCGGTGAAGGCCAGCCGGCTGTTGGTCCACTCGACGTCGACGAGCGCGAGACCCGCCTCGATGCGCAGCATGTTGAGCGCCTCCTCGCCGAAGGGGCGCATGCCGTGAGGCCTCCCTGCCTCCAGCACCGCGTCGAGCACGTCGACCGCGTGCTCGGCGTCGACGGTGATCTCGAAGCCGAGGTCACCGGTGTAGCCGGTGCGCGAGAGCGTGACCGGTGCCGAGGCGACCTTGGTCTGGGCGTGCGCGAAGAACGGCAGCGAATCGGCCTCGGGGGCCAGGGCGGCAAGCGCCGCCCGGGAACGCGGGCCCTGCACGGCGAGGATGCCGTAGTCGTCGGAGACGTCCTCGATGTCGACGCGGAGGCGACGACCGTGGTCGGCGAACCAGCCGACGTTGGGCCTGGCCGCGGTGAGCAGGAAGTCCGACTCCGAGTGGCGGAAGACGACGCCGTCCTCCATCACGAACCCGCCGTCGTCGCACCACACCGTGTAGTGCGCCTGACCCGGCCGGCATGCGCGGATGTCCCGGACGAGCACGCCCGCCAGCAGCTTCTCGGCGTCGGGGCCGTAGATGCGGTACTTGAACAGGGGAGAGGTGTCGAAGACGCCCACCGAGTTCCGCACCGCGAAGTACTCGTGCTTGGGGGCGTTGCTGTAGCGCAGCGCGGAGAGGTGTCCCTGCCAGTGCGTGTAGAGACCCTGGCTGTTGAGCTCGCTGAGCCGTTGGTGGAACGGCGTCGTACGGATCACTGGATCACGGTAGCGCCTACTGACTCGCCAGTCAGTAGGCGATCGAGGAGCCAGGCGTACACCTCGGCCTCGTAGCCGAGTCGCGCGAAGCGCCCGGACGGGCCGACGTGCGCACCGGCGCCGGTCTCGGCGCGGAACACGCAGCGCGGCGACCAGTCCGGGTCGCTCTCGCGCAGCGCGGCCACCCACTTGGCCGGCTCGAAGACCATGACGCGCGGGTCGTGGAGCGCTCCGGTCACCAGGAGGTCGGGCCGTGAGCCGGCCGGCGGCAGGTGGTCGTACGGCGAGTAGGCGAGCAGCCACGCGAACTCCTCGGGCTTGTTCGGATCGCCCCACTCGTCCCACTCGGTGATGGTGAGCGGGATGTCGGCGTCGAGCATCGTCGTGACGACGTCGACGAACGGCACCTCGGCGACGACCGCGCGCCACCGGTCCGGCCGCTGGCTGAACACCGCGCCCTGCAGGAGCCCGCCGGCACTCAGCCCACGGGATGCGAGCCGGGAGCCGTCCACCAGCCCTGCCAGCCCGTCCGCGACGGCGATGTGGTCGTCGAACGTGTGCTGCTTGTGCTCCAGGTGGCCGTCGAGCCACCAGCGGCGGCCGTTCTCGCCACCGCCGCGGATGTGGGTGTGCACGAACACCACGCCCCGGTCGAGCAGGCTCGGCAGTGCCGGCTCCCACTCCGGCTCGTCGACGGCCTCGTAGGCGCCGTACCCGTACAGCAGGGCCGGCGCGGTGCCGTCGAGCGGAGTGTCGCGGTGCCGGACCAAGGTGGCGGGCACCGGGGTGCCGTCCGCGGAGGGGAAGCTCCGCGTCTCGCACACGTACGACGAAGGGTCGTGACCCGGCGCGAGCTGGCGATGACGCTCGGTCCGCTCACCGGTGTCCATGTCGACGTCCGACCAGACGGCTGGGTGCACGTAGGACTGGTCCACGACCGTCAGCGACCTCGCGTTGAAGTCCTGGTTGTGCCCCAGCTGCACCGCCCAGCCGTCCGCGACGGGATCGACGACGAGCCCGTCGGAGAGATCGAGGCTCGTCACGCGCAGCCGGTGCCGACCACCGGAGCGGAAGCTCAGCACCAGGTGACCGGCGAAGGCGTCGACGCGGAGTGAGTCGCTCGGTCGGGTTCTCCTCGCGTGCGACCGCCCATGACGTGTGGTCCTGGTCGGCGTCTCGCGGCACCGGGCAGCGGACCAGCCGGAACTCGGTCGCGGCGTCGTTGGTGACGAGCAGCAGCTCGTCGCTGCCGTCGGGCTGCACCACGTGCTCCGGGAAGTACTCGATGCCGCGGCGACGACCGCCGACCGACCGCGGCGGCGACTCCGGGTCGTGCGCGTCGACGACCCAGGCCTCGGTGGTGTCGCGCGAACCCGCCCAGATGACGACGAGCCCTCCACTGCGGGTGGCGCGCAGGTTGACGTCGAACCGCTGGTCGCTCTCCTCGAGGACCAAGGCGTCGTCCTCCGTCGCCGTACCGACCGTGTGACGCCACACCTGGAACGGCCGGTAGGCGTCGTCGTGGACGGTGTAGAAGAAGTGGCGGGAGTCGGCGCTCCACGCGCCGCCGTAGTAGCTGCGGGGCACGAGGTCGGCGAGGTCCTCGCCGGTGTCGAGGTCGCGGAAGTGCAGCTGGTAGACCTCGTCGCCCGCTCGGTCCACCGAGTAGGCCAGCAGGCGGGAGTCGGGACTGACCAGGGTCAGGCCGAGCTCGAGGTAGCCGGACTCGTCGACGAGCAGGTTCTGGTCGAGCAGCAGCTGGCCTCCACCAATTGCGTGCGTCTCGCCGTCCCGAATGTGCGGATTCCGTCGTCCGGGGACGTCCGTACCGTTGAAATCACGCAACAGTTGCGGGTAGTCCCTTCCCGCCGGGAGCGCCGTGTAGTAGGAAAAGCCCTGATATCGCCAACTGACCGACAACTCAGTAGGCGGGACCCTGCTCGTCATCTCCGACAGCAGTGACTCCACGAGGGAGCTCAGATGCCCGGTCGCAGATTCGTACCAGGCCCGCTCGGCGTCGAGATGGGCGAGACAGGTCGGGCGAGGCGCGGTCGCGCATCCAGAAGTACGGGTCCGGTCGCGCGCACGCCGTGCTGCGTGTGCTCGTGGGGGTGCTGGGCCGCCCGCGGCGGAGACGTCACAGCGCGCACCGTACTCCGACTCGTGTCGCTGCCGCTCTGGCTCTGGTGGCCGGACTCGTCATGCTGCCGTTGGCGGCACAGCCCGCCGCCGGCGCAGACGACAAGAAGACGACGTTCACCGTCGCCTTCACCGGCGAGGTCGACTCGCTGAACCCGTTCGCTCGGCATCGAGGCCAACTCCTACGAGCTGTGGGCGCTGATGTACGACTACCTCGTCGGCTACTCGATGAAGGACATGTCTCCCCAGCCGGCGCTGGCCGAGAAGTGGGAGACCTCCGACGACGGCAAGACGTGGACCTTCCACATGCGCGACGACGTGAAGTGGTCCGACGGGAAGCCGCTGACGTCCGCCGACGTCGCCTTCACCTACAACCGGGTGCTCGGCGGCGGTGTCGAGGGCAACAACTGGAGCAGCTATCTCAACAACGTCGAGAAGGTCACTGCGCCCGACCCGACGACGCTCGTCCTGACCCTCTCCAAGCCCAACGCCACCCTGCCGCTGCTCCCCATCCCGATCGTGCCCAAGCACGTGTGGAAGAACATCAGCTCCAACAAGGTCGAGAGCTACGGCAACGCTCCCACTGCGGGCAAGCCGGTCGTCGGATCAGGGCCCTTCCGGCTCGTCGAGGGGCGCCCCGGCGGCTCCACCTACCGCTTCGAGAAGAACCCGGACTACTACGGCGGGGTGCCACACGTGGACCAGGTCGTCTTCCGCGTGTACAAGGCAAAAGACCCTGCCGTGCAGGCCCTGATCAAGGGCGAGGTCGACTTCGTCGAGGACATCCCGCCGCTGCAGGTGCGCGCGCTGAAGGGGCGCGAGGGCATCGAGGCTCAGAACGGCCTCTCGCCGTACTTCGAGGAGATCGCCTTCAACACCGGCGCGCGAGACCCGAAGACCGAGAAGCCGCTCGGTGACGGCAACCCGGTGCTCAAGGACGTCAAGTTCCGTCAAGCGCTTGCGCACGCGGTCGACAGGGACCGTCTTCTCAAGACTGCCTACCAGGGAGCGGCCGAGTTCGGGCAGACGATCGTCCCCTCGGCCTACGGCACCTACTACTGGGAGCCGACGGGGGACCAGGAGTACAAGTTCGACCTCGACGAGGCGAACCGGCTGCTCGACGAGGCCGGCTACAAGCGGGGCGCCGACGGCAAGCGAACCAGACCCGACGGCAAGCCGATCGGGTCACTGCGCCTGTTCGGTCGCAGTGACGAGCCCCGATCGGTCAAGGTGCTCGACTTCTTCGAGGAGTGGCTGAGCGAGCTCGGGATCGACTCCAAGGTGAAGGCCCTGGACAGCAACACGCTGACCGACATCATCGTCGAGGGGGACTACGACATCTTCCAGTGGGGCTGGTACGTCGAGCCGGACCCCGACTCCATCCTCGCCGACTTCACCTGCGCGCAACGTGGAGCCAACTCCGACTCGTGGTACTGCGACAAGGAGTACGACGCGATGTACCAAGCGCAGAACGCGGAGCTCGATAACGCCAAGCGCGTCGAGATCGTCAAGAAGATGCAGCAGAAGATCTACGAGGACGCGCCGTACATCGTGACTGCCTTCACGACCACGGGAGAGGCGTTCCGCAGCGACCGCTTCGCCTGCTTCCAGCCGCAGCCCGACCCCGGCGGCGTCTGGATCGTTCAGTACGGCGCCCGCAACTACTCGCTGTTGCGCCCGGCTGCGAGCGCCGGGGACTGTGACGGCGTCACCTCGGCCGTCGGCGCCTCGAAGTCCGCCGACGGTAGTGGAGGTGGGGACGGCGGCAGCAGCACGGGCCTTGTCGTGGGCGCCGTCGTGATCGTGGTGCTTGCCGCGGGTGGCCTGCTGTTCCTCCTGCGCCGGCGCGGGACCGCGGCCGAACGGGAGTGAACCTCCCGTGAGCACGGTCGTCGCGAGTGCGCCGACCCAACCAGTCGGGCGGCGGCGCAGCTACGCGCGCTACCTCCTCGGGAAGGTTCTCGGCGCCTTCGGCAGCCTCTGCTTCGTCGTTGTCGTGAACTTCTTCCTGTTCCGGGTGCTGCCAGGCGACCCGGCGCGCACCCTGGGCCGGGCCCGCTTCAAGACCGCGGAGCAGCTCGAGGCCTTCCGCGAGCAGTACGGCCTCAACAAATCGGTGGGGGAGCAGTTCCTGACCTACGTCAACAACACGATTCATGGCGACTTCGGGATCTCGCTGCGCTACCGGGTGCCGGTCAGCGAGCTCATGCTCGACCGGCTGTGGCCGACCATGCTCCTCGTCGGCACCTCGACGATCCTGGCCATGCTCCTCGGCATCTGGATCGGGACCCTGGGAGCCTGGAACCGCGGCGGAACCTTCGACCGAACCTCGACCGGGACGACCCTGACCCTCTACTCCATGCCGGAGTGGTGGCTCGGCCTGCTGCTGATCGCCACCCTCGGCGTGGGCATCGGCCCGATCCCGGGCCTGTTCCCCACCGGCGGCCTGCACTCGACCGGCGTGGATCCTGCGAGCATCGAGGGCTGGCTCGACACGGCCTGGCACCTGTTCCTACCGGTGACGACCCTGACGATCGCCTACCTCGCCGAGTACTCCCTGATCATGCGGTCGTCCCTGCTGGACGAGCTGGGCGAGGACTACCTGACGACCGCGCGGGCCAAGGGTCTGCGCGACATCCGCGTGCGTAATCGTCACGCCGTGCGCAACGCGCTGCTGCCGACCACGACGCTGTCGGCGATCAGCCTCGGGTACGTCGTGGGCGGCGCGATCACCATCGAGACGGTGTTCTCGATCCCGGGGCTGGGGCTGTTGTCGCAGGAGGCGTTGGACATCCCCGACTACTGGGTGCTGCAGGGCACCTTCTTGATCGCGTCCGCCGCGGTCATCGTCGCGAACCTGCTGGTCAACCTGCTCTACGGCGTCCTGGATCCAAGGGTCAGGACATGAACGACGGAGCAGCCCCCACCAGGCTCACCGCCGGCCAGCTGGCCCGGCGGCGGCGGACCGCGTCCCTGCGCAGGAACTTCGCAGAGTTCCGCAAGAGCGGCTCTGGGATGGCGGGCCTGGTGCGTCCTCATCCTGTTCGTCCTGGTCGCCGTATTCGCGCCGGTGCTCGCCAATCCCGACGGGCTCGAGGTGACCAAGGCGACCGGCGGAATCCTGGAACCGCCGTCGAGCGAGTTCTGGCTCGGCACCGACGAGTCGGGACGCTCCGTCCTGACCCTGCTGATCTGGGGATCGCGGATCTCACTGTTCGTCGGTCTGCTTGCCACCTTGATCGCGATGGTCATCGGCACCGTGGTCGGACTGGCGTCGGGTTTCTTCGAGGGCTGGGGCGCGGCGTTGCTTTTCCGGCTCACCGAGTGGTTGCTGGTGATCCCCTTCCTGCCCCTGGCGCTCATCCTCGCGACGATCCTGGGCCGTTCCTTGCTCACCATCGCAATCGTGATCGGCATCGTCAGCTGGCCCGCCACCGCTCTGCTGATCCGCAGCCAGACGCTCTCGGTGAAGGAACGTCCCTACCTGGAACGGGCCCGCGTGCTCGGGGCCGCGCGGCGCCACCAGATCACCCGGCACGTCCTGCCCAACGTTGCCCCGATGATCTTCGCCAACACGACGCTGACGGTGGCGGCCGCCATCTTGACCGAGACCACGCTGAGCTTCCTCGGCCTCGGGGACCCGACACGTGTGTCGTGGGGCTCGATGCTGGAGGGAGCCTTCGAAGTCGGCGCGATGACGACCGGCTCGTGGTGGTACATCGTGCCGCCGGGAGTTTGCGTCGTACTCGTTGTTCTTGCCTTCACCCTGGTCGGCCAGGCCCTCGAAGCGGTCCTCAACCCGCGACTGCGGGGTGAGCGATGACAGAGCAGCTGCTGGAGATGCGCGGGCTGTCGGTGTCGTACCGGACCGCCGAGGGACCGCTTGCCCGCGGTCCGCGGTGTCGACCTGGTGGTCTCGCCGGGTGAGGTGGTGGGCGTGGCGGGCGAGTCGGGGTGCGGCAAGTCGACGCTCGTCAGCACCGTGCTGCGGCTGCAGCCGAAGGACGCCAAGGTCGCCGGCGAGGTCCGGGTGCTCGGTGGCGACGTGCTGACGATGAAGTGGGGCGACCTGCGCGTCCTGCGCTGGTCCGAAGCATCCATCGTGTTCCAAGGCGCCCTGCACTCGCTCAACCCGGTGCTGCGGACCGGCGACCAGATCGCGGAACCGATCCGGCTCCACGAGCCGGAGCTCCCTGCGGCTCGAGTGCAGGAGCGGGTCGGTGACCTGCTCGAGCAGGTCGGGCTGCCCCGCGGCCGACAACGCGCCTACCCGCACCAGCTCTCCGGTGGCCAGCGGCAGCGCGTGATGATCGCGATGGCGCTGGCCTGCAAGCCGCGACTGATCGTCGCCGACGAGCCGACCACTGCCCTCGACGTGATGGTGCAGGCACAGATCCTGAACCTGCTGTCCGAGCTCGTCAGGGAGCTTGGCGTCGGGCTGATGATCATCAGCCACGACCTGTCTGTGCTGGCCGACGTCTGCGACCGGGTGATGGTGATGTACGCCGGCAAGGTCGTCGAGGCCGGCAGCGCGGACGAGGTCTTCAGTGATCCGTTGCACCCCTACACGGGCGCGCTCTCGGACTCCTTCCCGCGTATCGGCGACCCGGCGGCCCGCTACGCGCCCTCGGGGCTCGCGGGCGACCCACCGGACCCACGCGAGCTGCCGTCGGGGTGCTCGTTCGCGCCTCGCTGCCCGCGAGTGGTCGATGCGTGCCACCAGGAGGAGCCACCACTGCGCGACTTCGGCGGCGGTCGCCAGGCGGCGTGCATCCGGGTGGGTGACGCATGAGCTGAGGCGCCGCTGCTCCAGGCAAAAGGTGTGCGGGTCGACTTCACCACCCGCGGAGGGCATGTCGCCCGCGCGCTCGACGGCGTCGATCTCGACGTCCGCCGCGGCGAAGTGGTCGCGATCGTTGGGGAGTCCGGCTCGGGCAAGACGACCCTGGCGCGGGTGCTGATGGGACTGGAGCGACCCACCGCCGGGGACGTGCTGCTCGAGGGTGCGCCGCTCGACTACTCGATCCGCGGACTGCGCAAATTCCGCAGCCAGGTGCAGATGGTGCTCCAGGACGCCGCCGGCTCGCTGAACCCACGGCAGACCGTCTACGAGTCGGTCGCGGAAGGTCTGCGGCTGCACAACCGGGTTGCCTCGGACGAGCAGGGTCGCTCCGAAGCCGATCTGGTGGCGACCGCGCTGTCGGAGGCAGGGCTGCGACCTCCGGAACGGTTGTTCCTGCGCTACCCGAACGAGCTGTCCGGCGGGCAGAAGCAGCGCGTGCTGATCGCCGGGGCGCTCGCCCTGCGTCCGCAGCTGCTGGTCGCCGACGAGCCGGTCTCCTCGCTCGATGCGTCGATCCGTGGCGAGATCCTCGCGTTGCTGCTCAAGCTTCGAGAGGAGTTCGGGGTCGGCGTGGTCGTGGTGACCCACGACCTCGGCCTGGCGTGGAACATCGCCGACCGCATCGCGGTGATGTACCTCGGCCGTGTCGTCGAGTCCGGCACCACCGAGCAGGTGCTCGAGTCGCCGCGCCACCCCTACACGCAGGCGCTGCTGTCCGTCGTACCCGAGATCGAGCACGTCGAGCCCGTCGTTCTCCAAGGCGAGATCCCTGACCCCACCCGCATCCCCGCGGGCTGTCGCTTCCACCCTCGCTGCCCGAAGCTCGCCGACGGCAGCGCCCAGAACGCCGGCGTCGACGAGCAGTGCATCGGCGAGCCGCTGCAGGTCATCCCGGCGACCAACGAGCACCTGGTCGCCTGCCACCTCGACGCGGCGCTCAGTCGGACTGCGCGATGACACCAGAGGAGGTCGTCCGCGCGAACTTCGACGCCTACCAGCGCCAGGACCGGTCGGCCTGCGAGGCGCTCCTGGGTGAGGAGCTGGTGTTCACCAGTCCCCAGGACGACCACATCGACCGAGAAGCCTTCCTCGAGCGTTGCTTCCCCACCGCGGACCGGTTCTCCCGCCAGGAGCTGATCCACGTCGTGCGCGCGGACGACCGTGACGTGGTGATCCTCTACGAGTACGAGCTGAAGACCGGCGGCACGTTCCGGAACACCGAGGTGATCACCGTGGTCGACGAACGGATCGTCGAGATCCAGGTCTTCTTCGGTGGCGCCGTCGGCTGACGCGGCGAAGCGGTCAACTAGCGCGTGCCCGCCGCGCTCGTACCCACGGGTATGAGCGTGTCTTACCCGGAGGCAAGACTCGACGGGCACGCACCACGCCAGTACCCAGTCAGCGACGAAGGAAGCGTCCGATCGCGCGCAAACTGATGAGAGGAGGCGACGTGAGTGGCACGGAGTGGACCGCCGGAAAGGTGCTGGCTGAGCTGACGCCCGGGATGCGGATGAAGGTCTTGTTCGACACGGCCAAGGCGGCGACCTTTATCGCGCCGGACGAGCTGGAGACGCTGTTCGCGGAGCCGTCCTACGAGGCTCGTATGGCGGCGTTTTGCATCCTCGACTTTCAGGCTCGCAGGCGGCTGGGCGACCTCGAGCTTCGTGACACCTACCTGCGTCACCACGACCGGATCGACGCCTGGGACATGGTCGACCGGGCAGCGCCTCGCGTCGTCGGCGCGACCCTGACCGGTGGCCCCTACGACCTCCTGCGCGAGCTCGCGGCGTCTCCCGACCCGTACCGTCGGCGGACTGCGATGACCGCCCCTCTGTGGTTCGTGAAGTACGGCGCCGAGGCGGACGTGGAGGCAGGCATCGCGATCGCCGAGGCGCTACACGCCGACCCGGACCCCCTCGTCCACAAGCCGGTGGGCATCTACCTCGCCTACGCCGGGGACCGGCTGCCGGATCGGCTGACCGAGTTCCTGGACCGTCACGGTGAGGCGATGCCTCGCGCGACGCACCGCATTGCGATTCGCAAGCGCCGGCCGGCAAACGATGGCTGACAACTTCGTGTCTCAGCCCGGGCCGTTGGGGTGAGTGAGGTCGTAGGCCCGGGAGAGCTTCTGGGGGACGACCATGCGCCAAGCGTCCACGACAAGTTCGCGGGCCTCGGTCGGGTCCAGGGACGCAAGGTCGGCGTGGACCCAGTTGAAGCGCATGTCGGACGCCGAGGGCATCGAGAACTTGTGCGGCTCGCTCACTACCAGCGCATGGCGCTCCTCCTTGGGGAATGCGAAGCCCATCCCGGTCTCGTCGAGGGAGAACGCCACGTAGACGATCTGCTTGACGCGGAACTTCAACCGGCCTCGTACGTACACCTGATAGGAGCGTTCCAGCTCGGCGCCCAGAGGCCGAACGTCCTCGATCACCGCCATCCTCGGAGCCCTTCGATCATGGCGACGACGAGTGGAACAATCGTCACGTCGATCCGTGCCTTTGCCTCCACGGTCACACCCTGCCCCACGGCGGCTTCGTGTCGCGACCGCCGCTGGTCGAGCTGGCCGAGGAAGACGCGTGGCTGTTCCGCTTCCTCTTTGCTGCGCCTTCGGGCACTGATGGTTCGCCGCCCCGCGGAGGCCCAGCCGGTCTTGGCCTCGTCGTCGGCCACCCGTGCCCTGCCTAGTCTGGTGGCGTGACCGACCCGGCCGAGATCGATGACCGGATCGACCGTGCGAGCGCGCGACCGTTCGGGCGCCGGTTCCACCTGCGCGGGCGCGAGCGGGCCACGGCTGAGCTGCGCGGTCCACAGAGGATGCGGGCTCACGCCGCGGAGATCATCGCGGAGCGGCTGGCGCCGGCCGAGCCGCGCAACGACGGCCGGCAGACCCCCTACCGCAACCACCCGGTCTTCGTGGCCCAGCACGCCACCGCGACCTGCTGCCGCAGCTGCCTGGAGAGGTGGCACGGCATCGCGAAGGGGGACCAGCTCGACCGCGGCGAGCGGGCCTACGTGGTCGAGGTGATCGGGCGCTGGATCGACCGCGAGCTGGCGACCTCCATCGAAGGTCGGGACCCCGGGAGCTGCACCTCACGCCGATCGTGAAGGTGGCGCGGTGTTCCTGGGCGTTAGCGGTCAGGCTGCCCCGGGCATCATCCTGGCGTCGGGGCGGACGCTCCCCCGCAGCAGCGCGCGACGGCTGGGCACGGCCCGTGTCCGGCGCCGCCGGGCCCTCGGTGTGTGCCGAGCGGATCTCGCCATGAGCGATCGCTCTCGCCTAACCGGCCGGGATGGGAGGATTCGCGCATGGCCGGTTCTTCGCGCGATGCCGTCGCGCAGGGTCGTGAGGCACTCCGCGCGGGTGATGCGCTCGGCGCACGGTCGGCGTTCGAAGAGGCCTTGACCGCCGGAGCCTCAGGCTCGGCGCTCGAGGGGATGTCGGCCGCTTCGTACGTGCTGCTGGAGTTTCCTCGCAGCATCGACGAGATGGAGCGGGCATACGCTGCGTTCCGGTCCGAGGCCATGATGGACCCGGCGCAGTCCGCACCGCGCGCACTTTGGGCTACCTGCACGGAACCACGACCGGGGACTGGGCTATCGCTGGCGGCTGGATCGCGCGGGCGAAGACTCTCCTGCTCGACCAGCCCGACTCCTCGGAGCGAGGTTGGGTTGCCTTGACCGAAGGGATGTTCGAGGAGGCCGGGCGATCAAGGAGCGGCACTACGCCCGTGCGTCTTGACGTTGGCCGGACAGCCGTCTGATGCCGAGCTGGTCTTCTGCACCTTGGCCTACCTCGGCGCGAGCCTCGTGCACGACGACCGTGTCGAGGAGGGGATGCTGCTGCTCGATGAGGCCCTGGCTGCTGTTGCCGGAGGTGAGGTCGAGGACTTCATCATCGTGGAGGAGATCTTCTGCCAGCTGTTCTCGGCGTGCGAGCGAGCCCAGGACGTGGGCGGGCAGAGCAGTGGATCCGCGTCGGCGAGGCGATCGCCGAGACGTCGTCGTCTGCCGGCGGTTTCGGCGTACTGCCGCACACACTACGGCGGCATCCTCACCGCCGCGGGCCGCTGGCCAGAGGCTGACGTCGCGCTGACCGAGGCCGTCCGGCTCTGGGCGCTGGGCCGGCGCACCCTGAGAGCCGGGGCCGTCGTGCGACTGGCCGACCTGCGTGTCAAGCAAGGCCGTCTTGAGGAGGCCGCGCGGCTTCTCGACGGGATGAGTGACGACCCTGAGGCGACCTTGCCGCTGGCCTCGCTGCAGTTCGCTCGCGGCGAGAGGGCCGTCGCTCGCGAGACGCTGGAACGTGCCCTGCAGAGGGCCGATCCCGAGCAGCAGCGGCTGTCGTACCGCTGCTCGCCCTTCTGATCGACATCCACCTGGCCGACGGCGACCTCGCCGCGGCAGAGATCGTCAGTGGACGCTCTGGCGGGGTGCGCCGACGAGCCATCCGAGTGCGTACGCCGCAGCAGTGCTCGCACTCGCCCGGGGGCGCATCGCGCTCGCAGCAGGAACCGGTGACCCGCGCGGGTGGCTGCGCGACGCCTTGGTGGGCTTCACCGACGCGCAGCTCCCGCTCGAGGCGGCGCTGTGTCGGCTCGACCTGGCCCGGGCCTTCGGGCAGGAGTCGCCCGAGGTGGCGGTCGCCGAGGCCCGGATCGCGCTCTGCTCGAGTTCGAACGGCTCGCCGCCGCGCGGCAGGTCGATGCGACCCAGTCGTTGCTCCGCGGTCTTGGAGCGCGGGTGAGCCCGGCCCGGTCGGGCGGCAGCACTCTGACCCGACGAGAGCAGAATGTCCTCGACGCTTCTCGGTGAGGGCCTCAGCAACCCCGAGATCGCCGAACGGCTCTTCATCAGCCGCAAGACCGTCGAGCACCACGTCGGCAACGTCCTGGACAAGCTCGGACTGCGCAACCGCGCCGAGGCCGCGGCGTATGTGGTTCGAGCGGGGACTACCGGCGACGGCAGGCCGGTCGCGCCACGAAGTAGGGGAGTTCCCGGATCCCTCCTCGCTCTCCGGGCCCCACTCTGGCGCGGACACCAATCGAGGAGCTTCCAATGACCAGGACATATGACGCCATCGTCGTCGGAGCACGCTGCGCCGGCGCGCCGACCGCCATGCTGCTCGCCCGCCAGGGGCACCGCGTGCTGCTGGTCGACCGGGCCACGTTCCCGAGCGACACCCTCTCCACCCACGTCATCCATGCACCAGGCGTCGCTGCGCTGTCGAGATGGGGCCTGCTGGGCCAGGTCGTGGCCACCGGCTGCCCGCCGATCGAGACCTACGCGTTCGACTTCGGGCCCTTCACGATCCGCGGCGCTGCACGACCCGTCGAGGGCCACAGCAGCGGCTACGCACCACGCCGGACCGTCCTGGACAAGATCCTCGTCGACGCGGCCGCCGCCTCAGGTGTCGAGGTGCGGGAGGGTTCAACGTCGACTCGTACCTGATGGAGGACAGCACCGTCACCGGCATCTCGGGCCACACCGAAGAGGGCGAGCGCGTCGAGGCCAAGGCGCGGATCGTCATCGGCGCGGACGGCAAGAACAGCCATGTCGCCAAGCGGTCAGGCCTGAGGAGTACGAGACCCGGCCGCGGCCCAGTACTCCTACTTCACCTACTTCCGCGACCTGCCGACCGACGGCATGGAGATCTACATCCGCCCCGACCGCGGCTTCGCGGCTGCGCCCACCAACGACGGACTGACCATGGTCGTCGCGGGTTGGCCCTACGCGGAGGCAGCGGCGTACAAGGCCGACGTCGAGGCGAACTTCCTGATGACCCTCGAACTGGCGCCCGACTTCGCCACGCGGGTGCAGGCCGCGACGCGCGATGGCACCCTTCCTCGGCGGCGCGGTTCCCGGCTTCTTCCGTACGCCTTTCGGCCCTGGCTGGGCGCTGGTCGGTGACGCCGGCTACAACAAGGATCCGATCACGGCGCAGGGCATCAGCGACGCCTTCAGTGACGCCGAGCGGTGTTCGATCGCCATCCACGCGTGGCTCACCGGCGCGTCGACCTACGACGTCGCGATGGCGTCCTGGCAACAGGCCCGTGACAACGGCGCCATGCCCATCTACGAGTTCACCAGCCAGCTCGCCACCCTGGAGCCGCCGCCTCCGGAGATGCAGCAGCTCCTGGGAGCGGTGCACGGCAACCAGGAGGCGATGGATGGATTCGTCAGCGTCGTCGCAGGAACCGTGTCCCCGGTGGAGTTCTTCTCACCCGACAACATCGGCCAAGTCACAAACGCGGCTCGACGTCCACCTGTCGTTCACACAGCTCTCTGACAACTCGCGAGCCAGAACTCCCTGGGTGGACACCGCGCCCCTCTTCTCCGGGACCTAAGTCTCCGGCCCGCAGGTCTGGAGATGCGCCGCCGGTGTGCTCAGCCCTTCACATAGGCGAGGCTCTCGGCAACGCGTCCCTCGGCGATCCGCATGACGTCGACTCCGCGCACGTGACCGTCGGCCCATGAGTACCGCCACAGAACCATCGCCCGGTCACCCACTGTGAGCGTCTCCTCGATGTTGAAACTGGCGGACGGGGACTCGTCGAAGAACTGCCTGACGGCGCCCAGCATTGCGGCTCGCCCGACATGACGCGTGCCGTCCGGTGGGGTGGTGTCCTCAAAAATGCAGTCATCGGTGATGCACCGGTCGACTGCGTCGATGTCACGAGCGTTCAACGCGGCGTGGAACCGCTGAATCGCTGCTTGGCTCTCAGTTTCCATGTTCCACTTTCTCGCGCCAAGCCGAACCTCGAAAGGCCGCCCTGGTGTTGGGAGCCGAGGACGACGGCTGTGGCATCGCTGATGCGCCCGGGACCGCGGCAGATGAGTGCGTTGGTCCGCCTGCCGCCGTTCAGCGGCGGCCGCGAGCAGCGTCTCGCGGACGTCGAGGTCGAAGACCTCTGCGGTGCTGGTCATGGGTAGGAATCTAGACCCGACCACCGACACAAACGGGCCGAGAATTGCCGTTATCCACAAGGGGAATTCTCAAGATTTCTCGGGCAGACTTCGGTCCGGCCGGCGCGCCTCTCGAGTGGTTTCGAGGCTCGCTTCGCTCGCACCTCAACCACCGTGGAGGGCTCGCTTCGCTCCACCTCAACCACCGTGAAGGCTCGCATACAACGCTCGACAAGCTCGACCAACCGTTATGAGCGGCGGATGCGGGCGTAGCTGGCGCCGGTGACGGCGAGGAGGTCGGTCGGCGAGAGGCCGATGTCCAGGCCTCGGCGACCGCCGGAGACATAGATCGTCGACAGCGCCGACGCCGACTCGTCGACGACGGTGGTCAGGCGACGCCGTTGGCCGATCGGGGAGATGCCCCCGACGACGTACCCGGTGGCGCGCTCGGCGTCGGCCGGATCGGCCATCACGGCCTTCTTGCCCCCGACAGCGGCGGCCAGGGCCTTGAGGTCGAGCTGACCGGTCACCGGCACGACGGCGACCACGAGGCGGCCGTCGACCGAGGCGAGGAGCGTCTTGAACACCTCGTGCGGGTCGAGCCCGAGCGCCTCGGCAGCCTCGTTGCCGTACGACGGCGCCGACGGGTCGTGGTCGTAGGGGTGGAGTGTGAATGCGATGCCGGCCTTCGTGAGGGCCACCGTCGCCGGTGTCCCGCCGGCCATCAGTTGGGCGACCAGCCGGTGCGGGCGACCTCCGTGGCGGGCAGCGACGGGATCGCGCGCATGGCGCGCATCTCCTCGAGCAGGGCGTGGCGCAGCATGATCAGCCGGTCGCGGGACGAGTCGGCCTCGAGGAGGCTTTGACGCTCCTGCAGGGTCAGCAGGCAGGTGGCCGCGAGGCTGTAGGAGAGGTACTCCGGGTCCCGCGGAAGGTCCCCGTTGAGGACGTCGTCGCCGCGCATCTCCGAGAGCCGGCGGCGGTACTCCTCGAACGTCGCGAGGGAGCGTGCCGCCTCGTGTGCGGCGTCGTTGCCCTTGGGGGTCCGCTCGGCGAGCACCTCCACGTCGCCGACCAGGTAGCTGCCAGAGGTGTCCACGTCGTGGAGCCGCAGCCGCTGCCGGCCGACCACCTCGATGTCGAAGCGGCCGCCCTCGTCAGGGGCGACCGCCGTCATCTGCACTATGCAACCCACCCGGTGCAACGACTGCACGATCGACTGGTGGGGCTCGCCCACTTCGTATCCCTCGCGGATCGCGACGATGCCGAACAGCCGCATCGACTTGTCGGAGATCGTCAGCAGGTGGTGGACCAGCGCGCGGTAGCGATCCTCGAACACGTGCAGGGGCAGCGAGACGCCCGGGAACACCACCGTGTTCAACGGGAAGAGGGGGAGCTGCTCACGCACGCTGCCAACATAGGGGTCCGCCGCCGTCTTCGCGCGTGAGCCACTCGCTAGGGGGCAAGCCAATCGCTCCTACACTGAGGACATGATCCGTCGCATCGATCTCAGGGGGTCGCACGCCCCTGAATACCGCGACGTGGTGCCGCGCGCCGACTTCGACGTCGAGGCAGCACTCGAGGTCGTGCGTCCCATCTGCGACGCCGTACGCCGCCGCGGGGTCGAGGCGATCAACGAGTTCACGGCTCGTTTCGACGGGGTCGAGCAGACCGACATCGCGGTGCCCCGGGCGGCGATGACGGCAGCGCTTGGCCGCGCTCGACCCCCGGGTGCGCGCCGGCCTGGAGGAGTCGATCCGCCGGCTTCGGGCGACCTGCGAGGCCGAGCTCGAGCAGGACGTCACCACCGAGGTCGTGCCCGGTGGCACCGTCAGCCAGCGGATGGTGGCGGTCGGACGCGTCGGGCTCTACGTGCCCGGCGGGGTCGCCCCGCTCGTGTCCAGCGTGGTGATGAACGTCGTGCCGGCGCAGGTCGCCGGCGTCGACTCGATCGCGCTCACGTCGTCGCCGCGTGCCGAGTCCGGCGGCCTGCCGCACCCGACGATCCTCGCCGCGTGCGAGCTGCTCGGCGTCGAGGAGGTCTACGCCGTCGGCGGCGCGCAGGCCATCGCGATGTTCGCCTATGGCGCCGGGCCGTGCCGCAAGGTCGACCTGGTGACCGGCCCGGGCAACATCTACACGGTCTCCGCGAAGCGGCTCCTCAAGGGCGTCGTCGGCATCGACTCCGAGGCCGGCCCGACCGAGATCGCGATCCTCGCCGACGACAGCGCGGACCCCGCCCACGTCGCGGCCGACCTGCTCAGCCAGGCCGAGCACGACACCGTTGGCCGCGGCCGTGCTGGTGACGACGTCGCCGTCGCTTGCCGACGACGTCGAGGCCGAGCTCGACAAGCAGGTCTCGGCCACCCGTCACGTCGAGCGCATCACCGCGGCGCTGTCCGGCGTGCAGTCCGGCATCGTCCTGGTCGACGACCTCGAGCAGGGCCTGGCCGTCGTGGACGCCTACGCCGCCGAGCACCTCGAGATCCAGACCCGTGACGCGGCCGCGCTGGCCCGTCGGGTGCGCAACGCGGGCGCCGTCTTCGTCGGGCCGTTCGCGCCGGTCTCCCTCGGCGACTACGCCGCCGGGTCCAACCACGTCCTGCCCACCGGGGGCTGCGCGTGCCACAGCTCCGGTCTGTCGGTGCGGACGTTCCGCAAGGCGATCCACGTCATCGAGTACGACGAGCAGGCGCTGCGCGACGTCGCACCGCACGTCGTGCACCTCGCGAACGCAGAGGACCTCCCCGGTCACGCCGCCGCGGTCGACGTACGCGTGCGGGAGGACTGATGAGCGTTCCTCTGCGCGAGGAGCTGCGGGGGATCGAGCCGTACGGCGCGCCGCAGCTAGGCCTCGACGTCGCCCCGGTGCAGCTCAACGTCAACGAGAACCCCTACCCGCCCAGCGACGCCGTCGTCGCCGACGTGGCGGAGGCCGTCGCGGAGGCGGCCCGCACCCTCAACCGCTACCCCGACCGGGAGTTCACCGCGCTGCGCCGCGACCTCGCGGCCTACCTCGGCCACGGCGTCACGCCCGAGCAGGTGTGGGCGGCCAACGGCTCCAACGAGGTGATGCTGCAGATCCTGCAGGCGTTCGGCGGTCCGGGCCGCACGGCGGTGTCGTTCGCGCCGACGTACTCCATGTATCCCGAGTACGCCCGCGACGCCATGACCGACTGGGTCGTCGGCCACCGCGAGGACGACTTCAGCCTCGACGTCGACCACGCTGTCTCGGTGATCTCGGAGCACCGCCCGACGGTGGTGCTGCTGCCGTCGCCGAACAACCCGACCGGCACGGCGCTGCCGCCCGCCACCGTCACCGCGGTGTGCGACGCCGCGGCGCAGCACGGCGGTGTCGTCGTGGTCGACGAGGCCTACGCGGAGTTCCGTCGCGCGGGCACCCCGAGCGCCCTCGAGGTGCTGCCGCAGACACCGAACCTCGTGTCTCGCGCACGATGAGCAAGGCCTTCGCGCTCGCGGGTGCCCGGCTCGGCTACCTCGCGGCGTCGCAGGAGATCACCGACGCGATCCGTGTGGTGCGGCTGCCCTACCACCTCTCGGCCGTGACGCAGGCCGTCGCGCGGGTCGCGCTGCGGCACGCCGACGAGCTGCTCGCGCGCGTCGACGACCTGCGCGCCGAGCGCGACGCGACCGTGGCCTGGCTGCGTGAGCAGGGACTCACCGTCGCCGACACCGACGCCAACTACGCGCTGTTCGGTCGGTTTCCCGACCGGCACGCCGTCTGGCAGGGTCTACTGGATCGTGGCGTGCTGATCCGCGAGGTCGGACCCGACGGCTGGCTGCGGGTCTCGATCGGCACACCGCAAGAGATGACAGCGTTCAAGCAGGCACTCACGGAGGTTCTGACATGACGGCGCGCACCGCCCGTGTCGAGCGCGAGACCAAGGAGTCCAAGGTCCTCGTCGAGCTCGACCTCGACGGCACCGGCCGCCACGACGTGTCGACCGGCGTCGGCTTCTACGACCACATGCTCTCGTCGTTCGCGCGCCACTCGCTCATCGACCTCACCGTGCAGACCGACGGCGACACCCACATCGACGCGCACCACACCGTCGAGGACACCGCCATCGCGCTCGGTGACGCGCTGCGTGAGGCACTGGGCGACAAGGCCGGCATCCGCCGCTTCGGCGACTCGCTGGTGCCGCTCGACGAAGCGCTGGTGCAGTGCGCCGTCGACGTCTCCGGGCGTCCCTACTGCGTGCACACCGGGGAGCCGGACGAGCAGGCGTTCGTCACGATCGGTGGCAGCGGCGTCGGCTACCTCGGCTCGCTGACGCGCCACGTCCTCGAGACGTTGGCCTCGCACGCGCAGGTCGCGCTGCACGTGCGCGTGCTGTCCGGTCGCGACCCGCACCACCTCGTCGAGGCCCAGTACAAGGCCGTCGCCCGTGCGCTGCGCGACGCCATCGCGATCGACCCCCGGGAGACGGGAGTGCCCAGCACCAAGGGCACCCTGTGAGCAGCCCGACGGTCGTGGTCCTCGACTACGGCTCCGGCAACGTGCGATCGGCGGTGCGTGCCCTCGAGCGTGCCGGTGCGACGGTGACGCTGACCGCGGACCGCACGGCCGCGATGGAGTGCGACGGCCTCGTCGTCCCAGGTGTCGGTGCTTTCAAGGCCTGCGTCGACGGCGTGCGCGCCGTGAAGGGGCACGAGGTCATCGGCCGACGACTCGCGGGTGGCCGCCCGGTGCTGGGCATCTGCGTCGGCATGCAGATCCTCTTCGCGCACGGCGTCGAGCACGGCGTGGACACCGAGGGTCTCGACGAGTGGCCGGGCGTCGTGGAACGGCTCCGCGCGCCCGTCGTACCCCACATGGGGTGGAACACCGTCGAGGTCGCCGACGGCTCCGCGCTCTTCTCGGGCCTGGCGGACGAACGGTTCTACTTCGTCCACTCGTACGGCGTGCGCGACTGGGTACTGCGCACGCACGGCCGGACCCGCCCGCCGCTCGTGACCTGGGCGTCGCACGGGGGAGACCGCTTCGTCGCCGCCGTCGAGAACGGGCCGTTGTCCGCGACGCAGTTCCACCCGGAGAAGTCCGGCGACGCGGGAGCACGACTGCTGTCGAACTGGGTCGAGTCCCTGCCGAGGCCGGCGTGAGCACGCAACGTGCCCGGCGCCGGGCCGAGCGAGAGCACGAGGCAGCGCTGCGAACGGCGGCACGAGCCTCGGAGGAGGAGCGTCGCGAACGTCGCACGGCGAGCGGTAATGCGTCACCGCGGAGACGACTGCTGTCGGGGATGTTGCTGTTGATCCCACTTGTCGCGATCGCTCGTCGCATACCTGCTGGTCCTTCGGCGTTAGCGCGCCTGCGACCGGGCTTCCCGCACGTGTAGCGTCCGAGTCGTGCCACTGCGGTTCATTGAGGAGTCGGGCGTTCTCAACGCCCTGGGCTATGGCGGTCATCGTCACCGACGCTCGGGGCCTGGTGCTGTTCGCCAACGACACCGCTGTCTCGCTGTACAGCGCCGGCGAGAGTCTGACCGGCGCACAGGCTGCATGACCTGTTCGCCGGACTCGACTCGGCAGAAGACGTCCGGCGGGGTCTCGACAGCGCACTGGCCGGGGATGCCTGGAAGGGCGAGGTGACCGATACCGGGTCAAACGGGTCCCCCCAGATCCTCAGCCTGACTGCGACACCGATCCAGGACGGCAACGTCGTGACCGGTGTCGCGGTGCTGTCCGAGGAGCTGACATCGGTCCGGCTCGCAGAAGCGGCCGCGGCAGCCACCGAGCGACGGCTGCGGCTGGCGTACGACGCCGCTGAGCTCGGCAGCTGGCACTGGGACATGGCCACCGGTCAGGTCGTGTGGGACGAGCGGTTGGAGGCGATCTTCGGCCTGCCGCCCGGCGGCTACGACCAGACATTCGAGACCTGGCTCGCCATGATCCACCCCGACGAGCATCCCAGCGTGCTCGCGATCCTCGAGGAGGCGATGGCCAAGAAGTCGTCGTACAACCTCAACGTCCGCATCGTCTGGCCGGACGGGAGCGACCACTGGATCGAGTCCCTCGGCCGGGTCACCACCAACGAGGCCGGCGAGCCACCGGCACCATCGGTTGCGTGTGGGACACCACGTCCCGTCGGGAGGTCGAGCAGGAGCTGACGGCAGCGTTCGAGGCGCAGCGGCAAGCCTCCGATCTTGCACAGGAGATCTCTGAGGATCGCGAGAACCTGATGACTCGACTGACCGCGATCGCCGACCACCTGCAGACGAGTCTCGCCGCCAGCCCGATCCCGGACGTGGAGGGCGTCAGCATCGCCGTCGAGTACGCCCCCGGTGGTGACGAGCTCGAGCACGTGGGCGGCGACTGGTACGACGCGGTCCGCACCCCCGACGGAGCAGCTGGCGTGCGTCGTGGGCGACGTGATGGGCCGAGGCGTGCGGGCCGCGACGACGATGATCCGGGTGCGCGCCGGCATCCGTGGGCTGCTGACCGTCGACTCCTCGCCCGAGGTGGTGCTGTCGCACGCGGACGTGGTCCTCGACCGCGACGCCCCGGAGCAGTTCGTGACCGCCGTCGTCGCGCTCGTGGACCCGGTCCAGCACACGCTCACGCTCTGCAACGCGGGCCACGTCCCGGTCGTGGTCTGCACGCCCGACGGCAAGGCGGAAGCGGTCGGCGCCGGTGTCGGCCTTCCCCTCGGGCTCCCCGAGGGTCACGAACGTGGCTCCTTGGAACGGGAGCTGGAGCCCGGCTCGACGGTGGTCATGGTCACCGACGGGGTGGTCGAGGGCCGCGACTACGACATCGACGAGGGCATCGACAGGATGGTCGCGCTCGTCGCAGAGCTCGTCAGACGCCCCCGTCGACGAGGTGGCTCGCCGGGTCTCCGATCTCGCCGACCGCAGCCTGCGCGACGACGTCACCGTCGTCGTCGTGCGACTGAGCGACTAACGAACAGAGCACCCGGCCTGCGCCAGGGCCGCCTTCACCTCGGAGATCCGCAACGTCCCGAAGTGGAACACCGTCGCGGCGAGTACGGCGTCGGCCCCGGCCTCGACCGCCGGTGGGAAGTGGTCGACGCTTCCGGCGCCGCCCGAGGCGATGACCGGGATGTCGACCTCCCGGCGCACCTTTTCGATCAGCTCGATGTCGAACCCGTCGGTGGTGCCGTCGGCGTCCATCGCGTTCAGCAGGATCTCCCCGGCGCCCAGCTCGGCGCCGCGGCGGGCCCAGGCGACCGCGTCGAGCCCGGCGCTGCGGCGCCCGCCGTGCGTGGTCACCTCGAAGCCGCTGTCGGTGTCCGCGGCGCGGCGTGCGTCGACCGACAGCACGAGCACCTGGTTGCCGAACCGGTCGGCGATCTCGGCCACCAGCTCGGGCCGACGGATCGCCGCGGTGTTCACGGCGACCTTGTCGGCTCCGGCTCGCAGGAGTGCGTCGACGTGCGCGACGTCGCCGACCCCGCCCCCGACGGTGAGCGGGATGAACACCTGCTCAGCCGTGCGCGAGACGATCTCCATCGTCGTGGCGCGGCCCTCGTGCGACGCCGAGATGTCGAGGAAGGTCAGCTCGTCGGCGCCCTCCGCGTCGTACACCTTCGCGAGCTCGACGGGGTCGCCCGCGTCGCGCAGGTCACGGAAGTTCACGCCCTTCACCACGCGGCCCGCATCGACGTCCAGGCACGGGATCACCCGGACCGCCAGCGTCACGTCGCGCCCTTGGTGGCCGCGAGCGCGTCCTCGAGGGTGAACCTGCCCTCGTACAGCGCGGTGCCGACGATCGCGCCCTCAACGCCCTCGGGCACCAGACCGGTCAGCGCCTCGAGGTCGGCCAGCTCGGTGATTCCGCCGGACGCGACGACCGGCCGGTCGGTGGCGGCGCACACCGAGCGGAGCAGGTCGAGGTTCGGGCCCTGCAGCATGCCGTCCTTGTTCACGTCGGTCACGACGTAGCGAGCACAGCCCTCTCCGTCGAGGCGTGCGAGCACTTCGAAGAGATCCCCGCCGTCCTGGGTCCAGCCGCGCGCCGCGAGTGTCCTGCCGCGCACGTCGAGGCCGACCGCGACCCGGTCACCGTGCTCGGCGATCGCCGCGGCGCACCAGGTGGGCTGCTCGAGGGCGGCGGTGCCCATGTTGACGCGCCGGCACCCGGTCGCCATCGCCGCCGCCAGTGACTCGTCGTCACGGATGCCACCGCTCATCTCGACGTCGATGTCGAGCGTGCCAACGATCTCCGCGAGCAGTGCCCGGTTGTGGCCGCGCCCGAACGCAGCGTCGAGGTCGACGAGGTGGAGCCACTCGGCGCCGCGCTTCTGCCAGTTCAGAGCCGCCTCGACGGGGTCACCGAAGCGCTTCTCCGAGCCCGCCACTCCCTGCACGAGCTGCACGGCCTGCCCGTCGGCGATGTCGACGGCAGGCAGCAGCTGGAGGTACGCGGTCATCGATCAGAACCCGAGGGACTTGTCGGAGAGGGCGGCGACGGCCTCGTCGTCGCCGAGCAGCTCGACATCGGCCTGCTCCTTGCGCCCGAACAGGTAGAGCATGACCTCGCTCGGGAGGCCACGGACCGTCACCTCCGGCGAGCCGCTGCTGAGCGTCACCTTCGACCCGGTGGTGGCGTTCTCCGCGACGACCCCGACCGACATGCCCCGCGTCAGTCCCTTGCCGGCGGTCTTCGCCATCGACCACACGGTCTTCTCGACGTCGTCCCCCAGCGCGCGGGCCGTCCACGACGGCTGGGCGCGACGGATGTCCTCGTGGTGCACGAGGTACTCCAGCGAGTTGAGCATCGGGTCCGCCTTGGGCAGCGAGTAGATCGAGAAGCGCGGCGGCCCCTTGCGGAGCCGCTCCACCAGCACGCTGAAGTCGCGGCTGCCGATGCGTCGCGACGACCGCTCGGTGAGCTTCTCCAGCTTGGGTACGGCGATCCCGACCGCTCCGATGCTGCCCTCGCGAACGAGCAGGTGCACGACGAGGTCCTTCACGTCCCAGCCCTCGCACAGCGTCGGCTGGTCCTCGCCGACCTGGAGAGCGGTGTCGCAGAGGGCGGCGCGCTCGGTCTGAGCGAGAGATGTCATACCTCGATCGTAGGCTGGGCCAAGTGAGCACCCCGACGTCGTCCAGCTTGACGAACCAGTCGAGGGGCACACTGAGGGACGGCTTCGCAGTGCTGGCCGTCGCGATCCGGCGCGAGCCGTGGATCTTCACCCTCTCGACGCTCGGCAGCCTGCTGTTCGGTGCGCTGACGGTCGCCGACGCCTGGGTGCTGGGCTGGTCGACCGATCACGTCGTACTCCCCGCGTTCAAGACGGGCGACGTCGACGTCAAGGGGCTCTGGACGATCCTCGCGCTGTTCGTGGCGGTCGCGCTGCTGCGGGCAGTCGGCATCGTGGCGCGGCGGCTCGGCGCCGGTGTCATGCAGTACCGCATGCAGGCGCACTACCGCCGAGACGTCACCCGGCAGTACCTCCGCCTCCCGATGGCGTGGCACCAGCAGCACCCGACCGGGCAGCTGCTGTCGAACGCGAACTCCGACGTCGAGGCCGCCTGGGCACCCATCGCGCCGCTGCCGATGGCGGTCGGCACCGTCGCGATGATGGTGATCGCGGTCGGCCAGATGGTCATCACCGACCTGCTGCTGGCGGTCGTCGGCCTTTTGGTGTTCCCGCTGGTGATCGTCGCCAACATCGTCTACCAGCGGATGCAGTCGCCGCTGATGACCCGTGCGCAGGCGCTGCGCGCCGAGCTCAGCGAGGTGGCCCACGAGTCGTTCGACGGGGCGCTCGTGGTCAAGTCGCTCGGTCGCGAGACGGAGGAGACCGACCGGTTCGCGAACAAGGCCCGTCAGCTCCGCGACGTGAACGTGGCCGCAGGCCGGATCCGGGCGGCTTTCGACCCGCTGCTCGAGGCGCTGCCAGGGCTGGGCGTGCTCGCGGTGCTCGCCGTCGGCGTGGTGCGCGTGGACCAGGGTCTGACCGACGCCGGGAACGTCGTCACCATTGCCTACCTGCTGACGATCGTGTCTTTCCCGATCCGGTCGCTGGGCTGGCTGGTGGGTGAGTTCCCCCGCAGCGTCGTGGGCTTCCGTCGGGTGGAGACCGTGCTGCGGGCCACAGGCGAGATGCCGTACGGCGTCGAGGCCGTCCCTGCCGCCGACGCCGGCGCCCGCCTCGACGTGCGCCACATCGCCTTCCGCTACCCCGATGGGCCCGCGCTGCTCGATGACCTGACGTTCAGCGTCGAGCCCGGCCGCACCGTCGCCGTGGTGGGGGCGACGGCGAGCGGCAAGAGCACGCTCACCTCCCTGCTGCTCCGGCTGGTCGACCCAGACGACGGTCAGGTGGTGCTCGACGGCACCGACGTCCGTGACCTGGCGCCGGGTGTGCTCGCCGAGCACGCCGCACTCGTGCCGCAGCAGGCGTTCCTGTTCGACGACACTGTCCGCGGCAACGTGTCGCTCGGCGCCGCGGTCGGTGACGACGAGGTGTGGCAGGCGCTGCGCACCGCCCAGGCGGACGGTTTCGTGGCGGCGCTGCCCGACGGGCTCGACAGCCGGCTGGGGGAGCGAGGCACGACGTTGTCCGGCGGCCAGCGACAGCGGCTGTCGCTCGCCCGCGCGCTGGTGCGCCGCCCGCGCCTGCTGGTGATGGACGACGCGACGTCGGCGGTCGACCCCGAGGTGGAGGCCCGGATCCTCGCCGGACTGCGCACCACCGGCGCAGATCGCGACGGTGCTGGTCGTGGCCTACCGCAAGGCGACCATCTCGCTGGCCGACGAGGTCGTCTTCCTCGAGGACGGCCGCGTCGCCGACCAGGGCACCCATGCCGACCTGCTCTCGCGCAACCCTCGCTACGTCGACCTCGTCAACGCCTATGAGGAAGAAGGCGAGGTGAGCGTCCCGTGAGCAGCAGCCTGATGGGCTCCGGCGAGTCCATCCCCGCCATGCGCACGATCAGCCGAGGCATCGAGCTGTCGCCCGAGCTGACCGACGGCATCCGCGGCACGCTCGCCTTCGCGGTGATCTCGACCATCGGCCGAGTCGTCGTCCCGGTGGCGGTGCAGCAGACCCTCGACAAGGGCGTGAACGTCTCCGGCGGTCCGAACATGGGGTTCATGGGGGCGATGGCAGCGGTCGCCACGGTGGCGATCTTGGCGACTGCGCTCGCGTCGTACCAGATGACCTACCGGCTGTTCACCAGCGCCGAGCGCGGGCTCGCGACCCTGCGGATCAAGGCGTTCCGGCACGTCCACGACCTGCCACTGCTCACCCAGAACACCGAGCGCCGTGGTGCACTCGTCTCGAGGGTCACCAGCGACGTCGACCAGGTCTCGCAGTTCCTCATCTTCGGCGGCATCATCTCCGTCGTCAGCATCGGCCAGGTCGCGATCGCGACGATCGTGATGGCGATCTACAGCTGGCAGCTGACGATCGTGGTCTGGGTCTGCTTCCTCCCGCTGTTCTTGTCGCTGCGCTACTTCCAGCAGCGGCTCTCCGAGGCGTACGGCGTGGTCCGGCAGCAGGTCGGCGTCATGCTCAGCAAGATCAGCGAGCCCGTCGTGGGAGCAGCGACCGTGCGGTCGTACGCCATCGAGGCCCGCACCCAGGACCGCATCGACGAGGCGATCGACCGCTACAAGGTCGCGAGCACCAAGGCGCAGGGGCTCACCGCGTTCTCGTTCTCCCTCGGTGGCGTCTCGGCCGGCCTCGCCAACGCCGGGGTGCTCATCTTCGGCGTGCTGCTCGGCGTCGACGGACAGATCACCGCGGGCAAGGTGCTCGCGTTCGCGTTCTTGGTGACGCTGTTCGTCGGCCCGGTCCAGATCGGCACGCAGGTGCTCACCGACGCCCAGAACGCGATCGCCGGCTGGCGTCGCGTGATCGGCATCCTCGACACCCCGGCAGACGTCGTCGACCCGGGGGAGGCGGGGACCCGCCTTCCGGACCAGCCGGTCGCCATCGAGTTCGAGCACGTCGGCTTCGGCTACCCGGGCGGGCGGCCCGTGCTGCACGACATCGACCTCAGCATCGCACCGAACACCCGGGTCGCCGTCGTCGGCGAGACCGGCTCCGGCAAGACGACGCTCGCCAAGCTGCTCACTCGGCTGATGGACCCGGCGAGCGGCGTCGTACGCCTCGACGGGGTCGACCTGCGCGACGTCCCGTTCGACTCACTTCGTCAGCGGGTCGTGCTCGTCCCACAGGAGGGCTTCCTCTTCGACTCGACGCTGCGCGCCAACACCCTCTACGGCCGCCTCGACGCGACCGACATCGACATCCGGCAAGCGGTCGACGAGCTCGGGCTGAGCGACTGGCTGGCCACGTTGCCGCGTGGTCTCGACACCCGCGTCGGGCAACGCGGCGAGTCGCTCTCGGCGGGCGAGCGTCAGCTCGTCGCGCTGGTGCGGGCGCACCTCGCCGACCCCGACCTGCTGGTGCTCGACGAGGCCACCAGCGCCGTCGACCCAGCCCTCGAGATGCGCATCGCTCGGGCCCTCGAGCGCCTGACGCGCGGACGCACCTCGGTCACGATCGCGCACCGCATGTCGACCGCCGAGAACGCCGACGAGGTGCTCGTCGTCGACGCCGGCCGCGTTGTCCAGCGCGGCCCCCACGCCACCCTCCTCGCCGAGGGCGGTGTCTACGGCCGGCTCCACGCCTCCTGGGTCTCGCAACAGGGGAGTAGTGCCAGCTGAGCACGCGCGCTGGGTCGGCGCGATTGGGGCCACCGCGATACTTGGTCCATGACGTCTCTCGATCCGGCCATCGCCTCGCGCCTCAAGCGAGACGACAAGGGGCTCGTCACGGCGGTCGTGCAGCAGCACGACACGGGTGAGGTGCTGATGGTGGGCTGGATGGACGACGAGGCGCTGCACCGCACGCTGACGAGCGGGCGCACGACGTTCTGGAGCCGCTCGCGCCAGGAGTACTGGGTCAAGGGTGAGACCTCCGGCAACCGCCAGCACGTCGAGGAGGTGCGGCTCGACTGCGACGGCGACACCGTCCTCGTCAAGGTCGACCAGCAGGGGCCTGCGTGCCACACCGGAGACCGGACCTGCTTCGACGCCACGTTGCTGCCTCTCGGCGATGGCTGAACGCGGGCACAGCAGGTCGTTCGCGCCCACGGTCCTCGTCGGCGTCGCGACCGCAGCCCTGATGGCGGTCGCGGCCTCCCGCGACTGGGCCACCGGGTCCGGGTCCGCTGCGGGCGTCGATGTCACGGCGAGCGTCAAGGGCTCGTCGTCGGCGCCGCTGGCCGTGGCGCTCGCGCTGGTGGCGCTCGCGGCGTGGGGGGTCGTGCTGGTGCTCCGCGGTCAGGCCCGCCGGGTGGTCGCCGTCGTCGGTGCCCTTGCGACCGCCGGAGTCGTGCTCACGACGTCGACGGCCGTCGGTCGGCTCCGTGACGACGTCGCCGAAGCCGTGGCTGCGAAGGGCGGCACCGGCGAGCAGGTCGTCTCGTCGCTGACGGGCTGGTACTGGGCCTGCCTCATTGCCTCGGTGCTCTGCCTGGCGGCGTTCGTCGTCGCGGTGGTTGCGGCACCGGGCTGGCCCGCCATGAGCAGCCGGTACGACGCACCGGCGACTGCCGCGGACAGCACCCGCCAGCAAGCGCAACCGTCAACCGAGCAGGAGATGTGGCGCGCCCTCGACGAGGGCAACGACCCGACAGCCTGAGGGCGACGAGGTCGCGCGACCTCTATGCTGTTAGCCGTCCGTTCCCGCGACCCCAGGAGCAGCGCTGAGATGGCCCATCACGGCAACACCCCGGCGGCGTGGACCGGGGTGACGATCATCCTGGTGGGCTTCACCGTCGGCGGTATCGGTCTGATGGTCGACAGCTGGCCGATGTTCTGGGTCGGTGTCGCGCTGTGCCCGATCGGTGCGATCGTCGGCAAGATCATGCAGAAGATGGGCCTGGGTTCCGCGCCTCATCACCAGGCTGCGGGGTCGACGCCGACCCCGGAGTCCTCCGCCTGAGGCTCGCATGACCGCAACGTTGTCCGCGCCGGTCGACGGCCGCTCTCGCTGGAAGCGGGTGCGGGCGCCGGTGCTGCTCGCGGGCGGCCTCCTCGGCCTCAGCGTGCTGCTGCACCTGCGCGACCCGCACCAGAGCGGCAGCTGGGGCTACTGCCCGTGGCTGATGCTGACCGGCACCTACTGCCCCGGATGCGGTGGCCTGCGCGCGGTCAACGACCTCACCGACGGAGACATCGTCGCTGCCGCCTCGAGCAACCTGCTGTTCATCGCCTCGCTGCCGCTGATCGCGTGGGGGTGGACCCGTTGGCTTCTGGGTCGCTGGCGCGGGCAGTTCAACGACATCAATGCGAGGCGCTTCGGCATCGGGGCGGCGGTCTTCTTGTTGGTCGCGTTCGCTTTCGCGATCGTGCGCAACACGCCGTTCGGTGCCTGGCTCGCGCCCTGAGCATCGCCAAGGCGCGAGCCGTCGGTCGCTAGTTCGTGTTGAAGTTGAACGACGCTGCGCCGGTGGCGTAGAGGATGATCCACAGGATCGTGATCGCGATCGAGATGATGCCGAGGACGAATCCTGCCTGGGCCATGCCCCCACCGGACTGAGAACCGTTGGAGGCGGCGATCTCCTTCTTGGCGCTGTTTCCGAGGATGATCGCGGGAATCCCGGCGATGATCCCGCAGCAGATCAGGCTCAAGATCCCCGTCACCAAGGCCCACACGGCTTTCTGGTTGGTCTTGGGCTGCGCGTAGCCCCCGCCGTACTGGCCGGCACCGTAGCCGCCGGGCGGCGGAGGTGGCGGCGGCTGGTTCGAGTAGCTCATGCGGACTCCCCAATGTCGTCGTCGGCGCCGCTGTGGCACCGCGCCAGACGCTATCGGCCCCCCTCGCCGCAGGCGAGGAAAAACGCCGCGCGGCCTCAGACCCGGGTCTGGCCCACGTCGTCGAACGTCGAGGGGTCGCTTGCGATGGCGATGATGACGAACACCACGATCACCATCCCGAGGACGAAGGCGATGCCACCCGTGATGATGCCGGCGAGGGCCATGCCTTCGCCGGTCTGCTGACCACCGCTCCGCTTGATCTCACCCTGCGCGACGAAACCCAGCACTACTGCGACGATTCCGACGATTCCGGCAGCACAGCAGAACGTGAGCACCAAGGAACCGATGCCCGTCCACAGCGCCGCCGTTGCCTTCCCGTTGGTGCGCTGCGGGTTGTAGGGCACGTACGGCGTGCCGTACACCGGATACCCGTAGCCGGGCAGGCCGTACGGCGTCGGCGGCCCGCCGTACGTCGGCTGCCCGTACGGGTTCGCTCCGGCGTAGGGATCCCCACCCGGGTAGCCCTGCGAGGGCTGCGTCCAGGGGTCGTACGGATCAGGAGGGGGCGGCGGGTTGCTCATCGCGTCTCCCGGTCATCCGGTCAGGGCGCGGCGTCGGGGCTCGCCGGGCCGCGTGAGAGTCTAGATGTCACGTTGCGAGACGGAGTCCGAGGCCGGCAGAGGTCTCGGAACGGGTCGAGGGAGAGGTGTCCATGTCCGTACTCGACGAGATCATCGACGGCGTTCGCGTCGACCTCGCCGAACGGGAGGCCGCGACCCCGCTCGACGACCTGAAGGAGGTCGCGCGCCGCCAGCAGGAGGCCCTCGACCCGATGCCGGTCTTCCGTGCCGACGGCGTCAGCGTCATCGCCGAGGTCAAGCGCGAGAGCCCGAGCAGAGGCACGCTGGCCAGCATCGACGACCCCGCAGCGCTCGCGGCCAGCTACGAGGCCGGTGGCGCATCCACCATCAGTGTGCTGACCGAGGAGCGCCGCTTCGGTGGCAGCCTCGACGACCTCCACGCAGTGCGCGCCGCCGTGGAGATCCCCGTGCTGCGCAAGGACTTCATCGTCACCTCCTACCAGCTGTGGGAGGCCCGCGCGGCCGGTGCGGACCTCGTCCTGCTGATCGTCGCGGCGCTGAACCAGAACGAGCTCGAGTCGCTCGTCGAGCGCGCCGTCTCCATCGGGCTGACCCCGCTCGTCGAGGTCCACGACGAGGAGGAGGTCGACCGGGCGCTTGAAGCGGGCGGCACGCTGTTGGGTGTGAATGCCCGCAACCTCAAGACCCTCGAGGTCGACCGCGACACGTTCGCCCGGCTCGCGCCCCGCATCCCCGACGAGGTGGTGCGGGTCGCCGAGTCCGGGGTGCGAGGTCCCCGACGACGTGTTCGAGTACGCCAAGCAGGGCGCCCACGTCGTCCTCGTCGGCGAGACGTTGGTGCGTGGCGAGAACCCCCGCGAGGCGGTGGCCGACCTGGTCGCGGCCGGCTCGCACCCGGCGCTGAGACAGCGCAGCTGAGGTAGGTCGGCGATGGCCCAGCAGGCATCCTCGGCCGTCTCGGCGACGCCGGGACCCGACGGCACGTTCGGCCGGTTCGGCGGGCGCATGATGCCCGAGGCGCTGATGGCAGCCCTCGACGAGCTGACGCTCGCGTGGCGCGACGCCATGCGCGACGCCGCGTTCACCGCGGAGTTCCAGCGCATGCTCCGCGAGTACGCCGGCGTGCCCAGCCTGCTGTACGACGCGACGAAGCTGTCCGAGCAGGCCGGAGCGCGGATCCTGCTCAAGCGCGAGGACCTCAACCACACCGGCGCCCACAAGATCCGCAACGTCCTCGGCCAGGCGCTGCTGACCCGTCGCATGGGCAAGACGCCGCGTGATCGCGGAGACCGGCGCCGGGACAGCACGGCGTCGCCACCGCGACCGCTGCCGCCTACCTCGGGCTCGACTGCGTGGTCTACATGGGCGAGGTCGACACCGAGCGGCAGGCCCTCAACGTCGCGCGCATGCACCTGCTCGGCGCCGAGGTGGTGGCGGTCAAGTCCGGGTCGCGCACCCTCAAGGACGCGATCAACGAGGCGATCCGCGACTGGGTCGTCGACGGTCGACCACACGGCGTACCTCTTCGGCACCGCCGCCGGCCCGCACCCGTTCCCCTCGATGGTGCGCGACTTCTGCCGCGGCATCGGCGACGAGGCGCGGGCACAGTGCCTGGAGCTGACCGGCTCCCTTCCCGATGCCGCCGTCGCGTGCGTCGGCGGCGGCTCCAACGCGATCGGGCTGTTCGCCGGATTCCTCGACGACGCGGACGTCCAGCTGGTCGGCTGCGAAGCGGCGGGCGACGGCGTGGACACCATGCGGCACGCCGCCACCATCTACGCGCAGCGAGTTCGGCGTGCTCCACGGCGCCCGCACGTTCGTGCTCCAGGACGAGGACGGTCAGACCCGCGAGTCGCACTCGATCTCGGCGGGCCTCGACTACCCCGGCGTCGGCCCGCAGCACGCCCACCTCGCCGAGACCGGCCGCGCGACGTACCGACCCGTGACCGACGCCGAGGCGATGGACGCGTTCGCGCTGCTCTCGCGCACCGAGGGCATCATCCCGGCGATCGAGTCGGCGCACGCCGTCGCAGGCGCGATGCAGCTGGCGAAGGAGCAGCCCGGGCTCGACGATCCTGGTGAACCTCTCGGGCCGTGGCGACAAGGACATGGGCACCGCGATCGAGTGGTTCGGGCTGGGCGAGGCCAAGCCCGACGACGACACCGGCGAGCCCGGCGGGGACTCGGGAAGTTGAGCAAGACGACAGCTGCCTTCGCGACCGCGAAGGCCGAGGATCGAGCGGCGCTGGTCGGCTACCTGCCGGCCGGCTTTCCCGACGTGGCGGGCGGGATCAAGGCGCTGCGCGACGCTGGTCGACGCCGGCTGCGACGTCATCGAGATCGGTCTGCCCTACAGCGACCCCGTCATGGACGGCCCGACCATCCAGGCAGCTGCCCAGCAGGCCCTGGAGGCCGGCACCCGCACCGCCGACGTGATCCGCACCGTCGAGGCGGTCGCCGAGACCGGTGTGCCCACCCTCGTCATGACCTACTGGAACCCGATCGAGCGCTACGGCGTCGACCGGTTCGCCAAGGACCTCGCCAACGCCGGCGGCGCCGGTCTCATCACCCCCGACCTCGTGCCCGACGAGGCGGCCGGCTGGATGGCGGCCGCCGACGAGCACGACCTGGACCGGGTCTTCCTGGTGGCGCCCTCGTCGACCGACGAACGGCTCCGCATGACCACCGAGGCGTGCCGTGGCTTCGTCTACGCCACCGCGGTCATGGGGGTCACGGGCGCCCGTGAGTCGTCGAGCGCGCTGGCCGGGCCCCTCGTCGCGCGCACGCGCGCGGTCAGCGACCTGCCGATCGGTGTCGGCCTCGGCGTCTCCAACGGCGACCAGGCCGCGGAGGTGGCGGCCTTCGCCGACGGCGTCATCGTCGGCTCGGCCCTGGTCCGCACCCTTCTCGACGCGGGCGGCGACCGCGAGGCCGGGCTGGCGTCGCTTGCCGCACTGACGCGCGACCTGGCCGAGGGTGTGCGCCGTGGGTAGTCGCCTGCTCGCCGCGGCTGCGGCCCTCGCACTGTTGCCCCTCGCGGGCTGCGCCGGCTCGTCCGCGGACGGCCAGGACAGTCCGGTCTCCGGGGTCAGCATCCACGACCACGACGGCCTGAAAGGCATCGTGCTTCCGAAGCCGTACGACGCCGCGCGGGTGTCGTTGGAGGACACCGCCGGCCAGCCGTACGACCTCGCCACCAGCCCCACCAAGCCGCTGACGCTGGTGTTCTTCGGCTACACCCACTGCCCCGACATCTGTCAGGTCGTGATGGCCAACATCGCTGCCGGCCTGGTCCGCCTCGACTCCGCACAGCGGGCGAAGGTCGACACGGTCTTCGTCACCACCGATCCCGCGCGCGACACCACCAAGGTGCTGCGCGCCTACGTCGACAGGTTCGACCCGAAGTTCGACGGCCTCACCGGGAAGATCGGCGCGATCGAGCAGGCGGGCAAGGCGTTCGACCTCCCGGTCGAGAAGGGCCACCGGCTGGCCTCCGGCGGCTACGACATCACCCACGGCACGAACGTGATCGGTCTGCGTCCGGGCGGCAAGGCGCCGTACGTCTGGACCCAGGGGACGACGCCCGACGATCTTGCGGACGACATCGGCGCGATCCTGGCGGGCAAGGTGCACGCCAGGATGTGCACATGCGCGCGCTGTCGGTCCCGCTTTCATCCCGAGCCCCAGCGAAGGCGTGTGGCACCTCGGCCGGGCTCCCCATCCGCGGCTACGCGCTGTGCATCATCCTCGGCGTCGTCGCTGCCATCTGGGTGGGTGAGCGACGCTTCCCCGCCCGAGGCGGCATCCGGGGGCAGGTCTCCGACATCTCCATCTGGGCGGTGCCGTTCGGGCTCGTCGGCGGCCGGCTCTACCACGTGATCACCGACCCGGCGCGCTACTTCGGCAGCAACGGCGACCCGGTGGCGGCGCTCTACGTCTGGCAGGGCGGGCTCGGCATCTGGGGTGCGATCGCCCTCGGTGGCGTCGGTGCCTGGATCGGCTGCCGTCGAGTGGGCGTCAAGCTGCCGCCGTTCGCGGACGCGCTCGCGCCGGGCATCGTGCTCGCGCAGGCGATCGGGCGGTGGGGCAACTGGTTCAACCAGGAGCTCTACGGCAAGCCCACGACGCAGCCCTGGGGCCTCGAGATCGACGAGGCACATCGGGTGCCCGGCTACGAGAGCTACGAGACGTTCCATCCGACGTACCTCTACGAGTTCCTCTGGGACATCGGCACCGCGGGCCTGGTGATCTGGGCCGACCGCCGGTTCCGGCTCGGCCACGGCCGCGCGTTCGCGCTCTACGTGATGGCCTACACCGCCGGGCGTGGCTGGATCGAGGCGCTTCGCATCGACACCGTCGAGGCCAACGACGTCTTCGGGCTGCGGCTCAACGTCTGGACCTCGATCGTGCTGTTCCTCGGCGCAGCGGTGTACTTCGTGGTGATGGGTCGGCTCCGTCCCGGCCGCGAGGAGTCGGTGTGGCGCGACGGCCGCGGCCCCGAGGGCAACGTCAGCGCTGACCCGGAGCCAGACGATGACACCGACGACGAAGCGGTCGAGAAGACCAGCGAGGAGCCGGACGAACCCGAGCCGGACGAGGGCCGACCGCGCGGCCCCACCGGCAGGTCAGGTGAGCCTGACCTTCGATGAAATCGTCGGCGCGAATGGCTAGTTTCGAGTCATGACCGCCGTCAGTCCCGACGTCCCCGAGGTGCCGCAGATCGCTCACGAGCACCCCGACGTGACCGGCGGCTGGCTTCGTCCCGCGGTGTTCGGGGCGATGGACGGCCTGGTCTCCAACGTCGCGCTCATCGCCGGCATGGCCGGCGGCACCCAGCACCTCGGCAGCAGCACCACCGTGGTGCTCGCCGGCTTCGCCGGCCTGGTCGGCGGAGCGTTCTCGATGGCGACGGGGGAGTACGTCTCGGTCGCGAGCCAGTCGGAGGCGGCCGCCCGCGAGATCGCCAAGGAGCGCCGCGAGATCATCCGCAACCCACGCGGCGAGACCGCGGAGCTCGCGGAGATGTACGTCGAGAAGGGGCTCGACCCGAAGCTGGCGACCGAGGTGGCCCGTCAGATCCACGCCGACGTGGACAGAGCCGTCAGCGTGCACGCCCGCGAGGAGCTCGGGGTCGACCCCCGCGACCTGGCCTCACCCCGGCTGGCCGCGGCCTCCTCGTTCATGTCCTTCGCGGTCGGAGCGCTGGTCCCGCTGCTGCCGTACCTGCTCGGCAGCACCAGCCTGCTGCCCGCCGTGGTGCTGACCCTGCTGGCGCTGTTCGTCTGTGGCGCAGTGGTCTCGCACGTCACGGTCCGGCCGTGGTGGTACGGCGGGTTGCGCCAGGCGCTGCTCGGAGGCGTCTCCGCCGCGGTGACCTACGCGTTCGGGCTGCTCATCGGGGGCATGGTCGTCGGCTGAGCGGACGTCGGGGAGCCGGGGGAGACCCGCGCCAGGCGCGACGTGAGACCGGCCCGCTGGCGGAGTTGCGGCCGGTTACCCTCATGTAGCATTTTGTGTCCCGCACGGGCCAGTGTCGTCCCTTGCTGCCACGAAGCTCGACAGGTTGCCCCCCGCACCCGGCGCGCCGCCCCAGGCGTGATCGCCCGGTGCCGAGACGACGGGAGGATCGCCGCATGCACGCGTTCCCGCCGCCCCAAGGCCTCTACGACGGTCGCCACGAGCACGACGCGTGCGGTGTCGCGTTCGTCGCGACGCTGACCGGAGAGCCCAGCCACGACATCGTCGCCAAGGCGATCAGGGCCCTGCGCAACCTGGAGCACCGCGGCGCGACCGGCGCGGAGCCCGACTCCGGCGACGGCGCCGGGATCCTGCTGGGCGTTCCGCACGGGTTCTTCCGCGAGGTCGTCGACTTCGAGCTGCCGCCGGCGCGGGCGTACGCCGTGGGCACGGCGTTCCTGCCCGGGGACGACGACGAGGTCGGCAAGACCCGGCGTCGCATCGAGGAGATCGCCGCCGAGGAGGGCCTCTCGGTCCTGGGCTGGCGAGACGTCCCCACCGACTCCTCGTCGCTCGGTGCCACCGCGATCTCGGTGATGCCGTCGTTCAGCCAGCTGTTCGTGGCCGCCGCCAGCGGTCGGCTGATGGGGATGGCCCTGGAGCGGCTCGCGTACTGCCTGCGCAAGCGCGCCGAGCGGGAGACCGACGTCTACTTCCCGTCGCTGTCCTCGCGCACGATCGCCTACAAGGGCATGCTCACCACCGACCAGCTCGACCACTTCTACCCGGACCTCGTCGACGAGCGGGTCGCCTCGGCGGTCGCGCTGGTGCACTCGCGCTTCTCGACCAACACGTTCCCGAGCTGGCCGCTCTCGCACCCGTTCCGCTTCATCGCCCACAACGGCGAGATCAACACCGTGATGGGCAACCGCAACTGGATGCGGGCCCGCGAGGCGCTGCTGTCCAGTGACCTCATCCCGGGCGACCTGGAGCGGCTGTTCCCGGTCGTCACCCCCGGCGCCTCGGACTCCGCGTCGTTCGACGAGGTGCTGGAGCTGCTGCACCTCGGCGGCCGGACGCTGCCGCACTCGGTGCTGATGATGATCCCGGAGGCGTGGGAGAACCACGCGGACATGGATCCCGCACGCCGCGCGTTCTACGAGTTCCACGCCTCGATGATGGAGCCCTGGGACGGACCCGCTTGTGTCGCCTTCACCGACGGCACCCAGGTCGGCGCGGTCCTCGACCGCAACGGGCTGCGGCCGTCTCGCTACTGGGTCACCGACGACGGCCTCGTCGTGCTCGCGTCCGAGGTCGGCGTCCTCGACATCGACCCGGCCACCGTCGTACGCAAGGGGCGGCTGCAGCCCGGTCGCATGTTCCTCGTCGACACCTCCGAGCACCGGATCATCGAGGACGAGGAGATCAAGGGCGAGCTTGCCGCCGAGCACCCGTACGACGAGTGGCTGCACGCCGGCATCATCCGCTTCGAGGACCTGGCCGACCGTGAGCACGTCGTGCACACCCACGCCTCGGTCACCCGGCGTCAGCAGATCTTCGGCTACACCGAGGAGGAGAAGCGGGTCCTGCTCTCACCGATGGCGAGGACCGGCGCCGAGCCGATCGGCTCGATGGGCACGGACACCCCGATCGCTGCGCTCTCGGACCGGCCGCGGCTGCTGTTCGACTACTTCGCGCAGCTGTTCGCGCAGGTCACCAACCCGCCGCTGGACGCGATCCGCGAGGAGCTGGTCACGTCGCTCTCGGGCACCATCGGCCCCGAGTCGAACCTGCTGGAGCCGACGCCCGCGTCGTGTCGCCAGCTGGTGATCCCCTTCCCGGTCATCACCAACGACGAGCTCACCAAGATCCGCCACATCAACCGCGACGGCGACCTGCCCGGCTACGCGACCCACGTCTCGCGCGGGCTCTACCCCGTCGAGGGTGGCGGCGCGGCGATGGCCGAGCGCCTCGACGAGATCTGTGCCGAGGTCTCGGAGGCGATCGCCGACGGCGCGCGCATCATCGTGCTCTCCGACCGCCACTCCACCGCCGAGCTCGCGCCGATCCCGTCGCTGCTGCTGACCGGCGCTGTGCACCACCACCTGGTGCGCGAGAAGACCCGCACCCATGTCGGCCTGGTGATCGAGGCGGGCGACGTGCGCGAGGTCCACCACGTCGCGCTGCTCATCGGCTACGGCTCCGCCGCCGTGAACCCCTACCTCGCCATGGAGACGGTCGAGGACCTCGCCCGCGACGGCTACTACGTCGAGACCGAGCCGGGCCAGGCGGTGAAGAACCTCCAGAAGGCGCTAGGCAAGGGCGTGCTCAAGGTGATGAGCAAGATGGGCGTGTCCACTGTCGCGTCGTACACGGGGGCGCAGATCTTCGAGGCGCTCGGCCTGGCGCAGCCGTTCGTCGACCGCTACTTCACCGGCACCACCAGCAAGCTGGGCGGTGTCGAGATCGCGACCATCGCCGAGGAGGTGGCCCGCCGACACCGGGTGGCCTACCCCGTCGACGGACTGCCGCCGGCGCACCGGGCGCTCCAGATCGGTGGCGAGTACCAGTGGCGCCGCGAGGGCGAGCCGCACCTGTTCGACCCCGAGACGGTGTTCCGGCTGCAGCACTCCACCCGCACCGGCCGCTACGACATCTTCAAGAAGTACACGTCGCGGGTCGACGAGCAGGCCAAGCGGCTGATGACCCTGCGCGGGCTGTTCGGCTTCAAGGACGAGTCGGTGACCGGCCGGCAGCCGGTGCCGATCGACGAGGTCGAGCCCGTCTCGGAGATCGTCAAGCGCTTCTCGACCGGGGCGATGTCATACGGCTCCATCAGCGGTGAGGCGCACCAGACGCTCGCGATCGCGATGAACCGCCTCGGCGGCCGGTCCAACACCGGCGAAGGTGGCGAGGACAGCGACCGGCTGCACGACCCGGAGCGCCGCAGTGCGATCAAGCAGGTCGCGTCGGGGCGGTTCGGCGTGACGTCGGAGTACCTCACCAACGCCGACGACCTGCAGATCAAGATGGCGCAGGGTGCGAAGCCCGGCGAGGGTGGCCAGCTGCCCGGCAACAAGGTCTACCCGTGGATCGCGACGACCCGGCACTCGACGCCGGGCGTCGGTCTCATCTCCCCGCCACCGCACCACGACATCTACTCGATCGAGGATCTCGCGCAGCTGATCCACGACCTGAAGAACTCCAACCCGCAGGCCCGGGTGCACGTGAAGCTGGTCGCAGAGGTCGGCGTCGGCACGGTCGCCGCCGGCGTCTCCAAGGCGCACGCGGACGTGGTGCTGATCTCGGGTCACGACGGAGGCACCGGAGCCGCACCCCTCACGTCCCTCAAGCACGCCGGTGGGCCGTGGGAGCTGGGGCTCGCGGAGACGCAGCAGACCCTGCTCCTCAACGGGCTGCGCGACCGGATCGTCGTGCAGACCGACGGCCAGCTGAAGACGGGCCGTGACGTGGTCGTCGCCGCGCTGCTGGGCGCGGAGGAGTACGGCTTCGCCACTGCACCGCTCGTCGTGTCCGGCTGCATCATGATGCGGGTCTGCCACCTCGACACCTGCCCCGTCGGGGTCGCGACGCAGAACCCGGTGCTGCGCAAGCGCTACACCGGCAAGCCGGAGTTCGTCGTGAACTTCTTCGAGTTCATCGCCGAGGAGGTCCGCGAGCTGCTGGCCGAGCTCGGCTTCCGCACGCTCGACGAGGCGATCGGCCATGCGGACGCGCTCGACGTGACGACGGCTGTCGACCACTGGAAGGCCTCCGGGCTGGACCTGTCACCGGTTCTGCACGTGCCGGAGCTGCCCGAGGGTGCCGCGCGGCACAACACCACCGGGCAGGACCACGGCCTCGACAAGGCCCTGGACAACGAGCTGGTGAAGCTGGCGAAGGACGCGCTGGACAACGCGCGAGCCGGTGCGGGCACAGGTGCAGATCCGCAACGTGAACCGCACGGTCGGCACGATCCTCGGCCACGAGGTCACCAAGCGCTACAAGGGCGAAGGGCTGCCCGACGGCACCATCGACATCACCTTCACGGGCTCGGCGGGTCAGTCGTTCGGAGCGTTCGTGCCGAGCGGGATGACGCTGCGGCTGGAGGGCGACGCGAACGACTACGTCGGCAAGGGCCTCTCCGGCGGGCGGATCGTGGTGCGTCCCGACCGCGCCGCCACGTTCGAGGCCGAGAAGCAGATCATCGCCGGCAACGTCATCGGCTACGGCGCGACCGCCGGCGAGATCTTCGTGCGCGGACAGGTCGGCGAGCGCTTCTGCGTCCGCAACTCCGGTGCGACCGCGGTCGTCGAAGGTGTCGGCGACCACGGCTGCGAGTACATGACAGGCGGCCGCGTCGTCGTGCTCGGGCCCACCGGCCGCAACTTCGCCGCTGGCATGTCCGGCGGCGTCGCCTTCGTGCTCGACCTCGACCAGAGCCTGGTCAACCAGGAGCTCGTCGAGCTCGACGAGGTCACCGATGACGCCGCCGACGAGCTCGAGGCGCTGGTGCGACGTCACCTGGAGGAGACCGACTCGGCGGTCGCGCAGGCACTGCTCGACGACTGGCCCTCCGCCGTACGACGGTTCACCGAGATCATGCCGACCGACTTCAAGCGAGTGATCGCAGCGAAGGAGAAGGCCGAGGAGGAAGGGCTCTCCGACGACGAGACCGCCACCAAGATGATGGAGGCGCTCCATGGATGACCTGATCCAGCCGCTCCAGATGATGGAGGGCTCTACCATGGCTGACCCCAAGGGTTTCTCAAGAACGGCCGCGAGGTCGCGGAGCGACGCCCGGTCGACGAGCGGGTCAACGACTGGCAGGAGGTCTACCCCGAAGGGGCGGGCCGGTCGCTGCTGCCGATCATCACCGAGCAGGCCGGGCGCTGCATGGACTGCGGCATCCCGTTCTGCCACCAGGGCTGCCCGCTCGGGAACCTCATCCCGGAGTGGAACGACCTCGTCTGGCGCGACGACTGGGACGGTGCCATCGAGCGGCTGCACGCGACGAACAACTTCCCGGAGTTCACCGGCAGGTTGTGCCCGGCGCCGTGCGAGACCTCCTGCGTGCTCGGCATCAACCAGCCTGCGGTGACGATCAAGAACGTCGAGGTCTCGATCGCCGACCGGGCGCTGGAGTCCGGCATGGTGCGACCGCAACCGCCGGAGTGGCTCAGCGGCAAGACCGTGGCCGTCATCGGGTCGGGCCCGGCGGGTCTCGCGGCCGCCCAACAGCTGACCCGCGCCGGCCACACCGTCGCGGTCTACGAGCGCGCCGACAAGCCCGGTGGGCTCATGCGCTACGGGATCCCCGAGTTCAAGATGGAGAAGAAGCACGTCGACCGGCGCCTGGACCAGATGCGGCGCGAAGGCACCGTCTTCCGCTCCGGTGTCGACGTCGGCGCCGACATCACCGGACCGCAGCTGGTCGAGCGTTTCGACGCGGTCGTGCTGGCAGTCGGCGCGACGGTTGCTCGCGACCTGCCGATCACCGGCCGCGAGCTCGGCGGCATCCACCAGGCGATGGACTACCTCCCGCAGTCGAACCGCGCGTCGTTGGGCGAGGAGGTCGAGGGCCAGATCGTCGCCACCGACAAGCACGTCGTGATCATCGGCGGCGGCGACACCGGCGCCGACTGCCTGGGCACCGCGCACCGGCAGAAGCCGGCATCCGTGACGCAGCTCGAGATCATGTCGCAACCCGGTGAGGACCGTCCGGACAACCAGCCCTGGCCGACGTACCCGATGATCTTCCGCGTCTCCTCCGCGCACGAGGAGGGCGGCGAGCGCGTCTACTCGGTCTCCACCCAGGAGTTCCTCGGCGACGACGACGGCAACGTGCGAGCGCTGCGACTCGTCGACGTCGAGATGAAGGACGGCAAGTTCGAGGAGGTCGAGGGCACCGAGCGCGAGATCCCGGCGGAGCTCGTGCTGTTCGCGATGGGCTTCACCGGCCCGGAGCAGGAGGGCGTCGTCGGACAGCTCGACATCGACATCGACCAGCGCGGCAACATCGTGCGCGACGACGCCTACATGACGACGCTGCCGGGCGTCTTCGTGGCCGGTGACGCGGGCCGAGGGCAGTCGCTGATCGTCTGGGCGATCGCCGAGGGCAGGGCCGCAGCGGCGGCCGTCGACACCTACCTGACCGGCTCGACGACGCTGCCGGCCCCGATCCCGCCGACCGAGCGTCCGCTGGTCGTCTGACCGGGCACGACGCGCAGCACCGACCGCATGTTGGAACGATCCAGCCGACTGCGGACAGTGATCGCGGCACCCGCTAGTGTCGATGTGTGCGTAGAGCAAAGATCGTCTGCACCCTCGGACCTGCCGTCAACACCCCTGAGCAGATCAGGGCCCTCGTCGGTGCCGGCATGGACGCCGCCCGGCTCAACCTCAGTCACGGCTCCCACGAGGAGCACGAGCGCGTCTACCGCATGGTCCGGGAGGCCTCTGACGAGCAGCGGCCACGGCGTGGCGATCATCGCGGACCTCCAGGGCCCGAAGATCCGCCTGGGCACCGTCGAGAACGGCCCGTGCCTGCTCGAGAACGGCGAGGAGTTCACGATCACCACCCGAGACGTGCCGGGTGACGCGACCGTCTGCTCGACGACGTACGCCGGGCTTCCCGGCGACGTGAGCCCGGGCGACCCGATCCTCATCGACGACGGCAAGGTGCGGCTCGAGGTCCTCTCCGTCGAGGGCCAGGACGTGATCACCCGGGTGATGGTTGCGGGGCCGATCAGCAACCACAAGGGCATCAACCTGCCCGGCGTCGCGGTCTCCGTGCCGGCGCTGTCCGAGAAGGACAAGGAGGACCTGCGCTGGGCGCTTCACCTCTGCGTCGACTTCGTGGCGCTCTCGTTCGTCAGGTCGGCTGCCGACGTGGAGGACGTCCGCCAGATCATGAAGGAGGAGGACGTCCTCCTTCCCGTCATCGCGAAGATCGAGAAGCCGCAGGCCATCGACAACATCGAGGAGATCGTCGACGCCTTCGACGGCTTCATGGTCGCCCGCGGTGACCTGGGCGTGGAGTGCCCGCTCGAGGACGTGCCGTTCCTGCAGAAGCAGGTCATCGAGGTCGCTCGGCGTCACGCCAAGCCGGTGATCGTGGCGACGCAGATGCTGGAGTCGATGATCTCCTCGCCGCGGCCGACGCGCGCCGAGGCCTCCGACGTCGCCAACGCGGTGCTCGACGGAGCCGACGCCGTGATGTTGTCGGGGGAGACCAGCGTCGGGCAGTTCCCGATCGCGACCGTCGAGACGATGGCCCGCATCATCACGTCCACCGAGGACCACGGCCTGGCCCGGATGGCCGCCATCGACTGGCAGCCCCGCACCCGTGGTGGCGTGATCGCCAAGGCAGCCTCCGAGGTGGCGGGACGCATCGGGGCGAGGTACGTCGTGGCCTTCACTCAGAGCGGCGACTCGGCCCGTCGCCTGTCCCGCTACCGCGGACCCATCCCGACGCTGGCTTTCACACCGATTCCCATCGTGCGCTCGCAGCTGGCAATGTCCTGGGGAGTGGAGACGTTCCTCGGTGAGCCCGTCCAGCACACCGACGAGATGGTGCGCCAGGTCGACGAGGCCCTGCTCCGCATCGGGCGCACCGAGGAGGGTGAGCTGGTGGTCATCATCGCCGGCAGCCCGCCCGGCATCCCCGGCTCCACCAACGCGCTGCGCATCCACCGCATGGGCGACGCCATCAACGAGGTGGCGCCGGCCTACCGCCGGCCTGAGTGAGCCGTCACGCCTTCGGCCCGACCACCTCGTCGAGCCGCGCGACTCCGGCACGCGTGGACACGGAGATCGTCTTCCAGCTCGACCGTCGCCACGGGATCTCCAGCATGGTCCAGGGCGTCGCAGCACCACTGCCGGATGTCGTCGCTGTGGTTGACGAACTGCCACCGTGGATACTCGTACCGCTTCATCACACCGGCGACCGGCCGTCGCGCCCAGTTGTTGACCCGACAGCCGTCGGAGTGGAAGAGGCCACGCAGGAACTCGCCGGGATGCTCGGTCACGATCTCCTGCTGCCAGTCCTCGAGATGCAGCTTTCGCAGATGCTTGCGTCCAGGCCCGTGTTGCGGGAACAAGCATGGCCAGTGCTTCCAGCCAACCGTGATGACGAGGCATCCGGGCACTTGGCGCGTGTGTGGGCGAGAGCCCGGCTTGACCTGGCGCATCAGTGCAATCACCTGCGTCGTCAGGAGTGGGTAGACGAGGTCGTTGAACACGTGCAGTGAGAACACCCCGCGGCGGCTCTCACTCAGGTGGCCGTCGCCGAGGTACCAGCCGAACAGCTCTGCGTAGGCCAGGCGGTCGAGATCTGCGCCTTCGCAGCGAGGGCAAGGGACGCTGAGGTGTGCCTGACCCCGAGGAAGTCCGCGTCGCTGGTACAAACGACGCCACCGACGGATCGTCTTGACGGCGACGCCGTGTAGCCGTGCGTTCTCCGCGTCTGGGGCGCCTGAGTCTGACGCACGCAGAGCACTGGCGACAGTCTCGGCCGGTCGGATGTGTCCCATGAGCGAAGTCTGTCGCTGGCCACCGACAGGCGTGAGAGTGCCGGGTGTGGGATTCGAACCCACAAGCCCTTTCGGGCAACGCCTTTTGAGGGCGCCGCGTATGCCGTTCCGCCAACCCGGCTTGGAACGGCCAAAAGGCTAGCCGACGCGGCTCGGGCGCGGACCTCCCGATCGGTCTGGACGACTCGCCGGAAACCCGTTGCATTTGTCTACAAGATGAGTACAGTTTCATTTCGACGTACCCACGACGACAGGTGAACGAGATGAGACGGCTGCTTGAGGAGCTGTTCGGTCAGGAACGAGCGAGAGCGAATGCCCGCGTTGCCTGCACCGAGCTCTCGCGCCGTCGAGTCGAGCACGCCGAGGTCGAGCTCTTTCTCGAGCGGCACGCCCAACGGATGCACCGCTCCGCCTGACCTCCCGATCCTCACCGGGACCGCGCCCGGATACCCTGCCGCGGTGAGTGCTGAGCAGACCGCCCCTCGCCGGGTGGTGATCGCCGAGGACGAGGCCCTGATCCGGCTCGACCTCGCCGAGATGCTCGCCGAGGAGGGGTACGACGTCGTCGCGCAGGCCGGCGACGGGGAGCGGGCGGTGGAGCTCGCGGAGGAGCACCGGCCCGATCTGGTGGTCCTCGACGTGAAGATGCCGCGCCTCGACGGGATCGCCGCCGCCCAGCGCATCGCCTCACAACGACTGGCCCCGGTCGTCATCTTGACCGCGTTCAGCCAGCGCGACCTCGTGGAGCGGGCCCGCGACGCTGGCGCCATGGCCTACCTGGTCAAGCCGTTCACCAAGGCGGACCTGGTGCCCGCGATCGAGATGGCGGTGAGCCGGTTCTCGCAGCTGCAGCTGCTCGAGGCCGAGGTTGCGGACCTCACCGAGCGACTGGAGACCCGCAAGGCCGTGGACCGCGCGAAGTCGGTGCTGCAGAAGCAGCTCGAGCTCAGCGAGCCCGACGCCTTCCGCTGGATCCAGAAGACCGCGATGGACCTGCGACTGTCGATGCGCCAGGTGGCCGAAGGAGTTCTCACGCACGGCCCCTCGATCGCCCCGGGTCACGAACAGCCCGAAGACTAGCCCGCTGACCTCGAGTAAAGGGGCAAATCGGGCCAGGGCCGACCAATGTGACGAACCAGGTCACGAAATCACAACGACCGTCACGGCACTGCGGCGTGGGTTGCTGTCTGGAGGCCCGTTGACGCTAGGTTTCACTCCATTCATCAGATCGTGGTGCCCATCCACAAATGTGGGTGCCGCGCCACTCCCCATCACGGAGGCTTCATGATTCGCCCCAACCTTGGTTGGCGCATGGCCGTGGTGCTGGCGACAGCGTCGCTGGCCCTGACCGCCTGCGGCAACAGCGACAGCGACAGCGACAGCAAGTCGTCCGGCAGCTCGTCGGACAAGTCGAGCGGCGCCGCCAAGTCCGGCGACGGCACGCTCACCATCGGCACCCTGCTGCCGCAGACCGGTGACCTCGCGGTCCTGGGCCCGCCCGAGATCGCGGGAGTGGACCTGGCCATCCAGGAGATCAACGCCGCCGGTGGCGTGAACGGCAAGAAGATCGTGACCGTCAGGTCCGACTCCGGCGACGGCACGCCTGACATCGCGGGCGCCTCCGTCGACCGGTTGCTCGCCAAGAACGCCGACGTGATCGTCGGCGCGGCCTCCTCGAACGTCTCCAAGAGCGTGATCGACAAGATCACCGGCGAGGGTGTCGTCCAGTTCTCGCCGGCCAACACCGCCGCCGGCTTCGACACCTACCCCGACAAGGGCCTGTACTTCCGCACCGCGCCCTCCGACCTGCTGCAGGGCAAGGTTGTCGCCAACCAGGCGGTCAAGGACGGCAACAAGAACATCGCCGTGCTGGCCCGGCAGGACTTCTACGGTTCGGGACTTGCTGACTCCGCAGCGAAGAACATCACCGCAGCCGGGGCCGACCTGGCCGCCAAGGTGCTCTACAACGCCGACGCGGAGAACTTCACCGCCGAGGTCAACGAGATCGCGGCCTCGAAGCCCGACGCCGTCATCTTGGTCTCGTTCGACGAGGTGAAGAAGATCATCCCGCAGCTGATCGCCAAGGGCATCGGCCCGCAGGACATCAAGCTGTACGTCGTCGACGGTGACCTGATCGACTTCGGCGACCAGTCGTTCGACTTCAGCGGCCAGAAGGGCACTGCGCCCTCGCCGGCCGAGCTGCCCCCGGGCTTCGAGAAGAAGCTCAAGCAGATCAACCCGAAGGTCAACGAGCTCACCTACGGTCCGGAGTCCTACGACACCGTCATGCTCTCCGCGCTCGCGGCTCTGGAGGCCAAGGACGACGGCAGCAAGTCCATCGCGGACCACATCATCGACATCTCCAAGGACGGCACGCAGTGCACCGGCTGGACTGAGTGCGCCGACCTGGTGAAGAAGGGTGAGGACATCGACTACGAAGGTGCCTCCGGTCCTACCGACATGAACGACTCCGGCAGCCTCAGCAAGGGCACGATCGGAATCTTCCAGTACGGCAAGGACAACAACTTCAAGAAGATCGACTCGGTCAGCGGCTTGGTCGGCTAGCACCGACCAGCCACGGCTGACACGAGGCCCCGAACCGTTCAGGTTCGGGGCCTCGTGGCGTTTCGGGACGGTGGTGACGGAGCGCCCGCTGGAACGCTGCTGAAGCGCCTGGTCAGCCCTTGGCGAGGGTGCCGAGGTACAGCTCGATGACCTTCGGGTCCTTGGCGAGCTCTGCTCCGGTGCCGGTGTAGGCGTTTCGGCCCTGGTCGAGGACGTAGGCGCGATGACAGATCTGCAGGCACCGGCTGGCGTTCTGCTCGACCATCACCACCGAGACGCCCGCCCGGTTGATGTTGCGGGTCTGCACGAAGACCTCGTCCTGCAGGACCGGGGAAAGCCCCGCCGACGGCTCGTCGAGCAGCAGCACGGACGGATCCATCATCAGCGCCCGACCCATCGCGACCATCTGTCGCTCGCCGCCGGACAGCGAGCCGGCACGCTGGGCGCGACGATCACTCAGGGCGGGGAAGATGTCGCACACGAACTCGAACCGCTTCGCGAACTGGGAGGGCGCCTGGAAGGTGCCCATCTCGAGGTTCTCCTGGATGGTCAGCGTCGGGAAGACGTTGTTGGTCTGCGGCACGAAGCCGATGCCCTCGGTGACCAGCACGTCGGCGCGCTTGTTGGTGATGTCGGTGCCCTTGAGCTTCACCGTGCCGGTGCTGACCTTGACCAAGACCGAACAGCGCCTTGAGCAGCGTCGACTTCCCGGCGCCGTTCGGGCCGATGATGCCGACCAGCTCGTTCTCCTGGCAGTAGAGGTCGGCCCCGTTGAGGATGTTCACACCCGGCACGTAGCCGGCGACGAGGTCGTCGGCGCGAAGCACCGCCCCTTCGGCTGCCTCGAGATGTGCCTTCCGCACTGCCGGGTCGATCTCGGGCGGCGGTCGCGGCAGCGTCCAGCTCTTCGGACTCACTCACGCGGCTCTCCTCCGTCGTCGGTGGTCGCGACGGGCGCTGGCGCCTGCGAGTCGCCCGGGCCGGTGCCGGAGATCTCGGCGGTCACCTCTTCGTGGATCCTCGCCTCGATCTCGGTGAGGTCCTGGTCGTGGTGGGAGCCGAGGTAGGCGTCGATCACTCGCTGGTCGCCCATCACGGAGTCCGGGGGGCCCTCGGCGATGACCTTGCCCTGCGCCATCACCACCACCCAGTCGGAGATGTCACGCACCATGTCCATGTCGTGCTCGACGAACAGCACGGTCCGACCCTCGTCGCGCAGCGACTTCACGTGCCCGAGCAGCGACTGCTTCAAGGCCGGGTTCACGCCGGCCATCGGCTCGTCGAGCATCACCAGCTCCGGGTCGGCCATCAGCGCACGCGCCATCTCCAGGAGCTTGCGCTGGCCGCCCGACAGCGAGCCCGGCGAAGTCCTCGCGCTTCTTGATGAGCAGGAAGCGCTCGAGCAGCCCGTCGGCTCGCTCGGTGTTCGCCGCTTCTTGATGGCGCCACAGCGAGGCGAACATCGCCCGGAACATGCTCTCGCCGTGCTGGCCGGTGGCGCCGACGCGCATGTTCTCCAGCACCGTGAGCTTGGCGAGCACCTTGGTGAGCTGGAAGGTGCGCACCATGCCCATCCGCGCCACCCGGTACGCCGGCACCCCCTTGAGGCTGGAGTCGTTGAACCTCCACTCGCCGTCGTCAGGACTGTCGAACCCGGTGATGAGGTTGAAGAACGTCGTCTTGCCGGCACCGTTCGGTCCGATCAGCGCGGTGATCACGCCCCGCTGGACCTCGAGGTGGTCGACGTCGACCGCGGTCAGACCGCCGAAGCGGCGGCGGACGTTGTCGGCCACCACGATCGGGTCGGGCTTCTTGGCGCCGGGCACGCGCTCGACGTCACGCAGCGCCGCCCGAGCGGCCGAGATGTCGACGCCCGTGACGTTGTCGACTCCTGTGTCAGCGGGCATCGATCGCCAGCTCCCTTCGGTCCCCGAAGATTCCCTGCGGTCTGTAGATCATCAGCAAGATCAGCGCCAGACCCATGAAGATGAAACGCATCAGGCTCGCCTGGTTGCCCGTCATGATCCAGTCGGGGATCAGGTTCGTGGCGGTGGCCTGGTCGAAGAACACGTCGAGGAAGCTGATCAGGAACCAGAAGATGATCGAGCCGACGACCGGCCCGAAGACCCGGGCCGCGCCACCGATGAGCAGCACCGTGTAGGCGAAGAACGTCACGTCGGTCGCGAAGAACGACGGGTTGATGGCGGCGCTGCGCAGCGCGATCACGAAGCCGGCGAGCGCACCGAAGACACCACCGAGGACCAGCGACTGCATCTTGTAGGCGTAGACGTTCTTGCCGAGGCTGCGCACCGCGTCCTCGTCCTCGCGGATGCCCTTGAGGACCCGCCCCCAGGGACTGCGCATCAGCAGATAGGTCATCAGGCAGGTCAGCCCGACCAGGACCCAGCCGACCGTCATCACCCAGAAGTCGTAGGCGCTCCAGGTCACGACGCCGGGAATGCCGAGGTGTCCGGAGTACGGGTTGAGGCTCGAGAACGACGAGGTGAACTGGTTGAGGCCGTCCTGGCCGCCGAAGTACTTCAACAAGGTGACCGAGCCCAACGTCTGTCGGATGATCTCGGCGGCAGCGATCGTGACGATCGCCAGGTAGTCGGCCCGCAGCCGCAGGGTGGGCACACCGAGGAGCAGCGCCAGGATCACGCTGAGCACCAGCCCGACGACGAGGCCGAGCCAGAACGGCAGCGACCACGTGTAGACGATCGATGACAGACCGTATGCCGCGACGGCCATGAACCCGGCCTGCCCGAAGTTCAGCAGGCCCGTGTAGCCGAAGTGGATGTTGAGCCCGATCGCCGCCAAGGCGTAGACGATCGCGGTTGGCCCCAGTCCCTGCTGGAGGGCGAGGCTGAACATCGAGCCGACGTCCATAGTTGTCCTTCCCTAGCCAACCCGCTCGCGGCGGCCCAGGAGTCCTTGGGGCCGGAAGACGAGGACGATGATGAGTATGAACAAGGCGGAGACGTACTTGAGCTCCGCCGGCACGAAGATGGTCGACACCTCGACGAGGATGCCGATGATGAAGCTGCCGACGAGGGCCCCCCAGATCGTGCCCAGACCACCCAGCGTGACCGCCGCGAACACCAGCAGCAGCAGCTTGAAGCCGAACTGGTAGTTGAAGCCCTGCGTCAGGCCGAGGAGCACGCCGGAGAGGCCTGCCAGTGCGGCGCCGCCGATCCAGACGATGCGGATCACGCGCTCGACGTTGATGCCGGAGGCCGAGGCCAGCGCTGGGTTGTCGGCGACTGCCCTGGTGGCCTTGCCGGTGCGGGTCTTCTGCAGGCCGAAGCCCACGAGGACCAGGACGACCAGTGCCAGCGCCGAGACCCAGATGGCCGTCGGGGTGATCAAGATGGAGCCGACGCGGAACGGCGTGGTGCTCGCGTACTGCGAGTAGTCGAAGTTCTGGCCACCGACGATGTACTGGTACACGTTGCGCAGCAGGATGGACAGGCCGATGGTGATGATCATCATCGCGACCAGCCCGGTGCCGCGTCGCCGCAACGGTGCCCAGAGCACCCGGTCCTGGACGTAGCCGAACAGACCTGAGACCACGAACGCGGCGATGATCGCGACGATCACCGTGATGTTGACGCTTCCGATGTGGATGGTGCCTGGGAGTCGGTCGACGCCTAGCGCGACCAGCGCTCCGAAGGTCATCAGCTCGCCATGCGCGAAGTTGGTCAGACCGGTCGTGCCGAAGATGAGCGAGAGTCCGAGCGCCGCCATCGCCAGCAGCAGCGAGAACGTGATGCCGCCGATGAACAGCTGCAAGGTCTGGGTCACCTTGCCGGCACCGGCGTCGGCCTTCTTGCCGATCGGGAACGTCACGAAGACGTCGGCGTCGGTGGTGATCTTGACCTTGAGCGCCGTCTTCTTCTTGTCGACCAAGGACGTGCCCTTGGGCAGGGTCTCGGTGTCGATCTTGATCGTGTAGGTCTTGCCGAGCGCGTCGACGCTGGACCCGGGGATCTTCACGTCGAAGATGCCCGTTTCGTCACTTGTCGCCTTGCCGATCGAGTTGCCGCCCGAGTCCTCGACATTCACCTCGACGTCAGGCACGGCTGCGGCCGGCTTCTTCCGGTTGTCGGTGAGACAGCCGACGATGTGGACGCTGTCGTCCTGGGTCTGCGGCCTCGCACAGGTCTCGGAGTCGGCGCGGGGAGCACGCACTCGCGGCACCACCCGTCACGAGGATCGCCGACACCGTCAGACCGAGCAGCACCAGGATCGCGGCCAGGATGCTTCTGTGACGGGTGTGCATGGGACTCCTGTCGTGCAAGACGTCGGCGGGATCGCCACCGGCCACGAGTCACCCTATGGCCCTCCCGCGACCAGCACGCGATGTTTGAGGCCAACTTGTATTGGTTGTGTCGGTCGAGCGTGAGGTTGGCGGAGCCAACCAGTGGAGGTCGTTTCAGTGCAGTACGGCGACGAGGGCGGTCAGCAACGGTGCGATCACCAGCGCCGGCAGCAGATCCCCTACCGGGAACTGCTTGAGCCGCAGCAGACGCAGGGCAAGGCCCACGAGCACCAGACCACCCACGGCGGTGAGTGCCGCGATCTCGGCGTCGGGGAGCACGTCGTCGAGCCCGACGCCGAGGACGGTCAGCGACCCCTGTACGACGACGAGGGAGATCACGCTCGCGCCGACGCCCCACCCGAACGACGCCGCGAACGCCATCGCCGCGAAGAGGTCGAGCGCCGACTTCAAGTAGAGCTGGTCCGCGCCGTTGCCGAGTCCGTCGTTGAGCGAGCCGAGCACGGTCAGCGGGCCGACGCAGAAGACCAGCGAGCTGGTCACGAACCCCTCGATGAAGCGCAGCCGCTCCTCGGTCAGGGAACCGTCGCCCTCCCCGGACCGACGTGCCCGGCGCGTGAGCACCTGCTGGAGCCAACCGCCGAAGCCTTCGAGGCGGCGCTCGATTCCGAGCAGGGAGCCGATGATCCCGCCCAGCACGATGGAGCCGAGGACGATCAGCATCGGTGCGCTGTCGCCCACCGCGTCGCTCAGGGCGTCGTCGTTGACCGCGACCGCCGAGGAGGCGGCGATGAGCAGGGTGACCAGGCCCAACCCGTCGGTCACCACGTCGCGGGTGCGCTGACTGAGCCGGTTGCCCGCCAGCACCCCGACGCCCGTGCCGACCAGCACGGCTGGCAATGTTGACGACGGTGCCGATGCCGGGGAACACGGTGCCTCCTCACGGGGTTCGTACGGCCGTCGCCCGCCCGCTGCCCGACGCTCGCCAGGGCGACGGTTGGCGGCCGCGGCACTGAGGCGTAATGTCTCACCCCGGTCCGGTTCGCGAGCTGCGGGGGCGCCCGACACCCGGCACCGGCCGCGCATCAGTCGCGGTCTTCGTGTCGTTGTTGCGTTGTCAGAAGGGGAGCCCCCGTGTTCCGTAGCCCCGTGCATGTCCGCGATGCCATCCCCGACGACGGGCCCGCCCTCGTCGCGGTGTGGGCGCCGGGGGATCGCTCTTCCGACGAGGACGCACAGGCACACCAGGACGCTTCCGCGTCCTTGGCACGCATCGCTGCCGACTCCGACCAGCGACTGCTGGTCGGAGTGCTCGAGGGCGAGGTCGCCGGCGCGGTCCACCTGGCGCGGTCCCCGCTCACGCCGATCGACGCGGAGTCGGCCATCTACGTCCTCCACCTCCACGTGCTCGACGAGTACCGCCGGCACGGCGTCGGGCACGCGTTGCTGGAGGCGACGCTGTCCTGGGCCGAGGAGAAGGACTCCTCGCACGTCGTAGCGGCTGTCTCTGCGGCCTCGCGCGACGCGAACCGCTTCATGGCCCGCTTGGGGCTCGCACAGGTCGCCACCATCCGTGGCTCGACGGTCGCCGCACTGCGCGCCAAGCTCCCGGGGGAGGCCCCGGCAGCGGCCCGCCGTGGCGCGCGCAGCCAGCGCGCCGTCGGGCAGGTGCTCGCGCAGCGCCGCTCGCGGCGGCGTGCCCAGGAGGCACGGCCCTCCTAAGCCCAGATCGTCGAGGAGCACCGCTCGGTCTGGCCTGGGGGTGCGGCTGGTTAGGGTTGCTGACGTGACCGACCAGCCCGTGCCCGACCCGTCCGTCACCCCACCGCGACTGCTGCTGCTCGATGGCCACTCGCTGGCGTACCGGGCGTTCTTCGCGCTGCCGGTGGAGAACTTCTCCACGACCACGGGTCAGCACACCAACGCCGTCTACGGCTTCACCTCGATGCTCATCAACGTTCTTCGAGACGAGCAGCCCACCCACGTCGGGGTGGCGTTCGACGTGTCACGCAAGACGTTCCGCACGGAGGAGTACTCCGACTACAAGGCGAACCGCTCCACCTCTCCCGCCGAGTTCTCCGGGCAGCTGTCGTTGATCAAGGAGGTGCTGGACGCACTGAACATCGTGACCGTCGAGAAGGACGGCTTCGAGGCCGATGACGTCATCGGCACCCTCACCACCCAGGCGCTCGCCGAGGGCTTCGAGGTCTTGATCTGCAGCGGCGACCGCGACTCATTCCAGCTCGTCACCGATCGCTGCACGATCCTCTACCCGAGCCGCGGGGTCTCCGAGATGGCCCGCATCGACCCGGACGCGGTCCTCGACCGCTACGGAGTGGCGCCCGATCGCTACCCGGAGATCGCCGCCCTGGTGGGCGAGACCTCGGACAACCTGCCTGGCGTGCCAGGCGTCGGACCCAAGACCGCGGCCAAGTGGATCAACCAGTACGACGGACTCGACAACGTCATCGCGAACGCCGACACCATCAAGGGCAAGGCGGGGGAGTCGTTTCGCGAGCACCTCGGTGATGTCATCCGCAACCGTCGGCTCAACGCGCTCGTCTGCGACCTCGACCTGACCGCCACGCCGACCGAGCTGGTGGCGAGGCCGTGGGACCGGCAGCAGGTCCACACGCTGTTCGACAGCCTCGAGTTCCGGGTGCTGCGCGATCGCCTGTTCGCCACCCTCGAGTCCGAGGAGGAGATCGACGACAGCGGCTTCCACCTCGACGGGGTGCGGCTCGAGGAGGGGCAGCTCGCCGGCTGGCTCGAGGAGCATGCGGCCGGCAAGGACCGCGTCGGCGTGCACGTGCAGGGCAGCTGGCGCGCAGGCAGCGGCGACGTCCACGCGATCGCGCTGGCCACCGTCGACGGTGCCGCCGCCTGGCTCGACGCCGAGCAGGTCACGCCCGCCGACGACGAGGTCCTGGCGACGTGGCTCGCCGACCCTGCGGTGCCGAAGGTGCTCCACGACGCCAAGGGCCCGATGCTGGCGCTGTGGGCGCGTGGCTGGCAGCTCGCGGGCCTCGAGCGCGACACCGCGCTGTCGGCGTACCTCGCCCGGCCGGACCAGCGCTCCTACGACCTGGCCGACCTCACGCTCCGCTACCTGAAGCGAGAGCTCAAGGCCGAGGAGCCCGCCGACCAGGGGCAGCTCAGCTTCGACAGTGTGGGGGAGGAGTCCACCGGGTCCGCCGCGATGCTGCAGGCCCGGGCCGTGCTGGACCTGGCCGAAGCACTCGACGACGACCTCGAGCAGCGTGGCGGGACGGCCCTGCTGGCCGATGTCGAGCTGCCGCTCGTGCTGGTCCTCGCGGAGATGGAGCGCACCGGGGTCGCCGTCGACGTCGACCAGCTGCAGGGCCTCGAGGCGCACTTCGCGGGCGAGGTCAAGCGTGCCGCCGACGAGGCGTTCGGAGTGATCGGCAAGGAGATCAACCTCGGCTCGCCGAAGCAGCTGCAGGTGGTGCTCTTCGACGAGCTCGGCATGCCGAAGACCAAGCGGACCAAGACCGGCTACACGACCGACGCCGACGCCCTCCAGGCGCTCTACGTCAAGACCGAGCACCCGTTCCTGCTGGCGTTGCTGCGACACCGTGACGTCTCCCGGCTCCGCCAGACGGTCGAGGGGCTGCTGAAGACGGTCGCTCCCGACGGTCGCATCCACACCACGTTCAACCAGCTGATCGCGGCCACCGGCCGGCTGTCCTCGACCGACCCGAACCTGCAGAACATCCCGGTGCGCACCGAGGAGGGTCGCCGCATCCGCGAGGCCTTCGTGGTGGGTCCGGAGCACGACTCGCTGATGACCGCCGACTACAGCCAGATCGAGATGCGGATCATGGCTCACCTCTCCGAGGACGCGCTCCTCATCGAGGCGTTCCGGTCCGGCAGGGACTTCCACTCGGTGACCGCGGCCCGCGTCTTCGAGGTCGATGCCGCAGACGTCACCCCGGCGATGCGTGCACGCATCAAGGCGATGAACTACGGCCTGGCCTACGGCTTGTCGGCCTACGGCCTCGGCAACCAGCTCGGCATCGAGCCCGCGGAGGCGCGCGGGCTGATGGACGAGTACTTCGAGACCTTCGGCGGGGTCCGCGACTACCTGGCGGGCGTCGTGGACGAGGCCAGGCGCAGCGGCTACACCGAGACCTTCCTCGGCCGCCGGCGCTACCTCCCCGACCTCACCAGCGACAACCGGCAGCGGCGTGAGATGGCCGAGCGCATGGCGCTCAACGCACCCATCCAGGGCTCGGCCGCCGACATCATCAAGGTCGCGATGCTCAACGTGGACGAGGCCCTGAAGGCCTCGTCACTGGCCTCCCGGATGCTGCTGCAGGTCCACGACGAGCTCGTCTTCGAGGTGTCGCCGGGTGAGGCGGAGGCCCTCGAGGCGTTGGTGCGAGAGCAGATGGCCGCCGCCGCGGACCTGACGGTCCCCCTCGACGTGTCGGTGGGCACCGGCTCGAGCTGGCACGAAGCAGCGCACTGACGCGGTCTTCGAAGCGGTAGCCCTCAGACCTGCGTCGTCGCCACCGGTGGCGTCTTCTCGAAGTACGACGGGGTGAGGCTGCGTGCCAGCAGCAGCAGGAAGAGCAACGCATCCACGCAGACCACCACGGTGAGCAGCACCTCGTACGAGCTGACGAACGGTGTCGATGCGTACAGCACCAGGAAGGCACCCCACACCAGCAGCACGGTGCGCTGCCGCTGCCTGGCCACGATGTTGTAGACCATCAGCTGCAGCATGGCGAGCAGGGTTCCCAGGGCCGCGAAGATCCAGAGCTGGTCCTGCAGCTCGGCGTACTGAGAACCCCCGACGAACACCACAGCGAGCGACGACAGCACTGCGACGCCCAGGGTGGTGACCGAGCCGATGACCATCACCGCGGCGAGGCTGACCAGGTGCATCCGCCTGGTGGCCCCCCGGCTCGACATCGAGGGGAACGCGATCACGACCACGAACTGCGGCAGGAACAGCACGGCCTTGGACAGGATCAGCCCGCCCGCGTAGAGACCTGCCTGATGCTCCTCGAGGGTGACGCGGGCGATGATCACGTCGGCGTTCGACAGCGCGAAGAACGCGAGCAGCGCGTGAGAGTTGTGCACGGTCTCGCGGAACACACCACCACGAGCCCAGCGTGGTGCGCTCACCCGCGGCGCCTGCGTCAGACGCGTGTGTGCCCGGTCCGGGTGCCGCAGCGCCAGCCAGCCGATGAAGGTCGGGATGAACGCGCCGATCGTGACGCCGACCATGGCGCCCGAGGTGTTCGGCTCGATGAGCAGCGCGATCGTGCCGCAGCCGATCCGGCCCAGGCCGACGGCGAGGTAGATCCCGGCCAAGGGGCCCCATCGCCGCTCGCCCTGCAAGATGCCGGCCTGGCCGCCCATCACCGACAACGGCACCGCCGTGACGGCGACCAGGGCCGCAGGCATCCACGAGTCGAGGTGCAGCACGATGGCGATGACCGGGCTGGCCAACAAGACGACGAGCCCGAGGATCAGCGCCGAGCTGTAGCTGGTGGAGAGCACCTCCCGCTCGATGTTCGCCAGCTCCTCGGGTGCGGCGCTGACCCGGCGCGCGCCGGTGGCCTGCAGCCCGAGGGAGAGGACGTTGACGACGAGCAGGACACCCATGACGGCGGCCAGGGCGCCGTACTCCGCGGGACCCGAGCACCCGGGCGGCCAAGATCACGAAGCCGTACGTCGTGAGGTTCATGACCCCCATCGCGACGGCGATCACTGCCCCGTCCCGGACGGTCCGACGACTCGTCGCGCGCAGGCTCACCGGGCCAGCCTAGGACCGGCCCCGTGGACGGATCGACGAGCCTCGCCGGGAGCGGAGCCGCGATCTGTTGCAGGCAGGCGGTGGTCGCTACGGCTGCGCCAGAAACAGCAAGAAATACTGTAAACGAGAGTGCAACTCTGATTTTGTGGCCGAGAACACTCACTGAACAGCAGGATTTGCCGTCTCGCGGTTTGATAGTTACTCGCAAGTACCCGTAATCTGCTTGCACGTGCTTGCACCTGTGGGAGGGCAGCGAGCACCGGCCGGCCGCCGCTCTGGAGGCCGGCTCATTCTGTGGAGGGAGCAGCGCAAGCATGCGCAAATCACTGCTGGCCGGCCTCGTGCTGGCCGTCGCTGCCGTGCTGGTGGTCATCACCGGTTCGGCGCTCGATCTCGACCTCGAGTCGGTGGCGCTGCTCGGTGCCGCCCTCGGCGCCGTGGTCGCCCTGGTGCCCGACCGGGGTCCGCTGGCCCGGGTGGCCGGCTTCGGCGCCGGCTTCCTGGCCGGCTGGGTCGGCTACGTCGTGCGTGCCGCGAAGCTGCCGGACACGACCGACGGCCGCGCCGTCGCTGTCGGCGTCGTGGTGCTGCTCGCGGTGGCCATCACCGCGGCCAGCCGGGACCGGCTGCCGCTGTGGAGCACCCTGCTGGGTGCTGCGGCCGTTGCCGGTGCCTACGAGTTCACCTACGCCGCCGCCCCTCCGGAGCTCGCGACGACGTCGGTGAGCACGGCCACCACCTTGCTGCTGACCTTCGGGGTCGGCTTCGTCGCCGCCGCGGTCGTTGCTCCGCTCCGGCGCGCGACCCCGGCCATCCCCGCCCAACGGGTGAGCAGCACCACCGAGCAGGACGCCGACGGCGCCCGCATCGACGACCTCATGATGGAGAAGAGCCAGTGAACGCCCGCCCTGCCCGCATCGTCCGTACCGGCGTCCTGGCGGCTGCCGCCGGCGTCGTCACCATGGCCACCGGCGCCCCGGCGTACGCCGCCGACGGGGCCGACCAGAACGTCGACGTGGTCAACACCGAGACCGTGCAGGTCTACACCTCGCCCGCCGGCGACGTGCAGAGCAGGCGGGTCTACGAACAGCTCGCCCTGACCGGCAACGGCAAGGTCGACCTCACGAACCCGATCTCATCCGATGGCGTCCGCAACCTCGACGGCTTCTGGGGATCCGACGTCAAGGGCGCCGACCAGGTGGTGCACACCACCGTCGACGGAGAGAAGAAGTACCGGTCGGTGAGCGACTACGAGCGCAAGCTGCCACTCGACGTCTCGGTCGCCTACCGCCTCGACGGGAAGGACGTGAAGCCCGGCGACATCGTCGGCGAGAGCGGGCACCTCGAGGTGAAGTACACCGTTCGCAACGTCACCGGCACCCCTCGACAGCTGACCTTCCCGGACGGCAAGGGCGGCACGGTCACCAAGACCGTTGACGTCCCGGTGCCGATGGTTGGCTCGCTCAGCACGGTCGCTCCGACGGGCTTCACCGACGTGCGGTCCGAGCAGGCGAACATGGCCGGCGACGGCGAGGGCGGCACTCAGCTGTCGTACACGATGACCCTCTTCCCGCCCATCGGCTCGACCACCGCGGAGTTCGGCTACAGCGCGAACATCCACGACGGTGTGGTTCCGCGCGCCGAGGTGTCCGCCGTACCCGTGAACCCACTGGCCAGCCCGACGTTCAAGTCGGCGGCGGGCAGCTACAAGGGCGGCGCCGACACCGGCGTCGAGCTGGCGAGCGGGGCCGGCAAGATCGACGCGAACCTGCTGAAGCTGCGCGACGGCGCCAGCACTCTGCTGGCGGGCCTCATCAAGCTGCGCGCGGGAGCCGACCAGCTCAACGGCGGACTCAGCGGCGTCGCGGCGCCTGGGGCGGACAAGCTGGCGAACGGCGCCGGCGACCTCTCCGCCGGCCTGGGCAAGCTCGATGGCGGCGCAGGCAAGCTCGCCAACGGTGCCGGCAGGCTCGACGACGGTGTCCTGCAGCTCGCGCAGGGCAGCGCCTCCCTCGACCTCGCCTTCAACAACCCCAACGGCGTCGACCTCGTCAAGGGCAGCGCCGCGCTCGTGTCCGGACTGACCCTCATCCAGCAGGGGCTCGACTCGTTGGACGGCCAGCTTCCCCAGGCAAGGGACGGCCTGCAACAGCTCGGGGCCGCGGTCGACGCGATCGTCGCCGCCCTCGGTGACGAGACCAACCCGCAAAGCCTGATCGGCGGCATGAAGCAGATCAACGACGGCCTCGGTGCTGCGAAGACGGGCGCCACCCAGGTGCAGGGCGGTGCCGGACAGCTGGCGGCCGGTCTGCCGGCCGCGAAGGCAGGCGTGGACCAGGTCCGCTCCGGTCTCGGCAGCGCCGGTGGCAAGCTCGACGCGCTCTCCGCGGCGATCTCCAGCGCCAAGGGCACCGCCGGCTGCACCGGTGACCCGGTCTGTGCGGGCACGCTCGCGCAGGTGCTGAGTCAGATCCCCGACTTCAAGACCCAGCTCGCGCAGGCGTCCGGCGGTCTCGGCGACGTCTCCACCGGCCTCGGTACGGCTGTCGCCGGTGCGGGGGCGCTGCAGAGCGGTGCGAACCAGCTCGCCGGCGGGATCTCGAGCCTGCAGGGTGGCTCGGGCCAGGTGCTGGCCGGACTGCAGTCCATGAAGGGTCAGGTCCAGGGGCAGATGGTGCCCGGCGTGGACGCACTCGTCGAAGGCCTCACGGCCGCCGTCGTCGGCGTCGGCCAGCTCAACGCCGGCGGCACCGCCGCGCTGAACGGCGCGCAGGACCTGCACCTCGGCATCGACAAGACGGGCAACGGCGCCCACCGCCTCCACAACGGCCTCGGCGACGCGAAGTCCGGCTCCGGGCGGGTTGCCGACGGCGCCGACCGGCTCGCGGACGGCGCGGGCGACGCCGCCGACGGCTCGGACCAGATCGCCGGGGGAGCAGACAAGCTCGCCGACGGTCTCGGGGACGCTGCGGACGGGTCGGGCAAGCTGCACGACGGCCTGTCCAGCGCAGCAGGCGGCACTCCCAAGCTGGTCCACGGCGCGCAGCGACTGTCCGACGAGGGCACCAAGAAGCTCGCCGAGGCCGGTACGTCGACGGCCCAGAGCTACGGCCAGCTCTACGCCACGATGGTGGCCGGCTCGAAGCGGGCGCAGCACGAGGACATGGCGTTCGGTGCCCCGAAGGACGCACTCGGGTTGACGGCGTACAACTACGTCATCAACGGCGACGACGGCGAGACCGGTCGCAACCTGGCGCGTGGGCTCGCGGGCGTGGCACTGCTCGGTGCCGGAGCAGGCGTCTTCGCGCTGCGTCGCCGGCTGTCGCTGGCCGCGTAGCTGCAGAGCACCGGGACAACGGAGGGGCGTCGCACCAGCGGCGCCCCTTCGGCGTCTGTCGGGCTCAGTCCAGGACAGCCCCGATGATGGCCGTGCCGGGAATGAGGCGGCCCCGCTCGGGGCCCCACCCACCCCAGACGCGGTCGTGGCCCTCCGGCCACTCGGGCTCCAGGAGGGTCGTGATCCGGAATCCGGCGCGCGCCAGCAGCCCGACCCAGTCCCCGAGGGTGCGGTGGTGCTCGACGTAGGTCGGCACGCCGTCGTCGTCCTCCTCGACGTACGGCGTGCGCTCCCAGTAGGAGCTGGTGACGGTCAGCCCGGCGCTCGTCGGGTCGTCGGGCAGGCACCAGCGGACCGGGTGGGTGACCGAGAACGCGAAGGTGCCGCCCGGTCGCAGCACTCGCGCCGCCTCGTCCACGGCTCGGCCGGCGTCGAGCACGAACTGGAGGGCGCCGAAGGCCGAGAAGACCACGTCGAAGGTGTCTGGCGGGAACGGCAGCGCGGTCGCGGTCCCGGACACGACCGGCACCCGGATCCCGGTCGTGGCGTTCAGGTGGTCGCGCGTGCCGCAGCTGTGCCTCGGACAGGTCCAGGCCGACGGCGCGGGCGCCTTGCGCAGTGAGCCAGCGGGCGCACTGTGCCGCGCCGCAGCCGATCTCGAGCACGTCGCGATCCGTCGTCGTCACCGAGGACTCGGGCCGAGTCCTCCTCGCACACCTTCAGGGCACCAGACGAACCCGACGTCTCGGAGGAAGACCCCGTGCGTGGCCTGGTACTCCTCGGCGTAGGAGTCCCACTCGCCGCGGTTCGCCCGCTGGGTCTGCTCCTCGGAGACGACCCGCCTGGTCGGACGCATCGTCAGCCCTCGAGCTCAGCCCGTCGCCGTCCACCCGGCAGCCGGTTGGCGAGATCGCCTAGCGGCCCCACGGAGCGGTTCAGCGTCTCCACGGACTCGTGCAGCTCGGGAATGATGGCGATCAGCTCCTCGAGGCGAGGCTGGATGCGCTCCAGCGTCCTCCCCAGCGCAACGAGCTGGTCGAGCGTGCCACCCTCGGCGACCAGCTTCTCGACGAAGCCGTCCTGCGAGAGCAGTCGGTCGAGCAGGCCCCCTTCGATGAGCAGCCGGTCGAGCACGCCTCCGCTGCGGGTGACCCGGTCCAGCGCTCCCTCCTTGCGCAGCAGCCGGTCGAGAGGACCGTCGTCGACCACGAGCTGGTCGAGCGCCCCGCCCTCCTCGAGCAGCCGGTCCACCGCGCCGCCCTCGGACAGGATGCGGTCGACGGTGCCGCCTTCCTCGACCATCCGGTAGAGCGGCCCGTCGGCCGCGAGCAGCCGGTCCATGCTGCCGCCGGGGGCCAGCGCCCGACCGATGGGGCGGTTCTGGTCGACCAGTGCGGTGGCCGTGTTGACCAGGCGCATCGGTCCGTTGGGGTCGGACAGCACCGCCGTGAGCCGGTCGATCAGTCCGTCGCGCCCGATCACCAGCATCAGCCGCTCGGCGTACCCGTCCTTGCGCCTGATCGGGCCCTCGGGATCGACCAGCTGGCCGAGCGCGAGCGTGGTGCTGGCGGCAGCGACCGACAGTCGGTAGGGGAGCGTGACCAGGTCCAGGAGCGCCATGCGCCGACGATAGGGCAGCATCGGCGGCGTGAGCGACGGTGCCCCAGGGCTGGTCCCGCTGGCGGGCGGATTCAGCGGCGAGACGTTCGTGACCGACGCGGGCGGAGAGCGGACGGTCGTCCGGATCTACGGGGAGCGCAGCCGGAGCAGGCGTGGGCCGGAGGCGGGCACGATCGATGCGGCGGTGCTCCGGCTGGTGCGCGGGCTGGTGCCGGTGCCCGAGGTGCTCGAGGTCAAGCGACCCGACGAGTCCGGGCAGGCGCCGGGCCTGCTGGTCACCTCGTTCCTGCCGGGCACGCGACTGGACCTCGCTGCTCCCGCAGCTCGGCGACCAGGCGCAGGTCGAGGTCGGCCAGCGGCTGGGTGAGCTGCTGGCGCGCCTGGCCTGCATGCCGATGCCGCGACACGGATTCTTCGTCGACGGTGACCTGACCATCGAGCCGATGCCCGAGTCCGACCTCGCCGGGTTCGTGGCGGCCCACCGTCGCGGTACGGCGCTCGCGGACTGGCCCGCCGACGAGTACGACGCCCTGCTGGAGGTCGCGGACGTCGCCCAGACGGTGCTGGACCGGATCGACCGCACCTGCCTGGTCCACAGCGACCTGAACCCCAAGAACGTGCTGGTGGACCCCGGCTCGCTCGAGGTCACCGGGCTGCTGGACTGGGAGTACGCGCACGCGGGCCTGCCGGGCACCGACCTCGGCAACCTGCTCCGCTTCGACCGGCAGCCACCGTTCGCCGACGCCGTCGTCGCGACGCTACCGGGAGCGCGTCCCGGACGCCGGCGACGACCTCCTGGACACCGCACGCGCGGCCGACCTGTTCGCCCTGGTCGACCTCGCGGCCCGGCGCGGCGAGAACCCCGTGGCCGAGCGCGCGCACGACCTGCTGCGCGCCGTGGCGGCCTCGGGCGACCTGCACGCCGTACCGAGGGCTGACGGCCGAGGGCCTGGTTGGACTGTGCCGGCCCCGCCGCGTATCCTGACGGATGCGCAAGGAGTCTGCTTGAGCCTCAGACCGAGCAGGTTCTCGCTCGCTATCGCCTCGATGGGTGCAGTGGGACACGCTGCGACCGTCGGCAGCCACGACACACGGTAGTGAAACCGGACTTCCCGCGCGTCCGCACGACTCCACCATCCACCAAGGACGACCACTTCCTTATGACGATCACCCCCACCGCCTCGGACGCCGCACCGCAGGTCGCGGTCAACGACATCGGCTCCGAGGAAGACTTCCTCGCCGCGATCGACGAGACCATCAAGTACTTCAATGACGGCGACATCGTCGAAGGGACGATCGTCAAGGTCGACCGCGACGAGGTCCTGCTGGACATCGGCTACAAGACCGAGGGAGTGATCCCCTCCCGCGAGCTGTCCATCAAGCACGACGTCGACCCCTCCGAGGTCGTCGAGGTCGGTGACAAGGTCGAGGCCCTGGTCCTCCAGAAGGAGGACAAGGAAGGCCGACTGATCCTGTCCAAGAAGCGCGCCCAGTACGAGCGCGCCTGGGGCACGATCGAGCAGGTCAAGGAGGAGGACGGCGTCGTCACCGGCACCGTCATCGAGGTCGTCAAGGGCGGCCTGATCCTCGACATCGGGCTGCGCGGCTTCCTGCCCGCCTCGCTGGTCGAGATGCGCCGCGTGCGCGACCTGCAGCCGTACGTCGGCAAGGAGCTCGAGGCCAAGATCATCGAGCTCGACAAGAACCGCAACAACGTCGTGCTCTCACGTCGCGCGTGGCTCGAGCAGACCCAGTCCGAGGTGCGCCAGGGCTTCTTGACCCAGCTCCAGAAGGGTCAGATCCGCAAGGGCGTCGTGTCCTCGATCGTCAACTTCGGCGCGTTCGTCGACCTCGGTGGCGTCGACGGGCTCGTGCACGTCTCCGAGCTGTCCTGGAAGCACATCGACCACCCGTCCGAGGTCGTCGCGGTCGGCGACGAGGTCACCGTCGAGGTGCTCGACGTCGACATGGACCGCGAGCGGGTCTCGCTGTCGCTCAAGGCGACGCAGGAGGACCCCTGGCAGCACTTCGCCCGGACCCACCAGATCGGCCAGATCGTGCCGGGCAAGGTCACCAAGCTGGTGCCGTTCGGCTCGTTCGTGCGGGTCGAGGAGGGCATCGAGGGCCTGGTGCACATCTCCGAGCTGGCCGAGCGCCACGTCGAGATCCCCGAGCAGGTCGTCCAGGTCAACGACGACGTGATGGTCAAGATCATCGACATCGACCTCGAGCGTCGCCGCATCTCGCTGTCCCTCAAGCAGGCCAACGACACCGCGACGGCCGCCGAGGGCGAGGAGTTCGACCCGACGCTCTACGGCATGACCGCGTCGTACGACGAGCAGGGCAACTACATCTACCCCGACGGCTTCGACCCCGAGACGGGCGAGTGGCTCGAGGGCTACGAGGAGCAGCGGGCCGCCTGGGAGGAGCAGTACGCCAAGGCGCACGCTCGCTGGGAGGCCCACGTCAAGCAGCAGGCCGAGGCGGCACAGGCCGAGGTCGAGGCCGGCGAGGCGACGTCGTACTCCTCCGAGCAGGGTGGTGGCGAGTCCAGCGGCGGCGGCGCTCAGCCGGCCGCCGACGGCGGCTCGCTCGCCTCGGACGAGGCGCTCCAGGCCCTGCGCGAGAAGCTCACCGGCGGCGACCAGGAGTAGGCCGAGCGCCTACTCCTGGAAGCCCACTCCTGACCGCCTGGTCACGCCGCGCGAGAGCGCGGGTCGAACTGGTCCAGGTGGTGGCTGCGCGGCGGTGTGTGGCGTGCGCTCCGAGGATCCGTCGCCCGTGATGAGCTTCGCCAGCAGCTGTAGTCCGGCGCCGACGAGGAAGAATGCGGCGCCGAGGAAGAGGATGAGGATGAGGATGCTCATGACTTCGTTCTCCTTCGATCGGTTATGGCAGTAAGTCTTTCTCAGACAAGATTCCTGCCACCAGTGGCAGGAATGACAACATCCATTGATTTCCTGCCACGGCTGTGCCAGCCTGGCTGCATGAGCGACCCAGTGGTGTCCCCGGTTCCCCTCCACGGGCTCGAGAAGGGCCTCCACAAGGTGGTCGCGCTCGTCCAGGACGGCGTGGAGCCGTTCGGGCTCGGCGCCACCTGCGAGGTGTGGGCCGAGCCCTACCACCACGAGGACGACAACCCGGTCCTGGAGTTCGTGGTCGCCACCCCACGCCCCGGCACGGTCCGCGGGAGCTCGGGCTTCGACCTCGTGGTCGAGCACGGCCTCGAGGCGGCGGACGACGCCGACCTCGTCTGCGTGGTGCCCAAGCGCGACTTCCTCGAGCCCTCGCCGGAGGTCGCGGCGCACCGTCCGCCGAGCGGCCGAGCGCGGTGCGATGGTCTTCGCGCACTGCACCGGGGCGTTCGTGCTGGGCGAGGCCGGGCTGCTCGACGGGCGGCGCTGCACGACCCACTGGCGCTACGCCGAGATCCTGGCCGAGCGCTACCCGCGCGCGCTCGTCGACCCCGACGTGCTCTACGTCGACGACGGCAACGTGTTCACAGGCGCCGGCGCCGCGGCCGGTATCGACGCGTCCTTGCACCTGATGCGACGGGCCTTCGGCGCCCGGGTCGCGGCCGCGGCCGCGCGTCGCATCGTGGTCCCGCCGCACCGCGACGGCGGCCAGGCGCAGTACATCCGGACCCCGATCCCCGACTGCGACGCCGAGACGCTGGGGCCGCTGCTGGTGTGGGTGCGCGAGCATCTCGGTGACGAGCACACCGTGGACGACCTGGCGCGACGGGCGTCCATGTCACCGCGGACGTTCGCGCGGCGCTTCCGCGCCGAGACCGGCACCACACCGCACGTCTGGATCACCAGCCAACGGGTGCTCGCAGCCGAGGAGCTGCTCGAGCACAGCGACCGATCCGTCGACCGCATCGCCGAGGAGGTCGGCTTCGGGACGGCCGCGATGCTGCGACACCACTTCACCAAGGCCCGGTCGGTCAGCCCGCAGCAGTACCGCCGCACCTTCGGCTCAGTCGAGGCCGTCGAGACCGAGCAGGCCGGGTAGCTCCAGCCGGCGGACCTTGCCGGTCGCGGTCAGCGGCAGCTCGTCGACCACGTAGTAGTCCTTGGGTCGCTTGGGCGGGGCGAGCCGCTGCCTCGCCAGGTCGTGCAGTGCGGCGGCATCGACGTCGCCCACCACGGCCGCGCAGACCCGCTGTCCCCAGTCCTCGTCGCTGACCCCGAACACCGCGACGTCGGTGACGCCGCGGATGCAGCCGCAGGGCGTTCTCGACCTCGACCGGGTAGACGTTGACGCCCCCGGAGATGACCAGGTCCTCGCGCCGGCCGTCGAGGAACAGGTAGCCCTCGTCGTCCAGCCGTCCCAGGTCGCCCACCGTGAACGCCGGCCCGGCGTCGGTGTCGCGCCACGCCGCCTCGGTCTTGTCCGGTGCGTTCCAGTAGGTGAACCTCGCGTGATCGGGCACCGTGCACCAGATCGTGCCGTCGTCGTCGAGCAGCAGGGTGCGCCCCGGCCGGGCCCGGCCGACCGTCCCGGGTCGCTGCTGCCACTCCTCGCTGCGGCACGCGGTGAACTGGCCCTCGGTGGAGCCGTAGAACTCCCACGTGCTGCCTTCCGGGAACAGCTCGACGAGCCGCTCCTTGACCGCGGGCGGGCAGGCCGCTCCCGCGTGCGCGACGAGGCGGAAGCTGCCGAGGTCGGGCACGCCGACCTGGTCCCAGTGGGCGAACAGCCGCTGCAGGTGCGTCGGCACGCAGAACATCGTGGTCGGCCGCTCGCGCTCGATCGCGTCGGTGACGGCCGGCTCGGGCTTCGCCCCGCCCTCGCAGGTACGACGACCCGGCCGCCCGCCAGCCGCGTGCCCATCGCGAACCGCAGCGGCGCGGAGTGGTGCAGCGGGCTCAGCACGAGGTTCACGTCGTCGTCGCGGAACCCCCACAGCTCGCGCTCCTCGGCGACGAGCGCCCGGGCACCGGCCTCGTCGAGCAGGCCGGACCACACCCCCTTCGGCTGGCCGGTGGTGCCGCTGGTGACGTGCATCGGCCGTGAGCGCGGGACCGCGCCCGTCGCGCGGCGGGGCGCCTGCGTTCGCAGCGCGGCAAGCTCTTCAGGTGTCGCCACGACGACGGCCGGGTCGACGTCCGCGAGGAGGCGCTCTCGCTCCGCGGGTGTCAGGCGCGGGTCGAGGGGCACGACGACCACCTCTGCCGCCAGCAGGTCGATCACCAGGTCGACGTACTCGACGGAGCCGGGGACCAGCAGCGCGACCCGATCACCGGGGGAGAGATCGGCGGCCGTCATGGCGCCCATCGTGGCAGCGTCTCTGCTTGACTTGCGCCCATGTCCGGATCGCGCACCAGGCCGGAAGGCCGCACGTGCGCGTCGGACTGACCGGGGGAGTCGCCTCGGGCAAGAGCACCGTCGCGGCGATGCTGGCCGAGCTCGGCGCCGTCGTCATCGACGCCGACGCGCTCGCCCGCGAGGTGGTGGAGCCCGGCACCCCGGGCTTGGCCGCTGTGGTCGAGGAGTTCGGGCCGGAGATGCTCGGCGACGACGGCGGGCTGGACCGGGCGGCGCTCGGGGCGGTGGTGTTCGCCGACGAGGAGAAGCGTCGGCGGCTCGAAGGGATCCTGCACCCGCTGATCCGGGCGAGGAGCAAGGAGATCGAGGCGGAGGCCGCGGACGAGGCCCTGGTCGTCCACGACATCCCGCTGCTGGCGGAGTCCGGGCAGGCCGACCGCTTCGACGCGGTGATCGTGGTCGACGTGCCCGTGGAGACCCAGGTCGAGCGGATGACCGGGCAGCGGGGCTGGACCGAGGAGGACGCCCGGTCCCGGGTGGCGGCCCAGGCAGGCCGTGAGGAGCGCCGGGCGATCGCGACGTACGTCATCGACAACACCGGGACGCGCGACGACCTCCGCGAGCGTGTCGCGGAGGTCGTCGAGATGCTGCGCTGAAGGAAACCTAGCGGCTCAAGACAGGTCAGGCCGCCAGGTCGGGGTCGGCGAGCGTGCGGAGCTTCTGCAGGGCCTCCCGCTCGAGCTGGCGCACCCGCTCGGCCGAGATGCCGTGCTTCGCGCCGATGTCGGCGAGCTTGTGCTGCCGGCCGTCGACCAGCCCGTAGCGCGACCGGATGATGTCCGCGGCCCGGTCGTCGAGCAGCTCGACGAGGTGCCAGAGCCGGTCACGGGACTCGACGTCGAGGAACGTGCTGTCCGGGCCCAGGCGCCGTCTCCTGCGCGATCAGGTCGCCCAGCGAGGTGTCGCCGTCCTCGTCGACCGGGGTGTCCAGGCTGACGTGCTCACGGCCCCAGGACAGCAGGTCGATGACCCGCTCGATGTCCATGTCGAGCTCGCTGGCGATCTCCTCGGGCTCCGGGTCGCGTCCGAGCTGACGCTCGAGCGTGCGGCGTGCGGCGCCGACCTGGTTGAGCTCCTCGACGACGTGCACGGGAAGCCGCACCACGCGAGCCTGCTGCGCGATGCCGCGGGTGATCGCCTGGCGCACCCACCAGGTGGCGTAGGTGGAGAACTTGTAGCCCTTGGCGTAGTCGAACTTCTCGACGGCGCGGATCAGGCCGGTGTTGCCCTCCTGCACGAGGTCGAGCATCGGCATCTGGCTGCGGCCGTACTTGCGGGCGATGGAGACCACGAGCCGCAGGTTGGCCTCGATGAACCGCTGGATGGCCTTCTGGCCTTCCTCGGCGAGCCACTCGAGCTCGTCCTGCGGTGGCGTACTTGGGCGCGCCGCCCTTCTTGCGGCCGACGCGGCCCGAGGCGAGCAGGTGCTCGGCGAGCAGGCCGGCCTCGATGGTCTTGGACAGCTCGACCTCGGTGATCGCGTCGAGCAGGGGGGTACGCGCGATCTCGTCGAGGTACATCCCGACGCTGTCGCGTCCCTCGATCTCGCGCGTGGGGGTGCGAGTCGAAGCCATGTGTGCGTGCGCTCCCTTCCTATGGGGCCAAGGCCATACCCAGCGGTAGACCTTGTATTCACCACAACGACGAACGCATGTTCGAGATTCCCGGTTGTGCCGAGTGTTCGCGCTCACAGGCTGGTCGGCTTGGTGGTTGGTGGTGCTCTTGCCTGCTACGACGTACGACGGGCCGCGGTTGGTTGCACCCTGCGGCAGAACTCAGGGACTTCTCAGGGGACGGGTCAGGTGGCGGGTCAGGGGCGGGTCAGCGCGGCGGATGCTGGTCGACCAGCCAGGCCAGGGAGAAGGCACGGTCCCGCCAGTCGTTGTGACGCCCGCTCACCCCGCCGTGCCCGGCGGACATCTTGGTCCGCAGCAAGATGTCGTCGCGGCTGGTCTGGTCGCTCAGCGTGGCCCGCAGCCTGGCGACCCACTTCGCCGGCTCGACGTAGAGCACGCGGGTGTCGTGCAGGGACGTCTCGGCCAGGATCGCCGGGTAGTGCTGGTCGACGACGTTCTCGTAGGGGGAGTAGCTCTTCATGTAGGCGTAGACCTCGGGGTCTTCGAGCGGGTTGCCCCACTCGTCCCACTCGATGACCGTCAGCGGCAGCGAGGGGTCCAGGATCGTGGTCAGCGCGTCGACGAACGGGACGCCCGCGAGCACGGCCGCGAACGCGTCGGGGTCGGTGTTCGCGACCACCCCCATCAGCAGGCCGCCGGCGCTGCCGCCCTCGGCGCAGAGCCGGTCCGCCGAGGTCCAGCCCTGCTTGGCGAGGTGCCGGGCGCAGGCGACGAAGTCGGTGAACGTGTTCCTCTTGTGCAGCATCTTGCCGTCGTCGTACCAGTGCCGGCCCATCTCGCCGCCGCCCCGCACGTGCGCGATCGCGAAGCCGATGCCGCGGTCGAGCAGTGAGAGCCGGGCGATCGAGAACGTCGGGTCCATCGAGTCCTCGTAGGAGCCGTAGCCGTAGAGCACCATCGGCATCGAGCCGTCGCGGGGGGCGTCCGCGGGGACCACGATCGAGATCGGCACCTCCGGTGCCGTCGTCGGCGACCGCCCACTCGCGGGACTGGGCGTAGCGGGAGGCGTCGAACGGCGTGCCGTCGGGGCCCGGGAGCACCGGGGTGCGCTTGAGCAGGGTGAGCTCGCGGGTCGCGACGTCGAAGTCGTAGACCGCCGGGGGCCTCGGCCATCGTGACGTAGCCGAACCGGACCGTCGGCTGGCCGAACTCGGGGTTGCCGCCGGCGCTGACCGTGCGCACCTCGTCGTCGAAGTCGACCAGGAAGTCGTCGCCGAGCCCGTCGGGCCGCCGAGTCGTCGAGCGTGATGAGGCGGAGCTGGGTGACGCCGTTGCCGCGCTGGCTGACCACGAGGTGGCCGGCGAACGCGTCGATGTCCTCGAGCCGGATCGCCGGGTCGTGCCGGATGAACGGCTGCCACTGCTCGTGCGAGGTGGCGTCGATGGGCGCGACGCGCGATCGTCGTAGTTCTCGGCGTCGTCGTTGTGCAGCACCAGCAGCCGGTCCTCGCCGCCGAGCACGGCGTGCTCGACGGAGTACTCCACGCCGTCGCGGCGGGGGGCCACCACCCGGAACTCGCCGGTGGGGTCGTCGGCGTCGAGGACGGCGTACTCCGTGGTGGTGCGCGAGCCCGAGGCGCGGACCAGGAACCGGTCGCTGCGGGTGCGCCCCACGCCGGTCCAGAACCGCTCGTCGGTCTCGTGGAGGACGACGACGTCGTCCTCGACCGGAGTGCCGAGCAGGTGCCGCCAGATCTTGTCGGGACGCCAGGCGTCGTCGGGGGTGGTGTAGAACAGCGCGGTGCCGTGACGGTCCCAGGTGGCGCCGCCCATGGTGTTCGGGCACCTGGTCGGGGAGCACCTCGCCGGTGCGCAGGTCCTTGACCTGGAGCAGGTAGCGCTCGTTGCCGACGGTGTCGGTGCTGAACGCCAGCAGCTGGCCGTCGGGGCTCACCGAGACCGCGCCGAGCGAGAAGAAGTCGTGGCCCTTGGCGAGCTCGTCGGCGTCGAGCAGCACCTCCTCGCCGGGTACGTCGACGTCCGCGTCGAGCTTGGGCGGGGTCCAGTCGTCCGCGCCGCGGGCGGGGCAACGGCAGCTCGCGCCGTACTGCTTGTCCTCGTGGGTGCGCCCGTAGTACCACCAGTCGCCGATCCGCGACGGCACCGACAGGTCGGTCTCCTTGGTGTGGGCGCGGATCTCCTCGAAGATCTGCGTGCGCAGCTCGTCGAGGTGGGCGGTGCGAGCCGTCGGTCCAGGCGTTCTCGGCCTCGAGGTAGGCGAGCGTCTCGGCGGATTCCGCGTCGCGCAGCCACTCGTAGTCGTCGACGACGGTGTCGCCGTGGTGGCGTCCGCTCCGTCGGCACGCGGCGGGCCTCGGGCGGGCCGGCCGGGCTCGTCGACGGGCCGGTCGAAGGCGTTGCGTCGGGCATGGCGGGGAGCCTACGGGGAGCCACGACGAGACCACACCGGCCGCGTGGTTTCTCCACAGGAACGCCGCCGTCCTGTGGAGGATCGGCCCGTTTCTGTGGACTCGCGGACACCTCCTGTGGACGACACGCCGAACTCGCGAAATTGCTCGAATTCCCTTGCTGGGAAGGGTTGTGCGGTGGGTCACAGCGGCGTAGACATGCCCCTACGCACTCCCGGCAAGAGAGTGCGGGGCCGATCGGAACGAAGGTTCTTACGGTGGGAGCGATCTCACCGCGGCAGCCCGGTGACGGGGCTGGCGGAGCCGGAGAATCCGGAAGGTCGACCGGGACGTCACCAGAGCCGGTCAACTGTGGGGCTCCTGGAACTCATACTTCCGGGGGCCCCACGCCCCTTTAACGGGCCCTCGCGCTCACTTCTCGGTGTCGGCGGCGCCTGTGCTCTCGTCCGCGTCGTCCACGTCGTAGCGCCCGCGAGGGCGTGGCACCAGGTCCGCGTCGTCGGCACGGAACGTCCGCACCGGGCCCGGACCGGTCTCGGCGGTCTCGAAGCGCACCGTCACCCGACCGACGCCCGACCCCCACACCCAGCCGGGGCCGTGCTCGGCGTGCACCACGTCGGTGCCAGGTGCCCACTGTCGGGCCCTGACGATCGCTTCCACCGCGTCGACGTCGGTTGCCTCCGCGACATCGTCGGCGGGGTCGCCCGCCAGGTCGTCGGCCTCGTCGTAGGGGTCGAAGAGGTCCTCCTGGATCCAGTCGGCCAGCCCGGACACGCCGACACCGAGCAGCCGGACCCCTGCCGAGGTGTCGACCTCCGACAGCAGCGACCGGGCGAGCCGCGCCACCACGCGCGTGTTGTCCGTGGGCGAGCGGCAGCGTGGTCGACCGGGTGTGCGTGGTGAAGTCGTGCAGCCGGATCTTGACCGTCACGGTGCGCCCCGACATCCGGGCCTTGCGCAACCGTGCGGTCACCTGCGCGGCTTGCCGCTCGACCAGTCCTTCCAGAAGTCGTTTGTCGACGAGGTCGGTGTCGTAGGTGCCCTCGACGCTGACCGACTTGGCCTCGCGCTCGGGCACGACCGGGCGGTCGTCGTCGGCGCGGGCGAGCCGGTACAAGCGAGGTGCCGTGCGCCTGGCCGACCAGCCGCACCAGCTCCTCGGGCGAGACGGCCTCGAGCTCGGCGACGGTGTGCACCCCGACGCGACGCAGCCGCTCGGCGGTCGCCGGCCCGACGCCGGGGATCACCGCCGACGCTCATGGGCCGGAGCAGCTCCTGCTCCGTGCCGGGCGGCACCACCACGAGGCCGTCCGGCTTCTCGAGGTCGCTGGCGATCTTGGCGACGAGCTTGGACGAGGCGATCCCGACCGAGCCGCACAGCCCGCCGGTGACCTGACGGATGTCGTCCTTGAGTCGTTGGGCGACCGCGGTGACGCCCGCCACCGAGACGTCGTCGAGCCCGGCCGCCGCCAGGTCGACGAAGGCCTCGTCGAGCGAGAGCGGCTCCACCAGCGGTGACAGCTCGCGAAGGATCGTCATCACCTTGGCGGCTGCTCTCGCGGTAGGCGTCGAACCGGCCAGTCAGGTACGCCGCGTGCGGGCACCGCGCCCGCGCCTCCCTCGTCGACATCGCCGAGTGGACCCCGAAGACGCGCGCCTCGTAGGACGCGGTGGCAACGACTCCGCGGCCGCCGACGCCCCCCACCACCACCGGCTTGCCCGCGCAGCGACGGCTTGTCGCGCTGCTCGACGGCAGCGAAGAACGCGTCGAGGTCGACGTGCAGGATCGTCGGTTCGCCGCGCACCAGGTCATTGTCGACCACGCCCCCGACAGGCCGGTGTTCGTCCACACCTCCGGCCACCGCCCGTGTCTCCACAGCCGCGAAGGCCATCGATACTGCGACCGTGCCCTCGGGCGAGGCTCGCTGTCATGACCGAGACCACGCCGCGGCTGGCCCGTGGCCCCGCTGACCTGCTCGCCCTCGTCCCGAGCCTGTTCGGGTTCCACCCGACCGACTCGCTCGTCCTGCTGACCGTGGGCGACGCGGCGACGCCGTTCCACGCCCGCGTGGACCTGCCCACGGACCCCTGCGGGGTCGAGCTGGTGGGCGAGCAGCTCAGCGAGACCGTGGAGCGCAACGACACCACCCACGTGGTGGTGGTCGCCTACACCGACGACGCCGGCCTGGCGCACGCCGTCGTCGACCACCTCTTCGACTGCCTCGCGGAGATCGGCGTGGAGCTCGTGTGCGCGGTGCGCGCCGACGGCGGGCGTTGGTGGGTGTTGCCGTCCTGGCCCGACGAGGAAGGGACGGCGTACGACATCCGCAGTCATCCGTGGACCGCCCAGGCGGTTCTCGACGGCACCGTGATGCACGCCAGTCGCGAGGAGCTCGCGTTGACGTTGGTGGGCAGCGACCCGGAGGAGATCGAGGAGATCGCGGCGCTCGCGCAGGAGATCGGCGCAGCGTCTTCGACGGCTCCCCAAGCCGGGGGATGGTGCTCGAGGCGCACTGGGTGCGGCGCCGGGTGCGACGGTTCCTGCGCGACCGCCGCCGGCTCGACACCCACGAAGTGGCTCGTCTGGTGGCGGCCAGCCACCACTCGGTGCACCTGCGAGACGTCGCGTGGGCGGAGATGACCCACGCCAACGCCTCGATCCACGTGGATCTGTGGCGCGACGTCACCCGTCGCACGCCTGTCGGGCTGCGGGCGCCCGCCGCGACGCTGCTGGGCTTCGCGGCCTGGCTGTCCGGAAACGGCACCCTCGCGTGGTGCGGCGTGGAGCGCGCGCTGGACGCTGATCCCGGCTACAGCATGGCGAACCTGCTCACCCAGCTGCTGGCCGGAGCAGTCCCGCCGTCGTCGTGGGAGCCGATCCCGCAGGAGGAGCTGCTGATGTAGGCCGGTCCGTGCCACCGGTTGGGGCACTAGGCTTCCGGCATGGGCCAGAAGGTGGAGCAGCAGGAGTTCACGCGAGCACACCGCACCCAGTACCGCGAGAAGGTGCGGCGCTGCCTCGACGTGTTCGCGCGGATGCTCCGGGAGTCGCGCTTCGACGCCGAGTCCCCGATGACCGGGCTGGAGATCGAGCTCAACCTCGTCGACGAGGAGGGCGACCCGTCGCTTCGCAGCGCGGAGGCGCTCGAGGCGATCGCCGACCCGGACTTCCAGACCGAGCTCGGCCAGTTCAACCTCGAGATCAACGTCGCTCCCAAGCAGCTGCGCGACCACGGCTTCACCGACTACGAGGCCGGCGTGCGCGCGAGCCTGAACAGCGCCGCGGACAAGGCGGCCGAGGTCGGCGCGCACATCGTGATGATCGGGATCCTCCCGACGCTGGCGGCCGAGCACATGACCGCCGAGTCCTTGACGCCCAACCCGCGCTACAAGCTGCTCAGCGACCAGATCCTCGCCGCCCGTGGCGAGGACATCGTCATCGACATCGACGGACCCGAGCGGCTGCGCACCACGACCGACTCCATCGTCCCCGAGGCCGCCTGCACCAGCACCCAGCTGCACATCCAGGTGAGCCCGGAGGACTTCCCGGCCTACTGGAACGCCTCGCAGGCCATCTCCGGCGTGCAGCTGGCGCTGGGCGCCAACTCGCCGTTCCTGCTCGGTCGCGAGCTGTGGCGCGAGACCCGGATCCCGCTGTTCGAGCAGACCACCGACACCCGCACCGAGGAGCTCAAGGCCCAGGGCGTGCGTCCGCGCGTGTGGTTCGGGGAGCGGTGGATCAACTCGATCTTCGACCTGTTCGAGGAGAACGTCCGCTACTTCCCGGCCCTGCTGCCGGTGCTCGAGGACGAGGACCCGCTGGAGGTGCTGGAGTCCGGGCAGACGCCCACGCTCGCCGAGCTGCGGCTGCACAACGGCACGATCTACCGCTGGAACCGGCCGGTCTACGACGTCGTCGACGGCACTGCCGCACCTGCGCGTCGAGAACCGGGTGCTGCCTGCCGGCCCGACCGTCGTCGACACCATGGCGAACGCCGCGTTCTACTTCGGGCTGGTGCGTGCGCTTGCCGAGCACGAGCGTCCGCTGTGGTCGCAGATGTCGTTCAGTGCTGCGGAGGAGAACTTCCACGTCGGGGCCAAGCAGGGCATCGACGCGAACGTCTACTGGCCGGGCCTCGGGCAGGTGCCGGCCACCGAGCTCGTCGTCCGCCGGCTGCTGCCGATGGCACGCCAGGGGCTGGACGCCTGGGGGACTCTCCCGGAGGAGCGCGACCGGCTGCTCGACATCATCGAGCAGCGCTGCATCGTGGGGCAGAACGGTGCCTCGTGGTTCGCCAAGCAGTTCGCATCCCGGGCCGGCGACAACGACGGCGACCGGCTCGAGGCGCTGCGGGGCACGCTCAACGACTACCGCGAGCACATGCACTCCAACGAGCCGGTGCACACCTGGGAGTGACGCGCCCTACAGCCGGAGCCGGACCCACGAGCGGCTGTCCCCGGTGAGCAGGTCTCGCCACCCCGACCGAGTGACCACGTAGCACCCGTCGAGCGGTCGGCCGTGCATCGCGAACGCCGTACGGACCGCCGAGAACCACTGCAGGTCGATGTCGTGCTGCTCGGGGGTGCCCGGCCTGACCAACCAGGCCGTGCGCCACAGCGGTGACGCGTCCTGGAGCAGCTCGGCCGCGACGTCCACCCGGAGCTCGACGTCCATCACGGGAAGGTCGCGGGCGGCGATCACGAAACCGGTGCGCTGCCCACCCAGCTCCCCGACGTGCAGGCACGCGTCGAAGCGGCGTCGGGTCTCTCGCTGGCGCAGCCGGCCGACCTCCTCGCGCAGCATCCGCCGGCGGTGGGCGTCGGCGGTCGGCTCCGCGACCCATGGGGCCGTCCGGGGGCGGGTGGTGTCCGGCACGGCGCCAGCATGCAGCAACCGCTCCTGCGCTGCGGCCGCCGTCCACAGGCCCTCGAAGCGCGCCTGCGGTACGGTCGCCGGAGAGCCACGTAGACAGCCACGGAGGAGGCGTCCATGGGGACCATCGTCGTGGGTTATGTGCCCAAGCCGGAGGGACGGGCAGCGCTCCGTCGAGCCGCCGAGGAGGCACAGCTCCGCGGCGCCAGTCTGGTGGTGGTCAACTCCCACCGGGGTGGCCGCGAGTTCGACAGCGAGGACGCGGTCAAGTCCGAGGAGGAGCTCGAAGCCATCCGGGCCCAGCTCCGCGAGTTCGGCGTCGAGCACGAGGTGCGGCAGCTCGTGCGAGGGGTGGACCCCGCCGAGGACCTGGTCGCGGTGGCCGAGGAGGTCAACGCCGACTTCATCGTGATCGGTCTGCGCCGTCGCACGCCCGTGGGCAAGCTCATCCTCGGGAGCAACGCACAGCGAGTGCTCCTGGACTCACCGTGCCCGGTGCTCGCGGTGAAGGCGGAGGAGTGATGGCGGCTCTGCGCATCGCGCAGGAGCCGGCGGCCGACCGGGTCTCCGGACTACGTCGCCCACCAGACTGCCGGCGGGGCCAGGATTCCCTGATCGCGAAGCGCGCAAGGGCCTACGGCTCGGCCCGCAGCGGCGCGTAGCCGCCGCGGAAGATCCGTCCCCCCGACAGCAGCAGTGCCGCGTTCCTGATGCCTGGCGGGAGACCCCGCGTGTGGTCTCGCCGCCGCGTCTGGGCTCGCACGAACGACACGCGCTGTCGTCGTCGAGCTTCGAACGCCTCGAGCGGCCGCCCGGACGCGATCGTCTCCGCGACGACAAGCGCGTCCTCGAGCGCCATTCCGGCGCCCTCGGCCATGTTGGGGGACATCGCGTGCGCTGCGTCCCCGATGAGCGCGACCCTGCCGCGAACCCACGGCTCCTGGACGACCTCTTGGATCGGCGAGAAGTACGCCGGCCCGACCATTCGCGACCGCGGCTGCCAGCATGCTCGGGACGGGGTCGGCGAAGTCGGCGTAGAGCTTGGGCAACATCGCCGCCATGTCGCCGCTTGGGTCGTGCGGATCCATCGCGTCGAGGTCGGCATAGCAGTAGACGAGTCCGTCGGTCATCGGGATCGCCAGGAACACCCTCCCGTGACCAAGCCACGCCGTCCACGCCGAGAGCTCCGGGAAGCCGCTGACGAGGAAGCGCCAGCTCACCTGTCCCAGGAAGTCAGGATCCCCACCGCCGAACTCGGTCTTGCGCACCCAGGAACGCACGCCGTCGGCGCCCAAGACGTGGTCATAGTCATCGCTCGAGCCGTCGGCGAAGTCGGCGTGAACACGCGGTCCGTCCTCGCGCAGCGCTGCGAGAGTCATGTCTCGGCGAACAGCGATGCCCTCTCGCATCACCTCGTGCAGATCCTCGCGCTCCAGGGCGAGGCACGGGCCGGTCCGGCCCCAGACGGCGGGTAGGTCCGCGTCGAGGAGTAGACGCCCGCGGGCGTCCAGGAAACACTGTTGGACGATCTCCCGGGCACGCTCGACAACGGGTGCGCGCAGTCCCAGCCTGTCCAGTGCTCGCACCGAGTTGGCCGGCAGGTACATCCCGACTCCTGGGTGCTGCCACTGCGCGACACGCTCGATGACGTCGCACTCGACCCGGCGCAGTTGCAGCGCCCGCGCCGCGGCGAGGCCGGCGATCCCTCCACCGACCACGAGCACCCGTGCCGGTCGCGGTTCAGTTGTCATCACCGCCGCCGCAGCCGGAAGAACACCTCGTCGAACCTGAATGCGCGGGCGATCGGATCGGGGTCGGTGTCCGCGTCGACGACGGCCGTCACCTCCCAGCCCGGGAACGCGTCTTCGACATCAACTTGGGTGCAGCCGCGCGGCAGGGGGCCGCGCCGCCTCGGTGCGAAGCAGTCAAGGATCACTGTCGCGTCCGGCGCGGTGATGGCGCTGACTTCCTTGCCCATGCCCAACCGCTGTTCGGGGGTCAGCCCGTGGAATGTTCCGGTGTCGAGCACGAGGTCGTATCCCGAGCCCACGCCGCACTCCCGCAGCCGGGTGACGTCGCCTTGGACGAGGCGGATCCCCACGCCCGCGTCGCGGACCCGGTTCTGTGCCCGGCGTAGCGCTCGGGGCACGATGTCGACGCCGGTCACGTTCCAGCCTCGGTCCGCGAGGCGGACTCCCCAGGTGGCACTGCCACAGCCGAGGTCGAGCGCCTTGCCGTACGGCGGGGTGCGGGTCTGCTCCTCATCCTCGATCAAGCCGAGCAGGGCTTCGGCGAACGGCTTGTGGTCGGCCAGGTCCTCCCACGGGTGGAAGCCGAGTGCGTACGAAACGCGGTAGAACGTGCTCATCGCTGTCACGCTCCCGACGACAACCCTTGGGGGGTTCGACCCCGTTCGGCGTTGGCCATGAGGACGCCGACTGCCTCACCGAGCGGCTCGGTCGGGCTGAACTCCACGATGCGCGCACCCGCGTGCTGGATCGGCACGTGCCCGGGCGGCACGTAGTACGCCTCGCCGGCCGAGTAGGTCTCGGTGCGCTCGCCGAGGCGGAAGGCCACAGTGCCTTCGACGACGTACCCGAGCCGGATGAACTGACATTCGCCGTCGGGGAGGCCGTCGAAGAGCGGAGCGAGGTCCTGGTCGTTCGAGTGGGACTCGAAGCAGACGGTGTAGCCGCCGTCGAAGTTGGTGAGTCTGACGTCGATCCCGAACAGGGAGATCGACTCGTCAGCGGTGGCGGGGGACACGTGGGGCATGGGGTTCTCCTTGCGTGCGGTCCGAGCGGTCGGCATGCGTCGAGGCTAGATTTGTCGCCGTGCCGCAACATCGGCGAAGTCACCTACGACTTCTCGTCGCGAGGTGTGGGTACAACGGCCCTCAGATGAGCTGGGACTGATAGGCCCGAGCGGTTGCCGCCGCCCGCGAGGAGACCCCTAGCTTGGCGAGGATGTTGCTCACGTGGCGGTCCACGGTGCGCTCGCTCAGACCGAGTGCCGTGCCGATGGACCGGTTCGTCGCCCCCTGAGCCACCAGCCGGAGCACCTGCACCTCCCGTGCCGTCAGGCCGGCGACGGTCTGTCCGGGTACGCGGGACACGTCGAGCCGGGCACCGAGCCGCTCGAACGCCGTCCGCGCGGCCTCGAACTCAAGCGCGGCACCTTCGGCGTCACCGAGTGCGGCACGCGCGGTGCCGATCAACAGCGCGGTACACGCGACCTCGTACGGCGCCTCGAGCTCTCGAAAGCCGTCACTGGCCCGACGCAGGTCGGCAAGGGCGCCGCGCGGGTCGTCGTCAGCGAGCTGGACCCAGCCGGTCGCGCGATTCGCGGCGGCGGTGAGCATGGGGGACTCGAGCGAGTCCGCGACGTCGGCGAGATCCGCAGCCGCGGCCCTGGCTTCGGCCAGGCGGTCCGAGGCCAGCATGATCTCGACGTACGCCGCCAGGAGTGCGGACCTGCCGACCGGAGCTCCGGCCTCCGCCATCGCTCGGTCGATGGCCCTCGCGGCATCAACGGCACGTCCCTGCCGCAGTCGCAGCAACGCCAGTCCGGGCTGTGGGTCTCGCCCGGCACCGTTGGCGGCGCGGTAACACGTCTCGGCCTTGTCGAGCTCGCCGAACAAGCGGTGCAGCTCCCCTTGCTGGTAGGCCGCAGCGCCGTACGCGAGTTGCCGGAACGGCCGCGCGAGGCGCTCGCGTGCCAGACCGGCCTGGGCCATCGCCTCCACCCAGGCGCCTTTGAGCTGCAGGAACTCGGCGCGGTGGACCTGGCACGCGCCGGCAAACGGCACCAGGTCCGGCTGTTCGTCGCACCACCGCGACAACCCGTCGGTCCACGCCTGCCCGCGGCGTACGTCGTACAGATCGTGACAGGCGTCGATCGCCGTGCAGTAGCTGTCGCCGACCGCGATAGGCGAGATCGGCTCGGATCCGACGACCAGCATCGCGTCGTCGAGCAGCCGGACACCCGCTGTGACCTGACCGAGCAAGATCCGGACCCGGCCCAGGGCGAGCCTCGCGAGCGCGCCCAGCTCCTCGTCCTGGTGGTGCGTCGCCGCCGCCGCGGCCCGCTCGAGGTCCAGCGCCGCGGTGGTGAGGTCGCCTTCGAACGCCGCACGCAGCCCGGTGAGGTATTCGAGCCGCGCGGGGGCCAAGGAATCGCCGGAGGTAGCGGCTACGAGCCTTCCGAGCCGCGCGATCCACGCGTTCGCCTCCGTGTGCTCGGACGCGTTTATCAGACGGAAGGCCCGCCAGAACGCGCACCGGATCGCACCAGCCACGTCGCCGTCGTCGAGATGGCGGCGGTGCGCGAGTCCCCAGGCATCGTCGCTCTCGGAGTTCCGGCCGACGAGATGGGCGCTCACAGCCAGTCGCTCGAGGTCGTCGGCACCCAGCTGGTCGCGCGAAGCGAGGAAACCCTCACAGGCTTGTTTCCAGGCACGCTTCAGGTAGGACGTACGTGCTCGGGCCAGAGCGCCTGCCATGCGCCCATTAGAGCCCTGCCTGCGCTGGTATGCCCACTTCGGCGGCAGGCGGGCCCGATCAGCAGCTGCGCCTCTCGGTGACAGACTTGGCGCCATGCCGAACATCCAGATCGCCCAGGACGCCGCTGCTGACGAGGTGCTCAACGAGAGCTCGTTCGCTCTCCTCGTCGGCATGATGCTCGACCAGCAGTTCCCGATGGAGCGGGCGTTCGCAGGGCCCGCGAAGGTGCTGGACCGTTTCGGATCGCTCGACCCGGCCGCCGTGGCCGCCGCCGACCCGGAGGAGTTCGCGGCGCTGTGCGCCGTCACGCCGGTCGTCCACCGGTTCCCCGCGTCCATGGCCGCCCGGATCCAGCAGCTCGCCGCCATCGTCGTCGACGAGTACGACGGACATGCCGAGCGGCTCTGGCAGGAGGCGAGCTCGGGCCAGGACCTGATGCGACGGCTGCAGGCGCTGCCTGGTTTCGGCAAGCAGAAGTCGCAGATCTTCGTCGCGTTGCTCGGCAAGCAGCTCGACGTACGCCCCGACGGATGGGAGCAGGCGGCGGGGGACTACGCGGAGGTCGGCTCCCACCGCTCCGTCGCCGACGTCGTGGACCAGGCGTCGCTGGACAAGGTGCGCTCCTTCAAGAAGGAGAAGAAGCGCGCCGCAGCAGCATCGTGAAGGGGCTCGTCCGTCCACTGGTGAGCCTTGGGTCGTTGCTTGGAAACTCTCAGGCACGTGTCACAATGGGGACGCGGCTCTTGACGTGACCGGGCCTCGCCGCGCCCCGCAACCTGCACGAGAGGTAGTTCGTGTCCTCGAGCACGTCCCGCACACGCTCCGCTGATGACATCTCCTCCCCGACTGCACGAGTCTCCGCCGCCTCTTCCGGCTCTCGAACGACCGTGAAGGCGAGCGCGAAGACCGCGGCCAAGAAGTCACCGGCAAAGAAGACCGCCAAGTCCGCAAAGTCTGCCGCGAAAACGGCTAGCAAGGCGCCGGCGAAGGCAGCGAAGGCGCCGGCCAAGTCGGCAGCCAAGGGCGCTGCGAAGAAGGCCGCGGCCGAGCCCGCCGTCGCGGTCGACCCCAACGGCACTGCGCCGGTCGTCGTCGGTCCGGACGGCAAGAAGGTCCTGCCCGACATCCCCGACGAGGTGTTCGAGAAGGACGTCGCGACCGACCCGACGCTCAAGGAGGAGGAGGACGAGAGCAAGGGCTTCGTCGTCTCCCAGGCCGACGAGTCCGACGAGCCCGTCCAGCAGGTGATGGTCGCGGGTGCCACCGCCGACCCCGTCAAGGACTACCTCAAGCAGATCGGCAAGGTCCCGCTGCTCAACGCCGAGATGGAGGTCGAGCTCGCCAAGCGGATCGAGGCCGGTCTCTTCTCCGAGGAGAAGCTCGCCAAGGGCGGCAAGATCTCTGCGAAGTCCCTCGAGGAGCTCGAGTGGATCTCCGATGACGGCCGCCGCGCGAAGAACCACCTCCTCGAGGCGAACCTGCGGCTCGTGGTCTCGCTGGCCAAGCGCTACACCGGCCGCGGGATGCTCTTCCTCGACCTCATCCAGGAGGGCAACCTCGGCCTGATCCGTGCGGTCGAGAAGTTCGACTACACCAAGGGCTACAAGTTCTCGACGTACGCCACCTGGTGGATCCGTCAGGCGATCACCCGCGCGATGGCCGACCAGGCGCGCACGATCCGCATCCCGGTGCACATGGTCGAGGTCATCAACAAGCTTGCTCGTGTCCAGCGGCAGATGCTGCAGGACCTGGGTCGCGAGCCCACTCCCGAGGAGCTCGCCAAGGAGCTCGACATGACCCCCGAGAAGGTCATCGAGGTCCAGAAGTACGGCCGCGAGCCGATCTCCCTGCACACCCCGCTCGGCGAGGACGGCGACTCCGAGTTCGGCGACCTCATCGAGGACTCCGAGGCGATCGTGCCCGCCGACGCGGTCTCGTTCACGCTGCTCCAGGAGCAGCTGCACGCCGTGCTCGACACGCTCTCCGAGCGCGAGGCGGGCGTCGTCTCCATGCGGTTCGGCCTGACCGACGGCCAGCCCAAGACCCTCGACGAGATCGGCAAGGTCTACGGCGTGACGCGCGAGCGGATCCGCCAGATCGAGTCGAAGACGATGTCGAAGCTTCGCCACCCGTCGCGCTCGCAGGTGTTGCGCGACTACCTCGACTGAGCGAGGCCGAGCCGAGCTTGCTCGTGCTCGTGCCGAGCGAGGGAGGGGTTGAAGGCGCGAAGCGCCGATCACCTCGACTGAGCGAGCCCGGCCGGGGCCTCGGAGTCAGTCGGTGCCGTTCTCGATCCGGCGCACCCGTCGTCGGCCGGCGTCTCCGCACAGCGACCGCAAGGTGACCTCATCCAGCTGTTGGGCCACACGCCGCCGCACGGTGCCGTCGGCGATGTAGCGCTGGAACCGGTCGCCTGGGCACAGCGTGTCCGCGTAGGCGCGGTGTCCCCGGATGGCGCGTGGCTTGATCTCGAAGCGGGTGCACGCCCAGGCCAGCACACTGACCACCGCGTTGAGCTGTGCCGAGGAGATCTCCTGCACCTGGAAGTTGCCGAGCGCCAGCACGAGCAAGTGCCCGGTCGGGTCGTAGCTGGTGTTGGTGTCGCCCACGGCACCCATGGGCCGACCCTGGTAGAGGTTGCCATGCCGGTCGATGAGCAGGTGGTAGGCGATGTCCGGCCAGCCACGCGACTGGTGGTCGGCCTGGAACGAGCGCAGCTGCCCCGGCGCTTTCCGGTTGTCGCGCAAGACGACGGCACTGTGGTGGACCGTGATGTGGCTGATCTGGTGGGGGACGAAGAGGCCCGTGGGCCGGCTCGCGCCCCACGCTGACCGGCAGATTCGCCGCACTGTTCGTTCGGCGCCGTAGGCCGGGGCATCAGGCAGCAGGGCGGCGGCGCCGAGCGCCACCGGTGGCGTCCACAGCATCTGCCGACGGGTGAGAGTTCGCCCCACGCAGTCGTCGCACATAGTTTCCCCCGCACCTCGATGACGTTCACAGCACTACCCAGGACTCGCCACTCGCAACCGGCCGCGCTTACCCAGTGAGACTCGAGCTGCTGAGTCAGTCGGCGGCAATTACCCAACTCTGTGACGCGGCCAAGAGAGCCGTGAAACGGTCGGGAACGTGGGGACCCTTCCGCCAGCTGGTGCCAGCTCGGGCAGGTCGTGGTTCCGGCGACATCCTTTGTGGACCTTGTTCCTCATCCTGCTGCTGGTCATCGGCATCGCCAGCGTCGTCGATGACGACGACCCCGATCCGTCGGCCACGGACGCATCAGAGCAGGGTGCTACCCAGTCGCCCAGCAAGAAGGTGAACGAGGCCGAGAGCCCGGCTGACAGCGACTCACCGAAGTCGAAGCCCACCAAGCGGCCACCCAAGAAGCGTCACCAAGCGCAGTACCTCGTCTTGGCTGTCATCGACGGAGACACGGTTGACGTCGACTACCACGGCATCACGAGGATCCGGATCATCGGCATCGACACCCCGGAAACGGTCAGCCCGAGCGTGCCCGACGAGTGCGGTGGACCGGCGGCCTCACGTGTGGCCCACGAGCTGCTCGACGGCAAGCGCGTCACGCTGACCTTCGACCCCAGCCAGGGGCGTCGCGACCGCTACGGACGGCTCCTCGCGTACGTCGGCGTGCCGGGAACCGGCGACTTCGGGCTGACGATGATCAAGCGGGGACGGGCTGCCGAGTACACCTACGACACCGCGTACCGAAACCAGTCGCGGTACCAGGCGGCGGAAGGCAACGCCCGGGCGCTCGACAAGAACATGTGGGGCGACTGCGGTGGCCCCGACAAGCCGCTGCACAAGTCCAAGCCGCCGCCTCCACCCAGCACCGGCGGCAACAACTGCGCGGCCGGCTACGACCCGTGCATCCCGCCGTACCCTCCTGATCTCGACTGCGCCGACGTCGACGGTCCGATCTCCGTCACGGGCAGCGATCCTCACCGCCTCGATCAGGACGGCGACGGCATCGCCTGCGAGTCCTGACGCCCGCAGACCCCTACCTAGTCGGCCGACACAGGCTTACTCTCGAAGGTCCGGGGGACTGCTCGAGAGGAGCAACCCGATGATGTTCTGGTTGATCGTCGCCGCAGTTGTGGTAGTTGGCTTCGCAGGCGCTTGGTGGCTGAGTGGGCGTTCGAAGGGTTCTCCGTCCGCGATCTCGGACCGTGCCATGCGCGCACAGGCGGACAACGTCTCGAACCCCAATTCGGCGGCCGGCAGTGGCGGAGGCCCGGCGGGGGGCTGAGGGACCAGCGCCTGGTGTGCCGCAGTGAGAGTGGGCTCAGCCCGTCGCGCCGCCGCCGCTGCCAGTGAAGCCACCGTGTTCACTCTTCGAGTTCTGCCGGTGTAGGTCCTGTTGCGTCATGAACCGGTCTCCGGAGCGCTTGCGTTGCCGCCACGCCACGAAGGCCATGAGCATGATCAGAACGACAAGGGCAACGATCCACCACATGAGAGCTCCTCGGGTGTAGAGATCGACCATAGCCCCGGCCGGACGCAGGCGATTCCTTGTTGAAAGACGCTTCATCGGCACATGTCGGCACGTTGTGACCAGGCATGGCCTCGGTCTCCTCGGGTACGACGCGGAGCGGGGACAGCAGTCTGCTTGCCGATGGCGCACACTGATGTCGAAGGCGGAGCGGCGCCGCCCAGACAAGAGCGCAAGAGCAAGGAGTGCCCGAGGTGTCATCAGAGGCTGGAGAGCCTGGATCGCAGACGTCTGACGGCGTGAGTCAGGATCCCAACGAGAGCACCGCGCCCGTCGACAAGCCGGAGCCGGGGAAGCAGCCGGTGAAGGATCCACTGCGCCGGTCGCGCACCAGCGGCATCTGGATCGCTGTCGTGGTGTTGCTCGTCGTCGTCGTCGGCCTGGCCGTCTTCGTGTTGCAGAACACCCAGAAGGTGAGGATCGCGTTCCTCGGCTGGGAAGGGCGCGCGCCGCTTGCTGCTGCCTTGCTTATTGCCACGGCTGCGGGGCTTCTTCTCGCCGTCGCGGCCGGGTCACTTCGCATCCTGCAGCTTCGCCGGCGGATGAAGCGGGTCCAACGCTCTTCCCCGTAGCTCAGCGAGCGCCAGACCGAACTGCTCCCGGTTACAGCGCCCATTCTGCGGAGCAGAGGTCGCACCGGTAGCGGCCCTCGAGCAGCGCGGGCTCTTCCCCGCGTGAGCTGAGCCGACGCCATGCGTGGTCGTGCGTGGCCGTCTGTCGCGGGAAGGCCCTCCCGTGATGGACCGATGCCGGCGCTTCGGGCCGCGGATGACGGCGGCGGAGCATCTCGGACGGGCGATCGAGGGTTCGCTCGCTCATAACGGGGCCTCCCGTGCTGAGGTGCGGGTGGGCCCGCAGGGGTGGGTGTGACCAACGAGATTGGTGAGGCAGGGGTTACAAATGATACCCGTGAGGCGCAAGGGCCAAACGTGTTCAGCCGTAATAGGTCAGACCGACAGCTACCCGCGTGATTGCGGTGGGGGCTAGCGGCGCTTGAACGCGTCCGGACGGTTGTTGCGAGTCACGTAGAGCCACACCGTGAGGCTCGCCTCAGCGAGCACCAGGAGCACCCGGATCGTGACGCCTCCGCGGTCCTCGGACGTGAGCGCGACGTAGACCAGTACGGCGTCGAGCAGCGTGAAAGCCGCCAGCACCTTCCACAGGTGACGCCACAGCGTGTCCGGATCGATCGCCATGGGATCAGCGTAGGCGGGTCGAACCGGGGCGCCGGGCGGTCGGCTCGCCCGAGGCTCATGCAGAAATCTTTACGAGATCCCGTAACGCCCGCGGATCACGGGCGTTGACCCGGTGTCGGCATGAGCAGCCAGCGGTCGCCGAGAGTCACGCCGAACAGTCCTGGGAGGTGCTCGGAATGGCTGCGAAGTGTCGGTCCTCCGGCTGACACGTACCGGTCTTGTCGGAGGTACTCCGCGGGAAACGGCCCTTCCCCACCTTTCCTGCGGCGCCGACTGAGCACCACGGTCGGCCTCGGCAGTCCCGCCCACTCCCTCGGGCGGGGCTGCCGCCCCATGTCCGAGCCGCGGGCGCGCAGACCAGCGCAACGGTGTGGATGGATCTGTGGTGAGCCGCCGGCGGGGTCAGCTCGCCAGGCATCGCGCGCGAACGGCGCGAGAGGATCAGCTACATCGACCAGGTGGCAGAGCACAGGTCGCAGCGGTACTCACCGACGATGCGGAACGGGTCGGAGGTGTCGAGGTGCACCTTGCGCCAGGCGTGGTCATGGGCGGGCTCAGACGGCGCTGCCGCATCAATGTCTCGGCGCGGTTGCTGCGCAACATCGCTCATGACGAGTCCCCCTCCCAAGGTCCTATCAATGTTATGCCCGTTTGTCCGTTTTGTCACACCTGTAGAGAAGAAGTCTTTACCTTGCGGGAGCTGGGCTCAGAGTGCCCAGACAACCTCGCAGAGGTCGCACTGGTACATGCCGAGGAGCAGCGGCTGGTCCGGATCCTCGACCTGGCGCCAGGCGTGGTCGTGATCGGGCACGCTGTCGTTGCTCTGCTTGACACGTTGGGCCGGAAAAGTGTGCTGCTGCGTCGAGATGCTCAACGTTTCCCCTCCGGCCGGTGGCGCATCCGAGATTGCGCCATCGACTGAACAAACGACCGAAATCTCGAGAGGTCACGGGCCACGGCGTGTCGCGCGGTGTGAGGAGCGTCGCTCAGCCGGCGGCCACGCACGTGATGGCCAGTGCGCACAGCAGCAGACCCGCGGCCTGCGCGCGGTGGATGTGCTCGCGCAGCAGGGCGGCCGCGAGCAGCACGGTGCTGGCGGGGTAGAGCGACGCCAGGACGCCCGCCACGGCCAGGTAGCCGTGCTGGGTGGCGAGCAGGAAGAGGCCGGTCGCCGACGCCCCCAGCGGGCCCATCAGTACGGCGAGCCTGACCGTCCGCCCGCGGGGCACCCAGGGCACCCGCAGCACGGACGCGAGCACGATCACGGCCGGCGCGCTGACCAGCTGGCTGACGAACAGCGGCCCCCATCCGGACGAGCTCGGGACCTGGCCGAGCGCCGCGAACAGCACGCCGAACCCCAAGCCCGCGAGCACACCGTCCAGCACCCCTGCCGCCAGCGAGTCGCGCGCTCCCGGAGCCACCGACCGCGGACTGCGGGGTGCTCGACACCAGCCAGATGCCCGGCACGGCCGCAGCGATGCCGAGCCACACCAGTGCGGCAGGTCGCTCGCCGCCGACGGCGCCCGCTGCCACCGGCACCAGTGCCGCACCGACCGCCGAGACCGGCGCGACGACGCTCATCCGCCCCGCGGCGAAGCCGCGGTAGAGGAACGCCGGCCCCCATGCCGCCGCCGACCCCGGCGAGCACCGCCCAGCGGAAGTCGGCGCCGGTCGGGCTGCCCGCCACGAACAGCGCGATGATGCCGGTGCAGACGGCCGACGAGCTCTGGCCGACGACGGCGACCTGCCAGGCCGATGTGCGGCGCGAGAGCACGCCGCCCACGAAGTCGGACAGCCCGTAGGCCAGGGCGGACCCCAGGGCAAGCAGGATGCTCAGCGACATACGACCGCCGCCAGTCCCGCAGCAGGGTGGCGCTCGTGCCTCGGACCGGTTCACGCGAACGTGACCACCGCGACGACCCAGATCAGCACGGCGCACAGCGCCGCCGCCAGCTCGATGAGCAGCGACAGCCCGGCGGCGCGCAGGGCAGCCTTCGTCGTCGACCAGGCGTGCTCGGTGCCGACTCGTTGCAGCTCGGAGAGGTACACCCCGAGCACGAAGCCGACCACGAGGCCGATCACCGGGACCACGAAGAACCCCACCAGGCCGAGCAGACCACCGACCACGATCGTGCGGGTGGGAACACCGGACGCCTGCAGCCGTCGCCCGGGTACGGCGTACTTCACGACCGCGCCCGCGGCGAGGAAGAGCGCCACGGCCGTGAACACCAGCCAGCTCGTCGTGGAGGAGGTCACCAGTGTCCAGACCAGCACGGCGCCCAGGATGAGCAAAGAGCCGGGCAACACCGGGACGACGATGCCCACCAGGCCGACCAGCACGGCAAGCCCCACGAAGAGCTCGGTCGTCGTCATGGGGGGAGTCTGCCCCGGTGAGTTCGCTCAGAGCGAACGAGAACGAGCCCCGGGCAGCTGCCCGGGGCTCGTCATGTGTTTGTGGGGTGTGCGCTCAGCGCTCTTCGTTGGAGGCGACGCCGGGTGCGACCAGCTTGTCGGTCTCGTCGTGAACCGTGATGGCGATCTCGCGGAGCTTGTCGCCGTGCGCGCGGGCGTGGTGGGCGCAGAAAAGCAGGTCTCCGCCTCCCGCGAGCTCGACACGCAGGTAGGCCTGGGCACCGCACCGGTCACAGCGGTCGACTGCAGTCAGAGGGTTGCTAGGGGCAACAGCAGTGGTCATCACAGACCTCGTCCCTTCCTTGGTGTCCTTGCTCAACGTAACGCAGCGGACCAACTTGTCCTTGGCATCAGGCGTTCATTAGGCCGAACATCTCAACACGGTTGACGCTTCCCGAGCCGGGCGGTTTCTGTCCTGTGAGACCGGGTGACCTGTCCCACAGTGAGCCTTTTCCCGTTGTTCGTTCCCCCAGTGTGACGTGGCCGGGGCTGTAGTCGTTGCCAAACGGCGAGACTTGAAACCACCTTGTGGCCGCATCGTGACGAACGCGCCTTGCATCTACATCATCGTCACCCCGGGCCCCGGTCTTTACGGGTAGGCGTGGCGAATCCGCGGTGTGGCGTGTCGCGAGTAGATTTCGAGGCACGTCCTTCAGTCTGCCCAGATCGGCCCCGTCCGAAGCCTGCGCAAGGAGTCCCGTGCCCGCCAGCACCCCAGTGTCACAGCGAGGTTCCGCCATCGACAGCTCGTACAACGCGCACCACCTGCTGGTTCTCGAAGGACTGGAGGCGGTCCGCAAGCGGCCGGGCATGTACATCGGCTCGACCGACACCCGCGGTCTCATGCACTGCCTGTGGGAGATCATCGACAACGGTGTCGACGAGGCGCTGGCCGGCGCCGCCCACCACATCGAGGTGGTGCTCCACCCCGACGACTCGGTCGAGGTGCACGACGACGGCCGGGGGATCCCGGTCGACAAGGAGCCGAAGACCGGGCTGCCGGGCGTCGAGGTGATCTTCACCAAGCTCCACGCGGGTGGGAAGTTCGGTGGCGGTTCGTACGTCGCGACGGGCGGACTGCACGGTGTCGGGGCCTCGGTGGTCAACGCACTGTCCGCGCGCCTCGACGTCGATGTCGAGCGCACGCCGTCGCTGCAGGGGATGTCGTTCCGGCGCGGCACGCCGGGCGTCTTCGACGGCGAAGGGCCGCGGGCGAGCTTCACCGAGAAGTCCGGGCTGACCCGCAAGGGCCCGAGGGTGAAGAAGGGCGTCAGCGGCACGCTCGTGCGCTTCTGGCCCGACCGGCAGATCTTCACCAAGGACGCGACGTTCGTCTTCGACGAGCTCGTCACACGAGCCCGGCAGACGTCGTTCATCGTCCCGGGTCTCGAGCTCGTCATCCGCGACCTGCGTGGCTCGGAGCCCGTCGAGCAGAGCTTCAGGCACGACGGCGGCATCACCGAGTTCTGCGAGTTCCTGGCTGCCGACGAACCCGTCAGCGACATCCGCCGCCTCGAGGGCCACGACACCTTCACCGAGACAGTCCCGGTGCTCGACGACAAGGGGCACATGACGCCGCAGGACGTGCTGCGCGAGCTGAACGTCGACGTGGCGCTGCGGTGGGGGACCGGCTACGAGACGGAGCTGCGCTCCTTCGTCAACGTCATCGCCACCCCCAAGGGCGGCACGCACGTCACGGGCTTCGAGCAGGCCGCCACCAAGACCTTCAACGAGGTGCTCCGCACGACCAAGCAGCTCAAGGTCAACGAGCCGGACGTCGTCAAGGACGACGTGCTCGAGGGGCTCACCGCCGTCGTCACCGTTCGACTGGCGGAGCCACAGTTCGAGGGGCAGACCAAGGAGGTGCTCGGCACGCCGGCCGCCCGCACCGTCGTCCGCAAGGTCGTCGCCTCCGAGCTCAAGAAGTTCCTCACGTCGACCAAGCGAGCCGACAAGGCCCAGGCCAAGGTGGTGCTCGAGAAGGTCGCCAACGCCTCGCGCACCCGGCTGGCGGCGCGGGCGCACCGGGAGACGCAGCGACGCAAGAACGCCCTCGAGTCCAGCGCACTGCCCTCGAAGCTGGCCGACTGCCGCTCGAGCGACATGGAGCGCAGCGAGCTGTTCATCGTCGAGGGCGACTCGGCGCTCGGCACCGCGAAGCTGGCACGGAACTCGGAGTTCCAGGCGCTGCTTCCGATCCGCGGCAAGATCCTCAACGTCCAGAAGGCGTCTGTCGGGGACATGCTGAAGAACACCGAGTGCGCCTCGATCATCCAGGTCGTCGGCGCGGGCTCCGGGCGCACGTTCGACCTCGATGCGCGACGCTACGGACGCATCATCTTCATGGCCGACGCCGACTCCGACGGCGCGCACATCCGCTGCCTGCTGGCGACGTTGTTCTTCAAGTACATGCCCGACCTGATCTCGGACGGTCGCATCTACACAGCCGTGCCTCCGTTGCACCGCATCGAGCTGACGAACCCCAAGAAGGGCATGGACAAGTACGTCTACACCTACTCCGACACCGAGCTGCAGCGAAAGCTCGCCGAGCTGTCGAAGAAGAACGTGCGGTGGAAGGAGCCGGTGCAGCGCTACAAGGGGCTCGGTGAGATGGACGCCGACCAGCTCGCCGAGACGACGATGGACCCACGTCGACGTACCCTCCGCCGGATCACGGTCGACGATGCCGACGCGGCCACCCAGGTCTTCGAGCTGTTGATGGGCTCCGACGTGGCGCCGCGCAAGGACTTCTTGGTGCAGGGCGCCTACGAGGTCGACGCCGACGCGATCGACGCCTGAGGCGATCTGCGGTGGAGCGGGTCGACGTCGAGCGGTGGGTCGGGGCGTACGTCGAGGCGTGGCGCACCCCTGGCACCGATGCGATCAGTGGGATCTTCACCGACGACGCGACCTACTCGCCGTCTCCGTGGGCCACGCCGCTGGTGGGACTGGTGGCGATCGGGGAGTTCTGGGAGGCCGAGCGCGACGGCCCGGACGAGGCGTTCGAGATGACCCGCGAGGTCGTGGCCGTCGAGGGTCTGTCCGCTGTGGTGCGCGTGTCCGTCGACTACGGCACCGGCAACCGGTGGCGCGACCTGTGGGTGCTGCAGTTCGACCAGCACGGACGGTGCTGCGTCTTCGAGGAGTGGCCCTTCAAACCGGACCAGCCCGACGGGCACGCCTGAACCCGTCGGACTGGTCTTGCCGGTGTGGATCAGGCGTGCGCGGGCAGGTCACGTCCGGGTTGAACATCGCGAACGTGCCGGCCGGGTTGTGCTGCCACGCCCACACGTGCAGCGAGTAGAACGCCGGCAGGCCGTAGCGGTTGTCGGCCCCGGTGAGCATGAACGGCTCACCGAACAGCCGTGGACGGCTGCTGTGCGTGGCGTCCCAGGCGGACTGCACGACGACGTACTCGACGGCGGCGAGCCGCAGGATCCCGTCCTTGTCCACGCGGTAGACCATCGCCTCCGGCTTCGTCGCAACCTCGGCCGGGTCGTCCACCAGGGAGCCCTTGACGAAGTGCACACCCATGCCGCCCTCGCCCGGCATGTCGATGCAGGCGATGCCCTTGGCGTCGGTGAAGAAGCCGTAGCCGGCGCGCTGTGCCGACGAGAGGCTGTGGAAGCGCGCCGTCGCCCGCCGCAACGCGCGCAGACCGTCGTGGTGGTGGCGGTGGCTGGCCTGGTGGGTTCCGTAGATCCCTGACGGCATGGCCATCGGGCGTTGCGGGGAGTAGGTGTAGTCGCCCGGTGGATCGGGTCTCATGGCACTGGCGCCGGGCGCGCCGCCGAGCACGACTGCGGCGGTGACGGCCAGCACGACGGTCAGCCGGCGGATCACGACCCCTCCTTGACTTCGTGGATCTCGTCGGCGACCAGACCGTGCGCCTCGCGGTGCACGGTGTTGGCGGCCTCCGCGTCGGGTGCCTCGGCAAGGCAGAAGATGATGCCCTTGGCCTCGTCGACCCAGTAGCGCAGGTAGCTCACGTCGTGATCACCCTGCTTCTCGAGGTCCGCCATGTGGGCCTTGGCGACGTCGTCGACAGTGACTGACTCGCCGAGGTGGTGAACGTCCATGTAGAGCGGCATGGTTCCTCCGGTTGTCTTGTGTGGCTTGGTTGACAACCGGAACGTATGGCGGCCCGGAGCACCCCGGACATCGGGAGCGGTTCCCCATGTTGTGCCGGGCGTTACCTACTATACCTACCTAGCGAGTGCCGAGCCCGCGGCCTCGGCGGCCTCGTGGCGTGAGGACACCCCGAGCTTGGCGAGCACCGCGGAGACGTGGTGGTCGACGGTCTTGGTCGAGATGACCAGGCGCCGGCCGATCTGCTCGTTGGTCAGTCCCTCCTCGACCAGGTCGAGCACCTCGCGCTCGCGGCGCGTGAGGCCGTGCGGGTCGTCGCGGGTCGTCGCCCGCGCCCCGGACGGCACACCACGCATGCCGAGCGCGCGCATGCGACGACGTACGACGTCGATGGCGGCGACTGCACCCAGGGCATCCAGGCGGCTCACCGCTTCGCGAAGCTCTGCCTCGTCGTCGGAGTCTCCGAGCGCCAACGCCGCGTGGTAGGGCATGCCGTGCTCGTCCCAGGTCGCCGCGGCTCGTCGCGGCGGGCCCTCCACCTGGACGGCGTACGGCCTCAACGTCGGTACGTCGTCACCCGGGACCCCCAGGCGGTGCTCCCAGGCGCGGATGCCGGCGGCCTCGGCGCCTCCAGCGGGGTGAGCAGGGCACGCGCAACCGCGAGATGCCCCTTCGCACCGTCGAGGTCTCCTTGGAGCCAGCACGCCTCGGCCAGTGCCATGCGGGTGAAGGCGATGTAGGCGGCCTCACCGACGCCGTCGGAGACGGCTTGCGCCTCGGCAAGGAGGATCCGCGCCCTCATCGTGCTGCCCACGACGTGCCGCGATCACCCCGGCGACGATGAGGGTGAACAGCCGGTTGATCGGCGACGCCCCAGACTCCAGGACGACCCGCGTGTGCGTCAGTGCTTCGTCCCAACGCCCCTGGTCGGCCAGCGCCCTGGCGTAGCCCCCGTGCAGGCAGTTGCCGTACGTCGCGACGTCGTGCTCGTCGCAGTACTGGATGCCTTCCTGGACCAGTGGTTCGGCCTCGGCGAACCTGAGGTCCGCGTGCATGAACTCGGTGAAGTTCGTGTAGCTGCGTCCCACCTCGTGCTGGAAGCCGTGTGCCAGCGCGAGGTCGAGGGCCTCCTGCATGGGGACGTCGTAGTCCTCGTGCCGGGCACTGGCGACGAGGCCGACGCCGCTCAGGGCGTAGGCGAGCACCGCCGGTTTGTCGAGGACGCGGGCCATCTCGACGCTGCGGTCGTAGAGCGTCGAGAGATCCTCCATGCTGACCGCGTCCGCGCCGACGGCATAGAGCCAGGCAAGCTCCTCGGTGGCCCCGAGCGGCTCGAGGACGGCACGTGCCTCGCGCATGGCACGGCCGACCTCGTCTCCTCGGGCGAGGCGCCACATCACCACGGCGTGCTTGCGCAGGCCGTCGCCGACCCTCAGCGGCACGTCGAGCTCGCGCCAGAGCTCGACGGAGACGGTTCGAGCAGCGGCCGCGTCCTCCCAGCGGTCGACCATGCCCAGCTCGTCGGCGAGCACGTCGTAGAGCCGAGCCCGGGTCTCGGGGTCGGCGTCGGCGCAGTAGCGGACGGCCCGTTCGCACTGGATGACCGCGGCACGGTGGGACCCCAGCTCGCGAGGCCGCCTCCGCGGCGAGCGGCGCGTGCGCCAGCACCTGCTCTGCGTCGGCGCACCCGTCCGCATGGAAGGCCAGGCGAGCGTCGTCCTGGGAGCCGGCTGGCCACCAGGGCGTCGAGGATCGACCGGTGCAGGTCGATCGCCCGATGAGGCGCGACAGCCGCCTCGACGGCCTGCCTGCCGATCTCGTGGCGGAACCGGAGCAGCGGCCGTCCGGCACCAGGATGCCGGTGTCGAGCACCTGGTCGACGAGCGCGGCGGAGGCTGCCGTCGCGGCGCGCAGCAGGCCTGGAGTCCACCCGCGTGCCGAGCAGCGCGGCGCAGTCGAGCACCTCGCGGGCGCCGCGTCGAGCCCGGCGGCGCGTGCGAGCACTGCGTCGCGGGCCGAGGCAGGGACGCCGTCGATGCCGGCGGCCAGCACCTCGGTGACGAAGAAGGGACTGCCTCCGGTCAGCTCGTGCAGCTGTTCGCCGTCGAAGCCGCTGCCCTCCGCCAGCCGGTTCGACCGCCCGGGCCGACAGCGGACCCGACGCTCATCCGCCGGGTGCTGCGGTGGGAGGCCAGGGCGCCGAGCGTGACCCGAAGCGGCTCGTCGGGGCCGAGCGCGTCGTCGCGGTAGGTGACCAGCACCAGGGCACGTGGCAGCGCGCAGCCGGCGACCGACGAACCGGAGCATGTCCAGCGTCGCCTCGTCGGCCCAGTGGACGTCCTCGACGACCATCACGGTGAGCTGGTCGGACTCGCGCAGGGCAGCCATGAGCGCGTCGAACAGCACGTCGCGCTGAGCCGCAGCGCTGTGCAGCTGCTGGAGCTGTCCACCTGCTTGGGCGGCGATGTCGGCCAGCGGGCCCAGGGCGCGTGGCGTGAAGAGCCCGTCGCAGCTGCCCCACCACCAGTGGGCGTCGGGCAGGGAGAGCTCGAGCTCCTCGAGCAGCGTCGACTTCCCGATACCGGCCTCGCCGGAGACCAGGACGAGTCGCCCCTGCCCGGCCCGCGCCTCATCGGCGTAGCCCGTCAGGGCGGCGAGCTGAGCCTCGCGCTCGAGAACGACCACACCCTCGATTGTGCCGAGGAGAGCGGCCGATCCTGAATAGCGTGTTCAGACCAGTTGTCGCAGCAGCCCGGTGTCCACGTCGTACAGGAATCCGCCCACTTCGACGGAGTCGGGGATGAGCGGGTGCGAGCGCACGGCGCGTACGTCGTCCGCGAGGGCGGCCTCCTGGTCGTCCACCACGCCGAAGCTCTGCCACGACGCGTCCTGCCCGGCGGAGGCGCCGACCCGCTCACGCAGCTCGGCGAGCGTCGACGAGGCCATCGCGCACCTGGTGTGGGGGATGACCAGGATGCGGTGCACGTTCAGCAGGTGGACGCCGAGGACGAGCGCCTCGAGGGCCTGCGGCGTGACGCGGCCACCCGGGTTGCGGAAGATCTTCGCGTCCCCCGGCTGCAGGCCGATGATGCGCAGCGGGTCGATCCGGGAGTCCATGCAGGTGACCAGCGCGACGCCGGCGTGCGCGATGCCGTCGAAGCCCTCCATCTCGAACGTCTCGGCGTACTCGCGGTTGGCGGCCAGCAGGTCGTCGAAGGCGTCGTCGGTCACGGCGGCAAGTTACCTGACCGCGGGTCGGGCGTGACTGTCGCGCGGGTCGCGGAAGAGGAGCAGGGCGAGCAGGCCGGCGACGAGCGCGCAGAATGCGGCGCCGACGAAGACCGTGTGGAGCTGCTCGAGACCGGCCTCCTTGAGCAGACGCGTGTACGCGTCGCACTGGGTGCCCGAGGAGCAGACGTCGGACGGCGCGGGCAGGTCCACCTGGACCGCGTAGTAGCGGCGCAGGCCGATCGTGGTCAGCGCGGAGATGCCGACGAGCATCCCGACCATGCGCGCGACGACGAGCAGTGCGCTGGTCACGCCGTGCACGGCATCGGCGGTGGCCGCGAGCAGGGCGGCGTTGACCGGGGCCAGCGCGAGCCCGAAGCCGAGGCCGGTCAGGAGCCAGCGGCAGCGTCGCGATGGGGGAGCCGATGCTGGTCAGGCCCCACGTCGACATCCACGCGAAGCCGGCCGCCGTGAGCACCATCGCGGCGGCGGTCACCAGGCCGTTCGGCAGCCGGCGGACCAGGTAGCCGCCCGCGAGCGCGCCGACCGGGATCGCGACGAGCAGCCGCACCAGCACCAGCGCCGCGTCGAGCTGCGAGGCCGGGTAGACCGTGACCCGCGCGAAGATCGGGATGTCGACCAGGGCTGCGATCAGCGCGGCCCCGACGAAGAAGCTGACGGCCAGGGCTCCCCACGCCGGGCGGGCGGCGAGGGCGCCGCGCGGCACCAGCGGCTGCGCGGTGCGTCGCGAGTGCCACCACCCGAGCGCGGCGAACACCGCCGATCCAGCGAGCAGCCACGGCCCGGCGGGTGAGAACACCGACACCTCGGGGTCGGTGGTGGCGAACGCCAAGATGATCCCGGCGAGGGTCAGCCCCAGCAGGGCGGCGCCGAGCAGGTCGGCCTGCCGGGCGACGGCCGCCCAGCGTCGTACGTCGACCAGGGGGCGGTGCGCGGTCAGCAGCCGCGCCACGAGCAGGCCCGCGAGGAGGATCGTCGCGATGCCGACCGGGGCGAGCCACCGGGAGTCACCGGTGACGGGCACGAAGCCGAGGCCGAGCGTGACGTCGGTGGTCAGCGCCGGTGGTTGCAGCATCGTCAGCAGCAGCGCAACGAGCGTCAGGGCGAGCAGGGCAGCTCCGAGCCAGTCGGGCCGAGGGGTCACCTCTGCATCGACGCGCCGCCCGAACGCGTGAAGTTGTGACCCCTCAGCGAGAAGGAGGGCGAGCCCGACGGCGACGAGGAGGTTGATGGCGAAGATCGCCTGCCAGGGGGCGACGGCGAGCACGAGGCCGCCGTACAACGGGCCGAGGACGCTGCCGAGCTCCTGGACCGCGCCGACGACGCCGAGGGGCATGCCGCGGCGATCGGGCGGGTAGAGGTCGGCGACCAGCGCGAGGGTGGCCGGCACCAGCCCGCCGCCGCCGACGCCCTGCAGGAAGCGGCCGGTGACCATGCTGGGCAGGTCGTAGGCCGCGGCGGTCACCAGCGAGCCGAGGGCGAACACGACGAGCGAGCCCACCAGCACCGGGACCCGGCCCCGCAGGTCCGCGATCCGGCCGATGAGCGGGAGCATCGCGACGTAGCCGAGCAGGAAGCCCGACACGATCGGTGCCGCCCGCTGCAGCTCGTCGATCGAGAGCCCGACGCTGGTCATCATGTCGGGCAGCGCGAGCACCACGACGTAGGTGTCCGCGGCCGCGAACGCCACCGCGACGGCCGCCAGCGAGAGGAGCAGCCGCGGGCTCCTGGTCATCGCTGCGTCATGTCCGGCGTCACGGCGCCTTGATGTTCTTCTTGGTGCCGTAGTCGGAGAACACGATCGTGTAGGTGACGTCGTCGGCGTTCGGGTAGAACGGCCCGGTGAGCACCGCCTTCGCCAGCTGGTCGTCCTCGTCGATGGTGAACGTGGCGTCGAAGCTTGCCTTGGAGTCGGCGCTCGGGATCACCTTCGCCACGTCCTTGCCCGGCACGGTCGCGGAGTACGTCGTCAGCACCCGCTTGCCGTCGCGGACCTCCTTGCCCTCCTTGACGTCCTTCGCCGACGTCAGCAGCGAGGAGAGCCCACCGTCGTCGCTCATCAGGTCGGCGGGGTCCGGTGCGCCGTACTTGGCCGGGTCGATCGTGCGGAACGTCGTGGTGAACGGCAGCTTGGCGTAGACGTCGCCGTCGGTCGCGATCACCGCTGCATCGGCGACCACTCCGCCCAGGGACACCTTGATGTCCCCGTCGAACGCGGGTGCGTGGGTGCCCACCCCGTCGGCCTCGAGGAGGCCGCTGATGCCGGGCGGCAGCTTCTCGGTGGAGAGCTTGATGTGCACCCCGCTGGTCGAGTCGAGGTTGCCCTTGGCCTGCTCGAGCACCTTGGTCGGGTCGTCCGACTTCTTGTCGTCGCCACCCGAGCAGCGACGCCAGCAGCAGCGGTCCGACGACGAGCAGCAGGGCGGCCAGCGCGACGCGCATCACGGGCCTCACAGCAGGGTCCCGACCGGGCCGGCCACCGCGGCCAGCGGCTGCGAGCCCGGCACGCCGGACCCGTCGCGGCGCCCGTCCGCCTCGGGCAGCTCGACGGCGGCGCCGCTGGCCGCCGCGCCGCGCGCGGGGCCGGGGCCGGCCCAGGCGAGCACGAGCGTGTCCTCGCCCTTGAGGAAGCGGTGGCAGCGGACGCCGCCGGTGCCGCGGCCCTTGGCCGGGTACTCCGAGAACGGCGTCACCTTGACGGCGCCCGGCTCGGTGCCCGGCAGCGCGGTGCTGGAGCCCGACACCGTGACGACCACGGCCGCGTCGTCGGGGTCGAAGGCGGCGAACGAGACGACCCGCTCCCCGGACGCGAGCCGGACGCCGGCGATGCCGCCACCGGAGCGGCCCTGCGGCCGCACCTGGCCGGCGCCGAAGTGCAGCAGCTGCGCGTCGGAGGTGACGAAGCAGAGCTCCTCGTCGCCGGTGCGGAGCTCGACGGCGCCGACGACCTCGTCGCCGTCGGCGAGCCGGATCACCTCCCACGCAGTCGCGGTTGCCGAGCACCTCGGGGTTGACCCGCTTGACGACCCCCTGGCGGGTGCCGAGCGCGTGGCCGGCGGTGTCGGTCTCGAGCGACGTGAGCGCGAGCACCCGCTCACCGGCCTCGAGCGACAGGAACTCGCTGACCGGCGCGCCGCCCTGCAGGTGCGGGTGGTTCGCGGTGCCCGGCAGGGTCGGCAGGTCGAGGACGTCGAGCTTCACGAGCCGGCCGAGGCTGGTGAGCACACCGACCTGGCCGCGAGCGGTGGTGCGGACCGCCGAGACGACGACGTCGTGCTTGGCGCGGCCGCCCGGCCCGTCGCCCGGTGGCTCGACGTCGGTGGTGCGCGCGAGCAGGCCGCTGCTGGACAGGTAGACGAAGCACGGGTCGTCGGCCACCTCGAGCGGGACCGCGGCGCTGACGGTCTGGCCCGGCCGACTCCAGCAGGACCGTGCGGCGCGGGGTGCCGTAGGTCTTGGCGACGTCGTCGAGCTCGTCGGAGACGACCTTCCGCAGCAGCCCGTCGTCCTCGAGGATCGCGTCGAGCCCGGCGATGGTCTCCTCGAGCTCGCCCCGCTCCTTGTCGAGCTCGAGCTGGGAGAACTTCGTCAGCCGGCGCAGCGGCATGTCGAGGATGTACGTCGCCTGCACCTCGGTCAGGTCGAACACCGACATCAGCCGCTCCCGGGCCTTCTCGGCGTTGTCGCTGGCGCGGATCAGCTGGATCACCTCGTCGATGTCGAGGATCGCGAGGAGCAGCCCCTCGACGAGGTGCAGCCGGTCGGCACGCCTTGCCGCGCCGGAACGCCGACCGGCGGCGTACGACGTCGTAGCGGTGGCCGAGGAAGACCTCGAGCATCTCCTTGAGCCCGAGGGTGCGGGGCTGGCCGTCGACGAGCGCGACGGCGTTGATGCCGAAGGAGTCCTCCATCGGGGTCAGCCGGTAGAGCTGCTCGAGGATCGCCTCGGGGTCGAAGCCGTTCTTGACCTCGATGACCAGCCGCAGGCCCTTCTCGCGGTCGGTGAGGTCCTTGACGTCGGAGATGCCCTGGAGCTTCTTGCCCTGCACCAGGCGACTTGATCCGCTCGATGACCCGCTCGGGCCCGACGCCGTAGGGCAGCTCGGTGACGACGATGCCCTTGCGGCGCGGGGTGACGCTCTCGACGCGCGCGGTGGCGCGCATCCGGAACGAGCCCGCGGCCGGTCTCGTAGGCGTCGCGGATCCCGTCGAGCCCGACGATCTTGCCGCCGGTCGGCAGGTCGGGCCCGGGCACGAACCGCATCAGGTCGTCGAGGTCGCCTTCGGGTGGCGTGATCAGGTGCCGCAGCGCCTGCACCACCTCGACGAGGTTGTGCGGGGCCATGTTGGTGGCCATGCCGACCGCGATGCCGGAGGCGCCGTTGACGACGAGGTTGGGGATCGCCGACGGGCAGCACGGCCGGCTCGAGCTCGCGGCTGTCGTAGTTGGGCTTGAAGTCGACGGTGTCCTCGTCGATCGAGGCGGTCATCGCCGTCGCCGCCGGCGCCATCCGGCACTCGGTGTAGCGCATCGCCGCCGGCGGGTCGTCGGGCGAGCCGAAGTTGCCGTGCCCGTCGACGAAGCGGCACCCGCAGCGACCACGGCTGGACCATCCGCACCAGCGCGTCGTAGATCGCGCCGTCGCCGTGCGGGTGCAGCCGGCCCATCACCTCGCCGACGACGCGGGCGCTCTTCACGTGCCCGCGGTCGGGCCGCAGGCTCATGTCGGCCATCGTGTAGAGGATCCGCCGCTGCACCGGCTTGAGGCCGTCGCGGGCGTCGGGCAGCGCCCGGCTGTAGATGACCGAGTAGGCGTACTCGAGGAAGCTGGTGCGCATCTCGTCGCCGACGTCGATGTCGAGGATGTGCTCCTCGAAGTCGTCGGGGAGCGGCAGCTGCTTGGTCGAGCGGGCCATCCGGCCATTCTCGTACGACGTCCACGCCCACCCGTCGGGGGCACGCCGGGCGCCCCGTGGACCGGTAGATTCCCGGTGTGAGCGCGACCGAGCCGGCCACGGACTACCCGCGGCACTGGGAGGCCGACGTCCTGCTCAGCGACGGGCAGGTGGCGCACCTGCGCCCGATCGGGCCCGACGACGAGCACCGGCTGGTCGACTTCTACGAGGAGGTCTCGGCCGAGTCGAAGTACCTCCGGTTCTTCGCGCCGATGCCGCACCTGTCCCAGCAGGACGTGCTGCGGTTCACCAACGTCGACCACCACTCCCGGGTGGCGTTCGTGCTCACCGTCGGCGGACCAGATGATCGCGGTCGGCCGGTTCGACCGGCTGCCTCCGGAGGAGGCCGAGGAGGAGAGCGTCACCGAGGCCGAGGTCGCCTTCCTCGTGCAGGACGCCCACCAGGGCCGCGGCATCGGCCAGCTGCTGCTCGAGCACCTCGCGCAGGCCGGCCGCGAGCGCGGCATCGACAAGTTCGTCGCCGACGTGCTGCCGGAGAACCGGCGGATGATCCAGATCTTCCGCGACGCCGGCTACCAGGTCGACGGCGGCTTCGAGGACGGCGTGATGCGGCTGGAGTTCCCGCATCGACCCGACCGACACCTCGGTGAACGTCATGCAGGCTCGCGAGCACCGCGCCGAGGCCGCGTCGATCCAGCGGTTCTTCGACGCCTCGCAGCGTCGCGGTCATCGGCGCGTCGCGCCGGCACGACACCATCGGCCAGACGCTGGTGCGCAACCTCGTGCTCGGCGACTACCAGGGCCGGGTGTACGTCGTGAACCCTGCGGCCACGTCGGTCGCCGGGCTGCCGGCGTACGCCACGGTGGCGGCGATCCCGGACCCGGTCGACGTCGCGATCGTCGCGGTGCCGGCCGAGGCGGTGCACGACGTGGTGCTCGACTGCGCCGCCAAGGGCGTGCACGGCCTGGTCGTGGTCTCGTCGGGCTTCGCCGAGACCGGCGAGGAGGGCCGGCGCAGGCAGCGGCAGCTGGTCGGTCTCGCGCGCAGCTACGGGCTGCGGCTCATCGGGCCCAACGCCCTGGGCATCATCAACACCCACGGGGACTACTGCCTCAACGCCTCGCTCTCGACGGTGATGCCGCCGCGGGGGCGGGCCGGGTTCTTCTGCCAGTCCGGCGCGCTCGGCGTCGCGATCCTCGAGAAGGTGTCGCGCCGCGGGCTCGGCCTGTCCACGTTCGTCAGCGCCGGCAACCGCGCCGACGTCTCCGGCAACGACCTGCTGCAGTACTGGGAGGAGGACGACGACACCGAGGTCGTGCTGCTCTACCTCGAGTCGATCGGCAACCCGCGCAAGTTCAGCCGGATCGCGCGCCGGGTCTCGCGGCGCAAGCCGGTGATCGCGGTGAAGTCCGGCCGGACCACCCAGGGCGTGCCGATGGGTCACGCGGTGCGTTCGATGCTGGCGCCGCAGGCGGCGGTCGACGCGATGTTCCGGCAGGCCGGCGTGATCCAGGTCGACACCCTCGACGAGATGTTCGACGTCGCCCAGCTCGTCGCCCACCAGCCGCTGCCGCGCGGCCGCCGGGTCGCGGTCGTCGGCAACTCCGACGCGCTCGGGCCTGCTCGCCGCCGACGCCGCGGTGGCGGTCGGCCTGGAGGCCAAGGAGCCGGTCGCGCTCGGCGCGGAGGCCACCGCCGAGGACTTCGAGGAGGCGCTCGACGCCGCGATCGACGACCCCGAGGTCGACTCGGTGGTCGCGGTCTTCATCCCGCCGCTGAACACCACCGGCGAGGAGGTCGCCAACGTGCTCGCGGCGGTCGGGGAGCAGTCCGACAAGCCGCTGGTCTCGACCTTCCTCGCCGCCGAGGGCATCCCGGAGCTGCTGCGGGTGCCCGACGTCGCCGGGTCCACCGCGGGGCGCGGCTCGGTCCCGTCGTACCCCGCGGTCGAGGCGGCGGTGCGGGCGCTCGCCCGCGTCGTCGAGTACGCCGCGTGGCTCGAGGAGCCGCACGGCGAGGTGGTGCCGGCCGAGAAGGTCGACGAGATGGCCGCGCGACGGCTGGTGCGCAAGGTCCTCGACGAGGTGAGGTCCGGGCGCGACCTGACCTTCGAGGAGCTGCGCGACCTGCTGGCGCCTACGGCATCGACCTGTGGGACCGCGTCGAGGTCGACACCGAGGACGAGGCGGTGCAGCCGCCGAGCGCTTCGGCTACGACGTCGTGCTCAAGGCCACGGCCGAGCACCTGCGCCAGCGTCCCGACCTCGCCCACGTGTGGCGCAACATCGACACCGAGGCCGAGATGCGCGACGCCTGGCAGACGATGCAGGGGCTCATCGACCACCCGGACTCGGCGGGCTTCATCGTGCAGAAGGTCGCACCCCCGGGCGTGCCGGTCACCATCGGCCGGCATGGAGGACCCGCTGTTCGGGCCGGTGGTGTCCTTCGGGGTCTCCGGGCCGGCGACCGAGCTGCTGGCAGACCGGTCCTACCGCATCCCGCCGATGCACGGCGGCGACGCCAGCGACATGGTCCGCGAGATCAAGGCCGCGCCGCTGCTGTTCGGCTACCGCGGCAGCGAGCAGGTCGACGTCGAGGCGGTCGAGCAGCTGCTGCTGCGCGTCGCCCAGCTCAAGAACGACCTGCCCCAGGTCCGCTCGCTCGAGCTCAACCTGGTGCTGGTCGGGCTGCGGGGAGCCACCGTGCTCAACGGCACCGCCCGCGTGGAGCCCGTCGACGACGCCCGCTCCGACTGGTACGTCCGCCGGCTGTCCACACAAGCGGGAGACACCCTGCACGGTTGACGGCCCGAGTGACATGCTGGGGCGTATGCGACAGGTCCACGACCGCAGGCGACGACCTGCGGGTCGCGATCGAGAAGTCCGGCTACTACCCCGACGTCGTCTCCGCGTCGGTCGACGCCGCTGTCGCGCACGAGGAGGTGGTCTCCTACCTCGTGCACCACGAGCCGACCATCGACGAGCGCGACGAGGTCCGCCGCCACGTGACGGTGCTGGTGCTGACGCCGAGCCGGCTGATCCTCGCGCACACCGACGAGCACGCTCCCGACGACCTGCTGCCCGCGCCGTACACCTCGACGTCCACCGAGGCGGTCACGCTGTCCGCGATCCGCTCCGTCGTCGTCAACCGGATGGTCGCCAACCCCGAGTCCTACGCCGGGCGCTCGGTTCCCGTCGCCGGGCGCCAACGAGGCCGTGCTCACCATCGGCTGGGGAGCCGTCGGCCGGGTCGACCTGGAGCCGGCCGGCTGCGCCGACCCCGACTGCGAGGCGGACCACGGCTACACCGGTCTGCTGAGCTCCGACGACTTCTCGCTGCGGGTCAGCGCCGCCGCCGAGGGGCCGGAGGCGGTCGCCAACCTCCTCGGCTTCGCCGACGCGCTGTCGGCGCGCACCGCCGGATGAGCCGCCGGAGATGAGCGACCTCTTCGTCGAGCCGGCCTACGAGGACCGCTCGCTGGGCGACGTGCTGCCCGCGGTCGCCCGCGCCCTCGGCGTCGACGCCGGCCTGCCGCCGACCTCGATCGAGCTGCCCGAGGCCTCCGCGCTACGTCGTCTTCCTCGTCGACGGGCTCGGCTTCGAGCTGCTGCGCGACCACGGCGAGCAGGCGCCGTACCTGCACTCGCTGCTCGGCGACCACGCCCCCGCCACGGTCGGCGTCCCGTCGACGACCGCCACCAGCCTGACCTCGCTGGGCACCGCGCTGATGCCGGGCACCCACGGCGTCGTCGGGTTCACCTCGCGCATCCCCGGCACCGACGACCTGCTCAACGCGCTCATGTGGAGCAAGTCCGTCGATCCTCGCCGAGTGGCAGCCGCACCAGACCGCCTTCGCAACGGCTGGTGCAGGCCGGCGTCACCACGACGGTCGTGAACAAGCGCGAGTTCGCGGACTCCGGCCTGACCGTCGCCGGTCAGCGAGGCGCCGACTTCGTCGGCGCCGACCGCATCGGCGAGCGGATGGCGGCGGTGCTCGAGTCGACGAAGTCGGGACCGGCGCTGGCCTACATGTACGACGGCGACCTCGACTGGACCGGCCACCGCTACGGCGTCGACTCGATCTCGTGGCAGCTGCAGCTGTCGATGGTCGACGCCGCCGCCGAGCAGCTCCGCGAGACGCTCCCTGCGGACGTGCGCATCCTCGTCGTCGCCGACCACGGCATGGTCGACTCGCCCGATCGAGAGCCGGCTCGACACCGACGACCACCCCGAGCTGCAGGAAGGCCTCGTGCTGCTCGGCGGCGAGGCGCGCTTCCGCCACCTCTACTGCCAGGGCGGCGCCGTCGACGACGTGGTCGCCGCCTGGCAGTCCGTCGTCGAGGACCGGGCCGAGGTGCTCACCCGCGACGACGCGACTCGAGCGCGGCTGGTTCGGTCCGGTGGCGTCCGCCGTACGCCCGCGGATCGGGGACGTCCTGGTCGCCGCGCGCAACGACTTCTCGGTGATGAGCACCAGCGTCTTCCCCTACGAGACCAAGCTGGTCGGCCTGCACGGCTCGCTCACCTCCGCCGAGATGCTCATCCCGGTGCTGGTGGCCTGAGGTCTCCGAAACCTCGCGCCGGGGTGCTCCGCAGGGCATCATGGTCTCGACCGGACGCTCGATCGCTCTCGGGGGTGACGCAGAGCTGAGCGCTCGGTCTGGGGTGGTCGTTCGGGGGGACGATGAGCAGGTTCGTTGTGATGTCGCGTGCGCGCTGGCGCGTCGCCGCGTTGACGGGGCTGGTGGTCATTGCCTGTGAGGTGATGGCGCAGGGCCCGGTCTCGGGCGCGCCCTCGTCCGCGGTGCCGTCCGTGACGAATCCGACCCAGTTCGTCGACAACTTCGACAACGGTCAGCTGAGCGGATGGACGAAGTACGACGAAGCGGCCGACGCCCCCTCCGACTGGCAGGTCAGCGACAAGGCACTCCGGCAGACCGCGCACGTGGTGGAGCCGGACCCGGGTGACCCCGGAGATCCCGAACCCGGAGCGGCTGCTGCTGCCGCCGACGCCATCGAGCGTCCCGGCACCCTGCTCGTCGCGGGCAACCCGGCCTGGCGCGACCTCGACTACACCGTGGACCTCGGCGACGGAAGCAGCGATGTCACCGGTGTGGTGTTCCGGCTTGTCGACGCCGCCAACTACTACCGGTTCTCCATCGACCAGACATCCGGACGCCAGCAGCTGGTGAAGAAGGTGGCAGGCCAATACACGCTGCTCGCGGACCGTGCCGCACCTCCGCACGACACCGGCACGGCCTATCGCACGCGGGTCCAGACCAGGGGGACCCGGCTGCGGGTGCTGGTCGGCGGGGCTCCGGTCTTCGACGTCCGTGACCCGGACCTGACGAGCGGGCGGGTCGGCGTGTACTCCTCCGGTGCAGCCGGCGCCTCCTTCGACAACGTGAGGGTCTCCTTCCGCGACGACTCGTTCTTCACGATCGCGGTGATCCCTGACACCCAGCACGAGACGCAGGACTTCCCGGAGCAGTTCGTCGCACAGACGAGGTACCTGGCGGAGAACCGGGCGTCGCTGAACCTTGCCGCGGTGCTCCACGAAGGCGACGTCGTCGACGAGGCGTGGGACGACGTCCAGTGGGGGAGCGCGTCAACGGCGATGTCCCATCTCGACGGCAAGGTGCCGTTCGTGGTGGCAGCGGGCAACCACGACCTGATGAGTCAGGGGGACAAGCCGCCGATCACGATCTGGCCCCAGGCGTTCAACAGCTTCATGACCGGCATCTCGCCCCAGCCGGCGACCGCCTTCCGGACTCCGGGCGACTTCCGGAACAGCTACACGCTCTTCCGGGCGGGCGGGGTGGCCATGATGGTGCTCAACCTCGAGTTCGGTGCTCCCGATCCTGTCCTGCGGTGGGCGGGCGCTATGGCGGACGCTCATCCACACCGCCACGTCGTGATGTTGACCCACGACTACCTCGGCAAGACCACGTGGCGCCGTCCCGGGAACCGGAACCTGCCAACCGCCCTGAACCCGGGGCTGAACAACGGCATCGACATCTGGCGGGAGTTCGTGAAGCGGCACCGCAACGTGCAGTTCACCTTCAACGGGCACGTGATCGTCCCGAACCCGGGCACGTTGTACTCCGTCGGCCGGTTGGTCAGTCGCAACGATGCCGGCCGAAGGGTGTTCCAGACGCTGACGAACTACCAGAAGTTCGACCCGGGCGGGCGTGGCTACCTGCGGCTGTTCAGGTTCTACCCCTCACAGCGCAAGGTGACGGTCCGCACGTTCTCGCCCTACCTGCAGACCTACCTCGACGATCCGCTCAACAAGTTCACCTACACCTCGGTCAACCTGGGCAATTGGTGAGACCTGCGGCTCACGCTGGCAGGATGCGCGGCATGGCCGAGCTGCACTTCTTCACCGGGACCATGGACTCGGGCAAGTCGACGCTCGCGCTGCAGACCCGCCACAACCACGTGGCCCGTGGCCGCGTCGGGCGGGTGTTCACCAGCCACGACCGCTCTGGACACGCGCAGGTCTCGAGCCGCCTGGGCCTGCAGCACGATGCGATCGAGGTCGATCCGGACCTCGACTTCTGGGGGTACGTCGTCGACAGCCTGACCGCCGGCGCACGCATCGACTTCTTGATCTGCGACGAGGTGCAGTTCTACGAGCCGGGGCAGATCGACCAGCTGGCGCGGGTGGTCGACGAGCTCCAGGTCGACGTGTTCGCGTTCGGCATCCTCACCGACTTCCGGACCTCGCTGTTCCCTGGCTCGGCGCGGCTGGTCGAGCTCGCGGACCGGACACACGTGCTGCAGGTCGAGGCGCTTTGCTGGTGCGGCAAGCGTGCCACTCACAACGCCCGCACCGAGAACGGCGTCATGGTGACCGAGGGTGACGTGATCGTCGTGGGGGACGTCGACGCCGGCGAGGAAGGCGAGGGCGAGCCGCCCGAGATCGGCTACGAGGTGCTGTGCCGCCAGCACCACCGGCGCCGGCTGACGGCTGCCCGGGCAAGTGCGGTCTCGATGATCGGCGAGACGCTGCCGTTCGCCTGAGGTCGCCCTGTGGCACGCCGTCTCGATCGATTTCGGAGCGACGACTGAGAATGTCAGCGTGAAGCGAGCTCTGGTCTCCTCCTCGGCGTTGTTCTGGGGGCTGCAGTTCGCGTTCTTGAACCCGGTGCTCGCGCTGCTGCTGGTCAGCCTGTTCGACGCCACACCGGGTCAAGTCGGCTGGGCGCTCGCGGTCTACAACGCGGCCGGGTTCGTCGCCTCTTTGGTGCTGCCGGCCTACGCCGACCGCAAGGCCGACTATCTGCGCCCCATGCTGTGGTGCGGGGCGCTGACCTTCGTTCTCGCCGCGGTGCTCTGGATGGCTTCGTCGCTGCCGATCGCGGTAGTCGCCCTGGTTGTGATCGGCGCTCCGGCCGGTGTCGGGCCATCGCTGCTGTTCGCCCATCTGAAGTTCGCCGGTGCGCGGATGGCCGACGTCATCCACACGCGAGCGATCGTGTCGTTCGCCTGGGTGGCCGGGCCGGCGCTGGCAACAGTGATCATGAGCGGCCTGGGCAACCGTTCGATCCTGCCGGTGCTGGCTGTGGTCGCCGCCTTCAACATGGCTACCACGCTGCTGATGATGGCGCGGTACCGCACGCACCCGGCCGAGCTCGACGCGAACGCAGCCGACCCGGAAGCAGACGAGCCCGTTACCCGCGGCGCGGTGATCGCCGTCGTGATCGCCTTCATCGCGCTCCAGGCCACCAACAGCGCCGCGGTGTCGATCATGAGCCTGTTCGTCACCCAGCGACTCGACCTCGCCCTGATCTGGTCCGGCATCGCGCTCGGCGCCTCCGCGCTCCTGGAGATCCCCGCGCTGCTGATCATCGGCCGGCTCAGCCGCTGGGTATCAAGCCACGCGCTCATCATCTCGGGTTGCGTGACCGGGACGGTGTACTACGTCGCGATGGCGTTCGTCGCCGACCCGATCACGTTGCTCCTGCTCCAGGTGCTCAACGCGTGGTTCTTCGGGATCGTCGCTGGGGTGGGTCTCACCGTGTTCCAGCAGATGATTCCGCGTCCTGGTCTCGCCTCAGGGCTCTTCACGAACACCCGGCGGATCGGAGCAATCGTCTCCGGCCCCATCATCGCGTTCGGTGCCGCGACGACGGCGGGCTATCAAGGTGTCTTTACCGTCTGCGCGGGACTCACAATGATTGCCCTGATCGTCGTAGAGGTCGCTCGTCGGATCAGCCGGTCTCGCAACTAGGGCCACAGCTCACTCGTGCGATCCGTTGACTCGGCGCACCAGCCATTTCGATGATGGCCCGCGGTGGGGTACAGGCGTTACGGTCCTCAGGTCGCCGCGCGCATCAGGTGTGGGGCGTCGAGTCTCAGGGGGACCACGAGTGAACGTCCATCAGCGGCAACCGCGACTTCTCTTCGGTCAGAAACGCACCGCGAAGCAGGGGCGCCTTGCGGTCGCCGCCCTTGCGGTCTCGGCCCTGACCCTCCAAGCGGCGCCCGCGCAGGCAGCACCCACTGTCAAGTGCGGTTCAACCGTCACCGTCAACTCGCGGCTTGCGTCGAATCTGACTTGCAGCTCCGGTCTCACCCTGGCGAACGGCGCCACCCTCAACCTCGGCGGGCACACCCTCACCGGGCCCGGCGCTTCCTCCGGCGAGACCGGGATCGTGACTCAGGGCAGCTTGCCCACCACCGTGCGCAATGGAACGGTGAAGGGCTGGGGACACGGCATCAGCAACGACGACACCGGTGGGGACGAGACCCGGCTCGTCAAGAGAGTCACCCTCACCGACAACCTGATCGGCCTCGGCGAGGATGACGGCATCGTCGCCACCAATTGGGAAGTCACCCGCTCGAAGTTCGTCGACAACTCCACCGGCATCTCCGCCTATGCCGGAAGCGTGAGCGTTTCTCGCTCCACCTTCACCGCCAACACGGGGAAGGGGATCGACTCGTACTTCACGAAGCTGACGCTCAGCGGCGGGAAATTCCGTGGTAGCCCCTATGGCGTGTTTGCGTGGGGCGGAGGAGCGATGAGCATCCGTGGCACCCGATTCTCCGGCAACGACGTTGGTGTGCACTGCTCGGAACGGATTCCATCCATCACCAACGTGGCCTTCAAGAACAACACCAGCTACGGGTTCGAGGGGTGGGACTGCGCAGGACCGGTAACCCGCTCGACCTTCAAGCGCAATGGGATCGGTTGGTATGACCAGGCGATCTTTGAGGAGGAAGCCACGAGCGCGGGCGGTATGAAGATCTCCGGCTCGAAGTTCGCCTTCAACGGCACCGGCGTGCTCGCACATGAAGCGATCACGGTCAAGAACACCGTCTTCAAGTCGAACATCACCGGCCTCACAGCTTCGTCGTCGCAGAAGCCACTTGTGAAGAACTCCACGTTCCGAAAGAACACGGACGGGATCTACCTCACCAACGGCGGCAGCATCGGCAACGTCACCGCGACGCGGAACAAGAACTACGGCATCTACGCTCCGGGGGCAGTCGACCTCGGTGGCAACCTCGCCCGCCGCAACGGGGCGAGACCGGAGTGCATCGGAGTAGTTTGCGCCCGCAGGCAGTCATGATCGGAGTCGCCTGCTGACGTGCCGTGGCCTCAACGCTGCCTGTCCCTGTCGCTGTCGCCAGACACGCCCGTCGCCGCCTCGCGGCGAGCATCACCGGCGGCGACCAGGTCACCGTCCTCGGTGCTGAAGGCCGCACCGACCCCGCCGAAGTACATGTGCGGCTCTGGGTACTCGTGTCCTGGCAATCCAGACCGTGTCACAGCGGCGGCGATCGCCTCGTCCCGTTCGTGCTCGACCACGAGGCCGTCGCCGCGCACGTGCAGGTGGAGGCGGGGGGCCGCGATGGCCTCCCGGAAGTCGCGACCGTGCAGGCAGCCCTGACCGAGGACCAGCATCAGCGCCGTCGTGATCCGGTCCGCGCCGGGGGAGCCGATGGCGAGCGTCCGGCTCGAGCGGGGTTCCCCGCTGTGGCTGCGTGCGGTGGTCGGCGCCATGTTGGAGGCCAGCCGGGTGCCGGGTGGCAGCGCGTGCAGACCTAGTGGGTTGAGCTCGACCTCGCCAAGTGCGTTGTTGAGGAGGATCCCCGTGCCGGGGATGCAGATCCCCGCGCAGTAGCCGCTGCTCATCGTCACCGCACAGGCGTTGCCCTCGGAGTCGACCGCCGAGACATGGGCCGTGGACGACGACGAGTGCAGCGCGTCCAGGCCGCGTTCGCCGACCCTGGCGATCAGGTCGAGGCCGTCGGCCTCCAGATCGGGGGACAGGTTGTGGACCGTTGTGCGGTAGCTCAACACCTGGCGCTGGATCTCGATCGCGTCCTCCCACGTCCAGTCCTGCCGGCGGGCCAGCTCGCCGAGCATCACGGCCAGCATCGGGCCGCCCACCGATGGTGGCGGGTTGGTGGCGACGTCCCAGTCGCCCACGGTGAGCCGGTGCGCCGGGCGCACGACCGGGGCGTACGCGTCGAGATCATCGGCCGTGATGAGGCCGCCCCGGTCACTCATGGCCGCCACCAGCGCCCGGCCGACGTCGCCGTGCGCGAAGAGGTCGGGGCCCTCGGCCGCCAGCCGAACCAGAGTGTCCGCGAGCGCGTCGTTGGAGCATCGCTGGCCGGCTCGTGGCGACGAGCCATCCGGCCCAGTGACCAGGGACCGTGCTTCCTCGTCCTCGGCGAAGAGACTGTCGGCCACGTGGCCCAGGTACCGTGCCGCGGCGGCGCCCAACGGGTAGTTCCGGGCCGCGGGCACAGCGGGCTCGACGAGCCTTGCCCAGGGCAGTGCGGCGTACCGTTCAGCCGCCACGGCGAACGTCGGCACGATGCCGGGGGTGGCGACCGAGCCGGGGCCGACCAACATCGTCACCCCGCCGCCGTAGTCGGTGACCAGCTCCCGAAGCCCGCCCCCCAACCGGCCCACATCACCTCCGCGACCGGGGGTCTCGACGTTCCCGTCGAGCACTACCGGCTCACCGTCGACAGGCCATACGGCGACGTAGGCACCCCCACCGAGGCTGACCATGCCGGGTTCTGTGGCCATGGCCACGAACGCCGCCGCCAAGGCGGCATCGACGGCGTTGCCACCGTCATCTGCGACACCCAGTCCGGCTGCGAGCGCTTGCTGGCCGGTGGCGGCAACGGCTACCCGAGATCTCGGCACTCAACCATCTTCGCCCACCAACGGGCCGATGAGTTCTTGGGTCGAGCACGGTCGAACCAGGCATGAGCCAATACCTGCTGACCGTTCCGCACAACTCCGACGAGGAGCCGACCATGGAGAGCATGGACCCGGCCGAGCTCGAGGCGGTCTTGGCTGCCACCGGCGCGATCATCGAGGAGCTGGTGTCGACCGGCGCCTTTGTCTTCGCGGGCGGGCTGATGCCGCCCTCCAGTGCGATCACCGTCGACAACACCGGTGACTCGCTGAGCACCGTCAAGGGCCCCTTCGTCGAGGCTCCCGAGTACCTCGGAGGCTTCTGGGTGATCGACGTCGCCGACGAGGAGGCCGCCCTTGACTGGGCCGCCCGGGCGTCGAAGGCCCTCGGCGGCCGGATCGAGGTTCGGGCCTTCCAGGTGCCGCCCGGCGAGTGAGCTCAGTTCTCGCTACCCGGTGACGGATGCGACGCAACGACCGCTCGCTCGCCGATGACGCGGCCTGGATGGCTGGCGCCCCCGGCCCTAGATTGTGGCTGTGCAGGCCAGCCGAATGATTGGCCCAACCCATGACGAGCGGGCCAGAACGTTGGCCACGCTGACCTCCGCGTTCCGAGCCGACCCGGTCGAGCGTTGGCTGTACCCCGGCGAGGACGACTATGACGAGCATTTCCCAGAGTTCTTGGCCGCCTTCGGTGGTCAGGCGTTCACCCACGACACCGTTTGGCAGTTGGCCGAGTTCGCGGCTGTTGCAATGTGGTTGCCACCTGAGGCTGAACCTGACGGCGAAGAGATCATTCGAGTTCTGATGGCGACGGTGGATCAGCCAAGACACGGCGACACCATGGCCGCGATCGAGCAGATGGGCGCCGCGCACCCACTCTTCCCACACTGGTATCTGCCCTGGTTCGGAGTCGAAGCAGGGTTGCAGGGCACTGGACTCGGCGGAGCTCTCCTCGAGCGTTCGTTGCAGGCCGTCGACGACAGCGGGCTCCCCGCCTACCTGGAGACCCCGAACCCGCGCACGATCCCGTTCTACGAGCGGCACAGCTTCCGGGTCACCGGATCCACCAGAACCGAGGACTGTCCTCCGATCACGTTCATGTTGCGGGAGGGCGAAGCCCCGGCTCCGAGCTAGCTCGCGGCTATCGGCAAGGCAGACTCGTCGCATGGCGTCACTGATGTCCGTGGAGGAGCTGCGCGGCTCGTTGGGCGAGGTCACGCTGCTCGACGTCAGGTGGCGGCTGGGCCGCTCGGACGGTCGTGAGCAGTACCTCGCCGGCCACCTCCCGCGCGCGTCGTACGTCGACCTGGAGACCGACCTGGCGGACCCGCCAGGCGAACCGGTGGACGAGCGGGGCCGTCATCCGCTTCCGGACGCGCAGCGCTTCGCCGCGGCGATGCGGCGCTGCGGTGTCCTTCGCGGACAGGCCGGTGGTGGTCTACGACGACTGGGCGGGGATGGCGGCGGCGCGAGCCTGGTGGCTGCTGCGCTACCACGGACATCGCGACGTGTCGCTGCTCGACGGTGGTCTGACGGCCTGGCGCGAGTGTGGCCTCGAGACCGAGGCGGGGGAGCACCGCGGACCGCCGGGCGACTTCGAGGCCGACCCGGGTCACCTCCCGGTCCTCGACGCGGACGGCGCGGCCGAGGTCGCCCGGCACGGGCGTGCTGCTCGACGCTCGCGCGCTCGAGCGGTTCCGCGGCGAGGTGGAGCCGCTCGACCCGGTCGCCGGTCACGTTCCCGGCGCCCGCAGCCTGCCCGCCACCGACAACGTGCGCGACGGGCGGTTCCGCCCGCTGGCCGAGCTGCGCGAGGTCTACGCCGCCACCGACGGTGCCAGCGAGGTGGGGGCGTACTGCGGTTCGGGTGTCACGGCGGCACATGATTTGTTCGCGCTGCACCTGCTCGGTCGCGACGGCGCGCTGTACGCGGGAGCGTGGAGCGGGTGGGTCGCTGACCCCACGCGTCCCGTGGGCATCGGCAGTGAACCTGAGTAGCGGATTACCGGCACTGTACCGAGAACTTGACCGGCCGGAGTACGTGACAAAACCCGGCCCAGATCGTTTGATACTCACGTCGGGGGGTCGGTGATCTCCCAGGGGCCGGCCCTCCGACGTTTCTATCTCAGGCCAATCGGCCGATCACCAGTGCACGCCCTTCAGCAGCCGTGCCAGCAGCAGCTGCTGCGGAGTGGTCTCCTCCTCGGCGTCGCCCTTGGCCGCCGCCGAGTCCGGGAAGACCTGGTAGGCCAGGTGCAGCACCCGGAACGTCGCCTTCGGCGCGATCGTGTGGAACACCGCCCCCAGGTTGCCGAGCATCGTGTTGATCTCGTGCGGGCGGTCGACCATCGCCGAGAGCACCATGTCAGCGGCCTGGGCGGGCGAGATCGTCGGGAACTTCTGGTAGATCTTCGTCGGCGCGATCATCGGCGTCCGCACCAGCGGCATGTGGATCGTCGAGAAGCTCACCCCGTCGCTGACCAGCTCCGAGGCGACGACGTTGCTCCAGGAGTCGAGCGCCGACTTCGACGCGACGTACGCGCTGAACCGCGGCGGGTTCGTCTGCACGCCGATCGAGCTGATGTTGACGACGTGGCCGTGGCCCTGCTCGCGCATCTGCGGCAGCAGCCCCATCACGAGGCGGATCGCGCCGAAGTAGTTGAGCTGCATGGTGCGCTCGAAGTCGTGGAAGCGGTCCTCGGACAGCGCCAGGGAGCGGCGGATCGAGCGGCCGGCGTTGTTGACCACGAAGTCGATCGACGGGTGCTCGGCGATGAGCTGCTCGCACAGTGCGTCGATGGCCTCCATGTCCGACAGGTCGCAGCCGTAGACGAATGCCTGGCCGCCGTGTCCCTCGATCTCGGCCTTGGTGTCCTCGAGCTTGTCCTTGCCGCGCGCCACCAGGATCGGGATGCCGCCGGCCTGCGCGACCTTGAGCGCAACTACCTTGCCGATGCCGGAGGAGGCACCGGTGATCACCACCGTCGGTCACGCACCTTCTCCACGATGTCGTCGTCGTTGGCGGTGGTCTGGTCGAGGTGCTCCTCCCAGTAGGCCCACAGCGTCGCGGCGTACCCCTCGAGGTCGGGGCACGAGATGCCGGAGCCGGCCAGTGCCCGCTCGGTGCGCTGCGACGCGTAGTTGGTCGGGAACGAGACGTGCTCGAGGACCTCCGGCGGGATGCCGAGCCGGCCGATCGTCTCGCGCAGCGCCAGCTGGGCCGGCGCGGTGCGGAGCAGGTTCTGGACGAGACCGGTGGGGCGCAGCGCCCGCGGCAGCACGCTGGTCGGCAGCACCCCCGTGACCCGGCGGTCCACCGGCACCGCGAACTTGGGTGCCTTGGCCGCCTCCGCGAAGGTGTTGATCAGCTCGACGGTCGGCTGCGGCTCGGGGTTCACCAGGTGGAAGGCCTGGCCGTCGAGACCGGGCTGGTGCGCGATGTGGTCCATCGCCTTGGCGACGTAGTCGACAGGCACGACGTTGGTGTCGCCCATGTCGACACCGAGGATCGGCAGCCACTGCGGCAGGTTGTCGCGGAGCCGCTTGAAGAGCGGGAAGAAGTAGTAGGGACCGTCGATCTTGTCCATCTCGCCGGTCTCGGAGTGACCCACCACGACGGCCGGCCGGTAGACCCGCCAGGGCACCGTCGACTCCTCGCGGACGATGCGCTCGGAGTCGAACTTCGTGCGGTGGTACGACGAGGGCAGCCCCTGGCCCACGTCGAACATCGTCTCGTCGTAGACAGCCGTGGTAGTCACCGGACGCGGCGATCGAGGAGACCTGGTGGAACACGCCGGCGTCGAGCGCGTCGGCGAGCTCGAGCGCGGCGCGGGTGCCCCCGACGTTCAGCTGCTCGTTGAGCTCGTCGGAGGCGGTCATGTCGTAGAGCGCCGCCACGTGGAAGAAGTGGTCGATCGAGCCCTGGTGCTGGGCGATCCAGCTCTTGGCGACCCCGAGCCGCGGCTTGGTCAGGTCGCCGGTCACCGTGCTCACCCGCGCCGGGTTGCCCCACGAGCGAAGCAGTCGCTCGATGCGGCTCCTTCGACCCCTTCCGGACGAGCACGAAGATCTCGTCCTCGCGGTTGTCGAGAAGCTCCTGGACCAGGTGCCGGCCGATGAAGCCGGTCGCTCCGGTCACGAAGTACGCCATGGGGACCATCCGCGGGTTGTGGGGACGAAGAGGACTCTTACTCTCTTACCCCCACAGATGTTACTGAACAGTAACGTGCGCTGTCCACTCCGGCACCGGACCGGTCACCCGTCATCGACACCGTGCTGGTGCCGACCGGTGGGCATCCGGGTCAGGACGACACCAGTGGCGACGGCGACGACGCCGAAGAGGAGCAGCAAGAAGGCGGGGCCTCCTGTCGAGCCGAGCCCTCCGGTGTACGAGGCGCTGTCGTCGGGGTCGCCGTCGACCACGCTGACGCCGGCAATGCCCCCGGCACCGCCGGCGCCCGGGTCACCGGCCTCCGCCTCGGCCGGCAGGACGGTGCCGGACGACGAGTCGCTGGGCGACTCGACGGGGGACTCGGTCGGTGTCTCCGTGGGTGTCTCCGTGGGTGTCTCGGTGGGTGTCTCGGTCGGGTGTCTCTGTGGGTGTCTCGGTAGGTGTCTCGTCGGCGTCCGGTCGGGTCTCGGTCGGCGTCGCGTCCACGCACGTCAGCGTCGTCGCGAACGGGAAGTCGTGGACCTCCCGCACCTGGCCCGGTGGCGCGACGGTCGGGCCGTGTGTGAAGTCCGCGGCGATCACGTTGCCCTCGATGTTCTGGCTCGGTCGCCACCGCAGGTCCGCGTTGGGGGCGTACAGCGTGCCCTCGACGGTCGCGCCGCCCTCGGTCACGTTGATCGACGTGGCGTTCGCGAAGTTCCACAAGATGTACGGCGCCTGGGCGCCACCGATGCCTGCGAGGTTCGGGAAGTTGCCGTCGAAGGACGTGCCGGTCACGTTGACGAGCAGGGGAGCAGACGCGCTCGGCTGGGAGCGGAACGTGAGGCTGGCCAGGTCATCGAGCTCGTCCGCGGTGAGCTCGAGGACGTTGGTGACACCGGGCTCCAGCGTCAGGTAGCCCTGGTCGCCAGGCCCGATGGGTCCGAGCGGATCGCCGTTGGCGGTCGTCAGCGTCACGGTCTCCGCGCAGGAGGCAAGCTGCTGCGTCGTGTCGCGGTACAGCCCGAAGGCCGCAGGGACGTCGATGAGCGAGCTGGGCACAGGCGTCGCGATCGACGCAGGCGTCTGCGCGTGCGTGCGGCCGTCGATGTGCGGGTTGACGTTGTAGGGCGACCCCTGCGGGACGATCCGGTAGTTGACGTTCGCGTTGTTGTTGTCGGTGTTGAAGGCCGTGTACGTGCTCGTCTGGGCGATCTTCGTGAAGCCGTTGTTCTCGATGTTGACGACAGAGTTCGGGTTCGCCCAGGTGAGACCACCGCCGACGTACAAGAAGGTGGGGCCGGAGTCGTTGGGGGCGGTGAAGGTGGAGTCGACCGGCACCGAGCCGGCCGCCACGTTGTAGTTGCTGGCGATCGTCAGGTCGCCGCCCATCGCGAGGGTGCCCTCGGACTCGTCGGCGTTCAACGTGACGTCGTCCTCGACGAACACCAGGAAGCCGCTGTTCGCGGGATGGCCGCCCAGCGGCAGCCGGACCGGGTTGATCCCGGCTACCGCGGCGGTCGAGGGAGCCGGAGCCCCCACGACGAAGAGCCAGGCCGTGAGCACGACCACCAACGCTGCGCTTGCCGTCCACCATCGACCCACAGGCATGCCCGATCTGCCAAGCCCAGGTCAGCAGGAGGATAAGGCGGATGTGGGGCGAAATGTCTCACCCGGACCGGGTGAGATGTACAGATACGGCTACTACTCCTTGCCGCCGAACATGATCTCGTCCCAGCTCGGCACCGAGGGGCGGCGGTTGCGCTTCGCCGCGCGGCGGGGAGCCGGCTGCCCAGACTCGGAAGCCGGGTCGGGTGCGGTGTCGTCCGAGCCGGCATCGGCAGCGTCGGCCTCGCTGCCCAGCTCGACGGGGTGCTGGCCGTCGGGCTGCGGCTGGTGCGGGAGCACGCGCTCGCTCGCCTGGGTGGCGATCCAGTCGGCGTCGCCGGAGGCGCGCAGCAGCGAGGCGGTCGCGGAGAGGTCCTCGGTGTCGTTGTCGGCCTCAGTCTCGGTCGTCGACGGGGCCGAGTCCGCGGTGACGAGCCCGATGGCGTCCTCACCCAGCGGCAGCTCGTCGTCGGCGCCGCCATCGATGCCGGTGTCGGGGCCGACCGCGGACAGCCGCCGCGGGCCGGGCGTCACCCGAGGCTGCGGACCCGTCAGCGGTGACTGCTCACCGACCAGCCAGCGGGCCTCGTCGTCGTCCGCGACCACGTAGCGACCGGGTGCGTCGAAGACGAACTCGGCATGCCGGGGGCTCTCGCCGGAGCGGTAGTCGGCGACCAGGGTCCAGCGTCCGTCGTCTCGTCGCCAGGCGTCCCACTCGACCGCCTCGGGGTCGACGTTGCGCGCGTAGAGCCGCTCGGCCACCGCGTCGCCTAGCAGCTGAGGGGAGCGGTCGGTCGTCTTGCGGCGCACCGAGGCCTTCTGGGCGCTGCGGGCGATGTGCGCGCGCTCGGCCAGCACGGGGGTGGCGTAGCCCATCACCTTGTCGAGGCTGGTCTGTGCGGCGGAGGCGACGTGCTCGGGGGATTCCCCCGCGCGGATGCGTGCCTGGATGTCGCGGGGGCGTAGGGCGCTGTCCATCGTGATCTCCAACTGGCCGAGTCGGGCGTGATCGCCGCGAAGGGCGGCCCGGAGTCTGGCGTCGGCAGGAAGGGTGAACTCCTCGCCCGCGTCGCTGACCATCACCAGCTTCTGGTGGTCCTCGGTCAGTCCCACGAGCGTGAGGTCCTGCGCCTTCATGGGGGTCGCCCGCTCCTTCATCCGGTCTGCGCGTGAGCCTACTTGTTCGACTCCGCCGCGGTGGGAGGCCGCACCGGTGGGTCGAGCCGGGTCTCAGGGTCCGAGCACCCGGTCGAGGTAGCGGTTGGTGAACAGCCGGTCCGGGTCGAGCCGGTCGCGCAGCGACGACGAAGTCGGCGTAGCCGCGGGTACGTCGACGCGCAGGTCCTCGGCCGTGCGGGTGTGCAGCTTGCCCCAGTGCGGCCGGCCGTCGTAGCGCCTGAGCACCTGCTCGACCCCGGTGAAGTACGGCCGTGTGGTCGGTCCGGGCGTTGACGTGGAACGCCAGGTAGACCGAGGCGCGGTCGTGCGCGGTCGACAGCCAGATGCCGTCTCGGCGGAGCGTGGCGGATCTCGACCGGGAAGCTGATCCGCCAGTCCTGCTGCTCGATCAGCGCCCGGGCCTCGGTGAGCGCCTGCATGCCGACCTCGCGCGGCACGGCGTACTCCATCTCGCGGAACAGCACCCGGCGCGACGACGACGAACACCCGGTGCGAGGTGTCGCTGTAGGTGCGGGCCGACAGCGCGCGCGCGGACGACCCGGTTGAGCCGGGGCACGAGGGCGGGGGCGACGTTGCCCGACCCGGTTGACCGCGCCGAAGGCCGTGTTGGACAGCAGCTCGTCGTCGACGTAGGCGCGCGCACGCCGGGAGAGCGGCGCGGGCGTCGTCGGTGCGGTTGTTGCGCTTGACCAGCATCCGGTCGGTGTGCGGGAACCAGTACGCCTCGAAGTGCTCGTTCCGCGTCGACGAGGTCGTCGAAGCCGTCGCACGACCTCGGCCCACGACATCGGCGTCCTCGACGGCGGCAAGGTGAAGGCCGGCTCCACCCGGAACGTGACCGCGGTGACGATGCCGAGCGCGCCCGAGCCCGAGCCGGGCCGCATCGAGCAGCGCCACCTGCTCCGCGGTGCCGTCGGCGCGGGCGTGACGCACGGACCCGTCGCCGGTCACCAGCTCGACGCCGACGACCTGCGCCGACAGCGACGCGCGGCGGCCACCGGTGCCGTGCGTGCCGGTCGAGATCGCCCCGGCGACGGTCTGCCGGTCGATGTCGCCCATGTTGTGCAGCGCCAGCCCGAGCCCGTGCAGCGCGGTCGTTGAGCACGTGCAGCGGAGTGCCGGCCAGGACCGTGACGGTCATCGCGTCCCGGTCGACCGCGGTGACGCCGACCAGCCGGTCGGGCCGCAGCAGCAGGCCGTCGGTCAGCGGCGATGTCGGTGAACGAGTGGCCCGAGCCGACCATCTTGACCCGCAGCCCGTTGGCCCGGGCGGCGACGCACGGCGTCGACGACCTCGGACGGGCTGTCGTGGGAGCCAGGACCTGCGTGGGGTCGGAGGTGGTCAGCCCGGACCAGCTTCGCCAGGTCCGCGCGTGCTCGTCATGCAGCGCATCGTCACGGCACGGACCGGGTACGGCCCGGCATACTCGAAGGCGTGCCCCGAGTACCCGGTCTCCCCGTCGTCTCCGACGTCCGCCGGGACATGGGCGACCGGCTCTTCGCACGGGTCGCCGGCCCCGAGGGTCCGCGGCGCCGCGAGCGGATCCACAGCGCCGACGGGCCTCGCTGGTTCGAGGACGGGCGCGCCGATCCGGCAGGTGCACGGCGACGCGTCGATGTTCGTCGGCGGGATCCGCGCGCTGCTGATGCAGTCGCTGCACCCGCTGGCGATGGCCGGGGTGATGGACCACTCCGGCTTCGAGGGCGACCCGTGGGGGCGGCTGCAGCGCACGTCGTACTTCCTGGCCGTCACGACGTTCGGAACCGCCGAGGACGCCGAGAAGATGGTGCGCGCCGATCCGCGCGCGTGCACGAGCGGGTCGTCGGCACCGCGCCCGACGGTCGCGCGTACGCCGCGTCCGACCCGCACCTGCTCCGCGTGGGTGCACGTCGCCGAGATCGACAGCTTCCTGGCCGCGCACCAGCGCTACGGCGCAGCACCCGCTGGACGCCGAGGGACGCGACACCTACGTCGCCGAGACCGCTCGGGTCGCCGAGGCGCTCGGCGTGGTCGACCCGCCCCGCACCGAGGCGGAGCTGCGCGACGCAGCTGCGCGGCCTACCGGCCCGAGCTGGAGGGCACCCCGGCGGCCCGGCGAGACCGCGCGGTTCCTGCTGCGTCAGCCCGCCGCTGCCGCTGCTCGCGCGGGCGCCGTACGCCGGACTGGCGGCGTCGGCGGTCGCGCTGATGCCGGCTGTGGGCACGCCGCAAGCTGCGGCTGCCCTACCTGCCGGTGACCGAGCGGGTCGCTGGTCCGCGCCACCGGCGCGGCGCTCACGCGGACGATCCGGTGGGCGATGGCTCGCCTGCCGCGCTGAGCCCTGCGGCCGGCGAACCGCCAGGGCGGCGCCGACGAACCCGGCGACCACCGACACCCAGAAGCACGCGGACGCACCGGACGCGTCGATGACCAAGCCGACGACCGCGGCGCCCGGCGCGAGGCCCGCGCGCCAGCCCGGTGGTGAACAGCGTCATGCCCTCGGTCAGCCGGCCGGCGGGCACCATCTCCTCGATCCACGCGAAGCTGGCGATCAGCGTCGGGGAGATCGCGAAGCCGGCCAGGAACAGGAACACCCCCAGCAGCAAGAAGCCGTTCACGAACGGCAGCGGCACCATCAGCACGGCCGAGCGCGAGCAGCCCCCAGCGGAACCGGGTCGCGTTGGAGAGCGTGATCCGAGCCGCGCCGGTGATGACCCCGGACAGCAGGCTGCCCAGCGCCCAGATCGCCAGCAGCAGGCCGGCGAGCGCCTTGTCGCCCTGCTCCTCGGCGAACGCGACGGTCGCCACCTCGGCGCCACCGAGCAGCACCCCCATGGCGAACGCGCACACCACCAGCGGGACCAGCATCGCCCACGGCATGGCGCCGGCCGCGGCGCTCCGGCGGCCCCTGCGGACGCGGGCGGCTCGGTGCGCCGCTGGGAGACGAACACCGCCGTGCCGGCCGCGGCGGCGACGCGCCGCGGTGACCAGCCCGGCGAGCGGGTGGACCACGGTGGCGAGCACGGTCACCAGCGTCGGGCCGACGATGAAGACCGACCTCGTCGACGACCGCCTCGAACGCGAACGCGGTCTGCAGCGCCGCTTGTCCGGACGAGGTGGGACCACCGGGCCCGCACGCACGGAGCCGATCTGCGGCATCGCCGCGCCCGAGACGGCCGCGAAGAGGTGGGGCCACGGCGGCGCCGCGTCCGGTCTCGACCGCGACCATCATCAGCGCCAGCCCGACGGCGAAGACGCGTCACCGCGGCGCGGCAGCACCCGGCTCTGCCCGAGCCGGTCGATGAGCCGGGCCTGCGGCACCGCGAGCACCGCGTTGGCGACCAGGAACGCCGCGGAGACCGCGCCGGCGAGCGAGTAGGAGCCGGTGCGCGTCGAGACCAGCAGCACGATGCCGAGGCTGACCATCGAGATCGGCAGCCGGGCGACCAGCCCGCTCATCGAGAACACCAGGGCTCCGGGCAGGGCCGAGCACCCGGCGGTAGGTCGTGCAGCATCATGCCTGGATCCTAGGATCGGAGCCGCATGCCCCCCGACCTCGCGCCGTACGACGCCTTGCTGCTGGTCTCGTTCGGCGGGCCGGAGCAGCCCGACGACGTGCTGCCGTTCCTGGAGAACGTCACCCGCGGCCGCGGCATCCCCCGCGAGCGGCTCGAGGAGGTCGGCGAGCACTACCACCGCTTCGGCGGCCGCAGCCCGATCAACGACCAGAACCGCGCGTTCGTCGCCGCCGTCGAGGAGGACCTGCGCCGGCCGGCATCGACCTCCCGGTCTACTGGGGCAACCGCAACTGGCACCCCTACCTCGCCGACGCGCTCGCGGCAGATGCGGGCCGACGGCGTCCGGCGGGCCGCGTGCCTGGTGACCAGCGCCTACTCGTCGTACTCCGGCTGCCGGCAGTACCGCGAGAACCTCGCCGACGCGTGTCGCCGACCGGTCAGGAGCACGGCGACGCGCCGCGGCTCGACCGGCTGCGCCACTACTTCAACCACCCCGGCTTCGTGGAGCCGATGGTCGACGCGACCCTCACCGCGCTCGCCGACCTGGCCGACGCCGCCCGCCGCGACGCCCACCTGCTGTTCGTCACCCACTCGATCCCGAGGCGATGAACGACGGCGTCCGGGCCCGCACGGCGGCGCGTACGTCGCCCAGCACCGTGTCGGTCGCCGAGGAGATCGGCGAGCGGATCCGCCAGGAGACCGGGCCACCGCTACCCGACGGAGCTGGTCTTCTGCTCGCGGTCCGGGCCCGCCGAGCGTGCCGTGGCTGGAGCCCGACGTCAACGACCGCATCGACGAGCTCGCCGAGCACGGGGTCGGGGGCGTCGTGGTGGTTCCCGATCGGGTTCGTGTCCGACCACATGGAGGTCATCTACGACCTCGACACCGAGGCGAGCGCGACCGCCGAGAAGGCGGGCATGGCGTTCGCGCGCGCCGCCACCGCCGGGCGTCGACCCGCGCTTCGTCGCGATGGTCCGCGACCTGCTCCTCGAGCGGGCTGCCGCGGAGCGGGGCGAGGAGCCGAGGCGCGCCACGCGTCGGCTCGCTGAGCCCGTCGTGGGACCTCTGCCCGCCGGCTGCTGCCCCAACCCGGCCGGCCCGCGCCCGGCGCTGTGCGGGGAGGGGCTGAGCCGGTCTGTCGGCCTGAGCCACGACGAGCTGCTCGACGCTCGCCGTCGACGTCGCGATCGAGGCCGCCGAGCTGGTCAGGCACCGTCGCCGCGAGGGCGTCGAGGTGTCCGGCACCAAGTCCAGCCCGGTCGACGTCGTCACCGAGGTCGACCAGGCGACCGAGCGGCTGATCTTCGACCGGCTGATGGCAGCTCGCCCGGGCGACGGGTTCGTCGGCGAGGAGGGTGCCGAGTCCGGCTCCGACCAGCGGCGTCGTCTGGATCGTCGACCCCATCGACGGCACCGTGAACTTCGTCTACGGCATCCCGCAGTACGCCGTCTCCATCGCGGCCGCCGTCGACGGCGAGGTGGTCGCGGGGGTCGTCGTCAACGTGCCCAGCGGCGAGCGGTTCACCGCGACGCGCGGCGGGGGCGCCTTCCTCGACGGCGAGCGTCTCCACGTCGGCGAGGTCGCAAAGCCGCTGTCGCAGCGGCTGGTCGGCACCGGCTTCAACTACGTCGAGGCCGATCAAGCTGAAGCAGACGGTCGCCGTCTCGGCCATGCTGCGCGAGGTCCGCGACATCCGGCGGATGGGGTCCGCCGCGCTCGACCTCTGCGCCGTCGCCGCCGGGCGGCTCGACGGGTTCGTCGAGGAGGGTCTCAACTCCTGGGACGTCGCCGCCGGCGGCCTGGTCGCCACCGAGGCCGGCGCCGTGCTCGAGCAGCGCCGCGGGGTCGGCGGCGGCGACTGCTACGTCTGCGCGCCCCGAGGCGGGCTTCGAGGAGTTCCTGGACGCTCGTCGAGCGCGTGCGGATTCCTGTCCTGACCTGCTGATCGCGCCCGGGAATAGCCGCGACAGGGCCGATGTTGAGGCCGCTGCACCTGGGTTGAAAGGTGAGTCTGGCGACATCATCGGCAATGGTCTCGCCGGACGGGCCTCCCATGGTGCACAATCCGCCACGCAGCGGCACACAGACGACACGGACCAGCACGCACGACCCGGGGGGAGGAGACCCGACATGGCAACTGACTACGACGCCCCTCGCAAGAACGAGGAGGACCACGAGCGAAGAGAGCCTCGAGGAGCTCAAGGCTCGTCGCCACGACAAGAACTCCGGCAAGGTCGACGAGGACGAGGCCGAAGCGGCCGAGTCCTTCGAGCTCCCCGGCGCCGACCTGTCCCACGAGGAGCTCGCGGTCGAGGTTCGACCGCGCCAGGACGACGAGTTCACCTGCATGAGCTGCTTCCTGGTGCACCACCGCAGCCAGCTGGCGGACGCGAAGAAGCTGATCTGCAAGGACTGCGCCTGACACAGAGGCTGATGAGACGAAGAGAGGCCGGGACCCCACGACGGGGATCCCGGCCTTCGTCGTCTGCCGGAGTCAGACCTCGACGTCCTCGAGGTTGGTGGGCAGGTGGCCCGTCGAGCGGCGGTAGTAGTCGGCGGCCTTGCGCGTGGCGAGCATGCGCGCCAGACCGACCGCGACACCGCTGGCCACGGCCCAGGCGATGGCCTCGCCCATCGAGACGTCGGGGTGCTCGGGGTTGCTCGGCGGCTGCTTGCCGGTCGACAGCTTCCACGTCGCGGTCAGCGCCTTGCGCGCGGCGATCGTGGCGCCGAACGTCGCGACCAGCCCGAGCACGCGTGTATGCCTTCGAACCCGAAGCCATCTCGTTCTCCTTCACGCAGGGCGTCCCCGACTTCCTACCCAGACTGGTCGGGGTGATGCCATCGGCACTCTCTCATCGACCGCCGGGCGGCACTCGGCGGCCTCGAGCGCGGCGACCAGCCGCGTCCGGGTGCCGCGTGCTGACCAGCCAGTACGGCGTCGGGTCGGCCGGGTCGTCGACGTCGACGCGCACCGCCTCGGCGCAGGTAGGGGCGCAGCAGCAGGTACGCGCGGGCGTCGGCGTCCCGGCCCGCCAGCAGCCGCAGCGCCTCGGCGTCGAGCGCATGCGCCTCGCCGAGGTGACGGACCTCGATGCGCGCCCGGCCGGCGTGGAGCATCCCGTCGGCGACGGTGACCTCGGCCGAGCCGTAGCCCGACGAAGACCACGACGAGCAGCGCGGTGAGCAGTGCGGTCGCCGACAGCGCGAGCCACAGCGGTGTCGCCACCAAGAACGCGACGCAGCATGCTGGCCAGGAACATCGTGGCGAGCGCCCACCAGCGCAGCGGCACGCCGAGCCGCTCGTCGTACAGCTCGTGCACGGGAGGCTCGGGCATGGCGCTCATCCTGGCATCGGGCCGCCTCCACCCACGGATAGGGTGCGGGCCATGGCGGGCACAACCGAGGGCACGGTCGACATCTTGATCACCCGGCTCGACCAGGACGTGCCGCTGCCGTCGTACGCCCACCCCGGGGACGCAGGCGCCGACCTCGTGACGCACCGTCGACGTGCACCTCGAGCCGGGCGAGCGGGCGCTGGTCCCGACCGGCATCGCACTCGCGCTGCCCGACGGCTACGTCGGGCTGGTGCACCCGCGCTCCGGCCTCGCCGCGAAGCTCGGCGTCAGCATCGTCAACGCGCCCGGCACCGTCGATGCGGGCTACCGCGGCGAGGTCAGCGTCCTGCTGGTCAACCTCGACCCGGCCAAGGCGGTGGACCTCTCGCGAGGCGACCGGGTCGCGCAGCTGGTCGTGCAGCAGGTCGAGAAGGCGCGGTTCGTCGAGGTGGAGCGCCTGCCCGGCTCGGCTCGCGGTGCCGGTGGGTACGGTTCGACGGGTGGTTTCGCCCACACCCCGGAGGAGGGTCGCTGATGTTCCGCCGCAAGAAGGCCGATGTCGAGCCGGACGACGTTGACGACGCTGCGGACCTCGCGACGACGACGCCGACGAGAGCGCGGCGGACGACCCCGACCTGCGGGCCCGCGGACCGTGGGACGAGTCCGAGGTCACCATCGAGGAGGACGACGACCCCCGGATCGACCTGGGCAGCCTGCTCGTCACCCCGCAGGACGACCGTCGATGTCCAGCTCCAGGTCGACGAGGCCACCGGCGAGGTGGTCGCGGTGATCTTGACGGCCGAGGACGGAGCGGCCGAGGTGCGGGCGTTCGCCGCGCCGCGACACGGCGACATCTGGGACGACCTCCCGGAAGGCGGTCGCTGCCGAGGTCGCCCAGATGGGTGGCACCGCGACCGAGCGTCCCGGCCCCTGGGGCACGGAGCTGTTGGTCTCGCTGATGGTCGACGCCCAGGGCGGGCGCGCCCAGCAGCAGTCCGTGGTCGTCGGCATCCCCGGTCCGCGCTGGATGCTGCGCGCCACCCTGTTCGGACGTCCCGCCCTGGAGTACGACGACGACGGTGACGTCGAGACGGCATTGCGCGACATCGTCGTACGCCGCGGGACGGGACCGGTGCCGCCAGGTGACGCGCTGCCGCTGACCCTGCCGCCGGGCGCTTCCCCGGCCGGCTGACCGAGCTGGCGCGGCGAGATACCCTGGAGGCATGACCGAGGTCAAGGGCAAGCTCCGCAAGAGCCTGAGCAATTGGGCCAACAGCACCGACCAGGAGGCCCGAGAGCTCAAGAAGGACGCCGTCAAGGCCGGTTGCTGCCCGATCGAGGACGCGACCGACCGCCAGCGAGTCGAGCTGCAGGGCAGCCTGCGCACCGTGACGCTGCGGCCGCGTGGGGGAGTGCCGGCGCTCGAGGCCGAGCTGTAGGACGGCTCCGGTCTCATCACGCTGGTGTGGCTCGGGCGTCGCCGCATCGCGGGCATCGAGCCCGGCCGGGCGGTCAAGGTCATGGGGCGCGTCGGGCGCCCAGGACAAGCTGCGGGTGATGTTCAACCCGCGCTACGAGCTCAAGTGACCCGTTGACGACGTCTCAGCCTGCCGCCGGGCACGTGGCGGCGGAGACGGTCGAGCAGGTCGTGCGCGCCCAGCTCGCCAAGGCCCTCGGTGGCCGGCGCGGCATGCTGGAGGCGGCGGTTCCGACCATCGTCTTCACGGTCCTCTTCCTCACCACCCACGAGCTGCGGCTCGCGATCATCGTCAGCGTCGCGACCGCGCTGGTCCTCCTCGTTGCCCGGATCGTGCACCGCTCGAGCGTGCAGTTCGTGCTCAACAGCATCGTCGGCATCGGCATCGGCTCGCTGTTCGCCTGGATGTCCGCGCGAAACGGCGGAGACGCGGACCAGCAGGCGCTTGCGTACTTCCTGCCCGGGCTCATCTACAACGCCGCCTACGCCACCTTGATGGTCACTGAGCAACATCATCGGCTGGCCGCTGGTCGGCTTCATGGTCGGCAGCGTCGCCGGTGACCCCACCGACTGGCACCGCGACGCTCAGATCGTCCGGCTGTGCCGCAACCTCACCTGGATGCTTGCCGTCCCGTGTGTGGCTCGCGTCGTGGTGCAGGCGCCGATCTGGCTGGCGGGCAAGGCCGCCGAAGACCCGTCGGCGATGATCGCCGCCCTCGGCGTCACCAAGATCGTGATGGGCTGGCCCCTGCAGATCCTGGCCCTTGCCGGGATGGCCTGGCTCCTGGCCCGCAACCACACCCCTGTCAGGCCGGAGGGCGAGCCTGAAGAGACCTACTCCCCACCCGCAGGCGACAGCAGCTCCTGAAGCGGCGCCTCGCTGTCGGCCGAGGCCACGAACAACAGCTCGTCGCCCTCCTCGATGGGTTGCTCTGCGTCGGGCGTGTAGACCTTGCCGTCGCGCAGGATCGTGACCAGTGCGGTGTTCTCCGGCCACGGGATCAGGCCCACCGGCTTGCCGACGTACGGCGAGTCGTCGGGAAGCGTGATCTCGACGAGGTTCGCGTCGCCCTGCCGGAACGTGAACAGCCGCACGATGTCACCGATCGAGACGGCCTCCTCGACCAGCGCGGACATGATGCGCGGCGTCGACACGTTGACGTCGACGCCCCACGCCTCGGTGAACAGCCACTCGTTGTTCGGGTGGTTGACGCGGGCGACGGTGCGAGGCACCGCGAACTCGGTCTTGGCCAGCAGTGAGGTGACCAGGTTGACCTTGTCGTCACCGGTCGCGGCGATGACCACGTCGCAGGACTCGAGCTTGGCCTCCTCGAGCGAGGACATCTCGCAGGAGTCGGCCAGCAGCCACTCGGCGTCGGGCACGCGCTCGGGCTTGAGGGACGCGGGGTCCTTGTCGATGAGCAGCACGCGGTGACCGTTGCCGATCAGCTCACGGGCAACCGAGCGGCCGACGGCCCCGGCTCCGGCGATGGCGACGCGCATCAGATGAACCTCCGCGAGGGATGGTGCCGGTCAAGCGAGCGGCTCGTCCGCGCGCGATCCGGCAAGGCGGAGGAGCCAAGGCGATGCGAAGCATCGTCGAGTCGACGACAACGCCGCCGGTCGCGATGCGGAGAGACGCGAGTCAGGCATCCTCCCTCGGGGGGGTTCATGCGTCCTCTGGTCCGTTGTTGAAGACCTCGTAGACATGATCGGCGTTCCCCTCGCGCATCACCAGGTGCAGCAGGTCGCCCTCCTGGATGACGGTGTCGCGGTCGGGCAGCATTCCTTCGCCGAGTCGGTCGATCCACGCGATGCGGCTGCCGGACTCCTGCTGGAGCTTCACGGTCCGCTGGCCGATCCACGCCTCGGTGACCGGGACATGGTCGACCCGGATGGTGCCGGACGGGTCGCGGAAGTCCGGCTCGGCGCCGGCGGGCAGCAGCCGGCGCAGCACCTGGTCGGCCGTCCACTTGACGGTGGCCACGGTCGTGATCCCGAGCCGCTGGTAGACCTCGGCGCGCCCGGGGTCGTAGATGCGGGCCACGACCTGCTGGATGCCGAAGGTCTCCCGTGCGACGCGGGCGGCGATGATGTTGGAGTTGTCGCCGCTGGAGACGGCGGCGAAGGCGTCGGCCTTCTCGATGCCCGCCCGCTCCAGCACGTCCTGGTCGAAGCCGACGCCGGTGACCTTCGTGCCGTTGAAGGACGGACCGAGCCGCCGGAACGCGTCGGGATTGCTGTCGATGACCGACACGTCGTGCTCGCGGTCCTCCAGCGACTTGGCGAGCGTCGAGCCGACGCGGCCGCAGCCCATGATCACGACATGCACGGGGCAGACGCTACTACGCCGGACGGGTCCGCCTTGGCGGGTTGGTCGCACCGGCCCCGAAGCGTGACCTGGCTGCCGTAGCCTTTCCACTCGTGGGAGTTGGCGACGTCTTCAAGCGCGTGCTGCTCGGGCGCAAGCTCCGGAGCACCCAGCTGGGTGAGACGTTGCTTCCCAAGCGGATCGCGCTGCCGGTCTTCGCCAGCGACGCCCTCTCGTCGGTCGCCTACGCCCCCGACGAGGTCTTCATCATGCTGTCGGTCGCCGGCGTCTCGGCGTTCGTCTGGTCGTGGAAGATCGCCATCCTCGTGTCGCTGGTGATGTTGACGGTGGTGACGTCGTACCGGCAGAACGTCCACGCCTACCCCAGCGGCGGCGGGGACTACGAGGTGGCGACGGTCAACCTCGGCCAGAACGCCGGGGTCACGGTGGCGAGCGCGCTGCTGGTCGACTACGTGATGACCGTGGCGGTGTCGATCTCGTCCGGTGTGCAGAACGCCGGGTCGGCCCTGGACTTCGTCTCGGGCCACGAGGCCTTCTGGGCGAGTGTGCTGGTGCTGGTGCTGGCTGCACTGAACCTGCGCGGCGTCCGTGAGTCCGGCACGTTCTTCGCCATCCCGACCTACGGCTTCATGCTCGCCGTCCTCGGCATGGGCGTGTGGGGGGCGGTGCGCTCCCTCAACGGGACGTTGCCGAACGTCGAGAGCGCACAGTTCGTCTTGATCAAGGCCCCTGGCTACGAGGGCCAGATCACCGCCGTCGCGATGGCAGCCCTGCTCGCCCGGGCCTTCTCCTCCGGCTGTGCCGCACTCACCGGGGTCGAGGCGATCTCGAACGGCGTGCCGGCCTTCCGGAAGCCGAAGAGCCGCAACGCCGCCACCACGCTGCTGCTGCTGGCCACGGTCGCGATCACGATGCTGCTCACGATCATGTTCCTCGCCCGCGAGATGAACATGAAGTTCGTCGATCCGACGGACCTCACCCGGCTCCGTCAGCCGGACGGCAGCCCGCTGCCCGACGGCTACGACGAGCACACCGTGATCGCACAGATCGCGCGGGCGGTGTTCGACGACTTCGACCTCGGCTTCTACTTCGTCATCGCGATGACCGGGGTCATCTTGGTGCTTGCGGCGAACACGGCCTTCAACGGCTTCCCGGTCCTCGGGTCGATCCTCGCCAAGGACGGCTTCCTCCCGCGGCAGCTGAGCTCTCGCGGCGACCGGCTCGCGTACAGCAACGGCATCTTGATCCTCGCGTTCATGGCTGTCGCGCTGATCGTCGCGTTCGACGCAGAGGTCACCCGGCTGATCCAGCTCTACATCGTCGGCGTCTTCGTCTCGTTCAACCTCAGCCAGCTCGGCATGATCCGGCACTGGACCAGGCTGCTCAAGACCGAGACGGACCCAAAACGACGGCGACGGATGTTCCGCTCGCGGGCGATCAACACGTTCGGCCTGGGCATGACCGTTGGTCGTGTTCGTGATCGTGCTGCTCACGAAGTTCCTCGCCGGCGCGTGGATCGCGATCTTGGCGATGGGCACGTTCTTCATGCTGATGAAGAGCATCCGCCGCCACTACGACAACGTCGGCCGCGAGCTCACTGTCGAGGCCGACGACCAGGTGCTGCCCACGCGCGTGCACGCGGTCGTGCTCGTCTCGAAGGTTCACAAGCCCACGATGCGCGCGCTCGCCTACGCCAAGGCGTCACGTCCCAACCTGCTCGAGGCGGTGATGGTCGACGTCGACTCCGCGCAGACGGCACGGATCCTGCAGGAGTGGGACGAGCGGCGCATCGACGTACCCCTCAAGGTGCTGTACTCGCCCTACCGCGAGATCATCCGGCCGATCGTCGACTACACCCGCAGCATCCGCGACGCGAACCCGCGCGGCGTGGTCGCCGTCTACATCCCGGAGTACGTCGTCGGCCGCTGGTGGGAGCAGGTGCTGCACAACCAGACCGCGCTCCGGCTGAAGGGTCGGCTGTTGTTCACGCCCGGCGTGATGGTGACGTCGGTGCCCTACCAGCTGCGCTCCTCGGTGCTCGCCAAGCAGCGGGCGGACCGATCGGTCAACCAGGTCCGCGCCGGCGACGTCCGCCGCGGCCGCGTGCTGCGCGACCAGACGAAAGACCACTCCGGGGACCTGCACTGAGATCGCTCGCGATCTCAAAAGGAGCCGAGGCGCGTCACGTTCTGCGGGCCGTCGCAGAATCACGCGCCTCGGCACTGTGTAGCCCGCAGAATGACGCGCCTCGGCGACCCCACAGCGTGACCGCGCGTCAGGCAGGGGAAGACCAGGGTTCCCAGGCCCCGCGCATGGTGCCGTGCAGCGCGGCAGGGTCAAGCGTTGGCCAAACATCCACCCGCTAGCGTCCGGGTGTGAAGGAGTCCCTGGTCGGCAGCCGCTTCGAGGTCACCTGCGGCAAGCCGGGGCACGGCGGATTCGTCGTCGCCCGGCACGAGGGCGTCGTGGTCTTCGTGCGCCACGCGTTGCCGGGGGAGCGGGTGGTCGCCGAGGTGACCGAGGGCGATGAGGGCGACCGCTTCCTGCGTGCCGATGCCGTCGAGGTGCTCGAGGCGTCCGCCGAGCGGGTCGAGCCGCCCTGTCCCTTCAGCGGCCCGGGTCGTTGCGGCGGCTGCGACTTCCAGCACGTCTCCCTCGAGGCGCAACGAGGGCTGAAGGCGGCGGTCGTCGCCGAGCAGCTGCAGCGGCTGGCCGGCCTCGACGTCGCGGTCACCGTGGAGGAGGTGCCGGGGGACTCCGGCGGTCTGGGTTGGCGAAGCCGGGTGCAGTGGGCCGTGGACCCCGCCGGTCGGCCCGGCCTGCGCAAGCACCGCTCGCACGACATCGTGGCCGTCGACCACTGCCTGATCGCCCACCCGGACCTGCCCTCGGTGCTCGATGCGGAGTGGCACGATGCTGCGTCCGTCGAGGCGATCGTGTCCTCGTCGGGAGAGCACCTGCGGCTGGTCACGACCCACGACGGCACGACGTTCGCCGACGGGCCGCTGCTGCTCCACGAGCGAGCAGCAGAGCGTGACTGGCAGGTCAACGGCTCGGGCTTCTGGCAGGTCCATCCCGGCGCTGCCGACACCCTGGTGGGTGCGGTGCTCGAGGCGCTCGCGCCCCGCCCGGGGGAGAGGGTCGCTCGACCTGTACGCCGGCGTGGGGCTGTTCGCCGGTGCGCTGGCCGGCGCGGTGGGGCCGTCCGGCCGGGTGGTCGCGGTCGAGTCCGAGCGAGTTGCCGCCGATGACGCGGCGGCAAACCTGCTCGACCTGCAGAACGTCACCGTCGAGTGCGACCGGGTGCAGCGCGCCCTCGACCGCCCGGAGCGGAGCCGACCTGGTGATCCTCGACCCGCCCCGCACCGGTGCGAAGGGCAAGGTGGTCGCGTCGATCGCCGCTCTCGAGCCTCGGGCGGTCGCCTACGTCGCGTGCGATCCGGCGGCCCTGGCCCGCGATGTGGCGTACTTCGCCGAGCACGGATACGCACTGACCTCGCTCCGGGCGTTCGACATGTTCCCGATGACGCACCACGTGGAGTGCGTCGCGTTGCTCACGCCGCGGTAGGGGCGCAGCAACACCCGCCTGGCGTCCCTTCTCGATGCCATGTATCTTGATATCAAGATAGTTTGTTGGTCCGCCCACGAGTGGGTACGACGGTGTGGGCAAGATGGGACCGACCAGAGCGACCACGCGAGGAGATGACGCATGTCGAAGCCGGGCAGCACCAGCGAGGACAGCTTCGGAGCCAAGGGGACGCTGGAGGTCGGTGACGCGTCCTACGAGATCTTCCGGCTCGCCGCGGTCGAGGGCGAGGGGCTCGACGTCGACTCGCTGCCCTACAGCCTCAAGGTGCTGCTGGAGGGCCTGCTGCGCACCGAGGACGGCTCGAACATCACCGCTGACGACATCAAGGCTCTCGCCGGCTGGGACCCCGATGCCGAGCCGGACACCGAGATCCAGTTCACCCCGGCCCGCGTCATCATGCAGGACTTCACGGGAGTCCCGTGCATCGTCGACCTCGCCACGATGCGCGAGGCGATGTCCGACCTCGGCGGCGACGCCACGAAGATCAACCCGCTCGCCCCGGCCGAGCTGGTCATCGACCACTCGGTGATCGCCGACGTCTTCGGCACGCCGGAGGCGTTCGAGCGCAACGTCGAGATCGAGTACGAGCGCAACAAGGAGCGCTACCAGTTCCTGCGGTGGGGCCAGGGCGCCTTCGACGACTTCAAGGTCGTGCCGCCCGGCACCGGCATCGTGCACCAGGTCAACATCGAGCACCTCGCCCGCTCCGTCTTCACCCGCGAGACGGAGACCGACGGTGGCACGGTCACCCAGGCCTACCCCGACACCTTGGTCGGCACCGACTCCCACACCACGATGGTCAACGGCATCGGGGTCGTCGGCTGGGGCGTCGGCGGCATCGAGGCGGAGGCCGCGATGCTCGGCCAGCCGGTCTCGATGCTCATCCCGCGCGTCGTCGGCTTCAAGCTGACCGGCGAGCTGTCCGAAGGTGCCACGGCGACAGACCTGGTGCTGACGATCACCGAGATGCTGCGCAAGCACGGCGTCGTCGGGAAGTTCGTCGAGTTCTACGGCGACGGCGTCTCCGCGCTTCCGCTGGCGAACCGCGCCACGATCGGCAACATGTCGCCGGAGTTCGGCTCGACGATCGCGGTGTTCCCGCTCGACGAGGAGACCACGACGTACCTCAAGCTCACCGGGCGCACCGACGAGCAGATCGCGCTCGTCGAGGCCTACGCCAAGGAGCAGGGCCTCTGGCACGACCCCCAGAGCGACGACTACACCGAGCCGCGCTACTCGGAGAGGCTCGAGCTCGACCTCGGCGAGGTCGTGCCCTCGCTCGCCGGGCCGAAGCGGCCGCAGGACCGCGTGTCGCTGAGCGACGCCAAGGAGGCCTTCCGCAGCGCCCTCGGCGACTACGTCGAGGCGGACGCCGACGCGAAGGGATCCTCGGGAGAGCACGGGGTTCCCGCTCAGGAGAAGCCCGACGAGGCGAAGAAGTCCAAGGTCGATGAGGCCTCGGACGACACCTTCCCCTCGAGCGACCCGCCGTCGCAGTCCGAGGGCGGCAACGGGAACGGTGCGCCCGACGACTGGCACGAGCACCCGGCCGGCGACCCCTCCGGCCGCCCGAAGAACCTGGTCACCGTCGAGCTCGAGGACGGCACCGAGTTCGAGATCGACCACGGCGCCGTCGCCATCGCGGCGATCACGTCCTGCACGAACACCTCGAACCCGTCGGTCATGATCGGCGCCGCGCTGCTCGCGAAGAAGGCGGTCGAGAAGGGCCTGCAGCGCAAGCCGTGGGTCAAGACCTCGCTGGCGCCTGGCTCGAAGGTCGTCTCCGACTACTACGAGAAGGCCGGCCTGACGCCCTACCTCGACAAGCTCGGCTTCAACCTCGTCGGCTACGGCTGCACGACGTGCATCGGCAACTCCGGGCCGCTCATCCCCGAGGTGAGCGACGCCGTCAACGAGCACGACCTCGCGGTCGTCTCGGTGCTGTCCGGCAACCGCAACTTCGAGGGCCGGATCAACCCGGACGTGAAGATGAACTACCTCGCGTCACCGCCGCTGGTGGTCGCCTACGCGCTGGCCGGCTCGATGGACGTCGATCTCTTCGAGGAGCCGCTCGGCCAGGACTCCGACGGCAACGACGTGTTCATGAAGGACCTGTGGCCGACGCTGTCGGAGATCGAGGACGTCATCGCCGACGCGATCAGCCCCGACATGTTCACCGACGACTACGCAGACGTGTTCGCAGGTGACGAGCGGTGGAAGAACCTCGAGACCCCCTCCGGTGACACGTTCGAGTGGGACGAGGACTCGACCTACGTCCGCAAGCCGCCGTACTTCGACGGCATGCCGGAGGACCCGGCGCCGGTCGAGGACATCGAGGGCGCACGCGTGCTCGCCAAGCTGGGCGACTCCGTGACCACCGACCACATCTCACCGGCGGGCGCCATCAAGAAGGACTCGCCCGCGGGCAAGTACCTCTCCGACCACGGCGTCGATAACCGCGACTTCAACTCCTACGGGTCACGCCGCGGCAACCACGAGGTGATGATCCGCGGCACGTTCGCGAACATCCGGCTGCGCAACCAGCTCGCACCCGACACCGAGGGCGGGTTCACCGTCGACTTCACCACCGACGGCAACGACGTCACCACGATCTACGAGGCGTCCGAGAAGTACGCCGAGGCAGGCACGCCGCTGGTGATCCTGGCCGGCAAGGAGTACGGCTCCGGATCCTCACGTGACTGGGCCGCCAAGGGCACCGCACTGCTCGGCGTGAAGGCGGTCATTGCTGAGTCGTACGAGCGCATCCACCGCTCGAACCTCATCGGCATGGGCGTTCTCCCGCTGCAGTACCCCGAGGGCGAGAGCGCCGAGTCGCTCGGGCTCAGCGGCGAGGAGACCTTCGCGATCAGCGGCGTCACCGAGCTCAACGACGGCAAGAGCCCGAAGACGGTGAAGGTCAAGGCCGGCGACACCGAGTTCGACGCGGTGGTGCGGATCGACACCCCGGGTGAGGCGGACTACTACCGGCACGGCGGGATCATGCCCTACGTGCTGCGCAGCCTGCTGAAGGCTTGAGCCTGGGCGACCTGCCGACGAGCGTCGTGGCGGTGCTCGCCGCGACGTTCGTGCTCGGGGCCTTGGTGCAGGGCCTCGTGGGACTGGGGCTCGGGCTCGTCGCGGCACCCTTCGTGACGTTGCTCGAACCGAGCCTGATGCCGGGCCTGATGCTGTGGCTGGCCGCGTTCTTGCCGATGGTCACGCTGGTGCGCGAGCACGACGCCGTGGACTGGCCGGCGCTCGGCTGGGCGATGGCGGCCAGACTGCCCGGAACGGTCGTGGGCGCCTGGCTCGTGAGCGTGCTCGCGGCGTCCAGCATCGGGCTGGCCGTGGGCGCGATGGTGCTCGTCAGCGTGGTGCTCACGTGGCGCTCGGTCGTGGTGCCCGTGAACCGGCGCACTCTCGCGGTCGCGGGCTTCGCCTCCGGGATCACCGGGACGGCCACGTCGATCGGCGGCCCGCCGCTGGCGATCCTGCTGCAGCACCGCCCGCCCCGGCAGATCAGGTGCACCCTGGCGGTCTACTTCCTGCTCGGCGCATCGCTGAGCCTGCTCGCCCTCGCCATCGCCGGGCAGGTCGAGCTGACGTCGCTGCTGCTCGCTCTCGCCTACGTGCCGTGCTTGCTGGCAGGCTTCGCGCTGTCGCGACCGCTGCGGCGGGTGCTCCCGGCTCGCTACGTGCGGCCGCTCGTGCTCGTCGTGTGCGCGGCGTCCGCGCTCGCGCTGCTGCTCCGCAGCATCCTCTGACCACATCGGTCCGCACGTGAGCTCAGCCGGCCAGCCCCGCCCGGTGGGCGATCATCACGAGCTGGGCGCGGTCGCGGGCGTCCAGCTTGGTGAGCAGGTGGCTCACGTGCGTCTTCACGGTCGAGTAGCTGACGACCAGGCGGTCGGCGATCTCTGTGTTGGACAGCCCCTCGGCGACGGACACCAGCACCTCGCGCTCGCGCTGCGTGAGGGGCGGGAGGACCGTCACGTCACTGTCCCCGGGCGGCGGCTCCTCCACTCGCACGAAGCGGTCGATCAGCCGCAGGGTCACGGCGGGCGACAGCAGGGCGTCGCCGGCCGCGACGACGGTGACGGCGTTGATGAGCTCCGCGGCCGGAGTGTCCTTGAGCAGGAAGCCGCTGGCGCCGGCTCGTAGCGCGTCGACGACGTACTCGTCACCGTCGAAGGTGGTCACGACGAGGACGCGCACTCCGGCCGTCTTCGCGTCGCCGGTGATGTGCCGGGTCGCCTCGATGCCGTCCATGCCCGGCATCCGGATGTCCATGAGTACGACGTCGGGCAGCTGCTCCCTGACCAGTCGAGACCGCCGTCGCGCCGTCGGCGGCCTCGCCGACCACCTCGATGTCCGGGTCGGAGCCCAGGATCAGGGCGAACCCGGTGCGCACGAGCTCCTGGTCGTCGGCGACCACGACCCGGGTCACGCGAGCGAACCTGTCGGCTGCGTCGTCTCCGGCAGCGGGAACCTGGCCTCGACCCGGAAGCCACCTTCCGGCCGTGGACCCGTGGTGAGCTCACCGCCGTACAGCGCGACCCGCTCGCGCATGCCTGCCAGCCCCTGCCCGCTGCGCGTGCCTGCTCGTCGTCACGCCCCGTCCGTCGTCGGTGACAACGACCACCAGCTCGCCGTCGGCCTGGCGGACCTCCACCCACGCCCTGGTGGCGGCAGCGTGAGCCAGACAGTTCGTCAGGGCCTCCTGCAGCACTCGGTAGGCGGCGAGCTGCAGCCCGTCGGGGAGGGAGGGGTGGGCGGCTGGTTCGTCCTGGGTCACGCTCACGTGCAGGCCGGACGACTCGACGCGCGCCACCAGGTCGGGCACCTCCGCCAGCGTCGGGAGCGGGTCGCGTGGGAGCGACCGGGCCTCGTCGTCACCCTCGCGCAACGCGTCGAGCACCTGTCGCATCTCGGTCATCGAGCGCCGACCGGTGGCGCCGATCTCGGCGACCGCGGACCGCGCGCGCTCCGGGTCGGTGTCGAGCAGCCGTTCGGCAACGCCTGCCTGCACGACCATCACGCTCATCGCGTGGCCGATGATGTCGTGCAGCTCGCGCGTGATGCGGAGCCGTTCCTCGGAGGCGCTTCGCGCGGCACGTTCCTGGGCCGACACCATCTCGGCCTCGTAGCGCTCGCGCCGCTCCCGGACGGTGTAGCCGAAGATGCCGGCTCCGGTGAAGATCACCAGGTTCACCACGGCACCGCCGGAGCTGAGGTCCACCGGATTCATCGCGAGCCCGATCGCGACCGCGATGACCATCAGCGCGACGCCGACGACGGCCCGTCGCCTCGGCGCCACCGCGACCACGGTGTAGAGCGCGATCGTGCACCCGAGGGTGGAGGCACCGACGGTGTTGCGGGTGGCGACCAGCAGGAGAAGGCCTGCCAGCGTCGACGCCAGCACTGTCAGGGGGTAGCGGCGACGAACCAGGAGCGGGCCCACCGCGAGGATCGTCAGCAGGACCGAGAAGACACTGGGCTCGAGGTTTCGGCTGACCGCCTCCGAGCCGCCGAGATGCACACCGACCGCGAGGGCCAGGCAGAGCAGGCCGAGCGTGAGGTCGAAGAGGTCCTCTCGGCTGATCCGGTGTCCGCTGTCCCTCACGTCGTCACCCTAGTGACGCTTCGGGGTGCGCTCATCGGTCTGGAGACGGAGATCGCGGGGCTTCGTCTCACCCTCAGGTACCAATCGAAGTGGGGTCCGCGGGCCGATGTGCGCGACCTGGCCCGACGGTGAGAGTTGCGAGTGACGCCGAAACCCGGCAGTCACCTGCGGAAGGACCGTCATGTCTCCAGTCACCCGGGTCGCCCGGGCCTACCCGTTCCTCAGCTTCGCGGTTCTTGCCTGCCTGTTCGGCTGGGGCGTCTACATCGCCGCTGCCTTCGGGCTCGGCTCGAACCCGAGCAACATGCCGCTCGGGCCGCTCTTCGCCGCGCTGGTCGTCGCCTCGCTGCAGGGGCGCGAGAGCCTGCGCGAGTGGGGCCGGAGCCTGCGCTCGTGGGGCGCTTCGCCCAAGTGGTACGCCGTCGCGGTGCTCACGCCGATCGCCATCCATGTCGTCGACACGCTCGTCAACAGTCTCTTCGGTGCCGGTCTGCCCACCATCGCCCAGCTCGGGCAGTGGACCGAGCTGCCCGTGACGTTCGTGATCTTCTTGGTGATGGTCGGCTTCGGCGAGGAGGCCGGCTGGACGGCGTTCGCGGCGCCCCTGCTGCTCAAGAAGCACGGCATCTACGGCGCCTGGGTCATGCTGTCGGCAGTCCGCATCCTCTGGCACGTGCCGCTGATCATCTCCGGGGAGATGCCCTTGGTCGTGGGCATCGTCGGGAACGCCGCCTTCCAGATGATCGTGCTGCAGATGTTCGTGGCTTCGGGCGGACGCTGGTCACTCGCAGCCGTGTGGCATGCGACGCTCAACACCTTCGGCGGCGCGTTCTTCTTCGGCATGGTGACCGGTGCGGACCAGTACCGGCTGTTCGTCATCTTGTCGATCGCCTACGCCGCCGTGGCAGTGGTCGCTGCGGTGCTGGGTCACCGCCGAGGCACGACCAGGGCATACCTCGATGGGGACATGCGAGAGTTGGTGCATGCGTAGCACCACTCTCGAGATCCGCACGGGCAGTCGCGACGTGGTGCACGACATCACGCGCGACTGCTCGTCGTTCGTGTCGCAGGAAGCCGGCGAAGGTGACGGGCTGCTGCACGTGTTCGTGCCACACGCCACTGCCGGCATCGCGATCCTCGAGACCGGTGCCGGCAGCGACGAGGATCTCCTCGCCGCCCTCGGTGACCTGCTCCCCGCCGATGACCGTTGGCGGCACCAGCACGGGTCGCCGGGGCACGGGCGCTCGCACGTGATGCCGGCGCTCGTGCCGCCGTACGCGACGGTCCCGGTCGTGGGCGGTCGGCTCACGCTGGGCACCTGGCAGAGCATCTGCCTCGTCGACCTCAACGTCGACAACCCCGACCGCGAGGTGCGGCTGTCGTTCCTCGCGGGCTAGATCTAGCGCAGGAACAGCATGGTGTCGCCGAACTCGTGCCACAGGTACTCGCGCGGACCGTGCGTCACGACCTGGTAGGCCCGCTCGACCAGCGCGTCGCCCGCAACCGCCTGCAGCAGGTCGAGGTGGCTCGCGCCGGCCTCGTGCAGACCGGTCAGCAGCCCGTCCACCGCGCGGGCGGGGCGCTGCGGTCCCAGCACGAGCGACGTCCAGCCGGCCGACGGATGCACTCGCCCGCTTGCGTCGGCCACCGACTCCAGGGCACGAACCACCGTGGTGCCCACGGCGACACCCGGCGTCCGGCGTCACGCGCGATGCCACGAGTCGCGCGGTCGACTCGGGCACGACGTACTGCTCGGGCTGCGGCGGCTCGTGAGCCTCCTGGCTCGAGACGCCCGTGTGCAGCACGATCGGGGCGATCGACGACCCGCGCGCCATCAGGCGGACCAGCAGCCGCTCGGACAGCGGCCGGCCGGCGCTCGGCATCTCTGCGCTGCCCGGCACGTCGGCGTAGACGTTCTGCCAGTCCGAGAGCGGCCAGTCGCCCCGCAGGTAGGGGTAGCGGATCGGGCGACCGTGGCTCGAGCAGGTACGCCGCGCGGTCGGTGGCGGGCGAGGGCGTGGCGCGCCACAGCCGTCGACTGGCCCGCAGGATGCTGGACCGCGCACGCGTGAGCGTGCACCCCGCCCGGGAGGTGCGAGCGTCTCGCCCTCCGGGTCGACGTCGGCCCCGAGCCGTCGGGCAGGCGCAGCTCCACCACCCAGTCGCCGTCGTCGAGCTGGGTCGACACGTGCAGCACGCGCTCGTCGCCGGGCAGGTCGACGGCGGCGGGCAGCGTCGCCGAGGTGTTGACGACGAGCACGTCCCCGGGGTGGAGGACGTCGGGCAGGTCGAGCGCCTGCCGGTGCTCCACCCGGTCGGGCGTGGCCACCAGCATGCGGACCTCGTCGCGAGCCAGGCCGCGGGCCTCGGGAGGCGAGTCCGCCTCGCCGGACTGCGGGAAGCTCGAACGCCAGGGCGCTCATGACGTGGCCGCCTCGACGCGGATGTCCGCAGCCCGGTAGCGGCCGCTCGGCAGGCTCGGACTCGAGCAACGCCAGCAGGTGGGGGACCACGGTCGCCGGCTCCGGCCGGTCGGAGATGTCCTCGCCCGGGAAGGCGTCCTGGTGCATCTGGGTGCGCATGTCGCCGGGGTCGACGGCATAGACGCGCAGCGTCGGCTGCTCGGCGGCCAGGATGCGGGTGAGGTGGTCCAGGGCCGCCTTGGAGGAGCCGTAGGCGGCCCAGCCGTCGTACGGCTCGACGGAGGCGTCGGAGGTGACGTTCACGACGGTGCCGCGGGTGGCCAGCAGCTGGGGGAGCAGCGACCGGGTGAGCGCGTGGGGCGCGACCACGTTGGTCTCGAGGGTCGCGGTGAGCGTCTGCGGTGACAGGCCGGCGACGGACGGCATCGGGCTGGCCCCGAGCGTGCTCGCGTTGTTGACCAGCAGGGCGGCGCCGCCGAGTCGCTGGGCCGTGCGGGTCAGCTCCTCGCGATGGGCCGGGTCCGTGACGTCCCCTGGGACGTGGTGGCCGGGTGTCGCTGCGAGCGCGCTGCCGTTGCGCGCGTCGACGACCAGGTCCCAGCCACGACGGTCCAGCTCGGCGGCGAGTGCGGCCCCGAGGCCCCGAGACGCGCCGGTGATGACGGCGACAGGCATGTGAGTGTTCTCCTTCGGTCTGTGCTTCGATGTCGTTCACAGCCTGCAACTTGAAGTCAACTTGAGGTCAAGGGCGTGCTGCGCGGAGCGCGTGCACGAGGAGCCGAGGCGAGCCACTTCTGCGGGCCCGTCGCACAATCACGCGCCTGGGCACCTTCTGGCCCGCAGAATGACGCGCCTCGGCGACCCCAGGCAGCGAGGTGGAGGTGGACACGGGCCTGGCGCAGGTGCGACGGGGTTTCGAGGCTCGCTCCGCTCGCACCTCAACCACCGCTGGTGTGGTAGTTCGAACGTATGTTCGATAGAGTTTGGCCATGGATCAGCTGGTCGTGCCGCCGGGGTGGCCGAGGCGGGTCCGGCCGCCGGACGCGCCGGGCTGGGAGCACACCGCGGTGGCCTGGCTGCTCGACCTCTGCCCGCCGGAGTTCCGCTCCTACCCGGTGCTGCGACGGCACGAGGTGGTGCTCGCCCGCTTCGCGGTGCTGCACGTCGAGGCGTGCCAGGCGGCGGTGCGCCGAGGGCTCAGCGAGGCGCGCGCCGAGCTGCGCGACGTGGCCGACCCGGACACCGTCGAGAGGGCCGTCGAGACGTGGCACGTCGAGGCGGCCCGGCTGCTGGGCGAGCGGCGGGCGGTCGGACTGGTCGAGGAGGCCCTCCGTGGCAAGCGCTTCGTGGCCCGCCTATAGATTCCCGTGGATGACCCCGCTGACCGTGATCCCCGTGCCCGGCCATGGCGCCGAGGACGTCGTCGTCGACGCCGACGGATCGGTCTACACCGGCACCGAGGACGGCGCGATCTGGCGGGTGCAGCCCGACGGCCGCCGCCTCGACCTGGTGGGCAACACCGCCGGGCGCCCGCTCGGCATCGAGCTGCTGCCCGACGGGCGGCTGCTCGTCTGCGACGCGCGGCGCGGCCTGCTCGCGCTGGACCCCCGCAGCGGCCGGCTGGAGGTGCTCACCGGCCTCGTGCACGGCCAGCCGATGGAGTTCTGCAACAACGCCGCCGTGCGAGGCGACGGCACGATCTGGTTCACCGACAGCTCGCGCCACCACGGCATCGAGCGGTGGCGGGCGGACATGATCGAGGACACCAGCTCCGGACGGCTCCTGCGTCGCGATCCCGATGGTCACCTCGAGGTGCTCGTCGAGGGACTGCGGTTCGCGAACGGCGTCGCCCTCTCGGCGGACGAGTCGTACATCGCGGTCGCGCAGACGGCCGGTCGCAGCGTCGTACGCCACTGGCTGACGGGGGAACGTGCAGGTCGGACCGAGCCGTTCGTGTCCGATTTGCCCGGATATCCCGACAACATCGCCCGCGGCAGCGACGGACTCGATCTGGGTCGCGATCGCCTCGACGACCGACCCGGTGGTGGAGCGGCTGATGCGCGCGCCGATGCCGGTGCGCCGGATGGCGTGGCGAACGCCGACGGCGCTGCAGCCGAAGCCGAAGCGTACGGCGCGAGTGATGGCCTTCGACGACGACGGCGCCCTGGTCCACGACATCGACGCCGACGCCTCGCGGTTCCACATGGCGACAGGCGTGCGCGAGCACGAAGGACGTGTCTGGATCGGCAGTCTCGTGGAGCCGGCCGTCGCGGTGGTCGACACGTCCGCTCCCTGCTTGAGAATTCGGCCGGAATCACCTCGTCAAGCGCGCGTATCCACAACCCAGCGGGGTATCACTTCGATATAGCCCGAAAGGGCTACGGCAGTTTCACCCGGACGGGTGATAACTGGGACCTGGGGCCGACCGTTGTACTGCGTGAACCGACTCGGAAGGACGACATGGGAAACGCACTCGACGTTGACCTGCAGGACGACGAGACCGTCGAGGAGATCCGGCTGGTCACCGAGCTGATGGTGGTTGCCGCGTCCGCCCCAGGTGAGCTCGAGCAGGACGTGATCGACGGCGCCCTCGGCGTCGACGACTCGCACCGACCCTTCCCCAACCAGCGTCGCGCGGAGTAGCGCTGGTTCGCGGAAGGCCGCCGGCGCTGCAGCGCGCCCTTCCGTGCCCTTGTGAGGACCTTGTGAGGACTCCCTCCACCGCCTCCTCCGCAGTGGTCACCCACCCCTAGACTGACGTGATCTAGGCCGTCGACGGGTGTCGGCGCGAGGAGGGACAGATGGCGCTGCTGGACCGGGTGACCGGGCCACGTGACCTCCGCGACCTCAGCGACGACGAGCTGACCGAGCTCGCTGCGGAGATCCGTGACTTCCTGGTCCGCAAGGTCTCCCGCACCGGGGGCCACCTCGGCCCCAACCTCGGTGTGGTCGAGCTCACGCTGGCGCTGCACCGCACGTTCGACTCGCCGACCGACCGCCTGGTTTTCGACACCGGGCACCAGGCCTACGTCCACAAGATCCTGACCGGGCGCACGGAGGGGTTCGACCGGCTCCGTCAGGAGGGCGGGCTGTCCGGCTACCCGAGCCAGGCCGAGTCCGAGCACGACATCGTCGAGAACTCCCACGCGAGCACCGCGCTGTCCTACGCCGACGGGCTCGCCAAGGCGTTCTCCATCCGCGGCGAGCAGCGACACGTCGTCGCGGTCGTCGGTGACGGCGCGCTGACCGGTGGCATGGCCTGGGAGGCGCTCAACAACATCGCCGCCGACGGCGCCCGCAGCGACCGGCGCCTGGTGATCGTCGTCAACGACAACGGGCGCTCCTACACCCCGACGGTCGGCGGTCTCGCGAACCACCTCACCCAGCTGCGCACCAGCCCCCGCTACGAGCAGGTGCTCGACATGGTCAAGCGCAGGCTCAACGGCGTGCGCGGTGTCGGGCCTGCGGTGTACGACGCGCTGCACGCGATGAAGAAGGGCATGAAGGACGCTCTCGCGCCGCAAGGGCTGTTCGAGGACCTCGGGCTGAAGTACGTCGGTCCCGTCGACGGGCACGACCGCGCCGAGGTGGAGCGTGCGCTGGCCCAGGCCAAGCGGTTCAACGGCCCGGTCATCGTGCACGTGATGACCCACAAGGGCTTCGGCTACCACCCGGCCGAGCGGCACGTCGCCGACCAGTTCCACGGCCCCGGCCCGTTCAACGTGGAGACCGGCGAGGAGAACCCGAAGGGGCAGGTCTGGACCGACGTCTTCGCCGACGAGATCGTGTCCCTCGGGGCCGAGCGGCGCGACCTGGTCGCGATCACCGCGGCGATGATGCACCCCGTCGGGCTGCACAAGTTCGCCGCCGCCTACCCGGAGCGGACCTTCGACGTCGGCATCGCCGAGCAGCACGCCGCCACCTCCGCCGCGGGGTTGGCGATGGGCGGGCTGCACCCGGTGGTCGCGGTCTACTCCACGTTCCTCAACCGGGCGTTCGACCAGGTGCTGATGGACGTCGCGCTGCACCGCTGCGGTGTCACGTTCGTGCTCGACCGCTCCGGCGTCACCGGCGACGACGGGCCGTCCCACAACGGCATGTGGGACATGTCGATCCTGCAGGTCGTCCCCGGCCTGCGGCTGGCTGCGCCACGCGACGCGTCCCGGCTTCGTGAGCTGCTGCGCGAAGCGGTCCAGGTCGGCGACGCCCCGACCGTCGTACGGTTCCCGAAGGGGCCGCCCAGCGGTGACATCGACGCCGATCGACCGCGCCGGCGGCTGCGACGTGCTGGTCCGCAACGGCACCAAGGACGTCCTGATCGTCGGCGTCGGCGCGATGGCCGCCACCTCGGTGGAGGTGGCCGAACGCCTGGTCGCCCAGGG
>CAVRFR010000023.1:0-145128 GCA_963720435.1 uncultured Actinomycetota bacterium | reverse complement strand
CGCCCGTCGAGCAACGGCCCTGCGGGGTCGTGCGAGATGCCGTGCTTGCGCGCCGCCATGGCGGAGAGCGCCTCGAGGGCGACGCGGTTCGCGAGAGCCGCCGTGATCTCCGACTGGTCGTACGGCGGCGAGACCTCGACGATGTCGATGCCGGCCACCGGCAGCTCGAGGCAGATGCGTCGCACGGAGTCGAGCAGCTGGCGAGCGGACAGGCCGCCCGGCTCGGGAGTGCCGGTGCCCGGCGCGTGCCCGGGGTCGCAGACGTCCACGTCGACGGAGAGGAAGACCGCGTCGCAGTCGTCGAGCGCGATCCCGAACGCCTCGGTCAGGCAGGTGTCGAGACCGCGGGCGCCGATCTCGGTCATCTCGTACGACCGCATCTGCTGCTCGGCCATCCACGAGAGAGTCGCCGGCTCCGGCCAGTAGCCGCGCAGCCCGATCTGCAGGAACCGGTCGCCTCGCAGCGCACCGGACTCGATCAGCCGCCGCATCGGCTGCCCGTGCCCGATGAGCGAGCCGAACTCGATGTTGCCGGTGTCCGCGTGCGCGTCGAAGTGCAGCATCGACACCCGCCCGTAGCCGAGGTGCCGCGCGACACCGGTCGCGTCGGGAAGCGCGATGGTGTGGTCCCCACCGAGCACGAGGGGTACGGCGCCGGTCGACGCCACCGCGAACACCGCCTCCTCGAGAGCGGCGATCGACCGCTCGGCGTCGCCGGAGTACATCTCGACGTCGCCGGCATCGACCACCCGCAGGTCCTTCAGGGCATCCGTGCGCAGCGCGAGGTGTGGCCGCGAGCCGTCGTGCGGCAGGTAGTCGGTGGCTCGGATCGCCATCGGTCCGAAGCGCGCACCAGGCCGGTGCGACGTACCACCGTCGAACGGCGCACCCACCACGACCACGTCGGCGTCGGCATAGGTGGCCGGCTCGTCGAGGGTGCACCGGTCGACGCCGAGGAAGGTGATGTCGGGCCCGAACTGCGGGCCGTAGCGGGTCATGCGCACCTCACGTTGTGCTTGGGCACCTTGCCGGAGACCAGGTAGGACTCCACGATGGCATCGGTGCACTTGCTGCCCTGCCGGTAGCCGGTGTGACCGTCGCCGTCGCGCACCACGAGCACCGCGTTGTCGAGCTGCCTGGCCAGCGCCTTCGCCCACACCAGCGGCGTGGCCGGGTCGCGGGTGGTGCCGATGACGAGGATCGGCGCGGCGCCGGTGGCGTGCACGCGCTTGCCGACGTGGCCGGTGTGGACCGGCCAGTTCTCGCACGCGGACACGCTGTAGAGGAAGCTGCGACCGAAGGTCGGCGACGCCTTGTCGAACGCCTTGCGGTAGCGCGTCAGCTTCGAGCTGGGGATGGCGTCGTCGTGGTCGAGGCAGTTGATCGCGTAGAACGCCTCGAACGAGTTGTCCTCGAAAGTGCCGTCCGCGCGACGCCGAAGGTAGGCGTCGGAGAGCGCCATCATCAGCGAGCCGTCGCCCTTGAACGCGTTCTGGAACGCCTTGTCGAGGACGCCCCACGCGGCCTTGTTGTAGAGCGGGTAGCCGATGCCGTAGAACGCGTTGCCCTCGTCGAGCTCGCGGCTGCCCGCCCGCAGCGGCTGCCGCTCGACCTCGTCGAGGAACTGCTGGATCCGGGCGATGCCCTCGTCGACCGTCGACCCGAGGAAGCAGCTGCCGCGCGAGACGCACGCACCGACGTACGCACGCAGCGCGGTCTCGAAGCCGCGGGCCTGCACCAGGTTGAGGTCGAGCGTCGACGAGCGCGGGTCGAGGGCGCCGTCGAGCACCATGCGGCCGACGTTCTTCGGGAACAGGTCGGCGTAGGTCGCGCCGATCGCGGTCCCGTACGACGCGCCGAAGTAGGTCAGCTTGTTCTCGCCCAAGGCCGCGCGCAGCACGTCGAGGTCCTTGGCCACCTCGACCGTGGAGATGTGACGGGCGACGTCGCCGCTCTGCGCCAGGCAGCCGCGACCGAGGCTGCGCAGCCGGGCGTCGCCCTCCTTGACCTCCGCCGGGGTGTCCGGGTCGGGGTCGCCGGTCAGGACCGCGTCGAGCTGGTCGTCGGGCAGGCACTCCACCGGGTCGCTGTCACCGACGCCACGCGGGTCGAGGCCCGACGATGTCGTAGTGCTCGAGCACGGCGGGGCCGAACAGGCTCTCGGGGTTCGTGGCGTAGTCAGCCCCGGACACACCGGGCCCGCCCGGGTCGTAGACGATCGACCCGAGCCGCTCGTCGTCGTTGCGCGCCTTCGCCTTGAGCACGGCGACCTCGATGGTCCTGCCGTCCGGCTTCGCGTAGTCGAGCGGCACCTCGAGGCGTGCGCACGCGAAGCCGTCCCGGCACTCCTGCCAGTCGAGCTGCTGGCCGTAGAAGCGCTCGAGACCCGGCGGGGCCGACGGCCGCGTCGAGCCCGAGGACGACGGGATCGGGCTCGGTTGGGGGCTGTTCCGCGACGACGGGGAGTCCGAGCCCCGGTGCATCCCGACACCAGCGCGACCAGCACCGACGCACGAGCGCCACCAGCCGGGCAGGTGCGGGGCGCGAGGTCACGCGCCAACTGTAGAGACACGACCTCGATGCGCGGGGTCAGACCTTGAGGGAGACCATCATCGACTCGAGCGCGAGCAGTGGGGTGGTGTTGAACTCCATCATCTGCTGCCGGGCGGCGAAGACGGCATCGATGCGGCGGATGTTGCTCTCCGGGGAGGACCTGCGCGCGAGCTCGGCGACCTTGTCGCGCGCCTCCTCGTTGACCAGCGCGCCCTCTGCGCCGGTCTGGAGCGCGATGGCGTCGCGGTACACGGACATGATGTCCATCAGACCGCGGTCGATGACGTCCATGATGCGGCGCTTCTCCCGCTGCCGCTGGCTGTGCTGCAGCTCGCGGAGGCTGGCCTTGTACGAGCGCGAGGCGCGTGACTTGCGGTCGTCGCCGTAGATGGCCTCGAGGTCTTCGAGGTCCCGGGCGTTGCTCTGCTCGGTGAGCGAGGCCGTCTCGTCCTTGGCGATGTCGACGAGGTTGGCGGCGGCGTTCATGCATGCGCCGAGCGAGGTGAGGCCCGCCGGAAGCGCGACCACCTCGTGTCGTCGGTTGCGCGTCTTCTCGTCCGTCGCCAGCGCTCGGGCCCGGCCGATGTGTCCCTGGCTGGCGCGTGCCGCGAACGCTGCGACGCTCTCCGCGACGCCGTCGCGCTCCACCAGGAACCGCGCCACCTCAGCGGTGGTGGGCGTCGCGAGCGAGATGTTGCGGCAGCGCGACCTGATGGTCGAGAGCACGTCCTCGACGGTGGGGGCGCACAGCAGCCAGACGGTCTTGGGCGTCGGCTCCTCGATCGCCTTGAGCAGGGAGTTCGCGGTGCGGGTGTCCTCACCGCGGGTCAACCGGTCGGCGTCCTCGATGATCATGACCTGCCACTTGTTCTCGACCGGGTAGAGGCCCGCTCGACGGACGAGGTCGCGCATGTGGTCGATGTAGTGCACCGAGGTCTCGGAGCGGGTCACGCTCACGTCGGGGTGGGAGCCGCCCAGCGCCGTGCGGCAGGCGTGGCACTCGCCGCAGCCGGTGCCTCGCTCGCACTGCAGGGCCGCGGCGAAGGCGGTCGCCACGTTGGAGCGACCCGAGCCCGGGGGGCCGGTGAACAGCCAGGCATGCGTCATGCCGTGCCCGGCGACCGCACGCTGCAGCGTCTCGATGACGTCGCCCTGGCCGACCAGGCCCGCCCACACCCCGGACGTCGTGGTGGTCGTCACGCCTTCACCGTGCGCCCTTCTGCCCGGCGGGCCTGGCCGAGCAGCGGCTGGAGCCTGGTGCGGATCTGGGCCGCGACCTCCTCGACGGGGAGCCGCGCGTCGACGACCAGGTAGTGCTCCGGCGCTGCCGCCGCGAGCTGCAAGAACATGTCCCTGACCCGCTCGTGGAACTCCGCGGTCTCTGCCTCGATGCGGTCCCGCTCCTCGAAGCGGGTCAGCCCCTGCTGCGGCTCGAGGTCCAGCACGACGGTCAGGTGGGGGCGCAGGTCGGCGGTGGCCCAGCGCGCGACGTGCTCCACCTCGCCGTCGGCGAGGTCGCGACCCGCTCCCTGGTAGGCGAGCGTGGAGTCGACGTAGCGGTCGGTGATCACCACCGCCCCGCGGTCCAGTGCCGGAGACACCACGCGATCGACGTGCTCTGCCTTGTCGGCGGCGTAGAGCAGCGCCTCGGTGCGGTGCGAGATGACGCCGGTGGCCGGGTCGAGCACGATCTGGCGCAGCTTGGCGCCCGACCTCGGTGTCTCCCGGCTCGTGGGTCAGCACGACGTCGTACCCATCGGACTCGAGCCACTCGCGCAGCAGCCGCGCCTGCGTCGACTTGCCGGCGCCCTCACCGCCCTCGAGCGCGACGAAGCAGCCCGTCGAGGCGTAGACGCCCGACGAGCCGGTGAAGGCGTGGCGGAGGTCGTTCAGGAGCGAGGTTCCCTTCCGGTCGTCCATCTGACGGTATGACGCGACACCGACTGCCGTCATGAGCACCGCGGCGATCAAGAAGGTGAAAGCGGCGCCGTTGTAGACAAGGTACGGCTCGCCGTTCGCGTCTCGGGGACCGAAGTCGTGGGTGCCGATCAGGCCCGCGGCCAGCGGCGCGACCGCCAGCACCAGGGCGAGGGAGAGCCGGATCATCGACGCCACGAACGCGAAGGTCCTGCCACGGACCGCGTCCGGCACCTCCAGGCCGAGCATGGTGTTGCCGGTGATCCAGGCGACGCCGGCGAAGAAGCCGACCAGCGCGGTGATGCCGACGACGACCGGCAGCTGCTGCACGAGCGCGAGCGGGAACAGCAGCAGCCCGGTCAGCGTCAGCGCGATGCCGAACAGCCGTCGCCGGGACAGGCCCTGCAGCAGCCGCGGCCCCTTCCACATGCCGAGTCCGAGACCCGCGAAGACGGTGCCGAACAGCAGGCCGTAGCCGGAGTCGCCGCCGCCGAGGTCCGCGACGAACGTGCGGGCCAGTCCCACGACCACGCCTCCGGCAGCGAACGCGCCCGTGATGCCGATGACCAGGCCGCGCACGACGGGTGTGGTGGCGACGTAGCGCCAGCCCTCGACGATCACCGACCAGACGCCGGTCTCGGTCGAGACGTCGGCCGGCCCACGCGGGATGGTCTTCAGGCTCGCGATCACCAGGCCGGAGACGAGGAACGACGCGGCGTTGAAGTAGAGGGCGAAGTCCACCGGCCCGCCGCCGACCCAGTCGAACACCTGGCGGTAGAACCGGTCGATCAGCGTCAGGCCGGCGAAGATCGCGGCCGCCGGAAGCGCCGAGCCGTACGTCGTCGCCAGGCTCACCTGGTTGGCGGCCTCCAGGCGCTCGCGGGGCACCAGGTTCGGCACGGTCGCGTCCTTGGCGGGCCCCCACACCAGGCTGGTGGCCTCGACCAGGACCGTCACGACGAAGATCCACCACAGCAGCCCGACGCGCGGGCCGACGAGCGGGATCGTGAGGAACAGCGCGCCACGCAGCACGTCGCCCCAGATCAGCACGTTGCGGCGGTCGAGCCGGTCCGCGACGTAGCCGGCGATCGGCCCGAGCACCAGCGCCGGCAGCACCCGCAGGAACAGCACGGTCGCGATCGCGTAGTTCTTGCCCGAGTAGGTGTCGGCCGCGGCGCTCGCCATCGCGGTCAGCGCCAGCAGCCCCATCCAGTCGCCCAGGCTCGAGAGCCCGAGACCGACCCACAGCCGCCGGAAGTCCTTGATCCGCAGCACCGCGAGCAGCGAGTACGTCGGCGCACGCCACTCCTGCTCGGACCGCTCGCTCACGCCGACAGCCTACGTTCGCCGGTCAGGACTTCTTGGTGGTCTTCTTCGCAGCCTTCTTGGCCGTCTTCTTCGCCGTCTTCTTCGTGCTCTTCTTGGCGGTCTTCTTGGCTGCCTTCTTCGCGGTCTTCTTCGCCGGCCCCTTGGCGCGTCGCTCCTCGAGCAGCTCCGCGGCCCGCTCGATGGTCAGCGTGGACTCGTCGTCGCCCTGCCGCAGCGTCGCGTTGTACTCGCCGTCGGTGACGTAGGTCCCGAAACGGCCCGACTTGATCGTCACGGTGTTGCCGCTGACCGGGTCCTTGCCGACCTCGCGGCCGGGATCGGCGGCTGCCCGGCCGCGCCGCTTCGGCTGCGCGAAGACCGCGAGCGCCTGCTCGAGCGTGATGGTGAGCAGCTGCTCCTCGGAGTCGATGGAGCGCGAGTCCGTGCCCTTGCGCAGGTACGGGCCGTAGCGGCCGTTCTGCGCGGTGATCTCGTCGCCGGACTCCGGGTCGGCCCCGACCACCCGCGGCAGGGTGAGCAGCGTGAGCGCCTGGTCCAGCGTGATGGTGTCGAGGTTCATCGACTTGAACAACGAGCCGGTGCGGGCCTTCTGGTTCTTCGGTGCGTCCTCCGGCAGCAGCTCGGTGACGTAGGGGCCGTAGCGGCCGTTCTTCGCGACGATCTGCAGCCCGGACTCCGGGTCCTCGCCGAGCGGGATCTCCTCACCGGCCGGGTTGGCGAGCAGCTCCTTCGCCTTCTCCTCGGTCAGCTCGTCCGGAGGAAGGTCCTCGGGCACGTTGGCCCGCGTGCCGTCAGTGGTCTCGACGTACGGTCCGTAGCGGCCCGACGCGCAGCGCGACCCCGTCGCCGATCGGGAACGTCGCGAGCTCGCGGGCGTCGATCTCGCCCAGGTCGGTGACGAGCCGGTGCAGGCCCTCGACGTCGCCGCTGCCGAAGTAGAACTCCGCGAGCTCTGCGTTGCGGTCGCGGCGGCCCTTCGCGATCTCGTCGAGCACGTCCTCCATGCCCGCGGTGAACTCGTAGCTGACCAGCCGCGTGAAGTGCTCCTCGAGCAGTCGGATCACCGAGAACGCCAGCCACGCCGGCACCAGCGCGGTGCCCTTCTTGTACACGTAGCCGCGGTTGAGGATCGTGCCCATGATCGAGGCGTACGTCGACGGGCGACCGATCTCGCGCTCCTCCAGCTCACGGATGAGCGTCGCCTCGGTGTAGCGCGAAGGCGGCTTCGTCTGGTGACCCGACGCGTGGATCTCGGCGGCGTTGACGGCCTCGCCCTCGGAGACGTCGGGCAGCCGGGTCTCCCGGTCGTCGGACTCGCTGTCGGGGTCGTCGGAGCCCTCGACGTAGGCCTTGAGGAAGCCGTGGAACGTGATCACCCGCCCGGTCGCGGAGAACACCACGTCCTCGCCCGACGCGGCCGGACCGCCCAGCCTCACCGTCGAGCTGCGCCCCTGGGCGTCCTTCATCTGCGACGCCACGGTGCGCATCCAGATCAGCTCGTAGAGCCGGAACTCGTCGCCGGAGAGCCCGGTCTGGCCCGGCGTGCGGAAGTTCTCACCCGCCGGCCGCATCGCCTCGTGCGCCTCCTGGGCGTTCTTGACCTTCGACGCGTAGACGCGTGGTGCGTCGGCGACGTAGTCGTCGCCGTACAGCTCGCGGGCCTGGTGCCGCGCGGCCGAGACCGCGGTGCCGGACAGCGTCACCGAGTCGGTGCGCATGTAGGTGATGAAGCCGTTCTCGTAGAGACGCTGGGCGACCGACATGGTCCGTGAGGCGCCCCAGCCGAGCTTGCGCGAGGCCTCCTGCTGCAGCGTCGTGGTCCGAAACGGCGCGTAGGGCTGGCGTCGGTAGGGCTTCGACTCGACCGAGCGCACCTCGAACGTGGTGTCGCGCAGCCCCTCGGTGAGCGTCTCCGCGCGCGACCTGTCGAGGTGGATGACGCCTTGCTTCGACGCGTTCTGGGTGAGCTCGCCGAGCGAGGTGAAGTCGCTGCCGCGTGCCACCCGCTTCTCGTCGATCGAGTGCAGCTTGGCCGGGAACATCCGGTCCGTGTGCTTCGAACCGGCGTCGAAGGTGCCTTCCAGGTCCCAGTACGACGCGGTGCGGAACGCCATGCGCTCGCGCTCGCGGTCGACGACAAGCCGCGTCGCGACCGACTGCACCCGGCCGGCCGACAGGCCGGACATGACCTTCTTCCACAGCACGGGCGAGACCTCGTAGCCGTAGAGCCGGTCGAGGATCCGACGCGCCTCCTGCGCCTCGACCAGGTCCATGTCGATGTCGCGGGGGTTCTCGACGGCGGCGTTGATCGCCTGCGGCGTGATCTCGTGGAAGACCATCCGGCGCACGGGGACCTTCGGCTTGAGCTCGTCGAAGAGGTGCCAGGCGATCGCCTCGCCCTCCCGGTCCTCGTCGGTGGCGAGGTAGAGCTCGTCGGCATCCTTGAGCAGCCCACGAAGCTTGGTCATGTGCGCTTTCTTGTCGCGCGAGACCACGTAGTAGGGCGTGAAGTCGTTCTCCACGTCCACCCCGAGCCGGGCCCAGGACTCACCCTTGATCTTCGCCGGGACCTCGGCAGCGCTCTGCGGCAGGTCGCGGATGTGGCCGATGGACGACTCGACCACGTAGCCGCGACCCAGGTAGCCGGCGATCGTCTTCGCCTTGGCAGGCGACTCGACGATGACCAGCTTGGTGCCGTTGCCGGCTCCGTTGCTGGTGGGGCTCTTCTTCGCCAACGTCTCAGGTGCTCCTCGGAAAGCGGGTACGCGGGGACACGGTAACGCCTAGGCCCTGACGGCCCGCCGCGTCCGCCCCCCGAGCGACCGAGGGATCAGGCGTTGACGGCCTGCTCGGCCTCCTCGCCGATGGCCACCGGACGACGCTTGGAGATGTAGATCGCCGTGGCGACGATGAGCGTGGCGACCACCGCGATCGAGATCCGCAGCACGTCGTTCTCGTTCTCACCGACGCTCAGGTTCACGATGGCGGCGGCGATCAGCAGCGAGACCAGGTTCATCACCTTGAGCAGCGGGTTGATCGCCGGCCCGGCAGTGTCCTTGAACGGGTCACCGACGGTGTCACCGATGATCGTCGCCTCGTGCGCCGGCGAGCCCTTGCCGCCGTGGTGGCCGTCCTCGACGAGCTTCTTGGCGTTGTCCCAGGCACCACCGGAGTTCGCCAGGAAGATCGCCATCAGCGTGCCGGTGCCGATCGCGCCGGCCAGGAAGCCGGCCAGTGGCGCGACGCCGAGACCGAAGCCGACCGCGATCGGTGTGAGCAGGGCGAGCAGGCCAGGCGTCGCGAGCTCACGCAGCGAGTCGCGGGTGCAGATGTCGACGACCTTGCCGTACTCCGGCCGGCCGGTGCCCTCCATGATCCCGGGGATCTCCCGGAACTGGCGGCGCACCTCGTAGACGACGGCGCCGGCTGCCCGGCCGACCGCGTTGATCGCCAGACCGGAGAACAAGAACACCACGGCGGCACCGATCAGCAGGCCGACGAGCACGTTCGGGCTGAACACCTGGGCGGTGAACGTCGCCTTCTGCGCCGGCGTCGGCCAGCGCGGTGAGGATGGCGCCGGTGTAGGAGCCGAACAGCGCGGTGGCCGCGAGGACGGCGGTCGCGATCGCGATGCCCTTGGTGATCGCCTTGGTGGTGTTGCCGACGGCGTCGAGCTCGGTGAGGATCTTCGCGCCCTCGCCGTCGACGTCACCGGACATCTCCGCGATGCCCTGCGCGTTGTCGGAGACCGGTCCGAAGGTGTCCATCGCCACGATCACGCCGACGGTGGTCAGCAGGCCGCAGCCGGCCAGCGCGACGGCGAACAGCGACACCGCCACGGTGCCCGTGCCCAGCAGGAACGCGCCGAAGACGGCGGCCCCGATGACAAGCGCGGTGAACACCGCCGACTCGAACCCGACCGCCAGGCCGGAAAGGATGACGGTCGCCGCGCCCGTGAGCGAGGTGGTGCCGACGTCGATGACCGGGCGGTGGTCCGTGCCGGTGTAGTAGCCGGTCAGCGAGAGGATGACGGCCGCCAGCACGATGCCGATCAGCACCGCGATGGTCGCGATGATCCGCGGGTCGCCGTCGAACGACGGGCCGTCGGTGAGCGCGCTGAACGAGCTCGGCAGGTAGACGAAAGCGGCGATCGTGCACAGCACTGCCGAGATGCCCGCGGAGATGTAGAACGAGCGGTTGATCGTGGTCAGGCCGTTCTCCCCCGGGCGAGGCCTGGTGAGGAAGACGCCGGCGATCGCGGTCAGCGCACCGATCGCCGGCACGATGAGCGGGAAGACCAGGCCCTCGGCGCCGAACGCGGCCTTGCCCAGGATCAGCGCCGCCACCAGGGTCACGGCGTAGGACTCGAACAGGTCAGCGGCCATGCCGGCGCAGTCGCCGACGTTGTCGCCCACGTTGTCGGCGATGGTCGCGGCGTTGCGGGGGTCGTCCTCGGGGATGTTCTGCTCCACCTTGCCGACCAGGTCGGCGCCGACGTCGGCCGCCTTGGTGAAGATTCCGCCGCCGACTCGCATGAACATCGCGAGCAGGGCAGCGCCGAAGCCGAAGCCCTCCAGCACGGTGGGGGCGTCGGACTTGTAGAAGAAGACGACGAACGCGGCGCCGAGCAGCCCCAGGCCGACGGTCGCCATGCCGACGGTGCCGCCGGTGCGGAAGGCCACCCGCATCGCCGGGTCGCGGCCCTCCTCGCGGGCCGCGGCGGCCACGCGCACGTTTGCGCGCACCGCAAGAGACATGCCCAGGTAGCCGATCAGCGCGGAGAAGCCGGCGCCGAGCGCGAAGAAGATCGACCGGCTGATCCGGATCCCGAAGCCGCCGTCGGCGGGCAGGAGGAGCAGCACGAAGAACGCCACCGTGCCGAAGACCGCCAGCGTGCGGAACTGCCGCCCGAGGAACGCGGACGCGCCTTCCTGCACCGCCTGGGCGATCGTCTGCATGTTGGTGGTGCCCTCACCGGCGGCAAGAACCTGGCTCCGGAACATCGACCCCATGCCCAGCGCGACCAGCGCGATGACACCGACGATGACGACAAGAGTCAGGTTGCCCCCGGACAGGTCCACGGCAGTCCCGCCCCCGGTCTCGGCGGCGAAGGTGTGCGCGGACATATGTCCTCCTCCGATGGGCCTCGGCCCGTCGCGATTGTGTCGCGCACCCACACGTTCCGATCCACGGAGGTGGGGAAGCAGCTGGGGTCTGCCTCGCGCGCGGTTGTGGGCGGGAGTCTACGCATCCGACCCGCCGGTACGACGGAGGGGCCCTCAGTCGGACGAGTCGGGAAGATCCCAAGACATGGAAAGGGATGTACCGCTCTCACCACGGTCGATCACCAGGTCAGAGATCAGCCCTCGGAGCAGGGACCACGGCTCGATGCCGTCGATGTCGCTGCTGGGAGCGTCCACGAGAGGAACCGTCCCCTCGGTGCTGACGACCACGCGCAGCCGATGGTCGAGCTGCATCCTCACCTCGACCGGACCCGGGCCCCCGTTGGCGGAGGGGCCGGCCCCGACCAGCAGGGCGCATGCCTCGCCGACGGCGAGCCGAACCTCCTCGACGAAGTCCTCGTCGCCCGTGGAGCGGCGTGCCACCGCGGCCGCCACCAAACGGACTGTGCGCACCAATGCCGGGTCGCGTGAGATCGCGACGCTTATCTCGCTGGTCCCCGCCTCGCCCCGGCCAACGCCGGACAGCACGGCGCTACCGCTCGGCGAGTGCGTCGGCCTGCGAGCCGTGGATCGCGAAGACCTTCGCCAGTCCGGTGATCCGGAAGATCTTGAGCAGTCGCTCCTGGTTGCAGATCAGTCGCATCGAGCCGTCGTGGGCGCGAACCTTCTTCAGGCCGCCCACCAGCACGCCGAGGCCGGTGGAGTCGAGGAAGTCCACCTTCTCCATGTCGATGACGAGGTTGTAGTCCCCGTTGCCGACGAGCTCAGTGATCTTGTCACGCAGCTTGGGGGCCGTGTAGACGTCGATCTCCCCGCCCACCTCGATGATCGTATGACCATCTTCTTGGCGAGTCTCGAGTGACAGATCCACGTTCTCTCCTCACCGACTATCGGCTTGAACAGCCGGAGGCAGCCGATGCCACCCTCCCGACAGGTACCTCTTCCATTCAACCATGCAGCGTAGTCGGGCGGCGGACTCTGTCGAGAAAAGGCCTCGGTTGCTCGGTGGGCCGGTTCATCTCCCCGCCTGCGAGAACGTGGGCACGGAGCACTTGCCTGACGACCGGCAGGCTCGCTGAGCCTCACTCGGCAGGCCCGGCTCGCGCCGTCGACTCCGCGACGAACCGGTGCCCGAGAAGTGGCGCGGTGGGTCGCCGCGCGGTCACCGCGACGACCTCGCCCGCGACCGTGCACGACGTCACCGCGGCGCCGTTGCGGCGGGCGACCTCTCGAGCCGCCGGGCACGCCGAGCGGCCGTGCTGCACCGCGGAGGCGCCGGCCAGCGCGCCCAGGTCGGCCGCCGCCTCGACGCGTCGCTGGTCGGCGACGGCTCCCGCGAGGACCGCGACGAGAGCCGCGACGCTCACCAGCACGCCCACCAGGCCGACGCCGAGCACCGCTGCGCTGCCGCGGGCCTCGGTGCACCACTCACGCATCACGGCTCGCTCGCCGCGACCGCGTCGGCATCGACGTGCACGGCAGGCAGGAAGGTCAACAGTCCTCCCGGTCCCTGCACCTCGGCGCGGACGTGGGCCACCACCTCGTCGCCGCGCCGTCGCACGCTGATCGCCGCGCCGCGAGGGGCGACCTCGCGCCCCAGCGCGACGGCCCGGGCGGTGCTGTCGTCTCGGGCGGCGGCGCGGGCCACCTCGCGTGCGGCGTCGACCGCCCGCACCTGGGTGGCGCCCGAGCGAGACCAGCCAGGCCAGAGCCAGCGTCACGGCGACGAGAGCGGGCAGCACCATCACCGTCTCGGCGGTGACGGTGCCGCGCTCGTCGGCGAGGACGCGCGAGCCACCGCGCGCCCTCGCCGAGCAGTGCTCTCGCACCTTCAGAGCCCCAGGACCTTGCTGACCAAGGTGAAGAGCAGCTTGAGCAGCCCCTGGCCGAAGTCGCTGGTCAGCAGCTTGATGAGCAGCGAGCCGAAGCCGCACGCGGCGGCGGTGACCACGGCGTACTCCGCCGTGGTGACCCCGCGTTCGCTCCGCAGTCGTGCAACGGGTGACTTGGTCATGTCGTCCTCCTGGTGTCGGCCACCCGGTCGTGCTGGTTGCCGGTGCTGGGTGGTGAGTGGGTTGTGCGGCGAGCCTCATGCGCCGCGCCGCGGATGAGTACGAGCAGTTGCGGAGCTGGGGACGACCTCCCCGAGATCGCGGCTGTGGAGCGCAGCGGGTCAGCCCAGACGTCAACGCAGCAAGAAGGCGACCGAGCCGGCCACGAGCGGCACCACACCGACTAGGACGAACGCGGGCAGCAGGCAGCCACCGAGAGGCACTGCGGCCTTCACCCCGACGGCACGGGCTCTGCTCTCGACCCGGGCCCGGCTGCGCCCTCGCAGGTCCTCGGAGAGGCGCTGCATCGCCTCGGCGACCGAGGCGCCGCTCTCGACAGCGCGAGACATCGTGCGCCCGAGGCCGCCTAGCTGTGGATGGGAGGCGAGCTCACGCCACACGGTGGCGGGATCCACCCCGAGGGCGAGCCGTCTGGCAACACCGGCGAGCTCCGAGGCGAGCGGAACGTCTGCGACGTCGCGGACCTGCTCGACCGCTGCTGTCGGGGAGAGCCCGGCTGCGAGGCAGGCGGCCATCAGGTCCACCGCGGGCGGCACCGCCGCTTCCAGCCGCTGCCGGCGACGACGCACCGCTGGTGGCTCCAGACGGCCCGCCAGCCACCAGGCGATCGCGGCCAGTGGCACCGCGATCGCGAGGCCTAGCGGTGCTCCGACGAGCACGACTGCTCCCAGACCCACCGACGCCGTCACCACCCACCGGAGCAGGGGTGGAGGGTCCCGCCGAGCAGTCTGGTCCTCCGGCTCTGATGCCGCCGACAGCAGCGGTGGCCCGGCCTTCCCGGGCACCAGCAACACGGTGGCCAGCGCAGCGGCCGCGACGGCGGCCAGGCTGCACGCGGTGGTCACGGCGCTCATCCGCGAAGCACCGCCACCGCGATCCGGTCGATCCACACCAGGCCAGCGAACGCCGAGCGCAGCCGAGTCCGAGGCAGGCCAGCCCGGGCCAGCTGTCGAGCAGGAAGTGCCACGGGCGCCCACCGATCCCGGCCGACATGGCGAGAGAGACGAGCGGCAGGACCGCGACCAGCCGCGCGGTCGCCTGCGCCGACGCGAGCTCGCCACGCACCAGGTGCCGAGTGCTCTCGACGGCACGGGCGGACCGGGAGACCTGGGTCAGCACATCCGCGAGCCCGGCACCGGAGCTCTGGGACACCTGCCACGCCGCAGCCACCTGCTCCAGCGCCTCCGCGCCAGGCAGCCGGGCGAGCCTTCGCAACGCGGTGGGTACGTCGGCACCGAGTCGTGCCGCGGCGAGCGCCGGCTCCAGGTCGGGCCACACCTCGACACAGTGCTCGAGGCTCCACACCAGCGGCTGACCGGCGCGCAGCTCACCGACGAGGGCCTCGCACACCTCGACCACCACAGCTTGGCGGCGCTCCGCCGCACGAGCGCGCCGCGACCTTCTCGCCATCTCGGCGGCGCCGGCCGCACAGCCGAGCAGGATCAGCGCGAGGACGAGCCGCCGACCGGGCAGGGTCGTCAACCCCAGCACGACCACGAACCCACCGACCGCTACGAGGGCCGACGTCGAGGGTGCGACCCACCGAGGGCGCCGCGTGGTCGTTGTCGACAGCCGCGGTGGAGGTCGCACGAGCAGGCACGCCGCGACGACCGGCAGCAGCACGGCCAGCAGCCTCACCGGCGCTGCCGGTCGCCCAGTCGATCGGTCAGCCGCTCCGCCGCCTCGTGCTCGCGGGCGGCCCCGCCAGGTGCGAACGTGATGGCCGGGACGGCCTCGACCCTCCCGTCGGGTCCCCTGGCCAGCATCGCCACCTCCGACACCCGGCGGGTGCCGTCGTCGTCTCGTGTCAGGGAGATGACTGCCTCCAGCGCCGAGGCCAGCTGGCTGTGCACGGCCGGTTGAGACATTCCGGCAGCCATCGCGAGTGCCTCGATGCGCGCCGGGACGTCGCCGGCGGAGTTCGCGTGGATCGTGCCGCAGCCGCCCTCGTGGCCGGTGTTCATCGCGGCCAGGAGATCGCTCACCTCGGCGCCGCGCACCTCTCCGACGACGAGCCGGTCGGGCCGCATCCGCAGCGCCTGCCTGACCAGCACCCGCATCGGCACCTCCCCCGCACCCTCCACGTTCGCCGGACGTGACTCGAGACCGACGACGTGCGGATGGTCGGGGCGCAGCTCACTGGCGTCCTCCACGATCACCATCCGCTGTGCCGGGTCGACCAGGGAGAGCAAGGCCGACAACAAGGTGGTCTTCCCCGAGCCGGTGCCGCCGCTGACCAGGAACGCCAGCCGGGACTCGACCAGCCGCGCCAGCAGCGAGGCGCCTGCTGAGGTGACGGTGCCGCTGCCCACCAGCTCGTCGAGCGTGAACGCACGGGCGTGGGGCACTCGCAACGAGATCACCGTGCCGGGACGCGACAGCGGTGCGAGCACCGCGTGGAACCTGGTGCCGTCGGGCAACCGGAGGTCGGCGTACGGCGTGGCGTCGTCGAGTCGTCGGCCGACCGACCCCGCCAGGCGCTGCGCCAGCCGCCGCACAGCCGCGTCGTCGGCGAACCTGACCTTGGTGAGCTCGAGGCCCGCGCCGCGGTCCAGGTAGACCGCGGCACATCCGTTGACCAGGACGTCGGTGACACCGGGCAGTCGCAACAGCGGCTCGAGCGGCCCCGCACCGACGACGTCCTGCCGGAGCAGGTCGTGCACCGCCAGCACCGTCGCGTCACCGACCGGGCGGCCACGCTCGCGCAGCGCGCGCGCAACGACCTCCGGAGACAGCGTCGCTCCGGTGGTCGCCAGCTGCTCACGCACGCCGTCGATCACCTCCGCGGGCAACGGCTCGGTGGCGCGCAGCGACCTCATGCGGCGTCCTCACCGCGTTCTGCGCCGAGCACCTGACCCAACGTCGACCTGGCCGCCCGGGCGAGGGCCGACCGCTGACCGTGCACCGGTCCGAGCCCGAGCTCGAGGTGCTCCGGCAGGCGACGCTGGCGCGGCAGCTCGGCGAGCAACGGCGCGCCCAGCGTGGCCGCCACCTGCTCGGAGGCGACGGCAGCGCCACCGCGCCGCAGCACGAGGCCGATGCGGTCGGTGGCCGCGCGCAGCCTCGACAACACCTTCGCCGCCGACGCGACACCGACGACCGTGGGCGCGACCGTCACCAGCACGCGGTCGCAGCGTGTCACCACCTCGACCGTCACGTCGTCGAGCGCCCGCGGGAGGTCGAGCACCACGAGGTCGTTGCCGCGTTGGGCCGCCGACAGCACCTCGCGCACGGATGCTGCGTCGACCTCGACCGGTGACGCGATGTCCCACGTGAGCACCGCCAGTCCGTCCTTGTCCGGCATCGCCTGGCGAAGCGAGCGCGACCCCAGCCGCCCGCGCGTGCCCACCAACGAGTCCCACCGCACTCCCTCGGAACCGTCGAGCCCGACCACCCGGTCGAGCCCCGGCCCGAGTGGGTCGAGATCCACCAGCGCCGACACCCGGCGTTCGGCCGACACCACCGCGAGAGCGGCAGCGAACGTGGTCGCGCCCGCGCCTCCCGAACCGGAGATCACGCCCAAGGTGCAGGCGGGCCGCTCACGACGACCGGCCGCGTCGTCGGACACGTCCGTCAGGAGCTCCACCAGCCAGGCCTCGGAGGCGGGGAGCTCGACGACGCTGAGGGCGCCCGCGGTCAGGGCGGCACGGAAGACCCGCTCCTCGACCGGGCCGTGGCCGACGACGTGCACCCCGGCACGACGGGGTGGGCGTTGCTCGGCGACGTTCTCGACCTCGTCGACTCCCACGAGCACCAGTGCGGCCGACGACCAGCCTCGCATCGCAGTCGGGCCGTCGTCGGCTGCTTCGAGTGCCACCCCAGCTGCCGCGGCAAGGCGCAGCAGGTCGTCGAGCAGCAACGCGTCACGAGTGACCAGCAACGGTGGCGCGGACGTCATGCCCCGACCGTCGTACCCAGGAGGGCGCGAGACCAGCACAGCCCAAGACGTTGTGGACGGACGCGCGCAAGCAGAGGTTGTGGAGAGGAAGTGGCTCGAGCTCGAGGGTGCGGTCCCTGGCCGGGGGGAGACCAGGGACCGCATGGTCCGACCTCGGGGACGGAGTCGGACCACTGCCAGCGGTTGGGGGAAACCGCTGGCAATCTCGGTAGTTCCTACGTGATGCCTGCAGGAACAAGTATTCCCGAACTCAGTTCACTTCGGCGGCAAGCACCGCAGACTATTCAGAGTCGTAATGAACCGTTGCGTGGCCTTTACCCGCAGATCGAACGACTACTCTGGTCGTCCGCAAGCCCGAAGCGAGGTCACTGGGATGACGGACAGCCCGACGGGTCGGCCGGCGGCGTTCTTCGACCTCGACAAGACGATCATCGCCAGGTCGAGCACCCTGGCCTTCACCAAGCCGTTCCAAGCAGGCGGGCTCATCTCGCGTCGAGCCGTGCTGCGCAGCGCCTACGCGCAGTTCGTCTACACCGTCGGCGGTGCCGATCACGACCAGATGGAGAAGATGCGCCAGTTCCTGTCGGCGCTGTGCGCCGGCTGGGACGTGCAGACGGTTCGCGACATCGTCGCCGAGACCCTCCACAACGTCGTCGACCCGTTGGTCTACGACGAGGCCGTCTCGCTCATCGAGGAGCACCACCTCGCCGGCCGCGACGTGATCATCGTGTCCGCGTCGGGCACCGAGGTCGTCGAGCCGATCGGCGAGCTGCTCGGTGCGGACGGCGTGGTCGCCACCCAGCTGGGGATCGCCGACGGCCGCTACACCGGCGAGATCGACTTCTACGCCTACGGGGAGAACAAGGCGTCGGCGATGGCGTGGCTGGCCGAGGAGCACCACTACGACCTGTCCCGCAGCTACGCCTACAGCGACTCGATCACCGACCTGCACATGCTCGAGGCCGTCGGACACCCGTACGCCGTGAACCCCGACCGCGAGCTCCGCAAGGAGGCCAATGCCCGCGGCTGGCCGGTGCTCGTCTTCACCCGCCCGGTCGCCCTGCGCAACCGCATGCGGTTGCCGCAGAGCACACCCACGCTCGCCGCCCTCGCGCTCGGCACCGCTGCGGCCGTGGGGGGTGCGGTGTACGTGGTGGCACGCCGTCGGGTGACACGCGGGTAGCAGCACGACACCGGCCTGGCAATCCTTTGCCGTCTTGCCACTAGACCGGGACGGGTCTGCTCTTGTGGCGGTTCGGCGACCGGCGTACAAAGAGAACAACAACTCAAGACCCGCACGTGAGCCAGGTACCCACGCGGCGAACCACCCTTCCTAATGGGCGTTGTCCAGGGGTTCACCCCGGGGCAACATTAAGTGAATGCACGCTTGGTAGCTTTCGGTCTCACGTGTCAGCGGCGGCGCTTCGAGTTTCGACTCCGAGGCGCCGCCTGCATGTGCGGGGCTGCCTGCCGACCGGGTCTCACCGGACGTTGAGCGGGCTCGCCTCGGCCCCGGCCGCATAGGCCTCGGCGGCGTACAGCAACCACGCGTGCACCCCGGCCGCCCCGCCGTCGCGGTAGCCGACCAGGTTCGACTCGTACTGCGGTCGAAGCGCCAGGTGCCCCGCTTCGGGGACCAGGACCGACGCGCGGTCCACCCCTCGTGCGACGAGCACCAGGCGCTCTGCCGCGCGGGCGACCAGGCCGTTGTGAGAAGAGAACGGCGAGACCGTCGCGAGGTCTGCGTGCACCACCGCCGCCACCACAAGAGCGGGCGCATCGGTCGGACGGGCCAGCAACCGGCCGAGGTCCTGCAGCCGAGCGGCGCACTCGTCGTCTCGGGGACGTCCGAGCTCGTCGTCGACAGCGACGCCACTCGCCGCGAGCGTGTGCAACCGAGCGATCGCCTGCAACGGTGCGCGCGCGAAGGTGGGCTGCAGGCCGAGCAGCTCGGTGGTCACGCGGACGGCGGCCTGCGCCATCGGGCCTCCGCCCTGCGCGCGCATCGAGTCGAGCGACGAGTCCGACCCTTCGAGCACCGCGCTGGCGTGCGCGCCGCGGAGCAACGAGTCGGCGGTCGTCTCCGGTGTCGTGCGACGAAGCCCGCGGTCGCGCAGCAACGCGTCGATGCCGTCGCGGGCCGCGGTCATCGCGGACGCGACACCGTCGAGCGTGGCGAGACGCGCCAACGGGTCCTCTGCCACGAGCGGCACATTAGCGAGTCGCGTCAGGCGGCCGGCCCCTTGGCCCGCACGTCGGCAACGGTGGTCATCGCCTCGCGCAGCTCGCTCAGCCAGTCGTCCTCGTGCTGCCCGACCAGCCGCACGCACCACGCCAGCGCCTCCGAGCGAGAGCGCGCGACCCCGGCGTCCACCAAGGTGTCGAGCACCTGCCGCTGCGGCTGCCGCAGCCGGGTCATCACCGGTGCGGCCACGTGCGTGAAGAGCTCGCTGCGCTCGCCGACGGTCACCTTCCAGGACACCGTCCGGTCGAAGCGACGCTGTGCCTCCTGCGCGATCGCCATGCGCTTGCCGCGGGTGTCCTCGCGGAACGCCTTCGCCCTCCCCGCACGGGCCTCGTCGAGCTCGGCCTCCGACGCACCTTCGGCCACGTCGACGTCGGCGACGGTGAGCCCGACGATGATCTCCTCGCGGTCCACGACCACGTCCAGCGCTGCCTGCTGCCACTCGTCCGGGACCCGGCCGGTGAACCAGCCGCGCACCCGCTCCAGAGCTTCGTCTGTAATCATGTAATCACTATTACTCGGCAAGTCATCTCACGCAAGGTGCTTGATAGCCTCAGCCGCGATGAGGTCGCAGGGGCTGTCGTTCGCCGGGGTGGCAGACGCCTACGACCGCGCCCGGCCGACGTACCCTCGCGAGGCCGCGGCCTGGCTCGCCGGCTCCGACCACGCCCACCTCCTCGAGCTCGGGGCGGGCACGGGCAAGCTCACCGAGCAGCTGGTCGCGCTCGGGCACCGGGTGGTGGCCACCGACCCGCTGCCGGAGATGCTGAGCCACCTCGTCACCCGGCTGCCCAGCGCCACTGCCGTGATCGCCAAGGCCGAGCACATCCCGATGCGGGCCAGGTCCGTGGACGCGGTGGTCGGTGGGCAGGCCTTCCACTGGTTCGAGAACGACTTGGCGCTGCCCGAGATCGCCCGGGTGCTCCGGCCCGGTGGGCACCTCGCGCTCGCGTGGAACGTCCGGGACGAGCGGGTGCCCTGGGTCAAGCGGCTCGGCAGGCTCATCGGGACCCAGGACCAGGAGAACGACCCCACGAACGCGCTGCTCGGCTCGCACCTGTTCGGCTTCGTGGACAGCTCGACCTACCGCTTCTGGCAGCTGCTGGACCGAGACCTGCTCCGTGACCTCGTGCGCTCCCGCTCGAACGTCGCCAGCATGGGCGAGGCCGAGCGAGAGCGGGTGCTTCGCGAGGTCGACTCGCTGTACGAGGAGTACGGCCGCGGCCCCGACGGCATGCACATGCCCTACGTGACCCACTGCTACAAGGCCGTCGTGCGACCGCCCTCGATCGCCGAGGATGCCGACCCCGTCAACGACGACGAGGGCGACGCCGACTCGCTGCTCATCGACTTCCGGTAGGAGGTCGCGATGTCGTGGCTGCGTTCGGTGCTCGGCCGGCGACATCTCGGCACCGAGTCCGACAGGGCGACGTTCCGCACGCTCCACACCGCGTCCCTGGCTGCGCCGGCACTGCAAGGCGGCCTCACCGCGGCATCTGCCGAGAAGGCCGCTCGTCACCTTCGCAGCCTGCTCGGAGCGCCCGCCATCGCACTGACGGACACCGGCGCCCTGCTCGCGTGGGACGGCGGCTTCCACCACCACAGCGACCAGGCCACGGACCTCGCAGCGCACGCCGTGACTGCCGGGAGCACGACGGTGCGCGGCGGCGCCGACATCGCGTGCGACGACGTGGGGTGCGGGTTGCGCCAGGTGGTCGTGACCCCGCTGACCGTCGACGAGCGAGTGGTCGGCACCCTCCAGGTCTTCGCGACATCGGCCTCGGCGGGGCTGGTGCGCGCCGCCGACGAGGTCGCCCGGTGGGTCTCGGGCCAGCTCGAGCTGGCCGAGCTCGACGCATCGCGGACCCGGGTGATGGAGGCGGAGGTGCGCGCGCTGCGGGCACAGATAAGTCCGCACTTCGTCTACAACTCCTTGACGGCGATCGCGTCGTTCGTGCGCACCGACCCGGAGCGGGCTCGCGAGCTGCTGCTGGAGTTCGCAGACTTCACGCGCTACTCGTTTCGCAGGCACGGCGAGTTCACCACGCTGGCCGAGGAGCTGCGGTCGATCGAGCAGTACCTCGTGCTGGAGAAGGCGCGCTTCGGCGACCGCCTCGACGTGGTGCTCCGCGTTGCGCCCGAGGTGCTGCCGGTCGTGGTGCCGTTCTTGTCGTTGCAGCCCCTGGTCGAGAACGCCGTGCGGCACGGCCTCGAGACCAAGCCGGGTGCCGGCCGGGTGTCGATCACGGCCGAGGACCACGACTACGAGGCGACGATCTCCGTCGAGGACGACGGTGTCGGCGAGGATCCCGAGCGGGTGAGGCTCGCGCTCTCAGGTGATCCGTCCACCGACTCGGTCGGGCTCGGCAACGTCGACGCGCGGCTGCGCTCGTCGTACGGCGACGAGTACGGGCTCGTTGTCGAGACCGCTCCCGGCGCGGGCACCAAGGTGACCTTGCGGGTGCCGAAGTACGCCCCGGGGGTGCGGGCATGAGCGCCCCGTTGGGCCTTCGCGTCCTCCTCGTCGACGACGAGCGTCCGGCGCTCGACGAGCTGGCGTACATGCTCGACAGGGACCCGCGGGTGGGCGCGGTCGTCGCGACCGACTCCGCCGCCGAGGCACTGCGGGTGCTCCAGGACGAGAGCGTCGACGCCGTGTTCACAGACATCCGCATGCCCGGGCTCAGCGGGCTCGACCTCGCCGGCGTGCTGTCGAGGTTCGGCACGCAGGTGCCGGTCGTGTTCATCACGGCGCACGACGACCACGCCGTCGAGGCGTTCGACCTCAATGCCGTCGACTACGTGCTGAAGCCGGTGCGCGACGACCGGCTGGCCGAGGCCGTGCGCCGGGTCTGCGACGCCATCGCCTCCGGGTCGGGGCGGACAGAGGTGGACAGCATCCCGGTGGAGCTCGGCGGAGTGACGCGTTTCGTGGCGCTGGCCGATGTGCGCTACGCCGAGGCGCAAGGCGACTACGCGAGGCTGCACACCGAGACCGGCAGCCACCTGATCCGGTCCTCGCTGGCGACCCTCGAGCAGGACTGGCGAGAGAGCGGGTTCGTTCGCATCCACCGCTCACTCCTCGTCTCCTTGGCGTACGTCGACGAGGTCCGCGTGGACGCCGGACGGTGCACCGTCCGGATCGGTGACGAGGAGCTGCAGGTCAGCCGCCGTCACACGCGCGAGCTGCGCGACCTGCTCGTGCGACGAGCACGGCCCGGCGGCGCGGGGCGCACGTGAGCGAGCCGACGCCTCGACGCGTCCGCGTCACCAACCCGCGCACCGACGCCCCGCGGCAACGCCGGGTCGCCGGCACCTCGGAGATCGACGAGCAGACCGGCGTGGGCGCCATCTACATGTCGTCGCTGCTGCGCTCACAGCTGCGCCTGGCGCTCATGGTGCTGTTCGCGCTCGGCGTTCTCGTGGGTGGCCTGCCGCTGCTGTTCGCCGTCGCGCCCGCCGTGCAGCACGCGCGGCTGTTCGACGTACCCGTGCCGTGGCTGCTGCTCGCCTTCGCCGTGTACCCGTTGATGATCGGTCTCGGCTGGCTCTACGTGCGCGCCGCCGAGCGCAACGAGAGCGACTTTGCCGAGGTGGTGGACCGGTCGTGAGCGCCGGGCTCGGCATCGTCGCGGTGCTGCTGGTGGTCGTGGCGACACTGTCGGTCGGGGCGTACGGCTGGCGGTTCTCACGCACCACGAGCGACTTCTTCGTGGCGTCGAGGTCGGTCCGGCCCGCGCTGAACGCATCCGCGATCGGAGGCGAGTACCTCTCGGCGGCGTCGTTCCTCGGCGTCGCCGGGCTCGTGCTCGCGTTCGGCACCGACATGCTCTGGTACCCGGTCGGCTGGACGGCCGGCTACCTCGTGCTCCTGGTGCTCGTGGCCGCGCCGCTTCGCCGCTCCGGCGCCTACACGCTGCCGGACTTCGCCGAGGCGAGGCTCGAGTCCCGGTCCGTGCGAGGAGTCTCGTCGTTGCTCGTCGTCGGTGTCGGCTGGCTCTACCTGATGCCGCAGTTCGAGGGCGCCGGCCTCTCGCTCGGCACTGTCGCCGGCACGCCTGCCTGGGTGGGCGCCGTCCTGGTGGGCGGCGTCGTGCTCGTCAACGTGTTCTTCGGAGGGATGCGGAGCATCACGTTCGTGCAGGCCTTCCAGTACTGGCTCAAGCTCACGGCACTGCTGGTCCCGGTGATGTTCCTGCTCGCGGTGTGGTCCGGAGACGGCGCCACCTCGCCGGCGGACGCCTCGGTCACTGCGGGCGCGATCCCCGGCGACGTGTGGGCCTCTCCCCTGCTCTCGTCGGGCTCTCACCCGCTCTACTCGACGTACTCGCTGATCATCGCCACGTTCCTCGGCACGATGGGTCTGCCGCACGTGGTCGTGCGGTTCTACACCAACCCCGACGGGCGCACGGCCCGGCGCACGACCCTGGTGGTGCTCGCCCTTCTCGGGCTCTTCTACCTGCTGCCTCCCGTCTACGGCGCCCTCGGCCGCATCTACACACCCGACCTGATCGCGTCCGGGGCCACCGACACCGTGGTGCTCGAGCTGCCCGCCCGCATGATCGAAGGGCTGGGAGGTCAGCTGCTCTCCGCGCTCACCGCGGCGGGCGCCTTCGCTGCCTTCCTGTCGACGTCCTCAGGGCTCACGATCGCGGTGGCCGGGGTGCTGAGCCAGGACGTGATGGGCCGGCGGTTCCGTGGGGTGCGCGCGTTCCAGGCCGCCGCGGTCGTCGCGGTGGTCGTCCCCCTGCTGGGTGCGCTGGCCGCCGAGGGAGTCGGGGTCGCCCGCGGAGTGGGGCTCGCGTTCGCGGTCGCCGCCTCGACGTTCTGCCCGCTGCTGGTGCTGGGGATCTGGTGGCGGCGGCTCACCGACGTCGGCGCGGTGGCCGGGCTGCTCGTGGGCGGGCTGCTGTCCGGCGGCGCCGTGGTCGCGAACCTGGTGGACGACTCGATGTCCGGCTGGCCGGGAGCGCTTCTCGCGCAACCGGCGGCCTGGTCGGTGCCGGCCGCGTTCTTGACGATGATCCTCGCCTCGCTCGCGACGCCGTCGCGCGTGCCGGTGCACGTGGGGCGCACGATGGTCAGGTTGCACACGCCGGAGACCGTCGAGCTCGACCGCGGACCCAGCCGGGCCGAGCCGATCTGACCGCTTATCGCACGTTTCCTGCCGTACGTCGACGGCGGGACCCGACGGACTCCCCGCGCGGCCTGCACGTCCCTAACGTGAACGGCATCACAGCAAGTGCGCCTGAGCGCCCTGCCGACTCGTGAGGTGACCGCCGTGAGTGATGTCAGCGAAGACCCCCGCCCCCGGGCCCACCAGACCTCGGGACATGCGGTGTACGAGGAGCTGCACTCCTCGGAGGACTTCATGCGGCTGCGCAAGGCCTACCGCGCCTTCGCGGTGCCGTGGACGATCGCGTTCTTGAGCTGGTACTTCCTCTACGTGGTGATGTCCAACTGGGCCACCGGGTTCATGGACACCAAGGTCGTCGGCAACATCAACGTCGCCCTGGTGTTCGGCCTGCTCCAGTTCTTCTCGACGTTCGTCATCGCCTACCTCTACGCCAAGCACGCGAGCCGGTCACTCGATCCGCCCGCCCGCCGCCTGGAGAAGCGCTACAACGAGGAGGTCGGAATCTGATGGACTCCCAGACCCTCACCACGATCCTGTTCCTCGCCGTCGTACTGCTGACGGTCGGCATCACGTTCTGGGCCAGCCGGCAGAACAGCGGCACCACCGACTACTACGCCGGCGGGCGGTCCTTCAGCGGCTTCCAGAACGGCATGGCCGTCTCCGGTGACTACATGTCCGCCGCGTCGTTCCTCGGCATCTCCGGCGCCATCGCGCTGTCCGGCTACGACGGCTTCCTCTACTCGATCGGCTTCCTCGTCGCCTGGCTGGTGGCACTGCTGCTCGTCGCCGAGCTGCTCCGCAACAGCGGCCGCTACACACTCGCCGACCAGCTCGCCTACCGGATGAGGCAGCGTCCGGTGAGGACCGCGGCCGCGACGTCGACCGTCGTGGTGTCGATCTTCTACCTGCTCGCACAGATGGTCGGCGCGGGCACGCTCGTGGCCCTGCTGCTCGGGGTCGACAGCCAGGCCATCAAGAACCTGACCATCGTGGGCGTCGGCCTGCTGATGATCTTCTACGTCACGGTCGGCGGCATGAAGGGCACCACCTGGGTGCAGATCGTGAAGGCCGTGCTGCTCATGGGCGGCACCATTTTGATCACCGTGCTGGTGCTCTCCAAGTTCGGCTTCAACCTCTCGGACCTGCTGGGCGCCGCGGCCGACAAGAGCGGCAAGGGTGAGGCGTTCCTCAATCCCGGGCTGACCTACGGCGTCACGCTGACCACGAAGATCGACTTCATTTCGCTGGGCCTCGCGCTGGTGCTCGGCACCGCGGGACTCCCGCACATCTTGATCCGCTTCTACACGGTCCCGACCGCGCAGGACGCTCGCAAGTCCGTGCTCTGGGCGATCGGCCTGATCGGCGCCTTCTACCTCATGACGCTGGTGCTCGGCTTCGGTGCCGCGGCGCTGATCGACACCGGCCCGACGAGTCAGGTCGCAGAGAGCAAGGGCAACCTGGCGTCTCCGTTGCTTGCCGAGGAGCTCGGAGGAGGCGCCGGCTCCACGGGCGGAGCCGTGCTGCTCGCCCTGATATCGGCCGTAGCGTTCGCGACGATCCTCGCAGTGGTGGCCGGCCTGACACTGACCTCCGCCTCGTCGGTGGCCCACGACATCTACGCCAACGTGGTGCGCAAGGGCAAGGCGTCGGAGAAGGACGAGATCAAGGTGGCACGCATCGCGGCGTTCGTCATCGGCGGCATCGCCATCGCGCTGGCGATCCCTGCGCAGAACGTCAACATCGCCTTCCTGGTGGCTCTCGCCTTCGCGGTCGCCGCGTCGGCGAACCTGCCGTCGATCGTCTACAACCTGTTCTGGCGTGGCTTCAACACCCGCGGTGCCGTGTGGAGCATCTACGGCGGGGTGATCGCGAGCGTCGGGCTGGTGTTCTTCTCACCGGTGCTCTCAGGCGCCCCGACGTCACTGTTCCCGGACAGCGACTGGTCGTGGTTCCCGCTGAGCAACCCCGGCATCGTGTCGATCCCGCTGGGCTTCCTGCTCGGCATCGTCGGGTCGTTGTCCAAGCGCGACCCGGAGGCCCTGGCGGCGTACAACGAGCTCGAGGTCCGCGCGCTGTCCGGTGCGGGCTCCGAGAAGGCGATCACCCACTGAGGCTCAGGGGTTTCGTTGTAGTGCACACATGTCTACGGTGTGAGAGAGGACACATCCGACATGTCAGGAGCTGTCATGGCCACTACCACCGAGACCCCTACCCGGACGAACCTGGCGCCGGGAGCCCACATCGCCGACCCCGCACCGCTCGGGCTTGCGGCCTTCGCGCTGACGACGTTCTTCCTCAGCTTCGTCAACGCGGGGTTCGTCCCGGCCACGGTCGAGCCGGTGGTCTTCGGGCTCGCACTCGCCTACGGCGGCACGGCTCAGTTCGCCGCCGGGATGTGGGAGTTCACGAAGGGCAACACGTTCGGCGCCACCGCCTTCACGTCGTACGGCGCGTTCTGGCTGTCGTTCTGGTGGCTGACCGCGCACCTCGCGTCGTACAAGATCCCCGAGGCGGACCTCGGCAAGGGGCTGGGCCTCTACCTGATCGCGTGGGGGATCTTCACCGCGTACATGACGATCGCCGCGACCCGCGTGAGCGGCGCGGTCCTCACCGTGTTCGTGTTGCTGACCGCGACGTTTGTGATCCTCGGCATCGGGGACCTCACGACAACGACCGGGATCACCAAGGTCGGAGGCTACGTCGGGATCGCCACGGCACTCGCGGCCTGGTACGCGTCGTTCGCGGGCGTCACGACCTTCGCCTTCAAGCGGCCGATCGTCCCGGTCGGCGAACGCTGAGGTCTCACGGCCCTCTGGCCACCCGCGAGATCGCGCCTAAGGTGGCCGGAGGACGTGTCCCCATATTCCACAGTTCGATCCGCACAGCGAGACAACGAGGAGTCGATGTGAACGACAGCACCGATCAAGAGTCGGGCGGCGGCCTCTCCAACCTGATGCACGAGGAGACGGCACTTCGACCCGCCCGAGGAGCTGGCGAAGAACGCCAACGTCAAGGCGGACGTCTACGACGAGGCCGACAAGGACCGGGCTGGCGTTCTGGGGCAAGCAGGCCGAGCGCCTGAGCTGGGCGGAGCCGTTCGACGAGGTGCTCGACTGGAGCAACCCGCCGTTCGCCAAGTGGTACGTCGGCGGCAAGCTCAACGCGGCCTACAACTGCGTCGACCGGCACGTCGAGGACGGCAAGGGCGACAAGGTCGCCTTCCACTGGGAGGGCGAGCCGGAGGACGACACCCGCGACGATCACCTACTCCCAGCTCAAGGACGAGGTCTGCCAGGCCGCCAACGCGCTGACCGAGCTCGGGGTCGAGACGGGCGACCGGGTCGCCATCTACATGCCGATGATCCCGGAGACCGTGGTCGCGATGCTTGCGTGCGCGCGCATCGGCGCCCCGCACACCGTGGTCTTCGGCGGCTTCTCCTCGACCGCGCTGAGCGACCGCATCCAGGACTGCGACGCCCGTGTGGTCATCACCTCCGACGGCGGCTACCGGCGAGGCAACCCGGCTGCGCTCAAGCCGGCGGTCGACGAGGCGCTGGAGAAGTGCCCCGACGTGCGCAACGTGGTCGTGGTCAAGCGCACCGGACAGGACGTCGAGTGGACCGACGACCGCGACCTGTGGTGGGACGACGTGGTCGGCAAGCAGAGCACCGAGCACACTCCCGAGGCGTTCGACTCCGAGCACCCGCTCTACGTCATGTACACCTCGGGCACGACGGGCAAGCCCAAGGGCATCCTGCACACCACGGGTGGCTACCTGGTCGGCACGTCGTACACGCACTGGTCGGTCTTCGACCTCAAGGCCGACGAGGACGTCTTCTGGACCGCGGCCGACATCGGCTGGGTGACCGGGCACTCCTACATCGTCTACGGCCCGCTCGCGAACGGCGCGACCTCGGTGATGTACGAAGGCACGCCGGACACCCCGCACAAGGGCCGCTGGTGGGACATCGTCGAGAAGTACAAGGTGTCGATCCTGTACTGCGCCCCGACGGCGATCCGCACGTTCATGAAGTGGGGCAAGGAGATCCCGGAGAAGGCCGACCTGTCGTCGCTGCGGCTGCTCGGCTCCGTGGGTGAGCCGATCAACCCCGAGGCCTACATCTGGTACCGGGAGAACATCGGTGGCGGCAACTGCCCGGTGATGGACACCTGGTGGCAGACCGAGACCGGCCAGCTGATGATCAGCCCGCTGCCCGGCGTCACCTCGGGCAAGCCCGGCTCCGCGATGAAGGCGCTGCCGGGCATCTCCGCGGTGGTCGTCGACGACGACGGCAAGCCGGTCGAGAAGGGCGAGGGCGGCTACCTGACGCTCACCGAGCCGTGGCCCGCGATGCTGCGCACGATCTGGGGCGACGACGAGCGGTTCAAGGAGACCTACTGGTCGCGCTTCAAGGACGTGTACTTCGCCGGCGACGGCGCGAAGCTCGACGAGGACGGCGACATCTGGCTGCTCGGCCGGGTCGACGACGTGATGAACGTGTCCGGCCACCGGATGTCGACGACCGAGATCGAGTCCGCGCTGGTCTCGCACGAGAAGGTCGCCGAGGCGGCGGTCGTCGGCGCCAAGGACGAGGACACCGGACAGGCCGTCTGCGCCTTCGTCATCCTCCGCGAGTCGGCGGGCGACGGCGGCGAGGACATCGTGCAGGAGCTGCGCGACCACGTCGCGCAAGCGAGATCGGCAAGATCGCCCGGCCGCGGCAGATCATGGTCGTGCCCGAGCTGCCGAAGACCCGCTCGGGCAAGATCATGCGCCGGCTGCTGCAAGACATCGCCGAGGACCGTGAGGTCGGCGACGTGACGACGCTTGCCGACTCCACCGTCATGGACCTCATCTCCGACAACCTCAAGGACGGCAAGGGCGACGACGACTGAGCACCGTCGGGCCGGTAGCGTGGGCCCGGCAGCTCTGGTGAGCCGGGAAGTCTGGTCGGCATGCGAACTGTGATGCCACCGGAAGGACTCCCGACATGCACGACACGCCAGTCCTTCTGCGCTGGTGGTGCTGGTCACCGGCCTCGTGGTCGTCGTCGCGGTCCTCTCCAACCGGCTGACGGACGACTGCGCATCCCCGCGGCCGCGGTGCTGCTCGCGGCGGCCGCCATTCGCGGTCGAGGTCGTGCCGGCCTGCACTGCGCCACCGGCGTGGGCGGTCGAGCAGGTGGTCAGCATCGCGCTCGTGCTGATCCTGTTCGACGGCGGCATGGGCATCGGCTGGCGACGGTTCCGCGAGGCGGCCGTGCCGATCTCCGTGGTGGGCGTGGCTCGGCACGCTCTCCTCGACCGCCGGCGGGTGCGCGCTGCTCGTCCACGCGGCCTTCGGCCTCGACTGGTACGCCGCGGCGCTGGTGGCGACCGCTGTCGCACCCACGACCCGGCGGTGGTCTTCTCGGTGCTGGGCGGGCGCGAGATCACCGGCCGCAGCGGCACCATCCTCGAAGGGGAGTCCGGTGCGAACGACCCCGTCGGCATCGCGTTGATGCTGAGCCTCGTCACGGCGGGCGTGACTCGGCGCTGGCGCGCTCGCTGACGTCGCGGGCGCGTTCGCACTGCAGATGATCGTCGGCCTGGTCGTCGGCGTGCTCGGGGGCCGGGCGCTGATCTGGTTCATGCGCACGGTGCCGCTCCTTCCGTCCGAGGGGTTGTACCCGGCTACGGCACCCTCGCCTGTGTGCTCGTGCTGTTCGGTGCGGCCACGCTGCTGCACGGCTCGGGTTTCCTCGCGGTGTTCGTCGGCGGGCGTCCTGGCTGGCTGACGAGCGCGCGCCGTACAAGCCGGAGATCCGGCAGTTCCACTCGGCGCTGAGCAGCCTCGGGCAGCTCGTCGCGCTTCCTCGTCCTGGGCCTGACCGTCGACCTGGCGGTCCTGGGCCGCGTCGACGTCTGGCTGCCCGGCCTGGTGCTCGGGGCTGGTCTCGTGGCGCGTGGTCCGCCCGATCGCCGTCGGCTCGGCCTGCTCCCGGTGAAGCTGGGGCGCAACGAGCGGATCACCCGTTCACGCTGCTCGCCGGGCTGAAGGGCGCCGTGCCGATCCTGCTCGGCACCCTCCTCGCTGGGCGCGCCGGTCGCCGGCGCCGAGCGGCTCTACGGCATGGTCGTCGTCGTGGTCGTCGTTCTCCGTCGTCGTGCAGGGCGGACGCGTGCCGGCGCTCATGTCCTGGCTGCGGATCCCGACCCGCGACTCCAGGGGCGTGATCGCGACCCGCGCACCTCAGCGTTCGGCACAGGTAGGGTCTAGGCACGCATGAGCGAGAAGCCCGTCCCCGCACCGACGAGCCGCCCGGACGTCCCCAGCAAGGACGACCCCACCATCGGCCGCCTCGTCGCCGACGCCAGCCGCGACATCTCGAGCCTGCTGCGCGACGAGATCGCGCTGGCCAAGTCCGAGATCAAGATCAGCGTCAAGGCCGGCGGGATCGGCGTGGCGATGTTCGCCGCGGCCGCGTTCCTGCTGCTGCTGGCGGTGATCATGCTGTCGGTCGCGATCGCCTACTTCATCAACCTGATCTTCGGTCTCGACCTGGCCTGGTGCTTCCTGATCGTGTTCGGGCTGTACGTCGCGATCGCCGGCCTGCTGGCGTTCATCGGCATCCGCAAGGTCAAGCAGGTGCGCGCCCCCGAGCGCGCGATCGCGCAGGCCAAGGAGACCAAGAGCGTCCTCGGAGGTTGAGGGGGCCCGATGGTGATTCCAAGGTGCCGGAGAGCGGGCCTTCCCGCGCGGCCGGAGGAGCGGGCGAGGATGTCATCGACGACAACGCCGCTAGCCGGGCTGGGGGAGTCCGAGCCTAGGCGCAGTCGCCCGTGCCGACGCGCGACGCGGTGGGACAGGCCCTGCGCAGCGGCGTCGCGGACCTGGCCGGCGGTCAGCGCGTAGCCGGTGTTGTCGTCGGTGACGGAGGCCGCGAAGATCACGCCGAGCACGCGGCCCGCAGAGGACACCAGCGGTCCGCCCGAGTTGCCGGGCCGCACCAGGCCGCGCAGCGAGTAGGTCTGGCGGACGACGGTTCCCTGCCCGTAGATGTCGGGAGAGCGCAGTCGTTGCTGGCCCCGGATGCGAGCCGGCTGCACGTCGTACGGGCCGTCCTGCGGGTAGCCGAGCACCGCCGCCGGCTGCCGCGCGTGCCCGTTGTAGCCGAACCGGAGCTGCTGCCCCTGCAGGCCGTCGACGGCGAGGACCGCGATGTCGATGTCGGGGTTGTAGTACACGACCGTGGCGGGGATCTCCCGCTCGCCCGCGAGGACCGTCGGCTTGTTGACGCCCGCCACCACGTGGGCGTTGGTCATCACCCGGTTGGGTCCGTACAGGAACCCGCTGCCCTCGACGCCGCGCTGGCAGTTGTTCTCCCCGCGGATCTTGTAGACGCTCGCCTGGGTGCGCTGCACGTCGGGGTCGCGGGCGATGCCCTTCGGCGGCGGGCCGACGTTGATGATCCGCTCCGGCGCGAACGGCTCCAGGTAGCGCGGGAAGAAGCTGGACCCGACGACGTCGTTGAAGGAGTTGAGCGCCTGCACCGCGTCGTTCGGCATCACGCCGTTGACGCGCTCGAGGAGCACGGAGTCGCGAACCTGGGAGCTGGCCCAGGGCAGCTTCGCGCCGCTGACGGCAACGCCGAGCGCCCACGCCACGACGAGCACGGCCGCGATGCTCAGCGCCGCCCCGCCGACGGCGTCGAGCGCACGCGCCGGCTGCCAGGTGATCCGGGACCGGATCCTCACTCCGACGAACTGCATGATCGCCTGGCCGAACGACGCGCAGATCAGCACCACGAAGAGCGCAGCGAGCGACACCCACAGCGCGGGGGCGGCGTCGCCGAGCAGCCTCGGTGCGATCCAGATGCCGATCAGGCCGCCGAGCAGCAGCCCGCCGGTCGCGAACGCACCGGCGATGAAGCCCTGCCAGTAGCCGGAGACGGCATACGCGAGCACGAGCACGACAAGGATCCAGTCGAGGATGTTCACGCGCTGGCCCTCACCCGTCGCGACCGGGCAGGTCGGCGCGCGGCGCCAGCATGTGGTCGGGCAGGTCCCGCATGACGTCGGGGTCCCACGGCCTGGTCCACTCGAGGTAGTCGAACAGCCTCGCGATGATGCCGGCCGTGAAGCCCCACAGGATCAGGTCCTTGCTGTCCCCGATGAGGAAGGCCGGGCCCTTCCAGCCCGACGGGTGGCGCACGGAGATGCGATGGGCGGGGTCGAGCAGCTCGTCGATCGTGACGCGGTAGATCGCGTGCACCTCGCCGGGGTCGACGACTCGCACCGGGCTCTCCTCGCGCCACCAGCCGAGGACCGGCGTGACCGCGAAGTTGCTCGGCGGCAGCCACAGCTCGGGAAGCCGCCCGAAGACGTGGACGCCTGCGGGGTCCAGCCCGGTCTCCTCCTCGGCCTCGCGGAGCGCGGTCTCCTCCGGGTTGTCGTCGTCGCGGTCGATCGAGCCGCCGGGGAACGAGACCTGTCCCGGGTGGGAGCGCATGTCGTGGGCCCGCTCGGTCAGCAGCAGGTCCGGGCCTCGCTCGCCCTCACCGAACAGCATCAGCACGGCGCCCTGGCGGGTGCGGGCGTCGTCCGGCGGCACGAACTTCGTCAGCTCGTCGGCGGTGATGTCTTCCGCGGCCCGTCGTACCGGCTCCAGCCACTCGGGCAGTCGCACGGCGGCGGGCGGCTCAGACACGGGGGTGAGCCTACCGACCGGTCACAGGCCTTCTGCTCAGGCAGGAACGCGTACGTCGAGCTGTTGCTGCACCACGTCGCGAAGCTCGGCGTAGGAGCGGAATGCTCGTAGCTGCACGGTGACCTTGCCGTCGGCGTCGACCAGCACGATGCCCGGCAGGCCGCGGACCCGGAAGGGCGCTCGCAGGTCGCCAGCGGGGTCGGCGAGCAGCGGGAACGTGACGCCGGTGTCCTTGGCGAGCTCGAGTGCGGCCTTGGGCTGGGTGTCGAGGTAGTCGACGCCGATCACGTCGACCTCGCCCTTGGCCTTGCGGTGCAGCCGCTGGTAGTAGGGCAGCTCGTCGCGGCAGGGCCCGCACCACTGCGCGAACAGGTTGATCACCAGCGGTCCCTTCAGCTTGTGGAGATCGACCTCCTTGCCACCGCCGAGGCACGGCAGGGTGATCTCGGGCAGCTGAGCCCGCGACGTGCCTGGCCGGCAGGGCTCCACGCCCGCCTGGGAGCGCGCCTGCCGCAGGGCTGGGGTGTCGACGTCGACCCTGCCGCTCGACGGCTCCTTCGCCTGGCCGTCGGACGATGCCGCGCAGCCCGTGAGCACGATGAGCAGCACCGTGCAGACCGCCAGGAGCAGTCGGGTCATGCCCTGCCCTCGGTCTTGACGAGCTTGGCTGCCTGCTCGGGGTCGGTGGGTCCCTCGCCGTACGCCGGGCACCAGTGGGCCACGGTGCAGGCGCCGCAGGCGGGGCTGCGCGCGTGGCAGACACGCCTGCCGTGCCAGATCAGGTGGTGGGAGAGCATCGTCCAGTCCCGCTTGGGGAACAGCGCCCCGACCTCGTGCTCGGCCTTGACCGCATCGGTCTCGCTGGTCCAGCCGAAGCGGCGCGCGAGCCGCCCGAAGTGCGTGTCGACGGTGATGCCGGGGATGCCGAAGGCGTTGCCCAGCACCACGTTCGCGGTCTTGCGACCGACTCCCGGCAGCTTGACCAGGTCGACCAGCCGCGGTGGCACCTCGCCGTCGTGACGCTCGACCAGGGCCTGCGACAGCTTCAGCAAGGACTCGGTCTTGGCGCGGAAGAAGCCGGTGGGCTGGATGATCTGCTCGAGCTTCTCGCGCTCGGCACCCGCCATCGCCGCAGCGTCGGGGTAGGCGGCGAACAGCTTGGGGCTGACCGCGTTGACCCGGCGATCGGTGGTCTGCGCCGACAGCACGGTCACGACGAGAAGCTCGAACGGGGTGCGGAAGTCCAGCTCGCAGCGCGCCTCGGGATAGGTCTCGGCCAGCACGCGATTGATCTTGCGGGCACGGCGGACCAGGGACGTGTCGGGCACGTAGCCCAGCCTAGGGTCTGTCCGAAGACGGGCCTTCTTGGCGCAAGTGACCTGTCATACGCAACACTGTGAGCCACGACACTGTGGAAGGAAGCTCCGTGGACAACGACGTGCTGCGCCAGGCTCCGCTGTTCAGCGCCCTGGACGACGAGGCCGCGACCGCCCTGCGCGCATCGATGGCCGACACCCGGCTGCGCCGGGGGGACGTGCTGTTCCACGAGGGCGACGAGGGCGACAAGCTGTACGTCGTCACCGACGGCAAGGTGAAGCTGGGCCGCACCTCATCAGACGGTCGGGAGAACCTGCTGGCGATCCTCGGGCCGGGTCAGATGTTCGGCGAGCTGTCGCTGTTCGACCCCGGCCCGCGCTCTGCGACGGTCACCGCCGTCACCGACACCACCTTCTCCTCGCTGTCGCACGAGGACCTGCTGCGCTGGCTCGACGGCCGGCCCGCGGTCGCACGCGGCCTCCTCACCCAGCTCGCCGGGCGGCTGCGCAAGGCCAACGACGTCGTCGCGGACCTGGTCTTCTCCGACGTCCCGGGTCGCGTCGCGAAGGCGCTGCTCGACCTGGCCGACCGGTTCGGTCGCACCGCCGACGACGGCGTGCACGTGCACCACGACCTGACACAGGAGGAGCTGGCCCAGCTCGTCGGCGCCTCTCGCGAGACCGTCAACAAGGCGCTGGCCGACTTCGCGTCCCGTGGCTGGCTGCGGCTCGAGCCCCGCTCGGTCGTGATCATGGACATCGAGCGGCTGGCGCGCCGGGCCCGCTAGCTACTACTTGCGCAGGTACTCGATCTGCGCACGCACACTGAGCTCGGCGGCGCCCCAAAGCGTCGGGTCCACGTCGGCGTAGACGGTCTCGACGACCTTGCGCGGCAGCTCGTCCTCCGCAAGGCCCTCCGGTGTCGGCTGGTCCGCCAGCGAACGCAGCGCCTCGCGCACCTGCTCGAGCCGCTCCTGGCGATGCGCCAGGTAGAAGTCCAGTGCCGCGAGCGCGTCGTCGATGACCGGGCCGTGACCGGGCCAGACCTTGGTGACCTCCTGGGCTTCCGCGAGGGCGTGCAGCCGGTGCAGCGAGTCGAGGTACGCCCCCAGCTGCCCGTCGGGGTGCGCCACGACCGTCGTACCCCGCCCGAGGACGGTGTCGCCGGTCAGCACGGCACCTTCCTGGGGCAGCACGAACGACAGCGAGTCCGACGTGTGGCCGGGGGTGCCGACGACGTGCAGCTCGAGGCCGTCCACCTCGACGACGTCGCCGTCGCCGAGCCCCTCCTCGCCGAGGATGTGTTGCGGGTCGAGCGCTCGGACTCCGCAGCCCATCCGCTCCGCGAACGTCCGGGCCGCCTCGGAGTGGTCGAGGTGGCCGTGCGTGAGAAGCACGGCCGCCACCGCACCCGCGTGCTCCGCGACCGCGTCGAGGTGCTCGACGATCTCGGGACCGGGATCGACGACCACGGCGCGGGACGCCCCCGGCTCGCGCAGCACCCAGGTGTTCGTCCCGTCGAGCGTCATCATGTTGGCGTTCGGGGCGAGGACGCATCGCGCTCGCTCGCCGAAGACGCCACCGTCCCAGCTGGGTTGGTTCATCGGGCCATCCTTGCCGCGACGTCCTCGCCGAGCCGCAGGAGCCGGTCGGGGATGGACAGGTAGGCGCCGTCGCCGTCGACGACCGCCTCCGGCTCGACGGGGGTGAGGTCGCGACCCTCGGCGCTCGCGAGCACCTCGGCAGGCGCGGCGAAGTCGTACATCTCCAGGCAGGTGCAGTACGTCGGCGGCAGCATCAGCATGTCCTGACCGTCGACGGCCGTGATGGCCTCGCGGACCTTCAGCCACAGCACCTTGTCGGACTCCGTCGACACGTCGCGGGTGACCTGGCCCTCGGGCAGCTCGGCGACGAAGAAGCGGGTGTCGTAGCGGCGAGGCTCGAAGACCGGGGTGATCCACGAACCCCACAGCCGCAGCAGGTCGGTGCGCAGTCGCAGGCCACGCCGCTCGAGGAACTCCGTGAAGGAGACCTCACGCGCCTCGAGCGCACGACGGTCCTCCTCCCAGTCCTCGCCCGTGGTGTCGGCGACGACGGACCCCTCGGTGGGTCCGGCCAGCAGCACGCCCGACTCCTCGAACGTCTCGCGACACGCTGCGCACACCAGCGCCCGGGCAAGCGCCTCGTCGGTGCCGAGCAGCTCGGCCCACCGTGAGGGCGGCGGGCCGACCCAACCGATGTCGGCGTCGTAGTCGCGCTTGTCGACGCCACCGCCGGGGAAGACGCACATGCCGGCGGCGAAGGCCATGTCGACGTGCCTGCGCAGCAGGTAGACCTCGAGGCCACCTGGAGAAGGGTCGCCCGGCCGCAGCAGCACGACCGTCGAGGCGTGCCGGGGCGCGGCGGGCTCACGCGTCCCGTCGATGAACTCGCGGGCGTTGTCGACCAGCTCGGCCGGCAGCCGTCGGGTGGCGTCCACTCGCCTCTAGACCTCGACGACCAGCTCGACCTCGACGGGGGCGTCGAGCGGGAGCACCGCGACACCGACCGCGCTGCGGGTGTGCCGCCCGGCATCGCCGAAGGCCTCGCCCAGGAGCTCGGAGGCGCCGTTGGCCACCCCGGGCTGGCCGGTGAAGTCCGGCGTCGACGCGACGAACGCGACGACCTTGACGACGCGCTTCACCGCGGAGAGGTCCCCGACCTCCGCGCGCACGGCGGCGATTGCGTTCAGCGCGCACTGCCGCGCACACTCGACGGCCTGCTCGGGAGTGACGTCCGCTCCGACCTTGCCGGTGAGGATGAGCTCTCCGTCGCGCATCGGCAGCTGCCCCGAGGTGTAGACGTGGTTGCCGCTGCGCAGTGCCGGGATGTAGACGGCAACCGGCTTGGCGACATCCGGGACGTCGAGTCCCATGGCCGCTAGCCGCTCCTCGGGGGTGCTCACTGGATCGGCCCGCTTGAAGTAGGCGACGACGTTCTCGCCACCCCCTGGACCTGGCACGACCTGCACGAGCTCCCAGCCGTCCTGGCCGAAGTTGTCGAGGATCTGCTTGGTTGCGTGCACGAGCACCGGGGCGGTCATGTACTCCCATTTGGTCATGCCGGGGACTCTACGAGCCTGCTCTGATGCCTGGCTACGGCGGGCGGCGCCCGGGCTAGCGTGAGGACGTGCGCCACGACGACGTGATGACTCGACCATCGCAGCCACCCGATGCGGTCCTGCGCTACGCCGACCACGACGCCGGCCTCGTCGACGTACATCTTGGTGGGGAGGGGTCGGCGCCGAGACCGCTGATCGTCAACGTGCACGGGGGATTCTGGCGCGAGGAGTACGACCGCACGCACGCGAGACCTCTCGCGAACGCGCTCGCCAGGGAGGGCTTCGTGGTGGCGATGCCGGAGTACCGGCGCGGGGCCGGAGCCTGGCCCGCCACCGCCGAGGACCTCGGGACCGTAGTCGCCAAGCTGCCCAGCCTGCTCGAGGGCATAGGCGTCGAGACGACGACCACCACGCTGCTGGGCCACTCGGCGGGTGGCCACCTCGTGCTGTGGCTCGCGAACCAGCCCGATCCTGTCGACCGCGTCGTCGCCCTGGCTCCGGTCGGCGACCTGCGCATGGCGGCGGCACGAGGCCTCGGTGGGGGTGCGACGGACGACTTCTTCGGCGGCCGTCCCGACGAGCTGCCGGAGGTGTACGACGCCGCAGACCCCGCCACCCGGATGCAGGTCCGGCCGAACGCCGACGTGGTCGTCGTGCACGGCGACCGGGACGCCCAGGTGCCGGTGGAGATCGGCCGAGGGCCTCGCGCAGCGCTTCGACTGGCTGGACTTCCGCGAGCTGGCAGGCGTCGACCACTTCGACCTCATCGACCCCGTCTCGCCGGCTTGGCCGTCGGTGCTCGCGGCTGTTCGCGGGTGAGACGCTTGAGGACATGACCTCGACGCGGCGCATCGCCGTCGTCGGCGCGGGACCCGCGGGCACCGCGTTGGCGATCGGCCTGCTGCGCTCTGGCCACGACGTCACGCTGGTCTCGGACCGCACTCCGGAGGAGATCCGCGAAGGCTCGGTGATGTCGAGCCAGATCACGTTCGAGTCGGCGCTCGAGGTGGAGAACGCGCTCGGCATCGCGGAGCTGCTGCCGGTGGCGCCGGCGATCGACCGCATGTCCTACTCGGTGCGGCGGGCGGACGGATCGGCCGCGGAGTTCTCGACCGAGCTGGGCACCCCCGCGCGCTCGGTCGACCAGCGCGTGCGGCTGCCGATGCTGATCGACGAGGTCGAGCGGTCGGGTGGCAAGGTCGTGACCCGGGTCGCCGCTGTCGATGACCTCGAGGACCTCGCTCACGACCACGACCTGGTGGTCGTCTCGACCGGCCGCGGCGGCCTCGCATCGCTGTTCCCCGTCGACGACTCGCGTTCGCCGTACACGTCGCCGCAGCGGGTGGCTGCGCTCACCTACCTGCGCGGCGTGACCCCCGACCCGGCTGGGCCGGGACTGCGCTACCACTGCGTCGAGGGGGTGGGTGAGTGCTTCACGAGCCCGGCTCTGACCGTCGACGGGCCCTGCGACATCTTCGTCGTCGAGGGTGTGCCGGGCGGGCCGCTCGACGCGTGGGACGACGTGACCACGTCGGACCTCCACCTCGACAGGCTGCGGAGTCTTCTCGACGAGCACTTCCCGGCAGAGGCGTCCCGCGTCCGCGAGGCGTCGCTGGTCGACGACCGATCCGTGCTGCACGGCAGCATCACGCCCGTCGTACGACGTCCGGCCGGCACGCTGCCGTCCGGCGCGACCGTGCTCGGCATGGCCGACGTCGTGGTCCTCAACGACCCGCTCACCAGCCAGGGCTCGAACAACGCGACGAAGTCGGCGTCGTTCTACCTCGAGGCGATCAACGCGCACGAGGGCGACTTCGACGCCGACTGGATGCAGCGCACGTTCGACAACTTCTGGCGTGGCTGGGCCCAGTGGGCCACCGAGTGGACGAACGCCTGGCTGCGGCCGGCGGCGCCCCACCAGCGCACCGTCATCGACGCAGCCGCCGAGCACGCCGAGCGTGGCGCAGCAGATCGCGGCCGGCTTCGACGACGCGCGACTGTTCTCGCCCTGGTGGTTCGACCCCGACGAGGCCGCAGCCTTCCTCGCCAGGCAGAAGGCCGCCGAGGCCTCCCCCTTCGACGCGCGTGACCTGCGGCGCGCCTTGGGGCAGTACGCAACGGGCGTCACCGTCGTCACCACCACCGACCCGGCCGGACAACCCTTCGGCATGACGGCGAACTCGTTCACCGCGGTGTCCCTCGACCCACCGCTGGTGCTCTGGGCCGCCGCGAAGTCGTCGCCGTCACTGGCGGCGTTCGAGACCAACCCCCGGTTCGCGGTCAACGTGCTCGCCGCCGACCAGCACCACCTCTCGCGCCAGTTCGCCACCACCGGCGCCGAGAAGTTCGAGGGCGTCCGGCTCCGCGACGGCGACCTCCCCCGCCTCGACGGCACCGTCGCGCACTTCGTCTGTCGTCGCCGCCCCGGACCCTCCGGCCGCATCGACGCCGGCGACCACGTCTTGTTCATCGGCGAGATCGAGTCCTACGACGCCCCCGGCGGCGAACCCCTGGTCTTCCACTCCGGCTTCTACCGGATCGCCACCCGCCACCCCGACCTGTGACTCACCGTTTTCCGCTGAGGGGTCACAACATCACGCCTTTCGGCGGCGTTTCGATGCACAACTGACCCCTCGCCCGCAGGTGGCCTGTGGACAGCCATCCATCGGCAGCGTTCTCGCGCCAGAGTGCTGCGATGCACCAAGCGGTTGAGCCCCTAGACCCCTCGCCGGCACTGCCGTTGCACGTTCCCTTCACGGCGGCGATGGCCGCCAAGGTCGGCGTGAACCGCAACCAGCTCGCAGCCATGACCCGCGAAGGAATGCTGCGACGCGTCTTCCGTGGCGTGTACGTCGACGCATCCACCGAGGACTCCCTGGTCACGAGAGCTCGCGCTCTGCAGCTGGTGGTCCCACCGACCGCTGTCGTCACCGAGGAGCTCGCCGCTTGGGTGCGAGGGGTCGACCTCCTCGCTCGCGGAACCCATGTCATCCCGCCCCCGCTGACCATCAGCCAGCCCCTCGAGCACACCCGGGTGCGACAACAGGGCACCGACGGCACCCGCCGCATGCTCGAGGCGCGAGATGTCGAGGTGCTCAACGGCATCCGACGGACCACGAGCCTTCGCACGGCAATCGACCTGGGCCGCAAACGCTCGCGGCCACGGGCTCTCGCGGCCCTCGACGCGCTTCTGCGCACCGGCGACTTCACCTACGACGAGCTCCTCGACGAGGCCGCGCGGTTTCGGGGATTCCGTGGCGTCGTTCAGCTTCGAGCGATGACGCCACTGGTCGATGCGCGCGCGGAGTCTCCGGCCGAGTCGGTGATGCGGCTCATCTGGATCCAGGCCGACCTTCCCAAGATCACGCCGCAGATCTCGGTGTGCAACGCGCTCGGGGTCGAGATCTACCGGCTCGACATGGGTTTGCCGGAGATCAAGTACGCCGCGGAGTACGACGGCGTCGAATGGCACTCGTCACCTCAGGACCGCGCCCATGACCTCCGGCGACGCGAGCGGCTCCGGCAGGAGGGGTGGGTGATCGACGTACTCGGCAAAGCGGAGGTGTTCGAGGAGCCTCGCCGCGCCCGGTCCATCTTCCGCGAGGGCATCCGGCGCGCCACCGCTCGCTCACGTACGACGTGAGGGGTCACTGCCGCATCGACACGCCGCCCAATGGCGTGAAGAACTGACCCCTCAGCGGGAAACGGTGAGCTGCGGCTCGGTCTTCTCGCGGACCTCGTCCTCGGTGACGCCGGGGGCGAGCTCGACGAGGGTGAGGCCACCGCCTTTGCCGGTGAGGGGGTCGGCGGGGGTGACGTCGAGGACGCAGAGGTCGGTGATGATGCGCTGCACGACGCCCTTGCCGGTGTAGGGGAGCGAGCACTCCTCGACGATCTTGTAGGAGCCGTCCTTGGCGACGTGCTCCATCAAGACGATGACGCGCTTGGCGCCGTGCACGAGGTCCATCGCGCCGCCCATGCCCTTGACCATCTTGCCGGGGATCATCCAGTTGGCGATGTCGCCGGCCACGGAGACCTGCATCGCACCGAGGATCGCGGCGTCGATCTTGCCGCCGCGGATCATCCCGAACGACGTCGCGGAGTCGAAGAACGACGACCCCTTGCGCAGCGTGACGGTCTCCTTGCCGGCGTTGATGAGGTCGGCGTCCTCCTCGCCGTCGTAGGGGTAGGCACCCACGCCGAGGATGCCGTTCTCGGACTGCAGCACGAGCTCGATGTCGTCGGCGACGTAGTTCGGCACCAAGGTCGGCAGCCCGATCCCGAGGTTGACGTACGAGCCGTCCTCGAGCTCCGAGGCCGCCCGGGCCGCCATCTCCTCACGCGACCACGCCATCACTGACCACCACCCGTAGGCCGCGGCCCACGCGTCGTTCGCTTCTCGATCTCCTTGCTCTCCACCTGGTCCTCCGTCAGCTCGACGACACGCTGCACGAACACACCAGGCGTGTGCACCGAGTCGGGCTCGAGCTCCCCCGGCTCGACGAGGTGCTCGACCTCGGCGATCGTGACCCGCCCGCACATCGCGGCGAGCGGGTTGAAGTTCCGCGCGGACTGCCGGTAGACGAGGTTGCCGTGCCGATCGCCCTTCCAGGCACGCACCAGCCCGAAGTCGGCGACGATCGCGTCCTCGAGGACGAACGGCTTCTCACCGTCGGGGGTGTCGAAGACGCGCACCTCCTTCTCCGGAGACGCCTTCACGACGTTGCCTTCGGTGTCGTACTTCCACGGCAGGCCGCCCTCGGCGACCTGGGTGCCCACGCCGGTGGCCGTGAAGAACGCCGGGATCCCCGAGCCGCCGGCCCGCATCCGCTCGGCGAGCGTGCCCTGCGGCGTCAGCTCGACCTCGAGCTCGCCGTGCAGGTACTGCCGGGCGAACTCCTTGTTCTCCCCGACGTACGACGAGATCATCCGGCGGATCCGGTGGTTGAAGAGCAGCACGCCCAAGCCGGCCTCGTCGACGCCGCAGTTGTTGGACACCGCCTGGAGCTCGTCGGCACCCTGCTCCAGCAGCGCTTCGATGAGCACCGTCGGGATGCCGCACAGCCCGAACCCACCGACCGAGATCGTGGCGCCGCTCGAGATGTCGGCAACGGCCTCCGCTGCCGACGCGACCACCTTGTCCACGACTGACCTCCCTTGTCCCGGGCCTGCACTGCCCGACCCCGACACCCTAGGCCGTCTGCGAACAGCCGCCACCGGCTACTGTCACCAGACGTGACCCCGCCTCCCCCACCAGCGCAGACGCCGTGGGACAAGGTGCGACTTCACATCGTCACCGGCAAGGGCGGCACCGGGAAGAGCACGGTCGCCGCGTCCCTCGCACTGGCGCTCGCGTCCCGCGGCAAGACGGTCCTGCTCTGCGAGGTCGAGGGCAGGCAAGGGATCGCGCAGCTGTTCGACGTCGCCCCGCTGCCCTACGAGGAGCGACGCATCGTCGGCGGTCCCGACGACGGCGGCGACCTGTACGCGCTCGCGATCGACCCGGAGTCGGCACTGCTGGAGTACCTCGCGATGTACTACCGCCTCGGCCGGGCCGGCAAGGCACTCGACCGGTTCGGCGTCATCGACTTCGCCACCACGATCGCGCCGGGCGTCCGCGACGTGCTCTTGACCGGCAAGGTCTACGAAGCCGTGAAGCGCAACCGCCGCAGCAAGAACGCCCGCACGTACGACGCCGTGGTGCTCGACGCACCGCCGACCGGGCGGATCGCGCAGTTCCTCAACGTCAACAGCGAGCTCGCCGGGCTGGCGAAGATGGGCCCGGTCCGCGGGCAGGCCGACACGGTGATGACGCTGCTGCGCTCGGGCAAGACCGCCGTCCACCTGGTCACCGTCCTCGAGGACATGCCGGTGCAGGAGACCGCCGACGGCATCGACGACCTGCGAGAGGCGAACCTGCCCGTCGGCGGCGTCGTGGTCAACCTGACCCGGCCCGACGAGCTCGACGAGCGCGAGAGGGACCAGGCCCTCGCCGGGCACCTGGACGCCGAGCATCTTCGAGCCGGGCTCGAGCGCGGCGGCATCAGCGCGTCCGACGACCTGGTCGCCGGCCTGCTCACCGAGGCGCGTGAGCACGCCGAGCGCGGTGAGCTCGAGGACGCGCAGCGCAAGCGGATCGCCGCGCTCGACGTACCCAGCTACGAGCTGCCGCGCCTGCCGGACGGCATCGACGTCGGCGGCCTCTACGAGCTGGCCGCCCACCTCTGCCGTCAGGGCATGGCGTGAACAGCCCTCACCCCCGCACCGGCCCGCTCGTCGCGAGCACCGAGGAGTCACCCGAGCTGGACGTCGATGCCCTGCTGGCGGACCGCTCGACGAACATCATCGTCTGCTGCGGCTCCGGCGGGGTCGGCAAGACGACGACCTCGGCCGCGCTGGCACTTCGGGCCGCCGAGCAAGGCCGCAACGTCGTCGTGCTCACGATCGACCCGGCCCGTCGGCTCGCACAGTCGATGGGCATCGAGAAGCTCGACAACGTGCCCCGCCCCGTGCCCGGCGTCCGCGAGGGCGGTGGCGCGCTCGAGGCGATGATGCTCGACATGAAGCGCACGTTCGACGACGTCGTGGAGAGCCAGGCCAGCCCCGAGAAGGCCGCACAGATCCTGGCCAATCCCTTCTACATCGCGCTCTCCAGCTCGTTCGCCGGCACGCAGGAGTACATGGCGATGGAGAAGCTCGGTCAGCTGCACGCCGACCACTCCCACGGGCTGGGACCTGGTCGTGGTGGACACCCCACCATCGCGCTCCGCGCTGGACTTCCTCGACGCCCCCGAGCGTCTGTCGAGCTTCCTGGACGGCCGGTTCATCCGGCTGCTCATGGCGCCGGCCCGTGGGCCGGCTCGGCTGATGACGGCCGGTCTCGGCATGGTGACCAGCGCCTTGAACAAGGTGCTCGGCACCCAGGTCCTGCTCGACATGCAGACGTTCGTGGCCGCGTTCGACACCCTCTTCGGCGGCTTTCGGCAGCGCGCCCAGAAGACCTACCAGCTGCTGCAGGCCGACGGTACGGCGTTCTTGGTGGTCGCTGCCCCGGAGCCGGACGCCCTGCGGGAGGCGGCGTTCTTCGTCGAGCGGCTCAACGAGGAGCGGATGCCGCTGGCGGGGCTGGTGGTCAACCGCGCCCATCGCGAGCCACCGGGCCGCCTCTCGGCGGAGCAGGCACTCGCCGCCGCGCAGCGGCTCGACGAGGCGGAAGCGGACGATGCGCGGGACGGGACTGACGGTCTCACCGCGGGACTTCTCCGGCTGCACGCCGACAGGGCGCGCATCGTGGCGCGGGAGTCCCGGCTACGACGCCGGTTCTCCGCAGCGCACCCACACGTGCCGACGGCCGTCGTGCCGGCACTGTCCACGGACGTGCACGATCTCGACGGCCTTCGGCTGGTCGGCGACCTTCTCTCCCAGAGGTCGTGACCAGCCGCGAAGGCTCAGGCCGGGACGAGCTCGCGAGGTGACGTGCCCGTGATCTCGGCCACGTGGTCGGCCATCGCCGTCTCGAGCAGGCGACGCCACGAGCTGACGTTGGGGCGACGGCGGAGCAGCGCACGGCGCTCTCGCTCCGTCATGCCACCCCAGACACCCCACTCGATCTGGTTGTCGAGCGCCTCGGCGAGGCACTCGGTGCGCACCGGGCAGCCCGCGCAGAGCTGCTTGGCGCGGTTCTGTGCGGCGCCCCGCACGAACAGCTCATCGGGCCTGGTCTCGTTGCAAAGTGCTTTGCTGGCCCAGTCTTCATCCCACATCGGCCTTGTCCCTTCCGAGAAGGGCCCACCTCCCAGCGGGCCATCCGAGTCAATCCCCACTTATGAAGGTAAAGACTTGTAACTGCGCGAAACAGACACAGAGGGCTCAATCTGTGATAGCCCGATGTGACTAGGCGATAAGTCCGAACGTCCCTCTTGTGGGGGCCGAATGCCGCTTTCGGGGCGTCGTACGGTCCAAGGGCGGTGGGAACCCTTGACGAAGGTGAAGAGAAGGTAAAGAGGGTAGTCCTTTGTGACTATGCCGGGAATGACCCATTCGCCACGCCAGGCGGTGGGCGATGCGTGACATCGGTGCGGCCATGCGCTAGCCGGAGCGTCACACCGGTTCCCGTATCCTGGCGGCCATGTCCCCCCGTCGTGCCGACCGTCTGCGGCCTGCCAGCGTCTTCTCCCACCTGGGGGCGATGGTGGCCGTCGCGGCAGTCATGGGCGTGCTGGTCGCCGGCCTGGCGATCCCCTTCGCGGCAGTGACGGGGCTGTCCACCCGCACGCTGGCCGAGGGGATGGACAAGATCCCCTCCCAGCTGACCGCCGAGCCGCTGGCTCAGCGCACCCGGCTGCTCGGCCGCGACGGCGCGGTGCTCGCGACCCTCTACGACCAGAACCGGGTGAACGTCCCGCTGTCCAAGGTCTCGCCCGTGATGCGCAAGGCGATCATCGCGATCGAGGACTACCGCTACTACCAGCACGGCGCCATGGACCTGCGCGGCACGCTTCGAGCGTTCGTGACCAACCAGACCAACGCCGGCGCCACGCAGGGCGGCTCGTCGATCACGCAGCAGATGGTCAAGATGACGCTGGTCAACCAGGCCCGCACCAGGGCCCAGCGGCAGGCGGCGACGGCCGAGACCTACCAGCGCAAGATCGCCGAGCTGCGCTACGCCATCGCGTTCGAGGAGAAGTACTCCAAGGACTGGATCCTGCAGCGCTACCTCAACATCGCCTACTTCGGCGACGGCGCCTACGGCATCGAGGCTGCCTCTAGGCACTACTTCTCGAAGCCGGCCTCCAAGCTCAACCTGCGCGAGGCCTCGCTCCTCGCCGGGCTCGTGAAGAACCCGGTCGGCTACGACCCCACGAGCTTCAGCGCACGCTCCAAGGCCCGCCGAAACACCGTGGTCGCGCGCATGGCGCAGCTCAACGTGATCTCGAAGTCCGAGGCCCGCAAGGTTCAGCGAGCCAAGCTCGGCCTGAAGGTGACGGAGGTCCGCAACGGCTGCACGCAGTCGGCAGCGCCGTTCTTCTGCGACTTCGCGATCAGGTACCTCCTGGCCGATCGCGACCTCGGCAAGACCGAGGAGGACCGACGACGGCTGCTGTTCAACGGCGGCCTGACGATCAAGACGACCGTCGATCTGCGCTACCAGCGGGCGGCGGACAGCGCGGTGCGACGTCACGTCCATCCGACGGACCAGGCCATCGGCGGGCTCGCCACCGTGGAGCCCGGCACCGGCCAGGTGCGCTCCCTGTCGCAGTCGAGACCGATGGGCAGCAACAAGCGGGAAGGCCAGACGTACCTCAACTACGTCGTGCCGCGAAAGTACGGCGACGCTCGCGGCTTCCAGGCCGGGTCGACGTTCAAGGCCTTCGTGCTCTCTGCCGCGATCACCCAGGACATCCCGCTGTCGACGAGCATCAACGCACCGCAGACGATCTCGATCCCGGAGAGCCGCTACCGCACCTGCCACGGCTACCTCCGCAGCGCGAGCACCTGGAGCCCCCAGAACTCCACCGGCAGCGGCACGTTCAACCTCTACACGGGCACGCAGCTGTCGGTGAACACCTTCTTCGCCCAGCTCGAGGAGCGCACCGGCCTCTGCGCCCCCACCACGCTGGCGAAGAAGATGGGTGTCGTGGTCCCGGACACCGACATCGTCGGGCCGTTCACCCTCGGCGTGACCGACGTCGACCCGCTGACGATGGCAAGCGTCTACGCGACGTTCGCGGGTCGTGGCCGTTACTGCGCGCCGCGGCCGGTCACCGAGGTGATCAACAGCGCAGGCAAGACGATGGAGACCTACCCGCCCCAGTGCCAGCAGCTGCTGCGCACCGATGTCGCCGACGCCGTCAACGACGTCCTCAAGGGCGTCCAGGAGCCGGGCGGCTTCGGCTACGACGCAGGGCTCGGCCTCGCGCAGGCTTCGGCGGGCAAGACCGGCACCACGAGCTTCAACAAGGCCGTCTGGTTCATCGGCTACACGCCCAACCTGGCCACGGCCGCGATGATCGCTGGCGCGAACTCCAAGGGTCATCCGCTCTCCCTCAACGGCCAGACGGTCGGCGGGGTCTACATCTCCGGCGCGCACGGCTCGACCACCGCCGGCCCGATGTGGGGCGACGCGATGAAGGTCATGCAGAACTACGTCCCGGACGAGCCGTTCCAGTCTCCGAACCCGCGCACGATCGAGGGCCAGACCGTGAGCGTGCCGTCGCTCTACGGCATGGGCACCGGGGCCGCCGCCGCCGCGCTGCGGCAGAAGGGGTTCACCCCGTGATCGGCTCCACGGTGGACAGCGGCTACCCGCAGGGCACGGTGGCCTACACCAGCCCCGGCTCAGGGTCTTCAGTAGGGACGGGCAGCACCGTGACGATCTACGTCTCCGACGGCACGCCGTACGTCCCGCCGCCCAAGAAGAAGCCCGACAAGAAGAAGAACAAGCCCAAGAAGAACAAGCCAGGGCGGGGCTGAGCGGCTCAGCCCAGCTGACGCCGCACCTCGGCCGCTACGAAGCCTCCGTCGGCGCGACCCTTGACCTGCGGCTGCAGCGCGCCCATGACCTTGCCCATGGCGCGCATGCCCTCGTCGGCCGCACCGAGCTGCGCGATCGTGGCGGTCACCAGCTCCGCCACCTGCGACTCGTCGAGCTGCTCGGGCAGGTAGCGCGCGATGATCTCGGCCTCGGCCCGCTCCTGGGTAGCGCTCTCGGCGCGGCCGGCGTCCTCGTAGGCGACGGCAGCCTCACGGCGCTTCTTCGCCTCGGTGCTGAGCACGCCGACGATGTCGTCGTCGCTCAGCTCGCGCTGTGCCTTGCCGGCCACCTCGGCGTTGGTGACGGCGGTCAGCAGCATGCGGAGGGTGGATGACGTGACGGCGTCGCGTGCCTTCATCGAGGCGGTCAGGTCGGCCCGGAGGCGGTCCTTCAGGTCGCTCATTCGTCCAGTCTGACAGCCGTGTGGCAGCCTGGGTGCGTGCCGCCAACACGACGCGCCCTCGCGCGGCTCGCCGGGCTCACGGCTGCCACCGCAGTGGCCGGCATCGGCTACTCCGCGGGTGTCGAGGTGCGCTGGTTCACCCTCCGCCGGGCCACCCTCCCGGTCCTGCCCCCCGGGCAGTCCCCACTTCGCGTCCTGCACGTCTCGGACCTTCACCTGACCCCGAGCCAGCGCCGCAAGCGCGAGTGGGTGCGTCGGCTCGCCGATCTCGAGCCGGACCTGGTCGTCAACACCGGCGACAACCTCGCTCACCTGGAGTCGCTGCCTGCGGTGCTCGATGCGTACGACGGACTGCTGGACGTGCCCGGGGTCTTCGTGTTCGGGTCCAACGACTACTTCGCACCCTCGCTGCGCAACCCCATCTGGTACCTGCTTCCCGACGACGGCCGCCGCCACATCAACACCCCGAAGCTGCCGGTCAACGAGCTGCGGGCAGCGTTCGAGGACCGGGGGTGGGTCGACCTCACGAACCGGCGCCAGGCCCTGAGCGTGAACGGCACGTCGTTCGCCTTCGCCGGGGTCGACGACCCGCACCTCGGGTACGACGACCTCGCGGCCGTGGCCGGCCCGGCGGACCGCTCGGCCGACGTCCGGATGGGGGTTACCCACGCGCCGTACCTGCGGGTGCTCGACCAGTTCGCCCACGACGGGTACGACGCCGTCCTCGCCGGGCACACCCACGGCGGCCAGCTGTGCCTGCCGTTCGGCCGGGCCATCGTGACCAACTGCGACCTCGACACCCGTCGCGCCTCGGGCCTGCACCGCCATCGAACGTCGTGGCTGCACGTCTCGGCGGGTCTCGGGACCTCGCCGTACGCGCCCGTCCGCTTCTGCTGTCGGCCGGAGGCAACCTTGCTCACGCTGATCCCCCGCCAGTGACCCGCCAGGATTCGTGAGGCGCGAGACGGTCGGCTAGAGTGTCGACGCCCTCGGGCTGTGGCGCAGCTTGGTAGCGCGCCTCGTTCGGGACGAGGAGGCCGCAGGTTCAAATCCTGTCAGCCCGACCGAGTGGTCAATCACATCGACGCAGATCCGCCTGACGGGCGGATCTGTGTCGTCTCGGTCGCCGTGGCGGTCCCTGCCCGCCAGGCCGGGAACATCAAGACGGAGCCGAGAAGGAAGCACGCGGCACCCAGCAGCGTGCCGCCCACCGCGAGGGGTACGTCGATCAGGTCACCGCTGCTCGGCAGCACGTAGCTGGCGATCGCCGAGGCCATGAAGAGCACCGAGCCCGCCATGTTCGTCCACCCGATGACCGACAGCCACGACCGGAGCCGGCCCGGTGGGACGGTCCTGAGCGCCGCGAGGGCGAGCACGCTCGCGACCAGGAAGAGCGTCGACCCGTAGGCGTCGGGCTTCCAGACGTGCTGGTCCTCCTCGCCCACGCTGGCGTTGTGAGCCAGGGCGGCGAACGTGCTCACGTTGAAGAACAGGGTCCCCGGGAACTGGGTGACGGCGGCCAGCCAGCCCCGGTCGTGAGGCAGCCAGGCCCACAGCACGAGCCGGGAGCGAGCGTCCTGACCGGCCTCGTCAACGCCTGTCATGGCCGGGGTCTGGGCCTGCAGGAGCTGCAGCAACGACGCCGCGGTGAACCAGATCGACCCCACGAAGAACGTCACCGAGTCCGCGGCGCCGCCGACGCCGTTGGCGTAGGCCGGGACGGAGCCGAGCACGAAGCAGGCCGACCCGACCGCGAAGAACCACGCGATGGCCGCGTTCAGACGGGCCGGGCGCATGCGCATCGCTCCCTCCGCGACACAACCTAAGGCCGCGCGCGTGCATCGTGTGCGCGTGTCACGCGCAACACGCGGATGCGCGCGCGATACTCACCGGTTTTCCTGCATGAGTCCAGGATTTCGGGCAACCTTTTACCTTGTAAGCGTTCCTTACTCGATATGACTCTCCTTACACTCATGTTTACTGGTTTGTAGGGACTTGCTTTACAGGGAGCTAAAATGCGTATTTCCACCCGTCTTGTCGTGGCCGGCCTCATGAGCGTTCTCGCGATCGGCATCGTGCCCGTCGGTGCCGCCACGGCGCACCAGGCGCACACCAACCTGGTCGGCTGCTGCCGCTGAGCTCGCCCGTTCGGTCTGGGTTGACCTGACCGAACGGCTGATCTTGTGACACGGAGCCTCTACTAACGGGTAAAGGCTCCTAACATCGGACGCATGAGCACATTTGGGACACGCGTCCGGGAACTGCGGCAGGCCAAGGGCCTCAGTCAGCAGGCACTCGCCGGGGACGGCATCAGCCCCGGGTACGTCTCGCTGATCGAGTCCGGCAAGCGCACGCCTTCGCCGACCGCGGTCGCGCGGCTGGCGGAGCGGCTCGACGTGCCGGTCAGCGAGCTCGTCGACGAGCCCGAGACGGTGCCCGTCGTGTCCGAGTCCGCTCGTCTCGACGTCAACTTCGCACGGCTGGCGCTGGGCAACGGCAACCCTGCCGAGGCGCTGCGCACGCTGGCCACGTTGGAGCTCGACAAGCTCGACAGCGCGACTGCCTGCGACGCCGCGCTCGTGCTGGCCGAGAGCCTGCAGCAGACCGGCAGCCTCGACCGCGCCGTCGCGGTGCTCGACGCACTCGTCGACCGCTGCACGCGCGAGGAGGCCTGGCTGACGTTCGCCCAGGCGTCGTGCGCCCTCTCGATCATGTACATCGAGTCCGGTGACACCGGGCGTGCCGCAGACTCCGCCGAAGCGGCCGTCTCCGCGGTCGAGGCGGCCGGCCTGACCGGCAGCGAGGAGCACCTGCGGCTCTGCTCGGTGCTGATCTTCGCTCTGGTCGAGCGCGGTGACCTGATGTACGCGACCCTGCGTGCGGAGGAGCTCATCGAGGTCGCCGAGTCCACCGGAAGCTCCACCGCCCGTGGCGCGGTCTACTGGAACGCCGCCGCCGTGGCCCACGAGCGCGGCCGCGTGACCGACGCACTGCGCCTGACCGACCGGGCGGTCGCACTGCTGGGCGACCAGGAGGCCAACCGCGACCTTCCCCGGCTGCGCCTGAACTACGCGTGGATCATGCTCGAGCTCCCCGAGCCTCGTCCCGCGGACGCGCTGGCACAGCTGGACCTCACCGAGGCCGACCCGGCGATGGCCGGCGCCACCCTCGACCTCGGTGTCGCCAAGACGCTGCGGGGCCGCGCGCACCTGCAGCTCGGTCAGGTCGACGAGGCGGCGGAGCACGCTGCCGGCGCTCTGCAGATGCTCGGGCCGTCCGCGCACGTGGACCGGGTCTCGGCGCTGCTGCTGCTCGGCGACGTCGGCACCGCTCAGCTCCACCTCGAGCTCGCCCAGGAGGCCTACGGAGAGGCGCGCGACGTGCTCACCCGGATGATGCCCACCCGCCGGGTGGCTCGACTGTGGCGTGAGCTCGCGGACTCGCTGCGTAGCTACGGCGACCACCACGGCGCGATCACGGCGTACGACCAGGCGCTGCGGCTCGTCGGCATGTCACCCCGACCGGAGATCGGTCGCGACCTCACTGCACTCGGGCAGGGCACGTTCACGGTCTCCTAGTGAAGTGAGCCGGACGACACTCCCCGTCTGGCACACTGCCCACCATGGGTGACACCCCCACCGAGGACGCGACGGACCGATCTGAGCCGTCCCCGGAGACTGCCAAGCTGGAGCTGCCCAAGCTCGGGCTGCCGCGGTTCGGCAGACGTCGCAAGAACCGCGACGAGACTCCGATAGCGCCCGAGGAGACCCCGGTCGCTCGCGACGCTGCCCCGACAGTCACCGAGCCCACCCCGGAGCCGGAGCCCGTCCCCGAACCGGAGCCTGTCCTCGAACCAGAACCCGTTCCCGAGCCGGCGCCCGTGGCCGAACCAGAGCCCGTCCGCGAGCCGGAGCCAGTGCTTGAGCCGGAGCCGGAGCCCGTGCTCGAGGAGGAGCCCGAGGCCGAGCGGGAGCCCTTCCGGCTGCCCGCGCTGCCGGGCCGGCTGGCCGCGGCGCTCACCGGCGTGATCGTCGGCGTCTTCGGCGCGATGTTGACCTACGTGTCGCTGCAGGGCTGCAACGCGCTGCGCGGCACCGAGACCTGCGGGGGCACCGGCCTGCTGATTCTGGTGATCATCCTCGTGCTCATGGTGCTGCTCGGCGGGATGCTGCTGGCGGCCTGGCAGATCTCCGACGCCCGGAGCACGAGCTTCCTCGGCGTGGGCGTGCTCACCGTCATCGTCCTGCTGACGCTCATGCAGCAGCTCTTCTCGCCGTGGATGTTCGCGATCGTGCCGATCCTCAGCGCGGCCTCCTACGTGCTCTCGCACTGGGTGACGACCGCGTTCATCGAGCCGAAGCCCGAGGACGGCCCCGAGCACGACGTGCGCTGACCCACGCGCGTCAGCGGCTGGCGGCCACCAGCTCGGCGATCTGGATGGTGTTGAGGGCTGCGCCCTTGCGCAGGTTGTCGCCGGAGATGAACATCGCCAGCCCGCGCTCGCCGTCCACACCGGGGTCCTGCCGGATGCGGCCCACGAAGCTCGGGTCCTGGCCCGCCGCCTGGAGCGGTGTCGGCACGTCCGAGAGCGCGACACCCGGGGCCTCCGAGAGGATCTCGGTGGCCCGCTTGGCCGACAGAGCGGACGCGAACTCGGCGTTCACCGACAGCGAGTGGCCGGTGTAGACGGGCACCCGCACGCACGTGCCCGAGACCCGCAGCTCGGGGATGTCGAGGATCTTGCGGCTCTCGTTGCGCAGCTTCTGCTCCTCGTCCGTCTCGTCCGAGCCGTCGTCGACGATCGAGCCCGCCATCGGCAGCACGTTGAAGGCGATCGGGCGGACGTACTTCGACGGACCGGGCATGTCCACGGCCGCGCCGTCGTGGGTCAGCAACGGACTCTTGTCGCCGACCGCCGCGATCTGTCCCGCCAGCTCGTCGACGCCTGCCAGACCGCTGCCGGAGACCGCCTGGTAGGTGCTGGCCACCAGCCGGACCAGGCCGGCCTCGTCGTGCAGCGGCTTGAGCACCGGCATCGCGGCCATCGTGGTGCAGTTGGGGTTCGCGATGATCCCCTTCCCCGCCCGGCGTACGGCGTCGGGGTTGACCTCGCTGACGACGAGCGGGACGTCGGGGTCCATCCGCCACGCGGAGGAGTTGTCGACCACGACGGCTCCGGCCTCGGCGAACCGCGGGGCGAGCCGCCGCGACGTCGTGGCCCCGGCGGAGAACAGCGCGATGTCGATGCCGGCGAGGTCGGCCGCGTCGGCGTCCTCGACCACGATCTCGCGGCCGTCCCAGGTGATCGTCGACCCTGCCGAGCGGGAGGAGGCGAGGAACCTGATCTCGTCGACCGGGAAGGAGCGCTCCAGCAGGATGCGCCGCATCACCGTGCCGACCTGACCGGTCGCGCCGACCACGGCGACTCGCATCGGGCGGGTCATCGGCCCGTCCCGCCGTACACGACTGCCTCGACGTCGACCGAGTCGAGGTCGAAGGCGGTGTGGGCGGCCGTGACCGCGTCGTCGACCTCACCCTCGTCGACGATCACCGAGATGCGGATCTCCGAGGTGGAGATCATCTCGATGTTGACTCCGGCAGAAGCCAGCGCGGCGAAGAAGCGCGCGGTGATGCCCGGGTGGGAGCGCATGCCGGCGCCGATCAGCGACACCTTGCCGATCTGGTCGTCGTAGAGCAAGGAGTCGTAGCCGACCTCGTCCTTGATCTTGGCCAGCGCCGACATCGCGGCCTGACCGTCCTCGCGGGGCAGCGTGAAGGAGATGTCGGTGAGGTTGGTCGACGCGGCCGAGACGTTCTGCACGATCATGTCGAGGTTGATCTCCGCCTCGGCGAGCGTCTCGAAGATGCGCGCCGCCTCGCCGACCTTGTCGGGCACCGAGACCACCGTGATCTTTGCCTCGCTCCGGTCGTGCGCGACGCCGGCGATGATCGCCTGCTCCACTTGATCCACCTCTGCTTCGGGAAGGATCCACGTGCCCTCCTTCTGGCTGAAGGAGGAGCGGACGTGGACGGGCATGTTGTAACGGCGGGCGTACTCGACGCAACGCAGATGCAGGATCTTCGCCCCGCACGCCGCCATCTCGAGCATCTCCTCGGTGGAGACCCGGTCGAGCTTGCGAGCCGTCGCGACGATGCGTGGGTCCGCGGTGAACACGCCGTCGACGTCGCTGTAGATCTCGCACACCTCGGCGTCGAGGGCGGCAGCCAGCGCAACGGCGGTCGTGTCCGAGGCCCCGCGGCCGAGCGTGGTGATGTCCTTGGTGTCCTGCGAGACACCCTGGAAGCCGGCGACGATCGCGATGTTGTCCTGGTCGATTGCCTTCTGGATCCGGCCGGGCGTGACGTCGATGATCTTCGCCTTGCCGTGCGCGCTGTCGGTGATGACACCGGCCTGGCTGCCGGTGAAGGACTGCGCGCTCTGGCCGAGGTTGGCGATCGCCATCGCCACCAGCGCCATCGAGATCCGCTCGCCGGCGGTCAGGAGCATGTCCAGCTCGCGAGGCGGTGGGAGCGGGCTCACCCGCTGGGCGAGATCGCGCAGGTCGTCGGTGGTGTCGCCCATGGCGGAAACCACCACCACGACGTCCTTGCCGGACTTCTTGGTGGCGACGATGCGCTGGGCGACTCGCTTGATGCCGTCAGCGTCGGCGACAGACGAACCGCCGTACTTCTGCACGACAATGCCCACAACAGGCGATTCTACCGATCGCGGCCCGGCGAGCAGACCCCGTGGTCAGGGGCTGGCGGGGTCGAGCAGCTCGTCGGCCGCCGCGACCTGGTCCGCCTCGCTCTCGAACTCCGCGTCGAGGCGGTCGTGCGCCACCACCGACTGCAGCGCGCGGAGCACGCCGCTGGCCTCGGTGCCCCACGTGGAGACGTAGGAGAACTGCCACCACCACAGTGCTTCGCTGACCCGGCCGGCGCGGTAGTGCTGCAGCCCGTGGGCCAGGGCGGTGGCGATGCTGGTGAGGTCGTCCGACAGCAGGGACGAGATGAGCTCGGGTGGGTCGACGTAGGGGTCGAACACCTCGCTGTAGGCGTCGACGCTCTCCAGGAGCACCGCGAGCCGCAGCCGCATGGCGTCCAGGTCGGGGTCGGGGCCGGCGTCGGGCTCGTACTCGTCGGCGGGCAGGAAGTCGCTGTGGACCCCGAGCCGGCCGCCGGCGAGCAGCACCTGGCTCACCTCGAGCAGCAGCAGGGACACCGTGGCGCCCTCGGCCTCGCCCCGGGAGATCGCGCGCAGGGCGAGCAGGAAGCTCTCGACCTGGTCCGCGATCTGCTGCGCGAAGTCCTCCAGGTCGCTGTCGAGCGGTGTGGTCGCTTTCGTCATTCGACTGATCTCCTCCCTTCGAATGCACGCCCCAGAGTGACCTCGTCGGCGTACTCCAGATCACCACCTACCGGAAGTCCACTCGCAAGTCGCGTAACGCGCAAGCCCATCGGGCTCAGCAGGCGTGTCAGATACGTCGCCGTCGCCTCGCCCTCGAGGTTCGGATCGGTGGCCAAGATGACCTCGGTGACCGTGCCGTCGGCCAGCCGGGGCATCAGCTCCCGGATGCGCAGGTCGTCGGGGCCGATGCCGTCGATCGGCGAGATGGCGCCGCCGAGGACGTGGTAGCGACCGCGGTACTCCCGGGTGCGCTCGATGGCGACGACGTCCTTGGCCTCCTCGACCACGCACAGCACGCTCGGGTCCCGGCGCTGGTCCTGGCAGATCCGGCAGGTGTCCTCCTCGGCCACGTTGAAGCAGATCGAGCAGAACTTCACCTTGTCCTTGACCTCCACCAGCACCTCCGCGAGGCGGCGTACGTCGACGGGGTCGGCGGCCAGCAGGTGGAAGGCGATGCGCTGCGCGCTCTTGGGACCCACGCCGGGCAGCCTGCCGAGCTCGTCGATGAGGTCCTGGACGACGCCTTCGTACATCAGAATCCGAGCTGGTTGCCGCCGCCGCCCAACCCGCCGCCCAGCCCGCCGCCAAGTCCGCCCGTGAGCGGCCCGAGCCTCTCCTGGGCCAGCGCCTCGGACTTGGACCGGGCGTCTCGGTAGGCAGCGACGATCAGGTCCTCGAGGTCCTCGGTGTCGGCCGGGTCGAAGGAGTCCTTGCGGATCTTCACGCCGACGAGCTCACCGATGCCACTGACCGTCACGGTCACCAGACCGTCGCCGACGGTGCCGTCCACGGTCGACTCGGCGAGCTCCTGCTGCGCGGACACCATCTGCTCCTGCATCTGCTGCGCCTGCTGGAGCAGGGCGTTCATGTCGAACCCGCCCTCGCCGAACGGGTTCTGGTCTTCAGTCATGCGAGGCCCTCCGGCTCAGTCGTGCTTGATCTCCTCGATGATGCTCGCACCCAGCTCCCGCTCCAGGAGCTGCGCACCGCCGACCCCGTCGTCGGCATCGAGGTCGTCGCGTCGCGCCGCGTCGTCGGAGGAGGCGCTCTGCTGCTCGGAGACGGCCGGTCGAGTGACGGTGTGGCGCGGTCCGCCGTCCGGATGGGTGGCCGGCTGCGCGGACGGATCCACGATCGACTCGACGCGCCAGTCGTGGCCGATGACGTCGATGGCCGCCTGCCGCAGGATCTCCTCGCTGCCGCCGCTGGAGAAGGAGTTGCGGGCACCGGCGTTGGCCAGCGCGATCGTCAGCGTCTTGTCGTCGACCGCGGCGACCTGCGCGTGCTGGCTGAGCAGGATCCAGGTGAAGCGCCTCTTGAGCTTGACCGCCTCCAAGATGTCCGGCCACAGGCGTCGCACGTCGACCAGGGACAGCCCACCCTCCGCCGAGGCGGTAGGGGCAGGCTCTGGCACCGGCGCGGGCTCGGCAACCGGCTCGGCCACCGGCGCAGGCTCTGGCCGGCTCGGGCTGGGCCACCGGCTCGGGCGCGGGCTTCGGCTGGCGGGCGGCGGGTCTCGGCGGCGCCGTCGCCGTCGCCGGTGTCGCTGTCGCCGGTGCGCTGTCGCCGTCGGGGGTGCAGGAGTGCCCTCGATCGACATCCGCTTCTCGATGCGGTCCAACCTGGCGGCGAGCCCGTCGGTGCCGTGGTCGGCGCCCGGCAGCAGCACCCTGGCGCAGATCAGCTCGAGCAGCAGGCGCGGCGCGGTCGCCCCCTTCAGCTCGGTGAGACCGTCGGCCACCAGCTCGGCAGCACGGGTGAGGTCGGCACGACCGAAGCGCGCGGCCTGTGCCGTCAGGCGCTCCCCCTGGTCCTGGGGGACGTCGATGAGCCCGGTCGCGGGCGCGTCGGGCACCGCGGCGACGATCACCAGGTCCCGCAGCCGACGCAGCAGGTCCTCGGTGAACCGACGCGGGTCCTGGCCGGTCTCGATCACCTTGTCGACGACCCCGAACACGGTGCGGCCGTCGCCCGCGGCGAACGCGTCGACGACCTCGTCGAGCAGCGAGTCGGGGGTGTAGCCGAGCAGCCCGGTGGTCAGCTCGTAGGTGACCCCGTCCTCACCGGCTCCGCCGATGAGCTGGTCGAGGACCGACAGCGTGTCTCGCGCCGAGCCGCCGCCGGCCCGCACCACCAACGGGAGCGCGGCCGGGTCGACGTCGACCTTCTCCTTCTCGGCGAGCTCTCGCAGGTAGTCCGACAGCACCCGCGGCGGGATGAGCCGGAACGGGTAGTGGTGGGTGCGCGAGCGGATCGTGCCGATCACCTTGTCGGGCTCGGTGGTCGCGAACACGAACTTCAGGTGCTCGGGTGGCTCCTCGACCAGCTTGAGCAGCGCGTTGAACCCCTGCGGGGTGACCATGTGCGCCTCGTCGATGATGTAGACCTTGTAGCGGCTGTTGACCGGGGCGAAGAACGCACGCTCACGCAGGTCCCGTGCGTCGTCGACGCCGCCATGGCTGGCCGCGTCGATCTCGATGACGTCGATGGAGCCCGGGCCGCCGCGCGCCAGGTCGACACACGACCGGCAGACGCCACACGGTTCGGCGGTCGGCCCCTGCTCGCAGTTGAGGCAGCGTGCCAGGATCCGGGCGCTGGTGGTCTTGCCGCAGCCGCGTGGTCCGGAGAAGAGATAGGCGTGGTTCACCCGGTTGTTGGTCAGCGCCGCTCGCAAGGGCCCCGTGACATGGTCCTGGCCGATGACCTCGGCGAACGTCTCGGGGCGGTAGCGCCGGTACAGCGCGAGAGGTGCTTCCACGCCAGAACCCTAACCAGCCGCCCCGACAAGCCATAGGCCACAGCCCCTTGAGCCGGTCCAGGCACGAAAAGGCCCCCCGCGCACCCGACAGAGCTCGCTGACCCTTGCTGCCTTCCGGCCCTGGGGGAGTTGGGCAAGATGCCGCCGCACGGGGGGTTGCGCCGAAGTCTAGATGACCGATTCCAAGGGAAGATCGCCTGGCTCGCGACTCCCCGCATCCCGCCTGGCGGCGTTGTCGTCGACTCGACGATGCTTCGCATCGCCTTCGCTCCTCCGCCTTGCCAGCCGCGCGCGGATGAGCCGCTCGCTTGATCGGCGACCCTTGGAATCGCCCATCTAGAGGGACACGCCCGTGCCACCCAACTCAGCGTCGCCCGGTAGCCTCTCCGGCGGAGGATTCGCCTAGTGGCCTATGGCGCTCGCTTGGAAAGCGGGTTGGGTTAACGCCCTCGCGGGTTCGAATCCCGCATCCTCCGCCAAGTGCGCTCGCGCGGTAACGCACCCCTCTCTCTTGGCAGGGTTTCGAATCCCGCATCCTCCGCCAAGTGCGCTCGCGCGGTAACGCACCCCTCTCTCTTGGCAGGGTTTCGAATCCCGCATCCTCCGCCAAGTGCGCTCGCGCGGTAACGCACCCCTCTCTCTTGGCAGGGTTTCGAATCCCGCATCCTCCGCCAAGTGCGCTCGCGCGGTAACGCACCCCTCCAACCTGGCCGGGGTCCTTCGGGATCAGGTGGTCGGCGAGCCGCTCGCCGACGGTGGGTCGACCGGCGACGGCCAGTACTGCTCACGCGAGTCGTAGGAGACGTTGCCGTACAGCGGTAGGTACTCCTCGTAGCGATCCCGGTCGTCGAACACCGCGGACGGATCCTCGGCGGCCGCTGCGAACTGCTCGACCGCGTCGGCCGAGTCCAGCTGCACCCCACGGGCGACGATCAGCTGCGGCACCTCGCGGCCCTCCACCCAGTCTGCACCGAACTGACCGAGGCCGTATCCCATCAATGACCAGGCGAAGGCGATGCTGAGCTTGTACGCACCACCTTGCTTGATCAGATCGAGCGCCTCCTTGTCCCCGTCGACGCCGGACAAGAACATGTCGTCGGTGAGCTTTCGCTGCTTCTCCAGCGCCTTGTATGCGCCGACCACGACCGTGTCCCCTCCGAGCACCACCTTGATCCCCGAGTAGCGCTGCAACGCGGTCATCATCGTGTTGAAGCCCGACGTGGTGCTGATGTCGGCAACGGTGATGTCACCCACCACGTCGATGCCGCCGCCGCCCGTCTCAAGGCCGTCGAGCACACCCTTGTGCCGGATCTTCAGCTGCGGCGACGCACTGTCCAGGTTGAAGTACAGCACCTGGGCGTTCCCGCCGAGCTCCGCGACGCAGTAGTCGGCGGCGGCCTTCCCCTGGTCGTAGCCGATCTGGTACTGGCTGGCCACGACCTGCATCGTGCTCGGCGCGGTGATGATGCCTTGAGTGCACACCCCGCGGTCGATGGCACGCTGCAGCACGAGCCGCGTCGGCGTCGGGGCTGAGCGGTTGCATCGCCAGCGCGCCGACCCCCTTGTCGAGGAAGCCGTTCATCTGGTCGACGTGCTGCGCCGGGTCGTTGCCCGACGTCGCCGTGACGTAGTCGAAGCCGCGCTCGGTGGCCGCCTGTCGCATGCCCTGCCCGAGCGCGAGGAAGAACTGGGAGTCGGCCGTCGAGGCCCACGCCATGCGGGAAGGCAGACCGGTTGCACCGCCTGTCGCCGCGGACGACTCGAACGGAGCCAGCGCGTCGGGGTCGAGCTTCGCGGGTGCAGCGTCGTTCCCACCGCAGGCGGCCAGCCATTCGGACGCCAGCAACCCACCTGCGGCCACTGCGCCGACCTTCAGCGCGCTTCTTCTGGAGAGCCTCGACAACGCAACAACCTCTCCGCGGGCGGGCCAGCATGGTAACCAGACGATGCGTCAACCGGGCGGGAGGCGCACCACCGTGATGAAGAAGTCGTCGATGGCCCGCACGGCGGACGACAAACTGTTCGAAGTCGACGGGCTTGCGCACGTACGCGTTCGCATGCAGGTCGTAGGCCGCGATCACGTCCTCTTCCGCATCCGAGGTCGTGAGGATGACGACGGGGATCCGTCGCAGGTTCGGGTCACCCTTGATGTCGGGCAGCACCTCGCGACCATCCCGCCGAGGCAGGTTGAGGTCGAGGAGCACGAGGTCCGGGGTCGGCGCGTCGGCGAATCGGCCCTGCTCGCGTAGGTAGGCGATGGCATCCTCGCCGTTCGAGACGACGGTCAGTCGATTCGCGATCTTGTAGTCCTCGAACGCCTCGCGGGTCATCAGCACGTCGCCGGGATCGTCCTCGACGAGCAGGACCTCGATGGGCTGCGTTGCCTGCTGGTCAGGCATGGGCGGCCGTCTCCTCCGGTGGAAGCGTGAATGATATGCAGGTGCCGCCGCCCTGTGCCTCGCGCACCCCGATCGTGCCGCCGTGGAACTCGACGACCTTCTTGGCGAGCGCGAGGCCGATCCCGGTTCCGTCGTACTCGTCGCGGCCATGGAGCCGCTGGAAGATGACGAACACCTTCTCGGAGTACTCGAGAGGGATCCCGATGCCGTTGTCGGCGACGTCGACACGGACCCATCTCCCCCTCCACCGATGCCGTCAGACGCAGCGACGGCGCCACCTCCGGGCGGCGGTACTTGACGGAGTTGGCGAACAGGTTGGTGAGCAACATCCGGAGCAATGCAGGATCGCCGTGGACCTGGCCGGCCCCGGGACCGACGTCGAGGTCGAGCGTCGCGCCCGTGCGCCGCGCCTGGTCCTCGAGCGCCTCCCATGCGTTCGCGGCGACATCGGCAAGATCGACGCGCGACGAATCCCTCGCTCGTCCGACCGACCCGGCTGAACGTCAGCAGGTCGCTGATGAGCAGCTGCATCCGCTTCGCGCCGTCGACGGCGAATGCGATGTACTCGTCGGCGCGCGCGTCGAGCTGCCCTCGATACCGCTGCTCGAGCAGCTGGCAGAAGCTGGCGACCTTGCGCAGGGGTTCCTGAAGATCGTGGGACGCGACGTATGCGAACTGCTCGAGGTCCGCATTCGATCGAGCGAGCTCGGCGGCACGTTGCTCCAGTCCACGCCGCTGCTGCTCCACCTCCGCCAGCACGCCGACAAGCTCCAGGCGCATGGACTCGACGTCCTCGCCGATCTCGCGCAGGTCGGGAGGGCCAGTCGGCTGGATCGGGGCGGTGTGCTCGCCGCGGGCCACCACCCGCACTTGCTCGCCGAGGCGCTGCAACGGCCGGAGAACCGACGTGCTCAGCGCACGTTGAAGGACGATGACTGAGACGATGAAGGTGAGTGCCACCAGGGCGAGGACGACTGTCACGACAGTGCGCTCGCGGTTCGCCGCCTCCTGTGCGGTCGCCGACTGGTCGGCGAGCTCGGCATCGAGGTCGGCGTTCGTCCGACGCACCCGCTCGAACAGCTGCCGACCGAACTCGATGGTGTCGTCGATGCCCGTGCCGTTCGGCCCCGTCGGTCCTCAACGACGCGTACTGCCCGCGCCACGCCGTGATCGCAGCATCGACGGACAGCAGGTCGATCCGCGCGGGGTCCCCGGGGAGGATCAGACGCTCCAGCTCCGCGCGGGCGCGCTTTTCGTCGAGCAGACCCTGTCGATACGGTTGGAGGAAGGCCTTGTCACCGGTGAGCGCATAGCCGCGCAGCCCGGTCTCCTGATCCACGAGCGACGTCAGCAGCTGGCTCGCGGCGAGCCGAGCCGGGACGGTCCGATCCACCTGATCGGACGTCGCGTCGTCGGCGCGGCGCAGCGCGACCGTCAGTGCCACCCCTGCCAGCAGCAGGAGCACGAACAGACCGGCGAGCGTCACACGCAACCGGCGGGCGAGCGTCCAGTCGGACCGTGCACCGGCCGTCATCTCCTCAGGACCACCATCCCGCGGTGCCGACGAGCAGCGCCGCGACGTCGTCGGTAAGCGGCCCACCGTTCGCCTGCTCCACGGCGACGAACAACGCCTCTGCCAACGTGTCTCGCGGGGAGCCGGCCGAGACCAGCGACCGGAGCTGCCGCACGAGGCCGTCCACGCCGAAGCGGGTCGTTGCTCCCGGCGCAGCGCGTCCCTCGAACAAGCCGTCCGTGAACAGCAGCAGGCCCCATTCGCCATCTAGCTCGACGTCGAACGGCTCCGGGGAGTGACCCTCGAGGAGCGTCAGGATCGGGAGAGGGCTGCCGTCGAGCTCGTCGACGTCGGTTCCGCGGATCAACAGCGGCGACGGGTGACCGCACAGCAACACCTGGGCGCGTGAGAGTGCCGTGTTCAACGACACCATGGCAATGGTCGCGTACCGCTCGTGGTCGTGTCGCTCTGCCAGCAGCACCTGCTCGACGCCGCGCACGACATCCGCGCCCGAGTCTCCGGCCAGCACCAACGCGCGCCACGCGATCCGCAGCGCCACGCCCAGGGCCGCCTCTTCGGGGCCATGGCCGCTGACGTCACCGATCAGGAGATGCACTCCCGTAGCGGTCTGCACCACGTCGTAGAAGTCTCCGCCGAGCAGGCCCCGGCCCCCACCCGGGCGGTAGAAGCTGGCGATGCGCAGGTCGCTCGTGTCGATCAGCGGGCTCGGGAGCAGACCGCGTTGCAGGCGGGCGTTCTCCTGCGCGATCAGCTCGGCCGCCATGAAATGGCGCCGATCGAGCGCGGCTCGCCCACGCTCGACCGCGTACCGCACCGAGCGCTCGATCGCCGTACCGTCGACCTGACCTTTGACGAGGTAGTCCTGCGCGCCAGCGGCGAGCGCCACGCGTCCGATGCCGTCGTCGGGGCGTCCCGTGAGCACCACGATGGGCAGGTCGGGGACGGCGGCGCGGAGCCGTTCGAGCGCGGACATACCCATGGCATCTGGAAGGCCCAGATCCAGGAGCACGCACTCGGTATCGGGCGGCAAGTCGTCGAGCGCCGCCCGCAGTGTGGCGAAGCAGGTGAGCTGGATCTCCGGGGCGACGCCAGCCAACATGTCGGTCACGAGCAGCCTGTCGCCTGCATCGTCCTCGATCAGGACCAGGGACTGCCGACTCATGACCCTCCCCCATTCGGCTGCAGCCCTTAGCTGGGGTGCTCGGCCCGTCGAGTCGGCAGCATACTGGAAGGGACCGCCGCCCCCAGGCGCCCTCGCGGGTTCGAATCCCGCATCCTCCGCCATCGCGTCGTTCCACCCCGACCTTCGCATTTCGGGCTGACCAGACCGCCGTACGGCGTCGCCAATCCGCTCCACCCTCACGAGCGAACCGGCTGTGGTGCAGATCACCAAGGTCTGCTGCTCGATCGCTCGAAGGGGAGCAACGATGGGCGAGACATCACGACGCCGTTTCATCGGCGTGGCAGGAGCCGGCGCGGCAGCGACCGGCGCGACCGTACTCATCCCGGGGGCCGCCGTGGCAGCACAGGCCCGGCTGAGGAGCGACAGCGCGCAGGCGCCTGTCGTGGCCTACGTCGAGGACATCGGCTCGGACGCCGTCGTCCTCCTCGTGGACGAGCGCGAGGTGGTCGTGCACGACCGGGACCTCGTCACCCGACTGCTCAACGCTGCGGGGGAGTGAGCCATGTCCTCCCACCGCGAAGCACCCGAGGTCTCCAAGGACCCGGTGGCCGACAACACCGACGTCTACGCGTTCGTGAACCCCAACGACGCGAGCAAGGTCACCCTCATCGCCAACTTCATCCCGCTGCAGAAGCCGGACGGCGGACCGAACTTCTACGAGTTCGGCGACGACGTGCTCTACGAGATCCACGTCTCCAACAAGGGTGACGCCAAGGACGACATCGTCTACGAGTTCCGGTTCAGCACCAAGATCCGCAACAAGAAGACGTTCCTCTACAACACCGGTCAGATCAAGCACGTGACGGACACCGCGTGGAACCGTCCGCAGTACTTCACGCTGACGAAGATCGCCAACGGGAACCGCACGGTCCTTGCGAAGGACCTGACCTGTCCTCCGGTCAACGTGGGCGTGCGCAGCACCCCGAACTACGCCAAGCTCGCCGAGGAGACGTTCCACAGCATCAAGGGCGACCGGAAGGTGTTCGCCGGCCAGCGCGCCGAGGGATTCCACGTCGACCTCGGGAGCATCTTCGACCTCGGCACCCTGCGGCCGTTCCAGAACCTCCACCTGATCCCCAGCGCGGCCGCGGTGGGCGTGAACGGCACGAAGACGTTCAACGTCCACAGCATCGCGCTCCAGGTGCCGGTCTCAGAGGTGACCCGCAACCACAACCGGCCCACAGACGTGATGTCACCGGGCGCGGTGATCGGCGTCTGGGCGGTGGCACGCCGGCGCAAGAGCCGCATGTGGAACAAGAGCCAGGCCAAGTACGTCGGGACCGGCCCCTGGACGCAGGTGTCCCGGCTGGGGAACCCGTTGTTCAACGAGGTGCTCGTGCCGATGGCGCGCAAGGACGAGTGGAACCAGCTGCCACCGCGCAACGACTCCGCGTTCGCGCAGTACGTCAACAAGCCCGAGCTCGGCGCGCTGCTGCCGGCCCTCTACCCGGGGGTGTTCCCGCACCTCGCGGCGTACACCAAGCCACGAGCAGACCTGAACGCGATCCTGCTCACCGGCATCCCGTCGGGAGTCGTGCTCCGGCTTCCAGAACTTCACGGGCACGACCGAGGCGGACATGCTGCGCCTCAACGTGGCGGTGCCGCCGACCAAGAACCCCAACCCGCTGGGCCTGGTGGGCGGCGACGCGGCCGGCTACCCGAACGGTCGTCGTGTCCAGGACGACGTGACGACGATCGAGCTCCGCGCGATCGCCGGACAGACGATCCCACTGGTCGACCCGAGCTACACACCGGACGGGGCGGCGAGCGGGATCAAGGACGGCACGACCGACGACAACGGAGCCTTCCTGTCCAGGTTCCCGTTCCTGGGGACGCCGAACGGTGGCTACCAGACCAAGCCGGGGACGTCGTCGCCATGAGCGAGCGCCACGTGGACCACGAGAACCCGTTCGCCGGGCAGGGCGCGGTGATGCTCGACATCGGCGGTGACATCGGCGCCCTGGTGGTGGAGACGCCGCCGGAGATGGTCGGCGTCGAGATCGAGATCCGGCCGGCGGGAGCGAACCGCGACGCGGCGGGGCACACCCACTACCCGCACGTCGCGGTGGTGGAGCGGCCCGCTCCCGGCGGACCGGTGCCGTCGCTGGTGTTCGGTGAGCTGAGCGCAGGCGTCTACCACCTGCACGACAAGGGCGGGGACGAGGTGCTGGCAAGGGCCACTGTCCGCGGCAACGCGGTCACCGAGATGGTGTGGCCGGAGCAGAGTTCAACTTCTCGTCACACGACGTAACCTCTGCGACTCTTCCGCGAGTCAGGCTTGGGGTGTGAGTGCAGAGACCGCCGAGACCGCAGGACCCCTCGACCACAACGAGCGCACGGGGGCGGCGCAGTGGCCCGAGGGTCCTCGGTCTCGTCGGATCCCCGACGCGCACCAACGGCAGGCCGCGCGGACGCGGAGCATCACCGCGTTGCTGCGAGACCGGCCCGACCTGGCGGGCGTGCACGCCCCCGCCGACTTCGCCGCCGACTCCCTGCTGTGGTGCGTCTGACCGGGCGACGCTGACGCCTGAGGTCTCGGCGCCGGGACCTTATGCTGTGCAGCGTGATCTTCAAGCGAGTCGGCGACGGGCGCCCGTACCCGGACCATGAACTGGGTCCGCGGGACTGGGCCGCGCTGCCACCGCGCCAGGTCCGGCTCGACGAGCTCGTCACCACCAAGGACACCCTGCAGCTCGATGCGCTGCTCGAGGAGGACTCCACCTTCTTCGGCGACCTCTTCGCGCACGTCGTCTCCTGGCGAGGAGACCTCTACCTCGAGGACGGTCTGCACCGGGCGCTGCGCGCGGCGCTGCAGCAGCGCCATGTGCTGCACGCACGCGTGCACACGGTTGGGGGCTGAGCGATGCGCGGACGGCACGTGACGACCACGATCACCCTCGTGGTGCTGCTGGCGATCCTCCTGCTGGGCGCCTACTACGGCACGCAGGCGCTGTTCAAGCCGCTCCCCGGCGACGACAGCTCCAAGAGCGCCACGTCGGGCTGCCAGAACAGGGACGTCAAGAAGGGCCAGAAGATCCGCGCGCGTCAGGTGCAGGTGAGCGTCTACAACGCGGGCACCAGGTCGGGGTTGGCCGACGAGACCCTCGACAAGCTGCACAAGCGCGGGTTCCGTCGTGGCGAGGTCGGCAACGCGCCCTCCGACGCCGAGGTGAAGCGGGCCCAGGTGTGGACCACGCGCCGCCACGACGCCGCCGCCCGTCTGGTCGCCAAGCAGCTCGGCGAGGGCGCCCCGGTGAAGTACGTCGACAAGAACCTCGGCCCCGGGGTGGACGTCGTGGTCGGCAACTACTTCCACAACCTGGCGAAGGTGAAGCCCTTCCTGGTCGTCAAGCGGTCCGGGTCGGCGTGCCTGCCGGCTTAGCCGGCTAGTCGAGCCAATGGGCGAGGCGCCCGCGGCGTGACACCGCACGCAGCCGCGTCTCCGTGGCCTCGCGCAACCGCCGCGGCGTGACGACCAGGACCTCGTCGCCGTGACGGAGCACCGTCCGGTGCTCGGGCACCAGCGTCTCCCCGTCCCGTACGACGAGCGAGACCGATGCGCCCACCGGGAGCCGGAGCTCGCCCACCTCGACGCCGTGCATCAACGACTTGCTGGTGACCTTGACCTGCAGCAGGTCGGCGGCCACCCGTTCGAGCGGAGCCGCCTCGACGTCGAGGTCTCGTGGCTGGTCGCGTTCCGTGACGCCCAGCCGCGCAGCGACCCACGGCAGGGTCGGACCCGTCACCAGGGTGTAGATCACCACCATCACGAAGACGATGTCGAACAGCTTCTCGGCGCCCACCACACCTTCGGCGAGCGGGATGGTCGACAGCACGATCGGCACTGCGCCTCGCAGTCCCGCCCACGACACGAACACCTGTTCTCGTCTCGAGAGCCGGTGGGTGAAGAAGCAGGCAAGCACGGACAGCGGTCGTGCGACGAACGTCAGCAGCAGCCCGGCGAGCGCGGCCAGCACGATGTGCGACATCGAGATGCGATCGGGCGAGACCAGCAGGCCGAGCATCACGAACAGCCCGATCTGCGCGAGCCAAGCGATCCCTTCGCTGAAGGACCGCGTCGCCATGCGGTGCGGCAGCTCGCTGTTGCCGAGCACCAGTGCCGCGGCGTACACCGCGGCGAAGCCTGAGGCGTGCAGTGCCGCCGTGCCGGCGTAGGCGAGGATCGTCATCGAGAGGACCGCCAGCGGGTAAAGACCCGAGGAAGGCAGCGCGACCCGCCGCATCACCCAGGCGCCGCCGAACCCGACAGCGAGCCCGAGTGCCAGACCCGGCCACCAGCTCGTAGACCACGATGCCGATGAAGCCGAGCACGCCGTGGTCGAGTGCGGCTCCGGTGCTGACCAGCGAGACCAGCAGGACCGTGGGTGCGTCGTTGAGACCCGACTCCGCCTCGAGCGCACCGGTCAGGTGGCGCGGCAACGGCACCCGGCGCAGCACCGAGAACACCGCGGCGGCATCGGTCGGGGACGTGACGGCACCGAGCAGCACCGCCAGCTCCCAGTCCAGTCCGAACAGGTAGTGCGCCCCCACGGCCATCGTGGTGACGCTGACGCCCACACCGATCGTGGCCAGCGACAACCCGAACCCCATGACCGGGCGGATCTCACCCCACGACGTCGTGAGGCCACCTTCGGCAAGGATCAGCACGAGCGCGGCGAACCCGAGCGCGTGCGCCACGTCGGCGTCCTCGAAGCGGACGCCGAACCCGGACTCGCCGAGCAGCACGCCCATCAACAAGTAGATGAGCAGGCTCGGCAGGCCGACGCGCACCGACGCCCGAACCGCCAAGATCGCCACCAGCATGACGACCGCCCCGACCAGGAGCACGGCGTCCATCTGGTGGGCGTCGAAGCTCATGCTCACCTCGGCGTACATCGGGGGCGGAGTCTCATCCTAGATGGGTGAGCCACGCCCCAACGACGACGAAGCGGCCGCCCTCGCCGGGGGATGGACAAGGACGGCCGCGCTCGTGGATACGGGTGGAGCCCGCAGGGAACACGGTCTCTCAGCGGACCCCTGAACGCCATAGTCCGTTAGGACGGGCAGGCGGCGCCCTGACGGGCCAGACGACACAGTTACTGTCTGGCAGTGCCGTCGAGCGAGCTGTTCACCGTCGCGAGTCGCGCGGCCGTGCCGCCCTTCCATGTCATGGATCTGCTCGCCGCCGCGGCGCGCAGACACCGCAGTCACGGCGACCTGCTGAACCTCGTGGCCGGTCAACCGTCGACGCCGGCACCCGCACCGGTGCGCGAGGCGGCGAAGCGAGCGCTCGACGAGCAGGTGCTCGGCTACACGGTGGCCGTCGGCATCCCGGAGCTGCGCGAGGCCATCGCCGGACACCACCGCCGCACCCACGGCATCGACGTCTCACCCGACGACGTCGTGGTGACGACCGGCTCCTCCGGAGGGTTCCTGCTCGCGTTCCTCGCATCGTTCGAGGCAGGTGACCGCGTCGCGATCGCGCGGCCCGGCTACGCGTGCTACCGCAACGTGTTGAAGGCGCTCGGTTGTGAGGTGGTCGAGCTGCCCACCGGACCGGAGTCCCGGTTCCAGCCCACCGTCGCACTGATGGAGGAGCTCACTGAACCGGTACAAGGACTCGTCGTCGCCAGTCCGGCGAACCCGACGGGCACCATGCTCGACGCGTCGGAGCTGGCGGCGCTCGCGACGTGGTGCGAGCAACGTGGCGTGCGGTTGATCAGCGACGAGATCTACCACGGCATCTCGTACCACACCGAGGGACAGCCACCCGTGCGGCAGTCATCGGCGTGGGAGACGTCGCGCGACGCGGTGGTCTTCAACTCGTTCTCCAAGTACTTCTCGATGACCGGTTGGCGCATCGGATGGATGCTGGTCCCCGAGCAGCTGCGGCGGCCGGTCGACGTACTCACCGGCAACTTCACGATCTGCCCGCCGGTGCTCGCGCAGCACGCTGCGATCGCGGCGTTCGACGACGCGTCGTACGCCGAGTGCGACAGCCACGTGGCGAGGTACGCCGAGAACCGTCGGCTGCTGCTCGACGGGCTGCCGAAGCTCGGCATCGACCGCCTCGCTCCTGCCGACGGCGCGTTCTACGTGTACGCCGACGTCGGGCACCTCACCGACGACTCGATGACGTTCTGCCACACGCTGCTGGAGGACACCGGCATCGCGACCGCGCCCGGCATCGACTTCGACACCGAGGCGGGCAACCGGTTCGTGCGGCTGTCGTTCGCCGGCACTCCGGCAGAGGTCGCCGAAGCGCTGGAGCGCCTGGGCGACTGGCTGGCTCTCAGCCCTGGTGGGTGAGGACCGACATCTCCTGCCAGGCGGACGGGTCCACCGTCGCGGTCTCGTGCGAGAACCAGCCGCGGCACAGCACGATGGTCCGCTCGAGCAGCTCGACGAGGACCTCGTCGGCGTTGGCGATGCTTGCCGACGCGACGCCGGAGACCGCCGAGTGCACGATGGCAGGTGCGCTGCGCTTGGCGAAGCTGCCGGCGCTCCCCCAGCCGAGCGCGGTGAAGCCACGCGCCCAGTCACGAGCGTGCGGCACGTGGTCGAGCGCCTCCTGGGTGCGCGGGTCGACGTAGTGCTTCGAGCGGCCCTCGAGCTGGTTCAGGACCCGCTCGCAGCGCAGCAGGCCGACGGCCGCGACCCCCTGGCGCTCGGACGCGGTGACCGGCAGCGCGGCGATCGCGGCCTCGCGAGCGATCCACGCGTCGACGCGCGGGTCGTCACCGTTGAGCCCGATGACCTCCGGGATGAGCGGCGCGAGGTAGGTGCGCGCGTGGTCGTCGACGTGGTCGTTGACGTCGCGAGCGAGCGAGGCCAGCAGCGGGTGCGTGCACGACGGGTGGTCGGACCACGACTCCCCCGCGAGGAAGGACGCCAGCTCCATGAAGCAGGCACCCTTCTTCGGGTTGCGGTGCTTGCCGCGCGACAGCACCGGCATCATGTCGGGGGTGCTGCTGTGGACCGTCGGGTTCGGGTGGATCCTCTGGATCATGGTGACCAGCTCCGTGGGCGCAAGTTCCCGCGCACGAGGGTTGTCGTGCGCAACCTCTGAAAAGTAAACGCCTGATCCGGCCTAGGCCACAAGAGCCGGGCAATATCCCCCGGAATTACCAGGCAAAGGACCCGGTTCAGCCATGCCGGGGGCCCGTCTCGACTACGCCTGGACCGGATTGGGCGTAGCCGCGGCCGCCGGGACCGCCGGGTCGGAGGCGCCGAGCAGACCACGCATCTTGTCCAGCGCCCGGTCGGTGAACAGCCCGGCGAAGCAGCCCACCGTCGCCAGCACGGTCACCCCGGCGGTCGAGGTGGTCTGGTCGCCGATGCTGATCAGGCCGGTGTTCACAGCGATCACGGACACGGCTCCCAGCAGGGCGGACCAGATCGGGCGGAGCAGGTACCACCACACGAATCCGACCTCGAGCGTCTGGAGCCCGGCCCGCTGGGCGAAGACGATGCTCTGCTGGATCATGCTGCCCACCAACCCCGAGGCAGCACCCAGGAGCAGGACGCTCATGCTCAGGCTGACGTCGAAGCTCGTCCCGAACGCATCGACGCTGCGGGTCACGATCGTGCCGTCGGGCGCCGCCTCCTGGCTGGACACGAGGCTCTCCGCGAGCCCGTAGGTGGCGACCAGGGCTGCCATGGCGATGACCCCCGCGGCGACATTGGCGACGCCGATCACCCGGACCATCCTCGTCGTCATGGCGTGAGGGTTCTGCGATGTGTTCATAGCGCGACTCCTTGATGAAGAGGAGCGCGCTCACGCGTCACTGATACGACCACCGGCGGCACACCGGACAGGCCGATGTCGTGGGTTGTTCGGGTCCTACCTGCCGGACGGTGGCCGCACGCCTGGACGAGGTACGACGCGACGGAACCGGGCCTGTGCGACCTCGACGTCGAACGACTCGGCCAGGTGGTTGGCAAGAGCCAGGGCATCCTCGCCCCGCCCACTCGCCGGCTCGATCACGAGCCGTTCCTCGGTGCGTCGAGTCACGCGCGCGTCCTGGAGAGACGAGGAGACCGCGTCCAGCACTGCCGGATCTCCGCTCTCGACGCGGATCTCCGGCAGGACCGTGATCAGGCTGCCGTCCTCGGCCCGGAAGGTCGCGTTGCCGGTCGAGGCGCCGCTGGCAACATCAGGGTCGGCGACGGGCTCGAGGGCGATCTTTCGTCCACCCGCCCAGTAGTAGGACTTCGTTGTCATAGACGACGAGCCGCCCTGAGCGCCTCGAAGGCGTTGACACGGCCATGGCCCACGAACTTCGTCCACTCGGCCTTGCCCGGCCCGATGTGGTCGGCGGTAGCGCACACGACCTTGCGCACCACGGACTCCTCGAGGTCCGGCCGCACGGACAGGACGAGGGCGCACACCGCAGCCACGAACGGCGTCGCGGACGAGGTGCCGTTGAACGTCGGTGTCGTGGCCCTGCGGCTGTAACCCCGCGCGCCGGAGATGTCGGTGGTGAGGATCCGCACGCCGGGAGCCATCAGGTCGAGGCCCTTCCGAAGTTGCTTCCCCACCAGTATTCGCCGTCTCGGGAGCGGGTCGTCTTGCGCTCGTCCCACTGGTTCGAGGCGCCGACGGTGAGGATGCCCGGGAGGTTGCCAGGGAAGGACACCTCGCCCTGGGCGTTGCCGGCCGCGACGACGACCACGGCGCCCTTGCCACCACGTCCTCGGGTGCGGGCGCGGCGAAAGGCGGCGGTGATGACGTCGGCGGGCACGCCGCCGCCCCAGCTGTTCGACAGCACGTCGGACTTGCCCTCGCGCCAGCACCAGTCGATCGCGTCGGCGGTATTGAAGTCGTCGAAGATCCAGCCGTCGCCACCGTCGCCCTTGGCGATGCGGGCGGCCACGAGACTCGCACCGTGCGCGAGGCCCTTCACCTTCGCGCCGCGCGAGCAGATGATCCCGGCGCACGCCGTCCCGTGCGCATCGTTGCCGTCCGGCCTCGCCGTCGGATTCCCGTCGACGAAGTCGCGCTCCGCCTTCACCGCGGCGGAGAGGCACGGGTGCGCGGTGTCGACACCCTCGTCGAGCACCGCGACCCGGATGTCGGCACGGCCGGTGGTGATGGTCCACGCCGCCCTGGCCGCCACGTCCGCGCCGACCACACCGGGATCGCCGTCGTTGTCCAGACCCCACTGCTGGGTGGCCTCCGCCGATCCGGGACCGGGTCGCTGCACGAGACGGAGGAAGTTGGGGTGAGCGCCCTCGACGTTGCCGCGCTCGTACAGCGCACGCGCTGCTTCGGCGGCGGCTGCGACACCATCGGTCGCGTCGCCGGGCGCCGCCAGGAGGACCTTGCCCTCGCTGCCCTCCTGCGCGAGGGTCAGCCCGTGCTCGCGGCGCGCCCACGCCAGCTCGGCCTTCGTCGCGCCCAGCACGACCACGGTCTCCGTCGGGATGATGGTGGTCCGCCCGCCGTCGACCGGATGGATCATCGTCGTGGCCTCGGACACGACCGCGAAGCGGGACAGCACCGACCGCGGTTGCGCGGCGAGCAGCCGCATCACCTGGTTGCCGTCCGACTGCGGCTTCGCCCCGAAGCGCATGGGCCCCGGGTCGGCAGCGGACCTTGCCGTGCGCTGTCGCCCGCTGAAGACGCCCTGGACGGTGACTCGCTGCTTGCGCCCCTCGCTGTAGTACTCCAGCACCTTCGACATCTCGCCCCTTCTCGACGGCTCCGACGTCCACCTTTGCACCGCCGGTCGGGAAGGGTCCAGAGGTGACGATCGGCGGCACCCTGACGGGTCGATGACCCGCATGGATGCCGCCGATGAATGGCGGTGGCGGTGGGATTTGAACCCACGGAGGGCGTGAACCCTCACACGCTTTCGAGGCGTGCTCCTTAGGCCGCTCGGACACGCCACCGCGGACGAGGGTACCGGAGCCGATCCGGCGTCAGCCGCGGTGGGCAGCGAAGAACTCGTGCAGCAGTGCGGTCGATTCCTCGGCCAGCACACCGCTCACCACCTCGGGCCGGTGGTTGAGCCGGCGGTCGCGGACGACGTCCCACAGCGACCCCACGGCGCCGGCCTTCTCGTCGAACGCGCCGAACACCAGCCGGTCCACGCGCGAGAGCACCGCGGCGCCGGCGCACATGGTGCACGGCTCCAGCGTGACCACCAGCGTGCAGCCGTTGAGCCGCCACTCCCCTTGTGCTGCCGCGGCCTCGCGGAGCGCGACCACCTCGGCGTGCGCGGTCGGGTCGCGATCGGCCTCGCGACGGTTGCGACCGCTGCCGATCACCTCACCGGTCGGCGTCGACCACCACCGCTCCGATGGGTACGTCGGACGTGGCGAGCGCCGCACGCGCCTGCGCGAGCGCCTCGCGCATCGCGGGCTCCCAGGACCGGGAGGTCACAGGGAGGTGCTGACGCCGACCAGCTCGTCGTACTGCCGGCCGAAGCCGAGCTTCGCCGCGATGTCGGAGAGCATCTCGTCGGGGTAGAGGTCCAGGTCGTCGAGCAGGGCACCCATGTCCATCGCACCCATGCCGAGGTCGGCGACGATGCCGAGGTCGCCCGCCGGCTCCGGGACCTCGTCGTCGTCAGGCAGCGGCAGCTCGAGGTGCTCGACGATCGAGCGGGCGATCGGCCAGTCGGAGGCCGCGGTGACGTCGGACAGCAGCAGCCGCATCTCGGGGCCGAGGACGCGGACCATCAAGAAGAAGTCCTCGTCGACGGACACCAGGCCGAGAGACCCGCCGTCGCCCGGGTAGCGGCGCAGCTCGATCGCGAAGCGGTCGAGATCCGCAGCCAGGACGTCGTCGACCTCCTGGACCTGCCAGATGCCCTCCTCGCGGTAGGCCACCAAGGCGAAGTCCACGCCTTCGACGTTGGCCTCTGACTCCTGCGACATGCTTCCGATGGTGACAGGTCCACCGCGAACGCACCAGAACCGGCACCGTCACCTCGAAGCGGCAGGTACTAGGTTGACGGCCATGCGGATCCATGTCGCGGAACATCCCCTGGTCGCCCACAAGCTGACCACGTTGCGCGACGAGGACACCGACTCCGCGACGTTTCGCCGCCTCGCCGACGAGCTCGTCACGCTGCTCGCCTACGAAGCCACGCGTGATGTCAGGGTCGACCCGGTCACGGTGACCACCCCGGTCGCCGACGCCGCCGGCGTGAAGCTGTCGAGCCCCAAGCCGCTCGTCGTCCCGATCCTGCGGGCCGGTCTCGGGATGCTCGACGGGATGATGCGGTTGCTGCCGACCGCGGAGGTCGGCTTCCTCGGCATGGTCCGCAACGAGGAGACGCTGCAGGCGTCGACGTACGCCGAGCGGCTGCCCGAGGACCTGTCGGACCGGCACGCGTTCGTGCTCGACCCGATGCTCGCGACCGGCGGCACGCTGGCCGCGGCGATGCGGTTCCTGGTCGACCGCGGCGTCGAGCGCATCACCGCCATCTGCCTGCTGTGCGCACCCGAGGGATGCGAGCGGCTGCAGCGCGAGCTCGAGGGTGTGGACACCCCGATGACGATCGTGACCGCCGCGCTGGACGAGCGGCTCAACGAGAAGGGCTACATCGTGCCCGGGCTCGGCGACGCCGGCGACCGGTTGTACGGCGTCGTCTGAGCTAGAGGCTCTTCACGGCGTTGAGCAGCTTGCCGAGCGAGTCCTTGGCGTCCCCGAACAGCAGCGTCGTCTTGGGGTCGAAGAGCAGCTCGTTCTCGATGCCGGCGAAGCCCGGCCTCATCGAGCGCTTCATGAAGACGATCTGCTGCGCCTCGTCGGCGTTGAGGATCGGCATGCCGTAGATCGGCGCGCCGGGCGTGGTCTTCGCGGCCGGGTTCACCACGTCGTTCGCGCCGACGACCAGCACGACGTCGGTCTGCTTGAACTCGCCGTTGATGTCGTCCATCTCCTTGAGCTGCTCGTAGGGCACCTGGGCCTCCGCGAGCAGCACGTTCATGTGGCCGGGCATGCGGCCGGCGACGGGATGGATGGCGTAGTCGACTGTGATGCCGCGCTCACCGAGCAGGTCGACGAGCTCACGCAGCGTGTGCTGTGCCTGGGCGACCGCGAGCCCGTAGCCGGGCACGATGATCACGCGGTTGGCGTAGCCGAGCAGGATCGCCACGTCCTGCGGACCGGCGGACTTCACGGGCCGGTCCGAGGCCTCGCCCGCACCGAGCGTGGACCCGCCCTTGAGCGCGCCGAACAAGATGTTGACGACCGAGCGGCCCATGGCGGAGGCCATCAGCTTGGTCAGGAACGTTCCGCTCGCACCGACCAGCGTGCCGGCGACCAGCAGCAACGTGTTGTCGAGGACGTAGCCGCCGGCGGCGACGGTGAGCCCGGTGAACGCGTTGAGCAGCGAGATGACGATGGGCACGTCGGCGCCACCGACGGGCAGCACCAGCAGCACGCCGATCAGCAGGCCGACCAGCCCCAGCACTATGCCGATGAGCTCGGTCGGGTCGGTGACCGTGAGCACCGCGAGGACGACGGCACCGATGAGCGAGAGCCCGAAGAGGATCGGCAGGCCGGGGAAGATCACCGGCCGCGACGTCATCAGCTCCTGCAGCTTGAGGAAGGTGACGATGGAGCCCGCGAACGACACCGACCCGACGAGGATCGTGAAGGCTGTCGCGGCCAGGGTGAACCAACCCGGTGAGGTGTCGACCGAGACGAACTCGTGCAGCTCGAGCAGTGCCACCAGCGCGGCAGCCCCGCCGCCGACCCCGTTGAACAGCGCCACCATCTGCGGCATCTGCGTCATCTGCACGCGACGTGCGCCGATGAAGCCGCCCGCCGAGCCGATGACGATCGCGACCACGATGAGCGCGACGTGCTTGAGGTCGAGGTAGAGGAACGGGACGACACAGCCGATGACAGCTGCGGCCGCGCCCAGCAGGTTGCCGGGGCGTGCGGTGCGGGGGCCGGAGAGCCCCTTGAGAGCCAGGATGAAGCAGACCGCCGCGAAGAGGTAGGTCACCTGGACCCAGACGGGAGTGCTGGTCACGCGTCGACCTCGCTCTTCGCGGGCTTCTTCCGGCGGGTGAACATCTGCAGCATCCGGTCGGTGACCACGAAGCCGCCGACCATGTTGACGGCCGCCAGCACGATCGCGACCAGACCGACTGCCACCGCGATTGCGTTGTCGGTCGAGCCGGTCGTGATGATCGCGCCGAGCAGGATGATTCCGTGGATCGCGTTCGCGCCCGACATCAGCGGCGTGTGCAGTGTCGAGGACACCTTCGAGATCACCTCGACGCCGACGAACACACTGAGCACGAAGATCGTCAGCCAGACGACCGGCTCGCTCATGGGGTACCTCCTCCTGAGTCGCCGGCCGGGGCCTCCAGGGCCTGCCGGGTCGGCTCGTGCCGGACGGCGCCGTCGTGCGTGACGCAGGACCCGGCGACGATCTCGTCGTCGAAGTCGGGCGCGTAGGCACCCTCGTCGGTCATGAGCGTCACCAGGTTGACGACGTTCTGGGCGTACAACCGCGACGCGGGCCCCGGCATCTGGGCCGGGACGTTGGCGCCGCCCCAGACCTGCGCGTTGCCGATCCGCACGACCTTGCCAGCGACCGAGCCCTCGACGTTGCCGCCAGACTCCGCCGCCAGGTCGACGACGACCGACCCGGGCGACATCTGCTCGACCATCTCCCGGGTGACCAGCATCGGAGCCTGGCGGCCGGGAACGGCGGCAGTCGTGATCAACGCGTCGGCGGCGGCGATGTACGGCGTGAGCAGCTCGCGCTGCCGCTGGGCACGGTCCTCGGTCATCTCCCGGGCGTAGCCGCCTGTGCCCTCGAGGGTCTCCAGGTCGAGCTCGATCGCGGCGGCGCCCATGGACCGGATCTCCTCGGCGGCAGCGGCGCGCACGTCGTACGCCTTGACGACGGCGCCCAGCCGCTTCGTGGTCGCGATGGCCTGCAGCCCCGCCACCCCGGCACCCAGGACGACGACCTCCGCCGGCGGGACCGTGCCCGCAGCAGTCATGTTGAGCGGGAGGAACCTGCGCAGCAGGCCCGCAGCGACGATCGCGCAGCGGTAGCCGGCCACCAGGGCCTGCGAGGAGAGCGCGTCCATGGACTGGGCGCGCGAGATGCGCGGCACGAGCTCCATCGCGAACGACGTGATCCAGCCGTCGCGCAGGTCGGTGATCACGTCGAGAGAGCCGGTCGGCAGGAACGAGACCGTCGCGGTGCCCTGCCGCAGCCGGGAGATGACCGACGCGTCGAGCGGATTGACCGACACCACGATCTCGGCGCGCTGCCAGGGCTCCTTGATGACCTGCGCGCCCGCCTCGACGTACTCCTCGTCGGCGTGCAGCGCCCCGTCACCGGCGCCGGGCTCGACCGCGACTTCGTACCCGAGCGAGGTGAGCTTCTCGACCAGCTCGGGGACCAGCGCAACGCGCGTCTCGCCCTCGCGGGTCTCCTTTGCGACAGCGATCCTCACGATGCGCCAACTTAGGACACCGGCCGGGCAGCGGCGATACCGGCCCCGCTAGCGGTACTCCGGGTTCTCGAAGTCGAACCGCGTGCCGGCGTCCCACTCGGTCCGCTGGTTCCCGTAGGCGGGGATGCCGCCGGCGTCCTTGAGCAGCTTCGCGGCGTGCATGAGGTTCCACGTCATGAACGTGGTGTTGCGGTTGGTGAAGTCGTTCTCGGGGCCGCCGCTGCCCTTGTCGAGGTACGACGGACCGGGGCCCGCCTCGCCGATCCACCCGGCATCGGCCTGCGGCGGGATCGTGTAGCCGACGTGCTGCAGCGAGTAGAGGATGTCCATCGCGCAGTGCTTGATGCCGTCCTCGTTGCCGGTGATCAGCGCTCCCCCGACCCGGCCGTAGTAGGCGTACTGCCCGTGCTCGTTGAGCTCGCTCGACCCGGCGTACAGCCGCTCGATGACCTGCTTGGTGATGCTGGAGTTGTCGCCCAGCCAGATCGGGCCCGCGATCACCAAGATGTCGCTGGCCATCACCCGCGGATGGATCTGCGGCCACTCGTCGGAGTCCCAGCCGTGCTCGGTCATGTCGAGGTAGGTGCCGGTGGCGATGTCGTGGTCGATGGCACGCAGCACCTCCACCTCGACACCGTGCTTGCGCATGATCGCGGCGCTCACGTCGACGAGCCCCTGGGTGTGGCTGCGCTCCGGCGACCTCTTGAGCGTGCAGTTGATGTACATGGCCTTCAGGCCGGTGAAGTCGTGCTCCATGCCTGCGAACTCTGCCGGGTCGCGCTCAGTAGTACCAGGGGAACCTGGACCAGTCCGGCTCGCGCTTCTCGAGGAAGGCATCGCGACCCTCGACCGCCTCGTCGGTCATGTAGGCCAGCCGGGTGGCCTCACCAGCGAACAGCTGCTGGCCGACGAGCCCGTCGTCGATGAGGTTGAAGGACAGCTTGAGCATGCGCTGCGCCGTCGGTGACTTGCCGTTGATCTTGCGCCCCCACTCGAGGGCTTCGCGCTCCAGGTCGGCGTGGGGCACCACCTTGTTGACCATGCCCATGCGGTGCGCCGCCTCGGCGTCGTACTCGTCGCCGAGGAAGAACACCTCGCGCGCGAACTTCTGACCGACCTGGCGCGCGAGGTAGGCCGAGCCGAACCCGCCGTCGAACGAGCCGACGTCGGCGTCGGTCTGCTTGAACCGGGCGTGCTCTTGCGAGGCGAGGGTCAGGTCCGAGACGACGTGCAGGCTGTGGCCGCCGCCGGCCGCCCAGCCGGGCACGACGCAGATCACGACCTTCGGCATGAAACGGATCAGCCGCTGGCACTCCAAGATGTGCAGCCGGCCGAGCCGGGCGGGGTCGACGGACTCGGCGTCCTCGCCCTCCGCGTACTGGTAGCCGGCCCGCCCCCGGATGCGCTGGTCGCCGCCGGAGCAGAAGGCCCAGCCACCGTCTCGCGGGGACGGTCCGTTCCCGGTGAGGATCACGCACCCGACGTCGCTGGTGGCCCTGGCGTGGTCGAGCACCCGCAGCAGCTCGTCGACGGTGCCGGGACGAAACGCGTTGCGCACCTCCGGGCGGTCGAACGCGATCCGCACCGTGCCGTGCTCGACGGCTCGGTGGTAGGTCAGGTCGACGAGGTCGCCGAAGCCGGGGACCTCGGTCCAGGCGGCCTCGTCGAACAGCTCCGAGATCATGCGGTGAGGCTATGCCACTGGAATACCGGGTCGTTTTGCGCTGTTGTGAGGGTTATGACACTCAGTGGTAAATACGAGCCAAGCGCGCAGGAATGGGTCCGCGAGCAGGTCGAGACCATCGAGAGTTCCGGCGGCACCGAAGGCACCACGCTGAAGGGCGTGCCTGTCGTCGTCGTGACGTCCATCGGTGCCCGCAGCGGCAAGCTCCGCAAGAACCCGGTGATGCGCGTCGAGCACGACGGCAGCTACGCGCTGATCGCATCGAAGGGTGGCGCGCCGGAGCACCCGGAGTGGTACCACAACGTGATCTCGCACCCGGTGGTCGAGCTGCAGGACGAGCGGCTGCGCCGCGACTTCGACGTCCGGATGGCCAAGGGCGCCGAGCGCGACGAGTGGTGGCAGCGCGCGGTCGAGGTGTGGCCGGCCTACGCCGAGTACCAGGAGAAGACCGACCGGGAGATCCCGGTCTTCGTCGCGGAGCCCGCCTGAGTCAGCCGGCTTCCTGCCGGCGTACGGCGCCCGCTCGAACGGCCAGGTAGCCGCCGAAGCCGATGACGAGCGCGACCGGCACGCCGAGGTTGGCGTATGCCCATGACCCGTCGCGGCCGCCGAGGCCGAGCGGGCCGAGCAGGTAGCCGAGCCACGAAAGGCCCTTGCCTGCGCCGGTGGTGTCGATGACCAGGCCCCAGCCGACGAACGTCGCGAGGACCATCACGCGAGACCGACGAGACGTTCACCGAGCCGTAGCCCGTCGACGAGCTGTCGAACAGCTTGGCCTCGTCGTAGTCGCGGCGCCGCAGCAGCAGGTCGGCGAGGAAGCAGCCGCACCAGGCGGCCATCGGCACTCCCAGCACGATCAGGAACGCCATGAAGACGCCGAGGAAGTTGTCGGCGACCCACACGATGTAGATCGTGCCGAGCACCATCAGCACGCCGTCGATGGCGGCCGCGACCCAGCGCGGCGTGCGCAGCCCGAGCGTCAGCAGCGTGAGCCCCGACGAGTAGATGTCGAGCACGGCCCCGCTCACCAGGCCGCCGATCGCGACCAGTGCGAACGGCACCAGGAACCACGTCGGCAAGATCGTGGTCAGCGCGCCGATCGGGTCGAGCGCGACGGCTTGCGAGAGCTTCTCGTCCGAGGCGCAGAGCAAGACGCCGTACGAGACCAGCACCACCACCGGCAGGCTGCCGCCGAGCGTCGGCCACCCGACCACGCCGCCGGTCGAAGCACTGCGAGGCAGGTAGCGGGAGTAGTCGGCCGCGGAGTTGACCCAGCCGACGCCGAAGCCGGTCATCACCAAGATGGTGGCGCCGACCACCGCGCTGAGGCTGCCGCTCGGCAGGCTGCTCGCCGCGTCGAGGTCGACGTGGTCGACGGTGAGGACGATGTAGACCAGCGTCACCGCGATCATCGCGATGGTCAGCCACTTCTGCAGCGCCATGATCGCGTCGAAGCCGAGGATCCCGGCCGCCACGATGACGGCCGCGACCACCAGGAACGCCACGACCTTGGTGAGGTCGCCGTCGCCCCAGCCGAGCCGTCCGAACACCGTGGCGGTGGCGAAGGTCGCCAGCGAGACGAGCACGGTCTCCCAGCCCACCAGCAGCAGGTACGACACCCCGCCGGGCAGCAGGTTGCCGTAGCGGCCGAACGCCGCACGCGACAAGACCAGGGTCGGGGCGGAGCCGCGCTTGCCCGCGATCGAGACGAGTCCGACAAGCAGGAACGACAGCACCGCCCCGAGGAACGCAGCGACGAGCGCCTGCCACAGACCCACCCCGAAGCCGAGGACGAACGCGCCGTAGGAGACCGCCAGCACCGAGACGTTCGAGGCGCACCACGGCCAGAACAGCTGCGCGGGGGTGCCCTTGCGCTCGGACTCGGTCGATGACGTTGATGCCGTTCGCCTCGATGCCCAGACCGGGCGAGGCGATGGTCGGTTCGGTCGCTGCCGGGACGCCCATGGCCCCATCATCCTCCCGCGCGTCCGAGCCGCTCGCGAGCCGAGGCTGGCATGACGACGGCGTCGCGGGTTACTGTGCTGGCGCGGATAAGTTCTTCGCGCAAACAAATCACGGCAGGAGTTCGTCATGGTTCCCACCCCCACCGCCAGCGACCGCTTCACCTTCGGGCTCTGGACCGTCGGCTGGCCCGGCCGGGACCCGTTCGGAGACGCCACGCGCGCGCCCGTCGACCCGGTGGAGTCGGTGCACCAGCTGGCGGAGCGCGGTGCCGCCGGGGTCACGTTCCACGACGACGACCTGGTGCCCTTCGGTGCGTCGTCGGGCGAGCGCGACAAGCAGATAGCGCGCTTCAAGGACGCGCTGTCCGAGACCGGCATGATCGTGCCGATGCTGACCACCAACCTGTTCACCCACCCGGTGTTCAAGGACGGCGGCTTCACGAGCAACGACCGCTCGGTGCGCCGCTACGCGATGCGCAAGGTGGTCCGCAACATCGACCTCGCGGCCGAGCTCGGCGCCGAGACGTACGTCTTCTGGGGAGGCCGTGAGGGGGCGGAGTACGACGGCGCCAAGGACGTCCAGGCCGCACTGGATCGTTACCGCGAAGGCATCGACACGCTCGCCGCCTACGTCCAGGAGCAGGGCTACGGCATCCGCTTCGCGATCGAGCCGAAGCCCAACGAGCCGCGTGGCGACATCCTGCTCCCGACCGTCGGCCACGCGCTGGCCTTCATCGCCGAGCTCGAGCACCGCGACATGGTGGGGCTCAACCCCGAGGTCGGGCACGAGCAGATGGCCGGCCTGAACTTCGCCGCGGGCATCGCGCAAGCGCTGTGGGCAGGCAAGCTGTTCCACATCGACCTCAACGGGCAGCGCTCGATCAAGTTCGACCAGGACCTGGTGTTCGGGCACGGCGACCTGCTCAACGCCTTCTTCACCGTCGACCTGCTCGAGCACGGCGCGGGCGGCTCCCCGGCGTACACCGGGCCGCGGCACTTCGACTACAAGCCCTCGCGCACCGAGGACATGGCCGGGGTGTGGGACTCGGCGTCGGCCAACATGGCGACCTACCTGCTGCTCAAGGAGCGCACCGAGTCCTACCGGGCCGACCCCGAGGTGCAGGCGGCCATGCAGGCGGCCGGAGTGGCGACCCTTCGCCAGCCCACGCTGAACGACGGGGAGACGCCTGGCCGACCTCATCGCGGACCGGTCCGCGTTCGAGGACTTCGACCCCGAGGCCGCCGGCGAGCACGGCTTCGGCTTCGTGCGGCTCAACCAGCTCGCTGTCGAGCACCTGGTCGGGGCCCGCTGACCGATTTGCACCCAACTGCTATGAGAATTGGTTTCGGCCGACAACATTTTAGGTAACGAAATGGTTTCGTCGGCTGCCTGAGGGCCTCTTCCCGGGGATAAGTTCGCGAGCACAACAATCGTGGGGTCGTGCGGCGATCGCCGAGTGGGCGGCTCCCCCCAGGGAAAGGCAACAGCGCATGCGCAAGACCAAAGTGTGCCTGGCGGTGCTCGCGGTCACCGCCGCGATGTCACTCGCCGCATGTGGCGGGAGCTCGGACGACAACAGCTCGTCGTCGGACTCCAGCTCCAAGCAGCTCCGCGCCGTCGAGCGGAGGCGAGATCGACGGCAAGGGCGCCAAGGTCGGCATCATCCTGCCCGACACCACGTCCTCGCCGCGCTGGATCACGGCCGACCCCACTGCCCTCAAGGAGCAGTGCGAGAAGTACAACCTCGACTGCGACATCCAGAACGCCGGTGGCTCCGCGAGCAAGATGCAGACCATCGCCCGGCAGATGACCGCCGACAAGGTCAAGGCGCTGATGATCGTCAACCTCGACCCGGCCTCGGGCGCCAAGATCGAGCAGGAGGCCGCCAAGGCAGGCGTCATCACCGTCGACTACGACCGGCTCACGCCGGGTGGCGGTGCGGCGCTCTACGTGTCGTTCGACAACGTCAAGGTCGGTGAGGCGCAGGGCAAGACGCTCGTGAACTGCCCGCAGGTCAAGGACGAGAAGAGCGTGGAGTTCGTCGAGATCGACGGAGCCGCGACCGACAACAACGCCCTCGGCTTCCACCAGGGCTACGACAGCGTGCTGTCCAAGCAGCCGGGCTGGAAGATGGTGGCGCGTCAAGACGGCAACTGGGACGCACCGACCGCGGGGCGCCAGTTCAACTCGATGCTCGGCAAGAACCCGGACATCAAGGCGGTCATGGTCGCGAACGACACGATGGCCGGTGCCGTGGTCACCGACCTGAAGCGTCAGGACCTCAACGGCAAGGTCGCGGTGTCCGGCCAGGACGCCACCGCCGAGGGGCTGCAGCACATCCTCGACGGTGACCAGTGCTTCACGATCTACAAGCCGTCCATCGACGAGGCGGGGCCCGCCGCGAAGGCGCTCGCGCAGCTCGTCAACGGCCAGGTGCCTGACACCAAGGGTGTGACGGTGACGGATCCGCAGACCAAGAAGAAGGTCCCGGCCTTCCTCGCGACCCCGATCCCGATCACGATCGACAACGTTGCGCAGCCGATCAACGACAAGTACACGCCGAAGAACACCGTCTGCACGGGCAACTACGCCAGCCTCTGCAGCAAGCACGGCGTCAACTGATAAACCAGCACCAGACCGGGGTGGCCGCCGCACCGCTGAGCGGTGGCCACCCCGCACCATCTGAGGCCCGCGGAGTCCTGGCCATCCGAAGGAGCGCGACGACCGATGAGCGACGAACCGATCCTCGCGCTGCGCAGCATCTCCAAGAGCTTCGGACCGGTCGACGTCCTGCGAAGCGTCGACTTCAGCGCCGCCGCCGGCCAGGTCACCGCGCTGGTCGGTGACAACGGCGCCGGCAAGTCCACGCTGGTCAAGTGCGTGAGCGGCACCTACGCCATCGACTCGGGCGACTACCTCTTCGAGGGCAGCCCGGTCACCGTCCACTCACCCCGTGACGCCAGCGCCCTCGGCATCGAGATCGTCTACCAGGACCTGGCGCTGTGCGACAACCTCGACATCGTCCAGAACATGTTCCTCGGCCGTGAGCGGCGCAGCGGCATCACGCTCGACGAGAGCAGCATGGAGCAGTCGGCCGAGGAGACCCTCAAGTCATTGTCCGTGCGCACCGTCAAGTCGGTCCGCCAGCGGGTCGCCAGCCTCTCCGGTGGTCAAAGACAGACCGTTGCGATCGCCAAGGCGGTGCTCTGGAACTCCAAGGTGGTGATGCTCGACGAGCCCACCGCCGCCCTCGGCGTCGCCCAGACCGCGCAGGTCCTCTCCCTGGTACGCCGCCTTGCCGACCGTGGCCTCGCCGTCGTGTTGATCTCGCACAACATGAACGAGGTGCTCCAGGTCGCCGACAGCATCGCGGTGCTCTACCTCGGCCAGATGGCCGCCCAGGTGCCGCGCTCGGAGGTCAACCAGCAGCAGCTCGTCGAGCTGATCACCACCGGTCGCCTCGAGGGAGCCTCGGCATGACGAACCTCGACGACGAGAGCACCCAGAAGCTGGCCGACGCCGAGGCAGAGGCGGACGCCTCCCGCCAGGACCTGGCCGCCGTCGCGACGACCGCACCCGCGGCCACCACAGCAGGCGACTACCTCCGGCTCTACGTGCAGCGCGTGCGCGGGGGCGAGATGGGATCGCTGCCGGCGACCACCGGACTCATCGTCCTGGTCATCCTCTTCTCAGCCATCCAGCCGACGTTCTGGGGCCTCTACAACTTCGGCAACATGCTCACCGAGGGCTCCGGACCGATCCTGCTCGCGATGGGGCTGGTGTTCGCCCTGCTGCTCGGGCGAGATCGACCTGTCCGCCGGTTTCGCAGGCGGCGTCTGCGCCGCGGTCATGGTGCGGCTGATGGTCGGCTACGACATGCCGTGGCCGGTCACCATCGGGGCCGCACTGCTCACCGGCGTCGTCATCGGCCTGCTGATCGGGTTCCTTCGGGCGAAGGTGCGCATCCCGTCGTTCGTGGTGACGCTGGCGTTCTTCCTTGCCTTCCAGGGCGTCGCGCTCTACATCGTCAACAACGGCCCCGGCCAGCACGGCGACGTCCGCATCACCGACGAGCTCGTGCTGGCCTTCGAGAACGACCAGATGCCCAAGTGGGCGGGATGGCTGCTGGCCATCGTCCTCGTCGCGGGCTACGCGGCCGTCAAGCTGACCTCGCAGCGGGCTCGCCGTCAGCGGGGCCTGCTCGGCGAGCCGACCCTGGTCACGGCGGCGAAGATCGGCCTGCTGGCGGTGGGCGCCTTCGGGTTCGTCTACGTGCTCAACCAGAACCGCTCCATCAACAGCAAGCCCATCCCGACCAACGTCGACGGGCAGATCAAGTTCGTGACGCCCCCGGCCGTCGAAGGTGTGCCGTGGGTCGTGCTGGTGCTCGTCTTCTTCTTCGTGCTGTGGACCTTCGTGCTCTCGCGCACGGCGTACGGACGGCACATCTACGCGGTCGGCGGCAACGAGGAGGCGTCTCGACGAGCCGGCATCGCGGTCGATCGGGTGCGCATCTCCGCGTTCGTGCTGTGTTCGCTGATGGCGGCGGTCGGCGGCATCATGATCGGCTCCAACGTCGCGGCCGTCAGCGTGCAGAACTATGCAGGCAACACGCTGCTGCTCGCCGTGGGCGCCGCCGTCATCGGCGGCACCAGCCTCTTCGGCGGCAAGGGCCGCATGATCGACGCCCTGATCGGGGGCGCCGTGGTCGAGGTCATCCAGAACGGGATGTCCAACCTCGTGCAGGGCAACAACGGGTCGTCGGTGCAGTACATCGTCACCGGCATCGTGCTCATGTTCGCGGCCGCGGTCGACGCGTTGTCACGCCGACGAGCGGGAGCGGCAGGACTGGGGTGAGCATGCCGCTCGCCGGGGGCAGGTCGGAGTCCTCGGCTGCTCGGCCGGACGCGATACGCCGCCACAACCTCGCGCTGATCCTGGGGCACGTGCACCGCGACGGTGAGCTGACCCGAGCCGAGCTCACCTCACGGCTGGGCGTGAGCCGCTCGACGATCGGCGCCTTGGTCTCGGACCTGATCAGGCTGGGACTGGTGGAGGAGCGGGTGCCGACGGGTGGCAGCCGGGTCGGTCGTCCGTCGTACCTCGTGGGTCCGCACACGAACGGTCCGTTCGCCGTGGCGGTCGACGTCGACGTCACCAGCGTCTCCTCGGCGGCCGTCGTGATCGGCGGATCGGTGATCGCGCGACGGACCGTGCCGACGGGCACCGAGCGTGCCACTCCCGAATGGGTGGCGGACCTCGTCGCCACGACGGTCAACGAGCTGCGCCGCGACGTGGGCCGCCCGGTGCTCGGCGTCGGCGTCAGCGTCCCGGGCACGGTGGACAAGCGCACCCGCACCGTCGGTGTGGCTCCCAACCTGGAGTGGCGGGACGCGCGCCTCGGTGATCTGCTCGCCGAACGGCTCGGCCCCGAAGTCTCGGTCTCGATCGGCAACGACGCGGACCTGTCGCTGCTGGCCGAGCACGGACGAGGCAGTGGCCGAGGCTGCACCGACGTCGTCTACCTGATCGGCCGAGTCGGTGTCGGAGCGGGCCTGATCGTCAACGGCACCCCCTTGCTGGGACGAGACGGCCGGGCCGGCGAGATCGGCCACAACGTGGTCGCCGAGAGCGGGCCCGAGTGCCACTGCGGCAAGCGCGGCTGCCTGGAGACCTTCATCGGCGACCAGGCACTGCTGTCGCTGGCCGGTCGCAAGGGAACGCCGACCGAGAAGAACGTCGCGGCCGTCTTCGCGGCCGCTCGCTCCGGCGACGCGACTGCGCTCGCTGCCGTCCGTTCGGTGGCGGGGTGGCTCGGGCAGGCGGTGGGAAACCTCGTGAACACCATCAACCCGCAGCGGGTCATCCTCGGTGGCTCGTTGTCCGCCGTGCTCGAGCTGGCGCGCCCGGAGATCGAGCGTGCGCTGGAGCACTACGCCTTCGACCCCTCTCACCCCGTCGAGCTGGCTCTGCCCACGTTCGGTGACGACGCGGCGTTGCTGGGCGCGGCCGAGCTGGCGTTCGTGGACCTGCTCGAGGACCCGTTCGGCGGGCGGGCGGCCATCGCTCGCTGACCGGCCAGCGTCAGCGGCCGAGCAGCTGCTCGAGCGACGTCGGTGCCCGACCCGTCAGTCGCTCGACGTCTCCGGTCACCGGCTCGAGCTCACCCGACGCGATGGCGGTGTACGTCGAGACCCAGGCGTCGACCATCCAGTCCGGCGCGCCGTACGACGCGCGCGATGCGTAGGCCTCCTCCAGCGTCTCGTCGACGTAGGAGAACTCGCGGCCGAGCACCCGCGTCATCGTGGCGGCGACCTCGGAGAGGGTCAGGGACTCCGGCCCGGTCAGGCTGTAGGTGCTCCCCTCGTGAGCCGACGGCTCGACCAGCACCGCGTTGAGCGCGGCCGCGATGTCGTCCTGCGCCACCGCAGAGACCCGACCGTCTCCTGCCGGTCCTCGGATCACGCCTTCGTCGCCTGCCATGAGGGGGAAGAAGTCGGCGTAGAGGTTGTCGCGGACGAACGTCCACGCCATGCCGGAGGCGATGATGTGCTGCTCGGTGGCGTAGTGGTCACGGACGAGCACGAACGTCGCGTCGGGCGAAGCACCGTAGAAGGACGTGTAGACGAGGTGCCGCACCCCTGCCTCGGCCGCCGCGTCGACGAACGTCTTGTGCTCGTCGACCCGGTCCTCGCTCTCGGAGCCGGAGACCATCAGTGCGACGTCGACGCCTTCGAGCGCACGCATCACCGCGTCGCGGTCCCGGTACTCCGCCTGGACCACGTGTGCGCCCGGCAGCGAGGGTGCCCGGTCGGGGCTGCGGGCGACGAGCCGTTGCTCGACGCCGGCGGCAGCCAGCAGCCGTGCGACCCGCCCGCCGATGTTGCCGGTCGACCCGGTGATGCCCAGCAGCACGGACTCAGTCCGCTTTCGCGATCGACGCCGCTAGCGCTGCCAGGTGGCCCAGGCGGGCGAGCTCGGAGTCGAGCACCTCGGGTCCGCCGCGGCGGCCGAACATCACGAGATCGTCCTCCTCGCCGATGGGTGCCCCGGCCACCAGCGTGCCGTCGGCGCTCGTCTCCCAGTCCTGAGGCAGCGACAGCCGTCGCGCATGCCGGGCCGGGAACCAGTCGGGATGTCCGGTGGTGGCTTCGGGTGCCGCCGACGTCCGGTGCATCACCTTGACCGCGTCGCCCACCCGGGTCAGCCGCATGCCCCAGTCGGCGCGGAACGTGATCGGCAGCAGGTCCACGATCTCGTCGCGGGCGGTGCTCGGGCTCTGCGTCAGCGCCTCGACGGCCTCGAGGTCGAGGAACAGGTTGCCGCCTGCGCCGTAGCGCGAGATCCACAGCACCTGCACTCCATCGAGCTGGTTGCAGGCCGAGACGATCGAGTCGGGCATCACGCCCGGCGCGGTCTCGAGGAGCACGTCGTCGACTGCGGTGCCCACGCCGCGGTGCTCGACGATCTCGATGGCCTCGATGTCACCGCCGGCCTCACCGATCGTGGTGGCCACTCGTCCTAGCGAGCCGGGCACGTCGGGCAGCTCGACGCGCAGGAGGTACGGCATCGCGTTCAGCCCCTTTCCACCACGGCTGCGCCGACATCGACACGGCCAGGACGGGTGACGACGGCGTCGATCCCGAACACGACCTCTCCGGACACCCGACGATATCCCCCGAGGCTGCGCAGCACATCGGCGCGTTTGCGTCCCGAGACGGGATCCAGGCCGATGACCGCGCACCGGGGTATGGCGCCGCGCACCTCGACCTCGGTCTCCCCGATGCGGAGCCGTCGGCCGTGCCAGCGGTCCTCGACGAACGGCGGCTCGCCGTCGGTGTCGATCGTCATGGTGGCCCGGAACTGCCGATCGTCCACCGGGCCGACGTCCTCGGCGAGCCGTGCCAGCGACGACGTCGTGACCAGGCTGACCGAGGCGCCGAAGACGATCTCGCCCGGCTGCGTGGACCGGGCGAGCGCGACGTCGTACCCGAGGTAGCGGGAGAAGGCGTCTGCCCAGGGCCCCTCCACCACGTCGAGCGCGGCGGGCCGCCCCCAGTAGTCGACCTTCAGGGTCTCGCCGGTGGCCACGGGTGCTCCGGCGACCTCCTCGTCGGGCAACGTGGTGGTGAGGACGCCGCGGCTCCAGGAAGCGGTCGTCCGGAGCAGTGACGGGTTCTCGACGGTGCGCAGCACACGGGACCGGTCGCGGTCGACGAGGCAGAAGACCCGGTCCCCGACGGGACCGTCGAGCCGTAGGTCGACGGATCCGAGGTCGAGGTGGCGAGTGCCCTTGAGGGCCGCGAGCCCGATGCGGCTGACGTGCACTGTGTCCGACCAGCTCCCGGTCAGCGAACCAGCGCGATGTTGAAGTCCGCGGTGCCGAGCCGGCCCATCAGCCGCACCCACATCGGCAACCACATCTCCATTGCCCGGGCCGCGGAGAGCGCCTCGAACTCGACGACGTCGCGCCATCCGATCTGCTCCAGCAGACCCACCACGACCGCACGCGCCTCGGGGTCGTCGGATGCGGCGAACATCGTCGTGCCGCCGTCGCCCACCCGGGACGGGTCGACCATCACCGACGCGTTGACGGTGTTCAGCGCCTTGACCACGCGAGCCTCGGGGAATGCCCGCTGGATCTGCTCTGCGAGCGAGTCCGTGTCCTTGACCGCCAAGGTGGGTGGGAAGCCCGCGCTGAAGTCGAGGGGGTTCGCGGCGTCCAGCACCACCTTGCCGGCGAGCTGCTCGGCACCCACCTCCCCCAGCGCTGCCAGCGACCCCAGGCCGTTGGTCGCGTTGAACACCAGATCCACGTCGACCGCGGCTGCCGCGAAGTCCAGGAGCGGAAGGTCTGCCACCGGCGGCTTCCAGTCCTCCCGGGAGCGGGTGGCATCCGGGTCGCGGGTGCCGACCACCACCTCGTGGCCGAGAGCGGCGAGGGCCGGAGCCACGGTCCTGCCCACGGAGCCGGTGCCGAGCACGCAGATCTTCATGCGTCGAGCGTAGTCATGGACGGCCGGCCGTGCCCGAGGCTGAACGTCTCGACGACGTCGTACCGCGGTCGGCGGCGCACTCCCTCACCGAGGTACGACGCGACGAGCGCGATCTCGTCGGCCTGCCACCTCGGGCCGTGATAGCTGTCGAGGACCCGGACCCACCGAGTCGCCTCGACCGGTCGGCCGGTGCGGGCGATCGTCACGTGGGGGCGGAAGCGGCCACCCGCGACCTCGGCTCCGGCCCTGCCGACTGCTGCCCGCGCTCCGGTCGCGAGCCGGCCGAGCTCCACGTTGTCGGCCTCCACACCGGCATAGACCACCTTGGCCTTCTCCACGCTCGGGAACGCGCCACCGCCGGTCACCTCGACCGAGAACGGCCGTCGCCGCGCCGCCGCACGTGTCAGCCGGTCCACGAGGTCGTCGATGCGGCGCTCGGCGACATCGGACATGAAGGCCAGCGTCAGGTGCCACTGCTCCGGCGTCGTCCAGCGGAAGCCCGGCTCCGCCGGCCGCCGTGGCATGAGGAAGTCCTCGAGGTGCTCTCGGGCCCTCGCCGGCGGCACGACCGCCACGAACATCCGCACGGGGAGACGTTATCGCCCGCGAAGAGGGGCAGACTGCGGGCATGGCAGATCCCGGGCCCGGAGGCGGCGAAAGGGTCGACTACCGCTTCCTGCTGGCGAACGAACGCACGTTCCTGGCGTGGCTGCGCACCTCCTTGGCCCTGCAGGTCGCAGGTCTCGGCGTGCTGCAGTTCCTCACCCACGGATCTGACGCGATCCGCTACGCCCTCGGCCTCGGCCTGGTGCTGGCCGGGTCCTACGTCGCGGTCGCCGGCTACCGCCGCTACTACGCGAACGAGGCGGCGATCCGCGCAGGCACGGACCTGACCAGCATCCGGGCCTCGGTGGTGGTCGTCGTCGCGGTGGTCGCGCTGCCACTGGTGGCGGCCGTCGCCCTCACGCTCGTCGCGGCCTTCTGACCGAAGCGATGCCCGATCGGGCATAGCGTTCTCGCTGAGTCGGGCACATCGTGGGACTTGTGCTGCCCGTTTGACGCTCACGAGAAGGCGACCGTCGCATGAAACTTTACGAATACAACCAGGTGACCCGGACACGGAAGTATGCCCATACGGGCTCGCCCATGACCGATCCCTCATCCAAACTGACCGTGTGTCACAGATCACAGCGCCGGCGCCCGGCACGGGCGAAGGGAGGCGGACGGTGAACGCCGACGAGCGACAGCGGCAGATCCTCGTCCGTGCCCGTGCCGACGGCCGGGTCGAGGTGGGCCGGTTGGCCGAGGACCTCGCGGTCGCCGAGGAGACGGTCCGGCGTGACCTGCGCGAGCTCGTCGGCCGAGGAGTGCTGCAGCGGGTGCACGGCGGCGCCTACCCCGTCGAGAGCGCAGGCTTCGAGAGCAACATCAAGCACCGTTCGACCTCGCTCATCGGGGAGAAGCGCCGGATCGCGGCCGCCGCCGCCGAACGCCTGCACGGCGCCGAGACGATCTACGTCGACGAGGGCGTGACGCCGCAGTTCGTCGCCGAGGCGATCCGTCCCGAGAACCCGGTGACAGTGGTCACCTCGTCGCTGCTCGCTGCCGGGGCGCTTGCCGACTCCCCACTCGTGACGGTGCTGCTGCTCGGCGGTCGGATGCGAGGACGAACCCTCGCCACGGTCGACCACTGGGCGCTGCGCATGCTCGGGGAGCTCGTCATCGATCTGGCGTTCCTCGGAGCCAACGGCATCTCGCGCGACCACGGCCTCACCACGCCCGACCCGGCGGTTGCGGCGGTCAAGGCCTCGGTGATCGAGAGGTCCCGCCGTCGCATCTTCGTCGGTCTGCACACCAAGTTCGGCGCTTCGAGCTTCTGCCGGTTCGCGGACATCTCCGACTTCGAGGTCCTCGTCACCGACACCGGGCTCAACCCGGGCGAAGCACGTCGCTACTCAGTTCTCGGACCGCACGTGGTCCGGGCCTAGGCACCACCCAACCGGAGGTAACAGTGAGGAACAGGTCCAGCAAGCGGATCGCGACGGTCGTGGCACTGCCCGCCGCCGCGGCACTGGCGCTCTCCGGATGCGCCGGAGCAGGCGGTGGGGGCGGCGGAGGCGGTGGTGACTCCAAGTCGATCTCCGTGCTGATGGTCGGCAACCCCCAGATGGTCGACATCCAGAAGCTGACGAAGGACAGCTTCACCAAGGACACCGGCATCAAGGTGAACTACACGGTGCTCCCGGAGAACGAGCTGCGAGACAAGGTCACCCAGGACGTCGCCACCGGCGCGGGTCAGTACGACGTCGCGACCGTGGGCGCCTACGAGGTGCCGATCTGGGCCAAGAACGGGTGGCTCAACGACCTCGACAGCTACGCCGACAGCGGCGACTTCGACAGCGACGACCTGCTCGAGCCGATCACGAAGTCGCTGTCAGGTGAGGACGACAAGCTGTACGGCCTGCCGTTCTACGGCGAGTCGTCGTTCCTGATGTACCGCAAGGACGTGTTCAAGAAGAAGGGCCTCAAGATGCCCGACCGTCCCACCTGGGACCAGGTCGCCAAGCTCGCGGCGCAGGTCGACGGCGCCGAGCCCGGCATGAAGGGCATCTGCCTGCGCGGTCTGCCGGGTTGGGGCGAGATGTTCGCTCCACTGACCACGCTCGTCAACACCTTCGGCGGGACCTGGTTCACCAAGGACTGGCAGGCGCAGGTGGACGCGCCGGAGTTCAAGGAAGCCGTGAACTTCTACGTTGACCTGATCAGGGCGCACGGTGAGGCGGGTGCCGCCAATGCCGGCTTCACCGAGTGCCTCAACGCGATGAGCCAGAGCAAGGTCGCGATGTGGTACGACGCGACGTCGGCCGCCGGCTCGCTCGAGGACCCGAAGGTCAGCAAGGTCTCCGGCAAGGTCGGCTACGTGCAGGCGCCGGTCAAGAAGACCGATGCCTCGGGCTGGCTGTGGGCGTGGGCCTGGGTCATGCCGAAGACCACGAAGAACGCCGACGCGGCCTCGAAGTTCATGCTGTGGGCCTCGAGCAAGGACTACGAGAAGCTCGTCGGCTCGAAGCTGGGCTGGTCGCGGGTGCCCGCAGGGAAGCGGGAGAGCACCTACTCGATCCCCGAGTACAAGGACGCGTCGGCCGCGTTCGGCCCGCAGACCCTGCAGGCGATCGAGGAGGCCGACCCGGAGGACCCGGGCGTGCAGCCGCGACCGACGGTCGGCGTCCAGTTCGTCGACATCCCGGAGTTCCAGGACCTCGGGACCAAGGTGAGCCAAGACATCGCGGCAGCCATCGCCGGACGCGGCAGCGTCGACGACGCCTTGTCGAAGGGTCAACAGCTCGCCGAGACCGTCGGCAAGAAGTACCAGTAGCAAGACCCAACACCGGTGTGGGGCGGGCGTCCCCCGTTCGTCCGCCCCACACCAGGTCTTCCGGAGGGACCCATGAGCGCGCAGACCATTTCCGCCCCGACCGGCACACCGCCCGGGGCCAGCAAGCGGGACAGCACGATGTCGCGCGCGGAGAAGTGGCGCCGTCGCGGGCCACTGATGCCGGCCCTGATCTTCACGATCGTCGTCACCCAGGTTCCGTTCCTGCTCACCATCGCGATCTCCAGCCTGAACTGGAACGTGCTGCAGCCCGGTGAGAAGAACTTCCTCGGCATGGGCAACTACTCATCCTTCGCCTGGATCGACAACTACGTCACGGTGTTCACCGATGCGCGGCTGCGGCACGCCGTCATCAACACGGTGGTGCTGACCGTCTCGGTGGTGCTGATCAGCGCCCTCATCGGGTTGGCGCTGGCGGTGCTGCTGGACCGTAAGTTCCCGGGCCGCGGCTTGGCGCGGACGCTTCTCATCGCACCGTTCCTGGTGATGCCGGTCGCTGGAGCCCTGCTGTGGAAGCACGCTCTCTACAACCCCGACTACGGCCTGCTCAACGGCGTCATCAACTGGACCTGGCAGCTTTTCGGGGCGGAGTCCGGACCGACCATCGACTTCGTCTCGACGTTCCCGATGCCGGCGGTCATCGTCGCGCTGGTGTGGCAGTGGACCCCGTTCATGATGCTGATCATGCTGGCGGGCCTGCAGTCCCAGCCAGGAGACGTGCTCGAGGCCGCCAAGATCGACCGGGCCAGCGGCACCCAGACGTTCCGCTACATCACGCTGCCGCACATGAGGCAGTACATCGAGCTCTCCTCGCTCCTCGGCTCGATCTACGTGCTGCAGACCTTCGACGCGATCTACACGATCACCCAAGGCGGTCCCGGGTCGGCGACCACGAACCTGCCGTACGAGATCTACCTGACGATGTTCCGCAAGTACGAGTACGGCGAAGCCGCAGCAGCCGGAGTCGTGGTGGTGATCGGCTCGATCGTCGTCGCCACCTTCGCGCTCCGCACCATCTCGTCACTGTTCCAGCAGGAGGGCAACCGATGAGCTCCGTGAGCACAGACACAGCCCACAACCCGTTCGCCCCCGAGACGGAGGTCACGCAGAAGCGCCGCACGCGCAAGGCCAAGGACGACGCCTCCGCCACCGCGGGACCGTGGTGGACCTTCCTCGCGTGGCTGCTGACGCTGCTGTTCTTCGCGCCGGTGGCGTGGATGGTGCTCACCTCGCTGCACACCGAGTCCGACGCTGCCACCAACCCTCCGTCGATCTTCGCGCCGATCACCTTCAGCAACTACGCCGACGTGTTCGACCGCGGAATCTCGACGTACCTGATCAACTCGGCGACGGCCAGCATCGTGTCGACGTTGCTCGTGCTGCTGCTCGCCGTGCCCGCGGCCTACGCACTCTCGATCAAGCCGGTGGAGAAGTGGACGGACGTGATGTTCTTCTTCCTGTCCACGAAGTTCCTGCCGCCCATCGCGGCGCTGCTGCCGATCTACCTGATCGTCAAGCAGGTCAACATGCTCGACAACGTGTACACGCTGGTCATCCTCTACACCTCGATGAACCTCCCGATCGCGATCTGGATGATGCAGTCCTTCCTCGCCGAGGTGCCCAAGGAGATCCTCGAAGCGGCGCAGGTCGACGGTGCCGGACTGGTTCGGACGCTGTGGAGCATCGTCGCGCCGATCACGGCCCCCGGGCTCGCCGCCACCAGCCTGATCTGCTTCATCTTCAGCTGGAACGAGTTCATGTTCGCGGTCAACCTGACGGCGACGGTGTCCGCGACCGCACCGATCTTCCTGGTCGGGCTTCATCTCCAGCCAGGGCCTGTTCCTCGCCAAGCTCTGCGCGGCGGCGACACTGGTGTCGCTCCCGGTGCTGATCGCGGGCTTCGCCGCCCAGGACAAGCTGGTGCGAGGGTTGTCGCTCGGCGCCGTCAAGTAGGCGGGTCGGATGAGCACGGAGGTCAGCGAAGTGCGCCTGGACGAGGCTCTGCTGGGCCGTGCTCGCGACCTGCTGGGCCCCGGACGTTCGGTCCTCGGCATCTGCGGCGCACCCGGCGCGGGCAAGTCCACGCTGGCGGCTCAGGTGGCGGCGGCCGTCGGGCCTGCGGCGGTGGTCGTGCCGATGGACGGCTTCCACCTGCACGACGACGAGCTGGCGCGGCTCGGGCTCAGCGAACGCAAGGGCGCGCCGGAGACGTTCGACGTCGCCGGCTACGTGGCGCTGCTCGGTCGGCTGCACCTCGAGACCGACGCGCACCGTCTACGCCCCCGCGTTCGACAGGTCGCACGAGCTGGCGCTTGCCGCCGCGATCGCCGTGCGACCGGAGCACCGGCTGGTCGTCACCGAGGGCAACTACCTGCTGTACGACGGCGCGGGCTGGTCGGACCTGTTGCCGGCCCTGGACGAGGTGTGGTTCGTCGAGGCCGACGAGCACACGCGGCTGTCGCGTCTCGTCGAACGGCACGTCGCGAACGGACGACCCCGCGACGTCGCGCAGACGTTGGGCCACCGGATCGGACCAGGCCAACGCCGACCTCGTCGCGCGGACCCGCGCGGCGGCCGACGTAATCGTGGAGGTCGACTAGACGATGACGCAGCTCGACGCCGCCCACCTCGACGAGCTCGACTCACGAAGTCGAGCGTCCCGGGCTACGACCGCAGCCGGGTGACCTCCGGCATCGTGCACTTCGGGGTCGGCGGCTTCCACCGCGCGCACCAGGCGATGTACCTCGACACGCTTGATGTCCGAGGGCGAGGCGCTCGACTGGGGCATCACCGGCGTGGGCGTGCTCCCCGGCGACCGCAAGATGCACGAGGTGCTGCACGCGCAGGACTGTCTGTACACGCTCGTGGTCAAGGACCCCGACGGCACGATGCACCCGCGGGTGATCGGGTCGATCGTCGACTACCTGTTCGCGCCCGACGACCCGGACGCGGTGCTGCGGGTGATGACCGACCCGGCGACGCGGATCGTGTCGCTCACCGTCACCGAGGGCGGCTACCACGTGAACCAGGCGACCGGAGAGTTCGACGACACCGACCCGGCGATCCAGCAGCGACCTCGAGGACGGGCGCGGTCCCGGGCACGGCGTTCGGCTTCATCGTGGAGGCGCTGCGCCGCCGGCGCTCGGAGGGCACGGACCCGTTCACGGTGATGTCGTGCGACAACATCGCCGGCAACGGCGAGGTGGCGCACAAGATGATCGGCGCGTTCGCCCGGCTCAAGGACGCCGACCTGGCCGACTGGATCGAGGAGCACGTCCCGTTCCCGAACTGCATGGTCGACCGGATCACTCCTGTCACCACCGACGACGACCGAGCGGCCCTGGCCCAGGAGTTCGGCGTCGAGGACGGCTGGCCGGTGGTGTGCGAGCCCTTCACGCAGTGGGCGCTCGAGGACCACTTCGCCGCCGGCCGGCCGCCGTACGACGAGGTCGGGGTGCAGCTGGTGCCCGACGTGACGCCGTACGAGCTGATGAAGCTGCGGCTGCTCAACGCCAGCCACCAGGCGCTGTGCTACCTCGGCTACCTGTCGGGGTACCGCTACGCGCACGAGGTCTGCAGCGACCCGTTGTTCGTCGGCTTCCTGCTCGGCTACATGGACGACGAGGCGACCCCGACGCTCGAGCCGGTGCCCGGGGTCGACCTGGACGCCTACAAGCACAAGCTCATCGAGCGGTTCGCCAACCCGGAGATCAAGGACACCCTCGCCCGGCTGTGCGCAGAGAGCTCCGACCGCATCCCGAAGTGGCTGCTTCCGGTGGTTCGCGACCAGCTCGCCGAGGGCGGACCGATTCGTCGAGCCGCGCTGGTGGTCGCCGCATGGGCGCGCTACGCCGAGGGCACCGACGAGGACGGCCAGCCGATCGACATCGTCGACAACCGCAAGGAGTCCGTCATGGCCCGCGCGCAGGAGCAGGACTCGGATCCGCTCGCCTTCCTGCGCGACCCGGACCTGTTCGGCGACCTCGTCGACGACGAGCGGTTCACCAAGGAGTACCTCGCCGCCCTCGACTCGCTGCACGAGCACGGCGCCCGCGCCACGTTGGAGGCGTGGGAGAACGGTCAGGCCGACGCGTCGTGAGCACGATGTCCGGGGTCGTGCTGCCTGGTGACAGCACGGTCGCGACGGTGACGCGCGACGTCCCGGAGCCGGGCTACCGCCAGGTGCTGCTGGCGATGAAGGCGTCGTCGATCTGCGGCAGCGACATCCGCGCGATCTACCGCGAGCACCTCGGCCACGGGCCGGAGGCCTACCAAGGAGTGATCGCCGGCCACGAGCCGTGCGGGCAGGTCGTCGCGGTCGGTCCGGGATGCCGTCGGAGCAGTGTCGGTGACCGGGTCGTCGTCTACCACATCGCGGGATGCGGCGTCTGCGACCAGTGCCGCAGCGGCTACCTGATCGGCTGCACCGACCCGTCGCGGGCGGCGTACGGCTGGCAGCGGGACGGCGGCCACGCGGAGTACCTGCTGGCCGAGGAGACCACCTGCCTGCCACTGCCCGACTCCCTGTCGTACGTCGACGGTGCCCTCGTCTCGTGCGGGTTCGGGACCGCCTACGAAGCACTGCTGCGGCTCGGCGTCTCGGGTCGCGACAACCTGCTCGTCACCGGCCTGGGGCCGGTGGGCCTGGCAGCCGCGATGCTGGCTCGCGCACTGGGCGCCGGGCCGATCGTCGGCACCGACGTGTCCGCCGACCGGCTGCGGCTGGCCGCCGACCTCGGCCTCGTCGACACGGCGCTGCCCGCCGACGAGCAGGCGGAGGGCGCGCTGCGAGAGCTGAGCGACGGTCGCGGCTTCAGCGCCACCCTCGACTGCTCGGGCAACGCCGAGGCCCGCCACCTCGCGCTCGCCAGCACCGCGACCTGGGGGCGGTGCGGCTTCGTCGGCGAGGGCGGCGACGTCTCGTTCGACGTCTCGCAGCTGCTGATCCACCGGCAGGTCACGCTGCACGGCTCGTGGGTGACGTCGATCGGACACATGGGCGAGCTGCTGCAGCAGCTGGACCGGTGGCGCCTGCAGCCCTCTGCGATCGTGACCGACCGGTTCAGCCTCGACGAGGCGCACCTCGCCTACCAGGTCGCCGATCGTGGCGCGGCCGGCAAGGTCGTCATCACGTTCCCCTGACGCCGCTCCAGCCACGGCCGTACCGTGGTCGGATGCGCTCATTTCGAGTCATACCCCTGGTAGTGCTGACCGCGCTCACGTTGGTCGTCACCGCGACGCCGAGTGAGGCGAGCGCCTCGACGAAGACCGTGCAGCGGCGGCTCAACGCGCTCGGCTGCGACATCGGCCCCGTGGACGGCAAGTTCGGCAGCTGGACCCGCTCAGGCCTGATCCGCTTCCAGGCTGCCAACCACCTCAAGCAGAGCGGCAAGGTCACCGCGCCCACCCGCGCGAAGCTGGACGCGGCCACCCAGGTGCGCTGCGACCGGCGCCCGGTCGCGGGCGGCTCGGGCAGCGGCCGGCGTGCGGTGGTCAGCCAGGGGCAGAACTACGTGTGGCTGGTGCGCGCCGGCGGCAGCGTCGCGGCGCAGGGTCCGATGGCCGACAACCCGAGCGTGCTGCATCGCGGCACCTACCGGGCCGGCTCCAAGTGCGGCCGCGGCGCGCGGATCGTCAACAACTCCGACACCACAGGCAGGTTCCGGCTGCACAACTTCGTGCGGTTCGCGCCGTGCGGCATCGGCTTCCACGCGATCCCGACGTACCGCTCCAACGGGCGGCAGCTGCACTCCCCGCACCTGCTCGGCACGAACGGCAAGCGTTCGCACGGCTGCATCCGGGTCAGTGCCCCGATGTCGAAACGGATCTGGGACTTCGTGCAGCGCGGGACCCGAGTCGTCGTCGTCCGCTGAGTCCTACTCCGGGATGAAGTTGAACTCGTCGGGGTTGGGCCCGGTGCGCTCGCCACGGTCCAGGCCGGTGATGTCGGCCATGTCGGTCTCGGAGAGCTCGAAGCCGAAGATGTCGAAGTTCTCCTCGATGCGCGAGCGCGTCACCGACTTCGGGAAGACGATGTCGCCGCGCTGCACGTGCCAGCGCAGCGTCACCTGTGCCGGGGTCTTGTCGAGCGAGCTCGCGATCCGCACGATCGTCTCGTCGTCGAGCACCTTGCCCTGAGCGATCGGGGACCACGCCTCGGTGGCGATGCCGTGCTCGGCGTCGAAGGCGCGCACCTCGTCGTTGGCGAGGTAGGGGTGCGCCTCGATCTGGTTCACCGCCGGCGTCACGTTGGTCTCGCCGTGGATGCGTCGCAGGTGCGTGGGCTGGAAGTTGGAGACACCGATGGCGCGGACGCGGCCGCCTTCGTACATCTTCTCCATGGCCTGCCAGGTCTCGACGAAGTCGCCGACGCCGGGCAGCGGCCAGTGGACCAGGAACAGGTCGAGGTACTCGATGTCGAGGTCCTTGAGGCTCTGGTCGAAGGCACCGAGTGCGTCGTCGTACGCGTGGAAGCCGTTGTTGAGCTTGCTGGTGACGAAGATGTCGCCACGGTCGATGCCAGAGGCGCGGACCGCCTCGCCGACCTCGCGCTCGTTGCCGTACATCTCCGCGGTGTCGATGTGCCGGTAGCCGACCTCGAGGGCCGCGAGCGTGGCGTCCTTGGTCTCGGTCGGGTCGATCTGGAACACACCGAAGCCGAGCTGCGGGATCTCGACGCCGTTGTTGAGCGTGATGTTCGGTACGGCGGTCATGGCACTCCTTGTTGCTGAAGACAGTCAACTCTCCGCCTACCCAACACGAGCCGTCGCACGCATGAATCGGCCGACTTCTGCTCGATACTTGCACTGTGAAATACCCCTCACCCACCGTCGCGCTGCTCGCTGCGTGACGCTCCTGGGACTCACCGGCTGCGGATCGAAGTCGGACTCGACCTGCGGACAGCACTCGTCCGCGAGCTCGTCCGCCGCCGCGAGCCCGTCGGAGACGTCGTCGTCATCTCGCAAGCGCGTCCCCGAGCGGCCCCGCGCAGTGCCGGACGTCGGGGCTCAAGGTCACCCTCGGCCCGGGTGAGGGAGCAGCGGGCAGCACCTTCTACGCGCTGCACCTGAAGAACACCTCCGGCAAGCCGTGCCGCACCGGCGGCTTCGGCGGGGTGTCCCTGGTGGCGGGTCCGCAGGGCAACCCGATCGGCGCGCCGGCCGACCGCTCGCAGCCGGGCACGGTGAAGCAGATCGTGCTCGGGCCAGGCGCACGGGCCACCGCCACCCTTCAGGTGGTGAGCGCCGAGAACTTCTCGAAGTCGAAGTGCATGCCGAAGCAGGCCGCGGGTTTCCGGGTCTACCCACCGAACGAGACGCACTCGGCATTCGTCGCCAGCGCAACCACCGCTTGTGCGAACAGCTCGGTGCACCTGCTGACCCTCAGGCCCTACCAGGCAGGATGACGGGTATGACGTTCCCCCTCAGCCGCCTGATGTCCACCGCCACCGCGTCGTACGGCGTCTACGCGCTGGTGAACCCGCGGCACCTCGGCGACTTCGTCGATCCCTCCAACGCCGCCTCCTACGACACCACTCGCGCACACCTACGGTGCTCGCGACCTGATCACGAGCACGGTCGCGCTGAAGGGGCAGGTCGGACAAGACCGTCACCGCCGCGATGGTGATCCGCATCCTCAGCGACCTGTCGGACGCGGCGATCCTGTCGCGCAAGGCGGCAGACGAGCAGACGCGACAGAAGCTGCTCGGCGTGACCATCGGCTGGGCGAGCCTGAACGCGCTGGCCCTGGTCATCGACCGCCGCCGGGCCAGGAAGAGCTAGCCGCCGAGCCAGTCGCGCACGCTCTCGCCGTGCTGGTCGAGCGTCGGCGGTGCCTGGTGCTCGAGCCGCGTCACCTCGTCGCCGTCCCGGTCGAAGAACCGCAGCGGCGGACCGGGCAGCGTGATGTCGCCGAGGGTCGCGTGCTGCACGGACGTGGTGAGGTGCTGGGAGGCGACCTGGTCCCACTCGTACACCTCGTCGAGCGTGCGCATCTTGCCCGACGGCACCCCGATCTCCTCGAGGCGCACGAGCAGCGGCTCGGCCTGCCACGACGAGAAGGCGTCCTCGACGAACGCGATCGTCTGGTCGAGGTTCGTGACCCGGTCGGAGTTGGTCTCGAGGCCCGGTGCCTGCGGGTCGAGCCCGAACGCCTCGCAGAACCGGCGCCACAACCCTTCGTTGCCGACCGAGATCGTCACTTCGCCGTCGGCACAGTGGAACAGGCCGTACGGCGCGATCGCCGCATGGTGGTTGCCCTGTGCGCTGGCCGACCTTGCCGGCCACCGTCCACCTCGTGCCCTGGAAGGCGTGCACGCCGACCGTCGCGGCCAGCAGTGAGGTGCGCACGACCGAGCCCTTGCCGGTCCTCTCCCGCTCGTGCAGCGCGGCGAGCGTGCCGTAGGCGCCGTACATGCCGGCGAGCAGGTCGGAGATCGGCACGCCCACCTTCTGCGGGTCGTCGGGGCCGGGCCCGGTGAGCGACATCAGGCCGGCCTCGCCCTGGGCGATCTGGTCGTAGCCCGCGCGGCCGCCCTCGGGGCCGTCGTGCCCGAAGCCGGTGATCGACAAGATCACCAGGCGTGGGTTGGTCTCGTGCAACCGCTCGAAGCCGAGCCCGAGCCGCTCCAGCACGCCGGTGCGGTAGTTCTCGACCAGCACGTCGGCGCGCTCGACGAGCTCGAGCAGGGTCTCGCGGTCGGCGTCGGTCTTGAGGTCGAGGGTCACCGACTCCTTGTTGCGGTTGGTCGACAAGAAGTACGTCGACTCGCGCGCGCTCGGGTCGTCCTCGGGCGCGACGAACGGTGGACCCCAGCCGCGGGTGTCGTCGCCGTGGCCAGGCCCCTCGACCTTGATGACTCGAGCGCCGAGGTCACCGAGCATCTGCGTGGCGTGCGGCCCGGCGAGCGCACGGGAGAGGTCTACGACGAGGAGACCGTCCAGCGGTCCGAGATGACGCGTCATGCGCCGATCATGCCTGGACGGGTCCAGCCCTCACGCCGGCTGGTCGGCGGTGGCCCGGTGCTTCGGGCCGTCGGCCTTCTTCTCGTCGCCGGCAGGCGCCTGCCCGTGGTGGCCCTGGAAGTCGCGAGCCCTGATCAGGAACAGGCACAGCACGCCCGCCACCAGCGCGATGAGGGCGGAGATCGTGACGATGTGGTTGAGCGCGTCGACGAAGGAGCTGGTGGCGGCCTGCTCGAGGCCCTGCCGCACCGAGGCAGGGGCCTGGGCGATCACGGCCTTGATCTGACCGTTGGTCACCGCGTCCGCGACCGCACCGGACCTGCCCGCGGCAGGAGTGCCCGCGAGCGAGCTCTGAATGCCGTCGGCGACCTGATGGGCGAAGATCGAGCCCAGCGCCGCGATGCCGGTGGCGATGCCGACCTGGCGGAAGGTCGAGTTCACGCCCGAGGCCATCCCCGAGCGCTCGGGGCTGACCACGCCGACCGCGGTGCTCGCCAGCGGGACGTTGATCAGCCCGATGCCGAGACCGGCCACGATCAGGCCGGGGATCAGGTGCGTCCACTCCGAGGGGTCGGAGCTGTCCGCGATGCCGCGCATCATCCAGAGGCCGGCCGCAGAGGCGAAGAAGCCTGGTGCGATCAGCCACTTCGTCGGGACGTGACTGGTCAGCCGGCCGGCGATGATCGCGGAGACGAACGACATCCCCGACAAGAAGAGGAAGCGCAGGCCTGCCTGCACAGCGGAGAAGCCGAGCACGTTCTGCACGTAGATGATCAGGTAGGTCAGGATCGAGAACACCGAGGCCGAGACCCCGACCGCTGCCACGAGGCCGCCCAGGAACGTCGGGACGCGCAGCAGGCTCAGGTCGAACATCGGGGACTTCTGCAGCAGCTGCGTGATGAAGAAGGCGACCAGCAGCACGCCCGACGCGATGAAGCTGTTCACGACGCGCTGGTCGCCCCAGCCGTCCTCGCCGCCGCGGATCAGCGCGTAGACGAGCAGTCCGAGACCCGAGCTCCAGGTGACGAAGCCCAGCCAGTCGGGCCGTCCTGCATGCGGGTTGCGGCTCTCCTCGACCCGGGTCAGCGTGACCGCGAGCGCGAACACGCAGATCGGGATGTTCACCCAGAAGATCCAGTGCCACGAGAGCCCGCTGGTCAGCAGTCCGCCCAGCACCGGGCCGACCGCGACGGCAACACCGGTGGTGGCTCCGAAGTAGGCGAACGCGGTGCCGCGCTCCTTGCCGGTGAACGCGCCCGAGAGCAGCGCGAGAGCGGTGGCGAACATGATCGCGCCGCCGATGCCCTGCCCGGCGCGGGCCAGCGACAGGAACTCGACCGACGGTGCGAGCCCGCACAGCAGCGAGCCGAGCGTGAACACGAGGGTGCCGATCGCGAAGAGCCGCCGACGTCCGAACCGGTCCGCGAGCGAGCCTGCGGTCAGCTGCAGCGCGGCAAGCGTGAGCGCGTAGGCGTCGATGACCCACTGCAGGTCCGACAGCGACGCGTCGAGGTCGCGCTGGATGTCGGGCAGCGCGACGTTCACGATCGTGATGTCGAGCAGCAGCATGAACACGCCCGTGCACACCGCGACGAGGGTCCACCACTTGCTGGCCATGTCGATCTCCTCCGCGTCCCGAGTGGACGTCAAATGCTCAGTTACCTAATCATCAACTAGTAAACGTTTATCTCGTGTACGGTAACCGCCGATGGATGAGCGTGCAAGACGGGCAGCGATGTCCGATCTCTATGCCCAGCCGGGCCACCTGCTCTGGCGGGCGGCAGCGCGTGTCGACCGCCTCGTCGACGAGATCCTGCCTGGCACCGCCGACATCCACGCCTACGCCGCCTTGCTCGGTCTCGCAGACCAGGAGCCGCAGTCGCAGCAGAGCCTGGCGCGGATGATCGCCGTCAGCGGGACGACGATGACCTCGGTGGCCGAGATGCTGCTGCGCGACGGTCTCGTGGTCCGGGTGCGCAACCCCGCGGATCGTCGGTCCTATTCCCTGACGCGTACGCCGGCCGGGCGCTCCGCCGTGCGCCGGTGGACCCCTCACGTCGTACGGCTCGAGGAGCGGTTGACCACCTCGTTCGCCGGCCAGGACGCCGCACGGCTCCGGGAGATCCTGCGACGGGTGGCCGCCGGCCAGCTCGACGAGCGCACGCCGGCGGCGCTGCGAGAGAGCACCGGCTTCCTCGTCACCCGAGCGCACCAACGCGCTCACCGCGAGTTCCTGGCGGCCCTGCAGCCGCTCGAGATCGAGCCGCGGCACTACGGCAGCATGCGTGTGCTCCGCGTCGTCGGGCCAGTGACCCAGGGGCAGCTGGCCGCCCTTCTGGACGTCAGCCCGGCGACCGTGGTGCAGATGGTCGACCACCTCGAGCAGCGGGGGCTGCTGACCCGCCAGCGGGACAGCGCCGACCGCCGCGTCTACCGGCTGCACCTCACCGAGCAGGGCGAAGGCGCCCTCGAGCAGGCGACCACGACCGCGGGAGGAGTGCAGGAGAGCTGGGTCGGCGGACCCCGCAGCCGCGACCGCCGCGACCTCGTGCGGCTGCTGACGCTGCTGCTCACCGACGCGGCTCAGGCGTGAGCGCTGGGCGCCTGTCCTGCGATTTCGACGCCCGAGACCCGCACGTTAGACTCTGCGACGCCCTGCGCTCGTAGCTCAACGGATAGAGCATCTGACTACGGATCAGAAGGTTGGGGGTTCGAATCCCTCCGAGCGCGCCACACCCTGGACTGCGACCACCCCCAGAAGGCGTCACCTGAAGGGATGTGTCTCCGTGCCGGCCTGGATGCAGGTTGTGAACGTGATCCGCAAAGCGCTGCCCGTGATTGCGAAGCAGCTCCCCAAGCTCTGGCCCCTCCTCCTGGAGAAGAAGAACCGTGAGCGGATCGTCGAAGCCGGAAAGGATCTGGCAAGCCAGTCGCCGACGCGACGCCTGCGCGCGCGAATCGAGGTGACGGCGGTTCTCGCCGACCAGATCGCCGCAGAGGCCAAGACGGATGACGAGCGTCAGCACGCCGAGGACTGGGCCCGCCGCGCGAGGAATCTCTCCCGCAAGCTGGAGATGCCCATGCAAGGCCGCGACACCAAGGCCCAGCACCGGGCGACGGTCGCTGCACAGCTTGATGACTTGCAAGCCGAGATGAACGCAGGCCTGGACGGGTAGCGGGCCTAGTCCTTCGCCGCAGGACGCAGCGGCTGCTCCTTGACCTCGCGGAAGTTGCGGTAGGAGTACACCAGCAGCGAGAACGCGAAGATCCCGGACAAGATGATCGTCAGGCCGGTCGCCCAGCCGCCGATCAGCCACCAGGACTCGTCCACCGGCCACCACGACGGTGCGGGCGGGTGCACCCACCAGGTCACGCCGACGGCCATCAGGACGAGGCAGCCGAACGCGGAGAGCGCGACCCGAGGGATCGTCGCCACCCCGTCGGCGGCGGCCTTGAGAGCCGCGCGCTTGACCGGTTCCACGCGCCGCTCGGCCCAGGAGTACTGCTGGGAGAGGAGGAACAGCCCCGCGAAGAGCCCCAGGAGGCCCGGGCCCGGCAGCACGAGCGCTGCGATGCCCGCCACCACGAGGATCCAGCCGGACACCTCGAGGGCCAGGCGTTTGAGCGCCTGCCGGCCTCTGAGCTTCATCACGTCTCCAGTGTCGGCCTGTCTCGGGGCCAGTCTGAGCCCAGTGGTAGCACTAGCCGCCTAATGCGCCCACATCTTGCCCAAATCTGACGGCGTCACGACTAACCTGCCGTCCGTGACAGTGCAGTGGGACGACAACGTCGACGACATCATCACCGGAGACGCGGCCGTCGGGTTCGCCTACGTCACCCCCGCCAAGGGTGTCGTCATCTTCCCGATGGCGCCGATGGGCCTTCGAGACCGTGAGGCGGGCACGATCACGGTCACCAGCTCGCTCGGCCTGCCGAAGAAGATCGCCAGGATGCGCGAGAACCCTTCGGTGGCCATCGCCTACCACGCGCGCGAGCACGGCTTCAGCACCCGCCCGGAGTACGTCGTCGTACAGGGGACTGCGTCGGTGCCCGAACATCCGGACAGGCCCTGGCTGGAGTCGATCACTCCCGAGTGGGAGAAGTTCCTCGGGCCACGTCACGGCCTGTGGCTCGGTCGTGGCCCCAACATCTACTACTGGGAACGGCTCGCGATCCCGATCACGGTCCATCGCATCCTGGTGTACGACGGGCACTCCCCTGTGAAGGTCATCGGGGAGCCCCTCCCCGACAACCCGGCTCCACAGACCCCACCCAAGAAGGGGACGGCGCCCCGCGTCCCGACCACGAAGACGGCGGGGCACATCGACCGCTTGCCGCACTCGCTGCTCGGCTGGGTGGGAGGCGACGGGCTGCCGATGGTCACCCGTGTGACCAGCGACGGCGCGGACGAGCGCGGCGTGCGCCTGGCTCCCAGCGACGGTCCGCTGCCTCCGGGTGGCCGGCGTGCCGGGCTCACCAGCCACATGTTCAAGCGCCACATGGTCGGCCAGGAGCAGCGCGTCCACACCGGGTGGCTCGAGGTCGACGCCGACGGAGCCGTGTACTCGCCGCACACCAAGGCCGGCTACGCGGTTCCAGCGTCGCGAGGCCTGATGACCGTCGGGACGGCGCTGACGTTCCCGCGTGGCTACCGCGAGGCGCGCGAGCTCGGTCTCGTCACGGCGAGTGAAGCCACGGGTCCCTGAGGTCGAAGAAGACCGGCTCGCCGACGGTGAGCGACTCCATCTCCTTCATCGTCTCGCGCCATCTCGGGTGGCGTCTCCTTCTGCTCGCCCTCACGCGCCGCCTCCTCGGACGTGAAGTAGATCGCCATCGTCCACGCGCCGCCCTCGTGCTCGATCGTTCATCGTGCCCAAGATGTCGGGCCGGAACGTCCTGCCAGTCCGTCGGGTCGCTCGCCATCAGCTCGCGGGCACGGTCGGGGTCGCTCGAGCGACCCTGCATGACCTGGACGAAGCCGGCGTCAGAAGGATCGCCTTGCGTGTCGACGTCGACCGTCGTGCTGTCGTGGAAGACCGGCTCGTCGGTGAACAGCGCCGCCATCCCCTCCCACCAGGCACCCTGCTCGGGCCGGTCGCTGTTCTGCTGCGCGGCCTCCTCCGACTCGAAGCGAGCGAGCGCTACGACCTGGCCGTCCTCGGTCACGCCCGACGTGCTCCCGAGCCACCCGACCGCACCGGGCGACACCTCCGCCAACCACTTGTCCAGCTGCGCGCGCACCTTCGACGCGTCGGACACATGACCCTGGATCACCTGCACGAACATCTGTTTCTCCCCTCGTGAGGCCTCGACGCTACCTCCGCGCGACGTTCACGGCGAGGAGAATGCCGGGGTGAACACGGCCATCGACTACGCCTGGTTCGGGGCCGGCCTGCTCGTGATGTCCGGCACGACCGTGGCTCTCGCGCGCTGGGCCGGCGCAGGCCTCGGCTGGTTCCCGCTGTGGGCGCTCGGTCGAGCCGTCGTCCAGCTGACGATCATCGCGCTGCTGCTGCGCGGCATCCTCGACGTGCCCTGGACCGTGGTGGCGTTCGTGGTTCTCATGCTGACGACGGCATCGCTGACCGCCATGAGCCGGGTGCGGGAGCTCTGGCACGGCAGGAGGGCCGCCGTCCTCGGAGTGCTTGCCGGCGGAGTCGCGACGCTGGTGGTGGTGTTCGGCCTCCGGCTCGTCGACCTGGAGGCGAGGTACGTCGTCGCGGTCGGCGGCATCGTCATCGGCAACTCGATGAGCGCCGCGACGCTTGCCGGCCGCAACTTCCTGCGTGCGTCCCGGGCGCGAGCTGACGAGATCGAGGGCTGGCTGTCGGTCGGGGCGACACCGGCGCAGGCGCACGCGGACATCGGGCGGGAGGCGGTGCGCGAGTCGCTCATCCCCACGCTCGACCAGACGAAGTCCACCGGCCTGGTGACGCTGCCCGGCGCGTTCGTCGGGGCGCTCTTCGGCGGCGCCAGCCCCGCAGTCGCGGCCCAGTTCCAGCTCGTCGTCCTCGCCGGGATCGCACTGGCCATGACGATCACCGCCATCGTGGTGGTGCGGATCGCCAGCAGCACTCCCTACGTGCTGCAGAGCGTCGAGGTCCCTACCGGTCAGCCGGCGCCTCGACGTTGACCGTGGGGATGCCGCCGCCGAAGCGTGCGATCACCGCCACCGACGGCACGTCGAGCGGGTTGCTCTCGCGATGCACGGTGTACGCCGGGACGTGGATGAAGTCCCCGGCCTCGGCGTCGAGATGTCCGTCGTACCCCTCGAACTCGAAGCGCATCACACCGGACACGACGTACAAGCTGGACTCGTTGAGGTCGTGGTGGTGCCAGCCCGACACGGCACCCGGCGCCGTCTCCACCCGCCCGGCCCACAGCTCGGCGAGCTCGTAGGCGCGCTGCCGGTCCATTCCGGGCGTCGGGTCCGCCGAGACGAGGTCCGCCGACCTGACGACTCGCACCGGCTCAGCCATGTCAGTAGTCTGCCGCCTGCCATCTGGTCACAACAGGGCATTGACCCGCGCAAGCAGATCGGGAAAGCGTGGGTTCAGGAATTCCCCAAGCCCCAAAGGGGTTCACGATGTCGCGCTTCGCCCGATTCCCGTCCAGCAGGGTCGCCAAGTGGCTGATCCTCGGCTTCTGGGTGATCGTGATGGCGCTCGCCTTCGGTCCCGCCAACAAGCTGACCGACGCCCAGGAGAACGACAACGTCGCCTGGCTCCCGGGCGACGCCGAGTCGACGATCGTGCTGCACGAGATGGAGCCGTTCCAGAGCAGCGACGAGGCCCCCGCGGTCATCGTCTACGAGCGGGCCGGCGGTGCGACGACCGCTGACATCGCGGCCGTCGGCGAGCAGGTGAAGCAGTTCAACAACGTCGAGAACGTCGACCGCGACGCCATCGGGCCGATCCCCTCCAAGGACAAGCAGGCCCTCGAGGTGATCGTGCCGATCAACCCCGGCGCGGACGGCTGGACGGGCATCGGCAACACCGTCGACGAGCTGCGCTCGATCAGCAACAAGTCCCCTGACGGGCTGACGTCCCACATCACCGGGCCGGGTGGCTTCGCCTCGGACTCCTCGGAGGCGTTCGACGGCATCGACGGGAAGCTGCTGTACTCCGCGATGGCCGTGGTCATCATCATCTTGCTGTTCACCTACCGCAGCCCGGTGCTCTGGATACTGCCGGTGTTCTCGGCGGGTGTGGCGCTGTTCGTGGCCGAGGCGGTCATCTACTTCCTCGCCACCAAGGCCGACCTGACCGTCAACGCGCAGAGCGCGGGCATCCTCACCGTGCTGGTCTTCGGTGCGGGGACGGACTATGCCCTGCTGCTGGTCGCGAGATACCGGGAAGAGCTCCGTCGTCACGAGGACCGGCACGACGCGATGGCTTCGGCGCTCGCCCGCTCCGGGCCGGCGATCCTCGCGAGTGGGTCGACGGTGATCGCCGGCATGCTCTGCCTGCTGTTCGCCAGCATGAACTCCACGCAGGGTCTCGGCCCGGTCGCCGCGGTCGGCGTCGCGGTCGCGCTGATGGTCATGCTGACGCTGCTCCCGGCGCTGCTCGTCATCTTCGGCCGCTGGGTGTTCTGGCCCGTCCGCCCGTCGTACGGCTCCGCGGACCACATGGAGACCGGGGTCTGGGCACGGATCGGGCGCGGCATCGCCGTCAGGCCGCGTACGACGTGGGTGGTGACCGCCCTGCTGCTCGGCATCGCGTCCCTCGGGATGACCCAGCTCGACGCACACGGCCTGAAGAACAAGGACTCGTTCTACGGCAAGCCCGAGTCGGTCGTCGGCGAGGAGATCCTCGCCAAGCACTACCCGGCGAGCTCCGGGCAGCCGGTGGTGGTCATCGCGAACAAGGACCAGGTCGACGAGGTCCGCACCGCGTTCGCCGACGTCAGCGGGATAGACGGCGTCACCGAGCCCGTCATCAAGGGCGACAAGGGCTTCATGGAGGGCACGCCCAGCGCGCCGCCCGACAGCCAGGCCGCCAAGGACACCGTCGACCGGGTGCGAGACGTCGTGCACCAGGTGCCGGACGCCGACGCGAAGGTCGGTGGTGGCACCGCCATCGTGCTCGACACGTTGCGAGCCGCGACCGCGGACAACAAGCTGATCATCCCGATCGTGCTGGCGGTCGTGCTGCTGATCTTGATGCTGCTGCTACGGGCGCTGGTCGCGCCGGTGGTGCTCGTCGCGACGGTGGTGCTGTCGTTCACCGCGGCCCTCGGCCTGTCTGCCCTCGTGTTCAAGCACATCTTCGGCTTCGCGGGCGCAGACTCCGGCTTGCCGTTGTTCGTGTTCGTGTTCCTGGTCGCGCTGGGCATCGACTACAACATCTTCTTGATGACCCGCGTCCACGAGGAGGCGAAGAAGGTCGGCACGCGCCGCGGCGCGCTCGTCGGGCTCTCGGCCACGGGCGGCGTGATCACCTCGGCGGGGCTGGTGCTGGCCGGAACCTTCGCGGTGCTCGCCACCTTGCCGGTGGTCTCGTTCGCGGAGATCGGGGTCGCGGTCGCCCTCGGCGTGCTGCTCGACACGATCATCGTCCGTGCCGTGCTGGTGACCGCCCTGAACCTCGACATCGGCCGTCACATGTGGTGGCCGAGCGCCCTGGCGCACCGGCGCGACGAGACACCGGGCAAGCACCGGGCCGAGCCGACCGACGTGCCTGTCGGCTGACGCTCAGCCTGGGCCACTCATTCAGGGAAGGCCGCCGCTGCCCGCTCGATCCGCGCCACGTAGGCGCGCCACGCCTGCGCGTCCCCGAACGACTCCTGGTCCGAGCCACCCCTGCCGTCGATCAGCTCGCGCACGATGTCGGCCTGGCCGGCGTGCCGGGCGGTGTCGACGAGGACGCACGCCAACAGGGTCCCGAGGTCGGTGTCCCGCTCGCCCTCGGACCACCACGCCACCGTCGCCGGGGCATCGAGGTCGAGCTCCTCGACGTTGCGGTCGCTGTGCTCCCACGCCGCGCGGTAGAGCCCGACGATGTGCTCGGTGGACTCCTCCTCGGTCGCCCACATGTCGGCGCCGTCCCACACCGAGCCGTCGGCGTACCACGGCAACGGCTCAGGCAACGGCCGTCCGAGGCACTCGCCCAGGTAGCCGGTCTCGATCCCGGCGAGGTGCTTGACCAGGCCGAGCAGGTTGGTTCCGGTGCCCGTCAACGGACGTCGCCGGTCCCGCTCGGACAGGCCCTCGAGCTTCGAGACCATCGACGCGCGCTCCTGGCGCAGGTAGTCCAGCAGCGCGAGCTTTGCCCCGTCCGGTGAGCCGCCCATGCAGCCCAGTTGACCACGTGCGGTAGGAACGGGTCATGGAAGAGCGCACTCTTGGCAGGACGGGCCGGACAGTCTCCGTCGTCGGACTCGGCACGTGGCAGCTCGGCGCGGACTGGGGGGACGTGTCGGAGGCCGACGCCCTGGCGGTGCTGGAGGCGGCCGCGGAGGACGGCGTCACGCTGTTCGACACCGCTGACGTGTACGGCGACGGCCGCAGCGAGACCGTGATCGGGCGGTTCCTCGCCGACAACCCGGGCAGCGAGATCACGGTCGCAACGAAGATGGGCCGTCGCGTCGACCAGCTGCCCGAGAACTACGTGCTCGACAACTTCCGCGAGTGGACCGACAGGTCGCGGCGCAACCTCGGCGTCGAGCGCCTCGACCTCGTGCAGCTGCACTGCCCACCGACCGCTGTCTACGACGACGACGCCCTGTACGACGCCCTGGACACCCTGGTGGAGGAGGGCCGCATCGCGGCGTACGGCGTGAGCGTCGAGAAGGTGGAGGAGGCCCTGGCCGCGATCCGGCGGCCCCACGTCGCCACGGTGCAGATCATCGCGAACGCGTTCCGCCTCAAGCCGCTGGACGAGGTCTTCGCGAAGGCGGCCGCCGTCGGGGTGGGGATCATCGCGCGCGTCCCGCTCGCCTCCGGCCTGCTCTCGGGGAAGTACGACGAGAACACCTCCTTCGCGGCCGACGACCACCGCGCGTTCAACCGCGATGGCAGCGCCTTCGACGTCGGCGAGACCTTCTCCGGGGTCGACTACGACACCGGCCTGCGGGCCGCCCGCGAGTTCGGCAAGCTGGTCTCGGAGCAGGCACCTGACGGCGTGACCAGTGCGCAGGCGGCCATCGCGTGGCTGTGGCAGCACGAGGAGGTCTCGAGCGTCATCCCGGGCGCCCGCAGCGTCGAGCAGGCGCGGGGCAACGCCGCGGCGGGTCGCGTCGCGCCTCTCGGGGCCGAGTTCGACGAGGGCGTGAAGCGCATCTACGACGAGCTGCTCCGCGACCAGATCCACCCCCGTTGGTGACGAGGACCACACCACGATCTTGGACCGTTCCAATAGCCGAGATGCCAGCCTTGTGAGTACATTCACCAGCACTCGAGAACCGCAACGGCGCGGGCATTGCAGCGACGGCGCGAAGGGACTCAGGTGAGCATGACCACGGACACGACGACGGGAACAGCACCAACGTCGCACGAGGGGATCGCGTCCTGGGTAGCGGAGATCGCAGAGCTCACCCAGCCCGACCGGGTGCACTGGTGCACCGGCTCCGACGAGGAGTGGGCTGAGCTCACCGACGCGCTGGTCGCGAGCGGCACGTTCACCCGGCTCAACCCGGAGAAGAAGCCGAACTCGTTCTGGGCGCGCACCGACCCGACGGACGTCGCGCGCGTCGAGGACCGCACCTTCATCTGCAGCGTCGAGGAGAAGGACGCCGGGCCCACCAACAACTGGATGGACCCGAACGAGATGAAGGCCCTCATGACCGACCTTTACCGCGGGTGCATGCGGGGTCGGACCATGTACGTAATCCCGTTCGTGATGGGTCACGTCGAGGCCGAGGAGCCGATGTTCGGGGTGGAGATCACCGACTCGGCGTACGTCGTGGCGTCCATGCGGGTGATGGCCCGCATGGGCAAGGCAGTGCTGGGCCGGATCGAGGAGCTCAACGCGGCCGGCGAGGACGTCCACTGGGTGCCGGCGCTGCACTCGGTCGGCATGCCGCTCGAGGAGGGCCAGGCCGACGTGCCGTGGCCGTGCAGCGACACGAAGTACATCGTGCAGTTCCCCGAGGAGCGCGCGATCTGGTCCTTCGGCTCCGGCTACGGCGGCAACTCGCTGCTCGGCAAGAAGTGCTACGCGCTGCGCATCGCCAGCGTCATGGCCCGCGACAACGGCTGGCTCGCCGAGCACATGCTCATCTTGAAGCTCACCAGCCCCGAGGGCGTCACGAAGTACGTCGCCGCCGCGTTCCCGAGCGCCTGCGGCAAGACCAACCTCGCCATGCTGGCTCCCACGATCGAGGGCTGGAAGGTCGAGACCCTGGGCGACGACATCGCCTGGATGCGCATCGGCGAGGACGGCCGGCTCTACGCCGTCAACCCGGAGTACGGCTTCTTCGGCGTCGCGCCCGGCACCAACGAGCTGACCAACCCCAACGCGATCCGCACGCTCGAGCGCGGCAACTCGGTCTTCACCAACGTGGCGCTCACCGACGACGGTGACGTCTGGTGGGAGGGCATGGAGAACGAGCCCGAGCACGCCACGTCGTGGAAGGGCGAGGACTGGACCCCCCAGATGGCGGAAGAGCGCGGGGAGCTGTCCAGCCACCCCAACAGTCGCTACTGCACGCCGATCAAGCAGTGCCCGATCCTGGCGCCGGAGTACGACGACCCCAAGGGTGTCCCGATCGACGCGATCCTGTTCGGCGGCCGCCGCAAGACGACGATCCCGCTCGTCACCGAGGCCCGCGACTGGACCCACGGCACCTTCATGGGCGCGACGCTGAGCTCGGAGACGACCGCCGCGGCGGTCGGCAAGGTCGGTGTGGTGCGGCGTGACCCGATGGCGATGCTGCCGTTCATCGGCTACAACGCCGGCGACTACTTCAACCACTGGATCACGGTCGGCAAGGAGAACGACGCGGCGAAGCTGCCGAAGATCTTCTACGTCAACTGGTTCCGTCGCGACGAGGACGGCGGCTTCTTGTGGCCGGGCTTCGGCGAGAACAGCCGCGTGCTGAAGTGGATCGTCCAGCGCATGGACGGCCAGGCCGAGGCGGTCGAGACCCCCATCGGACACGTGCCGACGCGGGAGTCGCTCGACACCGAGGGCCTGTCGATGTCCGCAGAGGCCCTCGACGCCGCCCTCGCGGTCGATGTCGAGGAGTGGAAGGACGAGATCCCGCAGATCACCGAGTGGTTCGAGAAGTTCGGAGAGAACCTCCCCACCGTGCTCTGGACGGAGCTGGACGGGCTGAAGGCGCGCCTCGGGATCTGATCCCCGCCGCGCACCCGTTCGCGTCATACTGGCAGCGACTGGGAGGAGGGCCGGTGACGCCGAAGCAGCTACGGGCCCGAGGACCGGCGCCTGCTCGAGACGGCGGCCTCGGAGATCTACGCCGAGGCGGTGGCGCTGGGGACGTTGTCCCTCGACGACCCGCGCCTGGCCGACGACGACCTCAAGCCGGCCGTGGACCTGCTCGTCGACATCGGCCTGCTGCGACGTGACGCCGAGCACGGCCAGCTGCACCCTGCCGACCCGTCCTCGCTGCAGTCGCAGGTGGTGGTCCCGCTCGGTGTTCGCGGAGCGGAGATGCTCGCCGAGTCCGCTCGCTGGGCGGACGCGTTCGGTGATCTCGGTCAGATCTACCGGACGTCCCCGACCGCGGCGGTCAGCCCCATCACCGAGATCCACGGTCTGGAGAACATCAACGACTTCATCCACGCAGCGGTCAACGACTCCCGCCAGGAGCTGCTCACCGCCCAGCCCCACGGCCGTCGACCGGCCACCACGCTCGCGGTCGCCGAGAACCGCGACGTCAAGGCGCTCGAGCGAGGCGTCAGGATGCGCACGCTCTACCAGCACTCGGCGCGGCACAGCCAACCCACCCGCGAGTACGTCGCCGACATCGTCGCCCGCGGTGGCGAGGTGCGCACCCTCGACGAGTTCTTCCGCCGGCTGATCGTCATCGACCGCCAGGTCGCGATCGTGCCCGCCTCCGACAACCACCACGCGGCGATCGCGATCCACGACAAGTCGCTCATCGCCTACCTCGTAGACATCTTCGAGCGCTCGTGGGAGCGCGCCCAGCCGTTCAACCTCACCGGCAACCAGGCCGAGCGCAACATCGCCGCCGACGTCCGCGCGATGACGATCCGGCTGCTGGTGGAGGGCCACAGCGACCCGGCCAGCGCCAAGCGGCTCGGAGTCAGCACGCGGACCTACGCCGGCTACATCGCCGCGCTCAAGGACGAGTACGGCGTGCAGACCCGCTTCCAGCTCGGCTACGCGATGAACCCGAACACCGGCGAGATCAACGACGGCGACGCCGGAGAGGTCATCTGAGCGGCTCACCCGTGCCCAGGCATGACGCGAGGGCAGCCGCATGGCGACTGCCCTCGCGGAGGGCTGAGACTCGGCCGGGGGGACCCTTTGAACGAACTGCCGGGGGGATGACTCGTTCGTCCGTCTCAGCCGTGGCGCATCAGCTCCCGGGGGGTGAGAGCTGACCGCGTTTGTGGGGCCGGCTCAGGTTCCGTTCCATCCTGTGTCCGCCGGCTTCATCATCGAGTGGGAATGACGCGGTTTGACCGTTCCGTTCCATCCGGTGTCGGCTTGCGCCGGCGCTACGGCGCCGAGCAGAAGGGCGCCGGCCATGAACGCTCCGGCACACCACCTCACTACGCTCCGGTGCTTGTCCATTGGTGACCTCGTGCTGTCCGTGGTGGGCTCAGGGGGTGCCCTCCTGCCAACAAGTGTCGCGGGCAGGGCGTGTCTGCGGCCACAAAATGAACCCGCATGAAGATGCACTGCAACTTCCTGCAGAAGCGAAGAACTAATGCGAGAAAGGTCCGGTAGGTCTATAGTTCGCCCAGCTCCGGAGCATGCCGCGTCAAAGGGGCAAAACGGGCGCGATCCAGGGTTGCGCGGCGAATCTAGCAGCGACGGCGGCCGTTGCGTAGTTGTGCAATCACACCAGTTGTAGTCACCACGTCGAGCCGAAGGCTACGAACGGTGCCGGCTCCGGCTCGTCGGCCAGCGCCGCCGCGAGGGCGTGGGCGCTGTCCGTGCCGGTCGACATGCGCTGGTGCACCACGGCCATGACACGCGCCGCGACGTCGTCGCCCACCCGTGCGACGCCCGCGAGCACCGACCGTGAGCCGAGGTGCAGCAGCACGCTCGTGAGCCCGAGCCCCTCGTCACCCGGTCGCACCGTGGACAGGCCCGCCTCGCAGGCCGACAGCACCACGCAGGCAGCCATCGCCTGCCCGCCGTCGAGCTCGTAGGCGTACAACGGGCCGTCGGCGAGCCGCACCGACGAGAACAGCGGGCTCTCCTGCTGATGGGTGCCGTGCGCGGCCACGTGGACGACGTCCGCCTCCACGAACGCGCCCCGCCCTGCGGCCGTGGTGGCGGCCGGACCCGTCAACACCTTCGACTCGGCCCAGTGCGCCACCACTCGGCCCGCCTCGTCGTCGGCGCGCTGCAGGCCCGGACCGGCAAGTGCCACCACCCGCGGATGCGTACGTCGCGACGCGGAGACGTTCCGAAGCCAGGAGGCGGCTCCGGGTGTCACGACGACGGGCAGCGCCCGCCGTGAGGGCAGCATGCTCCACGGCAGCAGGGCGAGCGAGGTGCTGCACGACACCACGAGCGGCGAGCCGGCGACGTCGAGCGGACCGAGCAGCAGGTCGTCGAGCCGCCGCAGCCCGGCCCCCAGCGAGCGTCGGACCGCTTCCACCAGCGGCGTCGGGAGCCGCGGCAGCGCCAGCGCGTCCAGGTCGGCACGCACTCGCTGGACCAGCTCGTCGATCTCGGTCTCGGACGCGAGGTCGTGGGCAACCGCCCGCCGGCTCGACACCACCACGGCGAGCCACCGACCACCGTGGACGACGTAGGTGGCGAACGCCGTGCCCATCGACCTGGCGGCCTCACGCACCTGGCTCGCCCTGGCTCCGGGGTGACGTGCCTGCTCGCCCTCGCTCTCCAGCTCCCACGCACGTGCCCTGATGTCGCGCTGGAGAGCGGCCGACCGAGCACGCATCCCGCTCGTGTCCCCCTCGCGCATCTCCTCCTCGCAACGGCGCAGCTCACTGAGCAGCTCTGCGGTCCGCGCGTCGTCCGGCGGCGCGACGCGGGCCAGTCGGGTGGAGATCGCGCGACCACGCTCGACGGCAGCGAAGAGCTCGGCGGGGCTGCCGGCCCGCTGCGCCAGCTCGATGCCGATCCTCGCCAGCGACACCCCGTGGACCGCGCTCGCGGTGCGCAGGTCGAGCGACCCGAAGTGGTTGACGTGAAGCGCCAGGTCGTCGAGGCCGCGGCGCACCTCACCTGCTGCCCGGGCCTGCTCGCCACGCGACATGGCGGCCAGCGCACGGACCTCGCGCGACTGCAGTCGCGACTGCAGCGGATCGGCCTCGCGCACCGTCGGCCACACCGGGACGGCGACATCGGGTTGCTCCCCCGAGCGAAGCGCGCACTCGGCCGCCAGCAGGTCCGCGGACCTCGCCAGGTCGTCGCGACCCTCGGTGCGGCACAGGGCGGCGAGAGCGCGTGCCCGGGTCGCCACCGGGCGCAGCCGCGTGGCGTTGGCACGCTCGCAACGCAGCACCAGCATCTGCGCCTGCCGCTCCCACCAGGAGTTCCCACGTCGCGCGAACGTCCGCTCCGCGATCCTCGCCAGCCGGAGGGCGGCCGCAGGCTCGTCCTCGACGAGGAGGCACTCGGCCAGTGCCAGCTGTGCCTCTGCGGCGTCTTGTCGCAGCCGACGCTCGGCGAAGAGCTCCGCTGCCGTGGTCAGCAGCCGGGCCGCATCGCTGGTCAGCCCGGCTTCTCGGAGCACCCGGGCCTGGTCCAGCAGCCCGATGGGGTTGCGTGCCCCCTCGTTGAGGCTCTCCGCCCGGTCCATGGCGGCGAGCGCACGCGGGATGCGCCCGGCGAGGAACTCGGCGTAGCCGAGGTTGTGCCGTGCCTTCATCTCGTGGTCGCGGTTGCCCGCGCGCACCGCGACCGACACGCAGCGCTCGAGGTCGACGCGGGCCACGTCGAGCGAGCCCCGCTCGAGGTGGGCGCTGCCCCGGTTGAGCAGGATCGACATCTGGTCGGCGTCGTCGGCGTCGGTGAGGAGCTCGACGGCGGCATCGAGAGCGACGAGCGCCGCAGCCACCCTGCCCGCCCGCAGCAGGAGCAGACCGCGCTGGCCTCGCACCCCCGCCACCAGGGCCTCCGAGCCGGAGCGCTCCGCGAGGTCCTCGGCGTCCGCGAGCAGCGACAGGGCGGCCTCGAGGTCGCCGCTGAGCTCGTGCTCGGCCGCGGCCAGGGTCACGGACATGCGGGCTCGAGGGACCAGCAGGTCCTCGCCCGCCTCCGGCCCGATGCGACCCCGCACGGCACGCAGCCGGGCAGCGGCGCGCGACGGCCTGCCCAGCTGGAAGTCCTTGCGGGCAGCCGCCACCTCGGCCGCCAGTGCATCGGCGTCGAGCCCTCCGCCGGCTCCTCCCACCGAAGGGAATCTACAGCTGGAACAGCGGTGTCACGACGGCGTTCTGCCCGTCGTCGTCATCAGCGGCGTCTGCGAGCGGGTGGAAGCTCAGCTGGCCGAACCCCTCGTCGAGGTCCTCGAAGCTGAACCGGCCCGTCCTCGTCGGAGGTCGTCTCCCTCGACGCAGCCCCTTGAATGCGGAGCCGCACCCGACAGCGTCTCGCTCGGCGCCAGCCAGCCGTCGATGCGCAGCCGCCCGGGGCCGGTCCGGCTCACGGTCACCATCGCGGTGAGTCGCTCTGCGGAGAAGGTCAGCGTCTCGGTGCGGGTGCCCGGGGTGGGCTCCCCGCGCACGGCTCAGCTCCTCCATCGGCACGCGCGTCATCCGCGCGACCTCCTCGAACATCTCGTCCAGGGCGAGGGAGAACTTGACGCGCTCGACGAGGTCGTCGGGCATCGGGTCCAGGTCTTCGTACATCGCTCGCAGCTCCCCGAGGGTCGCGGCGTCGGTGTCGTCCAGCGGCTCGTGTTCGTTCACGACGCACGTCCTTCCCACTGAGGGTCTGCGGCCAGCTCCTGGCGCAGCTTCGCCAAGCACCGGCCCCGGGTGGGTCCGATGCTGCCGACGGGCATCCCGAGGGAGGCGGCGATCAATGCGTAGTCGGGGCGGTCGGCGAACGCGATCACGCGGAGGAGCTCGCGACAGCGCGGCGACAGCTCCTCGACATGACCCCACAGCCGGCGCTGGCGGTCGTGCTGGAAGACCAGCTCGTCGGGCACCTGGTCCGCTCGTGCCGGGAGCCCGGCGATCTCGTCACCCTCGTCGCCCACCAGGGACGCGGTCTTGAGCATCTCGACCCGGGCACGCTTCGAGACCCGCCACGACTCACGCTTCACGGCGGTCAGCAGCCACTTCACGACCGTCTGCGGATCACGGATCGAGGCGCTGCTGTGCAACAGCCTCATCCACGTCGTCTGCACGACGTCCTCGGCCGCGACCGGGTCGATGCCGGTGCCACGCACGGTGTGCCAGAGCAACGGCGTCAGCATCGTGACCAGGTCGTCGAACGACGTCCGGTCGCCACCTTGGTAGGCCTCGAACGCCTCGGCCGCCCGGCTCACGAGTGTCTCGGTCATCGCGGCATCCCCCGCAGTGCCCGGTTGGCGCGCGAGACGGCGGCTCGACGGTCCCGCCCGCCGGCGCGACGCAGCGGCTCGACCAGCCTGGCGGCCAGCTGCCCGGCGAACAACGGCGCGGAGAACGAGGTGCCGCTCCAGACGGCGAAGCCGCTGCTGAAGTCGTCGGGGTCGATCGTCGAGCGGACCTCACCGCGGGAGGTGACCAGCGTGCTCGTCGCTTCCAGCGACCCGTCGAGGTCGGTCGGCACGGTGCTGACCAGCCCGGCGCCCTGCCGCAGGTAGCGCACCCACGGGCCGTCGTTGGAGAACATCGCGACGGTCCCGTCCGGGTTGAGCGCGCCGACCGCGGAGACCGGCACCCGGCCGCGCGTCACGGCGGGGGTCAGCTCGGGGGCCGCGAACGCAGCCGGGTAGCACGGCCTGCTGGTCGCGTCGTTGCCGGCGGAGGCGACCACGGCGACCCCGAGGCGTCCGAGCAGCCGCAGCGGCCCGCGCAGCAACGGGTCGAAGGCCTGGTCGTCCGGCTGCTCGTGGTAGTAGCCGAGCGACATCGTGACGACGTCGATCGGGGCGACGCCGGACCGCGGTCGCAGTGAGACCAGCTGTCGCAGGCAGAGCAGCTGCAGGGCCCGCAGCAGGTCGGTCTCGTCGACCACGCCGTTGTCGCGGAAGAGTCGCACCGACAAGATGCGGGCCTCGGGGCAGGCCTGTCGGACCAGGCCGGCGACGAACGTGCCGTGACCGGCGTCCGGACCGAGCATGCCGACCAGGTCGGGCACGCCGTGGTCACCGGCCTTGGCTTGAGTCTGCAGCGACTCGAGCCCGATGCGCTCACCGAGCACCTCCGGCTCGTGCTCGACGTGCGCCTCACCCAACCAGGGGTGCTCCCCGACCCCGGAGTCCAGGACGGCGACCACCGGGCGGCGGCCGCGCGGAAGCGGGCGGGCGGGTGCCGGCTCCGCGCCCATCCAGGACACCGGCTGACGAGTGACGTACTCGTGGCCGCTCGTGTACGGGTGCCCGCTGGTGTAGGGATGGCCGCTCGTGTACGGGTGCCCGCTCGTGTACGGGTGCCCGCTCGTGTACGGCGCCGGAGTGATGCCGAGCTCGGTGGGGTGCTCGAGGGCCACGTCGTTGCGGCGCTGTGGATCGGAGACCTCGGCACGGAACGACTGCAGCAGTCGCCAGGTGTCGATCGGCCGGAACACGTCGTCCGGACGGTGGCCCAGGGAGGCGAGCCGCACCCGCGTCACCCAGATGTCCTCGATGGCCGCTCGGTCCGCAGCCGACAGACCGGCGCTCTCGATGAGTGCGCGGTCGTCTCGGCCTTCGGGCTCGTCCCAGACCAACCGGAAACCGGCCCGGTCGGCGACGCGTGCCAGTGCCTCCTCGGTCTCCTCGTGCCAGCCACGCACCAGGAGCGCGTCGGCCACGAACGAGGTGGCGAGTGGCGCCGGGTCGTCCCTGAGCCGGTACGCGGTGGCGGGGTCGAGCAGACGTGTCTCGGACGCGGACGGCCGGGTCAGCGGACCGCCGTACGGCTCATCTCTCACCTTCGGTCACCTCCCGCATCGCAGAGTAGTCGTCGCCGAGCGAAGGTGGAGCCGCCGGACATCCCCCGACGCCCCGGCGGCTCCACCACCCCCGATGTTGTGCGGCACCCCCGTGACTGCACGTCAAAGAAGAGGACATACCGGTCCGTCCTGATACATGGGTTCCTACGCTGGATTCATGCGACGTCCCCGGATTGCGATGCTGGTGGCCGTCTGGCTGCTCGTCGCGCTGCCCGCGGCCGTCGCGCTGTTCTTGAACGGGTCGCGAACGATCGTGCTCGCCGGCCACGACGCCGTGGTGCGTCCGAGCCTCGACGGCTGGGCGACGGTCGACCTCGGGCCCTACCTGCCGAACGTGCGCTACCCCTCGCACAGCAAGATCGGCGCGCACATCGACCTGGGGAAGACGACGTCGGGCTCCTACGCCGTGATCATCCAGCGCTACGCGTTCCTCGCCAGCCAGCCGCAGGCACAGATCCGCAAGGTCCGCGACAGCCTGGCCGACCTGGCCGTGGACAGCGCTGTCGACGGCGCGCTGCTGGGACTGGCGGGCCCGACCCTCGTGCTCCTGGTGGGCCGGCGGCGCTGGGCCGAGCTGCGCGGGCTGCCGAGCAGGCTGACGGTACGACGCGCGGCGGTGGGCGCCTCGGTGCTGCTGCTCGTCGGCGTGCTCGTCGCACGGCCCTGGGACCGTGGCGACGAACCCGTGGAGGAGGACACGTGGCAGCCGCTCGCCACCGCGCTGCCGGAGGTGAAGGTCCCGGACGAGGCGAAGCCGTTGCAGATCGAGTCGGGACTGATCACGACCGGGACCCGCCGGCTCGTCGCGAGTGCGGTGACGTCCTACCGCCGCAGCCTGACGTTCTACCGCCAGCTGGTCGACCTGGCGCCCGAGATCGGCCCGCGCCTGCGGGATCCCGGGAAGGGCGAGGTCGTCGGGCTGCTGGTGAGCGACCGGCACGACAACGTCGGCATGGACCCGGTCGCGCGGGCAGTCGCCGACCAGGGCCATGCGACGTTCCTCCTCGACGCAGGAGACGACACCTCGACCGGTGGCTCGTGGGAGGCGTTCAGCCTCGAGTCGCTGGCCGAGCAGTTCGACGACTACGACACCCGCTTCTCGATCGCGGGCAACCACGACAACGGGGACTTCGTCACCAAGCAGGCTGACCGGCTCGGGTTCACGACGCTGGTCGGATCCGTCGTCGACGGCCCGGACGGCATGCGGATCCTCGGGGTCAGCGACCCGCGCAGCAGCGGGCTCGGCATCTGGCGCGACGAGCGCGGCATCTCCTTCTCCGAGCAGGAGACGCGACTTGCCGACCTCGCCTGCAAGCACGACGACGAGGGTGACCGGATCGACGTGCTGATGGTCCACGACGCCAACAGCGGCCGGCAGGCGCTGGCGCGCGGCTGCGTGGGAGCGGTGCTCGCCGGTCACCTGCACGAGCAGGTCGGTCCTACACCGGTCACCGGCACGAACGGCGACGTCGGCTGGTCCTACACCAACGGCACCACGGGCGGCGCGGCCTACGCACTCGCGATCGGCAGCAAGCTGCGACGCGACGCCGAGGTCACGTTGGTGACGTTCCGCAACGGTCGGGCGGTCGGGCTGCAGCCGGTCACCATCACCACGATCGGACAGTTCCGCGTGGCGCCGTACATCAGGCTCGACCCGACCGGCCGGAGCCGGTAGGGAACTGGCGGAGGTGGCGGGATTTGAACCCGCGAGAGGGGGTAACCCTCAACCCGCTTAGCAGGCGGGCGCCATAGGCCACTAGGCGACACCTCCAGGTGCTCGCACGGAGCCCGCACAGGCTACCGGCTCACCGCCTCGGCACCTCGGCCTCGGAGGTAGGCGCGGAGGTCGTCGACGAACGCATCGGGGCGGCCGGCGAGCACCCCCACCGGGACCGTCGTGGTGCGGCCGTCTCGCAGCTGCAGCACCACACACTTCTGCCCCGCGACGGTCGTGGTCGCGACATCCTCGACCTGGGTCCAGGTCGCTCGGTTCACGCCGGCCCCTCGCACGAACCTGACCCGGTAGCCGGTGCCGTCGAAGCTGACCACCGTTCCCCGTCGCGCGAGCAGCACCACCAGCAGGGTTCCCCCCAGCACCGCGACCACTGCCAGCAACAGGACCAGACCAGGCAGGGCGGTGAAGGCCACGAGAACCGCGAGGAGGACGACCAGCAAGCCACCGAGAACCAGGCAGAGGCCCATCAACCGGACGACGAACGGCCCCGAGAACCGATAGCTGGACGACACGGCCCCGATTAGACAGGCCCGCCGGCGGCCGACACAAAGTGCCTCTTGTCACCACCCGTGAGCCAGGTCACACTCGGAAGTCCACCCTTCAGCGGAGGTGGTTCGATGACTGGCCTGGAACACGCGATCCTCGGTCTCAAGCAGGCTCTGGACTCCCCCAGGCGCCACCACGCCTGGCGCTGGCTGGTCCGTCATCGGATGGCCGGTGTGAAGGACGCGCTCACCACAGAGTCGGTCCGCGACGGTGACGCGTGGCTGGCCGCTCGCGAGGCAGCCATGCTCCGCGAACGCAACTCGCTGCTGACCCGGTTGGCCGCCCTCGGACCCGAGGTGCTCGAGGCTCCCGACGTCGACGGCGTGCGCCGTCAGCTCTCGCGCCTCGTCGTCGACCTGGAGCACCACCGCCAGCGCCTCAACGACCTCGTCTACGACTCGGTCGCACTGGAGCTCGGCGGCAGCGAGTAGCCGGAAAGCGATCAGCGCAGCAGAGGGGGCGGGATTCGAACCCGCGGCTGACACTTCTGCCAGCGACCGCTTTCAAGGCGGTTCCGTTAGGCCACTCCGGCACCCCTCCAAGGGGTCGCAGTCTATTGCGGCGCGACCGCGATCGAGACGAGGATGTCGCCCTCCTGCACCACGTCACCCTCGGTGACCTTGACCGCGGAGATCGTGCCGGCCACCTCGGTGAGCACCGGTATCTCCATCTTCATCGACTCCAGCAGCACCACCGAGTCGCCCACGTCGACCCGGTCGCCGGTGGCGACGGCCACCTTCATGACGTTCGCGACCATCTCGGCGACGACGTCAGCGGTCTTCTCACGAGCCATGGTTCACATTCTCCGGTTCTTCAGCGAAGGGTTGTCGGCACGGGCCTGGTCGAGACCCTCCAGGCTGACCGAGGCGGTCAGCAGGCGGTCACCGTCGCCGACCTCGGCGACGAGGTCGCCGTCGGGCCCGGCGACCAGCGAGTGACCGGTGTAGCGCGGACTGGGCTGGCCGACCGCGGCGACGTACGCGGTGTTCTCGATGGCCCGGGCGATGGCCAGCGTCCGCCAGTGGTGGACCTTCGCCGGCCCCGCGACCCACGCCGAGGGCACCACGAGCAGCTGCGCCCCGCGGGCCACCAGCTCACGGGCGAGCTCCGGGAACCGCAGGTCGTAGCAGGTCATCAGGCCGACGGACACGCCTGCCACGTCGACCAGCACCGGCTCGACCTCGCCCCCGGTGAGGCGGTCGGACTCCCGGTAGCCGAACGAGTCGTAGAGGTGGATCTTCCGGTACGACGCCCGCAGCCCGTCCGGGTCGACGACGACCAAGGTGTTGTACGGCCGGTCGGGGTCGTCGCTGATCTCGAACATGCCCGCCACGATCGTCGTACTCGCCTGCTGCGCGACCTCGGTCAGGCAGTGCACAAAGGGTCCGTCGAGCTTCTCGGCGAACTCCGAGATGTCCGAGCCCGGACTGCCGAAGTCGCGCATGAACGCCTCGGGCACCAGCACCAGATCGGTGTCCGGCTCGAGCCTGCCTGGCAAGGCTGCGAGTGCATCGCGGTTCTCCGCGGGATCGAGGGAGGCGAGCTTCTGCACCAGCGCCAGGCGAAGGGAAGGCCTTGGTCCACTCATTCCTCCAGCCTGCCAGACTGTGCCGATGGACTCGCTGCGGCTCGGGGCGGTCGTCCTCGCAGGGGGGACGGCAGCGCGGATGAGCGGGGTCGACAAGGCGTCCATCGAGCTCGACGGCGTGACGCTCCTCGAGCGGGCGCTCGCGGCCACCATGTCGGCAGCCGAGGTGGTGGTGGTCGGGCAGCAGGTGCCCACCACTCGACCGGTCACCTGGACCATCGAGGACCCCGCCTCCGGAGGGCCGGCGGCCGGTCTGCTCGCCGGACTCGACCGGTTCCTGGTCGAGCCGGACCTCGTCACGGTGCTCGCGGTCGACATGCCGCGCGTGCACGCCGGCACCGTGGCGCGACTGACCTGGGCGGTCGAGGAGGACGCCGAGGTCGACGGCGCGCTGCTCGCCGCGCCTGACGGCCGGCAGCAGCCACTGGCGGCGGTCTACCGGCACAGCTCGCTGACCACCGCCCGGCCGGCGTACGAGGAGCAGCACGGCCTCGCGATGCACCGGCTGATCGGACCGCTGCGTCTCGTCGAGGTACCCGCCGAGGGGGACGAGGCACGCGACGTGGACACCTGGGATGACCTTCGGAGGTTGCGAGATCCGGGCTGTCGTACGAATCTTGGACCGTGAACTTGCACGACTGGATCGACGAGCTCTGCGACGCGCTCGACATCGAGACCGAGTTCGACGAGGGGTTGGTCCTCGACCTCGCCAGGGACGCCGCTCACAACGTGGAGCGCCCGGCAGCGCCGATCACCACCTACCTCCTCGGGTTCGCGGCCGCCCAGCAGGGCGCCGGGCCGGAGGCACTGGAGAGGCTCGCCGCGGCGGCCACCCAGCTGGCGGAGAACTGGGGCGGCGAGGCGCCGGACGCCGACGAGCTCGACACCGATGCACTGGCAGACATCGACGACGAGGAGCTGGTCGACGTCGAGTAGGCGTTCACTAGGCTCGCCCCCATGCGTGCTGTGATCGCCCCCGACCCCGGCGGCCCCGAGGCCTTGGTGCTGGCCGACCTGCCCGACCCGACCCCCGGGGACGGCGAGGTGGTCGTCGACATGCGTGCCACCGCCGTCAACCGGGCGGACACCCTGCAGCGGCAGGGCCACTACCCGCCCCCGCCAGGGGCGTCCGACGTGCTCGGTCTCGAGTGCTCGGGCGTGGTCAGCGAGGTCGGCAGCGGAGTCGACGGCTGGCAGGTGGGCGACGAGGTCTGTGCCCTCCTCGCGTCGGGCGGGTACGGCGAGAAGGTGCTCGTCCCCGCGGGCCAGCTGATGCCGGTGCCGGAAGGGCTCGACCTCGTGACTGCTGGTGCCCTCCCCGAGGTCGCGTGCACGGTGTGGTCGAACGTCTTCATGGTGGCCGGGCTGCAGGAGGGCGAGTCGCTGCTGGTGCACGGCGGCGCAGGCGGCATCGGCAACTTCGCCATCCAGCTCGCGAAGGCGCTCGGGGCGAGGGTGCTCACCACCGCCGGGTCGGCGGAGAAGCTCCAGGTGTGCCGCGACCTGGGGGCGGACGTCGCGATCAACTACCGCGAGCAGGACTTCGTGGAAGTGGTCAAGGAGGAGACCGACGGCGGGGTCGACGTGATCCTCGACATCATGGGGGCGTCGTACCTCGAGCGGAACATCAAGGCGCTCGCGACCGAGGGTCGGCTCGTGGTGATCGGCATGCAGGGTGGCACCAAGGCCGAGATCGACCTCGGTGTGCTGCTGCGCAAGCGGGCCGCCGTCGTGGCGGCGACGCTGCGCGCGCGTCCGGTGGCGGAGAAGGCAGCGATCTGCGCGTCCGTCGTCGAGCACGTCTGGCCACTGGTCGCCGACGGCGCCGTGAAGACCTTCGTGCACGCCACCTTGCCGCTGGAGCAGGCGGCCGAGGCTCACCGGATCATGGAGTCCGGGGAGCACACCGGGAAGATCGTCCTCACCGCATAGGGCTCGATCCGGGCTCGTATGGTGGGGGCATGTCGACACAGCAGCCCGACGGGACCCCGGACGAGCCGCACGTGGTCGTGATCGGCCCCGGCTCCATGGCCAGCGAGGACCCCGAGTCCGAGGGCAGCATCACCGACCTGGTGGAGCAGCCGGCGAAGGTGATGCGGATCGGCAGCATGATCCGCCAGCTCCTCGAAGAGGTGAAGTCGGCGCCGCTCGACGAGGCGAGCCGTGCCCGCCTGGCCGGCATCTACTCCTCGTCGATCAAGGAGCTCGAGGCCGGACTCGCTCCGGAGCTGGTCGAGGAGCTGGAGCGGCTCTCCCTGCCCTTCAGCTCGGACACGCCATCGGAGTCGGAGCTGCGGATCGCGCAGGCCCAGCTGGTCGGCTGGCTCGAGGGGCTCTTCCACGGCATCCAGACCGCGATCTACGCCCAGCAGGTCGCCGCTCGGGCGCAGCTCGAGCAGATGCGCCGGGCGCTGCCGCCCGGCACGCTGCCCGATGGGGGGCCGATGGCGCACCCCGGTCAGTCGGGTCAGCCCGACGAGCAGGGCAGCCGCGGCGGCATGTACCTCTAGGAGTCAGGCGCCTTCGGCGAGGCTGTCGATCTTGCCGGCGAGCTCGAGGTCGTTCGCGGTCAGCCCACCCTCGGAGTGGGTGGAGAGCGTGAACGTCAGCGTGGTGTAGCGGATGTCGATGTCGGGGTGGTGGTTCATCGACTCGGCCGCCTCGGCCACCTGCTGCACGAGCGTGATGCCCGACAGGAACGACGACGCCTCCACCTCCCGGGTGATCGCGTTCGCGTCGTCACCGGCGATCTGCCAGGACGACAGGTCCCCTGACAGGGCCTGGTCGATCTCCTCGCGTGGCAGCAGCGCCATCGTCATACCTCCTCGCGCGGGTCCCTGCGCCGGATCTTGGAGCCCAGGAACGTCACCGGGTCGTACTTGCGGTCGACCACGCGCTCCTTCATCGGGATGATCGCGTTGTCGGTGATCTTGATGTTCTCCGGACACACCTCGGTGCAGCACTTGGTGATGTTGCACATGCCGAGGCCGGCAGCGTCCTGGGCCAGCTTGCGGCGGTCGTTGGTGTCGAGCGGGTGCATGTCCAGCTCGGCGTAGCGCAGGAAGAAGCGCGGCCCCGCGAACGCCTCCTTGTTGTCCTCGTGGTCGCGCACGACGTGGCAGACGTTCTGGCACAAGAAGCACTCGATGCACTTGCGGAACTCCTGGCCGCGCTCGACGTCGCGCTGCGCCATGCGGCGCTTGCCGTCCTTGTCGCGCGGGGTGAGCTTGACCGCCGGCACCTGCTTGGCCTTCTCGTAGTTGAACGAGACGTCGGTGACCAGGTCGCGGATCACCGGGAACGCCCGCACCGGCGTGACCGTGATCGTCTCGGTCGGCTCGAAGTCGGAGAGCCGGGTCATGCACATCAGCCGCGGCCGGCCGTTCACCTCGGCGCTGCACGAGCCGCACTTGCCGGCCTTGCAGTTCCAGCGCACCGCGAGGTCGCCGGCCTGCGTCGCCTGCAGGCGGTGGATGGCGTCGAGGACGACCTCGCCCTCCTCGACCTCGACGGTGTAGTCGCCGAGCTCTCCGCCGTCGGCGTCACCGCGCCAGACGCGCATCTTCAGGTCGTAGCCCATCAGTCGAACAGCTCCTGGAGGTCGTCGGGCATCACCGGCAGTGGTTGGTGCTTGAGGTCCACGGGTGCGGCGAAGTCGCCGCCCTTGAGGGTGAGCACCAAGTTGACCGTGCCCCACTTGTCGTCGGGGCCGGGGAAGTCGTCACGCGTGTGGCCGCCGCGGGACTCCTCGCGCTCCAGCGCAGCCTTCGCGATGCACTCGGAGACGATCAGCTGGTTGGTGAGGTCGATCGCGAGGTGCCAGCCCGGGTTGTACTGCCGGTGGCCCTCGACGGCGAGCTTCTTGGCGCGCTCCTTGAGCTTGTCGATCTCGACCAGCGACTCCGCGAGCTCCTCGCGCTTGCGGATGATGCCGACCAGGCGCTGCATCACGTCCTGCAGGTCCTTCTGGATCGTGTACGGGTTCTCACCGCCGTCCTCGATCTCGAACGGAGCGAGCGCGTGCTCGGCCGCGGTCTTGATGTCGGCGTGGGTGACCTTGGGCCGGTCGTCCTTGAGGCGACGCGTGTAGTACGCCGCGTTGTGGCCCGCGCGACGACCGAACACCAGCAGGTCCGAGAGCGAGTTGCCGCCCAGCCGGTTGGAGCCGTGCATGCCGCCGGCGACCTCGCCGGCGGCGTACAGGCCGGTCACGATGCTCTCCTCGGTGTCGGCGTCCACCTCGACACCGCCCATCACGTAGTGACAGGTCGGCCCGACCTCCATCGGCTCGGCGGTGATGTCGACGTCCGCCAGCTCCTTGAACTGGTGGTACATCGACGGCAGCCGCCGCTTGATGAAGTCGGCGTCGCGACGAGACGCGATGTCGAGGAACACCCCGCCGTGCGGTGATCCGCGGCCGGCCTTGATCTCGGAGTTGATCGCGCGAGCGACCTCGTCGCGCGGCAGCAGCTCGGGTGGCCGGCGGTTGTTCTTCTTGTCCTTGTACCAGCCCTCGGCCTCTTCGATGTTGTCGGCCGTCTCGGCCTTGAAGTACTCCGGGATGTAGTCGAACATGAACCGCTCGCCCTCGGAGTTCTTCAGGGCGCCGCCGTCGCCGCGCACCGACTCGGTGACGAGGATGCCCTTGACCGACGGCGGCCAGACCATGCCGGTCGGGTGGAACTGGACGAACTCCATGTTGATCAGCGAGGCGCCGGTCTTCATCGCCAGTGCGTGGCCGTCGCCGGTGTACTCCCAGGAGTTCGAGGTCACCTGGTAGGACTTGCCGATCCCGCCGGTGGCGAGCACGACCGACGGGCAGTCGAAGACCACGAAGCGGCCGGTCTCGCGCCAGTAGCCGAACGCGCCGGCGACCGTTGTCCGCCGTCCTTGAAGATGTCGGTGACCGTGAACTCCATGAACACGTCGATGCCGAGCGCGACCGACGTGCTGCTGGAGGGTGCGGATCATCTCCAGCCCGGTGCGGTCGCCGACGTGAGCGAGACGGGCGTAGCGGTGGCCGCCGAAGTCGCGCTGGGAGATCAGGCCGTCGGGCGTGCGGTCGAACAGCGCGCCCCACTCCTCGAGCTCGAGGACGCGCTCGGGGGCCTCCTGCGCGTGCAGCTGCGCCATGCGCCAGTTGTTGAGCATCTTCCCGCCACGCATGGTGTCGCGGAAGTGCACCTTCCAGTTGTCGTCGGGGTAGACGTTGCCCATCGACGCCGCGATGCCGCCCTCGGCCATCACGGTGTGCGCCTTGCCGAGCAGCGACTTGCACAGCACCGCCACCCGGGCGCCGGCGTCGTGCGCGGCGATCGCGGCGCGCAGCCCGGCGCCGCCGGCCCCGATCACCACGACGTCGTACTCGTGACGCTCGAAGCCAGTGTCCGTCGTCCGGATCCATCCGGTTGCCGGTCATCGGGTGTCGTTGTTGTTCAGTCATGTCAGAAGAATTTCGGGTCGGAGAAGGCGCCAACCGCGAGCAGGTTGACGTAGAGGTCTGCCAGCGCCACCGAGAACAGCGACAGCCAGGCGTAGCGCGCGTGCTGGGCGTTGAGCTTCGAGACCAGCGTCCAGGCGCGGTAGCGGATCGGGTGCTTGGAGAAGTGCCTCAGCCGGCCGCCGACGGCATGCCGGCAGGAGTGGCAGCCGAGCGTGTAGGCCCAGATCAGCAGCGACGTTGACGAGCAGCACCAGCGTGCCGAGCCCCATGTGGCCCCACTCGCCGTTCTCGTCCTTGAACGAGATCACGACGTCGTAGCTGAGGATCAGCGCCACGAGCAGGGCGGCGTAGAAGAAGTAGCGGTGGATGTTGTTGAGGATCAGCGGGAGCCGGGTCTCACCGGAGTACTTCCCGTGCGGCTCGGCGACGCCGCACGCGGGCGGGCTCAGCCAGAACGAGCGGTAGTAGGCCTTGCGGTAGTAGTAGCAGCTCATCCGGAAGCCGAGCGGGAAGATCAAGATCAGCAGGGCCGGCGAGAGCTGCCACCAGCTGAACGGCTGCCCGAAGTCCGAGGAGCCCTCGACGCACGACGTGGCCAGGCAGGGTGAGTAGAACGGCGAGAGGTACGGCGCGGAGTAGTAGTCGTGGCCGTAGAACGCACGCCAGCGTGGCGTAGACGATGAACGCCATGAAGACGGTGAACGTCACCGCGGGGTAGAGCCACCAGCGGTCCTGGCGAAGTGTCCTGGCCTCGATCTTGACGCGGCCGGGACTCTGAACGCCTTGCGACATGGGACCTACTCTCTCGTCCGGACGGGCTGCAGTCGGCGAAGTTGTGACCACCATCACCAGTACCCAGTCTGTTTGCCAGGACACATTGTGCGTGCCTCGGCACCGACTGACGGCGCGGGGGTAGGCAGTCCCGCCCGGAAACGCCTTTTCGCAATGGGGGCGCGCCCGTCCACACTGGCTCTCATGACCTCCGCGCCACCCGTCCCGGCAAGGGTCGAGTCCCCCACGGGCAGGCGCTACGCCCAGCTGGTCCTCGTGCTCGGCGCGCTCATCGCGCTGGGGCCGTTGACCATCGACATGTACCTCCCGGCGTTCCCCCAGATCTCACGACGATCTCGACGCCAGCGACTCGGCCGTCCAGCTGACGCTGACCGGCATGCTGCTCGGCCTCGCCGTCGGCCAGCTGATCATCGGCCCGCTGTCGGACGCCCTCGGTCGCCGGCGACCGCTGATGGTGGGCATCTGCGCCCACGCGGTGGCGTCGGCGGTGTGCGCGGTCGCGCCCACGATTGCGGTGCTGGCAGGCGTGCGGGTGCTGCAGGGCTTCGCCGGGGCGGCCGTCTCGGTCGTGGCGATGGCGATCGTGCGCGACCTCTTCGAGGGCGTCGCCGTCGCCCGGATCATGTCGCGGCTGATGCTGGTCATCGGTCTCGCGCCGATCATCGCGCCGAGCCTCGGTGGCCTGGTGCTGGGCTTCACGTCCTGGCGCGGCATCTTCGTGGTCCTCGCCGCGGCCGCCGCCCTGCTCCTCGTGGTCGCGCTGCTCGGCGTGCGCGAGACCCTTCCCGTCGAGCGACGCCGACCGGCCACCGTGGCGAGCCAGCCTGGCGGGCTACCGCGCCCTGCTGCGGGACCGGGTGTTCGTGGCGCTCGCGTTCATCGGCGGGTCGCATGCTCGCGGCGATGTTCGCCTACGTCTCGGGGGCGTCTTTCGTGCTGCAGGACGGCTTCGGGCTCGACGCCCGCACGTTCGGGCTGGTCTTCGGGATCAACGCCGCCGGCCTCACGATCACCTCGCAGCTCAACCCCGTGCTGCTGCGGTGGCTCCGGGTTCGCACGGTCCTCACCGGCGCGATCATCGGTGCGATGGCGGCCGCGACGGCGCTGCTCGTCGTCGGGCTGACCGGTTCGGTGGGCTGGTCGGGGTGCTGGTGCCGCTCGCGCTGCTCGTCTCGCTCGCGGGCCTCTCGCTCCCGAACACCCCGGCGCTGGCGCTGACCAGGCACGGCGAGGCGGCGGGCACGGCGGCCGCGGTGCTCGGCTGCGTGCAGTTCGGGGTCGGCGCCGTCATCGCACCCGTGGTCGGCGCCTTCGGCAGCAGCACCGCGGTGCCGATGGCGTGCGTGATGCTCGGCGTCACGTCGTTGGCCGCGGTGCTGATGTTCGGCGTCGTCCTGCGCGAGCCCTAGAGGTCGAAGAGCTCCTCGAGCACCGTGGCGACGCCGTCCTCGTCGTTGGCCGGGGCGGTGTGGTCGGCCAGGGCGAGCACGCGGGGGTGCGCATTCGCCATGGCGTACGACGTCCCGGCCCACTCCAGCATCGCGACGTCGTTCGGCATGTCCCCGAAGGCGACGACCTGCTCGCGGCGCGATCGCCGAGCTCCGCGCAGAGCAGCGCCAGGGTGGTCGCCTTGGTGACGCCGGCGGCGCTGATCTCGACCAGCGCGCCCACCGACGACCAGGTCGTGGTGACCGAGGTCCCCGACGGCGTCCTCGACGCGCGCCCAGAACTCCTCGGGCGCGTGCTCCTCGTGCCGGGCGAGCATCTTGACGGCGCGGTCGTCGAACAGCTCGGCGAGGGGAGCCGACCTCGGTGTCCGGCGGCGACCTCGTAGCGCTCCACGAAGTCCGGCTCCTTGGCGAAGCCGGTGGTCCGCTCGACCGCGAACGTCGTGCCGGGCACCGCCTGACGGAGCAGGTCGCCGACGCGGAGCCCGACCTCGACCGGGATCGGCCGGGCGCTGCGCACCGCACCGGCCGGGACGTCGTACACGATGCCGCCGTTGCGGCAGATCGCGAGCCCGTGGGCCCCGACGTGCTGCCACGAGCGTCTCCATCCAGCGGATCGGGCGGCCGGTCACGAAGACGACCGTGACGCCGCAGGTCCTCGACGGCGGTCAGCACCTCCGGGTGCGGTCGGTGACCGTGCCGTCGGTGTGCAGCAGGGTGCCGTCGAGGTCGGTGGCCACGAGCCGGTGCACAGGACGGAGCCAGCCGGGCTCAGAACCAGCGCGACGAGCTCGACCGCGACGCCGTCGTCGTGGCCGGTCTCGGTGACGTCGTCGGCCGCCTCCTGCACCTCGAGCGGCGCCTGGCCCATCGCGACGCCGCGGCCGGCCCAGCGCAGCATCTCGATGTCGTTGCGGCCGTCGCCGATCGCGAGCACGTCGGCCGGGCGACGCCCGAGCCGCTCGCCGACCTCGGCGAGCGCCGGACGCCTTGGAGATCCCCTCGGGCGCGATGTCGAGCCAGGCGGTCCAGCCGATGAAGTAGTTGATGCCGTGCAGCCCGAGCTTCTCGGCGAGCGCGAGGAACTCCTCCTCCGAGGAGTGCGGGTCGCGGATGATCACGCGGGTCACCGGCTCGGCGACCAGCTCCTCGACGCGACTGCAGCGTGCATCTCGCCGGTGATCTCGCCCTCGGGGAACGGCCGGTTGACCCGGTAGCCGACCCCGATCTCCTCGACCGCGACGGCGGCGTTGCGGCACGTGCTCGAGCAGCATCCGCGACGATCTCGCTGGCGTCGAAGGTCATCGGTCGAGCGCACCTCGACCGGCGGGTAGCGGAACGTCACCGACCCGTTGGAGGCCACCGACGAGCACCTGCGGCGCGCCCTCGGGCGGCAGCCCGAGCAGGTCCCAGACGCGGGTGATGCCGAACGTCGAGCGCCCGGTGGCGAGCACGACGTGGGCGCCGGCGTCGTACGCCCGACGGACGGCGTCGACGCACGACGGGCGCTGATCGTCTCCTCGACGTCGCCGGTCGACGGGCACGTGGTGAACAGCGTGCCGTCGATGTCGAGCGCGACCAGCCGCGGGGTGACCAGGTCACGCCGACCACCGGCTCCAGCACCTCGCGGCCCTGCAGGTAGGGCTGCAGCGCGGCCGGGACGCGCACCGAGCCGTCGGCCTGCTGGTGGGTCTCCAGGATCGCGACGATCGTCCGCGGGATCGCGCACAGCGTGCCGTTGAGCGTGGCCAGCGTGCGCGCACGCCCTCGGCGAACCGGCCGCGGATGTCGAGGCGCCGGGCCTGGAAGTCGGTGCAGTTCGAGGTCGAGGTGAGCTCGCGGTACCGGCCCTGCGTCGGGATCCACGCCTCGCAGTCGAACTTGCGCTGCGCCGACAGCCCGAGGTCGCCGGCCGCGATGTCGATGACCCGGTAGGCCAGCTCGAGCTTGTCGAGGAACTCCTTCTCCCACCCGAGCAGCCGCTGGTGCTCGTCGTAGGACTCCTCGACGGTCGTGTAGGTGAACATCTCGACCTTGTCGAACCAGTGCACCCGGATGATGCCGCGGGTGTCCTTGCCGTAGGAGCCGGCCTCCTTGCGGTAGCACGGGCTGAACGCGGCGTAGCGCAGCGGGCAGCGACGGCGCGTCGAGGATCTCGTCGGAGTGGTACGCCGCCAGCGGCACCTCCGAGGTGCCGACGAGGTAGAGGTCCTCGCCCTCGATGCGGTAGACGTCGTCGGCCGCCTGGCCGAGGAACCCGGTGCCCTCCATCGCGCGCGGCCTGACCAGGGCCGGCGGGACCATCGGGTGAACCCGGCGGCGCGGGCCTGGTCCATCGCCATGCTGACCAGCGCCAGCTCGAGGTCGGCGCCGGCGCCGGTCAGGTAGTAGAACCGCGCGCCCGAGACCTTGGCGCCGCGGTCGATGTCGATCGCGCCGAGGATCCGGCCGAGCTCGACGTGGTCGCGCGGCTCGAAGCCCTCGGCGGCGAAGTCGCGCGGCGTGCCGACGTGCTCGAGCACGACGTAGTCGTCCTCGCCGCCGGCAGGCGCCTCGTCGGCGGCCGGGTTCGGGATCGCCAGCACGCGCTCGCGGTAGGCCGCCTCCGCCTCGGCCTGCGCCGCCTCGGCCTTCTTCACCTCGGCCGACAGCGCCTTGGTCCGGGTCGAGCAGCGCCTGCTTCTCCTCGCCCTGCGCCTGCGGGATCTGCTTGCCGAGCGCCTTCTGCTCGCCGCGCAGCCGCTCGAACTCGACGATCGACGCGCGGCGCCGCTCGTCGGCCGCCAGCGCCTCGTCGACCACGTCCGCGGACAGCCCGCGCTTGGCCTGCGCGGCGCGGACCCGGTCGGGGTCGTCGCGGAGCATCCGTGGGTCGATCACCGCGTCAGCTATCGCGGGCCGGCTCGGGACAACTGTGACACGTCGTGCCGCTCACCTCGTCCCGGCAGACCGGGACTGCTCGGCGACCGGTGCCTGCCGGTCGTGCCTGCTGGTCGCTGCGTCGTCGCGCTGGCGGTGCTGCTGTCGATCGAGCGTCGACGCCGCACGGGCCGGCTCGACGCGTTCGACAACGACCTCGGCTCCGGCCCGCAGGCGTGGACCGCACGAGCCACGTCGGCGGTGCAGCACTTCCTGCTGTTCGTGCAGGCGGCGTTCTCGACGGTGCCGATGACGATCTACACGGTCGTCACGGCCGGCCGTCCTGGCGCTGCGCAAGCACGTGCGAGCGGCGCTGTGGACGGTCGGCGTCATGCTCGGCAGCGCGCTGACGACGTACCTCCTGAAGGGGGTGCTGCACCGCGCAGCGGCCCGTCTGGGCGCACCCGATCACCACGCTGAGCGAGCTTCTCGTTCCCGTCCGGGCACGCGACCGGGTCGCCGCGGCGGCCGGGGTGGTCGATCGTGCTCGCGATGCTGTTCGTGCGGCGGCGGCAGCATCCGCGGCTGCTCGTGGCCGCCGCGGTCGGCTTCGCGCCTGCTCGTCGGGCTCGACCGGCTGTTCCTCGGCGTGCACAACGTCTCCGACGTGCTCGCCGGCTACGCCGTCGGCGCGTTCTGGGTGCTGGTCGGGCTCGTCGTCTCTCGACCCGACGCCGCGGCCGAAGCCGCGTCGAGGCGTTCGCGACCCCGGTGCCGACCAGCCGGCAGCTCGCGGTCGTCCTCAACCCGATCAAGGTCGAGGACGCCGCCGCGTTCCGGGCGCTGGTCGAGCAGGCGCCGCGGAGGCCGGCTGGGGCTCGCCCGCGTGGTACACGACCACGGTCGAGGACCCGGGCCGCTCGATGGCCGAGGACGCCGCGATCGCCGGGGCCGAGATGGTGATCGTCTGCGGCGGCGACGGGACGGTCCGCACCGTGTGCGCGGAGCTGGCCGGCACCGGCATCTCGGTCGGCGTCATCCCCGCCGGCACCGGCAACCTGCTGGCGCGCAACCTCGGCATCCCGCTCTACCTCCAGGCCGCCATCGACGTCGCGCTGCACGGGCCAGGACCGCGCGATCGACCTCGTGAGGGTCGCCGGCGACGGGATCGCGCGACGACGAGCACTTCATGGTGATGGCCGGGATGGGCTTCGACGCCGCGATCATGGAAGGCGCCAACGAGCAGATCAAGGCGAAGGTCGGCTGGCTGGCCTACGTCGTCTCGGGCTTGCGCAACCTCATGTTCCCCGCCGTGCGGCTCGAGATCTCCGTCGACGACGGCGAGTGGACCCGGCACCGCGCCCGCACGGTCGTCATCGGCAACGTCGGCTACCTCCAGGCCGGCATGCCGCTGCTGCCCGACGCCACGATCGACGACGGCGGACTCGACGTCGTGCTGCTGAACCCGCGCCGGTTCCTGAGCTGGATCCCGCTCGCCGTCCGGGTCATCTCGCCGGGGCAAGCGCACCGACGACCTGGTCAACCGGATGACCGGCCGGACGGTCGAGCGTGCGCTGCCACAGCGACACCCCGCGCCAGCTCGACGGCGACCCGATCGGCGCCGGCCGGGAGCTGCGCGCCGAGTGCGTGCACGGCCGGCTGCTGGTCCGCGTCCCGCGCTAGGCAGGCAGCGCGGTGGGTCAGGCCGGGGTGAGCTCGAAGACCGGGATCGTGCGTCCGGACTGGCCTCCGTGCGCTCGGCGTACAGCCGGTAGTTCGGCCAGGTGTCGATCATCACGTCGTAGAGCCGGTCGCGCTCCTCGCCGATCGCCTCGCGCGCGGTGACGTGCCGGTCCTTGCCGCCATGCGGATGTCGGCCTCCCCTGCGGCTCGCAGGTTGAGCACCCACACCGGCAGCTTCGGGCCCCCGAAGTAGGAGCCGGCGATGAGGATCCGGCCCTCGTGCGGCACGCACAGCAGCGGCGTGGTGCGCGGCACCCCGCTCTTGCGGCCGGGCACGGTGAGGAACAGGTTGGGCAGCCCCGCGATCCGCAGCAGCGTCACCCGGCCGCTGCTCACCTTGAGCAGCCCGGTTCGACCTTCACGACGACGGGCAGCAGCCCCGAAGCGTCTGCCTCGGCTCGAGCGCGACCCCTTGAGTACGAGCCACGCGTGCCCATGCCTCACCTTTCAGTCCCCGCCGATAGAATTTCAGGCGCCTTGAAATCCCGCCCTGCGGATACAAAAGCGTCCCATCGCCATTGCCGCCTTCGTTGTACTGACCGCCTGGATCAAACGCAGTCGGCATCCGCTGAGTTGTATTGAAGTACAGCAGTCCAGTCGCGCCGCTTGCAATCGCTTCGGTGACGAACCGCTCAGGGTCAGTCTCCGGGCCGTCGAGCACTGCCATTGGAAACTGAGTGGCTGGATTCACGTTTGAAGCCGTAGTCTGGTTCGCGCAGTTTCCGTTCGCCATGCACGACTGGTACGAAATCAGACCTTCTTTCCGGCATAGCTGTGGCAGGTACGCGACCGGGGCTGGTTGAACCAGTCTGCACGGGACCATAGATATCGATGACCGGATTAAACTGGCTGATGCTTGCCCGGGTCATGAAAATCTGGAGTGACGGTGCGCCGGTTCGGATGAGCTTCCCGCGTGCAAGCGCCTGAGCATCCACGGTCCCCTCTCGCTTTCATCCCACGCATACGCGAAGGAATCCTTTGGGAGCTTGCCTAGCTTGATCGCGCTTTCGATTGCCGTGAGGAGTGCTGCCGAGGGCGGAGCTATCAGGAGATGGGCCAAACAAGCAAGGAGGTGCTGGATCCGGTTGTCGAGTACGGCTCCTTGACGCGCCCGTGAATACTCGGCGGGTAAACGCTATAGTGCTGCTTCACTGGCTCAACGCCGTGGGCACGCAGGCGGTTCGCGTAGTCCTTGGCAAGCTGCATCCGCTGCGCGAGGGTCTCGCCGACGTCAGCAAGGTTATGAGCCCTGGCGATCTGAGCGAATTGCATCTCCATGTACAGAGGCACTGGCCAAACGTGCTGAAATTTGGCAACCCGAACCTGGACCGGCTTCAGCACTGTGAACGAGTAACTACCAGGGGTCACGCCGATCAGGTCGACCCAGTACTTGGCACCCGCCGTGACCGTGCTGACAGGCATGAGTGCGTCGCCGTAAGGGCCAACGCGAGCGCCACGATAGCTTGGGATGAGCGTGCTAACGTCCCTGATTCGAGCGGCCTGAAAAAGAACCGCGCCACCGGCAAGGCTGCCGCTTGAAGCGCCGGTCACCTTGGCCACTACCTCAAAGCCGTCCGTCTCGCCTTTGAGGAGCGTGAAGCTCAGCTGCGCGCCTAACGTAGGATTCGGCGAGGGAGCGATACTCGCTACTGGCGACGGCGCCACGCTCACCGAAGGCGACGGCTCGGGCGTTACGCCCTCTTCGTTGTTGCACTGCTGGAGCGCGAGAAGGGCGCCGATGGCTCCGGCAAGAGACGCGCCTGCTGCTTTTTCTGTTTCGCTGTGAGTTCCATTCAGACTTTTTCTTTCTTGTCTGGTTGGGACTCAGTCAAGCAAGTGTCGCTGATATGCACATTTCGCGACAGATCCGGTGAACGCGTCGCTGCGGCGGGGCGTGGTGCAGGCGGTGAAGGCGAGGGCCACGACCATAAGCATGAGCAATATGAACGTACAAGTCGCGCTGGCTTGCCTGCGGGCGTTTAGGCGACAGTCTACACCAGCAGTTCGGGTAATTGACGTGTTTCATTCAGTTCCTTTGGGTGTGGTGGGCTCGAGGGCGCGGACGACCTCTATTGCCGTCCCCAGGCCTTCGTACCAGTCTCCACTGAGGCCACCGACGCAGCCTGCGTCCTCCTCAATCTGTGTAAGCGACTTCGACGCCATCGCTCAGCCCCTCTGCTACGCCTTGGGCGCGCGCGGCGGTGAGGGGGGCTGCAGCTATCGTGATCACACAACGTTCGAACAGCGGGCTGGACTCGTCGGCCCAGTGCGCGTGCATAATTTCGCTGGCCTGTTCGGGGGGTTCATGGGCGCTCCTTTGGTTCCGGCGTACAGATGAACTCTCGGACCAGATACGTGCTGAATCTGAATCAGGTACGTGCCGCCGTTGACTGAACGGACGACTTCACGAAATCGAAGTCCATCGCCTCGCCGTTTGCGCGCTGTACGATTTGCGCCATCGCTGTGAAGTACTTCGCGCTCGCCCGCTCAGCTTGCTTCTGAGTCTTGCGGTCCAGGTGCGCCATTTCTACGTTATCCATTCGTCTTCTCCTTCGTTTTCCGGGCGCTTTGGCCCATCCCCCGCACGGCGCTCAGGGTTTCCATCACGTAGCTGTAAAGCGGGAAGCGGCTGGTCTTCCCACGTATGTGGCGCTTCACATCCCTCAGCGCCCACAGGGCCAGGGCCAGCGGCGGCGCGTGAGTGCGTGGGTGTCTAGATCACGGCAAGGTCCGCAGTAGATGCGTCCGGGACGCACGCTATCGCCGCACTTCGTGCAATTCTGATTCAGGTCGGGCATGGCGGGGGCTCCTTGGGGGCTCACGACTGCACCGTCCAGCGCCTTCTCGCCTCCGCGTCGGGCAGCAGCCCACGGCGGAGGCAGTCCGACTGAAACTCCGACGCGGAGTACCCGTCCACCGGCGTACAGTTATCCGCGCCCGCGATGAACGCCATGATCAGGGCGCCCAAGGTGACGCCGGTGATGAATGCGAGGGCGGCCGATTGGATACCACCCTCGAAGAAGCCGCGAGGCAGATGGCCAACGGCGCGCCTGTTTGCTCGCCGCCCTGATTGTCGAAGTACGCCCAGCACTGCGTGCCGACGCACGACAACTCGAACTTCCCGCCCAACTTCTCCACCACCTCCCACGCAGCGGCGATCGATGTAGAAGGCTTCCAGTCGTCGCTATGGGTCCCCAATGACGATCACCGACCTTCCACGTCCTAAAGTCCATCGTCCACCCATCACCTTCTCCGCGATTAGAACGTCTAACTCGCGCCCCGGCCCCAGCGCCTCTGTGAGCGCGTCTAAATCACCGCATGTCTCTTTACTCATCTCTCCCCCTTCGAAGTCGCTGGCGACGGCAAAGCGTTCGCCTCCGCCGCGTTATAATTTAGCGACCACACCTGCACTTCGATTCTCGAAGCGCCGTAATGCTTTTCTGCGACTAGAATGCACACTTGCCCGTCGTCGGTGAATGCGAGCCGTTCAGCGCATCAATGATCGCCTTCGAGTAGTTGTCGAGATCGGGCCGCACCGCTGGCCAAGTGATTCGCTTCGGCGCCGACTTCGGGCGCGGCAGATAGAACACGAGCGCTAGCCCGATCGGACCCTCAAGCGGTGCGCCCGTGTACTCTTTGCGCGCCAGTGCCGCCACCTGGCGCTCGAATGCCCGCGTCTTCGCTGGCGTGAATGCGCGGCCACCGTCGAAACGAGGGCGGCCTTTTGGTACAGAGGCGATAGGGAACGTGAAGCTGATCATATCTTCGCCATCCGAAACTCGCCCGTAGGCGCGTTGTCCCAGCGCGGGAATGCGCGACGGTCGTTCTGGCCTCGGTAGCAAGAGCAGCGGAAGATCGTCGGCGTGGTGCGGTCGTTCTCCTCGTGCGCTACCCACTCGCGCCCATGCGCCAGGTCCGGACGGTCAACCCACGCGCCGGTGCGCACAGCGAACACGACACCGCGACCGGAGCAGAGTGAGCAGCTCCACTGCTGCGGAGCGATCACGGTCGCCTTGGGCGCTGGCGAGGTGAAGCGGTTCAGGTCGCGACTCATGCGCTGGCCTCGCGGTTATGCCCGCGCACGCCACGGTTCATGTGGTCTTCGAACTTCTCGGTTTCTCTGTGGTTCAGGACCCGCTTCAGACTGAGGTGATCGGCCGGATCGTACCTGTCGTCCTTCTTTTCGAGCCGCTTACCCTTCAGGGCGAAGATGACCGCGTTCTTCCCCCAGCGTTGAATCGACCTGGCGATGAGTTCCTGCTCCTCCGGGAGAAGGTCTGTCGGCTGGGATCGGAAGTGCCGCAGCGTATCCAGCCACACCTGGGCAGCCTCTTCACGTCTTCCCTGCTGAGGGGATTTCCTGCCTGAGTTGGCGGGCGAGCGGCGCCGCTCTCTCTCTCACTCTTCCTTTCTTCTCTTCTTACTTCTTCTATAACGTTCTCGTCGTGTTCGGCCAGTAGACCGCTTGTGTTCTCTTTGCGTTCCTCAGCGTGTCGCCGCTTCAACCGAAGTCTGATAAAGGTCCCAATTTAGAATAGTTACGATCGTCCCGCGCGGACCGCTCTCGTACCGCAAGCGTTCCGTTGACGCGAGGTATCGGAGCCAACGCCAAATGGTCGACTTTGAGCAGCCCCACTGCTCGGCAATCTCTGAGATGCCAAACACGACCGATCCCGGAGGCAGCTCGCGCTGCGCCCCTTCCCAGATGATCTTCGCGTCCCTATCGCCATGTGGAGAAGCGCATTCCAAAGTCCCCAGAGGACTAAGTTCTGACTAAGGTCCTTCCCCCATGCATCTCGCCACGCCTTAAACCAACCGCCTGTATACCTAGCCATGTCCCCTATCCCCATCTCTCTCAGTCACTCAAAACCCGCACCGCCCGAGCCCCCGCTCGCCGAGTGCGCCCCTCTCATCCCCGCCTCACTCGCTTCTCGTCAGCCTCCCGTTCGTCGGCGCACGCGGCCTCTCGATCACGTCGATTCGCACGTTGCGCTCGACGAGCTGACCCATGGGGTCCACGAGCTGGATCACCGCGCGCTCGCGTGTGCGCCCGTAGTAGAGAAACGTCGCTGCGACCAGGACGTGAGTCCCGGGACTGCCTCGCTTGGTTCGGTACCAAATGACGCGGTCACCGGCTTCGAGGGTCATGGCGTGGCTCTTCTATTGGAACGGCGCGGACGTGCCTTCACCGCCTGACCCGCCACTGAAGGTCGAGCAGCTTGTGGATTTCGGACGCGCACTGGCACGCTGCCCGCACGGTGTCCGGCGTCACCTCGATCGAGCCGCAGGCCCGGAGGATCCGGCGTGCGCGCCACAGCCGAAGAACCGACCGCTCCGCGGCGCCCCGAGATCCACCGCCGGCCCCGAACACCGGGCTGGCGCGGCGCGTGCCTCTACGCCACGCTTCGGCGTGGTTGACGGACCGGCCGCCGATCCCCTACCGTCCTGCTTGCCGCGATGGTGCGCTTCAGGCCGTGACGTCTGGCCTGCGCCATCCTGCGGCTCATCAATATTCACCGCTGTACGCGTCTGGCCTTCGGTGCGACCGGGCGGATGGCGTTCATCAGCTACACCGTCTGGTACGGGCCGTGGGGCGGGCACGAGACCGCGCCCTGGCACTTCCTGGGCGGGGCACCGCGCGCGACGCCGCTACCGCCGCAGGCACGGCCGTCGAGCCGAAGAACCGGTTCGGCGAGAGCCCCTGTTCGCCGTCACCGTGCGCGACGGGCATGCGATGGGCGTGCCGACCAGCACCCGATGGAGGTGGTGGACCTCACCCCCGCCCGCCTTACAACCCGCGCTGGGCGCACTTCCTGCTGCACGTCCCGCTGGTGAGGGAGGTGCTGACGTGGAACCTCGCGATCGTGGCTCCGGCAAGCGCTGACGTTCCGGCTGCGTGGTCCTCGCGCGGCCCTCGCCTGGCCGCTGCTGGCGCTCGCGCTCCTCGCAGGCGCCGGGCTTCCTGTCGCTTCGACACCAAGTTCGACCTGGTCGTCTACCTGTGGCACTACATGGAGCGCGGGGCTGCACCTCTGGGACTCGAACGGTGCCATCGGACAGCTCCAGAACCAGGCCTACGGCTACCTCTGGCCGATGGGCCCGTTCTTCGGCATCGGTCAGCCTCGTCGGTGTCCCCGGGTGGGCGGTGCAGCGCCTCTTTATGGCGCTCGTGCTGGTCGTCGCCTTCACCGGCACCCGCCGTACGTCGCTCGCGCGCTCGGCGTCCGGTCGCCACCTCGCCTGCCTGTGGGCGGGTTCGCGTACGCCCTCTCGCCGCGCATGCTGACCCACGGTCGGCACGATCTCGATCGAGGCGTGGCCCTCGGCGCCTGGCACCGTGGGTGCTGCTGCCGCTCGTCGTCGGAGCGCACCCGGGGCTCGCCTCGTCGCGCCGCTGCCCTCCCTCGGCGGCTCGCCCTGGCCATGATCGGCGGCGTCAACGCGACCGCGAAGCTTCGCCGCGCTATCCCGGTCGCGGCCGTGTGGCTGCTCACCCGGAGCCGGGGCAGGCGCAAGCGCCTAGCATGATGCTGTGGTGGCCGGTCCTCACGGCCCCTCGGCACGCTGTGGTGGCTGGGTCCGCTCTTCCTCCTCGGCAACCTACAGCCCACCCTTCCTCGACTTCATCGAGTCGGCGAGCCTCACGACCACG
>CAVRFR010000022.1:0-444113 GCA_963720435.1 uncultured Actinomycetota bacterium | reverse complement strand
CGGCGCCGGGCCAGCCGGGCACGACGCCGAGCTCGCCGAGGGTGGCCAGGTCGAACATCGATCGGTCCGACACCACCTGGTCGGCCGTGGCGCGCAGCCACGTGATGGGTGGGCCGTCGACCAGGTCGCCGAGGGCGCTGGTGTCGAGGTACTTCCCGGACATCGAGTTCATGACGCCGCGGGTCCCGGGACCCACGTTTGGCCAGTGCGCGGACGACGCCCCGTCACCGGGGTAGTTGTCGTCGCCGACCGTGGTGGTCAACAGCTCGGCGACCAGGAAGTCCGCGTCTACGTTCGGCCGGTTCTTGCCCGGGCCGAAGAACGTCAGCAGCACCTCGCGGGGAGCGCTTTGAGGGTCCTCCCCTGTCGCGTCGCGCGCGGCAAGGCGGCGCACGAAGTCGGGAGCCGCGGTGCCGGCACCGGTGCCCGCCCAGTCGGGCGTGCATGGCTCACCCTCGGCGCCACGGCACCCGCCGAACCCGTACGGCGAGATCGGCGCCATGAGGGTCAGGCTGGCGAGCTCACTCGGGTGATCGACCAGGTACTGCTGCAGGACACCGCCGCCCATCGACCACCCGGCAGCGTGCACGTCGTCGCGACCGGTGAGCCCGAGGGTTTCCAGCAGGTCGTGGAGGTCGTCGGCCATGTCGCGGAGCCCTCGGGTGGCATCGATCGGCTTCGCCTCGGTGAGACCGAACGACCGCAGGTCCGGAGCGATCACCCGCACGTCCGCCGGTAGCCGCTCCGCGACGTACCGCCAGAAGCCACCCGTCGTGATGTTGCCGTGCACGAGCACCAGTGGACGGCCGTCCTCCGGACCGCTGCTCCAGACGTGCTGACGCAACCGCGGGGTGTCGACCATCGAGCCGGAGAAGTCGGTCATGGGCTCAGGTCTACCACCGTCTCAGTCGGCGGCAAGCCTGGAGCTCAGGCGGCTTCGACGAGCGCGTCGAACTCCTTGTCCTTCAGCTCGATGCCTGCGGCAGCGGTGTTGGACTCGAGGTGATCGACGCTCGACGTGCCGGGGATCGGCAGCATGACGGGCGAGCGCTTGAGCAGCCAGGCCAGCGCGAGCTGCGACGGCGTGGCGTCGTGCTCCTTGGCGGCCGCCGCCAGCGGCCCGTCCTCCTTGGACAGCTCGCCGGTGGCGAGCGGGAACCACGGGATGAAGCCGATGTTCTCGCGCGTGCAGTGCTCGAGGAGCTCCTCGGCGTCGCGGTTGGCGAGGTTGTAGAGGTTCTGCACCGACACGATCTCGGCGGTCTTCTGCGCCTCCTTCAGCTGCGCGACGTCGACCTCGGAGAGCCCGATGTGGCGGATCTTGCCCTCGTCCTGGAGCTGCTTGAGCTCGCCGATCTGGTCGGCGACCGGGTACGCCTCGTCGATGCGGTGCAGCTGGAACAGGTCGATGCGCTCCACGCCCGAGCCGGCGCAGGCTCATCTCGACCTCCTGGCGCAGGTACGCCGGCTGGCCGAGCGGGGTCCACTCGCCGGGGCCCTGTCGGGTCAGCCCGGCCTTGGTCGCGATCACCACGTCGTCGGCGTACGGATGCAGCGCCTCGCGCAGCAGGTCCTCGGCGACGTACGGCCCGTAGGAGTCGGCCGTGTCGAAGAAGGTGATGCCGATCTCGACCGCCCGGCGCAGCACGCGCAACCGCCTCGTCGTGGTCCCGCGGCGGTCCCCAGACGCCTTCGCCGGGCAGCTGCATGGTGCCGTAGCCGAGGCGCACGACTGGCAGGTCACCGCCGAGCTCGAAGGTCCCGGACGGGGCGGCAAGGTTCTCGGTCACGCAGTCTCCTGGAGGTCGAAAGAATGTCTCTCTTGTCCCAAGGCATCCGGTACGCCGGATGTTCCCGGATCGGCCCGTGAGGTGCACCCGCGGATAGCGTGCGGTCATGCACACACCCCTTCGCCGAGACCGGCCCATCGCGTGAGCCGGCCGTCAGGCGGTTCCGAGAACGTCGCTGCGCCGAAGGGTTCTCGTGAGGAGCCCGAGCTGGAGGAGACCTTCGAGCGCCTCGTCTCCGAGGGGAACGAGCGGCTGGACCGGCCACTCCTGCCCCTGCTGTCGACAGGTCTGTTAGGCGGTGTCGACGTCGGGGTGGGCGTGCTGATGTACCTCGTGGTGGACGCGGAGACCCACAACCCGTTGCTGGCGTCGATGGCGTTCACGATCGGCTTCGTCGCGCTTCTGCTGGCCAACAGTGAGCTGTTCACCGAGAACTTCCTGGTGCCGGTGATCTCGGTGGTCGCCAAGGTGGGGACCCTCACGCAGCTGATCAGGCTGTGGGGCATCACGCTGGCGGCCAACCTGGTCGCGGGCTTTGCGATGGCGGGAATGATCGTGCTCGCCCTGCCGAGCGTGCATGAGTCGGCGGTGAAGGCGGGGTCCCACTACGCACATCTCGGTGTCTCGTGGAGCTCGTTCTTCCTCGCGGTCCTCGCCGGGGCGGTGATCACGTTGATGACCCGGATGCAGCACGCGACCGAGAACCTCGGGGTCCGTCTGGTGCCGGCCGTGCTGATGTCGTTCGTGCTCGTGGGCGCCCAGCTCTTCCACTCGGTGCTGGACTCGATCCTGATGTTCGCCGGCTTGTTGACCGGCGAGGCCGACTACGGCTATCTCGACTGGCTGGGCGCGCTCGGCTGGTCCGCGTTCGGCAACCTGGCGGGTGGCCTCGTTCTCGTCACCGGCATCCGCCTGCTGCGGATCCCCCACCGGGTGGCCGAGAGTCGCGAGAAGGGGCAGACAGGTTGAGCCGTGCCGCTGTGGGCGTTCGCATCGGCTCCTGATCGTCGTCGCCCGTCGCCCCAGCGAAAGGCCGCGCAGACTGCCACTTCCCTCGACATCAGGCAGTCCGCGCGCTGTCTGAAGCCAACTGATAGTCCGTAGGGCCGCGCACGCCGAGCATGCCGTGCGCAGTCAGAGCCGTCGTGTGGGACGCCGCAGCGGTCAGGTCAGGTCGCTTATCCCGTTGTAGGCATCGAGGTCGTGGGCCGGAACGATCTGCATCAAGCCGTCGAGGGCGATCATCCGAAGCAGGCCCTCACGCACCAGAGAAGGGTCGGTGTCGGCGAACTTCTGCATGAGCCATGGCCGTTCGACCCGGCGGCGGATGCCGTCGAGCTGCCAGGTCAGGTCGCCGATGAAGGCGTAGCGCTTCCCGGACGGCACAGTCACGAACACGACCACCGAGCCTGCGGTGTGGCCGGCCGCGAGCGCGATCACCACGGACCCGTCGCCATGCACGTCGTGGCTTGCTGGGAAACCGAGGTAGGGCCCGTTGTCGAACTCGTAGCGGTGGATCAAGTGGGCCTGTGAGACGTGTCGGAAGACCTTCCCGTCTGCTTGGTCAGCCGCATGCTGCTGCTCGGCCGCGTTCAGCCAGATGGGCACTCCTCGAAGGCTGTCGAGGCCGCTGACATGGTCCCAGTGTGAGTGCGTCGGCACTACGCCGAGCAGCTGTCCGCGGTCGTAGCCGGCGGCGTCCAGCTGTTCTGCGGCCGTCCGGCCCACCTCGTGGGGAGAGCGCATGTACCGGGGAAGCATCGCGATGTGCTCCGTAACGCCGGCGCCGAAACCTGCGTCGACCAGGAGATCACCCTTCGGGTGTCGCACCAGGATCGCGGACGCCGCGAACGCGCGTTTGTCTCGAATCGATCCACCACGCACGGCGAATGCCGCCCTGGTCTCGTACGTCCCGGTGGGCAGGTGGAAGACGCTTGTGCCGTCGGGCGGGTCCGCATCCGGAAGTGGGCCCGACCATGCGGCGGGGGCGGCAAGAGCAGACAACGCCGATCACTCAACCTTCGGGGTGCTCGGCAGCAGGACGCACCGCACGCCGGAGTCGCCCGTGGTCTCGCGTCGCCACACCTCCTCGACGTCGGCGAGCGGGCACTCGGTCGTACTGCATCCGGATGCGTCCCGCGGCGGCATGGCCGAGGACGGCCGTGATGGCCTCGGCCCGCTGCTCGGCGCTGAGCGCGTTGTTCGTGTAGCCGAGCACCGACGCGCTGCGGCTGCGCAGTCCGGCCGACGAGAAGGTCGCCTCGTCGCCCGACGCCGCCGCCGAGGTTGACCAGCCGACCGCCCGGGGCCGAGCACCCGCGCGGCTGCGGTCGCCGACGGCCCGAAGACCGGGTCGAGCACGACGTCGAACGGGCCGTGCTCGGCCAGCGCCGCCGTCGAGGGCGTCGACGTCAGGCTCCGAGCGGGACGACGACGTCGGCGCCCGGCGGCCGACGCGCGGTCGACCGACGCCGGCCGGGCGACGGCCACGACGGTCGACGCGCCGAGGACGTGTGCCGCGCCGATCCCGGCCTGCCCGACCGCTCCCCCGCCGCCCAGCACCAGCACCCGCTCGCCGTGCTCCAGCCGCGCCCGCCACGACAGCGCCATCCACGCCGCGACCCCCGACAGCCCGAGCGCGGCGGCCATCGCGTCGGGGACGTCCTCGGCGATGCGGCACGACGTCGGCGTCCGGCACCAGGCAGCAGCTCGGCCATGCTCCCGTCGCCGGGCTTCATCCCGGCCGTCGCGAAGAACCACACCCGCGAGCCGCGGTGCAGGCGTCCGACGCCTCGACCGTCGCCGACGCCCTGACCGCCCGGCACGTACGGCGTCGCGGGCACCCCGAAGTACGACGTGCCGCGACGCGCACAGCAGGTCGAGCGGCACGACGGGCGCAGCGGTCACGCGCACCAGCGTCGAGCCCGCGGCGGCAGCAGGTGCCGGGTGCTCGCCGTACGACGGCGGCGACCCGGGCGTGTGGAGGACGGCGGCCGCATCGACTGCGCACGTCAGGTGGCGATGTCGGGGTAGGGCAGCGACAGGTGCTTGAGCGCCTGGCCGTAGGCGATCTGGTACTCCAAGCGGTCCGTGGTCGCGCTCGAACATCGCGATGAAGAGCGTCAGCGTCAGGAACGGGTGGGCGCCCATGCTCGAAGAGCGCGACGTGGTCCTGCCGCGACGAGCGACGTCGCGCTCCTCGTCGGTGAACGCCAGCCAGGTCGACTTCTCGCCGCGGTGGCAGTTGAGGATCGAGTTGGCCATCTCGGCCTCCCACCAGGCGACGGTGCCGGCCGGATCCGTCGCGGTAGCGCTCGACGAGGTCGGGGTCGCGGTCGACGGTGTAGAGGAACTTGTCCAGCAGGTACTTGCTCACGACAGCGCCCCCTCCGGGTACCAGGTGAAGTACGCCTCCATCGTGTGGAAGAGGTCGAGCGAGTCGACGTGGTCGGCCTTCACGCCCTCGCCGGCGACGCCCATCATCAGCATGAAGTCCATGAAGCCGTGGGTGGCGTTGCCCGGCAGGTGCAGGCTGTCGAGGCGTCACCTCGCCGCAGCAGCCCTCGATGTCGCCGCTCGCGATCCACTCGACGGCCTTGCGGTCGAACTCCGGGTCGGGCCCGTGCTCGCCGAACTGGCGCGGCCCGCCGAGCTCGAGCGAGAGGTGGCCGGTGCCGATGATCGCGACCCGCTTGTCGCTCTCCCAGGACTCGACCATCTCGCGGATCGCCTTGCCCAGCTGGACGAACCGCTTCGGCTGCGGCAGCGGCGGCGCGAAGATGTTGGTGTAGATCGGCACGATCGGCAGGTCGGCCTGCGGTCGCAGCGTGATGATCGGGCAGGTGATGCTGTGGTCGATCCGCAGCTCGTTGCTGAACGCCAGGTCGAAGTCGCGGTCGAGGCCGCCGCGCAGGATGTGCGACGACAGCTCCTCGTCGCCCGTCGAGCGTCATCCGCGGGCAGGCCGAACTCGCGCTCCTCGTTGTACCAGTTGGCGTCGTAGTACGGCGCCTTGCCGACCAGGAACTGCGGCATGTTGTCGAGCCACAGCTGGTGGAAGTGGTCGCTGCCGACCATCACCAGCACGTCGGGCTCGGCGCGGGTCAGCGTCTCGCGGAACGTCTCGATCTTGGCCTGCCACTCGTCGGCGAACGGCGGGCGCTCGTCGCCGGTGCTCGTGCTGGCCCGGTAGTAGAACGGGTGGTGCGTCGAGGCGATGACCGCGGCGACGGTGGCCATGTCGTGTCCTCCTTCGTCAGTCCTGGTTGTCGGGGTCGACGTAGACGGCGTTGCGGTCGACGGCGAGGTAGGCGTCCATCCCGATCGGACGTCGTGCCTCCTCGGCGATCTGCCCGAGCAGCCCGGCGGCGCGGGCGAGCAGCGCGAAGCCGCGCAGCAGCTCGACCGGCAGCCCGAGGTCGGCGAGCGCGGCGCCGCAGACACCCGCGCCGTTGAGCGGCAGCCGCCGCCCGAGCACCTGCTCGTGCGTGCGGCCGATCGCCTCGAACAGCCGCAGGTGCGGGCCGCGCAGCCCCTCCTCCTCGGCGATCGCGATCAGCCTCGGGTGCGTGGGTCGTGCACCTTGTGCACCGGGTGGCCGAGGCCCGGGACGTACCTGCCCGGCCTCGCGCTCACGGCGTACGGCGTCCAGGGCGAGCGTGTCCCACCCGGCGTCGTCGGTGGGCAGGTCGCCTGTCCGCTCGAGCACGGCGTGCAGGAACTGGCCGCAGTCCTCGGTCACGCCGAGGAACCGTGACCCGCCCCCGAGCAGCCCGGCGGCCAGCGCGCCCTGCAGCGAGTCGGGCGCGGAGAGGTAGGTGAGCCGCGCAGCGATCGCGGTCGGGGTGAAGCCGTGGTCGGCGAGCGCGACCAGCACCGCCTCGAAGACGCGCGTCTCCTGGGGCGTCGGTCGACGCAGCGTCACGAGCCAGAACGCGAGCTCGCCGAACCCGACCTTCCCCATCAGGTCCTCGGTCAGGTTCTGCCCCAGCAGCCGGATCTCGTCGGCGCGTCGACGTCCCCAGCGACGTCGGGAACCGCAGCTCTCGCTCATGACGCGTCACCACTCGACAGCCACGCCCGGATCTCGTCCCCGTGCTCGTCGAGCGCCGGCGGCGGCAGCCGGTAGTCGGCCGGCGTCTCGGAGAACGTGATCGGGTTGCGCACCGACGGCACCATGGCGTCGCCCTCGCCGACCTCGACGACCGGGTCGAGCCCGATCTCCGTCGCGAACCCGACGCCGCCGTCGACGGTGTTGATCGGCCCGCAGGGCACGCCGGCGGCGATGATCTCGCGCGAACCAGTCCATCGTCGACCGGGTCTTGAGCCGCTCGACCAGCAGCGGCCGGAGCTCGTCGCGGTTCGCGGTGCGGTCCTCGTTGCGCGCGAAGCGCGGGTCGTCGGCGAGCTCGGGGACGCCGAGCACCTCGACCAGCTTGCGGAACTGCCCGCTGTTGCCGGCGGTGATGATCAGCTCGCCGTCGGCGCACTCCATCGGCTCGTAGGGGAACAGGCTCGGGTGGCTGTTGCCCATCCGCTGCGGGACGACGCCGCCGGCGACGTAGGCACTGGTCTGGTTGACCATCCCGGACAGCGCAGAGGAGAGCAGGTTGACCTCGACGTGCTGGCCGCGGCCGGTCTCGTCGCGGGCGTGCAGGGCGGCGAGGATGCCGATGGTCGCGTGGAGGCCGGCCATCACGTCGAAGACCGAGATGCCGGAGCGGAACGGCTCGGTGTCCGGGGCGCCGGTGAGGCTCATCAGGCCCGACATCGCCTGCACGATCAGGTCGTAGCCGGGCAGGGCGCGGCCGCGCTCCGTCGTACCGAAGCCGCTGATGGAGGCGTAGATGATGCGCGGGTTGGCTGCGGCGACGTCGTCGTACCCGAGGCCGAAGCGGTCGAGCCCGCCGGGCCGGAAGTTCTCCAGCAGGATGTCGGCGCGGCCGGCGAGCCCCTGCGCGAGCTTGAGGTCGTCGTCGTCCTTGAGGTCGAGGGCGATCGAGCGCTTGTTGCGGTTGACGCCGAGGTAGTACGTCGCGCGCCCGTCGCGCACCGGTGGGGACCAGGTGCGGGTGTCGTCGCCGGCCGGGGACTCGACCTTGACCACCTCGGCACCGAGGTCCGCGAGCAGCATCGCGGCGTAGGGGCCGGCCAGGATCCGCGAGAAGTCTGCGACCAGCAGGCCCGCGAGCGGTCCGGTCGGGCGGTCGGCCACGTGCAGCCCTCTCGCGTCAATGCGGACAGGTGTCCGCACGAGTCCACCAGCGCTGTCGCGAGCGCGTCAAGGCCTTGACAGCCCGGCGCGCGACCGGGTCGAGATTGACCGCTAGACGGACATCTGTACGGAGGCTCCCATGACCGACTCGATCGTCCTGCGCGGCGGCACCGTGCTGACCATGGACGACAGCCACACCATCCACCAGAACGGCGACGTCCTCGTCGTCGGCGACCGGATCGAGGCGGTCGGCCCGGGCCTCGAGGCTCCCGAGGGCACGCAGGAGATCGACGCGTCCGGCGGCATCGTGATGCCGGGCATGATCGACACCCACCGGCACATGTGGCAGACCGCGATGCGGGCGTACGGCGCGGACTGGACGCTGACGCAGTACTTCGTCTGGTACTACCTCGAGCACGGCAAGACGTTCCGCCCCGAGGACATCCATGCCGGCAACGTGCTCTCGGCGTGGGAGTCGCTCGAGGCCGGCGTCACCACCACCGTCGACTGGTCGCACGGGCTGCAGACGGTCGACCACGCGGACGCCGCGGTCGACGCCCTGCAGGCGGTGCCCGGCCGGTTCGTGCTGGCCTACGGCAACATCCAGGCCGGCCCGTGGGAGTGGACCGCCGACCCGGCCGTCCGCGACTTCTTCGAGCGGCGTCGCACCGGCGCCGGGGACATGCTCGGCTTCCAGCTGGCCTTCGACGTGACCGGCGACCCGTCGTTCCCCGAGAAGGCGGCGTTCGAGGTGGCCCGCGACCTCGGGCTCGCGGTGACCACGCACGCCGGCGTGTGGGGCGCGACGAACGACGACGGCATCCGGCTGATCCACGAGAACGGCTTCGCGAACCCCGGAGAACATCTACGTCCACTCGGCCTCGCTCAGCACCGACTCCTACCAGCGCATCGCTGCGTCCGGCGGCTCCATCTCGGTGTCGACGGAGTCCGAGCAGAGCGCCGGCCAGGGCTACCCCCCGACCTGGCAGGTGCGGCAGTTCGGCATCCCGGTGTCGCTGTCGATGGACACCAGCGTGTGGTGGAGCGGCGACCTGTTCTCGGCGATGCGTACGACGCTCGGCGCCGACCGCTCGCGCGAGCACCTCGAGGCGCACGTCAAGGGCGACACCGTCACCGCGCTGTCGTTGCGCGCCGAGCAGGTCGTGGACTGGGCGACGCGCGGCGGAGCCCACGCGCTCGGCCGCGACGACCTCGGCCGGCTGACGGCCGGCGCGAAGGCAGACGTCGTCCTGATCAAGAACGACCAGTCCCCCGTCTCGTTCCCGCTGCTCAACCCCTACGGCCACGTGGCGTTCCAGGCGCAGCGCGGTGACGTGCACACGGTGATCGTGGACGGGAAGGTCGTGAAGAGCGACGGCAAGCTGGTCGGCTTCGACGCGGCCGCCGTACGCCGTGACGTCGACGCGACGATCGAGCACCTGACCTCGGCCATGGGCGACGACGTCTGGAACGCCGGCATGCACCCCGACCTGCCCGAGGGCAGCAAGGTGCTCGACAACCCGTACCAGTACACCGACTACCAGTCCGAGAGCACCCACGGCGCCCGCGGGACGATGTTCGGCGACCCGGGCTCCGAGTCCTAGGCTCGCGCGACGTGGCAGGACGTGGCTCGGGAGCGGACTTCGTCGAGGCGCTCGCGCGCGGCCTCGACGTGCTGCAGTGCTTCGACCAGCACCACCGGGAGATGGCGCTGGCCGAGGTCGCGAACGCCACCGGGCTGGCGCGCCCCACCGCGCGCCGGCTGCTGCTGACGCTGGAGGAGCTCGGCTACGTCCGCTCGATCGACGGCTCCTTCTCGCTGACCCCGAAGGTGATCACGCTCGGCACGGCGTACGTCGCCTCGCTCGGCCTCTGGGAGGTCGCCCGCCCCCATCTCGAGGCGCTGGTCGGGCAGACCGGGGAGTCGTCGTCGATGGCCCAGCTCGACGGGGGCGACATCATCTACGTGGCCCGCGTCTCGGTGCCGAAGATCATCTCGCTCCGTGTCGACATCGGCACGCTGTTCCCGGCGCCCCAGACGTCCCAGGGGAAGGTGCTGCTCGCCGCGCTCTCACCTGAGGACCTCGACGCCACCCTGGCGATCCCCTCACGGTCCGGACTCCCCCGCTACATCGGCAAGTCGCGCGAGGCCCTCGACGAGGAGCTCGCCGTGGTCCGCGCCCGCGGCTGGGCCATCGCCGACGAGGAGCTCGCCCCCGGGGTGCGGTCGATCGCCGTCCCGGTCCGCGACGGCACCGGCACCGTGCGCGCCGCGATGAACGTCACCGTGCACGCGGCCGAGACCAGCACCGAGAAGCTGCTCGACGAGCACCTCCCCAAGCTCCTCCGTGCTGCCGGCGACGTGAGCGCCGACTGGGCCACCTGGCAGGCGAGGCCGCATCGAGAACTGCCCGAGTCGACCCAGACAACGGCCACCAGCTGACAGGAGACACTTTGATGACCTCGACATCGTCCCCGCTTCCGATCCTGCCGACCTCGCTGGTGGGCAGCTACGCGCAGCCGGACTGGCTGATCGACCGGGCCAAGCTCGCCGGCCGCTTCCCGCCCAGGGTGCGCGCGAAGGAGCTGTGGCGGGTCGACCCGGAGCACCTGGAGCAGGCCCAGAACGACGCGACGATGCTCGCCATCCGCGCCCAGGAGGAGGCGGGGCTCGACATCATCACCGACGGCGAGATGAGGCGCGAGTCGTACAGCAACCACTTCGCCACCGCCCTCGAGGGCGTCGACATCGACAACCCCGGGACCGCGCTCGACCGCAGCGGGCACCCCAACCCGGTGCCGCGCATCGCGGGACCGATCGTGCGACGGCAACCCATCGAGGTCCGCGACGTGGAGTTCTTGAAGGCGCACACCGACCACACGGTGAAGATGACCGTGCCCGGCCCGTTCACGATGTCGCAGCAGGCGCAGAACGACCACTACCCCGACCTCGCCTCGGCGGCGCTGGCGTACGCCGCCGCGGTCAACGCCGAGATCAAGGACCTGCATGCCGCCGGCGCCGACCTCGTCCAGATCGACGAGCCCTACATGCAGGCACGGCCGGAGGCGGCTCGCGAGTACGGCCTCGCCGCGCTCAACGCCGCGCTCGACGGCGTCACCGGGAAGACCGCCGTGCACATCTGCTTCGGCTACGCCGCGATCATCCACGAGCGGCCCGAGGGATATTCGTTCCTCCCCGAGCTCGCCGGCTGCTCCGCGGACCAGATCTCGATCGAGACCGCACAGTCGGGTCTCGACCTCGGTGTGCTCGCGGACCTCAGCGAGAAGAACATCATCCTGGGCGTCATCGACCTGTCCGACCACGAGGTCGAGACCGCCGAGGTGGTTGCCGACCGGGTGCGTCGCGCCTTCCAGCACACGTCGCCGGACCGGATCACCATCGCCACCGACTGCGGCATGAAGTACCTGCCTCGCGCGAGTGCCGAGGGCAAGATGCGCGCCATGGCCGGCGCGGCGGCGATCCTGCGGGCCGAGATGTAGCCGAGCCGAGCGCCGGTCCCCGGTGGTTGGATCGGGACATGCGCATCTTCTTCACGGGCGGCAGCGGCAAGGCCGGGAAGCACGTCGCGACGCACCTTGCGGAGTCCGGTCACCAGGTCACCAACGCCGACCTCGTCGGGTTGGGGCACCCGGACGTGCACGACCTGAGGGTCGACCTCACCGACGCGGGCGAGACGTACTCCGCGTTGGCCGGGGCGGCGAGCATGGCCGAGCTCGAGCTGGCGAGCAAGCCGTCGTACGACGCTGTCGTGCACTTCGCGGCCGTGCCGGCGATCCTGCTCACGTCGGACGCCAAGACCTACGCCACCAACGTGCTCAGCACCTACAACGTGCTCGAGGCCGCGACCCGACTCGGCGTCCGCAAGATCGTCTTCGCCTCCTCGGAGACGACCTACGGCATCTGCTTCGCCCAGGGCGAGCGGCGCCCGCAGTACGTGCCGGTGGACGAGGAGCATCCGACGGTCCCCGAGGACTCCTACGCGATGGCGAAGGTGGCCAACGAGGTGACGGCGCGCTCCTTCCAGGCGCGCACCGGCGCCGATGTCTACGGCCTGCGGATCAACAACGTCATCGAGCCGGACGAGTACGCCGAGATGTTCCCGGCCTTCCTTGACGACCCGTCGCTGCGGCGCCGCAACATCTTCGCCTACATCGACACCCGCGACCTCGGGCAGCTGGTGCAGCGCTGCCTCGAGACCGACGGGCTGGGCTACCAGGTCTTCAACGTCGCGAACGCCGACATGTCCGTCGCTGCGACGAGCCAGGAGGTCCGGGAGCGCTTCTACGACGGGGTGGAGCTGCGCAGGGAGATGGGGCGCGACGAGACGTTCTACTCCATCGACAAGGCGCGCGAGCTCCTCGGCTACGCACCGCAGCACTCGTGGCGCGACGTGCTGGCGGATCCTGGCGCCGAGACCGCCTGAAGTTCGCCGGTCTACGGCAGCCGGCGGGCGAGCAGCATGGCGTCGTGGACGTCCACCTGCTCTCCCTCGCGGACCAGGCTCCGAGGCCGCTGCTCGGCGACGATGGGCTCGAAGTCGTCGGGGAGGCCGGGCAGCAGGTCCTCGGCGAGGAACATCGCCGCCCGGTGGGTCGCGGTGAGCTGCGTGAACACCTCCGACGGCGCATGTCCCACCACGAGCAGGTGGCCGCCGGGAGCGACGGCCTCCGCCAGCCGCTGAGCCACCTGCACCATCCCGCCGTCCGGCGGGTGCAGGTAGTGGCTGGTGACCAGGTCGAACGTGCGGCCGTCGGCGCTGAAGGTGCGGGCGTCGACCTCCCACCAGTCGGTGCGGTCGGCGACCGCGGCCTGCTCGGCGTGCCGGGCGGCGCGGGCCAGTCCGTTGGCGGAGAAGTCGGCGCCGGTGACCCGCCAGCCGTGCTCGGCCAGCCAGATCACGTCTCCGCCCTCTCCGCACCCGACGTCGAGCGCGGTGCCCGGAGTCAGCCCGGACGCCACCTCCACCAGCTGCGGATTCGGGTTGCCGCTCCAGACCTTCTCCTCGCCGGAGTAGCGCTCCTGCCAGCTCTCCGGCTCGAACGCGGCCGCGGCCTCTTCCTCGCTCATCGGGTGCCCGTGGCCGTGCTGGTGCTCGGGCTCGCTCATCAGGCCACGTCCTTCCGGTGCAGTGCCACGGCGGCCTCGGTGTCTTCCAGCACGAGGTCGGCGTTGATCATGGTCCCGGCCATCATGCCGTCGGCGGCCGAGGCGATGACGCCGGCGTACGGCGCGGCAGCGTTGCCGACCACCTTCACCCCAGGTGCATCTGGCCCGCCGACGGAGTCGAGCAGCGAGGTGTCGGGCGTCGGCACGGTGGTGACGACCAGGGCGCTGCGGCGCACCACCTCGCCGCCGACCAGCTCGACGCCGCTCAGGGCGTCGTCGTCGACGAGCACCCGGGCGATCTCGCCCGGCACCACGGCGATGCCCATGGCGGCGAGCCTCTCGGCGTCCTCGCCGTGCGGCGCGGGCTGACCGTTGAGGAGGAGCACGACGTCGTCGCTCCACTGCCGGAACAGCAGCGCCTTGTGCACGCAGTCCGGCCCGGTGGCGACGATGCCGAGCGGCTGGTCGGCGACCTCCCAGCCGTGGCAGTACGGGCAGTGCAGCACGTCGCGGCCGAACCGCTCCGCCAGGCCCGGCACGTCGGGCAGCTCGTCGACCACGCCGGTGGCGAGCACGAGTCGGCGCGCCAGCACCGAGGTGCCGTCGTCGAGGCCGACCGAGAACCGGTCGCCGACCCTGCTTGCCGAGGAGACGCGACCCGGGCGTACGTCGACGCCGTACTGCCGCACCTCGTCACGACCGATCGCCAGCAGGTCGGCCGGGGTGACCCCTTCCCTGCCGAGGTAGTTGTGCACGTGGTCGGCACGGGCGTTGCGCGGCTCGCCCGCGTCGACGACCAGCACCGAGCGCCGGGACCGTCCCAGCACCAGTGCGGCGCTGAGCCCGGCTGCGCCTCCGCCCACCACGACCACGTCGTACGTCTTGTTTTCGTCCATGTCTGCGAGCATGCGACCCCGTCGCCAGATTGACAAGTTTCTTTGCTGTTATGGCAAACTGATCGGCATGACGGAGTTCACGGAAACCCTGGACGCAGTCGGCCCCCGCTTGCGGGCTCTGCGCGTCGAGCGAGGCGCCACCCTCGCGGAGCTGGCGGAGAGCACTGGCATCTCGGTGAGCACGTTGTCCCGGCTCGAGTCAGGTCAGCGCAAGCCGACCCTGGAGCTGCTGCTCCCGCTGGCCCGGGCCCACCAAGTGCCGCTCGACGAGCTGGTCGACGCCCCCGAGACCGGCGACCCGCGCGTGCGCGCCAAGCCCATCAAGCGGCACGGCCGCACGTTCATCCCGCTCACCCGCCGACCGGGTGGCCTGCAGGCGTTCAAGGTCGTCGTCCCGCCGCACGACCCGAAGCCGCCGTACGAGCCCAGGATCCACGAGGGCTACGAATGGCTCTACGTGCTGTCCGGCCGGCTGCACCTGGTGCTCGGGCGTCGCAGCCTCGACCTGGGCCCTGGCGAGGTGGTGGAGTTCGACACCCGCACTCCCCACGTCCTCGCCAACCGAGAGGACCACCCAGCCGAGATGCTGGGGCTGTTCGGCCCTCAAGGTGAGCGGATGCACGTCAGGTCAGGCAGCTGACCAGCTGTCGGAAGCAGTACCGGGCAGCCGCTACGCCAGGAATGCTTCGGTTCGACCTGGACAGCCTGGAGCATGGCTGCGCCACGTGGCCCCTCGCAGAGACGAGGTGCGGGGGCGTCCGGCTCGTTCAAGGAGGCGGCTCCGTTACGAACTGGTCGCGCTTGCGTCGGCAGCGAGGCGTCCCAGCTCTCGAAGGCCGGAGGTCAGCAGGGCGGCCACGGTGCTGGACGGTACGTCGAGCAGGGCAGCCGCCTCCCGATGTGTGAGCCCGCCGAACACGCACAACGCCAGGCTCGCGCGCTGGAGCCGGGCTAGCTGGCTCAGCCACGCCATGACGGGAGGCAGCAGCGCCGCGCCGGACGTATCGGCGGCGTACTCCTGGGCATGCCGGTAGACGTGGCGAACCAGGCGCCGCCCAGCCTCCTCGGTCGATACGCCACGGACTGAGCGGGCGAGGTCGAACATCGCGAGCCGCACGACCTCGGCAGCCGCCGCCTCGTCCCCGAGCAGTGCGCAAGCGAGCGCGTAGGCAGACCCCCCGTGGTGATCCCACAGGTCCTCGAGCTCCCGCCTGCTGACCGCGCCCGCTGGTGCGCTCTGGGCTTCGGCGCGCGGGGCGGTGTGGACTCCTCGGGACTCGGCCTCGGCGGCCCGCCGCCACCGGCTCCCGCGAACATGGCCGCGCCCCCCGACGAGACCTGGAGCCTGCGTTGTCATCCTCATCCCTCTCCCTGCACGCTGAATGCGTTTGCGCCCTCCCCTGGGCCTAGCCGCAACTCTGCATGACGTAGAAGGTTTGCACAAGGTTGTTGGGGCACTAGTCTGGACAAACCATGTACACGATCAAGCAGGCTTCGCGGCTCACCGGCGTATCCGAGGCGTCCCTGCGCGCCTGGGAGAGGCGCTACGGCGTCGTCGTCCCGCATCGAAACGAGTCGGGATACCGCCTCTACGACGAGCAGGCACTGTCAGCGGTCTCGACCATGCGCCGGCTCGTGGACACCGGCTGGTCCCCGGCAGAGGCTGCCGAAGCGGTGCGCAGCGGGACTGTCCCCGCCGTACCGGATGAGGTCGTCGGGAAGGTAACGGCCGACGATGGCGACCAGCCCAACGCGTTCACTTACATGCAGCGGTTCCTGGCCTCGGCAGCGCAGATGGACGCAGTGGGCATCGAGGAGACCCTCGATGGAGGTTTCGCGCTCGGCTCGTTCGAGCACGTGGTGGACTCATGGCTGTTTCCCGCCCTGGAGGCGCTCGGCGAGGGCTGGGCGCGCGGCGAGATCGATGTCGCCGGGGAGCACACGGCCAGCCACGCGGTTCACCGCCGTCTCTCGGCCGCGTTCGACGCAGCCGGTAGCAGGTCCCGTGGTCCTGCGGTCGTGGTCGGGCTGCCCTCCGGCAGCCAGCACGACCTCGGTGCCCTGGCGTTTGCCACCGCGATTCGCAGGAGGGGCCTCAACGTCCTCTACCTCGGTGCCGACGTGCCGGTGAGCAGCTGGGAGGCGGCGGTGCGCAGCCGCGAAGCCCGAGCGGCGGTCCTGTCTGTCGTCACTCCGGAGGACCGCCCGGCCGCGGTCGCGGTGGCCGAGCGACTGCTCAGCCTGCCAGCGGTCCCGCTGGTGTGCGCCGGTGGACCATCCGCGACGCATCTTGCTGGTCGAGTCCACACGCTGGCATCAAGCATCGGGTCGGCAGCCCAGGAGCTCGACGAGCTTGTGCACGCGACCGAGCGACGGGGCGGCTGATGGACGCCGAGGTGATCGTGGTCGGCGCCGGGGTGACTGGTCTGCGGTGCGCCGCAGAGCTGCAGGCGGCCGGTGTCGACGTGCAGGTGCTCGAGCGTGCCGATGCCGTGGGCGGGCGGGTCCGCACCGATGTCATCGACGGCTTTCGCTGCGACCGCGGCTTCCAGCTGCTCAACCCCGCTTACCCCGCGGTTCGCCGCTACGTCGACGTCTCGGCTCTGCAGCTGCGTCAGTTCGGGGCGGGTGCCCTGGTCCGGCGTGACCGCGGCCTCGTCGTCGTCGCGGACCCCCGGCGCGAGCCTCGACTGATCGCGCAGAGCCTTCGCTCGGGGCTCGTGTCGCCGCGCGAGCTGCTTTCGTTGGCCCGGTGGCTCGCCGGGACGCTGGTGCGTCCCCAACGCATGCTCGACAAACCGGATGAGGCGCTGGCCGACTCGCTCACTCGTGCGGGCGTCAACGGCCCGCTGCGCCATGAGGTTCTGGACCCCTTCCTCGCCGGAGTGCTCGCCGAGCCGGAAGGCGTCAGCTCCGCCGCGTTCGCGCGGCTCCTGCTCCGGTCGTTCGCCCTGGGCACCCCGGGTGTGCCGGCCGCAGGGATGCAGGCACTGCCTGAGCAGCTTGCCCGCCCCCTGACTGGGCGGATCACCACCGGCATCACCGTGGAGGAAGTTCGCGCTGGCGCTCAGGAGGCTCGAGTCCTCGCAGCCGACCGCACCTGGCGAACCGAGGTGGTCGTGGTGGCCGTTGCCGGCGAGAGCGTCGACGCATTGACACCGCTGCCTCCAGTGCCGACGAAGCCGTTGACCACGTGGTGGTTTGCCTGCGACCGCGCGCCAGCCCCACGCCCCTTCCTCGCCCTCGACGGTCGACGCCGCGGACCGGTGGTGAACGCCTCGGACATGACCTCCGCCGCTCCCAGCTACGCGCCGCCAGGCCGGCGACTGGTGCAGGCCACCACGCTCACACCCATGGGGAGCGCCGACGAGCACGAGGTGCGCGCGCATCTGGACGATCTCTACGAGATCACGACCAAGAGCTGGGAGCTGGTGGCACGCCACCACATCCAGCACGCCCTGCCGACCCAACCTCCTCCTGTTGCCGTGCGGCAACCCGTCGAGCTGTCCGAGCGGCTGTTCGTGGCGGGCGACCATCGCGACACCGCCTCGCTCCAAGGCGCCTTGGTGTCCGGGACCCGATGCGCCCGCGCGGTGCTGCATCGGCTCGGGCATCCTCGCTCGCGCTGAGCTGGATCGGGCGCACGATCCGTTCGTGCGGCTTTGTTGTCTATACCCAGTCGCCCTAGCCGCATCGTCTCCCACGCTGTTGTGGCCCTGGCCCGATTTGGGTGACTCAGGCCTGTCCCTCGGGATCCACACTGAGGGCTTTCATTCGCCGGCTTGAGGGGGCTGACATGGCCAAGGAACAGATGATTCAAGCCGTCCAGACGGCGCTGCAGGAGCGCGGACTCGGCGAGGAAGTGGTTGCGGCGGGACAGTTCATGCCTCGCGGCCACACAGGCAGCATGTTCGCCGGAGGTCTGGTCGGCGACAGCCTCGGCCCCGGCGGCCTGGCCGACTCGGTCGCCACGGTCGGTGGGTCCATGGCCGGAGCACATCTGCACGACCAAGCCAGCGGTTTGCCGGGCCACCTGCTGGTCGGCGTGACCAGCACGCATGTGTACGGGTTTGATGCGGCGCACCGCCACAGCCCTGCCGGACCGATGGTCTTCCAGATCCCACGCGACACCCTCGAGGCAAAGGTCCACCAACGGGTCAACGTGCGGATACTCGAACTGATCGAGACGACCACCGGCTCCCGCATCGAGCTCGAGGGCAATCGGATTCCACTGACTCACAGCCACGACGTGATTGCCGCGCTCGAGGACTGATCCACGAAGCGCAAGAGACCAGCGTCACCTGAGCTTCACGCCCGGCTCACCGCAGGCTCTGCTCCTCCTCCGGCACCGTCACCGCGCCCGTCATGATGGCGACCGCATCCTGCATCGAGTGCGACTCCGGGCTGATCACGGCGGCGCGACCTCCGAGCCGCTGGATATGGATCCGGTCAGCCGTCTCGAACACGTTGGGCATGTTGTGGCTGATCAAGATCACACCGAGGCCCTGGTCACGGAGATCCCGGACCAGCCGGAGTACCTGCGCCGTCTCGCGTACGCCGAGCGCGGCCGTCGGCTCGTCGAGGATCGCCACCTTGCTCCCGAACGCGCCGGTGCGAGCCACTGCCACGATCTGGCGCTGGCCCCCGGAGAGGGTCTCGACCGACTGGTTGATGTTCTGCAGCGTCGAGATGCCGAGACTCTTGATGTGCTCCGAGGCGTGGGCGCGCATCGCCTTGGTGTCGAGCATCCGCAGCACCGATCCCGCGAGGCCGGGCCGCCGGATCTCGCGGGCGAGGTAGAGGTTGCTGGCGATGTCGAGCGCCGGAGCGACCGCCAAGGTCTGGTAGACCGTCTCGATCCCGGCGACCCGCGCCTCCGCGGTGGACTTGAAGCTGACCGGTTTGCCGGCGACCTTCAGGCTGCCACGGTCGGGGATCATCGCGCCGGACAGGCACTTGATCAGGGTGGACTTGCCGGCGCCGTTGTCGCCGATCACGGCGAGGACCTCTCCGGGGAAGAGGCGAAGGTCGACTCCTCGGAGGCCGACAACGCGACCGAACAGCTTGACCATGCCCTCGGCCTCGAGGATCGGTTCCGCGGTGTAGTCGGGGCTGGTGCGCTCCTCGGTCGAAGTGTCCGTCATGCCTTGACCCTCCGGATCCACTGGTCGACCGACACGGCGAGGATCACCAGGATGCCGGTGGCCAGCACCTGGTAGTTCGGATCGACGCCGGCGAGCGCGAGGCCGCTGTTGAACACCTGGACGATGAGTGCACCGATCAGGCTGCCGATCACCAGACCACGCCCGCCGAAGAGGCTGGTGCCGCCGATGACGACTGCGGTGATGCTCTGCAGGTTGTAGTTGAGGCCTGCGTTGGGGTCGGCGCCGCCGACCCGGCCGCAGACGATCCAGGCGGCCACGCCGACGGTGGCGCCCGCGACGATGTAGGCACTGAGCAGCACCCTGTCGGTGTTGATGCCGGCGAGCTGGGAGGCCTCGCGGTCGTCGCCGGTGGCGTAGAGATGTCGCCCCCATGCCGTGTTGCGCAACGCGAAGCCGACCACCAGGTAGAGCAGCAGCATCAAGATGACTCCCCAGGTGATGCTGACGCTGCCGATGCTGATCGTCTTGCCGGTCCACACCAAGAGCGCGTTGGGATCCAGCGCGATGGTCTGTCCGCCGGCGTACAGAAGCGAGACAGCCGTGAAGATCGAGAAGGTGCCGAGAGTGACGATGAAGGGCGGCAGGTTGACCTTGGTTACGAGGACACCGTTGAGAACTCCGGTGAGCAGACCGACGGCGATGCCGATCAGCAGGGCGATCAGTCCGGGGACCCCCTGGTCGTAGTTGAGCTTGACCATCACGAGCGACGACAGCACCATCGCCATGCCGATAGACAGGTCGATGCCGGCCGTCAGGATGATGACGGTCTGACCGACCGCCAGCGCACCGACGACAGCCATCTGCTGCACCAGCAGGGAGAGGGCCTGCGGCCGCAGGAAGTTGTCGGCGAAGATGCCGAACACGATCACCGCCACGATCAGCACGATGAGCGGGCTCAGCGCCGGGTTGCCGTGCAGGATGTGCTGGAGCCGTTGGGCGGGCGTGTGCCGGGTGGGCAGCAGGTCCTCCGCCGAGGCGGGTGTCTCGGCGGTCTGCGTCTCGTTGCTCACGATGTGCTCCTCTGCTTGTCCACTGTGATCAGCCCACCGTTCCCCAACACGTCTTCTTGCCCTGGTCGGGTGTCTGGCTGTCGATCCCGGGGAGTGGTTTCGCGGTGACGAGCTTGGTGCCGGTGTCCAGGTAGTCCTTCCCGCGCGGGAGAGAGGGCGCCTGCTTCCCTTGGGCGATCTTGGCGATCGCGTTCACGCCGAGCTGCGCCATCTTGCCCGGGTACTGCGTCGCGTCGGCGGCGAAGATCCCGTTCTGCACGTCGGCCATGCCCTGGCAGCTGCCGTCGATGGAGACGATGAACGCCTTGTCCTGGTGGTTGTCGGCCTTCAGTGCGGCGTACGCCCCCTCGCCGGCCGGCTCGTTGATCGTGTAGACGACGTTGATGTCTGGGTTGCGGGACAGGCACTGCTCCATCGCCTTGCGGCCGCCGTCCACGGCGCCCTGCGTCGCCTGATGGCACGCGATCGTGTACTTGCCGCCCTTCCCGCCCTTGTAGGTGCCCTTCCTGGCTTCCTTGGCGTTGAGTGTCTTGCTGCCGGGGTCGATGCCCATGCCGGTAAGGAAGCCGTGATCGCGGTCGACGTCCACGGAGACGACCTGGTCGTCGTACAGGTCCAGCATCGCGATCACCGCGGGCTTGCCGTTGAGCCGCTTCGCGGCGTACTCGCCGATCAGTTTGCCGGCCTGGAAGTTGTTGGTCGCGTAGGTGACGTCAGCAGTCTTGGCCGGGTCGAGGGGAGTGTCCAGGGCGATCACGAACAACCCGTAGTCCTTGGCCTGGCGCAGTGCGGCGTTGACGGCGGGTCCGTTGGAGGTGATCAGGATGCCCTTGTCGCCGCGAGCGATCGCGGTGTCGATCGCGTTGATCTGCGACTGCGTGTCGCCGTCCGCCTGTCCCGAGGCGACCGACAGGTGGGCGCCACTCTCACCGGCGGCCTTCTGCGCGGCCTGCTTCATGGACACGAAGTACGGGTTGGTCTGGGTCTTGATGATCAGTGAGACGCCGGTCTTGTCGCCGTTACCACCGCAGCTGGAGACCAACGCGACTATGCAACACACAACGACCACCCGGCAGAGAACCCAGACCGTTGGCATGCCGTCGTGGTGATTGCCCATCCCGACCTCCCGAAACCTGGTTCAGGTCTAGCCCCAGGCGTGCGTGGTGCGCAACCCCCGTCCATCGCCGCTCGTGGGGACCGACCATGACGGACACAAGCAGCTCATCGGAGTCGTCCGCGGCCAGCGCCGGCGCCAGCCCGCGACATCGGGCTGTGACGGACAGGTTGCCCATGGGCGCCACCTGGCGTGCCGGATATCGCCACGCTGGACCGTGTCGTGGAGCGCGTCGTTGCTGCCGCTCTGGTCCGGATCCTCTCCGTCGCATCGTCGACTGGGCCACGTACGACGGCGTGGGCTCACCCTCTGACCGCTCTGACCTGCGAAGACGTTCGACGAGATTTTGTCGGGCTGACAGGATTTGAACCTGCGACCCCTTGACCCCCAGTCAAGTGCGCTACCAAACTGCGCCACAGCCCGATGCCCGCGGATCCGGCAAGCGGCGAAACGGGCGCGATGACCTTATCGCAGCGCCAGGTGCGGTCCGACGGGTCGGTCCCCCGGTTGCCGGAGCGCTGCTTCTCAGGGATTTCTTCGGCGGCACATTGCCGTCGCACCCGCGTCCTCACAGGGAACTCTCCGGATCGGCCGGTTCTCTTGAGCCATGGACAACGAGCAGACCCCGCAACCCACCCCGCCGGTCGAGGCGCCGCAGCCGCGTCGGGCGGGTCCGCGTCGCATGATCGCGGCCGTGGCGGCCACCGCGGTGGTCGCCGGGGCGGCGGGGCTCGGCGCCGGGTACGTCGGCGGGCACGGCCTGCCGACCGGGTCGGCGGGCACCACGTCCGGCGCCTCCAGCCAGCAGAGCACGCGCAGCGACGGCTCCGGCACCGAGCAGATCCCGGGCAACCCGGGGTGGCGCTGGTCGACCGGCGGCAGCGGCGAGAGCCAGCTGCCGAGCAACCCGTTCGGGTCGCAGCCGGGGCAAGGTGAAGGCTCGGACGGCTCGTCGGACTCGACCTCCAAGGCGTCGGCGAAGCAGCTGACCGGCCTGGTGCGCATCGTCTCGACGATGAAGTACGCCGGCGCCAAGGCCGCCGGCACCGGCATGGTGCTCACCTCCGACGGCGAGGTCGTCACCAACCACCACGTCGTCGAGGGCTCGACGACCGTCAAGGCGACCGTGATGAGCACCGGCAAGACGTACGTCGCGAAGGTGGTCGGCGCCGACGCCAAGGACGACGTCGCCGTGCTGCAGCTCACCGGCGCCTCCGGCCTGAGCACGGTGACCCCCGACACCGACGGGGTGTCCGTCGGCGACAAGGTCACCGCGGTCGGCGACGCGAACGGCACAGTCGACTACTTCAGCGCCGCCAGCGGCAAGGTGCTGGCGCTCAACCAGTCGATCACCACGCAGAGCGAAGGCACCGCCTCGGGCGAGCGGCTGACCGGTCTCACGAAGATCAGCTCCGACGTGGTGGGCGGCGACTCCGGCGGCGCGACGTACGACGCACAGGGCGAGGTCGTCGGCATGACGACCGCAGCCTCGAGCGGCAGCGACGTGGTCGGCTTCGCAGTCCCGATCTCGAAGGTGGTCCGCATCGCCGACGACCTCGAGAGCGGTGTCACGAGCAGCCGCTACGACTACGGCTCCCCCGCCTTCCTCGGTGTCGCGCTCGCCGGCACGTCCACGCAGGTGAAGGGCGCCTACCCCGGCACGCCGGCCGCCCAGGCGGGCATCGCCGCCGCCGACCGGATCACGAGCGTCGACGGCAGCGACGTCAGCACCGCCAAGGAGCTGCGCTCGGCCATCGCGGCCCACTCCCCCGGCGACTCCGTCAGCGTCACCTGGACCGACACGGCGGGCAGCTCGCACACGGCCACGGTCACCCTTGGGACGGGGCCGGTCGAGTAGAGCCGGTCGTCCGCCGCATCCACGCACGGCGAACGCGGAAGGTCGAGGCCTCGCGGCGCTCGGCGCGGAACTGACGGCTGAGGCGGCGGGCGTCCGCGGCGGCCATCAGGTCGCGCTGGTGAGCGGCTGCCAGGTCTGCGGTCTGGTTGCTGTACATCGGTGGCTCCTCTGCTCGGTGTTGTGCATCCAGACTCGTTCCGGCCGCGGGCCCTGCCATCCGTGCCGACCACGGGTTCACCACGTAGACGCCACGGGTTCGTGTTGCGCATCGAGCGGGCCGATCAAGGCAAGATGAGCGGGTGACGCAGGGTCCATCGCGCGTGTCCACCCGTGAGGCCGAGGTGCTCGCCGCCCTCGGTGAGCACCTGTCCAACGCGCAGATCGCCTCCCGGCTGCACGTCTCCGTCCGCACCGTCGAGACGCACGTCTCGTCGCTGCTGCGCAAGCTCGAGGTCACCGACCGCCGTGCCCTCGCGGCGCTGGCACCGAGCCTCGAGACCGCGGACACCACCGCCGCAGAGGGCGGGGCACGTGGTCTGCCGGCCGCGTGGACGCCGTTCATCGGACGACAGCGCGAGCAGGACGAGCTGATCGAGGCGCTGGGCGCCTCGCGTCTGGTGACGCTCCTGGGCCCAGGAGGCGTGGGCAAGACCCGGCTCGCTGGCGAGGTGGCGCGGCACCTGGCTCCGACACTGCCCCTCGGCGCGACATTCGTCGAGCTCGTCAGCACCCGCCCCGGGTTCTTCGTGCAGACGGTGGCGTCGGTGCTCGGCGTGACCGAGCGCCCCGGTCAGGCGCTGCTCGACGCTGTCCTGGCGCGGCTTGCGACCCGGACGCTCCCTTCTCGTGCTCGACAACTGCGAGCACCTGCTCGAGGACACCGCCGAGTTCTTGACGGCGCTGCTCGGTGAGACCACCGACCTGCTCGTGCTGACCACGAGCCGGGCGCGGATCGGCGTGCCGGGTGAGCGCGTCGTACCGCTGCGAGGGACTCTCCCTGGTGGCCGACTCGACCGGAGGCGCGGCCGACTCCGAAGCGGTGGCGATGTTCTTCGACCGTGCTCGGCTGCTGGATGCGCAGTTCGACGCGGACCCGGAGGTGGTCGCCGAGCTGTGCGCGGAGCTCGACGGGATGCCGCTTGCGATCGAGCTGGCCACCGCGCGCAGCGCGGCACTGGGAGTCTCGGGGCTGCGGGCCGGCTTGTCGGATCGTCTTCGACTGCTCAGCGGTGGCCACGGCGGCGACAGGCGGCACCGGTCGCTGCGCGCGATGCTCGACTGGAGCCACGAGCTGCTCGACGACGAGGAACGCACCGCGTTGCGACGCCTGGGCCGGTTCGCCGGTGACTTCGACATCGCCGCAGCCGCCGCGGTCATCGACATGCCTGCGGCGACCGTGGCCGATCTGTTCGGGCGCCTGGCGGACAAGAGCTTCCTCGTGCATCGGCAGACCCGGCAGCGGTGGTCGCTGCTGGAGACCGTGCGGGCCTACGCGTTGGACAAGCTGACCGAAGCCGGCGAGCTCGACGCCGTGACCGAGCGGTACGTCGCCTGGGCAGTCGATGTCGCCACCGGCATCGAGGACCGGCTCGAGAACGACGAGTCGTACCGGGCCGAGCTCGACGCCGTGGTCGACAACCTCCGCGCCGCGCTCGGGCTGGCCGACGGGCACCTCGCCGCGCGGCTGGCCAGAACGCTCGGACACCTGACCTTCGCGCGTCGGTTCCTCGCTGAGGCGCGAGGGCACTACCTGCGCGCGGCCGACCTGGAGCCCGACGGGACCCAGGCCGCACGCGATCTCTGGTCGGCCGCCCGAGTCGCGCAGGTGGAGAACATCGGGCAGCTGCGCTACGAGTACGGCGTCGCCGCGGCGGATCGGGCCGCGGCCGCCGGCGACCCCGCAACTCAGTCAGCGGTGCTCGCAGAGGCGGTGTCCTTGGCAACGCGTTTCCCGGCGCTCTTCGAGCACGACGTCGAGCTCGCCGAGCTGCAGGAGGCGCTTCGCCTGGCCCACGAGGTCGCCCCACCCGACGATGTGTCCGCGAGAGCGCAGCTCGTCGCTGCCGACGCATGGACCAACACGCGTGTCGTCGAGGTGCCCGACGTGACGATGTTCGAAGCCGCGCTCGAGGCGGCGGAACGGGCCGACGACCCCATCCTCGTAAGCGCCGCCCTCGACGCACTCGGATCGGCGCAGATGATGAACGGTCAGCTCGCGAGGACGCATGAGTTCGGCGCCCGTCGGCTGAGCCTCCTCGCGCGGCTGCCCTCCGCATCAGCCTCGAGCCGGCACCGAGATCCACGACATCCTCCACATGACGGTGGAGAACGCGATCAGCGCGGGTGCGGTCGAGTTCGCCCTCGAGACTGCACAGCGATTCGACGACGAGGAGCTGGTCGCGGCTGCTCCACTGATGGTCCACAGCAAGCCGATCGTGCCGCTCGTGCTGCTCGGCCGTTTCGACGAGGCGATCGCTCGCGGCGAACGAGTCCGCGAAATATGGGAGGCCTCCGGTCGGCCCGCCGCGCGCTGGCTGGCGCCGAACCTCTACTCGCTCGTGCTGCCGCACTCGCTCCGTGGTGACGATGCAGCGGCCGATGAGTGGCGGACGCTCGCCGGGGTCGAGCTCGCCGGTGAGCAGACCCGCAACATCCACTTCCAGGTCAGCGGCATGGTCACCTTCGTCGAGACTGAGGCTCGCGCTGCACTTCGGGCGGCAGCCCCTCGCGGGGCCCGGGTTCGCCGTGCCACCCGCTGAGGAGGACGCCTGGTCGCAGGTCCGCCACTGGTACTTCGACGCCTACCCCTGGGCCGTCGCCGCCGAGCTCGCGGTCGCCACCGGCCAGCCGGACGCTCCCGCCCGCCTCCTCGCGGCCGAGCCCGCCGCCCGTGAGAACCCCTGGGCAGCCGCCGTCGTCGCTCGCGCCCGGGCCCGCCTCAGCGGTGACCCGGACGACCTGGCGACCGCACTGGCCGGGTTCGAGCAGCTCGGAGCGCGCTACGAGCGCGCCTGCACGCTGGCGCTGATGCCTTCGCGTCGGATGAAGCACAGGCCGAGCTCGACGAGCTCGGGGTGCCGATGCCGTACGACCACAACGTTGGTTGAGGTGCGAGCGCAGCGAGCCTCGAAACCACCGACCGGGCGGAGACTCTGCCGATAGACGGTTTCGAGGCCGCTCGCCTCGCCGCTGCCCAGGCGCGGATCCGCAGTGCTGTCGCTCCGTGGCGAGACCTCGTGCCGTAGCCACCGGATCGAGCGCTCGACCAACGCGAAGCGAGCAGCTCGACCAACCGGTGGCTAGCGGCGCTCGCGGCGCTTCCGTGGGCGCTGCTGGACGTGCACCGGGCTGCCGACGAAGCCGAAGTCCTCGCGGAGCCGGCGCTCGACGAAGCGGAGGTACGACGCCTCGAGCTTGCCGGTCGTGAACAGCACGAACGTCGGCGGCTCGGTGGACGGCTGCGTCGCGAACAGGATGCGCGGCTGCTTGCCGCCGCGGACCGGGTGCGGGTGCTCGGCGACCAGGCGGCCGAGGAACGAGTTCAGCGCGCCGGTGCCGATCGCGGGTCGACCAGCCCGCCAGGGCCGCGTCGAGCGACGGCACCAGCTTGTCGACGTGCCAGCCGGTGCGGGCCGCGATGTTGACGCGCGGCGCCCACGGCACCCGCACGAGGTCGCGGTCGACCTCGCGGTCGAGGTAGTAGCGGCGCTCCTCGTCGACGAGGTCCCACTTGTTGAACGCGATGACGAGCGCGCGGCCGGCCTCGGCGACGGCGGTGATGATGCGGGTGTCCTGCTCGGAGATCGGCTGCGAGCCGTCGACCACCACGACGCAGACCTCGGCGCGCTCGATGGCGGTGTTGGTGCGCAGGCTGGCGTAGTACTCGTGGCCCGACGCCTCCTTCACCCGGCGCCGCACACCGGCGGTGTCGATGAGCCGCCAGGTGCGGCCGCCCATCTCGACGAGCTCGTCGACCGGGTCGACCGTGGTGCCGGCGACGTCGTCGACGACGGCCCGCTCCTGCTTGGCGAGCTTGTTCAGCAGCGACGACTTCCCGACGTTCGGCCGGCCGACGATCGCGACCCGGCGCGGGCCGCCCACCTCGCCGTAGGTCGCCTCCGGGGGCTCGGGCAGCGCCTTCAGCACCGCGTCGAGCATGTCGCCGGAGCCTCGCCCGTGCAGCGCGGAGACCGGGATCGGCTCACCGAGGCCGAGGTTCCACAGCGCGTGCGCCTCGGCCTCGGCGCGCTCGTCGTCGACCTTGTTGGCGGCGAGCACGACGGGCTTGCCGGACTTCCGCAGGATCCGCACGACCGCCTCGTCGGTGTCGGTGATGCCGACGGTGGCGTCGACCACGAACAGCACGGCGTCGGCGATGGTCGTGGCGACCTCCGCCTGCGCGGCGATCCGCTCCATCAGGCCGTGGGCGTCGGGGTCCCAGCCGCCGGTGTCGACGACGGTGAACGCGCGACCGTTCCACGTCGCGTCGTACGACACCCGGTCGCGGGTGACGCCGGGGACGTCCTGCACGACCGCCTCGCGGCGGCCGATCATGCGGTTCACCAGCGTCGACTTGCCGACGTTCGGGCGGCCGACGACGGCGAGGACCGGGACGGGTCCGGCCGCGACGGGCTCAGGCTGAGTGGTCATGGCTCGCCCTCGACACGGCCTCGCGCACGAGGGCCACGACCTGCTCGACGACCTCGTCGAGCGTGTACGGCGTCGTGTCGATGTGCTCCGCGTCGTCGGCCATCGTCAACGGCGAGGCGGCCCGGCCGGAGTCGAGCGTGTCGCGGCGCAGCAGGTCCTGCTCGGTGGCCGTGAGGTCGGCGCCCTTCTGCTCGGCCGCCCGGCGGGTCGCGCGCGCCGAGGGGTCGGCGGTGAGGAACACCTTCACGTCGGCGTCCGGCGCGACGGTGGTGCCGATGTCGCGCCCCTCGACGACGATGTCGCCGTCACCGATGACGTCGCGCTGCTCACGCAGCAGCCGCTCGCGGATCGCGGGCACCGCGCTCACGGCGCTGACGGCCGACGTCACCGCCTGGCCGCGGATCGGCCTCGGCCACGTCGGTCTCGCCGACGGTGATCGTGGGGTTCTCGGGGTCGGTGCCGGAGACCAGCACCGGCTCGTCGGCGTGGGCCGCGACGGCGTCGGCGTCCTCGGTGTCGACGCCGTTCTCGAGCATCCACCAGGTCATCGCGCGGTACATCGCGCCGGTGTCGAGGTAGCGCAGCCCGAGCCGCGAGGCGACGCCGCGGGCCGTGCTCGACTTGCCGGACCCCGAGGGGCCGTCCATCGCCACGACCACGCCCCTGCCGCTCACCACTGCCGACCTGCCTCTCACGCTCTTTAGGACAACCGCAGCAGCCTACCTGTGAGCGGTCCAGCCCCGGTCCGCCAGGGAGCCGAGCAGGTGGTCGGCGGAGTCGGCGGCGACGCTGAGCTCGACCAGGCCGTACTCCCGGCCCGGGTCGTGGTCGATGCGGAGGTCCTCGATGTTCACGCCGATCTCGCCCGCCTCGGCGAGCAGCCGGGCCAGCTCGCCGGGGTGGTCGGGCACCGCCACGTAGACGCGTGGTCTCCTCGCGCGATCGGCCCGCCGTGCTTGCCGGGGATCACGGCCGTGCCGTCCACGCCGCGACCCAGCACGCGTCGCCAGCGCGGGGCGGTCGCTGGCTCGCCAGCGCGGCGAGCAGCGCGTCCACGTCGTCGCGCACCTCCTGCAGCAGCGGCGTCAGGGCGGCGGTGTTCTCGCTGAGGATCTGCTGCCACAGCGCCGGGTCGCCGGCGGCGATCCGGGTGACGTCGCGCACCCCCTGCCCGGACAGCGCGAGGTGCGCACGCGGCGCGTCGGTGAGCCGGCCCGCGACGACCGCGGCGAGCAGGTGCGGCAGGTGCGAGGTGCGCGCGACCGCCTGGTCGTGCTCCTCGGGCGTGAACGTCACCGGCGTCGCGCCGCACGCGCGGGCCAGCTCGGTCACCAGCTCGACCGCGGCCGGGTCGGCGTCGTCGTGGGGCGTGATCGCCCACGGCCGGCCGTCGAACAGCGCCGCCGACGCCGCGAACGGTCCCGAGCGCTCGCTGCCCGCGAGCGGGTGGCTGCCCACGTAGCGGGCGAGCCGCTCCGGCTCGACGGCGGCCTGCGTCGCCCGCAGCGGGCCCTGCTTGATGCTGCCGACGTCGGTGACGACGGCGTCGGTCTCGGTGAGCGCCTCGGTGATCTGCTGCCACGAGGTGGTCGGGAGGAACGGCGACGACCACCAGCTGCGGGTGTGCGTCGACCGCGTCGATGTTCGAGGCGCCGAGCCCCGTGGCGATGCGCAGGTGCTCGTCGCTGACGTCGCGCAGCGCGACGTCGACGCCCTGGCGGCGCAACGCGAGCCCGATCGACGTACCCAGCAGGCCGGCGCCGACCACCAGGACCGGACCGTCAAGTGGCATCGGGGACCTCGCGGACCTTCGCCAGGTCGCGGCGCAGCGCGGCGGCGCCGTGCAGGTAGACGTGCGTGATGTCCGAGCGCGGCAGGTCGGTCTCGACGTGCGCGAGCATCCGCACCACGCGCGGCATCGCGCCCGCGACGTCGAGCTCGCGCGCGCAGATCAGCGGCACGTCGACGAAGCCGAGCCGGCGGGCGGCGTAGGCGGGGAACTCCGAGACCAGGTCGGGGGTGGACGTGAAGATCACGCTGATGAAGTCGTCGACGTCCAGCCCGTTCGCGGTCGTCACGTCGAGCACCATCTCCGCGACCCGGTCGAGCAGGTGCTCGCGCACGTCCTCGTCGAGCTGCGTCGCGCCGCGCACCGCCCTGACTGCCACGCGCCACACCCTAACGGCCACCTGCAACGCGGAGCCTTGGCGGTGAACCCCTGTGCCACAAGGCGGTTCTGCCATGTGTAACCCAGCGTTACAGCCCGGCGGCCGTTTGCTGCCACCTGCCCCGGGTACCGCCGCCTGTGAGGAGCGTCTCACTCGGGAGGGAAACCCATGACGCATATTTCGCCGACCCGCTGGTTGCGGGACAAGGCCACAGAAGGGCTCGTCGAGCTGCCCGGCAACGCCGCATGGCTGATCGGGAAGGCTTTCCCCGACGGCCAAGGGTCGTCGGGGAACGGCAAGAGCAAGAGCGATGACAACGGCGGCTCCGCCGTACGCACCGGAGTGCGCAAGCTGCGTCTCGCGGCTGCCGACGCGGTTCCGTTCGTCCCCGACTCTCTCGAGTCGCGAATCGCGCAGGCGCAAGATGCCGTCGCGAAGGCGCGGCAGTGCGAGGAGCAGGCGATGCAGGCCGCGCAGGACGCCAAGGCGGTCGCCGAGGACGCGTCCGCGACCGCGGAGGAAGGTGCAAGGCGACTGGAGACGGCGCGACAGGAGCGGGACGAGTTCGTCGCTCAACGCGTCGCGGAGGCGCAGAAGCGAGCCGACGAGATGGTGGCGCAGGCACGCGCCGAGGCCGAGCGCGAGGGCGACGATGAAGTGGCCCGCGTGCAGGACGACGTCGACGCCGCGAACGAGGAGGCGCAGGCCCGTGCGGACGACGCACGCGACGGCGCCCAGGCCGAGGTCGACGATGCAGCGGCCCGCATGGCTGACGCGCGCCGGATGGCCGACGAGGTCGCCCGAGCGGCGCAGGAGGCAGCCGACGAGGCGCACCGCGAGGCAGAGCGACTGGCGGCGCAGGCAGGCGACCACGCCGAGGAGGCCGACGAGCAGCTGGCCACCACGCACGAGCTCGCCCACGAGGTGAAGCTCGAGACGGCCCGCACGGTCCGCACCTCGCGCGACAACAGCGACCTCGACGACCTGGAGGAGCGCACTCGCGACCAGCTGCTCGACCTGGCTGCCGGGCTCGGCATCGAGGGGCGCTCGAAGATGCGCAAGCCGCAGCTTGTCGGCGCGGTCAAGAAGGCAACCGCCGCGGCTCGTTGAGCCGCGTCAAGGAGGGAACGACATGAGACTCATCAGAAGGAAGTCCAAGTGGCAGCGCGCCATCGGCTCGGTGGACCCGAAGACGGCCGGACGCTCCGGCGCGTCCGTGGTCGTCGGGGCGATGGCGATGACCATGGCGAGCGCGGCGGTGTCCGCGCTCAGGCGACGTCAGGAGCGCCCGTGATCAAGGCAGCAATCATCTTCGGCGCCGGCTACGTGCTCGGCAGCAAGGCAGGACAGGAGCGCTATGCCCAGATCAGCGCGGCGGCGCAGAAGGTCGCAGCAAGCCTTGAGAGCCGCACCGCCCAGCGCGCCGGGTCCCGCTGAGCCACACCACGCACGCGCACGGCTGGTCACCGACGCCGATGCCCGGCTGGCCGACGGCGTCGTGGTCGCTGTCGACGTCCGCGCGCGGGTGTTCGGCATGAGGCTGCTCCGGTTGACGGGCGAGGTCGTGATGGCGCCGGCCAGTGTCCGGTCCGCGACCGAGTGGACGAGGGACGGCCGTGCCCGACGCGACAGTGCGACGGTGGTTCGGCTGGCGGATGCCCAGCAGCTGCTGCGCGACTCCGAGACGCTCATCGACCGCGCCAGGTCGATCTCCGGCTGACGACGGCGCGACCGCGCTAGAGCTTGGCTGCGTCGAGCAGCACGCCCAGCTCGTCGCGGGTCAGCTCGCGCAGCTGGCCCGACGGCAGGCCGCGCAGCAGCACCGGCCCGATCGCGGTGCGGGTGAGGCGTCGCACCGGGTGGCCGACCTCGTCGAGCAGCCGCCGCACGATGCGGTTGCGCCCCTCGTGGATCACCAGCTCGACGATCGAGCGGTCGGCGGTCGAGGACACGACCTTGGCGCTGCTGACGTCGACGGGTCCGTCCTCGAGCACGACGCCCTGCCGCAGCCGCCCCAGGGTCGGCTTGCGCACCACGCCGTCGACCTCGGCGACGTACGTCTTCTCCAGCTCGTACGACGGATGCGCGACCCGTTGCGCGAAGTCGCCGTCGTTCGTCAGCAGGATCAGGCCCTCGGTGTCGGTGTCGAGCCGCCCCACGTGGAACAGCCGCTCCGGCCGGTCGGCGACCAGGTCGGACAGCGTGCGCCGCCCCTCGGGGTCGGACATCGTCGAGACCACGCCTCGCGGCTTGTTCAGCGCCAGGTAGGCGTGCTCGGTCATCGGCGGCAGCCGACGCCCCTCGACCCGGATCACCGCGGTGCGCGGGTCGACCTTCGTGCCGAGCCGGGTCACCACCTCGCCGTCGACCTCCACGAGACCGGCGAGCATCAGCTCCTCGCAGCGCCGGCGGCTCGCCACCCCCGACCGGGCGAGCAGCTTCTGCAGCCGGACCAGCCCGTCGTCGTCACGCTCGAGGCGATCAGTGTCGGGTCCGGAGGTCATGCACAGATCATGCAGGGCCGGGCTGCTCCGGCGCAGACTCGGTCACGTCGGAGAGGTGCTCGTCGGGGTCCTCGAAGTCGTCCATCTCCGGCAGGAACGGCGCCAGCTCGGGCAGGTCGGCGAGCGAGGTGATGCCGACGCGCTCCATGAAGTAGCTCGTCGTGCGGTACAGCACCGCCGTGGTCTCCTCGTCCTGCCCGGCCTCCTCGACCAGGCCGCGGGTCACGAGCGTGCGCATCACGCCGTCGACGTTGACGCCTCGGATCGCCGAGACCCGGGCGCGGCTCACCGGCTGCTTGTAGGCCACCACGGCGAGCGTCTCCAGCGCCGCCTGCGTCAGCCGCGCCTGCTGGCCGTCGACGACGAAGCGCTCCACGACGGAGGCGTACTCCTCGCGCGTGTAGTAGCGCCAGCCACCGGCGACGTTGCGCAGGTCGAAGCCGCGCTCCTGCTCGGCGTACTCCTCGGCCAGCGCCGCCAGGGCGTCGTTCACCTGGTCGGCCGGGTAGCCGACCGCAGACGCCAGCGTGACGTGGTCGAGCGGCTGGTCGGCGACCATCAGCACCGCCTCGAGCGCGGGGCGCAGGTCGGCCAGCGGGATGTCCAGGGTGTCGGTCACGACTCGGGGTCCTCTTCGTCGTCGGCTGACAGCGGTCTCGACAGGCTCGACCGGCCGAGGCTCGGGGTGCCCCGTCGAACTCGTCGGTGATGTCGACCTCGCCGTCCTCGGCACCGGTCCAGCGCACCGACAGCTCCCCCATCGGGGTCATCTGGTCGAACGACACCGCGCCCTCGCGGAACAGCTCGAGCAGCGCGAGGAACCGCGCGACGGTGGTCAGCAGGTCCGGGGAGTCGGCGGACAGCGCCCGGAACGTCATGGTGCCCTGCCGCCGCAGCCGCCCGACCACCAGCGTGGCCTGCTCCCGCACGCTCACCGTCGGGGCGTGGATGTGCGGCCAGCGACAGCTCCTGCACCGGCTTCGGCTGGAGCGCGCGGTGCGCCAGCGCGGAGAGCTCGTCGAGGCCGAGACCGATCAGCACCTCCGGCAGCAGCGTCGCGAAGCGCTCCTCGAGCCCCACGGCCCGCGGGAACCGCTTGGCCTCCCCCGCCATCCGCTGCTCGAGCACGCCGGCGACCTGCTTGAACGCCTTGTACTGCATCAGCCGCGCGAACAGCAGGTCGCGCGCCTCGAGCAGCGCCAGGTCGTCCTCGTCCTCGACGTCGCCCTGCGGCAGCAGCCGGGCCGCCTTGAGGTCGAGCAGGGTGGACGCCACGAGCAGGAACGACGAGGTCTGCTCCAGCTCCCAGTCCCGGCCCGCCACCTTGATGAAGGCGATGAACTCGTCGGTGACCTGCGAGAGCGCGACCTCGGTGATGTCGAGCTTGTGCTTGGCGATCAGGCTCAGCAGCAGGTCGAACGGGCCCTCGAAGTTGTCGAGGCGGACGGCGAACGTGCTGCCCGACTCGTCGGTGAGGGCACCCTCGTCCACCAAGGCTGTCGTCATGCCTGGAGCAAACGGTTCACGATCACGCTGTCGTCTGCGTTCTCGTGCAGGTCGGCCAGCGTGATCGCGATCGCCTCGCGCACCAGCCGTCCCCGGTCCACGCTCAGCCCGAGCCGTCGCAGCATCAGCCGCGCCTGCTCGAGCTCGAGGAGCTCGTCCGCGGTGACGTAGACCGTCATCTTCTCGTCGTGCCGCACCCGACCGCTCGACGCCCGCGGCCCCGGCTGGCTCGGAGGCTCAGCAGGAACGGCGGAGCCGTTGCTCGACGTGGGTTGGGCGGGTACGACGGTGGGGCGGAACAGGTCGTCGGCCGCCGGGAGCCTCACTCGTCGGGACAACGAGCCAGCACCTCCCTGGCCAGCTGTCGGTAGGCGTCGGCACCGGCGGACTCGCCGGCGTAGGTGGTGATCGGCTCACCGGCCACCGTCGAGTCGGAGAACTTCACGGTCCGCCGGATCACGGTGTGGAAGACCGTGTCGCCCCACGCCTGCACCAGCCGCTGCATGACCTCGCGACCGTGGAGCGTGCGGCCGTCGAACATCGTGCCGAGCACGCCGTCGATCGTGAGGTTCGGGTTCAGCCGCTCGGTGACCTTGTCGATCGTGGTCTTGAGCAGCGCGACACCCCGCAGCGCGAAGTACTCGCACTCCAGCGGCACGATCACGCCGTCGGAGGCGGTGAGCGCGTTGACGGTGAGCAGGCCGAGCGACGGCTGGCAGTCGATGAGGATCACGTCGTACTCGGAGATCGCCGGCTGCAGCACCCGCTGCAGCGACTGCTCGCGCGCGACCTCGTGCACCAGCTGCACCTCGGCGGCCGACAGGTCGATGTTCGACGGCAGCAGGTCCATGCCGGGCACGTTGGTCGGCACGATCACGTCGTCGATCGCGACGTCGCGCTGCATCAGCAGGTTGTAGATCGACAGCTCCATGTCGTGCGGGTTGAGGCCGAGGCCCACCGACAGCGACCCCTGCGGGTCGAAGTCCACGAGCAGGACCTTGCGGCCGTACTCCGCGAGCGCGGCGCCCAGGTTGATGGTCGTCGTGGTCTTGCCGACGCCACCCTTCTGGTTGCACATCGAGATGATGCGGGCGTTGCCGTGGATGCCGATCGGGCGCGGCTCCGGCAGGTACGGCATCGGACGGCCGGTCGGGCCGAGCACGACCTCGGGCGGCGCCTCGACCGGCGGCGGGTCGGCGGCGTGCAGCTCCTCCGGATCGGGTGGCAGCGGCTGTTCAGGACGCCGGAACGGGATCGGGTCGCTCGACGACGCGCCTGGGCGATCAGGCGGCGGGGCGGGCGCTCGCACGAGCGGCGGGATCTCGGCAGCGCTGCTGCCCGCGAAATTGTGTCCTGAGCCTTTGTGGAACACGTCGCTGCCTCTCGTCGGGCCACTCCCGGGGAGCTACTGCAGCGAATGTCGACTCGTCGGTATGTCGCAGCAGCTCGCGGCGACCATATGGGTTGGCCCCACGCCCCACAACCGGAACACGGGACCTGCTGACATCCACATCTAATCTGGGGACGGAGTGTGTACGGCGGAGGCGCGCCGTACACAACGAGGTCCGTACCTGTGCACAACTCTGGGGACGGGCCACGGTCTTTTTGGACCGTCCCCAGAGTCGCTGGAAGGCTCTGTCAGGTCCTGTCAGGGCAGGAAGTACATCGGGTTCGGCAGCTTGTACGTCGCGTCGGAGTAGCCGCCCTGCAGGTCGGAGAACTGGTCCCCGAAGTTCTGCACCACGTCCTGGCCGCCGCCCAGCTGCTCGATGTGGCGGCGGGTCAGCGACTTGTACTGCACGGTCGTGCAGAACGTCGCCGGCGTCGCGTTCGGCTTGTCGCAGCTCTGCAGGTACGCCGGCGGGTTCGGCTTGTTGCGGGTGAACAGGTGGCCGGGCCGCACGTCGGGGTAGCCCGCCGCGGCCAGGTCGCGCAGCGTGTCCGCCCGCTGGGTCGAGCCGAACGCGTCTGTGGTCGGCCTTCCCGTCACGTAGAACACCCTGACGCCCTTGTTGTGCGGCGGCGGTGAGCAGCTGCGGCATCCCGAAAACCGCCTTCATCCCGGTCTCGTGGATGTACTTCGCGTTCACCGCCGGGTTGTAGCCGAAGTCGTTGAGCGCCTCGTAGTTGTAGGTCGACAGCGAGGTGTCGTCGACGTCGACGACGATCGCCGGATGGGCGTCCGCCTTCTTGATCAGCTGGGGCAGCCTGTTCGCGGCCCGTCGCTCCACCTTCGCCACGTCGTCGGCGTAGCGGCTGTCGGCGGCGGGCTGAGCGGTGCCGGTGTCGCCGTAGTAGGCCTTGATGTCGGTCTTGACCAGGCCGAGGTTCGGGATGTCGTTGGGGGCGCCGCCGTGGTCGTAGCCGCCGTGGCCCTGGTCCTGGCTGCTCGCCACGGCGACACCGGTGCCGCCGGCGACGAGACCGAGCGTGGCGACGGCGAGCGCCGCGCGCGTGCTGCTGAAGATCATGCGTTCTGCCTCTCATGAGGCCCCGAGAAGAACGACGGACCGTGGCCGTCGCAAGCCCGTCTTGGGCCGGTTTGGTTGGGGTCGGCACCTATCCCCTCGCATCCGGGCAGGCGCGTCAAGACCCTGCGAGGATGCCGAACTCTCATTCCAGGGCTCGCGGGTGGGCGGTCGCGTAGACCTCGCGCAGGCTGTCCACGGTCACCAGCGTGTAGACCTGCGTGGTGGTCACCGAGGCGTGCCCGAGCAGCTCCTGCACGACGCGCACGTCGGCGCCGCCGTCGAGCAGGTGCGTCGCGAACGAGTGCCGCAGCGTGTGCGGCGACACCTCGGCGGTGACCCCGGCCCGGTCGGCCGCCTTGGCCAGCACCGCCCAGGCGCTCTGCCGCGACAGCCGTCCGCCGCGGGCGTTGAGGAAGACCGCCGGGAGTCCCTTCCCGAGGCCGGCCAGCGCGCCTCTGCCGCGCACCAGGTAGGCGTCGAGGGCCTCGCGGGCGTAGGAGCCGACCGGCACCATCCGCTCCTTGCCGCCCTTGCCGCGCAGCAGGACCGTGTCGCCGTTGTCACCGTCGAGGTCGAGGTCGTCGAGGTCGAGGCCGACCGCCTCGGAGATCCGCGCGCCGGTGCCGTAGAGCAGCTCCAGCAGCGCCCGGTCGCGCAGCGCGAGCGCCGTGCCGGGCGCTCCGGCGGCGTCGAGGATGCGCTCGATGTCGGCGAGCGGCAGCGCCTTCGGCAGCCGCTTGGCCGGCGCCGGGGGGCGTACGGCGGCCGACGGGTCCACCGACGAGAGCCCCTCCCGCACCGCGAACTTGTGGAACCCCCGCACCGCGACGACCGTGCGTGCCGCCGAGCCCGCGCTCAGCGGCGGGTGCTCCGCGTCGCCCTCGCGCAGCGCCACCAGGAAGCTGGTGACGGTGTCCTCGCGCACGGCGTCGAGCGAGTCGACGCCTTGGGCGGCCAGCCAGCCGGCGTACCGCCGCAGGTCGCGCCGGTAGGACTTCAGCGTGTTGTCCGCGAGCCCGCGCTCGACGACGAGGTGGTCCAGGTAGGTGCGCATCGCGCGCACCACGTCAGTGCCACCAGGCTGCGCGGTCACTGTCGCCAAGCCACTGTGGAGAGTCGCCCTCAGCCGAGGACGTCCTCCAGCGCGACGCTCTCGAGCCCGTGCGCGTCGGCCACCGGCTTGTTGGTGACCTTGCCCGCGTGGGTGTTCAGCCCGAACGCCAGCGACGCGTCGTCTCGCAGCGCCTGCTCCCAGCCCTTGTCGGCCAGTGCGACCGTGTAGGGCAGCGTCGCGTTGGTCAGCGCGTAGGTCGAGGTGTTCGGCACCGCGCCGGGCATGTTCGCGACGCAGTAGAACACCGACTCGTGGACCATGTACGTCGGGTCGGCGTGCGTCGTGGCGTGCGTGTCCTCGAAGCAGCCGCCCTGGTCGACCGCGATGTCCACGAGCACCGAGCCCGGCTTCATCTGGGAGACCAGGTCGTTGCTGACCAGCTTGGGGGCCTTGGCGCCGGGGATCAGCACCGCGCCGATCACCAGGTCGGCCTCGGTCACCTGCTGCTGGATCGCCAGCTTCGACGACGCGAGCCCGTGCACGCGGTTGTTGTAGCGCCAGAACGACAGCCGCAGCTTGTCGAGGTCGGTGTCGAGCAGCGTGACGTCGGCGCCCATGCCGAGCGCGATGTTCGCGGCGTTCTGCCCGGAGACGCCGGCGCCGATGATGACCACCTTGGCGTTGGCCACTCCCCCGACGCCGCCCATCAGCACGCCTCGGCCGCCCTGCGCCTTCATCATCGCGTAGGCGCCGACCTGCGGAGCCAGGCAGCCGGCGACCTCCGACATCGGGTAGAGCAGCGGCAGACCGCCCGAGGGCAGCTGCACGGTCTCGTAGGCGATCGCGGTGACCTCGCGCTTGACCAGCTCCTGGGTGAGCGGCTGGTCGGCGGCCAGGTGGAGGTAGGTGAACAGCGTCTGCCCCTCGCGCATCCGCGAGTACTCCTCGGCGACGGGCTCCTTCACCTTCAGCACCATGTCGGCGCTGCCCCACACCTCGTCGGCGCTGTCGAGGATCTTCGCGCCCGCGGCGACGTACTCCTCGTCGGGGATCTGCGACCCGACACCCGCCTGCCGCTCGAGGAACACCTCGTGCCCGTGCTGGGTGAGCTCGTGCGCGCCGACCGGCGTGAGCGCCACCCGGTACTCGTGGTTCTTGACTTCCTTGGGGACGCCGACCTTCATCGACCAGGGTTCCTCTCACTGGGCGGTCGTCACGTCGTCGGGACGACCGCCGTCGAGTCTAGTGCCGCGCAAAGCGCGCGCACGAGGAGCCGAGGCGCCTCACGTTCTGCGGGCCCTCCGCAGGACCAGGCGCCTCGGCACGGTCTAGCCCGCAGAATGAGGCGCCTCGGCGACCCCGTCCACAGAGCGCACCTGCCGCGAGAGGGAGACACCCGCTTCAACCACCGTTTGGAGCGACGAAGAGCTGGTAGCCGAGCAGCGCCTGCACGGTCGGCCCGTCGGTGATCCGGCCCGTCGCGGATGCCCTCGACCAGGTCGGCGACCGGCACCCAGGAGGTCGTCATGTCCGCCTCCTCGTGCTCGGGCTCGAAGCCGCCGCGGTCGGGTGCCTCGGACAGCCCCCGAGCGAGGAAGTAGGTGACGCGTTCGCTGGAGACGCCCGGCGAGGAGTACGTCGCGAACAGGTGGGTCCAGTGCTCGGCGACGACGAGACCCTCCTCGCGGAGCTCCCGCTGGGCGGCGACGAGCGGGTCCTCGTCCTCGACGTCGAGCAGCCCGGCCGGCAGCTCGACGAAGCGGAGCAGGGCGGGCTGCCGGTACTGCTGGAGCACCAGCGCCCGTTCCTGCTCGTCGACCGCGAGGATGACCACGGCACCGGGATGGTCCAGGACCAGTCGCGAGAACCGCACATCCGGGCGCGCCGGGTTGGAGATCGTGTCGCGACGGACCGAGAACGGCGCGTCGCCCTGCCAGACGCGCTCGACGTCGTGGACCGTCCACTCCTCGGGCTCGTCGCGGATGCTCCCGGGGTCGGCGGCGTCGCTCACCCGGGGAGGCTGTCGGCCGGCTCGTCGTCGACCCGGCGTCGCAGCGTCGTCTCGTCGATCGGGAAGCGCAGCTCCTGCTGCCGCACGATCGCGGCCTTGATGAGGCCGGAGAACAGCGGGTGCGGTCGGGTCGGCCGGGAGCGCAGCTCGGGGTGGGCCTGCGTGGAGACGTAGTACGGGTGCACGTCGGGCGGCAGCTCGACGAACTCGACGAGGCTGTTGTCCGGCGACGTCCCGGAGAACACCAGTCCGGCCTGCTCGAGGCGGTCTCGGTAGGCGTTGTTCACCTCGTAGCGGTGCCGGTGCCGCTCCTCGACCTTGGCCTCGCCGTACAGCCTCCCGGATCGACCGACCCCTCCTGCAGGTGGGCCGGGTAGAGGCCCAGCCGCATGGTCCCGCCGAGGTCGCCGGCGCCCTGCACGAACTGCTCCTGCTCGGCCATCGTGGCGATCACCGGCTCCGAGCAGCCGGTGTGGAACTCCGTGGAGTCGGCCTCGTCGATGCCGGCGACGTGGCGGGCGAACTCGATGACCATGCACTGCAGCCCGAGGCAGAGGCCGAGCGTGGGGATGCCGTGGCTGCGGGCGTACTCCAGCGCGCCGACCTTGCCCTCGATGCCGCGGATGCCGAAGCCACCGGGCACGCACACCGCGTCGACGTCGGCGAGGTGGCGGGCGGCGCCCTCGTGGGTCTGGCACTCGTCGGAGGGCACCCAGACCAGGTTCACCTTCGCCTCGTGCGCGAAGCCGCCGGCGCGCAGCGCCTCGCCGACCGAGAGGTAGGCGTCGGGGAGGTCGACGTACTTGCCGACCAGGGCGACGGTCACCTCCTCCACCGGGTGGTGGACCCGGCGCAGCAGGTCGTCCCACTCGGTCCAGTCGACGTCGCGGAACGGCAGGTTGAGACGGCGTACGACGTAGGCGTCGAGCCCTTCCGCGTGCAGCACCTTCGGGATGTCGTAGATCGACGGGGCGTCGCTGGCGTTGACCACGGCCTCCCGGTCGACGTCGCACATCAGCGAGATCTTCGCCTTCATCGACTCGGGGATCGGCCGGTCGGAGCGGCACACGATCGCGTCCGGCTGCAGGCCGAGCGAGCGCATCGCGGCGACCGAGTGCTGGGTCGGCTTGGTCTTCAGCTCCCCGGACGGGCCCGATGTAGGGCACCAGCGACACGTGCAGGAAGAACACGTTGTCGCGCCCGACGTCGTGACGCACCTGGCGAGCCGCCTCGAGGAACGGCAGCGACTCGATGTCGCCGACCGTGCCGCCGATCTCGGTGATCACCACGTCGACCTCGGGGCCGGCCATCGCGCGGACGCGGTCCTTGATCTCGTTGGTGATGTGCGGGATCACCTGGACGGTGTCGCCGAGGTAGTCGCCGCGGCGCTCCTTGGCGATCACCTCGGAGTAGACCTGGCCGGTGGTGACGTTCGCGATGCCGGCGAGGTCGGTGTCGAGGAACCGCTCGTAGTGGCCGATGTCGAGGTCGGTCTCCGCGCCGTCGTTGGTCACGAAGACCTCGCCGTGCTGGAACGGGTTCATGGTGCCGGGGTCGACGTTGAGGTAGGGGTCGAGCTTTTGCATGGTGACCCGCAGGCCGCGTGACTTCAGCAGGCTGCCCAGGCTGGAGGCGGTCAGTCCCTTGCCCAGGGACGACGCGACACCGCCGGTGACGAAGACGTGCTTGGTCGGTCCGGTCGAGTACGTCGCAGCGGCCAACTCAGCTCCCGTGGTCGGTCCCGGTCATGGGGCGGGACGGTCGAAGTCGTCGACCCTCCACGGGGTTCCAGCCTACCAACGGCCCCCGCCAGTCGCGAAAACCGGCACGCCGAATGAGATCCGAGATCGCTCCGCACGGTGGTTGAGGTGCGAGCGAAGCGAGCCTCGAAACCACCGCACGTGCGCAGAGACTCAGCGCCCACGTCACCCGGTTTCGAGGCCTCGGCTAGCGCCTCGGCACCTCAACCAGCGTCAGGCCAGCTCGGCGACCTAGCGGGCGCCGGGCATCGAGCCGTCGGCGGCGTCGACCGCGCCGTACTGGCCGGAGCGGCCGGCCGCCTGGCCGGCGAGCGCCAAGATCGTGACCACCTGGCCGTCGACCCGGTCCACGGAGTCCACGGTGGAGACGACCTTGGTGGCGCCGGCGTCGGCGCGCACCGCCTGGAGCTCGCCGTGGGCCTGGGCCGCGGCCACCGGCCCGGCGAGCACGACCCCGCCGGACTTCGCGTCGACCTCTCGCACCAGCGTGGTGAGGATGGCGCCGGCGCCGCGCCGCTGGTCGGCGTCGCCCTTCCCCGGGCCGGTCGACGAACAGCACGAGGTCGCCACGCCGGCTGAGCCGGCCGTCCGCGGACAGCAGGTCCGCGGTGTCGAGGCCGGACAGGATGCCGGTGGCCGTGCGCGTCGACCGGGCTGCCGCCGGGGTCCCGGTCGCGACGGCGCGCCCGATCAGGATCCCCATGCGCTCGTAGGCACTTGCGTCCGGGGAGATGCTCACGCCCTTGGTGCGGCCGGCGAGCTGGCTGCCGAGCTCGTCGACGAGCTGCTTGTCCCCGGCGTCGACGAGCTGCGCACCCGCACGCAGGGTGCCGGCGACGGTTCCGCCAGCCACCGGCACGAGTTCGCTTGAGCGCGTCGACGTCGTCCGCGTCGGCGGTCGGCAGGGCCACGATCGTGACGCTGCGTCCGCGCAGCGACCTGCCGATCAGGTTCGGCGCGACGGTCCTGGCGAAGTCGTCGCTGAACTCGTTGCTGCTGCGCAGCCCGGTGACCTGGGAGCGCATGTCGGTGCTGACCTGCTGGTCGCCGCTCGGCCTGGTCCGACCGGCCGCCGTCGCTCTCGCCGCGCAGCGGTCCGGCGCCGAGCACGATGCCGACCGCGAGCGCGAAGAAGACCGCCATGACGGTGACGACATGGTGGCGCAGAGAGGTCACGGGAACAGTCCCTGGATCCAGGTGAGTGCGTCCTGGCCCGCGTCGGACACCGACGCCCACCAGTCCTGTCCGACCGGTGTCGTGGCGATCGCGGCACCGAGGGCCACGAAGCCGGCCAGCAGCACGAGCAGCAGCTGCCACAGCCGGAACCGGCTCGCGTACAGCTGGGGGATGCATCGCGCGTCGACGAGCTTCGGCCCGATGCGGAGCCGGGTCAAGAAGGTGCTGGCGAGCCCGGCGCGCTGCCGGTCGAGGAACTCGTCGAGGGTCGCGTGGGTGCCGACGGCGACGATCAGGCTCGCGCCGCGGACGTCCGCGAGCAGCAGCGCGACGTCCTCGCTGGTGCCCGACGCCGTCAGCGTCTCGTGCCGGACTCCCAGTCGGTTCAACCGGTCACCGCCGACTGGCCGGGCCGACTGGTCGGTGTGCAGCACCACCTCGTGAGCGCCACGAAGGGCGCGGTCCGAGACCGCGCCGCCGCCTCCGTCGCCGGGGTCGCCCTGCCCGAGGCCCTCCTCGCCGACCACGACGATGTCCGGCTGGTGGCCGGCGGCCACGAGGGCGTCGGCACCCGCGTCGACACCGATCAGCACCGGGTGCTGGTCGCGGATGAAGGCTCGCAGCCCGCGCAGGTCCTCGCGGTAGTCGTAGCCGCGCACCACCACGATGACGGGTCGACCCTCCAGGTCGGTGTCGAGCCTGGGGATCCCCCGGCCGTGGAGCAACAGCTCCTGCTCGCGACGCAGGAACTCCGTCGTGTTGTGGGTGAAGCTCTGCAGCTGCGTCGTCAGCCCGGTGCGCGCGTCCTGCATCAGCTCGCTGATCTCGCCCACGTCGAGAACGCGGCCGGTGGCGATCTCGCGGTCACCGATGAGGACCGCGCCGTCGTGCAACCTGACCTTGCTGCCGTCCTTGACCCTGGCGAAGATGTCGGTGCCGACGTCGTCGACCATCATCACGCCCGACCGCGCCAGCAGGTCGGGCCCGAGGTTGGGGTAGCGGCCCGAGATGAACGGCGACGCGTTGACCACGGCGACCACGCCGCAGTCGACCAGCGACTCGGCGTTGGCTCGGTCCAGGTCCAGGTGGTCGATGACGGCGATGTCGCCTGGTCGCAGGCGCTGCACGAGCGAGCCGGTGCGCCGATCCATCCGGACGGGACCGCTCAACCCGGGAACGCGTTCGACGGAGCTTTCGCGCGAGGACAGTCTCATGACCGAGCAATCGTGACACGCAGGAGTGCTCGATCCGGGGACCCGCAAAGGGGTGCGTCGCAGGCTCAGCCGGTTGCCGAGCGGGCCTCCTGAGCGGTGGCGAGCAGCTCCTCGGCGTGGGCAAGGGCGGTGTCGGAGTCCTCCAGCCCGGCGAGCATCCGGGACAGCTCGCGGACCCGGCCCGGCGTCGTCCAGGGTGGTGAGCCCCGAGGTGGTCACGGTGCCGTCGTCGCTCTTCACCACGACGACGTGGCGGTCGGCGAACGCTGCCACCTGGGGCAGGTGGGTCACCACGACCACCTGCGCGAACCGGGCGAGCCGCGCCAGCCGCCGGCCCACCTCGACCGCTGCCTTGCCGCCCACTCCGGCGTCGACCTCGTCGAACACGAACGTCGGCACCGGTCGGGTCGCGGCGAGCGCCACCTCGACGGCGAGCATCACCCGGGAGAGCTCGCCGCCGGAGGCGCCCCGGCCCAGCGGGCGCGGCTCGGCGCCACGGTTCGCCGCGAGCAGCAGCTCGACGTCGTCGATGCCGGTGTGCGTGAACCGGAGCGTCCGCTTTCCGACGCTCAGGCCCTCAGGGTCGTCGGTGCTGGTGACTGCCACGCTGAGCTGGGCGTGGGGCATCGCGAGCGACGCGAGCTCGTCGGTCACGACCTCCCCGAGCCGCGCGGCGGCCTTGCTGCCGCTCCGCCGACAGCGAGGCGCCGATCTCGGCGAGCTCGGCGCGCAGCTGGGTCGCGTCGCGCCTGCAGCTCGCCGATCCGCTCGTCGGTGCCGTCGAGCTCGAGCAGGCGAGCCGCCGACGACTCGGCCCATGCCAGCACCTCGTCGACGTCGGCGCCGTACTTCCTGGTGAGCGCGGTCAGCGCCGGCGCGCCGCTCGGAGACGGCTGCCAGCCGAGCGGGGTCGGTCTCGACGCCGGAGGCGTACGACGCCACGTCGGCGGCCACGTCGGAGAGCAGGTAGCTGATCTCGGCCAGCCGGTCGGCGAGCGCGGCCGCCTCGGGGTCGTGCTCGCGGACGCCGTCGAGGTGCTTGCGGGCGGCGGAGACGGCGCCCAGCGCGTCGGGGCCCTCCTCGGCGGAGAGGTTCTCGCGCGCCTGCTCGGCGGCGCTGCGCAGCGTGTCGGCGAAGCCCAGCCGGGTCTCCTCGGCGGCCAGGGTCTCCTCCTCACCGGGCTGCGGGTCGACGGCGGCGACCTCGTCGAGCCCGAAGCGGAGCAGGTCGGCCTCGCGGGCGCGCTCGCGCGCGGAGCTGACCACCTCGGCCAGCTCACGCTCGGTCTCGAGCAGCGCGGCGTGGCCCTCGCTCGAAGCGGGCGCGCAGCGCCAGGGCCGCGGTCGCCCGCGAACCCGTCGAGCGCGTCGCGCTGCGTCGCGGGGCGCAGCAGCCGGTGCTGGTCGGACTGTCCGTGCACCGCGACGAGCGGGTCGGCCAGCGAGGACGAGCGCGGAGACGGGCAGGGACACCCCGCCGGCGAAGGCTCGTGAGCGGCCCTCCGCGGAGACCTGCCGGGCCAGCACCAGCCGGCCGTCGTCGAGCTCGCCGCCCGCCTGGTCGAGGGCCGACGCGACGTGCTCGGCGAGGTCGCTCCCCGCCTCACCGGGGTGGACCAGGCCCTCGACGCGGGCAGCGCGGGCGCCGGTGCGGACCGCGCCGCTGTCGGCGCGGCCGCCCAGCAGCAGGCCGAGCGCGGTGACCACCATGGTCTTGCCGGCGCCGGTCTCGCCGGTGATCGCGGTGAACCCGGGGCCGAGCTCCAGCACCGACTCCTCGATCACGCCGAGCGACGTGATCCGCAGCTCCTCAAGCACGATCGCCGCGCCGGGTCGTCGTCGTCTCGCAGCCGCTCGACCGCGAGGCCGCGCCAGCCCTGCACGGGCAGGTCGAACTTCGCCACCAGCCGGTCGGTGAACGGCGCCTCGTGGAGGCGGACCAGCCGCACCGGCCGCTCGCCGCGGCGCACCTCGATGCGGGCGCCCGGCGGCAGGTCGACGGTGCGTCGGCCGTCGCACCACAGCACGCCCGAGCCGTCGTTGCGCGCTGATGACCTCGACCGCCAGCACCGACGTCGGGCGCCACCACCAGCGGTCGCGCGAACAGGGCGTGCGCACTGAGCGGCACCAGCAGCAGCGCCTCGACTCCCGGCCACACGATGGGGCCGCCGGCGCTGAAGTTGTAGGCGGTCGAGCCGGTCGGGGTCGCGCAGACCACGCCGTCGCCGCCCCAGCGCGACAGCGGCCGGCCGTCGACCTCGACGACCACCTCGAGCATCCGCTCGCGGGCCGCCTTCTCGATGCTGGCCTCGTTGAGCGCCCAGGTCGAGGCGACCAGCTGCTTGCCTGCCTCGGGTGCTCCTTGCGGGTCGACGTCCTCGTAGACGTCCACGTCGATGGTGAGCCGCTCCTCGGCGGTGTAGCGCCGCTGCACGATCGCCTCGATCGAGAAGTCCACGTCGTCGGACTCGGCCTCGGCCAGGAACCCGATGTGGCCGAGGTTGATGCCCAGCAGCGGGGTCCCGCACTCGCGCGCCAGCTCGGCCGCCCGCAGGATCGTGCCGTCACCACCGATGACGACCACGACCTCGCAGTCGGCGGCGGGGTTCGCGTCGGCGGCGACCACCTCGACGTCGGGGGCGCTCATGCCGAGCTCGGTGGCCTCCTCGGCGAGCACGCGGGTCGCCAGTCCGTGCTTGGTGAGCCCCCGGCAGAAGTCACGGGCCACCTCGCGCGCGTCCGTGCGCCCGATGTGGGCGATCACCAGGACACGACGCTCGTCGGTGGCGGAGCTGCTGGTCACGGCCCCAGCCTCTCATCGGGAGCCCCCAGTTCCGCCGTACGACGTACCTCGTCGGCGATCTCCGCCTCCCCCACCGTCGCCGGGCCGAGGCGGAACCACACGAAGAACTCCACGTTCCCGGCCGGACCGGGCAGCGGGCTGGTGGTCACCGCGCGCGCACCCCAGCCACGCTCGGCCGCGAGCCGCGCGACCTCGGAGACCGCCTCCGCGCGCAGCTCCGACTCGCGCACGACACCACCGCGGCCCACCCGCCCCTTGCCGACCTCGAACTGCGGCTTCACCATCAGCACGAGGTCGCCGTCGTCCTCGGTCACGCCGAGGAGAGCGTCGAGCACCAGCCGCAACGAGATGAACGACAGGTCGGCGACCACGAGGTCGACCCGGCCACCGAGGAGCTCCGGGGTCAGGTCGCGCACGTTGGTGCGGTCGTGCACCTCGACCCGGTCGTCGCTCTGCAGGGACCAGGCGAGCTGGCCGTAGCCCACGTCGACGGCCACCACCGTTGCGGCGCCGGATCGCAGCAGGACATCGGTGAAGCCGCCGGTCGAGGCGCCCGCGTCGAGGCAGCGGCGGCCGCTCACGACCAGCCCCGACGGCTCGAACGCCGCGAGCGCGCCGGCCAGCTTGTGCCCGCCGCGGGAGACGTAGTCGGGTCGTGAGGGATCGGCTACCACGACGAGCGCGACGTCGGTGGTCACCGCCGTCGCGGGCTTCTCGGCCACGGCGCCCGCGACGGTCACCCGCCGGGCCGCGATCAGCTCGGCGGCCTGCTCACGCGACCGCGCCAGACCACGCCGGACGAGCTCGGCGTCGAGACGCAGACGGCGCGGCATCGGCCCCGGAGGCTAGGGCGTCAGGCCTCGGTCGGCACGTCGCCGGCCGGGCTGGCCTCGTCGCTCGCCTCGGACAGCGACGCACGCAGCCGGTCCTGAGCCTGCTCGAAGACCGCCACGTGCTCGGCCGCGGGACGATCGTCGAGACCGGCCAGCGAGGCGAGCACCTCGTCGACGACCGGGTGCCCGGTGGCCGGCTGCTCGACGGTGACCGTCGTCGCTCACGGTCTCGCTCACGATCTCGCTCATGGGCCCTCCACGTCGGCGGTGACTCGTCAGCCGCTCACGCTACCCGGCACCCGCACCTCGGAGACGTCCGCCGCGCTGCCGTGCTCGTCGAGGTGGCGCCAGGCCGCAGCGGCCGCGGCCCGCCACCAGGCGTCCAGGCTCGAGTCGTCGCTCGGGTCGCGATCGCCGTCGACGCTCAGCCTGCCGTCGCGCACCGACGCGCGCCAGCCGCCCGCGGTGACGACGTCGCCCTCGACCTCAGGCTGGGGATGTGGTCGGCCGAGTGCCCCGAGGTCCGTCGCGACGTACGTCGGACGCACGCTCCGGGCGCGCGGCTGCCAACGTCGCCAGATCGGTCACCCCGGTCATCACCAGCAGCGAGTCGCAGCCCACCCGGTTCGCGCCCTCGATGTCGGTGTCGAGCCGGTCGCCCACGACGAGCGGGCTCTCGCCGCCGACCCGGCGCAGCGTCTCCTCGAACAGCGGCGGCTCGGGCTTGCCGGCCACGTCCGGCTCGCGCTCGGCGAAGCGGGCGACCACGCCCACCAGGGCGCCGTTGCCCGGCCCGGGGCCGTCCGGGGTCGGCACGGTCAGGTCGGTGTTCGAGGCCACCCAGGGCAGCCCGTCGCGCACCAGGATCGCGCCGGCGATCACGGTCCCCCAGCGCAGGTCTGCGGAGAAGCCGGACACGACGGCCGCCGGGTCCTCGTCCCTGCTCTGCACCGGGCGCAGCCCCTCCTCGACGAGCGCCACCTCGAGCCCCCGCCCGCCGATCACGAAGACCGCCGAGCCACCGGGCAGCCGACTGCTCAGCATCCGCGCGGCGGCCTGTGCGGAGGTGACGACGTCCTCGTCCGACGCGTCGACGCCGAGCTCGCGGAGGTGGTCGCCGACGGTGTCCGGGGTGCGCGAGGCGTTGTTGGTGACGAACGCGAGGTGCAGTCCGGCTGCTTGTGCCGCGGCCAGGTGATCCACCGCGCCGGGCACCGCGTCACGGCCGACGTAGACGACGCCGTCGAGGTCGAGGAGCGCGACGTCGTAGCGGTCCCACAGCGGCCCGTCGCTCGCCTGCACCGCTGCTCCTCCTCGCCGAAATGTGTGCGCCGCCGACCCGTAGGCTGCGCGGGTGGTCACCGAGCCATCTCCTGGGCACAGCCCCTTCACGCTGCGACCGCTGCGAGGGCTGCGGTTCGACGCGCAGGTGGTCGGTGACCTCGGCACGGTGATCTCTCCGCCGTACGACGTCCTGGACGCCGAGACGGTCCGGGACCTGGAGGCCGCGAACCGTCGCAACATCGTGCGGCTGATTCTGTCACGGCGCTACGAGCGTCCCTACCAGGCTGTTCGGGACCGGCTGCACAAGTGGCGGGCCAAGTCGTTCCTGCGCGCGGACGACGATCCCGGGCTCTACCTGTACGAGTACACCGTCGAAGGCACCGCCGTGCGCGGCCTCATCGGGCTGGTGGGGCTGCACGACGAGAGCGAGGGCGTGGTCCTCCCGCACGAGGACGTGATGGATGCGTTCGTCGACGACCGCACCGTGCTGATGCGCACCACGATGACGAACCTCGAGCCGATCCTGCTCGTCCACGAGGGCAGCGAGCGGCTGCGCGGCGTCATCGAGGAGGCGGCGGCCGGCACACCGGTGGCCGACTTCCACGCACTCGACGGCAGCACGCACCGTCTCTGGGCGATGACCGACGAGTCGACGCTCGCCGCTGGTGGCCGGCGAGCTCGCCGGCGACCCAGGCACTGATCGCGGACGGCCACCACCGCTACGCGGCCTACCTGCGCCTGCAGCGCGAGCTGCGGGACCCCGACCTGCCGCCGGGCGACTCCCCCTGGGACCGCGGTCTCGCGATGCTCGTGGACCAGCGGGACCACCCGCTGCACATCGGGCCCATCCACCGCTCGGTCGCGGCGCTCACGATCGCCGACCTGGACGACGTCTCGGAGGACCGCGGCGACCACTTCGAGACCCAGCCCGACCGGGAGAGCGCCTTCGCCGCGCTCGAGTCCCACGCCGGCGACCCCGAGCGCGCCTGGTTCGTGGTCTGCGACGGCCAGGCCTGGGGGCTCGTCGCGACCGCGCGCACCCAGCCCGTGGACGCGGCGGTGCTGCACGAGGTGCTGCTCCCCGCCTGGGGGGTGGCCGAGGACCAGATCGGCTACCACCACAGCCTCGACCAGGCGCTGCACACCACCTCGCGCCAGCCCGGTCTCGTGGTCGCGGTGACACCACCGTCGGTCGCGGAGGTGATGGCGAGTGCGGCCCGCGGCCTGCGGATGCCCCGGAAGTCGACCTCGTTCGCACCCAAGCCGCGCATGGGCCTGGTGATGCGCGACCTCGCCGACGAGTAGGCCGCTCAGACGGCCGGCTGTTCCCTGGCGCGGGCGCGGCGGGCGCTCAGCACCTCCACCTCGAGGCGGCTCGTCGAGGCGTCCCCGGCTCGGAAGTGGCGACGCCGCAGGGCTCCGGTCACCTCGACCTCGTCACCGCTGACCCAGCCGCCCACGGTGCGCCGGCACCTCGCGCTCCACGCAGCGCAGTCGACCCAGTCGACGCTCTGTGCGGAGCCGGCGGTCATCGGTGTCTTCGCACGCGGCACCGAGAGCCGGAACGTCGTGATCACCGTCCCGCTCGGCAGCTCGCGCTCGACCGGCGCCGACGAGATCCGCCCGCGCAGCTCCACCGTGTTGTCCGTGCTCTCGCCGCTCAGCGCGGCGGACCTGTCCGTCATGGGACCACCTCCGGAGCACAGGATCGCTCGAGCGCGTGGCCCGTGCACCTCGGACAACTGGGCGCTGTGGATGCCTGCCGGGAGCTCTGGCCTGTGGAGCGCAAGTGGCGTGCCAGGACGACACGCTAGTTTTGGCGCACCCAAGCGGAGGAGAGCCTCGTGGGCACGGTGGTCATGTACAGCACGGTGTCGGTGGACGGCTTCGTCGCGGACGAGCACGACCAGCCCGGACCGCTGTTCGACTGGTTGACCAGCGGTGACGTGCCGTTGGACGAGAGCGGTGTGCTGAAGGTGTCGCAGACGTCCTACGACTACACCCGGCCCTACTGGGACCAGATCGGGGCGACGATCGTCGGCCGCCACGTCTTCGACCTGACGGACGGCTGGGACGGGACGCCTCCGGGCGGGGTGGACCACGTGGTCGGTCGTGACCCACCGCACCGGAGCCCGAGGGCTGGGACCCCGAGGCGCCGTTTCACTTCGTCGACGGCGTCGAGGCAGCCGTGGCCAAGGCGCAGGAGCTTGCGGGTGACCGCCTGGTCGAGGTCGCCGCCGGCGAGGTCGGTGGCCAGGTGCTTGCCGCAGGTCTGGTCGACGAGGTCGCGCATGGACGTCGTACCCGTCGTGCTCGGGTCCGGCAAGCGCTACTTCGGGTCGGTCGACGCGCAGCACCTGCTGGAGGATCCCGACGTGGTGCTTCAGGGCAACCGGGTGCTTCACCTGCGCTATCGGGTGCGCCGGCGACCGAGCTGAGTGTTCAGGCGTCGCCCTCGAGCTCGGCGACGCGCTCCGCGGCGTCGGTGATCTCCTCGCCGTCGATGGCGACCGTGCGGTGGAACCACTCCACCGCGTCCTCGCGTGCGGCCGGCCGCCAGCAGGGTGTCGGCGTAGGCGTAGCGCAGCCGCACCACCCAGTCCTCCCGCGACTGGGACCGCAGCGGCGCGGCCTCCAGGGTGCGCAGCGCGGCGTCCAGCTCACCGCGGTCGCGACGGGCGCCGGCCTCGACGATCGTCACCTCGGCCTTCAGGTCGGGCGGGAAGTTCGCCACCGCCGGGCTCCGCAGCAGCGCCAGCGCCCGGTCGGGGCGGCCGAGGGCGCGCTCGCAGTCGGCCATCACCGCGAGGTAGTCGGTGGAGCCGTTCATCCGCTTGGCGGCGCGCAGCTCGGAGAGCGCCTCGGCGAACTCGCCGGCGGCGTAGGCCGCCTCGCCGCACGCCTCCCGCACGACCGCGAGGCGTGACGCGCGCGCCCGGGCAGCCAGCGTGTGCTGGTAGGCCGTCGCCGGGTCGGTGTCCATCAGCAGGCCGGCGGCCACCAGGTGGCGCGCGACGCGGGCCGCCAGCTTCTCGGGCAGGCCGCGCAGCTGCTGGGCGACCGAGCGGTCCAGCTCCTTGCCGGTGATCGCCTCGTCGATCGGCGGACCGTCGTAGACGGCCTGGTCCGCGGTGCGAGCGGTCGTCCGACCGGGTGTCGTCACGGCGTGGGCGCGAGTAGCTGCGCGACTTGTCACGGCTCGCGCCGGGCTTGTCACGGCTGCCGCCGGGCTTGTCGCGGCTCCGCCGCGGGCTTGCCCGAGCCGTCCTGCCGGCGTCCGCGGGACTGGTCACGACCGCCACCACTGCCCTGGCCGCGACGGTCGCCGCCGCCGCGCGGCGGTTGGCTCGATCGTCCTCTGCCAGTCACTGTCTGGACGCTCCTTCGATGTGCTGCACGTGGGCCGTTAACCACGTAGAGGCCACCCGTGGGTGGCCTCTACGCGAAAGATTGTCCGGCGACGTCCTACTCTCCCACGACCTCCCGGTCGCAGTACCATCGGCGCTGAAAGGCTTGACTTCCGGGTTCGGAATGGAGCCGGGTATTTCCCTTTCGCTATGGCCGCCGAAACTCTATGGAGTTATGCGTTGACCTGGAGCACCGACGAGCTCTCGATAAGAACTCCTCGTGCTCTTCGGTCCCCGACCGTAACTCGGGAACCACACAGTGGACGCGCAACATCTGTAGAGGGACAAGCCCTCGGCCTATTAGTACCGGTCGGCTCCGTGTATTACTACCTTCGACCTCCGGCCTATCAACCCAGTCGTCTACTGGGGGCCTTACCCGGTTACCCGGTGGGAAACCTCATCTTGAAACGTGCTTCCCGCTTAGATGCTTTCAGCGGTTATCACTCCCGAACGTAGCTAACCAGCCGTGCTCTTGGCAGAACAACTGGCACACCAGAGGTTCGTCCATCCCGGTCCTCTCGTACTAGGGACAGCCTTTCTCAAGTTTCCTGCGCGCGCGGCGGATAGGGACCGAACTGTCTCACGACGTTCTAAACCCAGCTCGCGTGCCGCTTTAATGGGCGAACAGCCCAACCCTTGGGACCTACTCCAGCCCCAGGATGCGACGAGCCGACATCGAGGTGCCAAACCATCCCGTCGATATGGACTCTTGGGGAAGATCAGCCTGTTATCCCCGGGGTACCTTTTATCCGTTGAGCGACGCCGCTTCCACTTGCCGGCGCCGGATCACTAGTCCCAACTTTCGTCCCTGCTCGACATGTCCGTCTCACAGTCAAGCTCCCTTGTGCACTTACACTCAACACCTGATTGCCAACCAGGCTGAGGGAACCTTTGGGCGCCTCCGTTACATTTTAGGAGGCAACCGCCCCAGTTAAACTACCCATCAGGCACTGTCCCTGATCCGGATAACGGACCTAGGTTAGATATCTAGTACGACCAGAGTGGTATTTCAACGTTGACTCCACACGAACTGGCGTCCGTGCTTCAAAGTCTCCCACCTATCCTACACAAGCCGAACCAAACACCAATACCAAATTGTAGTAAAGGTCCCGGGGTCTTTCCGTCCTGCCGCGCGTAACGAGCATCTTTACTCGTAGTGCAATTTCGCCGAGTCCACGGTTGAGACAGCGCCCAAGTCGTTACTCCATTCGTGCAGGTCGGAACTTACCCGACAAGGAATTTCGCTACCTTAGGATGGTTATAGTTACCACCGCCGTTTACTGGGGCTTAAGTTCTGCGCTTCGCTCACGAAGAAGCTAACACGTCCCCTTAACCTTCCAGCACCGGGCAGGAGTCAGTCCGTATACATCGTCTTACGACTTAGCACGGACCTGTGTTTTTAGTAAACAGTCGCTTGGGCCTGGTCTCTGCGGCCATCACCGCTTCGCACCGCGAGGGTGCTTACGGATCCGGCCCCCCTTCTCCCGAAGTTACGGGGGCATTTTGCCGAGTTCCTTAACCATGGTTCACTCGATCGCCTTGGTATTCTCTACCTGATCACCTGAGTCGGTTTGGGGTACGGGCGGCGCACAGCTCGCTAGAGGTTTTTCTCGACAGCATAGGATTATCCACTTCGTCCATTCGGACTCCCCGTCAGATCTCAGGCACATGAGAGACGGATTTGCCTATCTCTCGTCCTACATCCTTGGCCGTGGTCTACCATCGCCACGGTTGGACTGCCTTCCTGCGTCACCCCATCGCTTGACTACTACTAGTTTGGGTCGTGCGCTCCACCTCCATCGTCCCGAAGGATCCCGGAGGTTTTGGGCACTTAGCATCACTAGGTTCGTCATGGGCGCTGCTTTGCCGGTACGGGAATATCAACCCGTTGTCCATCGACTACGCCTGTCGGCCTCGCCTTAGGTCCCGACTTACCCAGGGCAGATTAGCTTGACCCTGGAACCCTTGATCATTCGGCGGAGGAGTTTCTCACTCCTCTTTCGCTACTCATGCCTGCATTCTCACTCGTATGGCGTCCACGGCTGGTTCACACCGCCGCTTCGCTCGCCATACGACGCTCCCCTACCCATCCACGCACATGGACCTGAACTGAATCAGGCCGTGTTGTTTGCGTGAATGCCATAGCTTCGGTGGATGACTTGAGCCCCGCTACATTGTCGGCGCGGAATCACTTGACCAGTGAGCTATTACGCACTCTTTCAAGGGTGGCTGCTTCTAAGCCAACCTCCTGGTTGTCTGTGCGACTCCACATCCTTTTCCACTTAGTCATCGCTTGGGGACCTTAGCTGATGGTCTGGGCTGTTTCCCTCTCGACTACGGAGCTTATCCCCCGCAGTCTCACTGCCGCGCTCTCACTTACCGGCATTCGGAGTTTGGCTAATTTCGGTAAGCTTGTAGGCCCCCTAGACTATCCAGTGCTCTACCTCCGGTAAGAAACACGCGACGCTGCACCTAAATGCATTTCGGGGAGAACCAGCTATCACGGAGTTTGATTGGCCTTTCACCCCTATCCACAGGTCATCCCCCAGGTTTTCAACCCTGGTGGGTTCGGTCCTCCACGCGGTCTTACCCGCGCTTCAACCTGCCCATGGATAGATCACTCCGCTTCGGGTCTTGGTCGTGCGACTCATTCGCCCTCTTAGGACTCGCTTTCGCTACGGCTTCCCCACACGGGTTAACCTCGCCACACAACGCAAACTCGCAGGCTCATTCTTCAAAAGGCACGCCGTCACAAGACCGAAGTCTCGCTCCGACGGATTGTAAGCACACGGTTTCAGGTACTATTTCACTCCCCGCCAGGGGTACTTTTCACCTTTCCCTCACGGTACTTGTCCGCTATCGGTCACCAAGGAGTATTTAGGCTTAACGGGTGGTCCCGCCAGATTCACACGGAATTTCAGGGGTTCCGTGTTACTTGGGGTGACGTCGCAGAGCCATCGTCTTACGTGTACGGGGGTATCACCCTCTACGCCGGGACTTTCCAGTCCGCTTCGACTTCGACGATGGTTTCTTACTCTGTGCTGGTTCGGCAGAACCAGCTCGACGGCCCCACAACCCCTGCTCCGCAACGCCTGCCGGCTATCGCGCGAAGCAGGTTTGGCCTCTTCCGATTTCGCTCGCCACTACTCTCGGAATCACTTTTGTTTTCTCTTCCTGTGGGTACTGAGATGTTTCACTTCCCCACGTTCCCTCCTGCTGCCCTATGTGTTCAGGCAGAGGTAACTGGACATGACTCCAGCTGGGTTTCCCCATTCGGAAATCCCCGGATCACAGCTCGGTTGCCAACTTCCCGGGGCTTATCGCAGGCTCCTACGTCCTTCATCGGCTCTTGGTGCCAAGGCATCCACCATGTGCTCTTAGTAGCTTGTCTTGCTCTTGCTACAGAGATGCTCGCGTCCACTGTGTAGTTCTCAAGGTACGGGCGGTGCCACCACCAGAAGTCACGCGCTGACCGGACATCCTGTTCGACAGGGAGTCCGGCAGTTCGCGGGAGGGGTGGCCCACAGAGAGAGTCGAGATGACTCGATCCCTCAGGACCCAACAGTGTGCCTGGAATGCTGGCTCGCGCCTGCTCGAGGTTCCACGCCGGCCTCCCCATTGCTGGGGTTGGTCGACAGTACTGACGAGCGCTTGCGTGCGAGCAGACCAAATAGTCGACGTTCCACTAGTGAGCTGGTCTGCCGAGGAACGATCGTCCTCGAAACAGGCCGATGGACCAACGGACGATGTCCGTTGGCCAAATGCTCCTTAGAAAGGAGGTGATCCAGCCGCACCTTCCGGTACGGCTACCTTGTTACGACTTCGTCCCAATCGCCAGCCCCACCTTCGACGGCTCCCTCCACAAGGGTTGGGCCACCGGCTTCGGGTGTTGCCGACTTTCGTGACGTGACGGGCGGTGTGTACAAGGCCCGGGAACGTATTCACCGCAGCGTTGCTGATCTGCGATTACTAGCGACTCCGACTTCATGGGGTCGAGTTGCAGACCCCAATCCGAACTGAGACCGGCTTTTTGGGATTCGCTCTACCTTGCGGTTTCGCAGCCCTTTGTACCGGCCATTGTAGCATGCGTGAAGCCCTGGACATAAGGGGCATGATGACTTGACGTCATCCCCACCTTCCTCCGAGTTGACCCCGGCAGTCTCTTATGAGTCCCCACCATTACGTGCTGGCAACATAAGACGAGGGTTGCGCTCGTTGCGGGACTTAACCCAACATCTCACGACACGAGCTGACGACAGCCATGCACCACCTGTATACCGACTAAAAGGGGCCGTATCTCTACGGCTTTCCGGCATATGTCAAACCCAGGTAAGGTTCTTCGCGTTGCATCGAATTAATCCGCATGCTCCGCCGCTTGTGCGGGCCCCCGTCAATTCCTTTGAGTTTTAGCCTTGCGGCCGTACTCCCCAGGCGGGGCGCTTAATGCGTTAGCTGCGGCACGGAACTCGTGGAATGAGTCCCACACCTAGCGCCCAACGTTTACGGTGTGGACTACCAGGGTATCTAATCCTGTTCGCTCCCCACACTTTCGCTCCTCAGCGTCAGGTAATGCCCAGAGAACCGCCTTCGCCACCGGTGTTCCTCCTGATATCTGCGCATTTCACCGCTACACCAGGAATTCCGTTCTCCCCTGCATACCTCTAGTCTGCCCGTATCGGAAGCAGGCTCAGGGTTAAGCCCTGAGTTTTCACTTTCGACGCGACAGACCGCCTACGAGCCCTTTACGCCCAATAATTCCGGACAACGCTCGCACCCTACGTATTACCGCGGCTGCTGGCACGTAGTTGGCCGGTGCTTCTTCTGCTAGGTACCGTCACTTGCGCTTCGTCCCTAGCTGAAAGAGGTTTACAACCCGAAGGCCGTCATCCCTCACGCGGCGTTGCTGGATCAGGCTTTCGCCCATTGTCCAATATTCCCCACTGCTGCCTCCCGTAGGAGTCTGGGCCGTGTCTCAGTCCCAGTGTGGCCGGTCACCCTCTCAGGCCGGCTACCCGTCGTTGCCTTGGTAGGCCATTACCCCACCAACAAGCTGATAGGCCGCGAGCTCATCCTTCACCGCCGGAACTTTCCACCACCATCAGATGCCTGAAGTGGTCGTATCGGGTATTAGCACCGGTTTCCCGGAGTTATCCCCGTGTGAAGGGCAGATTGCTCACGTGTTACTCACCCGTTCGCCGCTCGTGTACTCCCGAAGGAGCCTTACCGCTCGACTTGCATGTGTTAAGCACGCCGCCAGCGTTCGTCCTGAGCCAGGATCAAACTCTCCGTTGAATTCTAGCGACGCTCCACCGAAGCGGAACGCCAATCTTGGAGATATCCCGGCAAGAGACAATCACTGACAATTGTCAGAATTATCGTTTCTTACCAAAGGAACCGCCGACCTCCGAATGACCCGGAAGAACCGGATCGCCTTCGGCCGGACGGGGTTATCAAATTAATTCGTCGACTTTTGGCACACTGTTGAGTTCTCAAGGATCGAGCGCGCACCTCAGCCGGGCCTCTCGGCCTCGCTGGGGGGCAACCTTGTAAAACTTACCGGTTGGCCGGGGCCCGGTCAAATCCGTTCCCCGCCTGTCCGGCCCCCTCCCGAGGACCCCTCTGCCGGGTGCTCCGAGGCGCTGTGGCGCACGCTCGAAGACCCCGTTCGAGGGTCCTGTGGAAGGAGATCGCCCCGGGGCCGGACACCCGGTCGATGACCTTGTGTCCCGTCGTTCCCGAAGGCGAGATCGCAACTATACGGACCACCCCCAGCGACGGATCAAACCGGGTCGGGGTCCAGGGCGCGAGGACGTCTGCCGGCACGCGGGCGACGGAGGGGCAGCCGGACAGCCGCAGCACGTCGACGAGCTCGTCGGTGAGCTCGGCGAACATCCGTTGCACGCCTTCGGGCCCGCCTGCGGCGAGCGCGTACAGCGGCAGCCGGCCGAGGAACACCCCGCGTGCGCCGAGGGCCATCGCAGCCAGGGCGTGCCGGGCATTCCGGACGCCCCCGTCGACGTACACCTCGGCGGAGGGGCCGACGGCGTCGGCCACCGCCGCGAGGCAGGAGGCGGTGGAGGCGGCGTAGTCGAGCTGGCGCCCGCCGTGGTTGGACACCCAGACCGCCCGGGCGCCGGCCTCGACGCACCGGCGGGCGTCGTCGGCGCGGAGCACGCCCTTGACGACGACCGGGAGACCGGTCGACTGGGCGATCCAGTCGACGTCCTGGGGGCCGAGGTCGGTGGCCTTCTCGTCGCCCGCCGCGTCGCCGTACTCGGGTGGGAAGTTGGCACGCAGCCATGCCGGCTCGGCGACGTCCCAGACCGTCGGGCCCGCCCCTTCGTCCTTGGTGCCGACGACCGGGGTGTCGACGGTCAGCACGACCGCCTTCGCACCCGCGTCGGCCGCCCGCCGGAGCAACGGGAGGCTGGTGCGGCGCTCGGCGGTGACGTACATCTGCAGCCACCAGTCCACGCCGGTGGCGGCGATGTCCTCGACAGTCGAGCCGGAGTTGCTGGAGAGCACCATCAGGGCACCCGAGGCGTGGGCCGCGCGTGCCATCGCGACCTCGCCGTCGGGGTGGGCGGCCCGCTGCATGGTGGTGGGGGCGACCGCGAACGGGGTGTTGAGGTAGCTCCCGAGCAGCGACGTGCCGGTGTGCACCTCGGTCACGTCACGCATCACGCGCGGCAGGAAGCGGAAACGGTCCCACGCCGCGACCGCCTCGGCCGCCGTCACGCCGTCGCGAGCGCCCTGCCGGTAGTAGCGGTGCACCGGCTCGGGCAGCAGCTCCTCGGCACGCTGCTCGAGCCCGTCGATGAACCTGCTCATCTCGACTGCATGTCAGCCGGTGACCTCCACCCCGGACAGGTGCTTCTTGCCACGGCGCAGCACGAGCCAGCCTCCCGCGAGCAGGTCGGTGTCGGCCGGGGCGAACTCGGGGTCGCCGATGCGCTCGTTGTTGAGGTACGCGCCGCCCTCGTTCACCGTGCGCCGGGCCTCGCCCTTGCTCTTGGACAGCCCGGAGGCCACCAGCAGGTCCACGATGTTCGGGAGCCCGTCGCCGCGCTTGACCTGCGTCGCACCGGCCTCGGTGAGCGCAGCCGCGAGAGTCGCGGGGTCGAGCTCGGTCAGCGATCCGGCGCCGAAGAGCGCCGCGGACGCCGCCTTGATCCGCTCGGTCTCGTCCGGCTCCGTGCACGAGTGACGTCACCTGCTCGGCGAGCGCCTTCTGTGCCGCGCGCAGGAACGGCTTCTCCGCCGTCTGTGCCTCCAGGTCCTCGATCTCCTCGCGAGACAGGAACGTGAACGCGCGCAGCAGCTCGCCGACCTTGACGTCCTCGACGTTGAGCCAGAACTGGTAGAAGGCGTACGGCGAGAACATCTCGGGATCGAGCCACACCGCGCCGCCCTCGGTCTTGCCGTACTTCGTGCCGTCGGCACGAGTGATCAGCGGTGTCGCGATCGCGTGCACGTGGGTGCCGTCCGCACGGCGGATCAGGTCGACGCCGGCGGTGATGTTGCCCCACTGGTCGCTGCCACCGAACTGCAGCGTGACGCCGTGGTCGCGGTGCAGGTTGAGGTAGTCCATCGACTGCAGCAGCACGTAGCTGAACTCGGTGTAGGAGATGCCGTCCTCGAGCCGGGAGCGGACCACGTCGCGGGCCAGCATGCGGTTGACCGGGAAGTGCTTGCCGACGTCGCGCAGGAAGTCGATCGTCGACAGGCTCGCGGTCCAGTCGTAGTTGTTGACCATCGTGGCCGCGTGCTCGCCCTCGAAGGACAAGAACGGCTCGATCTGCGCGTGGACCTTCTCGACCCAGGCCTTGACGACGTCGAGCGAGTTCAAGCGACCGCTCCCCGGAGTCCTTGGGGTCGCCGATCATGCCGGTGGCGCCGCCGACGAGGGCGTAGGGAATGTGCCCGGCGTCCTGCAACCGGCGGGCGGTGAGGATCTGCAGCAGGTTGCCCATGTGCAGGCTGGGCGCGGTCGGGTCGAAGCCGACGTAGAACCTGACCGGGTGCTCGTCCATCTCTGCGCGCAGCGCGTCGAGGTCGGTCGCGTGCGCGACCAGGCCTCGCCACTCGAGGTCGTCGAGGACATGGCTGTCTGGGCTCACCGGGTGCCTTCCTGACGTGGATCGTCGTGACCGCGGCCCAAGCCTGCCTCATCGACCGTGGGCGCTGCCACGCCCGTCGGATCGCGGTCGTTGCGTGAGATGCACCACCGCAGGGTTCGGTTGACGAAGACGGGGCACCTTGTAGTTAGGTAAGCCTTACCTAATGAAAGGTCGGCTCATGCTCGGGAGACCGCAGACCCTGCCCACCGCCGCGCCCCCTGCCGGGGAGGCCGGCGGACCCACCGGACCCACGTGACCTGCCGCAGCGCCCGCTGCTGGACGGCTCCAGCGCCCGTGACTACCTCGAGCAGGCAAGGGCCGCCTCCGAGCTCGTCGCGGACAAGCTGGCCGAGGTGGAACGCCCCTTCTCGGGGCGCAGCCCCGCCGAGCTCGGGCCGAACATCGACGCGGTGGACCTCGAGACGCCGCTGCCGCACCTCGGTGAGGTCTGGGACGAGGTGAGACGGCTCTACCTCGACGACGCCGTCTGCTTCCACCACCCGTCGCTACGTGGCGCACCTCAACTGCCCCGTCGCCATCCCCGCCGCTGGTCGGCCGAGCCAGGTGGCCGCCGGCGGTGAACTCCTCCCTGGACACCTGGGACCAGAGCGCCGGCGCCACCCTCATCGAGCGCCGGCTCGTCGACGTGGACCGCGGAGCGGCTCGGCTTGCCGCACGCCGCCGACGGCGTCTTCACCACCGGCGGCACGCCAGTCCAACCTCGCAGGCGCTGCTGATCGCCCGCGACCAGGCCAGTCGCTCGAGCATGCTGTGCCGCGAGCCGCTGCCGCACGGCCTGGACCGGCTGCGGATCCTCACGTCGGCCGACAGCCACTTCAGCGTGCACGAAGGCCGCCCGGATGCTCGGCCTGGGCGCGGACGCCGTCGTGCACGTGCGGACCGACGCCGCACCACCGGCATGGACGTCACCGACCTGGTCTCGAGGCTGCGCCCGCCTGCGAGTCGACGCGGTCTGCGTGCCGATGGCGGTCGTCGCCACGGCCGGCACCACCGACTTCGGCGCCGTGGACCCGCTCGACGGCGATCGCCGACGTCTGTCGCGCGCTACGGCGTCTGGCTGCACGTCGACGCGCGCCTACGGCGGAGGGCTGCATCGTCTCCGGCGGCACCGGCACCTCCTGGACGGCATCGAGCTCGCCGACTCCGTCACCGTGGACTTCCACAAGACCTTCTTCCAGCCGGTCAGCTCCAGCGCGGTGCTGGTCCGCGAACGGCCCGCACGCTGGGCCACGTCGACCTACTACGCCGACTACCTCAACCCCGCGAGAGCGCGGCACCGCCGACGATCGCCCGAACCAGGTGGACAAGAGCCTCCAGACCACCCGCCGCTTCGACGCCCTCAAGCTCTGGCTGACCCTTGCGCATCACTCGGTGCCGACGCCATCGGCGCGCTCTTCGACGACGTCGATCGACCTCGCCGCCCGAGGTGTGGACGCTGCTCGACGACGACGCCGACTTCGAGCTCGCTGCCGCACCGCAGCTCAGCACGTTGGTGTTCCGCTACCGCCCGCGACCGTCGGCGCTGGCCCTCGACGACGATGCTGCGACGCGGTCAACCCGAGCCATCGCGCGCCGCGGTTGTTCGCCTCCGGCGAGGCCGTGTCGCCGGCACCAAGGTCGGCTGGCCGCCACCTACCTCAAGTTCACCGCTCCTCAACCCCGCCGACCACGCTCGACGACGTCGCGACGGTGCTCGAGCTCGGCGAGAGCACCGCACACCGAGGCCGCTCGGACGTCGAGGGCGGGCGAGCTGATGGCGACCACCACGGAGGCGCAGCGCGAGCACCCGAGACAACGGCAAGCTCTACGACTTCGCGGCCATCGGCCTCGGGCCCGTTCAACCTCGGCCTGGCCTGCCTCACCGAACCCGTGGAGCGACCTCGACGGCGGTCTTCCTGGAGGCCGAGCGCGAGTTCTTCGACTGGCACCCCGGGATGATGCTGAGCCCGCGCACGCTGCAGGTCCCGTTCATGGCGGACCTCGTGACGCTGGCCGACCCGACGTCGCCGTTCTCGTTCCTCAACTTCCTCAAGCAGACCGGGCGGCTCTACCCGCTTCTACATCCGGGAGAGCTTCTACCCGCTGCGCGCCGAGTTCGACCAGTACTGCCGGTGGGTCGCCGGCCAGCTGCGCAGCTCCGGTGCGAGTTCACGCACGTCGACCGTGGTCGAGCACGATGGCCGGACGACGAGCGAGGGCGGCTGCTACGTCGTGCACGCGTCACGACGCCGCGACGGCGACTGAGGTACGCGTACCGCGGGCGTCACCTCGTCCTCGGCACCGGCACCTCGCCGTACGTCGCCGGAGCCTGCGGGACGGCTGACCCGGTGGACCGGACGCGTGCACAGCTCGGCAGTACCTCGTCGCACGTGGCGCGAGCTGCAGGCCAGGCGCAGCATCACCATCGTGGGCAGCGGCCAGAGCGCCGCGGAGATCTACCACGACCTGCTCGGCGACATCGACGTCCACGGCTACCAGCTCAGCTGGGTCACGCGGTCGGCCGCGGTTCTTCCCGCTGGAGTACACCAAGCTCACCCTGGAGATGACCTCGCCGGAGTACGTCGACTACTTCCATGCGCTTCCGCCGGCGACAGCGCGACTCGCTGATCAAGAGCTCAGCAACGAACCTCTACAAGGGCATCAGCGGCGACCTGATCGACGCGATCTACGACGCTCCTCTACACCCAAGCGCCTCGACCGGCATCGGTGGACACCCAGCTGCTCACCAACTCCGAGGTCACCGGCGCCGACTGGGACGACGGCCGGGCACTACCGGCTCGCAGCTCCACCACGACCGAGACACGGGCAGGACGCTCCACGCTCGACACCGAAGCCGCTGGTGCTCGCCACCGGCTACCGGTCCACAGGTGCCCGCCTTCCTCGAGCCGGTCCGCGACCGGATCCGCTGGGACGGCACACGGGCCGCTTCCGACGTCGCAGCCGCACTACGCGATCGACCGACGCGGGCCCGGCAGATCTTCGTCCAGAACGCCGAGCTGCACACCCACGGCTTCGTCACCCCGGACCTCGGGCATGGCGGCCTACCGCAACTCCGTGCATCCTCTCGCGTGCTGCTGGGCCGCGAGGTCTACCCGATCGAGCGCAGCGATCGCGTTCCAGGAGTTCGGCGTGCCCTCGCGACCAGCGGCTGCCGCGTCGAGGTGAAGGCGTGATCACGTTCACGGACGACCGCTCGATCCGCGAAGCCGTGACGCCACCCTCGCTCCACTGGTGGGTGACGCAGCCGACGTCGCGCGTTCTGGCAGATGCAGGGATCGCTCGCGTCGGCCGACGTGCGTGGCGGCGTACCAGGAGATCGACTCTCTCGCCGTCACCACGAGGCCTTCATCGGCGTCAGCGACGACGTGCCGTCGGTCCTCGTACGAACGCTACGACCCTGCGCGCACTCCGGCTCGCAGGCGTCTACGACGTCACAGCCGGGCGACGTCGGGATGCACTTCCTGGTCGCACCGACCGAGCCGCCCGGTGCACGGCTTCACCCGATCCGTGATCCGGGCCGTGATGGACCCAGCTGCTTCGCGGACGCCGCCACGCAGCGGGTCGTCGTCGAGCCGGATGCACGCAACTACCGCGGTGCACGCGCTCAACGCCGAGGTCGGGTTCGTCGTCGACCGCAGCGGTCGGACCTGCCCTACCAAGCGGGCACTGCTCAGCTTCTGCACGCGCGACGACTATCGGGGCGCTCGCGGAATGACGACGGACCCGACGCACGCTCGCCGACCACCTCACGCCGGAGCGGATGGCGGCCGCGCCAGCGCCACCTCGTGACGAAGGCGATCGCCGAGCTCAGCCACGAGCGGGCTGCTCCGACCCCGGCCCGACGGCGACGGCTGGTTCGTGGCTGGACACCGACGACGCCGCGGTCCGCTACCGGTTCCGAGGCCCGCCTGCTGCCGCTCGACCACTGGGTCGTCGAGCCGGCCACCGTGACGCGGCTGCGCGACGGCGTCCGGTGCCCGCTCGATGCGCCAGCAGCTGGTCGCTCGAGCTGCGCGCGTCTGCTCGCGATCGACGACGCAGACACTGCCGGTCTACCTCGAGGAGATCGCCTCGACACTGGCCGGCGCGGGCATGGAAGTCGAGACCGGACGCAGCCCACCGTCGAGCGACCTGGCTGAACGCCGGCTTCCAGGAGGTCGAGGCAGCCATGACCGAGGGCCACCCGTGCTTCGTCGCCAACAACGGGCGGCTCGGGCTCGGCGCCGAGCGACTACCTCGCGCTACGCCCCGGAGACCGGCGCGCCCGGTGCGGTTGGTGTGGCTGGCCGTGCGTCGCGAGCTGTCGGTGTTCGCCGCGGTCAGCGAGCTCGACCTACGAGGCGCTGCTCCGTGACGAGCTGGGCGCCGAGACCCTCGCGCGGATCGAGCGACGGCTCCGCGATCTCGACCTGGACCCGGACGACTACCAGTTGATGCCCTGCCACCCGTGGCAGTGGGACCACAAGATCGCGATCACGTTCGCGCCCGACGTCGCTCGCCGGGACGTCGTCTGTCTCGGCGGCGGTGCCGACGACTACCAGGCGCAGCAGTCGGTGCCGCACCTTCTACAACCACTCACGCCCCGACCGTCACTACGTGAAGACCTCGCTGTCCGTGCTCAACATGGGGTTCATGCGCGGCCTCTCCCCCGGCTACATGGCGAGCACGCCGGCGGTCAACGACTGGGTGCACGACCTCGTGACCGAGCGACCCGACGCTTCGCGTCCCGCGGCTTCTCCGTGCTCCGTGAGGTGGCGGCCGTCGGCTACCACCACGCGGCGTACGAGCGAGCGGGGCGGTCGGCGTACGGGAAGATGCTCTCGGCGCTGTGGCGCGAGTCCCCCGCGGTGGCGGACGGCGAGCGGCTGGTGTCCATGACATCCCTGCTGCACGTGGACGCGAAGGGCACGGCGTACGTCGCCGAGCTCGTCGCGGCGTCGGGGCTGCAGCCGGCGGACTGGCTCAGGCGCTACCTCGAGGCCTACCTCGTGCCGGTCGTGCACTGCTTCCACGCGCACCGGCTGGTGTTCATGCCCCACGGCGAGAACGTCATCCTCGCGCTGCGCGACCACGTGCCGGTCCGCGCAGTGATGAAGGACATCGGCGAGGAGGTCGCGGTGCTCGACGCCGACCTCCCACTGCCGCCCGGCATCGAGCGCATCCGCGCGGACGTCCCCGAAGAGCTGCAGGCGCTGTCGGTCTTCACCGACGTCTTCGACAGCTTCCTTCGCTTCCTCGCGGCACTGCTCGACGAAGCGGGCACCCTGCCGGCCGCGTCGTTCTGGGACGTCGTCGCGGTCTGCCTGCGCGACTACCAGGACGAGCACCCGGAGCTCTCACAGCGGTTCGCGGAGCGGGACCTGTTCGCACCGGAGTTCCCGCTGTCGTGCCTGAACCGCCTCCAGCTGCGCAACAACCGCGAGATGGTCGACCTCGCCGACCCGGCGAGCGCGCTCGCCATCCACGGCACGCTCGCCAACCCGCTGGCCACTCCCGCTCAGGAGTCGTCAGCTGAAGAGGCTGGAGACCTTCACGACGGTCTCGTAGACGCCGTACGCCAGCGGGATGCCGACGATCGCCCAGGCGACGACGAGCAGCACCGGCTGCGTCGAGGTGGCCGTCGCCTCGCGCGTCTTCGTCGCCACGCCACCACCGCTCTCGCTGCTCGCGCCGGTCAGCTGCTTCTCCTCGTGGTCCTTCTCGTGGTACCGGTCGGCGACCGCCCGGATCATCAGGTTGGCCACGAAGCCGACCGCGAGCACGCCGACCATCGTGAGCAGAGCGGGCTTGTACGCCTCGTAGGTGAGCTCGCCCGGGGTGCCCTTGGCGTCCAGGAACCCGTTGATGATGAGCGGACCGGCGACCCCCGCCGCCGACCACGCGGTCAGCAGCCGGCCGTGGATGGCGCCGACCTGGAACGTGCCGAACAGGTCGCGCAGGTACGCCGGGACGGTCGCGAAGCCGCCGCCGTAGAAGGAGATGATCACGCCGGTGAAGAGCAGGAACAGCCCGATGCCCGAGTGTCCGACGGTCGCGAGCAGGGCGTAGAGGATCATGCCGCCGCCCAGGTACAGCATGTAGATCGGCTTGCGTCCGACGACGTCAGACGTGGAGGACCACACGAACCGTCCCACCATGTTGCAGATCGAGAGCAGGCCGACGAACCCGGCGGCCGCCGCTGGTTCGACGCTCGAGTTGCCATCGCTGCCGCGGAAGAAGTCCTGGATCATCGGGGCCGCCTGCTCGAGGATGCCGATGCCCGCGGTCACGTTGCAGAACAGCACCAGCCACAGCAGCCAGAACTGCGGCGTCTTCACCGAGGTCGCCGCCGAGACCGCCTCGGTGGTGACCAGGCTGCGGCTGCGCACCTTGCTCGGGTCGAATCCTGCGGGCACCCAGTCATCTGCAGGAACCTTGACCAGCCAGGCACCGAACAGCATGACGGCGAGGTAGAAGATTCCGAGGGTCACGAACATGCTCGCGACAGCTGAGCCGCTGGCCACTGATGTCGGGTCGGTCGCGTCGAACCCGCTGTCGTACATCGCGAGCAGCTTGCTCTCGACCGGGGACGCGACGAGCGCGCCGCCTCCGAAGCCCATGATGGCCAGGCCGGTGGCCAGGCCGGGACGGTCCGGGAACCACTTGATGAGCGTGGAGACCGGCGAGATGTAGCCGATCCCCAGACCGATGCCACCGATCACGCCGTACCCCAGGTAGAGCAGCCAGATCTGGCCCGTGGCGATGCCGGCGGAGCCGACGAAGAAGCCGATCGACCACGTGAAGGCGGCCGTCACCATCGCGCGGCGCGGCCCGCCCGTGTCGACCCAGGTGCCGAACACCGCGGCGGAGAGCCCCAGCATCACGATCGCGATCGAGAACACGATGCCGACCGACGTCAGGCTGGTGTCGAAGTTCTCGACCAGGCTCGTCTTGTAGACGCTCGTGGCGTAGGCCTGGCCGATGCAGAGGTGGATCGCGAGAGCCGCGGGCGGCACCAGCCAACGGTTGTAGCCCGCGGGGGCGATCGTGCGTCGACGGTCGAGAATGGCGATGGACATCGCTGCCTCCGGTGATACTTGCGCAGGCCTCCGAGGTGTGCCTGGCGTCACTCTCGTGCCCGCTGTCCCTCAGTTGAAACGTTGACCACCCGTTCGCAGCGCCCCGCTGCCCCTGCCACAGGAGCGAGCCAGTCATGACGCAGAGTGCGAGAGAACGCTGGGAGGAGCGGGCCGACTGGCCGCTCACGGTGTCGGCGGTGCTGTTCCTGGCGGCGTACGCCTGGCCGATCCTCGACCCCGGAATCACCGAGCCGTGGTTGGGCCTGTGCCGCGCGGTGACGCTCGGGACCTGGCTGCTCTTCCTGGTCGACTACGTCGTGCGGGTGGTGCTGAGCCGCGACCGCTGGGCGTTCGTCCGCTCCCACATCCTCGACCTGCTCGTCGTGGTGCTGCCGATCTTCCGGCCGCTGCAGCTGCTGCGGCTGGTGGTGCTGCTCAACGTGCTGAACCGCCACGCCGGGGCGTCGCTGCGCGGCCGGGTGGCGATGTACGTCGGGACGGCGTCCGCCATCGTGATCTTCGTCGCGGCGCTGGCCTCCCTGGAGGCCGAACGGACTGCGCCAGGCTCTCGGATCGACTCCTTCGGGGACGCGCTGTGGTGGGCGACGACGACCGTGACGACCGTCGGCTACGGGGACCTCTACCCGGTCACCGTCACCGGCAGGTTCGTCGCCGCCGGCCTGATGGTCGCCGGGATCGCGCTGCTCGGTGTCGTGACGGCGTCGCTGGCGTCGTGGCTGATCGAGCGCGTGGCCGAGGTCGAGGAGGAGTCGCAGGCCGCCACCCGCCGCGACGTCGAGGCGCTCAGCCGCGAGATCCACGCGCTTCGCGAGGAGGTGCGGCAGCGGTCGTCGTGAGGGTGGCACGGTTTCCCAGGTCCACCTGGGAAACCCGCACTTACCCCGTGTTGTTACGCGGGGTACGTGTCAGATTCCCAGGTCGACCTGGGAATCTGGCGGCTCAGCGGCGGCGGGTGACGGCGGGGCGGTACGTCGAGACGGTGGGGTCGGCGTCGACCCAGAAGCGCCAGGGGCGGTCGGCGGCGTTGCGCAGACCGACGCGGGGGCCGGTGCGAGGGTGTGACGGCGGGTCGCCGAGGGTCAGGGTGAGCGGTCCGTCCGACAGGTCGGCGCCGTTGTGCGACAGGTCGATGCCGAGGGCTTGGCAGAGCCGCGCCGGGCCGCGGGCGAGGTCGCGCTCGGTGCTGCGGGGGCGGCGTCGCCGTGCGACGTCGAGACCCTCGACGACCTCGCCGGCGCGGACCAGCACGGCGGACGGTCGTCCTTCGGGGCCGACGACGACGTTGCAGCAGTGGTGCATGCCGTAGGTGAAGTAGACGTAGAGCCGTCCCGGCGGTCCGAACATCACCGTGTTGCGTGGCGTCTGGCCGTTGTACGCGTGCGAGCCCGGGTCGTCCGGTCCGTCGTACGCCTCGACCTCGGTGAGCCGGACGGCGACCGCACCGTCGTCGCTCACGTGGCGCAGGGTGGCGCCGAGCAGCCGCGGCGCGACGTCGAGCACCGGGCCGTCGAGCAGGTCAGCCAAGTCGGGCACGGTGCTCCGCGGCGGCGGCTCGCAGCTCGGCGAGCTGCTCGGCGACCCGGTCGGGAGCGGTGCCGCCGCGGGCGTCGCGCGAGGCGACCGAGCCCTCGACGGTGAGCACGTCGCGCACGTCGGGGGTCAGCCGCGGGTCGATGCCGGCGAGCTGCTCGTCGGTGAGCGCGTCGAGGCCGACGCCGAGCTCCTCGCAGCGACGCACGCACGCACCGGCGACCTCGTGGGCGACGCGGAACGGCACACCCGCGCGCACCAGCCACTCCGCGACGTCGGTCGCGAGCGAGAACCCCGCCGGCGCGAGCTCCGCCATGCGGTCGGTGTCGAAGGTCAGCGTCGCGACCATGCCGGTGTACGCGGGCAGCAGCACCTCGAGGGTGTCGACCGAGTCGAAGACCGGCTCCTTGTCCTCCTGGAGGTCGCGGTTGTACGCCAGCGGCAGCGCCTTCAGCGTGGCGAGCAGGCCACCGAGGTTGCCGAGCAGCCGGCCGGCCTTGCCACGCGCGAGCTCGGCGATGTCGGGGTTCTTCTTCTGCGGCATGATGCTCGACCCGGTGGAGTACGCGTCGTCGAGCGTGACGAACGCGAACTCGGCGGTCGCCCAGAGGATCACCTCCTCGGCCTGCCTGCTCAGGTCGACGCCGACCATCGCCGCGACGAACGCGAACTCCGCGACGAAGTCGCGCGCCGCGGTGGCGTCGATCGAGTTGGGGCTCGATCCGGTGAAGCCGAGCTCGCGCGCGACCTCCTCCGGGTCGAGCCCGAGGCTGGTGCCGGCCAGCGCGCCGGCGCCGTACGGCGAGTCGGCGGCGACCCTGGCGTCCCAGTCGCGCAGCCGCTCCACGTCACGCAGCAGCGGCCACGCGTGGGCGAGCAGGTGGTGGGACAGCAGCACCGGCTGTGCGTGCTGCAGGTGCGTCCGGCCGGGCATCACGGCGCCCAGGTGCTTCTCGGCCTGGTCGGCGAGCGTGTCGGCGAGGTCGAGCAGCAGCGCGGAGATCGAGTGCGCGTGGTCGCGCAGGAACGACTTGAACATCGCGGCGACCTGGTCGTTGCGGCTGCGGCCGGCGCGCAGCCTGCCGCCGAGGTCGGCGCCGACCTCGTCGAGCAGCAGGCGTTCGAGTGCGCCGTGGACGTCCTCGTCGGACGGGTCGGGGTGGAGTTCACCCGCGTCGTAGCGCTCCCCCAGCCTGTCGAGCCCGGCGAGCAGCCCGTCGCGCTGCTCGTCGGTCAGCAGGCCGGCGCGGTGCAGCACGCGCGCGTGGGCGCGCGAGCCGGCGAGGTCGTAGGGCACCAGCCGCCAGTCGAAGTGCGTGGACCGCGACAGCGCGGCCAGCGCGTCCGACGGGCCGCCGGCGAAGCGGCCGCCCCACAGGGCGCCTCGGTTGGTGCTGTCGTCGGTCACGGGGTCTTCCTAGCAGGTGTCGTCACCGGCTGATCGAGCCTGTCGAGATCACTCCATAGCTCGTGAGTGGTCTCGACAAGCTCGACCAACCGCGGGCGGGTCAGTCGGTGCCGGCCTCCATGGCGGCGTGGTCGAGGACGGAGTCGTCGGACTCGCCCTTGGCGGCGGGGTTGCGGGCGATGCGGTTGCCGCCACCGGGCTCGAGCTCGCCGAAGAGCGTGCCGTGCTCGACGAGCACCTGGCCCTCGTCGAGCGGCTGGGAGGCGTAGAGCTCCAGCTTCGAGCGCGAGTCGGCGATGTCGAGGTTGCGCATGGTCAGCTGGCCGATGCGGTCGGTCGGGCCGAACGCGGCGTTCTCGGTGCGCTCCATCGACAGCTTGTCGGGGTGGTAGGAGAAGTTCTCGCCGCTGGTGCGCAGGATCGTGTAGTCCTCGCCGCGCCGCAGCCGGAGCGTGACCTCGCCGGTCACGACCGAGGCGATCCAGCGCTGGATCGACTCGCGCATCATCAGCGCCTGCGGGTCGAGCCAGCGGCCCTCGTAGAGCAGCCGGCCGAGCCGACGTCCCTCCGCGTGGTAGTTCGCGATGGTGTCCTCGTTGTGCACGGCGTTGAGCAGCCGCTCGTAGGCGATCCAGAGCAGCGCCATCGCCGGCGCCTCGTAGATGCCGCGCGACTTGGCCTCGATGATGCGGTTCTCGATCTGGTCGGACATGCCGAGCCCGTGCCGGCCGCCGATCACGTTGGCCTCGTGCACGAGCGCGATCGGGTCGTCGTACGACGTGCCGTTGATCGCCACCGGGCGACCGTTGCGGAACCGCACGGTCACGTCCTCCGGCGCGATGTCGACGGGCGTCGTCCCAGAACCTCACACCCATGATCGGCTCCACGGTCTCCAGCGAGACGTCGAGGTGCTCCAGGGTCTTCGCCTCGTGGGTGGCGCCCCAGATGTTGGCGTCGGTGGAGTAGGCCTTCTCCTGGCTGTCGCGGTAGGGCAGCCCGTGCTCGGTGAGCCACTGGCTCATCTCGGCGCGGCCTCCCAGCTCGTGCACGAAGTCGGCGTCCAGCCACGGCTTGTAGATCTGCAGCGACGGGTTGGCGAGCAGGCCGTAGCGGTAGAACCGCTCGATGTCGTTGCCCTTGAACGTCGAGCCGTCGCCCCAGATGTCGACGCCGTCCTCGTGCATGGCGCGCACCAGCATGGTGCCGGTCACGGCGCGGCCGAGCGGGGTGGTGTTGAAGTAGGCGCGGCCGCCGGAGCGGATGTGGAAGGCGCCGCAGGCGAGGGCGGCGAGGCCCTCCTCGACCAGCGGGCGCCGGCAGTCGACGGCGCGGGCGATCTCGGCGCCGTAGGCGCATCGCGCGGTCGGGCACGCCGTCGATGTCGTCCTCGTCGTACTGGCCGATGTCGCGCGGTGTAGGTGCACGGGATCGCGCCCTTGTCGCGCATCCAGGCGACGGCGACCGAGGTGTCCAGGCCGCCGGAGAACGCGATGCCCACGCGCTCGCCCTTGGGGAGGGACGTCAAGACCTTGCTCACGGGAGTTCCTTCGGGTGGGGGAAGTCTTCGATGTCTGGTGCGTCAGGTGTCGGACCTGGCCGAGTGGGTGGCCAGGTCCAGGAGTCGTCGCACGATCGCGTCACCGTCGCCGTGCCGGCCGATGACCAGCACGGTGTCGTCGCCGGCGATGGTGCCGAGCACGTCGTCGAGCTCGGCCTTGTCGAGGGCGGAGGCGAGGTACTGGGCCGCGCCCGGAGGCGTGCGCAGCACGATGAGGTTCTCGCTGTGGTCGGCGGAGACGATGAGCTCACCCGCGAGCCGCGCGAGCCGGGCTCCGGACGACGAGGACCGGCGTGCCATCACGGGCGTGCGGTCGCCGCCCTCGGCGGGCACGGCGTAGACCAGGGAGCCGTCGGGGGTGCGGATCTTGACGGCGTCGAGGTCGAGCAGGTCCCGCGACAACGTGGCCTGGGTGACGGTGACGCCGGCGGACGGCGAGCCGGTCGGCGAGCTCGGACTGGCTGCGGATCTGCGTGCTCTCCAGCAGGTCGATGATCTTCTGCTGGCGGGCGCTCTTGGTGAGCGGGATCGTGGTCGTCATGCGTCCCCCTCGCCGTTCGTCGCAGCGTCCTGGTGCGCCATCAGCCAGGCCAGCAGCGCCTTCTGCGCGTGCAGGCGGTTCTCGGCCTCGTCCCACACCACGCTCTGCGGCCCGTCGATCACGTCGGCGGCGATCTCCTTGCCGCGGTAGGCCGGCAGGCAGTGCATGACGATCGCGTCGTCGTTGGCGTGCGCGAGCAGGGCCGCGTCGAGCGCGTAGGGCAGGAACGGCCTGCTGCGCTCGTCGGCCTCCTCCTCCTTGCCCATCGACACCCAGGTGTCGGTGACCACGACGTCGGCGCCCTTGACGGCGTCGACGGCGTCGAGGACGTACGACGCCGAGCCGCCCGTCGTACCCGCGATCTGCTCGGCCTTCTCGAGGATCTCCGGCTGCGGCACGTAGCCGTCGGGGCCGCTGACCCGCACGTGCATGCCGGCCGTGGCTGCACGCGAGCAGGAAGGAGTGCGACATGTTCGAGGCCGCGTCGCCGAGGAACGTGACGGTGAGGCCGGCGAGCGAGCCCTTGTGCTCCTCGATGGTCTGCAGGTCGGCGAGCAGCTGGCAGGGGTGGAACTCGTCGGTGAGCGCGTTGACGACCGGGACGCCGGCGTGCGCCGCCATCTCCTCGATGCGCTCCTGGCCGAAGGTGCGCCAGACGATCGCGGAGACCATGCGGCCGAGCACGCGCGCGGTGTCCGCGATCGACTCGCGGGTGCCGATCTTGGCGAGGCTGCCGTCGACGAGCATCGGGTAGCCACCGAGCTCGGCGACGCCGGCGGTGAACGACGCCTGCGTGCGAAGTGTCGGCTTGTCGAAGATGATCCCGACGGCGCGCGGTCCCTCGAAGGGCCGCTCGGCGTAGCGGGTCGGCCTTGAGCCGCTTGGCCAGCGCGAGCACCTCGGCCTGCTCGTCCGGCGGACAGGTCGTCGTCGCGCAGGAAGTGCCGGGTCACGGCCCTCGTGTCCTCGCTGCGTAGGCGTCCGCGAGGATCCGCGGCCACAGCGCCGAGGAACTCCTCGGCCTGCTCGGCGGTGAGGACCAGCGGCGGCGCGAGCCGGATCCGCTGCGGGCCGGTGGCGTTGATGATCACTCCGTGCCGCTGGGCGGACTCGACGACCTGCGGCGCGACCTCGGCGTCGAGGTCGAGGCCGATGAGCAGACCGCGTCCCGCGGACCTCGGTGACGTGGTCGTGCTCGACGCCGGCCCGGAGCACCTCGCCCACCTTGGTGGCGTTGTCGAGCAGCCCGTCCTTCTCGATGGTCTCGATCACCGCGAGGGCGGCCGCGGCACGCGACGGGGTTGCCGCCGAACGTGGTGCCGTGGTTGCCGGGGCCGAGCAGCGTGCCGGCCTCCCCCACGGCGATCATCGCGCCGATCGGGATGCCGCCGCCGAGACCCTTGGCCAGGGTCACGACGTCGGGCGTGACGCCGGAGCCGTCGTAGGCCATCCAGGAGCCGGTGCGGCCCATGCCGCACTGCACCTCGTCGAGCCACAGCAGGGCGCCGTGCTCGTCGGCGATCGTGCGTGCACCGGCGAGGAAGTCCTCCGGCGGGATCACCACGCCGGCCTCGCCCTGGACGGGCTCCACGACGACCGCGGCGGTCTCGTCGGTGACCGCGGCGGCGAGCGCGTCGAGGTCGCCGTACGGCACGAACGTCACCTCGCCGGGCAGCGGCTCGAACGGCTCGCGGTAGGCGGCCTTGGAGGTCAGCGCGAGCGCACCGACGGTGCGGCCGTGGAAGCCGCCCTCCATCGCCACCAGGTGGGTGCGGCCGGTCTGCCGGGTCAGCTTGAAGGCCGCCTCGTTCGCCTCGGTGCCGGAGTTCGCGAAGAAGACCTTGCCGTCGACGTCGAGCAGGCCGAGCAGCCGCTCCGCCAGCGCGACCTGCGGCTCGGTCGCGAAGAAGTTCGAGACGTGGCCGAGCGTCGCCAGCTGCTGGTTGACCGCGGTGAGCAGTGCGGGGTGGCCGTGGCCGAGGGCGTTGACGGCGATGCCGCCGAGCAGGTCGAGGTAGCGGTTGCCGTCGACGTCCCAGACGTGCACGCCCTCGCCGCGACGCAGCACGAGCTTGGGCGGCCCGAAGGTGTTCATCAGCGATGCGGCGTAGCGCCTCGAGACGTCCTCGCTGGCCGGGTTGCCCGTCATGTCAGTCGTCCTTGCGTGCGGTGCGGATGGTGGTCTGTGACGTCGGGGAGCACCTGGGTGCCGATGCCGTCGTCGGTGAAGATCTCCAGGAGCACGGCGTGCGGCTCGCGGCCGTCGACGACGGTGGCCTTCGGAACGCCCTGCGTGACGGCGTTCAGGCAGGCCTGCATCTTGGGGACCATGCCGCTGGCCATGTCGGGCATGAGCTCGGACAGCGCCTCGGGGCTGATGTGCCCGATCACGTCGTCGCTGTCGGGCCAGTCGCGGTAGAGGCCCTCGACGTCGGTGAGCACGAGCAGCTTCTCCGCACCGAGAGCGACGGCGAGCGCACCGGCAGCCGTGTCGGCGTTGACGTTGTGCACCACGCCCTCGACGTCGGGGGCGACCGAGGAGATGACCGGGATGCGCCCGGCCTCGACGAGGTCGCGGACCGCCTCGGGACGCACCTTCGCCACCTCGCCGACCAGACCGAGGTCGACCTCCTCGCCGTCGACGATCGTGTTGGTCGGCTCGGCGGTGAACAGCCCGGCGTCCTCACCCGAGAGCCCGACGGCGAGCGGGCCCTGCTGGTTGATCAGGCCGACCAGCTCGCGGCCGACCTGGCCGACGAGCACCATGCGTACGACGTCCATCGCCTCGGGCGTGGTGACCCGCAGGCCGCCCCGGAACTCGCTCTCGATGTCGAGCCGGTCGAGCATCTCGCTGATCTGCGGACCGCCGCCGTGCACGACGACCGGGTACATGCCGGCGTAGCGGAGGAACACGATGTCCTCGGCGAACGCCTGCTTCAACCCGTCGTCGGTCATCGCGTTGCCGCCGTACTTCACCACGATCGTCTTGCCGTGGTAGGCCTTCAGCCACGGCAGCGCCTCGGCCAGCGTGCCGGCCTTGGCCGTCGCCTTCTTGTAGTCCAGGGGCGCCTTGTGCGCCGGTTCCTTGCTCAGGGTCATCTCGCTCAGCTCGAGTAGGCGGAGTTCTCGTGCACGTAGGCGTGCGTCAGGTCGTTGGTCCAGACGGTGGCGCGCTCGCCACCGGCCTTGAGGTCGATGGTCACGGTGACCTCGCGCTGCTCCATGTCGACGCGCGCCGGGTCCTCGTCGGGCGTGGAGCCGCGGCAGACCCAGACGTCGTTGATCGCGACGTCGAGGTCGGCGGGGTCGAACGCCGCGTCCGTCGTACCGATGGAGGCGAGCACCCGTCCCCAGTTCGGGTCCTTGCCGAACACCGCGGTCTTGAACAGCGCGCTGCGGGCGACCGATCGGCCGACCTCCACCGCGTCGTCCTCGCTCGCGGCGCCGACGACCGTGATCGCGATCTCGTGGTCGGCGCCCTCGGCGTCGGCGAGCAGCTGCATCGCCAGGTCGGTGCACAGCGACGTCATCGCCTCGGTGAAGTCCTCCTCGCTCGGCGTCACTCCCGAGGCGCCGCTGCACAGCAGCGTCACGGTGTCGTTCGTGGACATGCAGCCGTCGGAGTCGAGCCGGTCGAAGCTGACCCGGGTCGCCTGCCGCAACGCTCGGTCGGCGGTGTCGGCGTCGACCGCCGCGTCCGTGGTGAGCACCACCAGCATCGTGGCCAGCTGCGGCGCGAGCATGCCGGCGCCCTTGGCCATGCCGCCGGCGGTCCAGCCGTCGCCCGACACGACCGCCTGCTTGCTGACCGTGTCGGTGGTCATGATGGCGGCTGCCGCGTCGGCGCCGCCCGATCCGTCGAGAGCCGGGACGACCTCGTCGACGCCCTTCGAGCAGCACGTCGCGGTCGTTGGCCAGCCCGATCAGCCCGGTGGAGCACACCACCACGTCCAGCGCGCCGATCCCGAGGCCGGCGGCGACCCGCTCGGCGACCGCGTGCGTGGTCTGGAAGCCGTCGGCGCCGGTGTAGCAGTTCGCGCCGCCGGAGTTGAGCACGACCGCGCGCACGACGCCGTCCTTGACGACCTCCTGGCTCCACAGCACGGGGTTGGCCTTGCAGCGGTTCGAGGTGAACACCGAGGCGGACGCGTAGGCCGGGCCGTCGTTGACGACGAGCGCCAGGTCCTTGTCGCCGGAGGACTTGAGCCCGGCGGTGACGCCGGCGGCGCGAAACCCCTTCGGGGTCGGTGATGCTCATGGCGCGAGGCCGATCGTGGTGAGGCCCGTGCCGCCTCGGGCAGGCCGAGGGCGAGGTTCATGCACTGCACCGCGGCGCCGCCGGTGCCCTTGGCGAGGTTGTCGACGGCCGCGACCGCGACCAGCCGGCCGGCCGCCTCGTCGACGGTGACCTGGACGTGCACGGCGTTCGAGCCGAGCACGGACTTGGTCTGCGGCCACTGCCCCTTCGGGCAGCAGGTGCACGAACGGCTCGTCGGCGTAGGCCTTCTCGTACGTCGCGTAGGCCTGGTCGGCGTCGACCGTCGTGGGCGCCGACGCGGTGGCCAGGATGCCGCGCGGCATCGGCACCAGCAGCGGCGTGAAGGACAGCCGGACGTCCTGGTCGGTGAGCAGGGAGAGGTTCTGGACGATCTCGGGGGTGTGCCGGTGCGTGCCGCCGACGCCGTACGCACTGGCCGAGCCCATCACCTCGGAGCCCAGCAGGTTCGGCTTCGGCGCCTTGCCCGCCCCGGACGTGCCCGAGGCGGCGACGACGACGATGCCCGTCGGGTCGACGATGCCCGCCTGCGACCGCGGGCGCCAGCGCGAGGGTCGAGACCGTCGGGTAGCAGCCGGGCACCGCGATGCGGGAGGAGGCCGCGATCTGCTGGCGCTGGTCGGCCAGCTCGGGCAGGCCGTAGGGCCAGGAGCCGGCGTAGTCGCCGCCGTAGAACTGCTCCCACTGCTCCTCGTCGGTGAGCCGGAAGTCGGCGCCGCAGTCGATGACGACGGTCTCGTCGGGCAACGCGTTGGCGATCACCGCGGACTGGCCGTGCGGCAGGCCGAGGAAGACCACGTCGTGCCCGGAGAGCGCCTCGGCGGTGGTCTCCTCGAGCACCCGGTCCGCGAGCGGCACCAGGTGCGGCTGGAGCCGTCCCAGCGGCTCTCCGGCGTTGGACCCGGCGGTCACCGCGCCGATCTCGACGTCCGGGTGGGCGAGCAGCAGGCGCAGCACCTCCCCGCCGGCGTACCCGCTGGCTCCGGCGACCGCGGCCTTCAGTTTCGTCATGACGCATGACTATACGGAAGTGTGCATGAGCCTGCAAACCGCTGAAACCGCGGTGTAGGCGCCCTGTTACCGGGGGCGGTCATGCTCGTCCGCATGAACGATCTCACCAATCTCACCTACGCCTCCGGCTCCAGCTCCGGCTCTGGTGGGGCCGACCTCGCGGTCAGCGCCACCGGCCTGGTCAAGCACTTCGGTGACACCCGCGCCGTCGACGGCATCGACCTCGAGGTGCGCCGCGGGCAGATCTTCGGCGTGCTCGGACCCAACGGCGCCGGCAAGACCACCATGCTCCGGATGCTGGCCACGCTGCTGCCCATCGACGCCGGCGACGCCCACATCTTCGGCGTCGACGTGCGCCGCGAGCCGCACCGCATCCGCCAGCTGCTCGGCGTCACCGGCCAGTACGCCTCCGTCGACGAGAACCTCACCGGCAGCGAGAACCTCTGGCTCTTCGCGCGGCTGCAGGGCATCTCCCCCCGCGAGGCCCGGGCGACGTCGCAGCGAGCTGCTGGAGCAGTTCGACCTGCAGGACGCCGCGGACAAGCAGATCTCGAAGTTCTCCGGCGGCATGCGCCGCCGGCTCGACCTCGCGGCCAGCCTGATCAGGAAGCCGCCGCTGATCTTCCTCGACGAGCCCACCACCGGTCTCGACCCGCGCACCCGTGGCCAGATGTGGGAGACGATCCGCAGCCTGGTCGCCGACGGCTGCACGGTGCTGCTCACCACGCAGTACCTCGACGAGGCCGACCAGCTCGCCGACCGGATCGCGGTGATCGACCGCGGCGTGAAGGTCGCCGAGGGCACCTCCGACGAGCTCAAGTCGTCGGTCGGCTCCTCGACCCTGCACCTGCGCCTGCTCGACAAGGCCGACCTCCCGGACGCCGCCGAGGTCGTCGGCCGGCTGCTCTCGGAGGAGCCGGTGCTCACCCCCGAGACCGGCGGCATGAACGTGCCGCTAGCCGACGCGGACCAGGCCGCCGAGATCCTGATCGCGCTGCGGCAGAGCAACCTGTCGATCAGCTCGGTCACCGTGCAGAAGCCGACCCTCGACGAGGTCTTCCTCACGCTGACGGGCCACGACGCCGCCGACCAGACGGACGCGGACGCCGACGAGACCGACCGAACTGGTTCCTCCGACCCGTCCGACTCGAACGACGAGCTCACCCTGGAGGTGACCCGATGACGACACTCACCGCTCCCGCCCGCCACCGACGTGCTGGCGGGAGTCCGTGGCCACGTCTCCGTGAAGGAGACGGTCAGCCAGACCATGACCATGGCCTGGCGCGCCACCAAGAAGATGCGCCGCAACCCGGAGCAGTTCTTCGACGTGACGCTCCAGCCGCTGCTGTTCACCGCGATGTTCGCCTACATCTTCGGCGGCGCGGTCTCCGGCAGCGTGCAGAACTACCTGCCGCTGCTCATCCCCGGCATCCTCGCCCAGACCACGCTCACCACCTGCATGGCGACCGGTGTGCAGCTGCGCGAGGACATGGACAAGGGGGTCTTCGACCGCTTCAAGTCGCTGCCGATCGCCCGCATCGCGCCACTGGCCGGGCCGATGGTGGCCGACCTGCTGCGCTACCTGATCGCGGCCGTCCTCACGTTCCTGACCGGCATCTTGATGGGCTACCGCCCCGGTGGCGGCCCGGTCGGCGTCGTGGCCACGATCATCTTCGTGGTGGCCTGCGGATGGTCGCTGGCGTGGATCTTCACCTACGTCGGCACCATTGCCCGCAGCGCGCAGAGCGTGCAGGGCATCTCGCTGATGATCCTGTTCCCGCTGACGTTCCTGTCCAACGCGTTCGTCCCGACCGGCACCATGCCGGACTGGCTGCAGACGTTCGTGAACATCAACCCGGTGTCGCACATCGTCACCGCGTCGCGCGACCTGGCGAACAACGGCCACGTGAGCGCTGACGTGGCGTGGGCGCTGCTCGGTTGCGCCGTCATCATCGCGGTGTTCGCGCCGCTGTCGGTGCGGTCGTACAAGCGCAAGATGTGACGAGCTGAACTAGCTACCTGTCGAGCTCCGCGACCAGACGCTCAGCGTCGGTGCGGAGCTCGACTGCGCTGCGCCCGCCGTTCTCTGCGCGCGCCTCGGCGATGCCGCCGGGAAGCCGCTGCTCGGCGATGGTCTCCGCGGGCTCCCAGCTGAGGCTGGGCAGCAACCGGTTGTAGGCGAAGGCCTCGGCGAGCACCAGGATCCGCACCGCCCTGCGCAGCGAGTCCGGAGGCTGGTCGTCGACCATGACCTGCCACAGCCCGATCGCGAACAGCACCGCTCCGGTCATCGGGAAGTCGAGGTAGTCCCCCGCCGTCGGCGAACACCATCACCTGCTTGTGAACCAGGTCGTCGTGCAGCGCCGTGCCGTCGGGCGAGCGGTGCCGCGCGTGCGCGGCGAGGGCGCCGGCCTCCGGGTACAGCACCCAGGGCGTCAGCTCGGTGGCGACGTCCACGCCGGGGATGCTGCGCGCCTTCAGGGCGACCACCGCGTCGCGGTACAGGATCAGGCCACGCTCGACGTCACCTCGCGCGAGGGCCAGCTCGGCGTTGCCGCAGAGCACGATCATCAGGCCGCCCAGGATCGACTGGGTCCGCTCGTCCTCGCCGATGCCATTGAGCACCCGCTCCGCGTTGTCGAGCCGGCCGGCCGCCATGTCGCAGATCGCCAGCAGCGCCCTCAGCTGGATGCTGTCCTCGATGGCGCCGAGGCGCTCCATGTCCGGGAGGGCGAGCTCGGCGTACGACTGGGCCGCGTCCACGTCGCCCTGCTGGGTCGCCAGGACCGACAGCTGGGCCGTCAGCATCGACCGCGTCCACGGCCCGTCCTCCTCCTCGCAGAGCGACAGGCCGTCCTGGGCCGCGCGGAACGCGCCGGCGATGTCGCCGGAGTTCTCCCGCGCCTGGCTCGCCCACTGACGGGTGGCCAGCGCGGTCAGCCGGTCGGGCGAGTCGTACAGCTGCTCCAGGGCCTTCGGCTCGCCACTGCACGAACCCGTCGACGAGGGCGAGCATCACCGTCGTCGTCGCCACGATCCTGGGGTCCCCGTCGCCGGCTCCCAGCTGCTCGCAGCCTCGCGAACGAGCGGCTGCTGGGCTCGCCCGTGAAGATCATGGTGTTGACCAGGAGCGCCCCGAGGACGACGCGAAGGGCGTCCTCGTGATCCGCGGGTACGACGCTGTCGACGACGACGTCCTCGACCTGGGAGGCGACGTTGACCACCTTGAGGTGGTTGCCCTCGACCGTCCAGAACGTCGACAGCAAGGCCATCACCGACACCACGCACAACGCGTCACGCTCGGCGAGCGCCGCGGCGCAGCACGTCGACGAGGTTGCCCTCCTCCACCCGGGACGCCGCCATCGACTGCGACCTGGTCGCGGGTGAACAGCCGGGCGAGGACGTCGTCGGCGAAACCGACCGCCCAGCGCTCCAGTCGCGCCTCGGTGGCGGCCTGGTCACCGGCTTCGACCAGCTGCAGCCGGCCGAACTCGCGCACCGTCTCCAGCAGCCGGTAGCGCAGGGTGTCCCCCTCGTTCACGGCCACCAGGGACTGGTCGACCAGCTGCGGCCACCACCGAGGCGGCGTCGTCGACGTCGACCACTGCGGCCGCGCCGTCGAGGGAGAACCCGTCGCGGAACACCGACAGCCGGCGAAGCGCGATGCGCTCGTGGTCGTCGAGCAGGTTCCAGCTCCAGTCGATGACCGCGAGCAGCGTCTGGTGCCGCTCGGGGGCGTCGCGGCTGCCGCCGCGCAGCAGCGCGAAGCGGTCCTCGAGCCGGCGCTCGATCTCCTCCACCGACATCGCGCGCACCTTGGCGGCGGCGAGCTCGACGGCCAGCGGCAGCCCGTCGAGCCGCTCGACCAGCGCGGCGACGCGCGCCGTCGTCGAGGCGGACGCCCGGGCGGGCAGCCGTCGCGCGCTCGCGGAAGAGCTCGACGGCGTCGTCACGGCCGAGCTGCGGAAGCGGGTAGACGCGCTCGGCCGCGAGGCCGAGCGGTGCCCGGCTGGTGGTGAGCACCCGCAGCATCGGGGCGCGAGCGACCAGGACCGCGACGAGGTCGGCGACCGCCTCCACCACGTGCTCGCAGTTGTCGAGGATCAGCAGCGCGGGTGCGCCCCCGACCTGCTCGAGGATGCGGGTGTGCAGGTCGTGGGTGCGGGCGGTCGCGTGCAGCCGGCGGCCGGCGACCGACTCGCGGACGCCGAGCACCGAGCCGACCTCGACGGCCACCCCGTCCGGCGAGGTGACGCCCGCGAGCTCGACGAAGTGCACGACCGGCTGCTCGGCGAGCCGGCCGATCAGGTGTGCGAGGCGGGTCTTGCCCAGCCCGCCCGCGCCGATGATCGACACCACGCGCGACGAGGCCAACGTCGCGCGCAGCGCGGTCACGTCCGCGTCGCGGCCGATCAGCCGGGTCGCGTCGTGGTGCAGCCCCTCGCGGACCGGGCTGTCGCGGACCAGCAGCTCGGCGTGCAGCCGCTGCAGCGCCGGACCCGGGTCGGTGCCGAGGCTGTCGCGGACCTGCTCGCGGTGCCGCTCGTAGCGCGCGAGCGCCGTGGGCGCGCCACGCACCGCCGCCTCGCTGCGCAGCAGCGCCTCGAGCAGCGCCTCGTCGTCGCGGACGTCTGGCGACGGCGGGCTCCAGCAGCGAGAGCGCCTCGGCGTGCTCCCCGAGAGCGCTCAGCGCGCGCCCCAGCAGCTCCCGTGCCCGGTCGACCTCACGACGTGCGCGATGCGCGCAGCTCGGCCAGCGGTCCGCGGTCCGTCGTACCCACCTCGGCGACGGGGCTGGCCAGCGCCGCGCGAGCCTCGCCGCAGGCTGCGCGCGGGTCACCGGCGTCGGTGGCGGCTCGCGCGGCATCGGTGTGGCGACGCAGGAGCAGGTAGTCGACGGTGACGTCGCCGAGGCGGTAGCCGTGGCCGCTGCGCTCGACCATGGCCGCAGTCGGTGCTGGAGCGGATGCGCGAGACCAGCACCTGCAGCGCCTTCGTCGAGCTGGGTGCCGCGTGCTCGGCCCACACCTCGTCGAGCAGCCGCGTGTCCGCGACGGCCTTGGGTGCCGACATCGCCAGCAGCGCGAGCAGGTCGTGGGAGCGCTCCCCCGGGACCGGCGCGCCGCGCCAGCTCACGGCCGTCGAGCAGTCGCAGGTCGGCGCCCCCGGAAGGCTCGGTCATCAGCGTTGGACAGCTCCGTGTCGCTGTGCCGCGAGGGCGACCGCGGCGTCTCGGGCGGCACCGGTCTCTGCCTCGGTCAGGGTGCGGTCCGGCGCCCGGAAGCGCAGCGCGAACGCGAGCGACTTCTTGCCCTCGCCGGCCTGGGCGCCGGTGTAGACGTCGAAGAGCCGCACCGACTCGAGCAGCTCGCCGGCCCCCTCGCGCAGGGTCGCCTCGAGCACCGCCGACGGCACGTCGGCGTCCACGACGAGCGCGACGTCCTCCTTGGCGACCGGGTACGTCGAGAACTCCGGCGCTGGTACGACGGACGGGGCGGCCGCGATCAGGGCGTCGAGGTCGACCTCGACGGCGGCGGTGCGGGCGGGCACGCCGTACGCCTCGCACACCGAGGGATGCAGCTCGCCGGCGTGACCGATCTCGGCGCCGGACCCGACGCGGAAGCGGGCGCAGCGGCCCGGATGCCACGGCTCGCGGACGGCTTGCTCCACCGTGAGCTCGACGCCGAGCACCCGGGCCACCTCACGCACCACCTGGACGGCGTCGGCCCAGCTCGCGCCGCGACCCGCGCCCCACCAGCCGGACGCTCTGCCGTTCCCCCGCGAGCACGACGCCGAGCATCAGCGGCTGACGCGGGACGGCCGCCATCAGCTTCTCGAGGTCGGCGTCGTCGGGTCGCCAGTCGACGCCGAGGATCGGTGCCTTGAGCCGCTCGGGGGTGGGCAGGAAGACCGGCGCGGTCTCGTAGACACCGACGGAGGTCGTGCCGCGGCCGACGTTGCGGGCGGTCGTCTCCAGCAGGCCGGGCAGCAACGTGGTGGTGAGCAGCGGCCGCTCGTCGGAGAGCGGGTTGGCGACACGGATGGTGTCGCGCCGCGCGTCGCCGTCCGGCAGGCCGAGCCGGTCGAGGTCCGCCTTGCCGACGAACGGCCACGACTTCACCTCGACGAGGCCAGCGCCGGCCAGCGCGAAGCCGACGCGGCGACGCAGCCGCTGCGCCTTGGTGAGCCCTCGGCCCGGTGGCGCCGCCGGCAGCACCGAAGGCACGTTCGTGTAGCCGACGAGCCGGGCGACCTCCTCGACGAGGTCGTAGGGGTCGGTCAGGTCGGGCCGCCAGGTCGGCGCCAGCACGGTCAGCGTGCGAGCGTCGTCGGCGGTCGCGACCGTGCAGCCGACGGCCTGCAGGTGGCTGACCGTCGTCTCCGCGTCGATCGGCATGCCGGTGACGCGGGCGGGAAGCCCGCACGTCGGTGGTGATGACGACCTGGTCGGGTGGGCTGCCGACGTAGGTGACCCCGTCGGAGATCGTGCCGCCGCCGTGCTCGACGAGCAGGTGGGCGACGCGGTCGGCGGCGTAGGCGGGCAGCAGCGGGTCGACGCCTCGCTCCCAGCGCTTCGCGCCCTCGGTGTGGAGGCGATGGCGCCGAGCGGTGCGGAAGATGCCGGTCGCCTCGAAGTGGGCGGCCTCGATGACCACGGAGGTGGTGGCGTCCGACAGCTCGGTGCTCTCACCGCCCATGACGCCGGCGATGCCGATCGGCCCGCTGTCGTCGGTGATCAGCAGGTCCTCGGTCGAGAGCGGGCGCTCCACGTCGTCGAGCGTGGTGATCGACTCGCCCTGCGCGGCGCGGCGCACGACGATCGGCCCGGACAGCTTGTCGGCGTCGTAGCCGTGGATCGGGTTGCCGAGCTCGAGCATCACGTAGTTGGTGACGTCGACCGCCAGCGAGATCGGCCGCATGCCGGCCAGCTGCACCCGCCGCGCCATCCAGCGAGGAGTCGGCGCCGCCGGGTCGAAGCCGGTCACGGTGCGGGTGACGAAAACCGGGCAGCCGTCGGGCGCCTCGACCCGGACCGGGTAGCCGTCGTCGTTGGGCGCCGGGACGTCGCGCAGCGCGGGGTCGCGGAACGGCACGTCGTAGGCGAGCGCCGCCTCGCGCGCGACACCGCGCAGGGACAGCGCGTAGGCGCGGTCGGGGTTGATCTCGAACTCGATGACGTCGTCGCGGAGGCCGAGCAGGTCGACGACCGGGTCACCGGGCTTGACGTCGACGTCGAGCCGCTCGTCGAGCACCAGGATGCCGCTGTGGTCGTCGCCGATGCCGAGCTCGCGCGGTCGAGCAGATCATGCCGTCGGAGACGTGCCCGTAGGTCTTGCGGGCGGCGATCTCGAAGCCGCCGGGCAGCACGGTGCCCGGCAGCGACACCACGACGAGGTCGCCCTCGCCGAAGTTGTGCGCACCGCAGACGATGCCGTGCTCACCGTGCTCGGGGCCGCAGTCGACCTGGCACCACTTGATCGTCTTGCCGTTCTTCTGCGGCTCGTCGACCGTGCTCAGCACCCGGCGCGACGACCAGCGGCCCGGCGATGTCCGCGCCCGGGTTGTGCAGCGCCTCGAGCTTGAGGCCCGAGCGCGGTGAGCCGGTGCGCCAGCTCGGCGGCGGTGACGTCGTCGGGCAGGTCGACGTACTCGCGGATCCAGGACAGCGGGGCCCTCACGAGATCTCCGTCCCGAACGCGGCAGTGAAGCGCACGTCGCCCTCGACCATGTCGCGCATGTCGGAGACGCCGTGGCGGAACATCAGCGTCCGCTCGAGGCCCATGCCGAACGCGAAGCCGGTGTAGGTCTCCGAGTCGATGCCGCAGGCCGCGAGCACCCGCGGGTTGACGACCCCGCAGCCGCCCCACTCGATCCAGCCCTCGCCCTTGCAGGTGCGGCAGGTCTCGACCGCGGGCGCCTGCCCGCGGCACACGAAGCAGACCAGGTCCACCTCGGCGGAGGGCTCGGTGAACGGGAAGTACGACGGACGGAAGCGCGTCGTGATGCCGTCGCCGAACATCGCCTCCGCGAAGTGGTCGAGGGTGCCCTTGAGGTGGGCCATCGTGATGCCCTCGTCGACCACCAGGCCCTCGACCTGGGAGAAGACCGGGGTGTGGGTCGCGTCGAGCTCGTCGGTGCGGAAGACCCGCCCGGGGCAGATGACGTAGATCGGTGGGGTGCGCTCCAGCATCGTGCGCGCCTGCACCGGTGAGGTGTGCGTGCGCATCACCAGGCCGCCGTCGGACGGCTGCAGCCAGAACGTGTCCTGCATCGTCCGCGCCGGGTGGTCGGGACCGAGGTTGAGCGCGTCGAAGTTCAGCCACTCGGCCTCCACCTCGGGGCCCTCGGCGACCTCCCACCCCATCGCCACGAAGACGTCGCTGACCAGCTCCTGCAGGGTCGTCAGCGGGTGCCGGGCACCCTGGGGAGCCCTGTCCCACGGCAAGGTGACGTCGACGGCCTCCTCGACGAGCACCCGCGCGTCGTGCTCGGCCTGCAGCTCGTCGTGCCGGGCCGCCAGGGCCGAGGCGATCGTCGCCGCGGGCCTTGCCGACCCGCATGCCTGCCTCCTTGCGAGCCTGCGGAGGCAGCGCCCCGATCTCGCGGTTGGCGAGCGCGAGCGGTGAGCGGTCCCCGGCGTGCTCGGAGCGGACCCGTTTGAGCGCGTCGAGGTCCGGCGCGGCGGCGATGGCGGCGAGGGCTGCCTCGCGCATCGCCTCGACCTCGTCCGCCTTCAGCGGCGTCACCTCGACGGGGTCGTACTGGGAGTTCGGGCCCGACATGATCCGAAGTCTAGGAACCGGGAGCGTGCGACTGCGAACGGGTTAGCAGCGACTCACTCGGCGCGGCGGTCCTCGTGCGGCCAGCGGATGCTGACCCGGGCGCCACCGGAGGGCGAGTCGTCGATCTCCACCGAGCCGCCGTGGGCGGTGACCAGGCCGTGGATGATGTACATCCCGAGCCCGGAGCCGCCGCGCGTGCCGTGCTTCCAGAACTTCGTGAACACCCGGCTGCGGATGTCCGGGCTGATGCCGTCGCCCTCGTCGTCGACGGTCAGCAGCACGCCGTCGTACGGCGGAGCAGCGATCGCCGACGCGGTCACGCCGACGCGGCCCTCGCCGTGGCGCAGCGCGTTGTCGACGAGGTTGGTGACGACCTGCACGAACTTGTCGGGGTCGGCGGTGATCGTGGGCAGGTCGCCCTCGACCTCGAAGGCGATCTCGCGTCCGGTGCCGGCGCTCATCAACGCGACGACCCGGTCGACCGCCACCCGGATGTCGACCGGGCGCGGGTAGAGCGAGAGCCGGCCGGTGTCGATGCGGGCGACGTCGAGCAGCTCGGCGATCAGCCGGGTCAGCCGGTCGGCGTCCACGCTGACCGTCTCGAGCATCATCTTCTTCTGGTCGTCGTTGAGCTTGTCCCACTTCAGCAGCAGCGTCGCGACGAAGCCCTTCACGCCGGTCAGCGGCGAGCGGAGCTCGTGCGCGACCGTGGCGACGAGGTCGGAGCGCTCTCGGTCGAGCCGCTCGCGTGCCCGGGCGGACCTGATCGAGACCGCGACCTGCGAGACCGGCCGGCTCGGGCTCTCACGCAGGATCCGGGCGGTGACCAGGAGCTCGGTGCCGTCGGAGAGGTACCACGCCTGCTCGCTGAGGCGGGTGCGCGTGGAGAGCCCGGCGTAGGGCTCGGTGCAGGAGAACCAGCTGTTGCCGGCGCGGTCCTGCAGCAGCACCACCTCGGAGAGGTGCTTGCCGATCCCCTCGCCGGTGCGGAGCAGCTCCCCCGCCGCGGCGTTCATCACGGTCACGCAGCCGGACTCGTCGGCGACCACGACTCCGTCGGCCAGGGCGTCGAGCGTCCCGGTCACGTCTGTCCCCTGGTCCGCCCCGGTCCCCAAGCCCATTGGCACAGGCTAACCCGGGACCGGCGCGGCGGCGCTCAGCCTCGGGCCCGCTGGGCCCGGGCGGAGGCGTAGAGGCACACCGCGGCGGCGGTGGCGAGGTTGAGGCTCTCGGCGCGGCCGTGGATCGGGATGCGGACCCGGTGGTCTGCCAGCTCGGCCACCTCGGCAGGCAGGCCGTGGGCCTCGTTGCCGAAGAGCCAGGCGGTCGGGGCGGCGAGCAGGCCGGCGTCGCCGGCGGTGTCGAGATCGACCTCGCCGGCGCCGTCCGCCGCGAGCACCGTGAGGCCGCTCGCCCGCAGCCGGCTCGACCACGTCCGTCGTACCGGGGTCGAGCGCGAGGGGCAGGTGGAAGATCGAGCCGGCCGACGCCCGCACCGCCTTGCCGTTGTAGGGGTCGACCGACGTGCCGGCGAGCACGACGCCGTCGGCGCCCGCCGCGTCGGCGCAGCGGACGATGGTGCCGGCGTTGCCGGGGTCTCGTACGTCGACGCAGCCGGCGAGCAGCCGAGGGCGGCGCTCGAGCAGGTCGGCCAACGGCTCGTCGACGAAACCACAGACGGCCACCACGCCTTGCGGGGTGACCGTCTCGGACAGCGACGCGAGAGCCGCGTCGTCGGCGACCTGCCAGGCGACCCCCGCCCGGTCGGCGGAGGCTGCGAGGTCGGGGTGCGCGTCGGCCGCGGACGGGGCCGCGAACACCTCGCGCACCACGCCGGGAGCGAGCAGCGACTCGCGCACCGCCTGCGGCCCCTCGGCCAGGAAGAGCCGGTGCTCGGCCCGGACGGCGCGGCGGGTGAGCCGCCGGGCCGTCCGCACCCGACCGCTCTTGGCGGTCAGCGGGCGTGTCGCTCAGGCGGACGCCGCCTCGGCAGGGTGGTCGTCGCGGGGCGCGTTCACGTCGTCGGGCAGCGCGGCCTTGGCGGTCTCGACGAGGCTGGCGAACGCCGGGGCGTCGTTGACGGCGAGGTCGGCCAGGATCTTGCGGTCCACCTCGACGTTCGCGGCGCGCAGGCCCTGGATGAACCGGTTGTAGGTCATGCCGTTCGCGCGGGCCGCGGCGTTGATCCGCTGGATCCACAGCTTGCGGAAGTCACCCTTGCGGGCCTTGCGGTCGCGGTAGCTGTAGACCAGCGAGTGGGTGACCTGCTCCTTGGCCTTGCGGTACAGCCGCGAGCGCTGCCCGCGGTAGCCCGAGGCGCGCTCGAGGGTCGCCCGGCGCTTCTTGTGGGCGTTGACCGCCCGCTTGACGCGTGCCACGTGTTACTCCTTGATGCTTTCGTCCGGTGGCGGATCGAGCCGAGACTGGCTCGGTCGGCCACCGGGTCGGGATGGGTCGGCGCTCAGCGGCCGAGAAGCTTTCGGACCTTCGCGTTGTCGGCCTTCGAGATCTCCGTGGTGCCGCTCATCCGGCGGGTCACCTTGGAGGCCTTGTGCTCGAGGTGGTGGCGCAGGCCGGTCTTCTGCCGGCGGATCTTGCCTGAGCCAGTCACCCGGAACCGCTTGGCGGCACCCGAATGGGTCTTGTTCTTCGGCATGAGTGTTCTCGTCCCTTGTCTTCGTCGGTTCTGCTGGTGCTTCGTGCTGTGCTGGTGGGGCGTCCGCTCACATGTCGGTGTCGGGGTCGAGGCTCTCCGAGCGGCGCCGCGGCTTCTTGTCCTCCGGCGCGGTCGGCGCCGTCGCCGTACGCTCCGCGTGCTCGGCCTCGCGCTCTGCCTGCCGCTCTGCCTGTCGCTCGGCTCGTGCCGCCTTGGCCTCGAGCTTCGCCTCGGCCTTCTTCTTGTGCGGGCCGAGCACCATGATCATGTTTCGGCCGTCCTGCTTCGGGTTCGACTCCACGAACCCCAGGTCGGTCACGTCCTCGGCGAGTCGCTGCAGGAGCCGGAAGCCCAGCTCCGGGCGGTGCTGCTCACGACCGCGGAACATGATCGTGATCTTCACCTTGTCGCCCTGCTTCAAGAAGCGGACGACGTGACCCTTCTTGGTCTCGTAGTCGTGAGCGTCGATCTTCGGGCGAAGCTTCATCTCCTTGATGACGACGTTCGTCTGGTTGCGACGCGCCTCACGAGCCTTCTGGGCGTTCTCGTACTTGAACTTGCCGTAGTCCATGAGCTTGCAGACCGGCGGGCGGGCGGTCGGTGCCACCTCGACGAGGTCGAGATCGGCCTCCTGCGCCAGCTTCAGCGCCTGGTCGGTCGGCACGATGCCAACCGTCTCCCCGTTGGGGCCGACGAGCCGGACCTCGGGCACCCGGATCCGGTCGTTGATTCGCAGCTCCGTGCTGATGAGTCCTCCATGTTGCTAAGTGGTCAGTTGTCTCCCGGCGGCTGGCCCATCTTTCGCCGGACAATATTGCCGGACAAACAAAAAGGCCTCCGCCGTGACAAGCGGAGGCCAGTCCCGGCTCCAGGACCCGCAGGTCGCGTGGAGCCATCAGCGCACGGCTCGTGAGCCGTCCGCATGACCGGACCCGACGGCCTGATGGTGCGTCGGCCGGTGCGGGTGGGAGATGTAAGTCCCCGCTTGTCAGATCTGCCCGGCGCAACCAGCGGCGCGCCCCGGGTATTCCACCCGGGCCGCACAGACGGCCGACCCGGCAGATCGGTCACTGGCAAGGATAGCGTGCGGCGCCTGCCCCGCGCACATCGCGCTGCTTCGAGCCCCGCCCCGGACTCAGCCGCCGGGCCGCGCCCAGCCGTAGCGCTCCCGGCCGTCGGCCACGACCTTGACCAGCTGAGCGCCCGCCGCGAGCTCGCGCAGGTCGTCGGTCTCGACGACGAAGCTCACCGGCCCCCCGACGTCGACGACCAGCGCTGCCGCACCCTCGGCGAGCGCGGCTTCGGCGGCGCCTGCGACCGTGACGGGCACCGGTCGCGCCTGCGGGTCCCAGCGGCTCAAGGTGTCGGTCGCGGTGAATGCCAGCAGCGCCGTGCGGCCGTCTCGCCCCTGCATCAGCACCGCGGCCATGTCCGAGGTCTTGTCGTGGGCCAGCCCTCGCTCGTCCCGCTGTCTGGCCGACCTCGCCGAGCAGCGCCACCACCGGCACCAGCAGCCGGGCGTGCTGCAGGACCGCCAGCGTGGCGCTGTAGCCGGCCTCGGGTGCCGCGCCGTACGACTGCAGGGCGGCGAGCGTCTCCGGCGCGGCCGTCCCGTCGTCGCCGGCGAAGCCGGGGTCGGGTAGGTCGCGCACGGCCCCATCCTGTGCCACGTGTGCTGCCGGTTTCCCAGGTGGACCTGGTAAACCGGCACCCAGCCCGGGTTGCAGCACGGGCGACGTGCCGGTTTCGCGGGGTACGTCGCGCGTGGCACCCCGCCGTAGGCTGGCCGCGTGGGAGTCATCGACTCGTCGACCTGGCAGGCGCTCGGCGTCCTGCTGACGCTGCTGGGTCTGCTGCTGAGCGTCGTGGTCTGGCGCAGGCGCGGGACCGTCGCCGGCATGCGCGCCGTCGCCTGGTCGCTGCTGCCCGCGGCCGCCGGTCTCACCGGCACGCTCAAGCTGATCTGGCAGATCGGCGACAACATCGTGAGCTGGGCGGTGCACCTGGTGTTCAGCCCGGTCGTGTGGCTCGGCATCGTGATGGCCGGGGTGTCGCTGATGCTGTTCGCGATCACGGCGGCGATGCGAGCCCGCGGCCTGGGCGGCGCCCGCACGGACGACCGAGAGCAAGGACGCCAAGGCGCTGCCCTCGGAGCGGTCCGCGAAGCCGGCGCGCAAGTCCGGCGGGAAGGCCCCGGCGCAGGACGACGACATGGCCGACATCGAGGCGATCCTGCGCAAGCACGGGATCTCGTGAGGCGCAACGCCCTCGCGACGCAGGTCGCGCGGCACCGGCTGCACGCCCGGCTCAACGGCGCGGTCGGCGCACTGCCGACCCAGCCGGCCACCCCGACGTACGTCGTCGACCTCGGCGCGTTCGACGCCAACGCCGCCGACCTCGCGCGACGGGCGGCGGGCAAGCCGATCCGGGTCGCCTCGAAGTCGCTGCGGGTGCCCGCCCTCATCAGCCGGGCGCTGGCGGCGGACGGGTTCGCCGGTGTGCTCGCGTACTCGCTGCGTGAGGCGCTGTGGCTGTGCGAGCAGGGCGTCAGCGACGACGTGGTGATGGGCTACCCCTCTGTCGACCTGGCCGCGCTGCACCGGCTGACCTCGTCGGAGCCGGCACTGGCCGCGGTGACGCTGATGGTCGACGACCTCCGCCACCTCGACCTGGTCGACTCGGTGCGCGCCACCAGCGCGCCGGTCCGGGTCGCGATCGACGTCGACGCCGGCCTGCGGCTCGGGCCCGCACACGTCGGACCGAAGCGTTCGCCGCTGCACGATCCCGCCGACGTCGTGGAGCTGGCGCAGGAGATCCAGCGCCGACCCGGATTCCGGCTGGTCGGCGTGATGACCTACGAGGGACAGGTGGCCGGAGTGCCCGACGAGGTGCCCGGCAAGCGCGCCCGGTCGGCCGCCGTCCGACGGGTCAAGGCGGCATCCGTCGCGCAGCTCGCGCGGCGTCGCGCGGAGGTCGCCTCGGCACTGCACGAGGTCACCGAGCTGGAGTTCTGGAACGCCGGCGGCTCCGGCTCGATCGAGACATCCGTGGCCGACCCTGCCGTGACCGAGGTGACGGCCGGGTCCGGCCTGCTCGTCTCGGGGCTGTTCGACCACTACCGGTCGTTCGACCCGCTGCCGGCAGCGTTCTTCGGGCTGCGCGTCACCAGACGTCCCTCCGCGACCGTCGCGACGGTCGCCGGCGGTGGGCTGATCGCGTCGGGTCCGGCGGGTGAGGACCGGTGGCCGGTGCCGTGGGCCCCACCGGGGCTGCGGCTGACGGGGCTCGAGGGCGCGGGCGAGGTGCAGACACCGCTGGTCGGCCCGGGTGCGTCGCCGCTGCTGGTCGGCGAGCTGGTGTGGTTCCGCCACGCCAAGGCGGGCGAGCTGGCCGAGCACGTCAACGAGGTGCACCTGCTGCGGGGCAACGAGATCGTCGACGTGGTGCCGAGCTACCGCGGCACCGGCAACGCCTGGTGACGGACGCCGTCGCGTCGGACATCGCCCGGTCGGTGCTGGCCGCGCCCGCGACCCTCGGCGCCGGCCGGCTGGTGTGCGTGGACGGACCCGCCGGCTCGGGCAAGACGACGCTCGCGGCCGCTCTCGAGCGGTGCTTCCGCGACGTGCACCTGCTGCACATGGACGACGTGTACGCCGGCTGGTCCGGCCTCGACGAAGGCATGCGGGTCGTTGCCGAGGACGTCGTGGCGCCGCTGGTCCGCGGCGAGGCCGGCCGCTACCGCCGCTACGACTGGCACCTCGAGGCGTACGCCGAGGAGCGAGTGGTGGAGCCGTGCGACGTGCTCGTTGATCGAGGGCGTGGGATCCGGCGGCTCCAGCCTACGCCGATGCGGTGACCTGCCTGGTGTGGGTCGAGGCGCCGTCCGTCGTACGGCTGGAGCGGGGGGTGGCGCGCGACGGCGAGCACATGCGGTCGCACTGGCTGACCTGGGCCGAGCAGGAGGAAGCGATGTTCGAGCGGGAGCGCACCCGCGAGCGAGCCGACGTGGTGGTCGACGGCACCCGCTGACCGCGCGAGCCGTGGCAGGGTGGGGACATGGTGCTCCCGAGTGGTGAGCAGTACGAGATCGGAGCCGGCGGCTACCGGGCCGTCGTCACCGAGTGCGGTGCCGCCCTGCGCGTGCTCGAGCACGAGGGGCGCCCGCTCATCCTCGGCTGGCCGGCGGACGAGCAGACCGCTTCCGGTCGCGGCCAGCTGCTCGCGCCGTGGCCGAACCGGATCCGCGACGGCCGCTACACCTTCGACGACCGCGACCTGCAGCTTCCGCTCAGCGAGCCCGACCGGAGCAACGCGAGCCACGGCCTGGCGCGGTGGGCGTCGTGGACGCTCGAGGAGCTGACGCCCCAGTCGGTGTCGCTCGTGCTGCGGCTGATGGCGCAGACCGGCTACCCGTGGACGCTCGACCTGCACGTGCTCTACGACGTGTCCGCGGCGGGGCTGACCATCACGTTCACCGCGACGAACCTGAGCCGGTCGCAGGCGCCGTACGCACTGGGCGCGCATCCGTACCTCACCACCGGCACCGGGCCCGTCGACGCCTGGGAGCTGACACTGCCGTGCGACACCCGGCTGCTGGTCGACGACCGGATGATCCCGACCGGGCGCGAGTCGGTGAAGGGCACCGACCTCGACTTCCGGGAGGGCCGCACGATCGGCTCGACCTCCCTGGACACCGCGTTCACCGGCCTCACCCGGGACTCGGCGGGCAACGCGGCCGTGGTGCTTCGCGACACCCGCAACGACGACGGCACCGTGCTCTGGATGGACCGCCGCCACTCCTGGATCCAGGTGTTCACCGGTGACGAGCTGCCCGCCCACGCGCGTGAGTCGCTCGCCGTCGAGCCGATGACCTCGCCACCGAACGCCTTCGCCACCGGCGAGGACCTCGTCGTCCTCTCCCCCGCCGGTCACGCCGGCGACGAGCACTCCTGCTCCTGGGGCATCCACGCCCTGTAACGCTGAGGCGCTCAGTTCTGCGCTCTGAAGGGTGCCGAGGCGCCTGGTTCTGTGCAGGGAGAGGTGCTTCGGCGGCTTCCGGACCGCAGGATGAGGCGCCTCGACGGTGTCCGGAGCGCAGGATGAGGCGCCTCAGCGTCAGGCGGTGACGACCGTGCCGGCCTCGCCGGCGACGGCGTCGAGGATGCGGTCGAGGGTGGTGATCACCGCGCGGGTGCCGCCCTGCTCGACGAAGCGGCAGGCCGCCTCGACCTTGGGGCCCATCGACCCGCTGGCGAAGTGGCCCTCGGCGGCGAGACTGCGCAGCCGGGCGACGTCGACGTTGCCGATCGGCTCCGCATCGGGCGTGCCGAACCGCAGCATCGCGTTGGGCACGTCGGTCACGATCACAAGCAAGTGGGCGTCGACGGTCAGCGCCAGCAGCGCGGCTCCGAGGTCCTTGTCGATGACTGCCTCGACGCCACGCAGGCCTGTCGGTTCGAGCACGACGGGTGTGCCGCCGCCTCCGTTCGCCACCACGACGAAGCCGGCGTCGACGAGCGCGCGCACCGCGTCGGCGTCGAGGATCTCGCGCGGCTCCGGTGAGGCCACCACGCGGCGCCAACCGCGCTGACCGCGGTCCTGCCAGGTCTCGCCGTGCTCGATGAGCAGGGCGGCGTCCTCCTGCGACAAGTAGCGGCCGATCGGCTTGCTCGGGCTCGCGAACCCGGGATCGTCCTCGTCGACCCGGGTCCGGGTCACCAGCGTCACGGTGCGCCTGTCGATGCCTCGCTCGCGCAGCGAGTCGTCGAGGTTGTTCATCAGCACGAACCCCAACGTCGCCTGGGTCTGTGCGACGCACCAGTCCAACGGCACCGGAGGTACGACGGACGCGGCGATCTCGTTCTTGACGAGCAGGTCGCCGACCTGCGGGCCGTTGCCGTGCGTCACGACGACGTCGATGTCACGAGCGACCAGCTCGGCCACGCTGTCCATCGCGACCGCGGCAGCGGCGATCTGGTCCTCGGGACGCACCTGCCCGTCCGGCCCGGCCATCGCGTTCCCGCCGAGCGCCAGCAGCACCCTCATGCCTGACCTGCCTCGGGTCCGCGAAACGTCGGGCGCCTTTCGCCGACTCGTGTCGCCTGCTCGAAGGCGTGCGCGATCTCGAGCAGCCGCCGCTCCCCACGGTGCGGCCCGACCAGCTGGAGCCCGACCGGCCAGCCCTCCGGCGTGAAGCCTGCCGGGACGGAGATCGCCGGGCAGCCGGTGACCGTCACGAGGTAGGCGGAGCGCATCCAGTCGAGGTACGTCTCCTGGGGCTCGCCGTTGATCGCCGAGGGGAACTCCTCGTCCGCGCTGAACGGCGGCACCTGGCTCACCGGCAGCGCGAGCACGTCGTGGGTCTCGAAGAACACCCGCATCCGCTCGTGCAGCGACGTCAGCTGCTGGTTGGCCCGGGCGACGTCCTCACCCGAGAGACCGGCGCCGAGCCGGATGTTGTCGGCGAGCGACGACTTGAAGTCGTCGGGCCGCTTGGCGAGCAGGGAGCCGAACAAGTGGTGGAACTGCCACGCCCGCAGGGTGCGGAAGGCGGCATCGGCGCCGGAGAGCGTCGGGTGGGCCTGCTCGACGATCGCGCCGTTGTCCTCGAAGACCTGTGCCTGCGCCGACACGACGTCGGCAACGCTGCGCTCGACCGCGAAGGCGCCGCCGAGGTCGACCGAGAGCGCGACCCGCACGCCCGCGAGGTCGCCGCGCAGCGGCAGGGCGAAGGCGGCACCAGGTGTCTCCAGCGACATCGGCGCTCGGCGCGACGGGCCAGCCATCACCGACAGCAGCAGTGCGAGGTCGTCGACGTTCCGCGCCATCGGGCCACTGACCGAGGTGAGCTCCCAGGCATTCGTCGTCGGCCAGCTCGGCACCCGCCCGAGGCTCGGCCGGAGCCCCACCACGTTGTTGAACGACGCGGGGTTGCGCAACGAGCCGCCCATGTCGCTGCCGTCGGCCAGCGGCACCATGCCGCTCGCCAGCGCCGCACCCGCTCCTCCGCTCGAGCCGCCGGCCGACCGCGAGAGGTCGTACGGGTTTCGGGTGGTGCCGAAGACCGGGTTGAAGGTGTGCGACCCGGCGGCCCACTCCGGCACGTTCGTCTTGCCGATCGTCACCACACCGGCGCCACGGATGCGTTCGGCGACGAGGTCGTCACGACGCGGCACGTGGTCGGCGCGCAGCGGCGAGCCGAACGTCGTACGCCACCCGGCGACCTCGAGCGTGTCCTTGAACGCGTGCGGCAGTCCGTGCAGCGGTCCCACCTCGTCGCCGCGCGCCAGGCTCTCGTCGGCGTCAGCTGCCGCACGTCGCGCGCGCTCCTCGTCGAGTGACACCACCGCGTTCACCGAAGGGTTGACCTCGCTGATGCGCGAGAGGTGCAGCTCGAGCAGCTCCCTTGCCGAGATGCGCCGATCCGCGATCGCGGCCACCATCTCGCGCGCTGTGCTGTAGACACCGATGTCGGACACGAGGGCCACTCTCGCACCCGACGGAAGGGGTACGACGGACGCGGCGATCTCGAACTTCTCGAGCAGGTCACCGACCTGAGAGTCTCAGCTCGAGTCAAACGAACGGCGAGGGGCGGGAAAACCCACCCCTCGCCGTCGTACGGCCTGATTGGAGGTCAGAGCACCCCGATGTCCTTGAGGTAGTCCTCGGCGACCTTCTGGACCGGCTGGCCGTCCACGTCGACCTTGGCGTTGAGCTCGGCCATCTTCTCCTCGTCGAGGCCCCTGAAGATCTCGTCGGCGATCTCGTCGTAGGTCTTGGCGTGCTTCTTGTAGACGGCGTCCTGCCAGGTGAATGAGAGGTTGTAGATGATCATGGCGCCCGGGTCCTTGACGAGGTCCAGGTTGAGCGCTCGATCCGGCCGTCGGTGGTGAAGACCTCGCCGAAGTCGCACTTGCCGTCGCTGGTCTGGGTGTAGATCAGGCCGGTGTCGAGGATCTGGATCTGCGACTGCGGGATCTTGTAGCCGGTGGCCTTCTCGAAGAGCACCAGGCCGTCGGGCCGGTCGGGGAACTCGGTCTCCATGCAGACCTTGGTGTCCGGGTTGGCCTTGAGGTAGGCCGCCATCGAGTCGAAGTCGAAGCCGCCCTCCTTCTTGGCAAGGTCACCGTTGGCGGCGAAGCCATAGGTGTCGTTGAACGGCGACTGACCGACCCACTTGATGTCGTTCTTCTTGAAGTCCTCGTCGGCGACCTTCTTGGTGAGCGCATCGGGGTCCTTGCCGGGGTCCTGGTGCTTGAGGTGGACCGTCCAGCCGGTGCCGTTGTACTCGGGGTAGACGTCGATCTCGCTTGTTGAGGAGCGCGTCGCGCGCCACGGAGGTGCCGCCCAGGTTGGTCTGGCTCTTGACCTTGGCGCCCTCGTTCTCCAGCGCCTGCACGAGCATCTCACCCACGAGGATGTTCTCGGTGAAGTCCTTGGAGCCCACGGTGAGGGACACACCGTCGAGAGCGCTGCCCCCGCCCCCTCCGCCGCTGTCACTTCCACAGCCGGCCAGTGTCGCGGCGACGACAAGGCTCAAGGCACTGGCGATCAGCGTCCTACGGTTGCGCATCGATTCACCCTTCATCAAGAAGCAACGACCCGCACCTGTGCGGTTTATGAGCGCCCACCATAAGGCCTAGACCACCTGCTGCCGACCGACCAATCGCGGCAAAGTGGCAACGATTTCGTCTCGATTGCGCAGTGATCCAACCGGATCTGCCCGGAATCATCCCGGTAATTGCTGGACCCGTTACAGACCACGCGGCTTGAGGGTCCGCTCGGCCACCGCGCCCAGCCAGTCGAAGGTGAGGGCGACGAGGGCGACCAGCCAGGCGCCGACGATGAGGATCGGGTCCTGGTTGAGCTTCAGTCCGGTCTGGATGGTGATGCCGAGCCCACCACCGCCGATCAGGAACGCGAGGGTGGCCATGCCGATGTTGAGGATCATCGCGGTCCGCACGCCGGCCACGATGATCGGCACGGCCAGGGGGAGCTCGATCCGCGTGAGCGCCTGCAGCTTCGTCATGCCCATGCCGCGCCCGGCCTCGATGACGGCTCGGTCGACCCCGTCGAGGCCCACCATCGTGTTGCGCAGCACGGGCAGCAGGGCGTAGAGCGACAGCGCCACGATGGCGGTGAACGCGCCCTGGCCCATGATCCCCAGGAAGATCACCAGGAGGCCGTACGCCGGCAAGGCCTGCCCCGAGTTGGCGACCCCGAGGACGAAGGGGCTGATCCGACGCAGCGCGGGCCGGGTGAGCATGATGCCCAGAGGAACGGCCACCAAGATCACGATCACGGTCGACCAGAAGGCGATGTAGATGATGCGGATGGTCTGCGGCTGCAGCTTCGTGCTCCAGTCGAGGGCCGAGATCACCGTGCTGTTGGCGCTTCCCTCGAGGCTGCGGTAGTAGAGCCACAACAGCAGCGAGAGCAGGGCGATCACCGCTGGCGCCAGCCAGAGCCCGGCCGTCCTGATCGCGCGGGCCCGCCGCGTGGCGCTGGGGGCGGTCTCCTGCCCCACCACGACGGGGACCTCGGAGATGTCGTCGGGGTCGACCCGGTTCATCGCCGGGCCGTAGGTGGCATCGCTCACGCCATCGCCTCCAGCTCCTCGTAGTGGAGCCGTGCCTCGTACTGGGCCCTTCGGATCGCCTTGGCGAGGTCGACCATGGTGACCACTCCCTGGAAGGCGCCCTGGTCGTCGACGACGCAGGTCTCCCCGGAGGCGCTTTGGACCATCAGCTCGAGGGCGTGGAACAGCGTGTCGTCGGAGTGCAGCAGGTCGCCGACGGGCTCGCCCCGGTCCTCGCCCGCGGCGCTGAGCTCGTCGACGTGCACCCACCGCACGGGCGCGCGGTTCTCATCCACTTCGACGAGCCACTCCCGCCCCTTCTCCCGCAGCGTGGCCCGGCCGCTCTCCTCGGAGTCACCGGGTGCCAGGGTCGGGTAGTCGGTGAGGGTCAGCGAGCTGACCTTGAGGAAGTTGAGGCCCTTGATCGTCGAGCCGTTGCCGATGAAGTCGTCGACGAAGTCGTCGACGGGGTAGGCGAGGATCCGCTCCGGGGTGTCGATCTGGCGGATCGTGCTCCGCTCGCCCAGGATCGCGATCTTGTCGCCCATCTTGATCGCCTCGTCGATGTCGTGGGTGACGAAGACGATGGTCTTGCGCAGCTCTCCCTGCAGGCGCAGGAACTCGTTCTGCAGCCGCTCACGGGTGATCGGGTCGATGGCGCCGAACGGCTCGTCCATCAGCATGATGTCGGGGTCGCCACCCAGCGCCCTGGCGACGCCGACCCGCTGCGCCTGACCGCCGGACAGCTCCTTGGGGTAGCGGTCGCGGTACTGGTCGGGGTCGAGACCGACCATGCCGAGCAGCTCTTCGCTGCGCGCATGGGTCCTGTCCTTGTCCCACCCGAGCATCCTCGGGACCGTGGCGATGTTCTGCGAGATGGTCTGGTGGGGGAACAGGCCGATCTGCTGGATGACGTAGCCGATCCGACGGCGCAGCTTGTCGGGGTTGCCCTTGGTGACGTCCTCACCGTCCAGCAAGATGCGGCCGCTGCTGGGCTCGATCATCCGGTTGATCAACCGCAGCGTGGTGCTCTTGCCGCAGCCGGATGGTCCGACCAGCACCAGGATCTCGCCCTCGTTGACGTCGAGGGTCAGCTCTTCCACGGCCGGCACCTTGGTGCCGGCATAGGTCTTGGCCACCTTGTCGAGGCGGATCTTCGGTTCGGAGCTCATGGGCTTCCCTTCGGGTGCGCGGGCAGTGTCGTGCAATGGCCTGGCTAGATGCGGAGGCCGCGTGAGGTGGTGAAGCGCTGGAAGATGCCGAACAGGATGTCCAGCACCAGTCCCAACAGCACGGTGAATACGACGCCGGCCCACACCGAGTTCTCGGAGTTGGGCAGGCCAAAGCGGGTCAACCCGCCCTGGATGAAGGTCCCGAGCCCGTCGCCGCCCACCAAGATGGCGATGGCCGCGATGCCCACGGTCATCAGGCTGGAGATCCGGACGCCGGCCATGATCACCGGCCAGGCGAGCGGCAACCGCACGCGGAGAAGCTGCTGCGTGGTGTTCAACCCCATGCCCTTGGCGGACTCGACGACCGCCGGGCTGACGGAGTCCAGCCCGGTGACGGTGTTGCGCAACACGGGCATGAGGGCGTACAGGAACAGCGCAAGCATCGCTGGCGGGTTGCCGATTCCCACGACGGGGATGAACAGAGCGAAGAGTGCGAGCGAGGGGATCGTCAGCACGATGCCTGCCAGCGCCAGGACGATCGAGCGGAGGACGGGTCGGCGCTGGATGATGACCCCCAGCAGCACCGAGGTCACGGTGGCAGCCGCGATCACGATCAGGACCATCTGCGCGGTGTTGACGATCTCCTCCCATATGAACTCAAGGTTGTCGTTCACATAGGTAAACCAGCTGCTGATGTTGTCCAAGGGAGCCCCTAGGGTCGTTCTCGATGTGCACACCATACGCAAGCCGTGCTCCTACGTCGGTGTTAAAAGGCCGCCGCGCCGTGAACACGACTGCACGTTGACCCATGCCCTGTGGTTGGTCGAGCCGGGTCTCCCGCAGCGGTCGAGCCGTCCCTAGGACGCGACGCGGCGCTTGAGCCGGCCGCGCGCCGTGCTGCCTTCCGCGAGAGTGACCAGCTTCGCGGCCTTGCCGAGACCGATCGGCGCCATGTTGCCGTAGATCGCTTCGTACTCCCCCGCACGCACGAGGTAGGTCTCGTGCCAGATGCCCGTGCGGGTGTCCTTTCCGACCCGCTTCCAGTACTTTCGCCAGGCCACCGAGTGCACGTCGTCCTTGTCGTTGGCGAACCGCTCGAGGTGCTCGAAGGAGCGCCAGTACTGCACGATGAGTCCCCCGAACGTGGACATCTCGTAGCCGAGCATTCCCTTCTCCGGATGCTTGCTGAGCTCCTTGAGCATGTACGGCATCGACCGCCGCCCGCCGAGGTCGCGCAGGGACTGGAGCAACCGGAACCTCTGGAAGCGGGCTCCGATCAAGAACACCACGAAGTCGCCGTCTATCTCGGCCATCCACCGGCCCTGCTTGATCTCCGCCATGCCGCACCCCTCGGACCCGCCCGGGGCCGCTCCCCGAGCACCACCCTTCGACCTTGGTACGTCGAGCGGAAACCCGCAAGGACCGCCCGGACTAGTGCGTGAGGCGCTCGACGAGCGCGCGGACCTGGGCGACCTGACGCGCGCGCCCGCTGTCCGTCGGAGCCCTGGATGCCCATGGCCGGCACCGACGTGCCGTCGGAGAGGTCGAGCACCGCCCAGGGACTGCCCGGCCGCAGCGAGATCGCGAGCACCTCGTTCCACTCGAAGCGGCGTGCCTTGTAGCCGTTCACGACCGTCAGACCGTCCTCGCGGGCCACCAGCCGGCTGCGCGCCAGGCCGTAGCCGGCCGCGTAGAACATCAGCCCGAGCCCGATGACCGTGACGACCTGGAGGAAGGTGAACTGCGCGCGGATGCTGGCCGGGAACGCGAACCACATCACCACGACGGTCAGCGTCAACAGTCCGCCGAGGCCGTAGATCGCGATCCTCACGCCGTACGGCCGGAACGTGTGCGGCAGGCTCACCTCGAGCGGTCGCGAAGGCTCAGCGGGCAGGTCAGAGTCGGCAGGCATGGATGTCGGTGGACAAGATGCCGCGAGCGCCGAGGTCGTAGAGGGCATCCATCACCCGCTGCGCGTCGTCGCGTCGCACCATGGAGCGGACGGCGAACCAGCCCTCCCGGTGCAGCGGTGACACCGTCGGGCTCTCGATGCCGGGCGTGAGCGCGACCGCCTGCTCGACCTGCTCGGCGGGGATGTCGTAGTCCATCATCACGTAGGACCGCGCCACGAGGACGCCCTCGATGCGGCGCTGGAACACCGTGAAGCCGGCCGGCCGCTCGATCCCGGCGCGCGTGACCAGCACGGCCTCGGACTCGAGGATCGGGTCGCCGAACACCTCGAGCCCGGCGTTGAGCAGCGTGCTTCCGGTCTCCACGACGTCCGCGATCACGTCGGCGACGCCGAGCTGCACGCTCGTCTCGACGGCACCGTCGAGCCGGGTCACGGTCGCCTCGACACCGTGCGACTCCAGGTGACGTCGCACGACGCCGGAGTACGACGTCGCGATCCGCTTGCCGGCGAGGTCCTGCACGCTCGTCGCGACACCTGGCGGGGCCGCGAAGTGGAAGCGCGAGCGACCGAACCCGAGAGCAAGGACCTCCTCGGCCTTCGCGCCCGAGTCGAGCAGCAGGTCGCGGCCGGTGATGCCGACGTCGAGCGTGCCCTCTCCGACGTACAGCGCGATGTCGCGCGGGCGCAGGTAGAAGAACTCCACACCGTTCTCGGCGTCGCGCAGCGTCAGCCGCTTGGCGTCCATGCGCTGCCGGTAGCCGGCCTCGCGCAGCACGTCGACCGCGGGCTGCGACAACGACCCCTTGTTGGGGACGGCAATGCGCAGCACGTTCGGGTCGGGCCGACCCGTGGGGGTGGGCTGCTGGGGGGACTGCTCGGTCACCGTGGAGCCTTCTGTCAGAGGTGGGCGTAGACGTCGTCGAGGGTGAGTCCGCGGGCGAGCATCATCACCTGCGCGTGGTAGAGCAGCTGGCTGAGCTCCTCGGCGGCCCGCTCCGGCCCCTCGTGCTCGGCAGCCATCCACGACTCGGCGGCCTCCTCGACCAGCTTCTTGCCGATGGCATGAACCCCGGCGTCGAGCGCGCGCACGGTGCCCGAGCCCTCGGGCCGCGTCTGCGCGAGGTCGCTGAGCTCGGTCCACAGCTCGTCGAACGTCTTCACGACGGACAGGGTACGGCGTGGGGTACGCCGCTTCAGGAACCGTCCGGCTCTGTCGCCGCGCCTCACCTTGCGAAGCGTCATGGCCGTGACCAGCGCCGCGGCCGTCGCCTCGTAGCCCTTGTCCTCGCTCGAGCCGTCGAGTCCGGCGCGGTCGAGAGCCTGTTCGTCGGTGTCGCAGGTGAGCAGCCCGAAGCCGATCGCCGCGCCGGTGTCGACGGCGATGCGGGAGAGCCCCTCGGTCGCCGCCGAGCAGACGTACTCGAAGTGCGGCGTGCCGCCGCGGATGACGACGCCGAGCGCGACGACGGCCTCGTAGCCGCGTTCGGCGAGCGCGCCGGCCACCACCGGCAGCTCGAACGAGCCGGGCACCCGCACGATGCTGGGCTTCTCGACCTGGTAGTCGGAGAGCGCGCGCTCGGCGCCCGCCAGCAGGCCGTCCATCACCTGCTCGTGCCACCGCGACGCCACGACCGCCACCCGCACGTCGTGGCAGTCCATCGGCTCGTCGTGGGGCGCTCCGGCTCCGCTCACGAGGTCGCTCCTTCCGCCGCCGGCGTCTCGAACGGTGCGTCTGCCGGTGGGCCTTCAGGTAGGCCGGGCAGGTGCGAGAGGTGGTGTCCCATCCGGTCCCGCTTGGTGAGCAGGTAGCCGAGGTTGTGGTCGTTGGGCCGCACGGCGAGCGGCACCCGCTCGGCCACCGGGACGCCGTACTCCTCCAGGCTGGCGACCTTGTCCGGGTTGTTGGTCAGCAGCCGCACCGACCCGACGCCCAGGTCGCGCAGGATCTGCGTCGCGGCGCCGTAGTGGCGCGCGTCGGCGGGCAGCCCGAGGTCGAGGTTCGCATCGACCGTGTCGCGGCCGCCGTCCTGGAGCTGGTAGGCCTGCAGCTTCGCGACCAGCCCGATGCCGCGACCCTCGTGCCCGCGGAGGTAGACGACCACGCCGCGCCCCTCGGTGACGATCCGGTCGATCGCCTCGTCGAGCTGGGGTCCGCAGTCGCACCGCGCGGAGCCGAAGACGTCGCCGGTCAGGCACTCGGAGTGCACGCGGGTGAGCACCGGCTCGTCGCCGGACAGGTCACCGTGCACCAGCACGACGTGCTCGGTGTCCTCGGGGCCGCCGATCGTGATGCGGTAGCCGTAGGCCGTGAAGTCGCCCTGCCGCGTCGGCAGCCGCGTCTCGGCGACGCGCTGCACGTGGTTCTCGTGGCGGCGGCGGTGGTGGATCAGCTGCTCGATCGAGATCAGCGACAGGCCGTGCTCGTCGGCGAAGTCGCGCAGCTGCTGGCCACGCTTCATGCGTGCCGTCGTCGTTGACGATCTCGGCGATCACACCGGCCGGCTCGAGCCCGGCGAGCCGGGCCAGGTCGACCGCGGCCTCGGTGTGGCCCGGTCGCACCAGCACGCCGCCCTCGGCGTAGCGCAGCGGGAAGACGTGGCCCGGCTGCACGATCTCGAACGCCTCGGTGGCCGAGTCGATGAGCGTGCGCACGGTGTGCGAGCGGTCGGCCGCCGAGATGCCGGTGGTGACGCCGTCGCGGGCGTCGACCGAGACGGTGTACGCCGTACGCATCCGCTCGCGGTTGTGCGGGGTCATCAGCGGGATGCCGAGCCGGTCGAGCGTCGGGCGCGGTGACCGGCACGCAGATGACGCCTGACGAGTGAGCGCACGGTGAACGCCATCAGCTCTGGCGTGCGACCTGCTGGCGGCGAAGACGAGGTCGCCCTCGTTCTCGCGGTCCTCGTCGTCGACGACCACGACGGCCTTGCCGGCCGCGATGTCGGCGACGGCCCGCTCGACGGTGTCCAGACGGACGTCGGGCGCGCTCATGCGGTGGAAACCATCTCGGGTTCGGGATCTCGTTCGATCGCGCGTGGCGCGCAGCCACACGAAGAAGCCCCAGACCACCAGGCCGCCGTACACGACGAACAAGATGGCGGTCGGGTAGTACTGCGAGTGCCACAGCAGCGGCACGCCGACCAGGTCGACGGCGATCCACATCAGCCAGAAGTCGTTCCAGCCGCGGGCCATCGCGTAGGTCGCGAGCATCGAGCCGACGAAGATCCACGCGTCGCACCAGTAGTACCAGCGCGGTGCCGGCCAGCCGGCGCCGACGACGCTGAAGACCCACTGCAGCACCAAGATGCCGGCGACGGCGGTGACGAGGTAGCCGACGCGCTCCCGCGCGGTCGCCCACCGCGGGGTGATCGCGGGCTGGTCGCTGTCCCCGCCGCGCAGCCGTCGCACCTCCTGCCAGCGCCACCAGCCGTAGATGCTGGTGATGATGAAGAACACCTGCCGGCCTGCCTGCCCGAACAACGGCACCTGGGCCTCGGCCTCGAAGGTCGCGGCGATGAACACCGTGAACAGCAGCACGTTGCCGACGATGCCGACCGGCCACGCCCAGACCCGGCGTCGTAGGCCGCCGACGGCGGAGGCGAACCCGAACCCGTTGCCGAGGATCTCCCGCCACGTGATCGGGTGACCGGCGATGGTCAGGTGCGCGTCGTACAAGGTGGTGGCAAGACTCATGACTGGTTGTCTTCCTGGTGGGTGATCAGGCGCTCGACGTACTTGGCGATGACGTCGACCTCGAGGTTGACCGGGTCGCCGGGCTGCTTGGTGCCGAGGGTGGTGCGGGCGAGAGTCTCGGGGATCAGCGAGACCGTGAAGGCTGTCGTCTCGGACCGTGACCACGGTCAGCGAGATGCCGTCGACGGTGATCGAGCCCTTGTCGACGAGGTAGCGGGACAGACTCCGGGGGCAGCGATATCTCGACGAGCTCCCAGTGCTCCGACGGCTCGCGTCGTACGACGGACCCGGTGCCGTCGACGTGACCCTGCACGATGTGGCCGCCGAGCCGCGAAGTCGCGGTGACGGCACGCTCGAGGTTCACAGACGAGCCAGGACTCGAGCACGCCGAGCGAGGTCTTGTCGAGCGTCTCGCGCATGACGTCGGCGGTGAACGTCTCGCCGTCACGCTCCGCGACGGTGAGGCAGCAGCCGTTGACGGAGATGGAGTCGCCGAGCTTCGCGTCGAGGGTGACGTGCGGCCCGCGGACGGTCAGCCGGACGGCGTCGGACTGCTCCTCGACGTGACTCGACGACGCCGAGCTCCTCGACGATGCCGGTGAACATCAGCCCTCCTGCTTCTGGCGTGGGCGTCATGGTGAGCCGCACGTTCGCGTCGGCGCCGGTGCCGATGGTCGTGACGTCGGCGATGTCGAGGCTGCACGGCGTCGGCGATCGTCGAGATGCCGAGGTCGCCGACGGCGCTCAGCCCGGATCCGAGCAGCGTCGGCGCGACGTAGGCGACCACCTCGTCGACGAGGCCGGCGGTCAGGAACGCCGCCGCCAGCGTCGGCCCGCCCTCGAGGAAGACGTGCTGGACGTCGCGCTCGAACAGCTCGTCGAGTGCCTTGCCGGGGTCGCGGGTCGCGAGCACGAGGGTGTCGGCGGCTGTCGTCGAGGACGCGTCGGTCCGGTGGCAGCTCGCGCCGCCCCATCACGACCCGCAGCGGCTGCTGCTCGCGGGGCAGGTCGACGTCGTCGTCGTCGCGCACCGTGAGACGCGGGTCGTCGGCGAGCACGGTGCCGGTGCCGACGAGCACGGCGTCGCAGGCGGCACGCAGCCGGTGGGTGTCGCGTCGCGCCGGCAGCGAGCTGACCCAGCGCGAGGTGCCGTCGGCTGCGGCGCTGCGCCCGTCGAGCGTGGTGGCGAGCTTCCAGGTGACGAACGGGCGCCGCTCCTGGTGCGCGAACGACCAGGCGCGGTTGACGGCGCGTGCCTCGTCGGCGAGCAGGCCGCCCTCGACGTCGACGCCGCCACCTCGCAGCGTCTCCGCACCGCCGTGGGCGAGCGGGTTCGGGTCTGCCTGGGCGAACACGACCCGGGCCACGCCGGCGTCGACGAGGGCCTGGGCGCACGGGCCGGTGCGGCCGGTGTGGTTGCAGGGCTCGAGCGTGACGACGGCGGTCGCCCCGTGAGCCCGGTCGCCGGCTGCTGACAGCGCGTCGATCTCCGCGTGGGGCGTGCCTGCGCCGCGGTGGAGTCCCTCCGCGACCGTCGTACCGTCCGGGGCGAGGAGGACGCAGCCGACGCGCGGGTTCGGGCCGAGCGGCACGCCGGGCGACTGCGCGAGGTCGAGGGCACGCGACATCGCGGCGCTCTCGGCGTCGCGGCGGGTCATGGTGCCCCTCTCGTCCGCACGCGGACCCCGGGGCTGCTGCCATGGCAGGGGATGCTCGACGCCGGGCGTCGAGTGACCTGCGCGCTCTTCCCATCCGGACTTTGACCGTCGGTCCAGGAGTTCCACCTGGTCAACCGGCTGCTGGCTGCAGCCGGGTCGCGGACTTTCACCGCCGGCTCGGAATTGCACCGACCCCAGAGCTCGCGAGCTGTTTCACTCGTCGCCAACAGCCTGCCACAGATCCCCCGACCGGCGGTATGTGAGCCGGGCCACCTCGCTCAGGCTGAGGCGGCAGCGGTCTTCCGGAGCGAGTCGATCATCGGCGTTCGGGTCGTCGGCGCCGAAGACGGCCGACCCGGCGACGAAGACGTCGGCGCCCGCCTCCGCGCAGCGCTCGATGGTCTCCATCGACACTCCCCCGTCGACCTGGAGCCAGAGGTCGAGGCCGTGCTTGTCGATCAGCTCCCGCGTGCGACGGATCTTCGGCAGGCACATGTCGAGGAACGTCTGGCCACCGAAGCCGGGCTCGACCGTCATCACCAGCAACATGTCCAGCTCAGGCAGGAGGTCTTCGTAGGGGTCGATGGCCGTCGCGGGCTTCAGCCCCATGCCGACGCGGGCGCCCTTGTCCCGCAGCACCCGCGCCAGCCGCACCGGGGCCGCCGCGGCCTCGACGTGGAACGTGACGGAGCTCGCGCCCGCCTCGACGTACTCAGGGGCCCAGCGGTCGGGGTCGTCGATCATCAGGTGGCAGTCGAGCGGGGTGTCGGTGGCCTTGCTCAGCGCCTCCACGACGGGTGCACCCAGCGTCAGGTTCGGCACGAAGTGGTTGTCCATCACGTCGACGTGCAGCCACTCGGCCCCCGACACGCGCTCGGCCTCCGCCGCCAGGTTCGCGAAGTCGGAGGCCAGCAGGCTCGGCGCGATCTGGATCCCCATGACCGCTCACCCTAGTCGGCGAGGCGCGCGTAGTTGCGTCCGCAAACCCGCTGAGGCGCGTGAAGTTGCGACCTCACCCAGGCACAGACCGCAACTACGCGCGCCTCACCACCCTCCCGAGCGCAACTACGCGCGCCTCAGCGGGAACGGCGGAGCAGGGCGAGGAACATCGCGTCGGTGCCGTGGAGGTGGGGCCAGAGCTGGACGGTGCCGGGGAGGGGGCCGGGGGCGGTGGCGGCGAGGTCGGTGGCGGCGAGGTCGGTGGCGGCGACGGGCGCCGCGGCTTCGAGGTGTACGTCGTCGCGCTCGGCGAGCACGGCGGAGACCACGCCGGCGGTCTCGGCGAGCACGGGCGAGCACGTCACGTAGGCCACGACGCCACCTGGGCGCACCGAGTCGAGCGCCGAGGACAGCAGGGCGCGCTGCAGCGGCACGAGCCGGTCGACGTCCTCGGGGACTCGGCGCCAGCGGGCCTCCGGGCGCCGCCGGAGCGCGCCGAGGCCGGTGCACGGTGCGTCCACGAGCACCCGGTCGAAGGCGTCCGGTCGCCACGCCGGCCGGGTGCCGTCGGCCGCCACCACGCCGAGCAGCCCGTCACCGGCGGCGCGCACCGGCTCGGTCGCGGAGGCCACGAGCTGCGCCCGGCGCTCCTGGAGCTCGGCAGCGAGCAGCCGGGCCCCACGAGCCGCCGGCCAGCGCCGCGAGCAGCGCCGCCTTGCCGCCCGGGCCGGCGCACAGGTCGAGCCACCGCTGGTCCGGCCCGTCGACGGGCGCGGCGGCGAGGGCGAGCGCGACGACCTGCGACCCCTCGTCCTGCACGCCCGCGCGCCCCTCGGCCACAGCAGGGAGCTCGCCCGGGTCACCGCTCGGCAGCGTGACGCCGAGGGGCGAGAGCGGCGTCCGCGCGCCGCCGGCCGCGACCAGCTCGTCGACCTCGCAGAGGCCGGGCCGGGCGGCGAGCGTGACCTTCGGCGCGACGTTGTCGGCCGCCAGCAGTGTGTCCATCGACGATGCGTCGGAGAGGTCGACCTGCGCCGCCTCGGCGAGGGCCTCGACGACCCAGCGAGGGTGGGAGTGCGCGACGGCGGCATGGCCGACGACGTCGTCGGCACGTCGGGCGCGACCCGGTCGACCCAGGTGGCGAGGTCGTGACGCGTCACCTTGCGCAGCACCGCGTTGACGAAGCCGACCGGCCGGTGCCCGATCCGGGTCCGGACCACGTCTCCCGTGGAGCCGACCGCGGCGTGCGCCGGGACGCGCATCGAGAGCAGCTGGTGCGCCCCGAGCCGCATCGCGTCGAGCACGGCCGCGTCCACGTCGGCCAGCGACCGGTCGACGCATGCCGCCAGCACGGCGTCGTAGGTCCCGCGGCGTCGCAAGGTCCCCGCCACCAGCTCGGTCGCGAACGCCGCGTCGCGCCCGGTGATCCCCCGCGAGCGCAGCAGCGGCGGCATGACGAGGTTGGTGTAGGCGTCCTGCTCGCGAACGGCCGCGAGCACGTCGAAGGCCGCGAGCCGGACCTCGTCCGCACGCCCAGGACCACGCTGCCGGCTCACGTGAACGACGCGTCGGGCTCGACGCGCGCGCCACGAGCCCAGTCGGCCGCGGCCATCTGCCGACGGCCCTTCGGCGTGACGTCACCGAGCCGGACGCGACCGGAACCGGTGCCGACGTGGACGGCGCTCTTGCTCACCGCCAGCCGGCCCGGAGCCAGCGGCTCGCCGTCTTCGATGCGCACCGGACCCACCTTGAGACGTTCTCCGTCGTGGGTCGTCCACGCCCCCGGATCAGGAGTGCACGCCCGGATGCGGCGGTCGACGCCGACCGCCGGCTGCTGCCAGTCCACGCGGGCGTCGTCCACGCTGATCTTCGGCGCCAGGCTCACGCCCTCGTCGGGCTGCTCGCGGGCCTCGACGCTGCCGTCCTCGAGGCCGTCGAGGGTGCGCACCAGCAGCTCGGCGCCGCCGTGCGCGAGCCGGTCGAGCAGGTCCCCCGCGGTGTCGGTCGGCGCGGACGGCCTCGGTCATCACGCCGAACGTCGGCCCGGCGTCCAGTGCCGCCACGATGCGGAACGTCGTCGCGCCCGTCACCTCGTCCCCGGCCCACAGTGCGTGCTGCACCGGCGCAGCGCCTCGCCAGGCGGGCAGCAGCGAGAAGTGCAGGTTCACCCAGCCGAGCGGCGGCACGTCGAGCGCGCTCTGCGGCAGCAGCGCGCCGTAGGCGACGACCGGGCAGCAGGCCGGCTCAAGGGACGCCAGCTCCTCGAGGAAGCCGGGGTCGCGAGGGTGCTCCGGCTTCAGCACGGGTACGTCGAGCAGCGAAGCGGCCTCGGCCACCGGCGAGGCGACGAGTCGACGGCCGCGGCCCGCCGGGGCGTCGGGCCGGGTGACGACACCCACGAGCTCGTGGCGGCTGGCCGCCACCGCCGCCAACGACGGCAGCGCGGCCTCGGGGGTGCCGGCGAAGACCACCCGCATCAGCGACCCGCCCGCCCGGCCAGGGAAGCCGTCACAGCCCGAGGCCGCCGGTGGGGTGCGGCGAGAGCCTCACGGTCGGCTGCTCGGTGCCGAACCAGGACGACTCCCGGATCGCCTTCATGGCGGCCTTGCGAGCCTCGCGGTCGAGCCGGTCGAGGAACAAGATCCCGTCGAGGTGGTCGGTCTCGTGCTGCAGCGCACGGGCGAGCAGGTCACTGCCGTCGATGGTGACGGGCTCGCCGTGCATGTCGAAGCCCTTCGCGACCGCGCGCAGCGCTCGGGTGCAGTCGAGCGTCAGCTCCGGCAGCGACAGGCAGCCCTCGGGACCGAACTGCTCCTCCTCGGACAGGTCGAGGACGGGGTTGACCAGGTGGCCGAGCTCGCCGTCGACGTACCAGGTGAAGACCCGCAGCCCGACCCCGATCTGCGGCGCGGCGAGGCCCGCGCCCGGTGCCTCGAGCATGGTGTCGGTCAGGTCGCTCACCAGCCGCCGCAGCTCCTTGTCGAAGTCGGTGACCGGCACCGCGGGGGTGCGCAGCACCGGGTCTCCGAAGAGACGGATGGGCTGGACGGCCACGGGGCGGCTCCCTGGTGGTGCGACGACACGATCTGGACGGCTGCTCAGTCTACGGAGCCGATTCGAGGACGCCGCGCTCACTCCAGGGCGACCGGGTCCACCTGCACCCGCACCGGCGGCTGCTTGCGGGCCGAGCGGACGCCCTGCATCTGCGTCAGCGTCTGGGACAGGTCGGCGCCGGCGGCACGGGGCACCCGCACGACCGCGCGGTGCGGCACGGGCGCGTCCGCGTCGGGTGGCCCGGTCGGTGGTCCCGGTTGGGGTGCCGGGACGGGACCCAGCACCTCGGCTCCCGGGGGCAGGTCCAGCGCCTCCAGGGCAGCGGTGACGTCGGCCTCCGCTCCGGTGAGCGACGCCAGCCTCGAGGCGGGCGGCAGGTGGGCGGACTGCCGCTCGGTGAGCTCGCGGGCAGCGAACCCGGCGGGGTCCCACCGCACGAGCGCCTGCAGAGCCGGGTGTGACGGCTCGCCCACCGCGACCACCCGCCCTCCTTCGGCGGCGGGGCGGCACAGCGCGGCGGCGTTGAACCACCGGCGCAACGCCTCCTCGGCGGTCCGCAGGTCGCTGCGCGACAGCATCAACCAGGTGTCGAGCAGCACCACGCAGGCGTAGCCGCCCTCGGCCACCGGCTCGGCCCCCGGCGTCGCGACGACCAGCGAGGGCACGCCCGGCACGGTGGCGAGCACCCGGTCTCCTGCCGACGTGCGCACCGGCACCTTCGAGAACGCGCGGCCGAGCTCCTCCGCGGTGCGCCGCTCCCCCACCACCGGTGCCCGCAGGCCGTGGCCGCCGCAGACCGGGCACTCCCAGCCGGGCCGCTCGGTGCCGCACCACCGGCACGACGGCGGCTGGTCCGGCCCCGGCAGGTGCAGCGGGCCGGCGCAGACCGGGCACCGGGCGGGCGCACGGCAGCGGTCGCACGCGACCGAGGCCGCGTAGCCCTGGCGTGGCGTCTGCAGCAGCACCGCGCCCTGCTCGAGACCGTCACGGATCGCGTCGTACGCCTCGCGGGGCAGCCGGGCATGGCGGGTGTGCGGGTCGCGCTCGAGCTCGCGATCGGTGGCGCCGGTGACCCCGGTGCGCGGGGTGTGTGCTCGCAGCGTGGCGCGGTCGGGGGCGATCTCGTGTGCCCACCCCGCGCGCACGAGGTAGTCCGCCTCGACCGTGCGGGCGAACCCACCGAGCAGTGCCGCGGTCCCCTCCTCGTGGGCGCGGATGAGCAGCACCTCGCGGGTGTGTGGGTACGGCGCACGCTGCTCGGCGTGCAGGTCGTCGCCGTCGTCCCACACCGCGACCAGCCCCAGGTCCGCCACCGGCGCGAACGCAGCCGCCCTCGTGCCGACGACGACCTTCACCGCACCGCGCGACACCGACAAGAACGCTCGGTAGCGAGCTGCCGGGCCGGCGTCGGCGGTCAGCACGACGTGCCGTCCCGCACCCAGCGCCTCGGTGAGGGCGGCGTCGACGCGCGCGACGTCCTTGTGGTCCGGCAGGCAGAGCAGCGCACCGCGTCCCGAAGCAAGAGTTGCCGCCGCCGCCTCGGCCAGCCGAGCCGGCCAGTCGTCGTCCGGCAGCACCGACCAGACGCCTCGGGGCGACTCACCGTCGGCCAGCGCGCGGACGAACCCGACGCCGTGGGCGTAGCTCGACCACGTCTGTCCCGACGGCGCCGTCTGCATCGGCGAGGCCGGCGGGTCGGGTTCGCGCTTCTCGGTGGTGGCGTGCCGCGAGGGGATCGCCAGGCGCAGCACGTCGGAGCGGATTCCGGCGTAGCGGGCTGCGACCCGCCCGACGAGGGTGGCGACGGCGGGCGAGAGCACCCGTTCGGCGCTGACCGAGCGGCGCAGCGGTGAGAGCCGGCCGTCGTGGTCGCTTCGCTCGGCGCGCTCTACGACGTAGCCGTCGACGTCCTGGCCCGCGAACCGGACCTTGACGCGCGTGCCGGGGGCGACGTCCTCGTGCATCGACGCCGGCACCAGGTAGTCGAACGTGCGGTCCAGGTGCGCCAGTGGCACGTCGACGATCACCCGCGCGACGGGCAGCTCAGGGGCGGGGTCGCTGGCCGGGGCAGTTGCGGCGCGACGCCGGCTTCGCGGAGCGGCGCGCTTCGGCTCGGGCAGCAAGGCCGGCTGTTCCGAGCCCGCCTCGTCCTCCACCACCGCGCCAGTGTGTCAGCGACCGGTGACAGTCCTGCCTCAGAGGTGCTTGGAGCTCGAGGTGCGGCCGAGGAGGCCCGTCCCGCCTGCGAACACGAGCCGGTAGGCCGCCTTGCTGCGACCGCTGAGCGTGCGCGACAGGCGCCCGGTCGCGTCGGTCTTCGGCTTGCCGACCGTCGACCAGGTGCCGTCGGCCTTCTTGCGCTGGATCGAGACGTACTGGCCCCGAACCCCGGTGGAGCCCTTCAGCAGCCGCCCGGTGACCTTGGTCTTGGACGTCCCGGTCTTGGTCACGCCTGGGCCCGGTGAACCTCGTGCCCGACACCGTCGTCGACGCGGTCGCGCCGCCGTCGTGCTCCTGGTTGAGGGCCCGGACCGTGAAGGAGTGGTTCGACCCGGGGGCCAGCCCCGTGAACGTCGTCGACAGCTCCGCCGCGGACAGGTCGCGCGTGAGGCCACCGGTCCCGGTCACTCGGTAGCCGCTGATGCCGTCGCCGACGTACGCCGGCGCCTTCCACGTCACGGTGGCCGATCCTGCAGCGCCCTTTGCCGTGACACCCGGTCGGCTTGTTCGGCAGCTCCTCGCCGCAGGTGTAGATCTCGATGTCGTCGAGGTACCAGCCGACGATGGACCACTTCCTGTCCGCGATGATCTGGAACTGCGGCTTGATGGTCTTGCCGGCGTACGACGACAGGTCGACGCGGCTCGACACGAAGCCGTTGCTCGGGCCGCTGAACCCGAGCTTGGCGGCGCTGCCCTGCACCTTCCGTGTCGGCCCGTTGACCCACGGCAGTCCGGACGCCTGGACCGCCGCGGCGGTGTCGCCGGTGTTGTCGACCTTCACCAGGCCGCCGTCGAAGTAGGCGCGCGGCGACGTCTGGTAGTCGAACGCGTACCAGTGGTTGAAGCGCATGTAGGTCTTGCCGCCCCGGGGCACGTGCACTGCGTTCTTGAGCACCAGCGACCCGCTGGCCGGCTCGCCGTATGCGTCCGGGTCGGGGTCGAGACCGAACCAGGATGCCTTCCCGGAGGTGGCGTTGCCGTCGACCGCGAAGCCGTTGAAGTCGCTGTTGGGTGCACGGGTCCACAGGGCGCTTGCCGTGAACTCGGTGGTGGGGCTCGCTGTCTCGTCGTCGAACAGCACGTCCTTGCTCTGCCCGCTTGGGCAACCGAGGGGGGCATCGGTCGGGGTCGACGCGCCCGCGACGGTCGGCTGCTTGGCCAGCTCGGTGGCCTGCACGGCGTCACCGACCTCGGTGCAGTCGTCTGCGGTGAAGCTGTTCGTGCCGACGAGGTCGGTGCAGCTCTGGACGAGCTGGCGACCGAGGTCTGCGTAGTCGCTGCCGGAGGTGAGCTTCTCGATCACGTCGAGGTAGAGCTTGGCGCTCTTGGTGTGGCCGAGATCGCCGCCGTCGATGCTTGTCACGGTGACCCCGTTGAAGGTGCCGCCGCGCATGATCAGGTACGCGGTCTTGTTGCCGACGCCCGAGTTCTCGTGGACCCCGCCGTTGTCGGAAAGGCTGGGGTCGGCGTCGTACCTCGTGCTGGTCATCTTGTCCGGCTGACCGTACTCCGTCGGGCTCTTGAGGCTGCGGATCGCGTCGATCGGGAGGTCCTCGCCGATGGTCCAGGAGTCGTTGTCGCCGGCGTCGGGCCCGTTCCTGTGGTCGACGATCTCGCCCATGATGTCGGCGAGCGACTCGTTGATGGCGCCGGACTGGAAGTAGTAGAAGAGGTCGGAGTTCTTCGAGATCACGCCGTGCGTCATCTCGTGCCCGACGACGTCGTCCGCGCCGGCGTAGCCCGCGCCGTAGAACATCTGCTGGCCGTTCCAGAAGGCGTTGTCGTACGGGCACTCAGAGCCGAAGTCCGCCACCTCGCAGTAGCGCACCGTCGAGCCGAGCGTGCGCGACCCGGAGCTGCCGAAGCCGATCAGGTTCGTCAGGTCGATGTCGTTGTCGATGTCGTGGTAGAAGTCCGAGACGTCGCCGCTGAGCTCGTAGGCCATGTTCACGTCCGGTCGGCCCGAGACCGCTCCTTGACCTTCGCTGCGCAATGCTCCGGTCGTGCAGTTGGTCTCGGCGCCGCGCTTGTTCTCGCGGTCGCAGACCTTGCGGTTCAGGGTCTGGATGTCGTCGATGTGGAGCAGCACCCGGCCGGTGACGGCATCGACGAGCACCTGCTCGCGCACGTCAGTGCCGTTGGTCACCTCGAAGTGGCGCACCGTGCGCACCCCGGTCTCGCTCAGGGCACCGAACGCGGCCGGGTCGAAGACTGCCAGGGAACCGTCGGTGGCGCGCAGCGTCGAGGCCGCCGCGTGCTGCGCGCGAGAAGTCACGGCGACGGCGGTCGCGGCGGCGTCGGCCCGGCCGACCCGGGCCGCAGACGCCCGGGTGGCGGTGCTCGTGGTGGACAGGATCGAGCTCGTCTCGCCGTCACGCTCGACGCTGACCACGACCTGGCCGCCGAGGACAGGCAGGCCGTCGACGGTCTGCTGCAGGCGCACCACGGTGTCGCCGCTGACCGCGCGCGAGCTGGCAAGGGTGCGCATCCCGGCGTCGCCGCTGGGCAGGCCGAGCGCGTCGCCGTAGCGGTCGAGGTCGCTGCGCGCGACCGTGACCGCGCTGTCGGCCGAGTCCACGGCCGGGTTGTCGATGGCATCGCCGGTGCGGGTGCCGACGAACTGGATCCGGCCCGAGCCGTCGTCGTGGACCCGGAGCGGCTTGTCGGCGTCGGCGCGCAGCCGAGCGAGCGCCTGGGCAGCATCGGTGTCACCCGCGGCCGGCGAGCCCACCACGGGGGCCGCGGTGGCAGCAGTCGGAGCGACCGCGGTCAGGCCGGCTGCCAAGACGGTGCACAGCGCCGAGCAGGCGGCGGCTGCCGCGATGGGTGATCTCACGGGGCTCCCAGGGTGAACCAAAACCTTACCTGAACCCAGGTGCGGTTTTGTTGTGAAATGCCCGATTCCCTACGCCGCCGGGCCGGCGTCCGGGTCAGGCGCCGGCTGCCTGCTTGAGGGCTGCGACCCGGTCGGTCCGCTCCCAGGTGAAGTCGGGCAGCTCGCGACCGAAGTGACCGTATGCCGCGGTCTTCGCGTAGATGGGCCGGAGCAGGTCGAGGTCGGAGATGATCGCGGCCGGACGCAGGTCGAAGACCTCGAGCACGGCCTTCTGGATCGCGGTGACCGGGACCGTCTCGGTGCCGAAGCAGTCGACGTAGAAGCCGACCGGCTGTGCCTTGCCGATGGCGTAGGCCACCTGCACCTCGCAGCGCCGCGCGAGCCCGGCGGCCACGACGTTCTTGGCGACCCACCGCATCGCGTAGGCGGCGGAGCGGTCCACCTTGGACGGGTCCTTGCCGGAGAAGGCGCCGCCGCCGTGGCGGGCCATGCCGCCGTAGGTGTCGATGATGATCTTGCGTCCGGTCAGCCCGGCGTCTCCCATCGGGCCGCCCACCTCGAAGCGGCCCGTCGGGTTGACCAGCAGCCGGTAGTCGTCGTTGGGGATGTCGAAGCTGGCGAGCACCGGGTCGACGACGTGCTGGCGGATGTCGGGCGTCAGCATGCTGTCCAGGGAGATGTCCTTGGCGTGCTGGGTCGACACGACGACCGTGTCCACCCGCACCGGACGGTCCTCCTCGTCGTACTCGATGGTGACCTGGGTCTTGCCGTCGGGTCGCAGGTAGGCCATCGTGCCGTCCTTGCGGACCTCCGAGAGCCGCTCGGCGAGGCGCTGCGCGATCGTGATCGGCAGCGGCATCAGCTCGGGGGTGTCGTCGCAGGCGTAGCCGAACATCAGGCCCTGGTCGCCGGCGCCCTGCTTGTCCATGGGGTCCACGGAGCTCTCGCTGCGCGACTCGTAGCCGGTGTCGACACCCTGGGCGATGTCCATGGACTGGCCGCCGATGGCGAGCATGACACCGCACGAGTGGCCGTCGAAGCCCTTCGCCGACGAGTCGTAGCCGATCGCGAGGATCCGGTCGCGAACGACCTGCTTGATGTCGACGTAGCCGGTGGTGCTGACCTCGCCCGCGACCACCACGAGCCCGGTGGTCAGCAGCGTCTCGACCGCGACCCGGCTCATGGAGTCCTGCTCCAGCATCGCGTCGAGGACGCTGTCGCTGATCTGGTCAGCGATCTTGTCCGGGTGACCCTCGGTCACGGACTCGGAGGTGAAAAGGCGTCCAGCCACAGCGTCGTACCCTTCGTCGGCTCGTCAGGTCCCCTGAATATCAGCGCATACCATAACCCGCTGGACGCCGGCGCCCGGCGATGGTCCGCCGTCAGTCGCCCTGCTGGGCGAGCAGCTCGACCACCCGGTCCCAGACCACGTGGGACAGCGCGGCCTTCGAGCCGTGCGGCACCGGGGTGGCCCCGCCTTGCGGCGTCGAGAAGGACGGCCTCGTTGTCGGGGCTGCCGAACACCTGGCCGCCCGACACGTCGTTGACGACGAGCAGGTCGCAGCCCTTGCGGGCGAGCTTCGCCTTCGCCATCTCCATCACCGAGGCCGTCTCGTCCCCGGTCTCCGCGGCGAAGCCGACGATCACGGCTCCGGGCCGGGCCCGCTGGTGGGAGATCTCCGCGAGGATGTCGGGGTTCTGCTCCAGCGGCAGCTGTGGCGCCGAGCCGTCGTCGGCCTTCTTCATCTTGGTCTCGCTGACCGCGCCGGGCCGATAGTCGGCGGGCGCGGCCGCCATCACCACGGCATCGGCGGTTGCCGCCGCCGCGAGCACGGCGTCGCGCAGCTGGGCGGTGGTCTCGACCGGCACGACCTTGACCCCGGCCGGGTCCGGGAGCGTGACGTTGGCTGCCAGCAGGGTCACCTCGGCGCCGCGGGCCGCCGCGGCGCGGGCCAGGGCGTAGCCCTGGCGACCCGAGGAGCGGTTGCCGAGGAACCGCACCGGGTCGAGGTACTCCCGGGTGCCGCCGGCGGAGACGACCACGTGACGGCCGGCGAGGTCGAGCAGGTTGGCGCTGCCGTCGCGGCCGAGGACCTCGCGGAGGACCTCGAAGATCTCGGCGGGGTCCGGGAGGCGGCCCTTGCCGGTGTCGGCACCGGTCAGCCGTCCCTCTGCGGGCTCGAGCACGAGCGCGCCGCGGCGGCGCAGCGTCGCGACGTTCTCCTGCGTGGCGGCGTGCTCCCACATCTCGGTGTGCATCGCGGGCGCGAACACCACCGGGCAGCGGGCCGTGAGCAGGGTGTTGGTGAGCAGGTCGTCGGCCAGGCCGTGGGCAGCCTTCGCGAGCAGGTCGGCGGTCGCCGGCGCGACCACCACGAGGTCGGCGGTCTGGCCGATCCGCACGTGCGGGACCTCGTGGACGTCGTCCCAGACGTCGGCGGAGACCGGTTTGCCCGACAGTGCCGCCCAGGTGGCGGCTCCGATGAAGCGCAGCGCCGAGGCGGTGGGTACGACGGTGACGTCGTGACCGGACTCGGTGAGCCGCCGCAGCAGCTCGCAGGCCTTGTAGGCCGCGATGCCGCCGCTCACGCCCAGCACGACGCTGGGTCCCGGCTTGCGGCTCTCGCTGGCCATGGGCGGTTGGTCGGGCTCAGGCCCCCGCGGCCTGGTCGCCCTCGGCGTCGGGGTCGATGTCCTCACAGGTCAGCAGGTCGGCGTTGATCTCGCGCAGCGCGATCGACAGCGGCTTCTCCTGCACGTGGGTGTCCACGAGCGGTCCGACGTACTCCAGCAGGCCCTCGCCGAGCTGGGAGTAGTAGGCGTTGATCTGCCGGGCGCGCTTGGCGCTGTAGAGGACCAGCTTGTACTTGGAGTCTGTCTTGGTGAGCAGCTCGTCGATGGGCGGGTTGGTGATGCCCTCGGCGGCCGGCATGGTTCCGGGCACGGACTGTGACACAGCTGCTGCCTCGCAGATTCAGGGGTGTTGGTTGCAGTGATGGCGCACGTGAGCGATCACGGGCCCTCCATCAAGGCTACCAACTCCTCGGCTGCGAGGTGAATTTCGGTGTTGACGACCGTGACGTCGAACTCCCGCTCGGCCGCCAGCTCCTCGCGCGCGGTCTCCAGCCGCCGCTCGCGCTCCTCGAGGCGTCTCGGTGGCCGCGGCCCTCCAGCCGGCGCACGAGCTCCTCCCACGACGGCGGCTTGAGGAACACGAACAGCGAGCCGGGCATGCTGGCGCGCACCTGGCGGGCGCCCTGCAGGTCGATCTCCAGCAGCGCCGGGCGGCCGTCGGCCAGCGCCTGCTCGACGGGGCGACGGGGGGTGCCGTAGCGGGCCGAGCCGTGCACCACGGCCCACTCGAGCAGCTCGCTCGGCGGCCACCATGCGGTCGAACTCCTGCTCGGAGACGAACCAGTAGTGGCGACCCTCCTCCTCGCCCGGCCGGGGCTTGCGGGTGGTCACCGAGACCGAGATCCACACCTCGGGATGGTGGTCGCGGACGTATGCCGCGATGGTGCCCTTGCCGACGGCTGTCGGACCCGCCAGGACCGTCAGCCGGCCTCGTCGATCGCCGGTCACAGGTCTGTCGACTGCGATGTGCAACTGATCAGCCACGCGACCCGAACTCGCGCTCGAGGGCCGCGATCTGGTTCGCGCCGAGACCGCGCACCCGGCGGCTCTCGGAGATGCTCAGCCGCTCCATCATCTGGCGCGCCCGCACCTTGCCGAGGCCCGGCATCGACTGCAGCAGGTCGAGCACGCGCATCTTGCCCGACCACGTCGTTGCGCTGGCCCTCCTGGAGGACGTCGACGATGGATCCGCCCGAGTGCTTGAGACGGTTCTTGATCGCGGCTCGCTCCCGACGCGACGCCGCGGCCTTCTCGAGGTTCGCCTGGCGCTGTTCGGGGGTGAGTCGCGGCAGTGCCACTGTGCTGACCTCGTGCTCGTGGGGGGCGGGGTGGGTGGACAGTCGAAATCTAGTCATGTCGGTGAGGCAGTCGCAACGCCGCCGCACCTCGTGCGGCGTGCAGTAGGAGATCGGTCCGTCAGCCGGTCCCCAGCTCGGAGCTGAGGTCGACCTTGCAGACGTCGAGGGCGTGCTGCTCGATGCTCTTGGTGGCCTGCTCCACCGGCGTCGCCTGCAGCTCGGCCGCCGCCTGGCGTACGGCGCGGTACTGACCCGCGGTGACCCCGCGGGTCGGCGACCGCCGGGAAGTCGGCCGGCTCGGCGCCCGAGGCCTTGACGGCGTCGGCGAGCCCGTCGAGGGCCTGGACCAGCGTGTCCCAGTCGCCGCGGATGTCGTCGGGGGCCTCGTCACGGAGGTCGGAGAGCAGCGAGACGGTCTTCGTCGAGCGCCTGGGTCGCCCCCGGTCTTGGCGGAGGTCTTCTCGGAGAGGGCGGCGAGCTGCTTGCGGTCGCCCTTGAGCGCCCCGCAGTAGGACTTCGACTTCGAGCACGCCGACAGCCCGGTGCAGATCATCAGGGCAGCGAGCCCGCCTGCCAGTGCGCGGCGTCCGGCGGCCTCAGCCACGAAGTCCCCGGCGACGCAGCAGCGGCTCGATGCTCGGCGGCCGGCCGCGCACCGCCGCGAACGCCTCGAGCGGGTCGACGGTCCCGCCGACGCGACAGCAGCTCAGCGGCGGAACATGTCGCCGTTGGCCGGGTCAGGCCGCCGTTGTCGACGAACCAGCCGACCATGTCCGCGTCGAGCACCTCGCTCCAGAGGTAGGAGTAGTAGCCGGCGTCGTACCCACCGTCGAAGACGTGCGCGAAGTAGCTGCTGCGGTAGCGCGGCGGCACCAGCGTCGGACCGCAGCCCGTGGCGCTCGCAGCGCCTCGGCCTCGAACGTCCTCGACCTCGGCCGCGGCGACGCGAGGGTCGTGCTCGGTGCGCAGGTGCCACTCCTGGTCGAGCAGCGCGGCGCCGAGCATCGAGACGGTGTCGAAGCCCTGGCCGTGCGAGCGCGAAGCCAGCAGCCGGTCGACGACGTCCGGGTCCAGCGGCTCGCCCGACTCGTGGTGCACGGCGTAGTTGGCCAGCACCTCCGGCCACCAGGCCCACATCTCGTTGACCTGGGAGGGGAACTCCACGAAGTCGCGCGGCACCGTGGTGCCGTGCAGCCTGGCGTGGTCCACATCGGAGAACAGCCCGTGCAGGGCGTGCCCGAACTCGTGGAACGCGGTGCGCACCTCGTCGATGGTCATCAGCGCCGGGTCGCCCGCGGCGCCGGCTTGGGCACGTTGAGGCAGACCACCACGACCGGCAAGGTGTCGAGCAGGTGCGACTGCCCGACGAACTCCGACATCCACGCGCCGCCGCGCTTGGTGGGCCGGGCGAACCAGTCGCAGACGAACAGCCCGAGCGAGCGAGCAATGTCCGGCTCGCCGTCGAAGACCTCGAAGACCCGGACGTCGTCGTCGTAGACCGGCAGGTCGTCACGCTCTCGGAAGGACAGCCCGTAGAGCCTGCGAAGCGGCGAAGAAGATCCCCCGCTCCAGGACCCGTGTCGAGCTCGAAGTAGTCCTTGACCGCGTCGGCTCGACGTCGTACGTCGCGGCGAGGTCCTTGGCCGCGTAGTAGGCCCAGTCCCACGGCTCGACCGGCCCGGTCACCCCGTCGTCGTGCAGCAGCTGCTCGATGCGCTCGCGCTCCACGTCGAGGTTGCGCATCGCCGGGCCGGCCATCTCGTCGAGCATCTCCAGCACCGCCTTGGTGGTGCCGGCGGTCTGGTCGTCCACGACGTACGCCGCGTGGTCGTGGAAGCCGAGCAGTGCCGCGCGCTCCGCGCGGAGCTCGATGATCTCGCCGACCAGCTCCCGGGTGTCCCCTTCCCCGCCGGACATGCCGCGGGTGGTGGCGGCCTCGTGGAGGCGGCGACGCACGTCGCGGTTGCGCAGCGAGGAGATCGCCGGCTGGATCGTGGGCAGCCGACAGCGTGAGCAGGTAGCCGTCCAGCCCGGCGTCGGCCGCCGACTGCGCCGCGGACTCGACCGCGTCCTCGGCCAGCCCGTCGAGGTCGGCACGGTCGACCACGTGCACGGCGAGCCGGTTGGCCTCGGCGAGCACGCGGTTGCCGAACTCGGTCGTCAGCGTGGTGAGGCGGGTGTTGAGCTCGCGGAGCCTGCCGCGCTCGGCCTCCCCGAGAGCGGCCCCGGCGCGGACGAAGTCCTCGTGGTAGCGCTCGAGCACCCGGACCTGCTCGGGCGTCAGCTCGCCCGGCCCGGTGCGATGACGGTGCTCGTGCACCGCGTCGACGCGCGCGAACAGCCGCGGGTCGAGCAGGATCTCGTCGCGGTGGGCGGCGATGCGCGGCGCCATCTCCGACTCCAGCTCCTGCATGGCGTCGGTGGACATCGACTGGGCGAGGTTGGCGTACACCCGCAGCACCCGCTCGAGGGTCCGCCCCGACCGCTCCAGCGCCTCGACGGTGTTCGCGAACGTCGGCTCGCCGGTGTCCTCGGTGATCGCCTCGACCTCCGCCCGCTGCTCGGCGAACCCCGCCTCGAACGCCGGCCGGTAGTGCTCGTGGCGGATCCGGTCGAACGGCGGGAACCCGAACGGCAGGTCGCTCGGCGCTAGGAAGGGGTTCTGGTCAGGCACGTCGGCCATGTTCGCATCCGCGGTGGTGGGGTGGATGTGAGGCCTGCGCTCTTGTCACGTTGCGCGGCGCGTCACCCTTCTGCCCTGCGACAACCTCGGTCGCCTTCCCTTCGACGTGCGCCACTCGCTTCGGGGTCGCCGAGGCGCGTGATTATGCGCTCCAGAACCTGCCCAGGCGCGCCACTCTGCGTTCAGTCGCGCAGAATCGCGCGCCTCGGCTCCAGGCTGGGGGTCAGCCCAACCGGGAGAAATCCTCTGCTTGTCTCTTGACGGCGTCGCGGAGCTTGGCGCGGTCGGGGCCGGCGCCGAGGATCTCGCGGGAGCTGCTGGGGAGCACGTGGCGCACGGCTCCGCCGAAGATGCGGCGGACGTCGGCGAGGGTGCCGCCCTGGGCGCCGATGCCCGGCACCAGGAGCGGACCGTCGACGTCGAGGTTCTCGGACAAGATGTCGGTCGGTGGCTCGATGGTGGCGCCGACCACCGCACCGATCGAGCCGAGCCCGTCGGCGTCGGCGTTGCGGGTCGCGACGGCGTCGAGGACGACGGCCGCGACGGTGCGGCCGTCCGGGGTGACGGCGTGCTGCACCTGGGGGCCCTCGGGGTTCGAGGTCAGGGCCAGCACGAAGACGCCGGCGTCGTTGGCCAGCGCGGTGTCGATGAGCGGGTCGAGCGACCCCATGCCGAGAAAGGGGCTGGCGGTGACGGCGTCGACGGCCAGCGGTGAGGTCGGGTCGAGGTAGGCGTCGGCGTACGCCTGCACCGTCGAGCCGATGTCGCCGCGCTTGGCGTCCAGCACCACGAGCACGCCTTGCTCTCGGCAGCCCTCGATGACCTGCTCGAGCACCGCGATGCCCTTGGAGCCGTGCCGCTCGAAGAACGCCGACTGCGGCTTCACCACGGGCGCGACGTTGCCGAACGCCTCGACGGCGCTCATCGCGAACTTCTCCAGCCCGAAGACGCTGTCGGTCAGCCCCCACTCGTCGAGCAGCGAGGGGTGCGGGTCGATCCCCACGCAGAGCCGGCCGCGTGTCTGCATGGCCTCGGCCAGCCTCGACCCGAACGTCATCGTCGCCATCCCTTCGCGCACAGTGCCTCGTTGACATGGCGGGGCCACCAGCGGCCCCTCGTAGACGAATGCGGTGTAGGCCTGCAGCAGGTCGGCGCCCGCGTCGAGGCGGGCGCGGGCATCGGCAGGCGTGCTGATCCCGCCGACGCCGATGAGCGTCAGCGCCGGGCCGACCCGGCCGCGCAGCAGCCGCACGACCTCGTCGGCCCGCTCGCGCAGCGGTGCGCCCGAGAGTCCGCCCGCACCGGCCGCGGCCACGTCCGCGGAGGGCGTCGCGAGCCCGCTCGCGCGCGATCGTGGTGTTGGTGGCCACCACACCGTCGAGGCCGGTGGCCACGGCCAGGTCGCCGACCGCGAGCACGTCGTCGTCGGCGAGGTCCGGTGCGATCTTGACCAGCAGTGGCAGGTGGGTCGTCGACGACGTCGTCGGCGCGCCGGCGCACCGCGCGCAGCAGCGGCTCGAGCTTCTCGACCGCCTGCAGGTCGCGCAGCCCGGGCGTGTTCGGCGAGGAGACGTTGACCACGAGGTAGTCCGCGTGCGGCGCGAGCAGCGTCGTGCTCTTCTCGTAGTCGGCCACCGCGGCGTCCTCCGGCACGACCTTGGTCTTGCCGATGTTGACGCCGACGGGTACGGCGAACGACCGACCCGCCAGCCGACGGGCGACGACCTCGGCGCCGTCGTTGTTGAAGCCCATCCGGTTCACCACGGCGCGGTCGGCGGGCAGCCGCACCAGCCGCGGCCGGGGATTGCCCGGCTGCGGCTCGGCGGTGACCGTGCCGACCTCGACGAAGCCGAAGCCCAGCGCGGCCAGGGCGTCGATGCCGACCGCGTTCTTGTCGAAGCCGGCCGCGACCCCGAGCACCTCCGGGAAGTCGATCCCCATCGCCGTCACCGCGGTGCGCCGTGGTGTCAGCACCTGGGTCAACGGCCGGGCCGCGCGGATGGCCCGGAACGCGGCATGGTGCGCCCACTCCGCGTCGGTCCTGGTCAGCACCCGGTCGAACAGCAGCCGGTAGGCCGTCACCGGCGGGCCCAGTCCTGCAGCGACCGCACGCCGATGTCGCCCGCGCGCAGCGCCTCGATCCCCTGCACCGCGGCCGCCAGCCCTTGCACCGTGGTGATGCACGGGATGTTCGCCATCACCGCCGCGGTGCGGATCTCGTAGCCGTCGATGCGTGCCGAGCCCCCGCCGGACGAGCCGTGCGGCGTGTTGATGATCAGGTCGATCTCACCGGCCTGGATCAGCTGCACGGTGGTCGGCTCGCCCGCCGGCCCCGGTCCTTCGAAGTGCTTGCGAACGACGCGCACCTTCACGCCGTTGCGGCGCAGCACCTCCGCCGTGCCCTGCGTCGCGAGGATCTCGAAGCCACGGTCGGCGAGGATCTTGATCGGGAAGATCATCGAGCGCTTGTCGCGGTTGGCCATGCTCACGAACACGCTGCCGCTGGTCGGCAGCGAGCCGAAGGCCGCGGTCTGCGCCTTGGCGAACGCCGTGCCGAAGTCGGCGTCGAAGCCCATCACCTCGCCCGTCGACTTCATCTCCGGTCCGAGCACGGTGTCGACGTTGCGGCCGTCGGGGGTGCGGAACCGGTTGAACGGCATCACCGCCTCCTTGACGGCGATCGGCGCGTCCGCCGGGCAGGTCTCCCCCGTCGCCGGCGGCCGGCAGCACCCCGCTCGCGCGCAGGTCGGCGATGCTCTCGCCGAGCATGACGCGCGCGGCAGCCCGCGCGAGCGGTGTCGCGGTCGCCTTCGACACGAACGGGACGGTGCGGCTGGCGCGCGGGTTCGCCTCGAGGACGTAGAGCACGTCCGAGCCGAGCGCGTACTGCACGTTGAGCAGCCCGCGCACGCCGACGCCCGCGGCGATGGCCTCGGTGGCCTCCCGGATCCGACTGATCTCCTGCGCCCCGAGGGTGATCGGCGGCAGCGCGCACGACGAGTCGCCGGAGTGGATGCCCGCCTCCTCGATGTGCTCCATCACGCCGCCGAGGAACAGGTCCTCGCCGTCGTACAGCGCGTCGACGTCGATCTCGACCGCGTCGTCGATGAACCGGTCGACGAGCACCGGGTGCTCCGGGCTGATCTCGGTGGCCCGCTCGATGTAGCCCTCGAGCGCCGCGTCGTCGTACACGATCTCCATGCCGCGCCCGCCGAGGACGTACGACGGACGCACCAGCACGGGGTAGCCGATCTCGGCCGCGATGTCCTGCGCCTCGGGGAACGACGTCGCCATGCCGTGCTTGGGCGCGGGCAGCCCGGCCTGGGCGAGCACCCGGCCGAACGCGCCGCGCTCCTCGGCGAGGTGGATCGCCGCCGGCGGCGTGCCGACGATCGGGACGCCGGCGTCCTCGAGACCCTGCGCGAGCCCGAGCGGCGTCTGGCCGCCGAGCTGGCAGATCACGCCGGCGACGGGCCCGGCCTGCTGCTCGGCATGCACCACCTCGAGGACGTCCTCGAGCGTGAGCGGCTCGAAGTAGAGCCGGTCGCTGGTGTCGTAGTCGGTGGAGACGGTCTCGGGGTTGCAGTTGACCATCACGGTCTCGTAGCCGGCCGCCGAGAGCGCGAGCGACGCGTGCACGCAGGAGTAGTCGAACTCGATGCCCTGGCCGATCCGGTTCGGGCCGCTGCCGAGGATGATGACCGCCGGCTTCTCCCGCGGCTGCACCTCGGTCTCCTCGTCGTAGGAGGAGTAGTGGTACGGCGTCCGCGCGGCGAACTCGGCGGCACAGGTGTCGACGGTCTTGTAGACGGGGCGGACACCGAGGGCGTGACGGACACCGCGGACGACGCCGGCGCTCATGCCGCGCAGCCGGCCGATCTGGTCGTCGGAGAAGCCGTGCCGCTTGGCCCGCCGCAGCAGCGTCGGGGTGAGCTCGTCGGCGTCGAGCAGCTCGCCCGCGACCTCGTCGAGCAGCGAGAGCTGGTCGACGAACCACGGGTCGATGCCGGTGGCCTCGTTGACCTCGTCGGGCGTCGCGCCGGCGCGCAACGCGTCCATCACCTTGCGCAGCCGCCCGTCGTGGGGCGTGCGGATCACGTCGAGCAGCGCGTCCTTGTGCGGTCGTCTCCGACCCCCAGTCGAAGGGCGCGGACTTGCTCTCCAGCGACCGCAGCGCCTTCTGCAGCGCCTCGGTGAAGTTGCGGCCGATCGCCATCGCCTCGCCGACCGACTTCATGTGCGTGGTCAGCACCGGGTCGGCGTTCGGGAACTTCTCGAACGCGAACCGCGGCACCTTCACCACGACGTAGTCCAGCGTCGGCTCGAAGCTCGCCGGCGTCTCGGCGGTGATGTCGTTGGGGATCTCGTCGAGCGTGTAGCCGATCGCGACCTTGGCTGCGATCTTCGCGATCGGGAACCCGGTCGCCTTCGACGCCAGCGCGCTCGACCGGGAGACCCGTGGGTTCATCTCGATGACGACGAGCCGTCCGTCCGCGGGGTCGACCGCGAACTGGATGTTGCAGCCGCCGGTGTCGACGCCGACGGAGCGGATGATGCCGATCGAGAGGTCGCGCATCGCCTGGTACTCGCGGTCGGTCAGCGTCATCGCCGGCGCGACCGTGATCGAGTCGCCGGTGTGCACGCCCATCGGGTCGAGGTTCTCGATGCTGCAGACGATGACGACGTTGTCGGCCTTGTCGCGCATCACCTCCAGCTCGTACTCCTTCCAGCCGAGGATCGACTCCTCCAGGAGCACCTCGGTGGTCGGGCTGGCCGCGAGGCCGGCGCCGGCGATGCGGCGCAGGTCGTCGGGGTCGTAGGCCATGCCCGAGCCGGCGCCGCCCATCGTGAACGACGGCCGGACCACCATCGGGTAGCCGAGCTGGTCGGCCGCCGCGAAGCAGTCGTCGAGCGAGTGGCAGATCACCGAGCTGGCGACCTCTCCCCCGAGCTCCTCGACGATCTTCTTGAACGACTCGCGGTTCTCGCCGCGGTCGATCGCCTCGATGCTCGCGCCGATCAGCTCGACGCCGTACTTCTCGAGGACGCCGGCGGCGTCGAGCGCCACCGCGCAGTTCAGGGCGGTCTGCCCGCCCAGCGTCGCGAGCAGCGCGTCGGGCCGCTCCTTCTCGATCACCTTCGTCGACGAACTCCGGCGTGATCGGCTCGATGTACGTCGCGTCGGCGAACTCGGGGTCGGTCATGATCGTCGCCGGGTTGGAGTTCACCAGCACGACCCGCAGGCCCTCGGACCGCAGCACGCGGCACGCCTGGGTGCCCGAGTAGTCGAACTCGCAGGCCTGCCCGATGACGATCGGGCCGACTGCCGATGACCAGCACCGACTCGATGTCGGTCGCGCTTCGGCATCAGAGCGTCACCCCCGGCCGGTGCTCCCCGAGGCGAGGCGGGGCGCCGACGTGGCTGCTCCGCTCGCGACCGCCGGACGTCCGGCGCCCGCCCCCCTCGTGCACGTCGGCGCCATCAGGTCGCAGAACCGGTCGAACAGGTAGCCCGCGTCGTGCGGGCCGGCCGCTGCCTCCGGGTGGTACTGCACGCGAGAACGCCTTGAGAGCACCTGCCTCGTCGCGCAGCTCGAGCCCTTCCACGACGTCGTCGTTCAGGCACACGTGGGACACGGTCGACCTCGCCGTACGGCGTGGTGGTGGATCGGTCGAGCGGCGCGTCGACGGCGAAGCCGTGGTTGTGCGCGGTGACCTCGACCTTGCCGGTGGTGCGGTCCATCACGGGCTGGTTGATGCCGCGGTGGCCGTACTTCAGCTTGAAGGTGCCGAAGCCCAGCGCGCGGCCGAAGAGCTGGTTGCCGAAGCAGATGCCGAAGTAGGGAATGCCGCGCTCGAGCACGTCCTTGAGCAGCTCGACCTGGCCCTCGGTGGCCGCCGGGTCGCCGGGCCCGTTGGAGAAGAACACGCCGTCGGCGCCGGTGGCGAGGACGTCGTCGACGGCTCGCGGTCGCCGGGCAGCACGTGGGTCTCGATGCCGCGCTCGGCCATCATGCGCGGGGTGTTCGACTTGATGCCGAGGTCGAGCGCGGCGACCGTGAACCGCTTCTCCCCCGACGCGGGCACGACGTAGGACTCGGCGGTCGAGACCTCGGTGGCCAGCTCGGCGCCGGCCATCTCGGCCGAGGCCAGCACCCGCTGCGAGCAGTCGCCTGCGGGTCGCTCTCGGTGCTGGAGATGCCGACGCGCATCGCGCCGCGCTCGCGCAGGTGACGGGTGAGCGCGCGGGTGTCGACGCCGGAGATGCCGACGACGCCCTGCTCGCGGAGGTCGTCGTCGAGGGTGCGGGTGGCGCGCCAGCTCGACGGCACGCGCGCGGGGTCGCGGACGACGTAGCCGCTGACCCAGATGCGCGAGGACTCGACGTCCTCGTCGTTCATGCCGGTGTTGCCGACGTGCGGGGCCGTCATCACCACGACCTGACGGTGGTACGACGGATCGGTCAGCGTCTCCTGGTAGCCGGTCATCCCGGTCGAGAACACCGCTTCGCCGAACGTCTCACCGTCGGCTCCGAAGCTGTCCCCGTGAAAGGTGCGACCGTCCTCGAGCACCAGCAGTGCTGGGTTCGCATGCAGCGGCACGCCGTACCTCCTTCTCCGCCTCACGGGACGGTCGTTAAAGGATGTCGAGCGGTTGCGACCCTACCAGCGCGGGGTCCGGCATTCGGACGCCGTCACCGTGTCCTGAGATGACGCGACATCAGTACGCAGTACTCGTGCTGCCGCGCAGCGACCGCGGCCGCCCGTCGGGGTCGTGCAGCAGCGCCAACGGCGCTCGTGCCCAGAGCCGGGTGAACCGGGACAGTCCCGGGAGCGGGATCGGCCGCAGCCGGCCCGGCGGACGCTCGCCGACCCGTCCGCCGTCGTGCCACGCCTCGAGCCGCGCGGCGCTCGCCTCGTAGGCGTCGTACATCCCGGCGGGATCGACGCAGTCGGCCATCACCTCGATGCAGGTTCTCGTCGGTGACCTCGTCGAGCCGGTCGAGGTGCTCGGCGGCCAGCGTCAGCCGGAGTCGCTGGGCGTAGTCCTCGTCGAGGACGACCGCGCTGAGCTCCGAGTCGTGCGTCCAGGAGCGGCGGTTGAAGTTGTCGGACCCGGTGCTGGCCCAGGTGTCGTCGATCACGCACACCTTGGCGTGGACGTAGACGGGTGTGCCCGCGTGGTTCTCGATCCCGTAGGCCGCGACGCGTCCCGGTGCGATCTGCCATCAGCCGGCGCAGCGCCCGCTCGCGGCCGAGCACCTGAGCGGTCCGGTTCAAGCCCGCGACGTCGGGGACGAGCGGGATGACCACGACGACGCGCAGGTCCTGGTTGCGGCGCAGGGGCTCCTCGAAGGGCTCGGTCGACGCCGTGGCCCCAGAAGTACTGGTCCTCGACGTACACCACGCGCTCGGCGCGGGCCACGGCCTTGGAGTAGCCGCGGGCCACGCTGCGCTCGCCGCCGTTCGCGAAGGGGTAGTCGAGCCCGAGGCGCAGGTCGGGGTAGGTCCGCAGCAGCTGGACGGTGTGCGGCCCGGCCTCCGGCGGCGGCGGCCACTGCTCCGGAAGCGGGTCGGGCGTAGGTGTCCTCGCCGCGCAGTCGGTCGGCGATGCGCCGGACCGGGTGGCGGGTGAGCGGTGTCGGGTCCTCCCACCGCTCGCGGAAGACGGTCTCGACGTCGTGCACCGCCGGGCCCTGGATCGCGACCTGCACGTCGTGCCACGGCGGGTGGTCGCCGTACTCCTTGGTCAGCGGCTGCGGCTGCGGGTCTCCCGCGTGGTTCGGCGTCGTCGCGGCGGTTGTGAGCGAGGTCCATGCCGCCGACGAAGGCCACGTCGCGCGACGGGTCGTCGCGGTAGCGGATCACGACGAACTTCTGGTGGTGCGAGCCGCCGGTGCGCACCCGCATGTCCAGCAGCGCCTCGGCGCCACGGCTGCTGGAGCTGCTCCCCGAGGTGCCGGTTCTCCGCTCGCGAAGAACCCGGTGGCGTCGAGGTGCGAGCGCCAGACCAGCCCGCGGACGTCGACGCCGCGCTCGTCGGCGCTGGCGAGCACCTCGACGACCTCGCTGCCGGGCTCGCCGGTGAGCCTCTCGTCCGCGTCGCCCTGCCAGTCGGTGAAGAACACCAGGTCGCCGGCCCTGGTGGCCTCGATCGCCTCGTGGAGGGCCGGGAAGTACGTCGCGCCGTGGATCAGCGGCCGGACCAGGTTGCCGGTCGACCACGCTCGGTCGCCCTCGTGCTGGTCGTCGATCCGGGTGCTCGGGTTGGCGCGCTCCCGTCTTGGTCAGCAGCCAGTCAGCAGGGTCCACGCCGCGGAGCATGCCCCGCAACGGGACGAGTCATCCATGGACGTCACGGCCGGGTGGTCTGGACCGGCCAGTCTCAGATTTCCCGAATTTGCCTCGCGGTATTGCAAGGACCTTTACCAAAGGCAGAATCTGGGCACATGCGGCGCCTTCTCGGGCTGGTCCTGCTGGTCTCGCTCCTTCTCGGCTCGGGACGACCGCAGCCTGGTCGGGCGCGGGCTCGACCGGCGAGACAACGCTCCTGCCGTGGCTGGCGCTGGCCCAGACCTCTGCGGCGAGCGGCCTCGCCGTTCACGATCGCGGTGGTCCCGGACACGCAGGACGGAGGTCGCCGCGAACGATCCGCGGATGGCCGGACGCAACAGTGGCTCATCGACAACCGGAAGGCCCTGGACCTCCGCTTCGTCGCCCAGGTCGGCGACCTCACCGAACTGGGGCTGGCTGGCCCCGGCCCAGCTCACGAAGGCCTCGGACGCGCTTCGGCCTGCTGGAGGACGCGGGCATGCCCTACTCCATCGCGGTGGGCAACCACGACACCCGGGCCGTCGGCTGGAACGGTCACGGCGGCTACGGCGGTCGCGCCTACGTCGACAACCCGGAGTGCCTGCGGCGGTTCTCCGCGGCGGAGTGCACAGACCCCTGTGCTGCTGCGACGCACCCAGGAGATCAACGCGGTGTTCAACGCCGGCAGGTTCGGCAAGGTCGCCGGTGCGTTCGAGGCCGGGAAGATCGACAACCTCTACTCGACGTTCTTCGCCGGCGGCAAGAACTGGCTCGTCCTCGACCTGGAGATCTGGCCGCGCGCGTCGGTGGTGGCCTGGGCGAACCGCGTCGTCGAGCAGCACCCGGAGCACAACGTCATCGTCAACACCCACGCATACACGGACTGGCGGAACAACATCGCCGACAGCCCCGGCAACGGCCAGACCGCGCCGCAGCAGCTCTGGGACGAGTTCATCTCGCAGCACCCGAACATCTCGATGGTGCTCTGCGGGCACGCCGGGAAGGTCGGGATGCGCGTCGACACCGGAGCCGCAGGCAACAAGGTCGTCACCTTCCGCCAGACCTTCCCCAGGACGGACCTGGACAACCCGGTGCGGCTCGTGACGATCTACCCCGTCGCCAAAGCCATCGACACCGAGATCTACGCGCCGCAGACCGACTCAGGACTTCCCGGCCCAGACCGCGACCGTGAAGGGCTTGAGCTTCGTCGGCTGAGGGCCGCTGATACCTGCCCGGCTCAGCAGACCTTGCCGTCGAGCACGGTGGGCACCCCCCGCAGGAACGTCGCGACGACGCGGCCGGGCAGCGTGCGACCGGCGTACGGCGTGTTGCGCGACAGCGATGCCAGGTCGGTCGGGTCGACGACCCGGGAGACGGACGGGTCGTGGAGCACCAGGTTGGCCGGCTCCCCCACCTCGAGCGGGCGCCCGTGGCCGGAGAGCCGGCCGATCCGGCGGGGGTCGACGACATCCGCTCGGCGACACCGGCCCAGTCGAGCAGTCCGGTGTCGACCATGGTCTGCTGCACGATCGACAGCGCGGTCTCGAGGCCGAGCATGCCGAACGCGGCGGCCTGCCACTCGCAGTCCTTGTCCTCGTGCGGGTGAGGTGCGTGGTCGGTGGCGACGACGTCGATGGTGCCGTCGGCCAGCCCTTCGCGCAGCGCCTCGACGTCGGTCGCCGAGCGCAGCGGCGGGTTGACCTTGTAGACCGGGTCGTAGGTCGCGGCCAGCTCGTCGGTCAGCAGCAGGTGGTGCGGACATGCCTCCGCGGTGACGTTCCACCCCTTGCTCTTGGCCCAGCGCACGATCTCCACCGAGCCGGCGGTCGAGACGTGGCAGACGTGCAGCCTGGAGTCGACGTGGGCGGCGAGCAGGCAGTCGCGGGCGATGATCGCCTCCTCGGCGACCGCCGGCCAGCCGCGCAGCCCGAGACGGCCGGACAGCTCGCCCTCGTTCATCTGCGCTTCCTCGGTGAGCCGCGGCTCCTGGGCGTGCTGGGCCACGACGCCGTCGAACGCCTTGACGTACTCCAGTGCTCGGCGCATCAGCACCGCGTCGGAGACGCACTTGCCGTCGTCGGAGAACACCCGCACCCGGGCGGCCGAGTCCGCCATCGCGCCGAGCTCGGCGAGCCGCTCGCCGCCGAGTCCGACGGTGACCGCGCCGACGGGTACGACGTCGCAGTGGCCCGCCTCGCGGCCGAGCCGCCACACCTGCTCGACGACGCCGGCGGTGTCGGCGACCGGGTCGGTGTTCGCCATCGCGTGCACGGCGGTGAAGCCGCCCGCCGCGGCCGCCTGGGTGCCGGTCTCGACGGTCTCGGCGTCCTCACGGCCCGGCTCGCGCAGGTGGGTGTGCAGGTCGACGAGGCCGGGCAGCGCGACGAGCCCGTCGGCGTCGACGATCTCGGCGCCCTGGCTGCGACAGCGAGGGGCCGATCTCGGCGATGATCCCGTCGTCGAGCAGCAGGTCGGTCGGCTCGCCGCCGAGGATGCCGGCTCCCCTGATCAGGAAGGTGCTCACAGATTCGTTCCTTCGGTCGAGCCGACGGCGGGTTCGGATGCCGCCGAGCAGCAGGTAGAGCACCGCCATCCGCACCGCCACCCCGTTGGTGACCTGCTCGACGATCACCGACCGGTTCGAGTCGGCGACGTCGGCGGTGATCTCCATGCCGCGGATCATCGGGCCGGGGTGCATGACGATCGTGTGGTCCTGCAGCGTCGCCATGCGGCGGCCGTCGAGGCCGTAGCGGCGGCTGTACTCGCGCACCGTCGGGAAGAACGCGGCGTTCATCCGCTCTCGCTGCACGCGCAGCATCATCACGACGTCGGCCTTCGGCAGCACCGCGTCGAGGTCGTAGGAGGTCTCGACGTCCCACCCGTCGACCCCCACCGGCAGCAGCGTCGGGGGCGCGACGAGGGTGACCTCGGCGCCGAGCGTCTTCAGCAGCAGCGCGTTGGAGCGGGCCACCCGGCTGTGCAGCACGTCGCCGACGATCGCGACCCGGCGGCCGTCGAGAGCGCCGAGGTGGCGCCACATCGTGAAGGCGTCGAGCAGCGCCTGGGTGGGGTGCTCGTGGGTGCCGTCGCCGGCGTTGACGATGCTCGACTTCGACCAACCCGCGTTCGCGAGCAGGTGCGGGGCGCCCGATGCCCAGTGGCGTACGACGACCGCGTCGGCGCCCATCGCCTCGAGCGTGAGCGAGGTGTCCTTGAGGCTCTCGCCCTTGCTGAGGGAGGAACCCTTCGCGGAGAAGTTGATGACGTCGGCCGACAGCCGCTTCGCCGCGGCCTCGAACGAGATGCGGGTGCGGGTGCTGTCCTCGAAGAAGAGGTTCACGACCGTGCGTCCGCGCAGTGCCGGCAGCTTCTTGATCGGCCGGTCGGCGAGCGAGCGGAGCTCCTCGCTGGTCTCGAGGATGAGCTCCGCGTCGGCCCGGGTCAGGTCGCCCGCGCTGAGCAGATGGCGCTTCATCGGACACTCTCCTGGTCGTCACGTGGCCGAGGGTTGCTCGCCGGTGCCCGAGATGGACACCGCGTCCACGCCGTCGAACTCCTCGAGGCGGACCGCGACCTTCTCGACGAGCGAGGTGGGGAGGTTCTTGCCGACGAAGTCGGCCCGGATCGGCAGCTCGCGGTGGCCGCGGTCGACGAGCACCGCGAGCCGGACCGCCTGCGGGCGGCCGACGTCGGTCATCGCGTCGAGGGCGGCGCGGATCGTCCGCCCGGAGAACAGCACGTCGTCGACGAGCACGACCACCTTGCCGTCGATGCCGCCGTGCGGGATCTCGGTGGGGAGCAGGGTGCGGGCCGGTCGCATCCGGAGGTCGTCGCGGTACATCGTCACGTCGAGCGACCCGACGGGCACGTCGACCCTCTCGACCTCGGCCATCTTCGCGGCGACCCGCTCGGCCAGCGGCACCCCGCGAGACGGGATGCCGAGCAGGACCAGGTCGGTGGCGCCCTTGTTGCGCTCGAGGATCTCGTGCGCGATCCGGGTCAGTGCCCGGGAGATGTCGTGCGGGTCGAGGACCACGCGACCGGGCGGTGGGGACCCGTGCAGAGGGGGCCTCCGACTGCGAGGATGCGGCAGACTCTGCGGACGCGGCAGGCACGAGCAGCCAACCTCCTTCTCCGCCTCACGGGACGGCTCGTTAAAGGACGTCGATCGTGCGTCACGCTATCAGCCGCGCCCACCCCGTTCGCCGACCCGGCGCGTGTTGCGGACCGGGACCCACTGACCCGGCGCGTCCTGCGATCGCCTCACTCGGGGATCGGCGGGCCGACGACCTCGAGCCCGTACCTGGGCCCGATCTCGTTCCAGCGAGCGATCTCCTCGGGCATCGACCGACCGTCTGCTCCGGGCAGCCGCATCTCCGTGGCGGGGACACCCACCTCGTCGTAGAGACCCATGAGGCCGCCGGGCACCGTCAGTGCGAGGAGCCGTGCGGGCTTGTCGCCCCGGATCCGGAACGCGTGCGGGAGCGCCTTCGGCAAGAACACGAAGTCGCCGTCGCTCAGCTCGACCTCCTCCTCGCCGGCCCGGTAGGTCATCCGGCCCTCGAGCAGGAACATCGCCTCGGCCTCGTGCGTGTGCCGGTGGAGCGGGGTGGCGATCCCGGGCGGCTGCGTCACCAGCGACATCCCGAGCAGGCCGCCGCTCTGCCGAGCCTCGACGAGGTGCTCGAACAGCGAGCCCATCGACCACGTGCCCGGGCCGCTGCCGGCACGGTGCAGGACGAAGCTCTCGGTGGTCCCGGTTCCATCGGTCGTGCTGGCGTCGCTCGTGGTGGCCATGGGCGGCCTTCCGATTTTGGTCCGAATCGACTTCGGACGAATACTGCTAACGTAGGCGCCGTGCCCGATCCGGTCAAGACCCGCACGTACCGGTCGCAGAAGCGCCGTGAGGCGGCCGAGGCGACCCGGCGCGCGGTGCTACGGGCGGCTCGCGAGCTGTTCACCCGGCACGGCTACCAGGACACGGCGGTCGCGGAGGTCGCCGCCCGAGCCGGCGTCTCGGTGGACACCGTCTACGCGAGCGTGGGCCGCAAGCCGCAGCTGCTCCTGGCCGTGCACGACATGGAGCTCGGCAGCTCGGAGCAACCGATCCCCGCGGAGCAACGCGACTACGTCCGCGCCATGCGCGAGGCGGCGGGCGCCCGCGCGAAGATCACCGTCTACGCAGAGGCCATGGGCCGGCTCCTGCCGCGAACCGTGCCGCTCGCCGACGCGCTTCGGGTCGCCGGGGCCACCGACCCGGAGTGCCGCAAGGTCTGGGAGGAGCTCGACGACCGCCGGTCCCGGAACATGCGGCTGTTCGCCGCGGACCTGCGCGCCACCGGCGAGGTGCGAGACGACCTGACGGACGACGAGGTCGCCGATCTGGTGTGGTCGATGAACAGCCCGCAGTACTACCTGTTGATCACCGGCCACGGACGCTCGCCGGAGGAGTACGCCGCGCTGGTCGCCGACGTGTGGAAGCGCACGTTGCTCGCCTGACTACGACAGGTCCGCGAGCGCGGACTCGACCGCGCGGTGGAACGTCGGGTAGGCGTAGATCATCGAGCGCAGCGTGTCGGTGGGGATCTCGGCGTGGACGGCGGTCACCAGCATCGAGAGGATCTCGCCACCGGCTGGGCCGACGACGGTGGCGCCGACGAGCACGCCGCGGTCGGCGTCCTCGACGAGCTTGATGAGCCCCTGCGCCTTGGCGATCCAGCCGCGCGTCGACGAGGCGAGGTCCGTCGTACCCACCCGGACGGTGAGGCCCGCGTCGCGCGCCTGCTTCTCGGTCATCCCGACGCCACCGACCTCGGGATCGGTGAACGTCACGTGCGGCACCGCGTGGTACGCCGCGGGCGGGCCGTCCTGGTCGAGGATGTCGCGCACCGCGATCGCCGCCTGGTACATCGACATGTGCGTGAAGGCGCCCTTGCCGGTGATGTCGCCGACCGCCCACAGGCCGCCGTCGTCCGCGCCGGTCGCCCGCATCCGGTCGTCGGTCGCCACCGACCGTGCGCGACGGGTCGAGCCCGACCGTGTCCAGCCCGAGGTCGGCGAGGTTCGGACGACGGCCGGCCGCGACGAGCAGCTTGTCGGCGTGCAGCGTCTGGCCCTCGACCGCAACCGAGAACTGCCCCTCGTCGTAGGAGACGCTCTCGATCTTCACGCCGGTCAGCACCTGGATGCCCTCGCTGGCGAAGACGTCCGCGACCAGCGCGGCACCCTCCGGCTCGACGGGGCCCATGATGCGGTCGGCGACCTCGAGCATCGTGACCTGCACGCCGAAGCGGGAGAACGCCTGCGACAGCTCGGCGCCGATGGGGCCGCCCCCGATCACGATGAGCGAGCCGGGCAGGTCCTCGGCGCGGAGCACGTCGCGGTTCGTCCAGTACGGCGTGTCCGCGAGCCCGTCGATCGGTGGGGCCGCCGGCTCGGTGCCGGTGTTGAGCACGACACCCTTGCTCGCCACGTAGGTCACGCCGTCGACCTCGACCCGCTTCGGACCGACGAGCCGTGCCGCGCCGTGGACGACCTCGGCCCCGGCGTCCTTGAGCCGGTCCACGGCGATCTGGTCGTCCCAGTCCGTCGTCGCCTCGTCGCGGATGCGTGCGTGCACCGGGACCGTAGTCCGGCCTGACCTCGACCGTGCCCCCGAAGTCGGGCACCCGGCGTGCGGTGGCGATCGTGTCAGCGGCGAGCACGATCATCTTCGACGGGATGCAGCCGTAGTAGGGGCACTCACCGCCCACCAGCCGCCGGTCCACGGCGACCACCGAGAGCCCCGCCTTGGCCAGCTGGGTCGCCACCGACTCACCACCCGGACCGAGCCCGACCACCACGACATCCACGAACGTCTCGTCAGCCATGGCGCCAGCCTGTCACGGCGGCGGGCAGCGAACCTAGAGTGAGTTCATGGCGCACGGGACCCACGACCACGCGGACGACCCCCGCAACGCCGACGTGCTGGTGTGGGTCAACGGCGAGCTCCTGCCCCGTGACCGCGCGGTGGTGTCGGTGTTCGACTCCGGGTTCGTGCTCGGCGACGGCATCTGGGAGGGCCTGCGCGTACGACGCGGCCACCCGGCGTTCCTCGAGCGGCACCTCGACCGGCTCTTCGAGGGCGCGGCGGCGATCCTGCTCGACGTCGGGCTGGGCCGCGACGAGCTCACCGCCGCCGTCTACGAGACGTTGCGGGCCAACGAGATGACCGACGGTGTGCACGTGCGCCTGATGGTCACGCGGGGCGTGAAGTCGACGCCCTACCAGGACCCGCGCGTCACCGTCGGGCCCGCCACCGTCGTCATCGTCGCGGAGCACAAGGAGCCGATGCCGGCGACCGTCGAGGACGGCATCACGCTGTTCACCACGCACGTGCGACGCGCGACCCCGGACACCCTCGACCCGAAGCTCAACGCGCACAGCAAGCTCAACGACATCACCGCGTGCATCCAGGCCTACACCGCCGGCGCCGACGAGGCGCTGATGCTCGACCCGCACGGCTTCGTCGCCACCTGCAACAGCACGCACTTCTTCATCGTCAAGCACGTCGACGGCGTCGACGAGGTGTGGACGTCCGACGGCCGCTTCTGCCTCGACGGGATCACCCGCGGCAACGTGCTCCGGGTCTGCCGCGACAACGACATCGTCGCCCGCGAGACGACGTTCAGCCTCACCGATGTGTACAGCGCGCGAGAGGCCTTCGTCACCGGGACGTTCGCCGGCGTCGTACCCGTGCGAACCGTGGACGGCCGCACCATCGGCACCGGCGGCCGCGGACCGGTGGTCGAGCGCCTCCAGCACCTGTACGTCGACCTGGTGGATGCCGACGTGGCCGGCCGGAGCGGGTCCGCGTGACTGTTCGGGTGGCCATGTGGAGCGGCCCGAGGAACATCTCGACGGCGATGATGCGCGCCTGGGAGAACCGCGAGGACACCGTCGTCGTCGACGAGCCGCTCTACGCGGCGTTCCTGGCGCGCACGGGCATCGACCACCCCGGGCGCGACGTGACGCTCGCCTCCCAGACCGCGGACCAGGCCGAGGCGGTCGACGCGCTGCTCGCCCCGCTGCCGGACGGCGTGAGCATCCACTACGCGAAGCACATGGCGCACCACCTCGCCGCCGACGACGACCTCGGGTGGACGGCCGACTTCCGCAACGTGCTGCTGATCCGCGACCCGGGCGAGGTGGTCGCGTCCTACGTCCGCTCCCGCGAGGCGTGCGAGCCCGACGACATCGGCCTCCTGCAGCAGCAGCGGTTGATGCAAGCGTGGCGGGCGCGTCAGATCGAGGCACCGGTGATCGACGCCGGCAGACTTCCTGCGCGACCCCGAGGGCTACCTCCGCTGGCTCTGCGACTGGCTCGGCATCGCGTTCACGCCTCGCATGCTCAGCTGGCCGGCCGGGCCGCGGGCAACGGACGGGGTGTGGGCCCCCTACTGGTACGACACCGTGCTCTCCTCGACCGGGTTCGAGCCCTGGCGACCCCGCGAGGTCGACCTGAACGCGCACGACCTGGCCGTCGCGGAGGCCTGCCGGCCCGCCTACGAGCAGCTCCAGGAGCACCGGGTCAGGCTGTGAGCACGGCTCTCATCGGCTCATCCGGACGTGTCGGCGGTGGCTCATAGGCTGGCAGGACAACCGAGCTGAGGAGCAGGCATGGACCAGAAGATCGAGCTGATCCCGATCAACGTGAGCGACGTCGACCGCTCGGTCGAGTTCTACGGGAGCACGGTCGGCTGGAGCGTCGACCACGACCAGACACCCTTCGAGGGGCTGCGGTTCGTGCAGGTGACACCGCCGGGATCGGCGTGCTCGTTCTGCTTCGGCATCGGCCTCGACATGCTCGACGAGAAGGCCAAGCAGCACATCCAGATCGTCGTCTCGGACGCCGACGAGGCACATCGCTACCTCAGCGACCGCGGCGTCGAGTGCACCGACGTCGAGGACCTCGCCTGGGGCCGCTTCGTGCACTTCAAAGACCCTGATGGCAACTTGTGGTCGATGCAGCAGATCGTCCGGCCCTCCTGACCGGGTCAGGCAGCGCTAGGCGGCGCTAGGCGGACAGTGCTGGCTTGTTGCGCACGATGTTGCCGAGCACGCCGTTGACGAAGCCCGGCGACTCGTCCGTGGACAGGTCGCGCACCAGGGTCATCGCCTCGGTGACCGCGACCGCGTCGGGCACCTCGTCGACGTACAAGATCTCGAAGATGCCGATCCGCAGCGCGTTGCGATCGACGGTGGGCATCCGCTCGAGCGTCCAGCCCTGGGAGTACGTCGTGACGAGCTCGTCGATGTGCGAGCGGTGCTCGGCGATGCCGCGCACCAGCACGACGGTGTAGTCGTTGACGGGCGGCTCCGCCGCCGCGAGTCGGTCCTCGAGCGTCGCGCCCAGCGGCAGCCCGCGCACCTCGCTCTCGAAGAGGATGTCGAGCGCCCGCTTGCGGGCCTTGGACCGCGCGGTCATCGGGGCGGTCACTGGGAGACGCGACCGAGGTAGCTGCTGTCGCGGGTGTCGACCTTGATCTTCTCGCCGGTGGTGATGAACAGCGGCACGTTGATCGTGTGGCCGGTCTCGAGCTTCGCGGGCTTGGTGCCGCCGGTGGAGCGATCGCCCTGCAGACCGGGCTCGGTGTACTCCACGACCAGCTCGACCGAGGCGGGCAGCTCGATGTAGAGCACCCGACCGTCGTTGGTGGCGACGATCGCGTCCTGGTTCTCCAGCAGGAAGGCCTTGGCGTCCCCGACGATCTCCGGTGGGACCTCGAGCTGCTCGTAGCTGGAGTTGTCCATGAAGACGTACGACGTGCCGTCGTTGTAGAGGTACTGCATCGTGCGCTTGTCGACGTTGGCGATGTCGACCTTCACGTCGGCGTTGAACGTCTTGTCGACGGTCTTGCCGGACTCGATGTTCTTGAGCTTGGTGCGCACGACCGCGCCACCCTTGCCGGGCTTGTGGTGCTGGAACCAGGTCACGGACCACAGCTGGCCGTCGAGGTTGAGGACCATGCCGTTCTTCAGGTCGTTCGTCGTTGCCATGCGCAGTCGTCGCCCTGTTCTGGTGGAGGTGGGTCGTCTTCAGGTCTCAAGGGTGCGGGCCGCCGGGCGGCACGGCGTCCGAGTCTACCGACCTCGGCTAGAGCGAGATCAGCGCACGCAGCGCCAGCCGGTAGGACTCGGTCCCGAAGCCGGCGATGACCCCGGTGGCGACCCCGGAGACCACGGAGACGTGCCGGAACTCCTCCCGGGTGTGCGGGTTGGTGATGTGCACCTCGACCAGGGGCGCCGTGAGCTGGGCGCAGGCGTCACGCAGGGCGTAGCTGTAGTGCGTGAACGCTGCCGGGTTGAGCACCACGGGCACGCCTTCGTCGGCGGCCTCGTGGAGCCAGCCGATCAGCTCGGCCTCGCTGTCGGTCTGTCGCACCTCGACGTCGAGCCCGAGTGCCTTGCCGTCGGCCGTGCACACGCGCACCAGGTCGTCGTACGTCGTGGCGCCGTAGACCTCCGGCTCGCGCGACCCCAGCCGTCCCAGGTTCGGCCCGTTCAGCACCAGCACCCGACCCGCCATCAGCCCACTCTCCCGTTGTCGGCCCCGCTCACCGCGGCGAACGCCTCGGTCAGCAGCGCGGGATCCGGCGCGGTCAGCACCGCCGGACGGGCCAGCCCGTCGAGCACCACGAACCGCAGCTGGTCGCCGCGCGTCTTCTTGTCCAGCTTCATGGTCTCGTGCAGCTGCGCCCAGCCGGCACCCCGGTAGGTCGTCGGCAGCCCCACCAGCTCGAGCACCGTGCGGTGCCGCTCGGCGGTGGCGTCGTCGAGCCGACCGGCGAGCCGGGCGAGCTCGGCGACGTAGGTCATGCCGACGGCGACCGCCTCGCCGTGACGGAACCGGTAGTCCTCCGCCCGCTCGATCGCGTGCGCCAGCGTGTGGCCGTAGTTCAGCACCTCACGGCCGGGGTGCCCGGCGGTGCCGCCGATCTCCTTGAGGTCGGCCGCCACCACGTCGACCTTCACCCGGATGGCGCGCTCGACCAGCTCGCGCAGCACCGCCGATCCCGGGTCCACCGCTGCCTGTGGGTCGGCCTCGACGATCTCGAGGATGCGGGGATCGGCCACGAAGCCGCACTTGACCACCTCGGCGAGCCCGCTGACCAGCTCCTCGCGCGGCAGCGACGTCAGCGTCGCGAGGTCGCACAGCACCCCGGCGGGCTCGTGGAAGGCGCCGACGAGGTTCTTGCCCTCGTCGGTGTTGATGCCGGTCTTGCCGCCCACCGCGGCGTCGACCATGCCCAGCAGCGTGGTGGGGAGGTGGACCACCCTCACCCCGCGCAGCCAGGTGGCGGCCACGAAACCGCCGACGTCGGTGGTCGCGCCCCCGCCGACCGTGACGACGGCGTCGCTGCGCGTGAACCCCGCGCTCCCGAGTGCCTGCCAGCAGTCGGTCGCGACCTGGGCGACCTTGGCAGCCTCGCCGTCGGGCACCGCGAGCACGAGCACCTCGTAGCCGGCCTCGGCCAGCTGGCGCCGCACGTCCTCAGCGGTGCTCGCCAGCGCCCGCGGGTGGATCACCGCGACCCGTCGCACCTGCGGGCCGAGCACGCCGGGCAGCTCACCGACGAGTCCCGTCCCGACCACCACGTCGTACGGCGCCGCGCCGCGCGACGTGCAGCACGGAGGAGCCGGTCATGCCGTCCGCCCCGAGGTCTGCTCCTCGACCGCCTTGGCGACCTCGTCGGCCACTTCCTCCGGCGAGCGGTCGTCGGTCTCCACGGTCACGGTCGCCACCTCGGCGTAGACCGGGGCCCGCTCGTCGAGCAGCGCCTTGATGCGCCCCCGCACGTTGCCGAGCAGCAGCGGGCGCCCGACGCCGAGCCCGACGCGCTTCACGGCGTCAGTGAGGCCGACGTGGAGGAAGACGACCAGGTGGCCGGCGAGGTCGGCGCGGGTCTGCGGGTCGAGCACCGCCCCGCCTCCGAGCGCCAGCACGCCGTCGTGGCCGGCAAGCGCCTCGACGACGGCGGCGCGCTCGAGGAGGCGGAACCGCTCCTCGCCCTCGTCGACGAAGATCTCGGAGATCGGCTTGCCGGCCGTGGCCTCCACGTCGTGGTCGGTGTCGCGGACGCTCACGCCCCACCGGTCGGCCAGCAGCCCGGCCACTGTGGTCTTTCCGGCGCCCATGGCTCCGACGAGCACAACCCTCGGCCCGATCGTCTGCGTCACGCGAACCTCAGCGACGCCAGGTAGCCCTCGACGTTGCGCCGCGTCTCCGTCACCGCGTCACCGCCGAACTTCTCCAGGACCGCGTCGGCGATGACCAGCGCGACCATGGCCTCCGCCACGATGCCCGCGGCCGGCACCGCGCAGACGTCGGAGCGCTGGTGGTGGGCCACGGCAGCCTCGCCGGTCGCGACGTCGACGGTGCGCAGCGCGCGAGGCACCGTCGAGATCGGCTTCATCGCGGCCCGCACACGCAGGGTCTCGCCGGTGGACATGCCACCCTCGGTGCCGCCGGATCGACCCGAGGCGCGTCGGATGCCGTCGTCGGTGGCCACGATCTCGTCATGGGCCTGCGAGCCGGGGGTCGCGGCGAGCTCGAAGCCGTCGCCCACCTCGACGCCCTTGATCGCCTGGATGCCCATCAGCGCGGCGGCCAGCCGGCCGTCGAGCCGGCGGTCCCAGTGGACGTGCGAGCCGAGCCCCGGCGGCAGGCCGTGCACGACGACCTCGACGACCCCGCCGAGGGTGTCGCCGTCGCTGTGCGCCTGGTCGATCTCCGCCTGCATCGCCTTGCTGGCGTCGGTGTCCAGGCAACGCACCGGGTCGGCGTCGAGCGCTGGGACATCGGTTGCGCCTGGCACGGAGCCCGCGGGAGCCTTCGCGGTGCCGATGGCCACGACGTGGGACAGCACGTCGGCGCCGACCGCTTGCCGCAGGAAGGCCGACGCGACCGCGCCCAGGGCCACGCGCGCCGCGGTCTCGCGGGCGGACGCGCGCTCGAGGATCGGGCGGGCCTCGTCGAAGGAGTACTTCTGCATGCCCACGAGGTCGGCGTGACCCGGCCGCGGCCGGGTCAGCGCGGCGTTGCGCGCCAGCGCCTCGAGCTCGGCCTCGTCGACCGGGTCGGCCGCCATGACCTTCTCCCACTTCGGCCACTCCGTGTTGCCGATGCGCACGGCGATCGGGCTGCCGAGGGTGCGCCCGTGCCGGATGCCGCCGATGATGTCGACCTGGTCCTGCTCGAACTTCATGCGGGCGCCGCGGCCGTAGCCGAGACGGCGCCTCGCGAGCGCGTCGACGATGTCCGCGGACGTCACCGAGACATGGGCGGGCAGGCCCTCGAGGACAGCGACCAGCCCCGGGCCGTGGGACTCGCCTGCGGTGAGCCAGCGCAGCATGCCGGCAAGTGTTTCATGGCAGTTTCATCGCGCGGCCCGCCCGCCCCGTCCGCCCAGGAGCTAGACAGGAGCGAGACGATGCCGTCGACCACCCAGGCGTACGCCGACCCGAGCTGACTGGTGAACACCGCGCCGAGCCACGCCCCGAGCACCAGGAACGGGCCGAACGGGAAGTGGCGGCGGTGGAAGATCCGCATCCTGCTCAGCACCAGCCCGCCGATGCCACCGAGCAGGAACGCCGTGTACAGCCCGAGTATCAGTGGTGCCACGCCGAGCCAGCCGAGCGCCATGCCGAGCAGCCCGGCCAGCCGCACGTCGCCGTACGCCATGCCGCGGGGCACCATGAACCAGAGCAACCAGAAGACCGCGAACGACGCCAGCCACCCGACCACCGAGGTCTGGAGGGCCGCCCAGTCACCGGTGAGCACCGACGCCAGCACGGCGAGCACACCCACGACGGCGTACGACGGGGCGATCAACCGGGTCGGGAGGTAGCGGGTGCGCCAGTCCACGACGGACAGCGCGACGCAGACCGGCACGAGGTACACCAAGAACAGCAGGGCCGGGTGCCAGCCGACCCGGGCGCCGAGCAGCCCGGCGGCGACCGCGCTCGCCGCTGCGGTCCACCACCGCAGGCGCGGAGTCGCCGCGATGTCGACGTAGAGCTCCTTGGGCTCGTCGACCGGCTTGGCGAACGACGCCTCGTCCTCCGCAGCCTGCAGCCCTTCGCCCTCGGGCTCGGGCGTCGGCTCGGGGAGCCGGGCGATCAGCTCGGGGACGAACCCACCCGCGACCAGACCGACCGCCCCGGCGACCAGGGCGGTGTCCAGGAACCACGTCGTCACGGTTGGCCTCCGGGCGACCCGACGCCGCGCTGCTCCAGCGCCTGCTCCCCCGCCGCGCGCATCGCGTCGAGCGGTCCTTCGGGCACGCCCGTCATGAGCTCGACCTGCAGCACCGCCTGGTGCACGAGGAGGTCGAGGCCGGCGACGAGCACCCGCCCGGTCTCGCGTGCGAACCGCGCGAGCGGGGTCGGCCACGGGTCGTAGACGACGTCGAAGACCACGCTGGCGCGCTCGGCGCACGCCAGCACCTCGAGACCCTGTGCGTCGGCCGGGACGGTGGACACCACGATGTCAGCATCCGGCACCGGACTCCCCCAGGCGCAGCACCTCGACCCGCGGCTCGCCGGGGTGCCGCGCGGCGGTCGCGATGGTCTCGGCCGCGCGTGACGCGTCGCGCACCACCAGCGTCACGCTCCGGCAGCCGAGGTCGGCCAGCCCCAGCAGGGTCGACGCGGCGGTGGCGCCGCCCCCGACCACCACGGCACGGTCGACCGGTCCGTCGTACCTCTCGCGCACCGCGGCGGACGCCCCGGGGATGTCGGTGTTGTGCCCGACCCGCCACCGGCCGTCGAGGACGACCGTGTTCGCCGCCAGCGACTGCTCGGCCCGGTCGCTCAGCGAGTCCAGCAGCGGCACCACGGCCCGCTTGAGCGGCATCGTCATCGACAGCCCACGCCAAGACTCGTCCAGCCCGTCGAGGAATTCGGGCAGCCCCTTCTCGCTGACCTCCAGCGCCTCGTAGCGCCATGCGAGCCCCAAGCGCGTCGTACGCCGCGTGGTGCAGGACCGGCGACAGCGAGTGGCGGATCGGGTAGCCGATCACGGCGCACCGCCGAGGCGCCGGTGGCAGCTGGTCGCTCAACAGTCGTGGGTGCGGCAGTAGGCCTGGAACTTGCGGACGTTCTTCTGGTGCTGCTTGTAGGTGTTCGCGAAGCTCATCGCCCCGTTGCTCGGGTCGGTGGTCACGAAGTACAGCCACGACCCGTCGGCCGGCTCCAGCGCCGCCTTGATCGCCTTCTCGCCGGGTGCGGCGATCGGGCTCGGCGGCAGCCCGGTGTTGCGGTAGGTGTTGTACGGAGAGTCGACCGACCGCTGCTGGCTGGTCGTGGTCAGCTTCCCCTTGGTCTTGAAGATGTAGACGATGCTGGTGTCGAGCTGCAGCGGCTTCTTCTGCTCGATGCGGTTGTAGATCACCCGGGCGATCTTGGGGAAGTCGCCACTGAGCCGTCCCTCGGCCTGCACGATGCTCGCCACCGTCATCACGTCGTGGACGTCGTAGCCGAGCGCGTCCGACTTCTTCTCCAGGTCGAGGTCGGACACCGCGGCTTCGTAGCGCTTCACCATCGCCTGCAGGATCGAGCGGGGGGTCTCGTTCGGCGCCAGCTCGTAGGTCGCGGGGAAGAGGTAGCCCTCCGCGTTGCCCTTGGCGTACGCCGGCAGGCCGAGCTGTTTCGGGTTGTCGAGCACACGTTGGTAGTCAGCCTTGGAGAACTTCGTCTTCTTCGACCAACAGGTCCACGATCTGGTCGGTGCGGAGCCCCTCGGGCACCGTCACCGTGTTGCGGATCCGGTTCTCGGGGTCGACCAGCATCTTCAGCGCCGACTCGGCCGACATCTTCTGCCGCAGCTGGTAGTAGCCGACCTGGATGCCGACGGACTTGGGGTCGCTCTTCGCGGCGTCGGTGAAGGCGTCGCGCGACTTCACGACGCCCTTGTCGACCAGCGTGGTGCCGATGTCGGAGGCGGCGTCGCCGTCCCGCACCTCGACGAGCACCTTGCCCGATCCGCTGCCGTCGTAGTCGGCAGGCGGGCGCAGCTTGTCCTTGAGGGCGCTCAGACCGAACGAGTAGGCGAGCACCCCGCCACCGACGAGCACCGCGAGCGCGAGCAGGACGGCGAGGCACCCGAAGGTCCTGCGGGGTCGGCGAAAACGGTGCTCGTGCTGGTGCTCGGGCTCGAGTCCGAGGTCACTCAACTGCTGGCCCCATCCATGTCGGGTCGACGCCCCGCACGCCGCTGTGTCGTTCGGTCCTTCCGCGTCTCTGCCTGCCACCAGGTGCCGCTCAACCGGGTGCACCGACCGGGACCAGCTCCCCCGGGGCCTTCCCCGTCCCTCGTTCGGTGTCTAGAGCATTCTGCAGGATGACCACTGCCGCGGCCTGATCCACCACGGCGCGCCGCTTTTGTCCCTTCAGTCCCCGCTCACGCAGCGTCGCCTCGGCGGAGACCGTGCTGAGCCGCTCGTCGCACAGCCGCACCGGCACCGGACGGAGCTCCTCGGCGAGGTCGCGGGCGAAGGCACGGACCTTCACGGCCGCCGGGCCCTCGCCGCCCGACAGCGAGCGAGGCAGACCCACGACGAGCTCGACAACGGTGTCATCGGCGGCGATCGCCCGGATCCTGGCGAGGTCTCCCGCGCCCCGGGCGACGGTCTCCAGCGGGCTCGCGACCAGTCCCGCCGGGTCGCACCTCGCGACGCCGATGCGCACGTCTCCCACGTCGATCCCGAGCCGGACTCCCTCGCGCATGGTCACCGGCCGCTCAGCGCTGGGTTGCTGCGCGGCCGACCTCGTGCTCCACGTCGACGAGCGCCTGGTCGATGCGCGACACGTCGGCGCCACCGCCCTGGGCCACGTCGTCCTTGCCGCCACCACTGCCACCGAGCACCCCGGCGGCCGTCTTGACCAGGTCGTTCGCGGAGAGCCCCCACGACCGTGCCTCGTCGTTGACCGCGACCACCACGGCGGGCTTGTCGTTGGCCGAGCCGATGATCGCGACCACTCCGGGCTGCCCCTTCGGCAGCCGACCTCGCACGTCGAGCGCCAGCTTGCGCACGTCGCCGGCGGCGGCACCGTTCGCACGGTGGCCGACGAACGACACCCCGTAGACGTCCTTGGCCTTGCCGGCCAGCTCGCCGGCCGCCGCCAGCAGCTGCTGCACGCGGACCCGCTCGATCTCCTTCTCCGCGGTCCGCAGCCGCTCGACGAGGTCGTTGACGCGCTCGGGCAGCTCCTCTGGTCGTGCCTTGAGCGCCTCCGCCAGCTGCGCGACGAGCACGTGCTCGCGCGCCAGGAAGCGGTACGCGTCACCGCCGACGAGCGCCTCCACGCGTCGCACCCCGGAGCCGATGGAGGACTCGCCCAGCAGCTTGACCACGCCGAGCTGTCCGGAGCTGCCGGCGTGCGTGCCGCCGCACAGCTCACGGGCCCAGTCGCCGACGGAGATCACGCGCACCTCGTCGCCGTACTTCTCGCCGAACAGCGCCATCGCGCCGGAGCGCCGCGCCTCGTCCTGCGTCATGATCTCCGCGCTCACCGCGAGGTCGTCGAGCACCAGGTCGTTGACCCGCTGCTCGACGTCGATCATCGCCGACTGCGGGACGGCGCCGCTGGCCGAGAAGTCGAACCGGAACCGGCCCGGCGCGTTCTCCGACCCCGCCTGGGTCGCGGTGTCGCCCAGCGCCTCGCGGAAGGCCTTGTGCACCATGTGGGTCGCGGTGTGCGCGCGGCTGATGGATCGCCTGCGCTCGATGTCGACGAGCGCCTGCGCGGGCTGGTCCAGGCTGACCTCGCCGCTGAGCACCTTCACCTGGTGCACGACCAGCCCCGAGATCGGCGACTGCACGTCGAGCACCTGGATGCGTGCGCCGTTGCCGAGCTCGATCACGCCCTGGTCGGCGAGCTGGCCACCGCCCTCGGCGTAGAACGGGGTGCGGTCGAGGACGAGCTCGACCTCGTCGCCCTCACGCGCCGACGACACCGCTCCGGTCGCGTCGACGATGCCGCGCACGGTGCCCTCGGAGACCACCTCGGAGTAGCCGGTGAACTGCACCGGCTGCCCCATCGAGTCCGACACCTCCCGGTAGGCGCCGACGTCCGTGTGGCGGCCCTTCTTGGCCTTGGCGTCGGCCTTCGCCCGGTCGCGCTGCTGGTTCATCAGACGGCGGAAGCCGTCCTCGTCGACGTTGAGCCCCTGCTCTGCCGCCATCTCCAGCGTCAGGTCGATCGGGAAGCCGTAGGTGTCGTGCAGCGTGAACGCCCGCTCGCCCGTCAGCTGGGTCTGGCCGGAGGCCTTGGCCTCCTGCGCCGCCGTGTCGAAGATCGACGTGCCGGTGCGCAGCGTCTGCCGGAACGCGTCCTCCTCGGCGTACGCCGTGGTCGAGATCCGCTCCCAGTCCGTCGCCACCTCGGGGTAGGACAGCGACATCTTGTCCCGGCTCACCGGCAGCAGCTCGGGCAGCACGCGGTCCTCGACCCCGAGCAGCCGCATGGAGCGTACGGCGCGCCGGATCAACCGCCGCAGCACGTAGCCGCGCCCCTCGTTGCCGGGCGTGACACCGTCGGAGATCAGCATCATCGCGCTGCGCACGTGGTCGGCGACCACCCGGAACCGCACGTCGTCGTCGTGCTGCGCGCCGTATGCGCGACCCGACAGCTCAGCCGCCTTCTCGATGACCGGGAAGATCTCGTCGATCTCGTACAGGCTGTCCTTGTCCTGCAGCAGGAGCGCGACCCGCTCCAGGCCCATGCCGGTGTCGATGTTCTGGCTGGGAAGCGGGCCCACCACGTCGAAGTCCGACTTGCTGCGGACCGCGCTGAGCTCCTCCTGCATGAACACGAGGTTCCAGATCTCCAGCAGCCGATCCTCGAGCTCGGGCGGCATGTCCGGGCCGAGCGCCGTCGGGTCGAAGTCGGGTCCCCACTCGGGCCCGCGGTCGTAGAGGATCTCCGAGCAGGGGCCACCCGGGCCCGGGACGCCCATGGACCAGTAGTTCTCCTTCTTGCCGAGCCGCAGGATCCGCTCGTCGCTCACCCCGGCGACCTTCTTCCACAGCTCGACCGCCTCCGGGTCGTCGTCGTAGACGCTGGGGTAGAGCCGGTCCGCCTCGAACCCGTAGCCGCCTTCGCTCACCGGCTTGGTGACGAGGTCCCAGGCGAGCTCGATCGCGCGCTCCTTGAAGTAGTCACCGAAGGAGAAGTTGCCGCACATCTGGAAGAACGTGCCGTGCCGGGTGGTCTTGCCCACCTCCTCGATGTCGAGGGTGCGCACGCACTTCTGCACGCTGACGGCGCGACGGTACGGCGGCGTCTCCTGACCGAGGAAGTAGGGCTTGAACGGCACCATCCCGGCGTTCACGAACAGCAACGTCGGGTCGTCGAGGAGCAGTGACGCCGAGGGCACCACCTGGTGGCCGTTGGCCCGGAAGTGCTCCAGGAAGCGGCGGCGGATCTCCGCGGTGTCCATCACTCCTCCTTTCCAAGTGAGCTGTCAGCCCGTTGTGGGGCGGTAGCCCCCGAACCGACTGACAGCTCAGGGAATCTTAGGTCGACCCGGTGCCGCACCTCGTTTTCCTTCTCGGCCATCCCCGCGCGCACCTCGTCGGTGAACAGCCGGGCGCCGACGGCGAGCCCGGCGAGGCGATCAGAGAGACCCTCGGGGGTGAGCACCTCGGCGGCGCGACGAGCACGGGTGATGGCGTAGACCCCGACGCCCGCCCCGGCCACGAACCAGATGGCCCGGTTCATTCGGGGTCCCCGCGGAAGCGTGAACGAAGTGAGCGGAGCGAGCGCAGAGAGCGCTTTCGTGGGGTGAGTTTCATGCGGCGTCCGAGGTGACGTCGGCTTCTTCGCCCCCCGCCTGCTGGGCCCGCAGGTGGCGGCGCGCCTCCTTCTCCTCGCGCCGACGCTGCCGCCGAGAGCGCCGCACCTCCTGACGCATCGCGAACCGGATCCGGTTGCGGTTCTCCGGCGTGAGCGCCCGCCCGACGCCGTACCCGAGCGAGAGCAGGCGGACCAGCGACTCACCGACCGCCACGGAGGCGAACTGTCCGGCCGACAGCGCTGGCGTTGCGGGTGCGTCGTCCTCGCGGGCGACTGCGACGGTGCCGTCCGGAAGCGAGGTGATCACGAACTCGCGCGCCACCGGCCGGTCCGGCTCGCGGTCACGACCCGCGACCTGCGTCGACAACTTCTCGACACGTGCCCGCAGTGCGTCGAGCTCGGCCCGGGACTCACGCAGCTCGTGCTCGAGACGCCGACGGTTCCTGAGCGCGACCATGGCCGCGATGGCGCCGACCACGACGGCGGCGACAACCACCACGCCGGCCACCGTCAGGGGCATCCAGGTCGCCGAGTCCATGGCAGACGACCCTACCCTCGCCCCTCGTCTCGTCGACCGCGGACCAGCTTGCGGATCCGCTCCCAGCGCTCCTTCAGCGCCGCTTCGGCGCCGAGCGATGTGGGGCGGTAGTACGTCGCGTCCGCGACTACGTCGGGGGCGTACTGCTGCTCGGCGATGCCGAACGGTTCGTCGTGCGAGTAGCGGTAGCCCTCCCCGTGCCCGATCCGCTGCGAGCCCGAGTAGTGGGCGTCTCGCAGGTGGCTCGGCACCGGACCGATCTTTCCCGCGCGGACGTCGGCGCTGGCGGCATCGATCGCCGCGATCACGGCGTTCGACTTCGGTGCGAGTGCCAGCGCGATGGTGGCCTGCGCCAGGTTGAGGCGTGCCTCGGGCATGCCGATCAGCTGCACCGACTGGGCGGCCGCGACCGCGGTCGTCAGCGCCGTCGGGTCGGCGAGCCCGATGTCCTCGCTGGCCAAGATCACCAGGCGTCGGGCGATGAAGCGCGGGTCCTCGCCGGCCTCCATCATCCGAGCGAGGTAGTGCAGCGCGGCGTCGGCGTCCGAGCCCCGCAGCGACTTGATGAAGGCGCTGATCACGTCGTAGTGCTGGTCACCCTGCCGGTCGTAGCGGACCGCGGCCCGGTCCACCGCCGTCTCCATGGTCGCCAGGTCGACCACCGGCCGAGTCGGCCGAGACCGACTGGGCTGCACCCGCGCCGGCCTCCAGGTAGGTCAGCGCCCGCCTGGCGTCCCCGCCGGCCAGTCGGACCAGGTGGTCGAGCGCCTCGTCGTCGAGGGTGACCGCCCCTGCCAGCCCCCGCTCGTCGGAGAGTGCCTGCGCGACCACGCCGCGGATGTCGTCGTCGGTCAGCGGCTCGAGCGTCAGCAGCAACGAGCGGGACAGCAGCGGCGAGATCACCGAGAAGAACGGGTTCTCCGTGGTGGCCGCGACGAGGGTCACCCACCGGTTCTCGACCCCCGGCAGCAGGGCGTCCTGCTGGGCCTTGCTGAACCGGTGCACCTCGTCGACGAACAGCACGGTCTCCGGTCCGCCTCGCGTCAGCATGGTGCGCGCGGTGTCGATGGCGGCGCGGACCTCCTTGACCCCGGCTGCGACCGCCGACACCTCCACGAAACGGCGGTTGGTCTGCTGGCTCACGATCGCGGCGATCGTGGTCTTGCCGGTGCCCGGCGGGCCCCACAACAGCAGCGACATCGGCTGGTCGCCCTCGATCAGCCGGCGAAGCGGCGACCCCGTGGCAAGCAGGTGCTCCTGGCCGGCGAGCTCGTCGAGCGTGCGCGGGCGCATCCGGACGGCGAGCGGCGTCGATGAGTGCACGTTGCCGGACAAGGCACCGCCGGAGCCGGTCGCGGCGGATCCGGCAGCCGGCCCGGGAGGCGCTGTCTCGAGGTCGAAGAGACCGTCTCCGTCAGGGACCTCGGTCTCAGTTCGAGTGGGCCGTTCCGCCACGGTGCCCCTTGACGTCGACCCACGTGTCGGAGAAGCCGGGCTGGGAGCCCAGCTGGCTGGATGCGGCGGCTTCGTCGCTCTGGTGTCCCTCCAGGTCGACACCCTGGACGCTGGCGGAGATCGGCGTCGTGGGGTGTTGCCCGATCTCACCCGCGAAGTGGCAGGCCACCTTGTGACGAGGCCCGATCTGCAGCAACGGTGGCTCGACCTTCGCGCAGATCTCCTGGGCGATCGGGCAGCGGGTCCGGAACCGGCATCCCGACGGCGGGTTGATCGGGCTGGGCACGTCGCCCTCGAGACGGATCCGCTCGCGGCGGCCCCCGATGGCTGCCTGCTTGACGTCCGGCACCGCCGACAGCAGTGCCTGCGTGTACGGGTGGTGCGGGTGGTCGTAGAGCGAGACGCGGTCGGCCTGCTCGACGATCTTCCCGAGGTACATCACCGCGACCTCGGGGCAGAAGTGCCGGACGATCGCGAGGTCGTGCGCGATGAACAGGAAGGAGATCCCGAACTCCTTCTGCAGGTCCTGCAGGAGGTTGATCACCTGGGCCTGGATGGACACGTCGAGCGCCGACACCGGCTCGTCGGCGACGAGGAGCTTCGGGTTGAGGGTCAGCGCGCGGGCGATGCCGATGCGCTGTCGCTGTCCGCCGGAGAACTCGTTCGGGTAGCGGTTGTAGTGCTCGGGGTTGAGCCCGACCACCTCGAGCAGCTCCTGCACGCGCGGCAGGACCTGCTTCTTCGGGACGATGTCGTGGATCTCCAGCGGTGCGCCGACGATCGAGCCGACGGTGTGCCGCGGGTTCAGCGACGTGTACGGGTCCTGGAAGATCATCTGGACGTTGCGCCGCAGCGGCTTGAGCTCGCGGGGCGACAGGTGCGCGATGTCGTTGCCCTCGAAGTTGATCTCACCCGTGGTAGGGGTCAGCAGCCTGGTGATGAGGCGGCCGGTCGTCGACTTGCCGCACCCGGACTCGCCGACCAGCCCCAGGGCGCCGCCCTGCGGCACCTGGAACGACACCCCGTCGACGGCCTGCACGTGCCCGACGGTGCGGCGGATGATCCCCGACGACTTGACCGGGAAGTACATCTGCAGGTCCTTGACCTCCAAGATCACCTGCTCCGGCGTCTTGGTCGCCGTCGCGGTGCCGGTGCTGGTCCCCGTGTTGGTCGTTGGGGCGTCGCGGACGACCCCGGCTCGGCCGACTGCTGGCTCACCTCGTCCATCACTTCTCCTCGGCGGGCTCAGCGGCGTGCTTGCCGGCGGGCACGTCAGCGTTGTCTTCTTCTGCCTCGGCGGCAAGCACCGCGGCGAGGTCCGGGGCGATCTCCGGCAGGATCTCCTGCTCGTAGATCTGCTCCGGGTTCGCCAGGTGGCAGCGCTTGGTGTGGCCCGGACCGCGGTTGCCCTCCACGAGGCTGGGCATCTCCTGGCGGCACAGGTCGCCGGGCACCTTGTCCCGGTGCGTGCAGCGCGGGTGGAACGCGCACCCCGTGGGTGGGTGGAGCAGGCTCGGCGGGTTGCCCGGGATCGGGATCAGCCTGGCGTCGGTGTCGCCCGCGACATCCGGCACGCTGGACAGCAGCCCCCAGGTGTAGGGCATCTCCGGGTGCGTGAGGATCTCCTTGCAGGGGCCGTACTCGACGCCTCGTCCGGCGTACATCACCAGCACGTCGTCGGCCATCTCGGCCACCACACCCAGGTCGTGGGTGATGATCATGACCGCGGAGTTGAACTCTCGCTGCAGGTCCTGGAGCAGGTCGAGGATCTGCGCCTGCACCGTCACGTCCAGCGCCGTGGTCGGCTCGTCCGCGATGAGGAGCCCGGGGTCGTTGATCAGCCCCATGGCGATCATCGCGCGCTGGCGCATGCCGCCGGAGAACTGGTGCGGGTAGTCGTCCACGCGCCGGTCAGGGTTGGGGATGCCGACCCGGTCGAGCATCTCGACCGCACGGGCCCGGGCCTGCTTCTTGCTGACCTCGTTGTGCACCCGGTAGGCCTCGGTGATCTGGTTGCCGACCGTGTAGTAGGGGTGCAGCGCCGAGAGCGGGTCCTGGAAGATCATCGCGACCTCGCGGCCCCGGCGCTTGCGCATCTCCGCATCGGACAGCGTCAGCAGGTCGACGCCGTTGAGCATGATCTGCCCGGTGATCTTGGCGAACTTGGGGTTGTGCAGCCCGAGGATGGCGGCGCTGGACACCGACTTCCCGGAGCCGGACTCGCCCACGATGCCGAGCGTCTTGCCGGCCGCGAGCTCGTAGTCGAGCCCGTCGACGGCCTTGACGATGCCGTCGGCGGTCGTGAAGTGGACGCGCAGGTCACGAACGGACAGGACCGCTTGGGATGCCTCGGACGTCGTGGACGCAGGCGTCGTCGTGGATGTCATGGGTCTCCTCGGTCAGCCGACTCGGACCCGGGGGTCGATGAAGGCGTAGAGAACGTCGACGATGATGTTCGCCGCGATCACGAACCCTGCGAGCAGCAGCACGATACCCACGGTGAGGGGCAGGTCGAACTGCTGCGCTGCGGAAACGGCGAGCTTGCCGAGGCCGGGGTAGTTGAAGACGTTCTCGGTGATGATCGCGCCACCCATGAGCCCCGCGAGGTCCAGGCCGGCCATCGTCACCAGCGGGGTGAGCGCCGCCCGCAGGCTGTGCTTGACCAGCACGCGACGCGGCGCGAGGCCCTTCGCGTTCGCGGTGCGCAGGTAGTCCTCGCCCATGGACTCCAGCACGAACGCGCGGGTCATCCTGATGTAGCCGGCCATGTAGAAGACCGCGAGCGTCAGACCGGGCAGCAGCAACCCTGCCAGCCACGGCCCGGCACCACCCTCGGCGATGCTGATGTACTGCGGTATCGGCACTATCTGCCACTTGATGGCTATGAACTGGTAGAGGAAGAGCCCCGTGAAGAACGTGGGGAACGCGAAGAAGATCAGCGAGACGCCGACGATCCCGCGGTCGATGATCGTGCCCTTTCTTAAGGCACAGATCACCCCGAAGAAGATTCCGCCGGAGATCCACATGATGAAGGCGACGAGTGCCAGCGACAACGACACCGGCAAGGCGTCCTTGATGAGACTGGTCACCGTCGCGTTCTGGAACCGGGAGTAGCCCAGGCACGGAGCCGGGCAGTGGGCGATGGTCTCGGGTGCGGTCTTCTTGAGCGTTCGGGTCGTTCGGGTAGTCGCGGCCCTTGAAGATCCCCTGGATGAACTGACCCCACTGGACGATCACCGGCTGGTCGTAGCCGAGTGCCTTGCGGGTCTGCTCCTGCAGCTCAGGGGAGCAGTTCTTGCCGCAGGCGAACTTTGCTGGGTCCACGGGCGAGGCGAAGAACAAGATGAACGTCACCAGGCTCATCACGAGCATGAGGATCAGCCCGGAGAACACCCTGCGCACGACGTAGGCAAACACGGCACTACCACCTTCTGACGCCCAGCCACAGCGCCTCGAGCGGGGACGGAACGAATGCTACGCGCGATGCGCGTCAGAACGGCACTCGTCGGTGTGAGGGGCCGAAGCCCCCCACACCGACGAGGCCTACTGCTTTGACTGACCGGTCAAGGCTCAGCCGTTGGCGCCGATCCCCCCGAGGTCCGGGAAGAAGGACGTCGCCGGGCCCTGCTGGTAGCCGGTCACCTTCGAGCCGCGCAGGAAGTAGAACTGCTGCCGCTCGTAGGGGATGTAGGCCACGTCCTTGCCCAGCTGGTCGTCGATCTCGACGTACTTCTTGGCCTGAGCCTCCAGGTCCGGAAGCTGCTTCGCCTCGTCGATCATCTTGTTGACCTTGTCGCTGCGGTAGTTGCCGTAGTCGTTGTTGTTCGACTCCGGCGTGAGGTTGGTCCGGCTGTCGAACAGCGGCGGGAAGATCGTCGCCATCGTCGGCCAGTCAGAACCCCAACCACCCTGCACGACGTCACTGTCGTTGGACGGCTTGTTGACCACGTCGTAGTACGTCTCGACCAGTGGGTCGAGCGTGACCTTGAAGCCGGCCTTCTCCCAGCCCGCCTTCAGTGCACCAGCCGCCTTGTCAGAGGTCGGCGTGCCGCCCTGGTAGGTGTACTTGATCGGGTACGGCAGCGGAACACCCGCCTCCTTCAGCAGCTTCTTCGCCTCGTCGACGTTGCCCGAGGCGCCCTGCGTGAAGTTCGGGTTGTCCTCGTAGCCGACGAGCTCTGTACCGGCGAGCGAGCTCACGTACTTCGCGGCCTTGTCGCCACCCTCGGCGTTGATCTGTGCCTGGGCGTCGGTCGCGTTCTTCAGAGCCTCCCGAACCTTGGGGTTCTTCATCTGGTTGAAGTTCGGCAGCAGGTAGAAGATGTACGGCGAGTCGCTCTGCGTCGCACGGTCAGCGACCGGGCCGTTGATGCGCGAGTAGTACGCCGGCGGGATCACGCGGTCGGTGATCGCGCTCTGGTCCTTGCCGGAGTCGGAGATCAGTCGGTCGTTGATGACCTCGTTGCTCAGACCCTGGACGAACTTGAACTCGTCGGGAAGAGCCTTGCGGATGGTGTCCGTCTTGGCGTCCCACTGGTCGTTGCGCACGAACGTGCCGCCCTGTGTGACGTTCCACTTGCCCTGGAGCTTGTACGGGCCCGTGGAGAAGATCTGGTAGTTCGACTTCTCACCCTGGTCCTGGTCCTTGCGGAACGGGCTGTAGGCGAGCAGGCCGGCGATCGCGAGCGGGAAGTCCGGGAAGGGAGCGTTGAAGCGGTAGGTGATGGTGTTGCCGTCACACGTCACCGCCTTGTCGAAGGCCGCCTGTCCGGTCTTCTTGAACGGACCGGCGTACGTCGACGTCCCGTCCGGCTTCTTCGGCACGTCGAGGAGGTCCAGGGTGTAGCGCGGACCGCCGTCGAGGTTCGTCGCGAAGGAGCGCGAGATGCCGTACTTGAAGTCCTCGCAGGTGATCGGCTTGCCGTCCTGCCACTTCACGTCGTCGCGGACCGTGAACTTCCACTCGGTGCTGTCCTTGTTGGGCGTGCCGGTGTCGGTAGCCAGGTCGGGGACCGGGACCAACGACTTCTTCGGGTCCGTCGTGTCAGACGGGAAGCTGACCAGCTGGCGGTAGACCAGTCGGTTCAGGTCGAAGATGTCGCGGCCGATGTAGGTGCGCTGCGGGTCGAAGTGCTCGGCAGGGCGCTTGGTGAGGTAGTAGAGCGTCCCACCCTTGTCGCCCGAGCCACTTGACTTGTCTCCGCTGGTTGACCCGCCGCCACACCCGGCGAGGGTCACCGTGAGCGCGGCGGCCGCCAAGACGGCCAACGGCTTTCGGTGAATGACCATGTATCTGTCTCCTTTTCGCGTCGCGCCCTCTTCGGCGGCGACGTCCGGCAGCACCGTGCTGCCGAAGCTTGTGTCTATCTCGGGCGTGTTATCTCGACCCTCGTGGGTCAAGGGCGTCGCGCAGTCCGTCGCCGAGCAGGTTGAAGCTGACGACGATGATCGCGATGAGCAGGGCTGGGGTGAAGAAGAAGAAGAAGTCCGCCGTGGAGTAGTTGATCGAGTCGGTGAGGATGTTGCCGAGCGTCGGTGTCGGCGGCTTGACCCCCACCGCCAGGTAGCTCAGTGCCGCCTCCGCTGAGATGTAGGCCGGCATCGTGAGCGTGAAGTAGACCAGCAGCGGCGCCCAGAGGTTCGGGAGCACCTCCTTGAAGTACATCCGCCGACGCGGAGCCCCCATCAAGCGAGCGGCGTCGACGAACTCCCGCTCACGGATCGAGAGCACCTGTCCACGGACGATGCGGGCGATCGGTGGCCATCCGAACGCGGCCAGCACGATGACTACGAAGGCGCCGTTCGCCACGTCACCGGCGGGGAACCCGATCTGTACCAAGAGCGCGACCCCGAGGCCGGAGAGCGCCAGGAGCATCAGCGTCTGGGGGAACGAGAGGGTCAGGTCGATGAACCGGCCGACGATGCCGTCGACCCAGCCGCCGACGAACCCGGAGATGATGCCGAGCACGGCCCCGACGGTCACCGTGATGATCGTCGCCGAGATCGCGATGGTCAGCGAGTAGGTGATGCCGAGGATCAGCCGGGACATCACGTCACGACCGGTGCCGGGCTCGACGCCGAGAGGGTGGTCCCAGGACACGCCGCCGAACGACCCTCGCGGCACGGAGCCCAGGTTGATGTCGAGGACCTTGGCCGAGTTGTGGTACGTGTACGGGTCCAGCACGCCCCAATGGACCAGGAACGGGGCGGCGATCGCGAGCAGCGTGTACGAAACGACGACGATGAACGCCGACCATCGAGAGCTTGTCCTTGCGGAACCGGGCCATCGCGAGCTGTGTCGGGGACTTGCCTGCGACCTGGGCGGCATCTTCCTCGGTCGGGATCAGACCGGGGTCGGTGTCGATCGTGTGGCTACCGAGCTCAGACGCCGGTACCGACATTGCCACCTCCAAGCCGAACCCAGGGCCGGACTAGGTCTCCCGGACATGCCGACCGTGCGAACCACGACGGCGGACGCGACTCTATGTGACAGGCAGGCGCAGAGGCATTACCACTGCGTAACGATCTGGACACGACAGGACAGAACCCCGCGTCCCGGCCCATGTCTCCCAGGGCTGCTCAGGGCTGCTCAGGGCTGCTCGGGCCTGTCGGCGGCTATCCGGCGGATCTGGCGTCGACGCCCGCCTCCTTGCGCTGCTCAGGGGTGATGGGCGCCGGGGCTGCCGTCAGCGGGTCGTAGCCGCCTCCCGTCTTCGGGAACGCGATGACGTCGCGGATGGACTCGGTGTCCGAGAGCAGAGCGCAGATGCGGTCCCACCCGAGGGCGATCCCGCCGTGCGGCGGGGCGCCGTAGGCGAAGGCCCGGAGCAGGAAGCCGAACTTCTCCTCCGCCTCGGCCTCGCTGAGGCCCATCACGGCGAAGACCCGCTTCTGGACGTCCTGGCGGTGGATACGGATCGACCCGCCGCCGATCTCGTTGCCGTTGCAGACGATGTCGTAGGCGTAGGCGAGCGCGGAGCCGGGGTCGGTGTCGAAGGTGTCCATCGACTCCGGCTTGGGCGAGGTGAACGCGTGGTGGACCGCGGTCCAGGCGCCGCTGCCCACCGCGACGTCGCCCGCCGCGGTCGCGTCGTCGGCCGGCTCGAACAGCGGGGCGTCGACGACCCAGACGAAGCTCCACGCCGACTCGTCGATGAGTCCGCAGCGCCGGCCGATCTCCAGCCTCGCCGCGCCGAGCAGCGCGCGCGAGGACTTGCGCGGTCCGGCGCCGAAGAACACGCAGTCACCCGGCTTGCGCGCCGACGTGCTCGGCGAGACCGTCGCGCTCCTGGTCGCTGAGGTTCTTCGCGACCGGGCCGCCGAGCTGGCCGTCCTCCTGGACGAGCACGTAGGCGAGCCCTCGGGCGCCCCGCTGCTTGGCCCAGTCCTGCCAGGCGTCGAGCTGCTTGCGTGGCTGGCTCGCCCCGCCCGGCATGACCACGGCTCCGACGTACGGCGCCTGGAACACCCGGAAGGGGGTGTCGCGGAAGTACTCCGTGCACTCGGTGAGCTCGAGTGAGAGCCGCAGGTCGGGCTTGTCGCTGCCGAAGCGGGCCATCGCGTCGGCGTAGGTCATCCGCTCGATCGGCAGGGGTACGTCGTACGCCGACCAGCTTCCAGACGGCGCTGAGCACCTCCTCCGCGAGGGCGATGACGTCGTCCTCCTCGGCGAAGCTCATCTCGATGTCGAGCTGGGTGAACTCCGGCTGGCGGTCGGCGCGGAAGTCCTCGTCGCGGTAGCAGCGTGCGATCTGGAAGTAGCGCTCCAGCCCGGCGACCATCAGCAGCTGCTTGAACAGCTGTGGGCTCTGAGGCAGGGCGTACCAGCTGCCCGGCTGCAACCGGGCCGGCACCAGGAAGTCGCGGGCGCCCTCTGGGGTGGAGCGCGTGAGAGTGGGCGTCTCCACCTCGACGAAATCGCGGTCCAGGAGCACGTCGCGGGCCGCTCGGTTCACCTGGCTGCGAAGCCGGATCGCCTTCGCGGGTGCCGAGCGCCGCAGGTCGAGGTAGCGGTAACGAAGCCGTGCCTCCTCCCCCACGGAGCCCACCCCAGACGGCACCGCCTCGTCGATGGGGAAGGGCAGTGCGGCCGAGGGACTCAGCACCTCGACCCCGCCGTCGGCCGCGGCGATCACCTCGACGTCGCCGGTCGGGAGGTGAGGGTTCTGGTTGCCCTCGGGACGGGCGGAGACCTCGCCGGTGATGCGCAGGCAGAACTCCGAGCGCAGCTGGTGCGCGACCGCCTCGTCGCGGACCACGACCTGTACCACGCCCGACGCCTCACGCAGGTCGATGAAGGCGACGCCGCCGTGGTCGCGTCGTCGAGCCACCCAGCCCGCCAGGGTGACGGTCTCCCCCACGTGCTCGGCCCGGAGGCTGCCTGCGTCGTGCGTGCGGATCACTTGTCCTGCTCCTCGTTGCTGGTGGGGGTGGTGCCGCTGACGACCCGCGGGCGCAGGTCCTCATCCGGCGGCTGCCAGGCGTCGGGATCCGCATCGACCTGGTCGCCGCTGCGGATGTCCTTGACCTGGTCGTTCTCCCCCGGTGCGCCCGGGAACCACACGAAGGGGATGCCCCGGCGCTCGGCGTACCGGATCTGCTTGCCGAACCGCTGCGGGCTCGGCGCCACCTCGGTGGGGATGCCGCGGGCCCGGAGCCTGCTCGCGACGTGGTCGCTGGCAGGCCGCGACTCCTCGTCGGCCAGGGCCACGAGGACGGCTGACGGGACCGAGCGGTCGCTGGTCAGCAGTCCCCGAGCCATCAGCGGCAGCAGGGTCCGGGAGATGCCGAACGAGATGCCGACGCCCGGGTAGGTCGTCTTGCCGTCGGAGGCCAGCGCGTCGTAGCGACCACCACCGCCGACCGACTTGAGGCTCTCGAAGCCGTCCATGTAGATCTCGAAGACGGTGCCGGTGTAGTAGTCCAGCCCCCGGGCGAGGCTCAGGCTGGCGACCACCCGGAGCCGGTCGCTCGTCACGGACGCGCACCCGTCGAGCACCTGGGTGAGCTCGTCGATGCCCTGGTCCAGCAGCTCGTGCTCGACTCCCAGGGCGCGCACCTGCTCCGCGAACGAGGAGTCCGTCGACTCGATGTCCGCGAGCGCGAGACACGCCTGCGACTGCTCGGCACTCAGTCCCAGCTCCTCGAGGAGGGCAGCCACCTGGTCGCGCGGCAGCTTGTCGAGCTTGTCGATCGTCGTGATCACCGCCGCCGGGTCGGGGGCGCCGATTCCGCGGTAGAAGCCCTCGATCAGCTTGCGGTTGTTCACGCGAAGCCTCATCGGCGGCAGCGGGAGCGCCGCGAGCGCCTCGGCCATCACCCGCGCGACCTCCACGTCGAAGTGGAACGGCAGGTGGTCGCGCATCACCACGTCGATGTCGGCCTGCGTGAACTCGCGGTAGCGCCCCTCCTGGGGCCGCTCGCCGCGCCACGCCTTCTGGATCTGGTAGCGCCGGAACGGGAAGTCGAGCTTCCCGGCGTTCTCCAGCACGTAGCGGGCGAAGGGCACGGTCAGGTCGAAGTGCAGTCCCATCCCGGAGTCGGCGGTCTCGCCGGTGCTGCCGGCGCCGCCGCCCTCGGCCTGCAGGCGCCGCAGCACGTATACCTCCTTCGAGGTCTCGCCCTTGCGCAGCAGCTGGTCCATCGGCTCGACTGCGCGCGTCTCGAGGCCTGCGAAGCCGTGCAGCTCGAAGCTCGCGCGCAGGCTGTCGATCACCTGCTGCTCGACGATGCGCTGGGCGGGCAGCAGCTCGGGAAACCCGCTGAGCGGGGTCGGCTTGCTCATGTCCTCGGCTCTCTCAGAGACCCCGGGTAGGCATGCTCGACGGGTCCGGGTCGCCGGCCAGATCGAGCAGGAAGGGGTTGGTGGCGCGTTCGCGGCCGATGCTCGTCTGCTCTCCGTGACCGGGCAGCACCACGATGTCGTCGGACAGCGGGAGCACCTTGTCCCGCAGGCTGCGCAGCATCGTGGGGTGGTCCCCGCCGGGGAGGTCGGTGCGGCCGATCGAGCCTGCGAACAGCAGGTCGCCCGAGAACATCAGCTCCGAGACCTCCGGGTCGCCGCCGGCGTCGCCGTACGGCGTGCGGAACGTCACCGAGCCCTCGGTGTGGCCCGGCGTGTGGTCGACGGTGAACCGGAGTCCCGCGATCTCGAGGGACTGCAGGTCGGACAGCTCGGCAACGTCGTCCGGTTCGGCGAACTCGTACTTCCCGCCGAGCAGCATCCCCGCGGTCTCCCGCGACATGCCGGCCATCGGGTCGCTGAGCAGATGGCGGTCGCGAGGGTGGATCCAGGCGGTCGCGTCGTAGGTCCCGGCGACCGGGGCCACGCACCACATGTGGTCGATGTGGCCGTGCGAGACCAGCACCGACACCGGCTTGAGGTGGTGCTCGCGGACGACCTCTGCGACGCCGTCGGCCGCGTCCTTGCCGGGGTCGACGACCACGCACTCGGCTCCGGGGCCGGTGGCGACCACGTAGCAGTTGGTCCCCCACGGGCCGGCGGGGAAGCCTGCGATCAGCACGTGCGTCGCTCCTGTCCGGATGGGTCCTGCCTGGCGCAGGTGAACCAGGGCAGCCTATCGAGGGTCCGGCTGGGCCTTCGAACTTGCACCGCCACTCGCGAACCCACGCCCTACACTCCCAGCGTGGTCACGAAGAAGAGGCGTCGCCGCCAGCTGGCCCGCGCGAGCGCGCAGCGGCAGAGCGTGCGCCGTGCCGAGCGTGCCGCGCACCGGCGCCGACGGAACCTCGCACTGACCGCCGTGGTGGTGGCCCTCGCCGTTGTCGCGCTGGTGGCCTGGATCGTGACCCACCCCTCGGACGACGTCTCCTCACACGCCCTGGGTGCTGTCGCCGAGCATCTCGGCGGGCAGCTGCCAGTGTTGCTGACCGGGTTGGGAGTGCGGTGACCACGCCCGACAACCCGCCCGAGCCGACGAGCCCCCCTGCCGCGCCGCCGGCGCCCAAACCTGCGCCGCCGGCGCCGAAGCCGGCGCCGCCACGACGCCCGCCGACGCCTCCCCCGGGGCCTGCTGCGCCAACCCCTGGCGAGACCGACGTCGCCGAGGCCGAGGCGCAGGCGCGTGGCTGGGGTCGCGTCGACGAGACGGGCACCGTGTTCGTGCGCACGGCGGACGGCGAGCGGTCGGTCGGGCAGATGCCGGACGCGACCGCCGAGGAGGCGCTCGAGTTCTTCGTGAGGAGGTACGTCGACCTGCTCATCGAGGTGGACCTGCTCCAACGCCGGGTCGAGGCGGGAGCACTCGCCCCCGATGAGGCGACCGCCTCCGTCAAGCAGGTCCGTGGCACCGTGCACGAGGCTCAGGCCGTCGGCGACCTGGCTTCGCTGGAGTCTCGTCTCGAGGCGATGACCGGGGAGATCGCCCAGCAGCGCGAGCACCGGCGACAAGAGCGTGCACAGCGTCAGGAAGAGGCGAAGGTCGTCAAGGAGCGCATCGTCGGTGAGGCCGAGCGCGTCGCCGAGGGCGAGGAGTGGCGCAACGGGGCGAACCGGATGCGAGACCTGCTCGACGAGTGGAAGACGCTCCCCCGCATCGACAAGGGCACCGATGACGCGCTCTGGCGCCGTTTCTCGAGCGCCCGGACGACGTACACCCGGCGGCGCAAGACCCACTTCGCCGAGCTGAACGAGAAGCGTGACCAGGCGCGCGAGATCAAGGAGCGGCTGGTGGTCGAGGCCCAGGAGCTGGCCACGTCGACCGAGTGGGGCCCGACGTCGGGGAAGTACCGCGACCTGATGAGGAAGTGGAAGGCCGCCGGCCCGGCACCGAAGGGCGTCGACGAGCGGCTCTGGAAGCGCTTCCGCGCGGCCCAGGACACCTTCTTCGGCGCCCGCGACGCGTCCAACGCCGAGGTCGACAAGGAGCAGGCGGTCAACGCCGAGCGCAAGGAGGCGCTGCTCGTCGAGGCGGAGGCCCTGCTCCCGGTGCGCGACCTGCAGGCCGCGAAGAGCTCGTTCCGCAGCATCGCGCAACGCTGGGACGCCGCCGGGAAGGTGCCCCGGGAGCGGATGAAGGATCTCGAGGGACGCATGCGTCGTGTCGAGCAGGCCATCCGCGGCCTCGAGGACGACGAGTGGCGCCGCACCAACCCCGAGGGCCGGGCCCGCGCCGCCGACACCGTCGCCCAGCTGGAGTCATCCCTCGCCGACCTGCGCGCCCAGCAGGAGAAGGCCGTTGCCGCCGGCAACGAGCGAAAGGCCGCCGACGCCGCCGCCGCCATCGAGGCGCGAGAGTCCTGGCTGACAGAGGCCAGGAAGGCTCTCGACGAGTTCAGCTAGCGCAGCTAGCTGAGGAGCCGAGGCGCGTGATCTGCGCCTGTCACCGCTGCAGCAAGCGCGCCTTCGCAGCGTCGCGACGGCGCAGGATCACGCGCCTCGGCGCCGAGCGCGGCTACTGAGTCACCCGGTAAGCGTCAAACACACCGTCTACAGACCTGACTGCGCGCAGGACATGTCCCAAGTGCTTGGGGTCGGCCATCTCGAAGGTGAAGCGGCTCTTGGCGACGCGGTCGCGGGTGGTCTGCAAGGTGGCGGCCAAGATGTTGACGTGGACGTCGGAGAGCACCTTGGTGATGTCGGAGAGCAGCCGGTTGCGGTCGAGGGCCTCGACCTGGATGTTCACCAAGAACGTGGACTGCGCGGTCGGCGCCCACTCGACGTCGACGAGCCGCTCGGGCTGTGACTTCAGGTTCCCCGCGTTGGTGCAGTCGAAGCGGTGCACCGAGACGCCCGAGCCGCGGGTGACGAAGCCCAGGATGGGGTCGCCGGGCACGGGCGTGCAGCACTTGGCGAGCTTGACCCACACGTCGGAGAGGTCCTTGACGATGACCCCTGCGTCCCCGGCGCTCGGCCGCTTGGAGGCGCGGTCGCTGGTGATCGTGATGCCTTCGGCGAGGTCCTCCTCGGCCCCGTCGTCGCCGCCGTGCAGGTCGATGACGCGCCGTACGACGGTCTGCGCGCCGAGGTTGCCCTCACCGACCGCGGCGTAGAGCGCGTCCACGTCGGGCAGTCGCAGGTCGGCCGCCACCGTGTTGAGCGACTCGTGGGTGAGCACCCGCTTGAGCGGCTGACCCTCCTTGCGCATCAGCCGGGCGATCTGCTCCTTGCCGCGCTCGATGGCCTCCTCGCGCCGCTCCTTGGTGAACCAGTGGCGGATCTTGTTGCGGGCTCGCGGCGACTTCACGAAGCCGAGCCAGTCGCGGCTCGGTCCGGCGTTCGGTGCCTTGGAGGTGAACACCTCGACGACGTCGCCGTTGTCCAGGGTCGACTCCAGCGGCACGAGGCGACCGTTCACCCGGGCGCCGATGGTGTGGTGCCCGACCTCGGTGTGGATCGCGTAGGCGAAGTCGACCGGCGTCGAGCCGGTCGGGAGCGCCATGACGTCGCCGCGAGGGGTGAAGACGTACACCTCGGCGGAGTTGATCTCGAAGCGCAGCGACTCGAGGAACTCACCCGGGTCCTCGGTCTCCTGCTGCCAGTCGAGCAGCTGCCGGACCCAGGTCATGTCGCCGCCGTCGGGGCCCAACGGGTCGGTGGCCTTGCCCTCGATTCCGGTGCGGACGTCCTCCTTGTACTTCCAGTGCGCCGCGACGCCGTACTCGGCTCGCCGGTGCATGGAGAACGTGCGGATCTGCAGCTCGACCGGCTTGCCCTGGATCCCGATGACGGTCGTGTGCAGCGACTGGTACATGTTGAACTTCGGCATCGCGACGAAGTCCTTGAACCGACCGGCGACCGGGTTCCAACGGCTGTGCAGCACACCGAGGACCGCGTAGCAGTCGCGATCGGTCTCGACGAGGATGCGGATGCCGACGAGGTCGTAGATGTCGGAGAACTCGCGGCCGCGCACGATCATCTTCTGGTAGATCGAGTAGTAGTGCTTGGGCCGTCCGGTGACCTTCGCCTTGATCTTCGCGTCGCGCAGGTCGCTCTGCACCTGGTCGATGACCTTGGCCAGGAACTGGTCGCGTGACGGGGCGCGCTCCGCGACGAGCCGCACGATCTCGTCGTACATCTTCGGGTGCAAGGTCGCGAACGCCAGGTCCTCGAGCTCCCACTTGAGGGTGTTCATGCCCAGCCGGTGGGCCAGGGGCGCGTAGATGTCGAGGGTCTCGCGGGCCTTGCGCTCCTGGGTCTCCTGCTTGAGGTAGCGCAGGGTCCGCATGTTGTGGAGCCGGTCGGCCAGCTTGATGACGAGCACGCGGATGTCGCGGCTCATCGCCACGATCATCTTGCGAATGGTCTCGGCCTGAGCGGTGTCGCCGTACTTGACCTTGTCGAGCTTGGTGACGCCGTCGACGAGCGCGCCCACCTCGCTGCCGAAGTCGTGGCGCAGCTCCTCGAGGGTGTACGGCGTGTCCTCGACGGTGTCGTGCAGCAGGGCCGCGACCAGCGTGGGCTCGGTCATGCCGATCTCGGCGAGGATCGTCGTCACCGCGAGCGGGTGGGTGATGTACGGGTCGCCGCTCTTGCGCATCTGGCCGGCGTGGTGGCGCTCGGCGATCGTGTAGGCGCGCTCGAGGATCTCCAGGTCCGCCTTGGGGTGGTTGGCGCGCACCGCCCGGAACAGCGGCTCGAGGACCGGGTTCTCGGACTGGCTCTTGAGCGCCATCCGCGCGATCCGGGCGCGCATCCGGCGGCCGGCGGGGCCGCTGGACTGCCGCTCGCGGGCGGCGGGCTCGGTGGACTCAGCGGGGGACGCTTCGGCCTCGGCCGCCGGCGTGGCTTCCGCGTCGGGCTGTGCGGGCGCGGTTGTGGACGGAGCGTGGACACGCTCTTCGGCCACAGCGCACTCTCCTCGACGACCCGCTAGAGAACCCCCTTGGACGGAATCTCCAGTCTACGTGCGCGGCAAGCCCACGTCAGGCCGTCATGAGGGCACGCAGGGGCAGGTCCCCGATGGCGTCACGACCGTGCAGGAACGACAGCTCGATCAGCACGCTGATCGCGTGCGGGATCCCCCCGCTGCGCTCGACGAGCTGGCGGGTCGCGTCGGCGGTGCCGCCGGTGGCCAGCACGTCGTCGACGATCAGGACCCGCTCCCCCTGGTCGATCGCGTCCTGGTGCACTTCGACGGTGGCCTCGCCGTACTCCAAGGAGAAGGAGACGGCGTGCGTGTCGCGCGGCAGCTTGCCGGCCTTGCGCACCGGCACGAAGCCGGTGCCGAGGGCCAGCGCGACCGGTGCGGCGAGGATGAACCCGCGGGCCTCGATGCCGACCACCTTGTCGACGACGACGGCCCCTTGGTCGTCGCGGCCGGCCGCAGCGAGTGCGGTCACGACCGCGCTCAGCCCGTCGTGGTCAGCCAGCAGCGGCGTGATGTCCTTGAAGGTCACCCCCGACTGCGGGAAGTCGGGTACGTCGAGGACCAGCTTGTCCATCAGCTGTTGCAGCTCGTCGTGGTCCAGGGCGTGGTCGGCCGGCCCGCTCACCGCTTGCCTCGCTGCGAGCGGGGCTTGCGCTGGGGTTGTGCGCGCTTCGCGGCCGCGGACGGCGACACCTGCTTGGAGGACGGACGCTCACCGGCTGTCGAGCGTGGCGTCCGGGTCGGCGCGGACACGCTGGTCTCCTCCGGCTCGCGGTCGTCGTCGGCGACCATCGTCGTCCGGGACGCCCGAGCGTTGCCCGCGCCGGGCTCGTCCTCGACCGCCATGTCCTCGGTGAAGGCCGGGACCGACGAGTAGGGGTCGGCGTCTTGACGCTTGCGGTGCCGCATCGCGCGGGCGTCGCCGGCCCGCACGCCTGGCTCCAGCTCCTTGAGCTGCACCACCAGCGGGGTGGCGATGAAGATCGAGGAGTACGCACCGGCCGCCATGCCGACGAACAGGGCGAGGGCAAGGTCCTTGAGGGCACCGGAGCCCAGGGACACCACGCCGACGTACAACAGCGCACCGACCGGCAACAGCGCGACGATCGAGGTGTTGATCGACCGGACCAGGGTCTGGTTGACCGCCAGGTTGGCCGCCTCGGCGTAGGTCTGCCGGGTGCGGGCGAGGTTCTTGGTGTTCTCCCGGACCTTGTCGAAGACCACCACCGTGTCGTAGAGCGAGAAGCCCAAGATCGTGAGGATGCCCGTGACGGTCGCGGGCGTCACCTCGAAACCCGACAGCGCGTAGATGCCGATGGTGATCACCACGTCGTGGACCAGCGCGACGATCGCGCCGACCGACATCTTCCATTCTCGGAAGTAGGCCCAGATGAACAGCACCACCAAGACCAGGAACACCACGAGCCCGAGCAGGGCCCGTTGGGCCACCTGGGCGCCCCAGGTGGCACCGATGGCATCGGTGCTGATGGCGTCCTTGTCCACGCCGGCCGCGTCCTGGATCGCCGCGGCGATCTCGTCGGCCTGGTCATTGGTCAGCGGCTCGGTCTGCACGCGGATGCTGTTGGCGCCGGACGTGTTGACGATCGGTGACTCTGCGGCCGCGATGTCGGAGTCCGCCGCCTCCTTGGCCACCGCGTTGCGGATGTCCACCAGGGTCGCTTCGGACGCCTTCCCCTGCGTGGAGACCTGGTACTCGACGCCACCTTGGAACTCGATGCCGAGGTTGATACCGCGGAAGGTGAGGCCGGCGACCGCCGCCAGCAAGATCAGCCCCGAGATGGAGTACCACAGCCACTTGCGGCCGACGAAGTCGATCGAGACGGTGCCGTCGTAGAGCGAGCGGCCCAGGTTGGAGAGCTTGCTCATCAGGCCTTCCCTCCCGCGGTCGCCGGACGGGTGGTCGTGGTGGTGCGAGGCATGCCGACATGCTCTGGTGACAGGCCCGACCACTTGGAGCCGGAGTAGAAGAACTTGAACGTCGCCAGCCACGAGACCATCGGCTTGGTGAACATGAAGAACACCGCGAGGTCGATGACGGTGCTGATGCCGAGGGCGAACGCGAAGCCCTTCACGACGCCGATCGAGAAGATGTAGAGCACGACGGCCGCGAGCAGTGACACCGCGTCGGCGGCCAGGCAGGTCGCCCGGGCACGCACCCAGCCGGCCTCGACAGCGACCCGCATCGACTTGCCGGTGCGCATCTCGTCACGTATTCGTTCGAAGTAGACGATGAACGAGTCGGCCGTGATGCCGACCGCCACGATCAGGCCGGCGATGCCGGGCAGCGTCAGCGTGAAGTTGACGGCCTGGCTCATCGCCAGAACCACTCCGTAGGTGATGACGCCGGCGATCCCCAGCGAGAAGAGCACGACGAGGCCGAGGCCGCGGTAGTAGAGCAGGCAGTAGAGCAGCACCAGCCCCAGGCCGATCGCGCCGGCGATCAGCCCGGCGGAGAGCTGGTCGGCCGCGAGCGTCGGGCCCTCCTCGGTCACCACCGGCACCTCGAAGCTCAGCGGCAGGGCGCCGTACTTGAGGCTGTTGGCGAGCGACTGCGCGGAGGCCTGCGTGAAGTTGCCGCTGATCTCCGCCTGGCCGTTCGGGATGGGGTCGTTCACGGTCGGCGCCGAGATGACCTTGCCGTCGAGGACGATCGCGAACTGCTTCTGCTGGCCGGTGAGCGCGCTGGTCTGGTTGGCGATCTGCTCGGTCACCTTCGCGAACACCTTGCGGGCGTCGCTGTTGAAGGTCAGGTTCACCGTCCACTGGACGTTCTGCTGGTTCGGCGGCGTGCGCCTGTGCCTTCTTGAGCTGCGTCCCCTCGATCAGCGGTGTCGACAGCAGCAGCTTGTTGCCGTCCTCGTCACAGGTGACCAGCGGCTTGGTCTTGTCGTCGTTGACCGGCTTGGCGGGCGCACCCTTCTTGGGGCAGGTGTACTGCGCGAACTTCTGCAGCCACTCGGCCCCGGGATTGTCCTGCCAGGCGAGCTGGTCGTTGATCGGCGCGCCCTGCTTGGTGGGCTGGGGCGCTTGCGCCGACGGCTGCGCGCCCGGTGAGAGCGGTAGCGACGTCGGCTGGCCCGATGGCTGCGGCTGCTGGGAAGCCTTGGGTGACGGGCTCGGCTTGGGCGTCTCGTCGGCGGCGATCAGACCACCTGAGACGGCTCGTCCCTTCGGGCTGGCGCTGCCCTTGGGTCCGGCCGACTGCTTGGCACTCGGTGAGGCTTTCGAGCTTGGCTGACCGCTCTGCTTCCCGCTGGGCTTACCTGTGGGCGAGGCGCTCGGGCTGGCCTTCTTGGTCGGCTGCGGCTGGCCGGGGGCCATGGCGGCGACGAGCCGGAAGCGCAGCTGGGCGGTCTGCTTGACGGTGTCGACGAGGTCGCCCCTGGTCGGGCCGGGGATCTCCACGACGATGTTGTCGTTGCCCTGGGTGCCCACCTCGGACTCGGCGACGCCGCTGCCGTTGACCCGCTGGTCGATGATGCCGCGGGCCTCCTCGAGGTTCGCGGGGGTGATGTCTTGGCCGTTGGCCGTGCTGGCCTTCAGCGTGATGCGGGTGCCGCCCTGCAGGTCGAGGCCGAGCTTCGGCTTCCACACCCCGCCGAACTGGTAGCCCTTCTTGCCCGGGTCGTGGTCGCCGAGCGCCACGCCGAGGAACAGGGCAGCCACGATCAGCCCGAAGATGAGGAGCCGGCGCCCAGGACGGGCGGTCTTGCTCGCCACTACCACTCTCTCCTCGACGGCTCAGCCGCCGCTTGTCGCTCGGTCACGGGCGCTGGTCGCTCGATCCGGGGCGGTCGTCCGGGCCACTGTCGGGATCGGCCGGTCCGTCAGGGCGCTGCGAGCCCTCAGCGGCGTCAGCGCTCTCTGTTGCAGTGAGGTCGTCCTCGGCGGGCTCGATGACCTTGATGATGGCCTGTCGCGCCACCTTGAGGACCGTGCCGGGTGCCACCTCGACCAAGACGGTGGGCTCCTCGTCGTCCGTGGAGACCACCCTGCCGTAGATCCCAGATCCCAGCATGACCTCGGTGCCGACCTGCAGCGCCGCTTGGGTCGCCGTCATGGCCTGCTGGCGGCGGCGCTGGGGCCGCACGATCAGCAGCCAGAAGACGAGCGCGATCAGGACGAACGGGAGCAAGGCTCCCAAACTCTCCACGAAAGAACACCTCGGACGTGATGCGGGGACTGGCCGGCAGTCGCGGCCGACGGGTTGACGGTCGAGTGTAACGGGGGAACCTTCACGTTCCCTGAACCCCCGATCACTCGTCGAACAGAGCCGCCTCCGGCCCGCCGGAGAAGGGGGCATCGCGCGGCACAGCGAGGCCCAGGTGCTCCCAGGCGGCCGGAGTGGCCACCCGCCCCCGCGGCGTGCGCGCCAGCAGTCCGGACCGCACCAAGAAGGGCTCCGCGACCTCCTCGACGGTCTCCCGCTCCTCGCCCACGCCGACCGCGAGCGTGGAGACGCCCACCGGCCCCCCTCCGAAGCGACGGCACAGCACGTCGAGCACGGCACGGTCGAGACGGTCCAGGCCGGACTGGTCGACCTCGTACAGGTCCAGCGCGCGGTGCGCGACGTCGAGGGTGACGACCCCGCCCGCGCGCACCTGCGCGAAGTCGCGGACGCGCCGGAGCAGCCGGTTGGCGATGCGGGGCGTGCCGCGCGAGCGGGAGGCGATCTCGGCCCCGCCCTCGTCGGTGAGCTCGACCTCGAGCAGCCCCGCCGAGCGGCGCACGATCCGCTCGAGCTCCGCGGGCTCGTAGAACTCCAGGTGGGCGGTGAAACCGAAGCGGTCCCGCAGCGGCCCCGGCAGCAGCCCCGCCCTCGTGGTGGCGCCAACCAGCGTGAACGGCGGGATCTCCAGCGGTATGGCGGTCGCCCCCGGGCCCTTGCCGATGACGACATCGACCCGGAAGTCCTCCATCGCCATGTAGAGCATCTCCTCGGCGGGCCGCGACATGCGGTGCAGCTCGTCGACGAAGAGCACGTCGCCCTCGTTGAGGCCGGACAGGATGGCCGCGAGATCGCCGGCGTGGGTGATCGCCGGTCCGGACGTGAGGCGCAGCGGCGTCGCCATCTCGGCGGCGATGATCATCGCCAGCGTCGTCTTGCCCAGGCCGGGCGGACCCGACAGCAGCACGTGGTCCGGGGTCCCCTCCCGCGACCGGGCCGCCTGCAGGACCAGGGACAGCTGCTCGCGCACCCGCTCCTGGCCGATGACCTCGGCGAGCGTGCGAGGCCGCAGGGCCGCCTCGACGGCCCGCTCGTCGCCGTCCGCCTCGGCGCTGACCAGCTCCCGGTCGGCGGAGGCGTCCTGCGGCGCGTCGACGGCTGCCCGCTCGGCGGGGCTCATGTCTTGCTCAGCGATCGCAGCGCCGCCCGCAGCAGGCCCGCGACGTCCGGCTCACCATGGGTGTCGGTCTGGGCGTCGGCCTGCGGAGCGACGGCGTCGACGGCGCGGTCGGCCTCCCTGGCGGACCAGCCGAGCCCGACCAGCCCGGCGTGGACCTGGCCACGCCATGGCTGTTGCTGCGGCACCGCTGCAAGCGAGCGCTGCATGGGAATCCCGCTGGGCGCGCCGATGCGGTCCTTGAGCTCGAGGATGATCCGCTGGGCGCCCTTCTGGCCGATGCCGGACACGGCGGTGAGCGCCTTGACGTCCTCGCCTGTCACCGCCCGGCGCAGGTCGTCGGGGCCGAGCACCGCAAGCATGGCCTGAGCGAGCTTCGGTCCGACGCCGCTGGCGGTCTGCAGCAGCTCGAACACCGTCTTCTCTTCCTCGTCGAGGAACCCGAAGAGCGTGAGCGACTCCTCCCGCACCACCATGCTGGTGGGCAGCCGCACCGGCGCACCGACGTGCAGCGTGGCCAGGGTGTTGGGAGTGCACTGCACCTCGAGGCCGACGCCACCGACCTCGACGACGGCGGAGCTCAGGCTCACGTCGTCGACCGTGCCGGACACGAACGCGATCACGGCGCTCTCCTTCCTGCGGCCGCCAACCGGGAGGCGGCGTCGATACGAGACTGTGCGCCACCACGCCAGATGTGGCAGATGGCGAGCGCGAGGGCGTCGGAGGCGTCGGCCGGGGTCGGAGGGGCGTCGAGCCGCAGCAGTCGCGTGACCATCGCGCGCGACCTGGGCCTTGTCCGCCCGCCCGTTGCCGCTGACGGACGCCTTGACCTCGCTCGGCGTGTGCAGCGCGACGGGTATGCCCCGGCGCGCAGCCGTCACCATCGCGACACCGCTGGCCTGCGCGGTTCCCATCACGGTCCGCACGTTGTGCTGGCTGAAGACCCGCTCCACGGCGACCGCGTCGGGCTGGTGCCGGTCGAGCCAGGCCTCGAGGGCCAGCTCGATGTCGTGCAGCCGTTGCGGCGTGGGCGCGTCGGCCGAGGTGCGGACCACGCCGAACTCGACCATGCGCAGCGGTCGTCCGACGTCTCCGTCGACGACCCCGAGACCGCACCGGGTCAGCCCCGGGTCGACTCCCAGCACGCGCATCCGTGAGGCCTTTCGTCCGAACACATGTTCGTACAGACGCTAGCCGAGGCAGGCCCCGTTCCCGGCGTACGACACGGACCGCCTGAGGAGTCACTTCTGCATCGACACCCCGCCGAAAGGCGGGAGTACGTGACCCCTCAGCGCGGGGCGCCGTCAGGCGTCCAGGGCGGCCATCACGTCGTCGTCGACGTCGAAGTTCGCGAAGACGTTCTGCACGTCGTCGAGGTCCTCGAGCGCCTCGACGAGGCGGAACACCTTGGGGGCCGCGTCCTTGTCGAGGTCGATGCTCATCGAGGGCACGAACGACGCCTCGGCGGAGTCGTAGTCGACGCCGGCGGTCTGGAGGGCGGTGCGCACCGCGACCAGGTCGGTGGCCTCGCTGATGACCTCCCACGACTCGCCGAGGTCGTTGACCTCCTCGGCGCCGGCGTCGAGCGTGGCCTCGAGGACGTCGTCCTCGGTGACCGCGCGGGACTCCTGGCTCGCCGGGACGAGCACGACGCCCTTGCGGTTGAACATGTACGACACGGAGCCGGGGTCGGCGAGGGAGCCGCCGTTGCGGTTGATAGCGGTGCGGACCTCCATCGCGGCCCGGTTCTTGTTGTCGGTGAGGCACTCGATCAGCAGCGCGACGCCGTGGGGGCCGTAGCCCTCGTACATGATCGTCTGGTACTCGGCGCCGCCCGCCTCCGCGCCCGAGCCACGCTTGACCGCACGGTCGATGTTGTCGTTGGGGACCGAGGACTTCTTGGCCTTCTGGATCGCGTCGTAGAGCGTCGGGTTGCCGGCGGGGTCACCGCCGCCCATCCGGGCGGCGACCTCGATGTTCTTGATGAGCTTGGCGAACATCTTGCCGCGCCGGGCGTCGATGACCGCCTTCTTGTGCTTGGTGGTCGCCCACTTGGAGTGGCCGGACATGCGAGACCTCTTCCTATCGACTGGCCCGCTGACAACGCTGCGGCCCGCACCTGCTCCACGAACAGCCGGTGGAACCGGTCGTCGCCGGTGATCTCGGGGTGGAACGAGGTCGCGAGCAGGTGTCCCTGCCGGACCGCCACGATCCTACCGACCGCGTCTCCGGTGGCGACGCGGGCGACGACCTGAGACGTCCGCACCGGTCTTCTCGACCCAGGGCGCCCGGATGAACAGGGCGTGGAACGGGTCGGCGAACCCCTCGACGTCGAGGTCGGCCTCGAAGGAGTCGACCTGCCGGCCGAAGGCGTTGCGCCGGACGACGACGTCGAGGCCGCCGATGGTCTCCTGACCAGCGACGCCGCCCTCGATGCGGTCGGCCAGCAGGATCATCCCGGCGCAGGTGCCGAACGCCGGCAGCCCGCCCCTGACACGGTCGCGCAGCGGGTCGAGCACCCCGAAGGTCTGGGCCAGCTTGGCCATCGTCGTCGACTCGCCGCCCGGGCAGGACGATGCCGTCGAGGTCGTCCAGCTCGCTCGGGCGGCGTACGGCGAGGCTGCGGACCCCGGATGTCTCGAGCATCGTCGACGTGCTGGCGCACGTCGCCCTGCAGCGCGAGCACACCGATGAGGGGACTCACGTCATGAGATCCGCTTGTGCCAGTGGGCGTCGACCTCGATGCGGCCCTCGTCGAAGTGGGCCGCCAGGCCGTGCTTCTCCAGGATCCCGAGCACGTCGTCGAGCAGCTCGTCGCCGGGAGCTGCGTTGGCGGTCGTGCCGTGCCAGAGGTTCACCTCGAGCATGCCTTCGTCGACGGCGTGCCAGCACGTCGGAGCGGGGTGAACCAGGCGACGCCCGCGAGGGGTGTCGTCCGCGGCGCGACGCTCCTCGAGCAGCTGCTTGGCCGCCCAGTGGTCCTCGCAGCCCTGCAGCACGACGACGTCGGCGATCTCCAGCTCGTCGAACGCGGTCTGCAGCCGCTCGTAGTCGGTGGCCTCGGGCCAGCTCTCCTGGTCGACGCGCAGCTGCTCGCGGGCCTCGTCGATCCACGCCGTGGCGAGGTCGGCGGCCTCGTCGGCCCGGTCGGGAAGCTCGGACGCGATCGCCTGCGGCGACGTCGTCGTGCAGCTCCTCGGGCGCCGAGCAGGCCGGCACGCACGCCGGCGCGGGTGAACTCGCGGACGTGCTGCTCAGCGGTGGGCCTCGCCTACCATCCGCGCTCGGCGAGCCGGTGCGGCTGCGGGATCTCGTCGACGTTGATGCCCGACCATCGCCTCGCCGAGACCGCGCGAGACCTTGGCGACCACGTCGGGGTCGTCGAAGAACGTGGTCGCCTTGACGATCGCCTCGGCCCGCTGCGCCGGGTTGCCGGACTTGAAGATGCCCGAGCCGACGAACACGCCCTCGGCGCCGAGCTGCATCATCATCGCGGCGTCGGCCGGGGTCGCGATGCCGCCGGCGGTGAACAGCACGACCGGCAGCTTGCCTGCCTCGGCGACCTCGCTCGACGAGCGCGTACGGCGCCTGCAGCTCCTTCGCCGCGACGTACAGCTCGTCCTTCTCCATGCCCTGGAGCCGGCGCAGCTCGGCGCGGATGGTGCGCATGTGGGTCACGGCGTTGGAGACGTCTCCGGTGCCGGCCTCGCCCTTGGAGCGGATCATCGCCGCGCCCTCGGTGATGCGGCGCAGCGCCTCGCCGAGGTTGGTCGCGCCGCACACGAACGGCACCGTGAACGACCACTTGTCGATGTGGTTGCGCGTAGTCGGCGGGGGTGAGCACCTCGGACTCGTCGATGTAGTCCACGCCGAGGCTCTGCAGCACCTGCGCCTCGGCGAAGTGCCCGATGCGGGCCTTGGCCATCACCGGGATCGAGACGGCCTCGATGATGCCGTCGATCATGTCGGGGTCGCTCATCCGGGAGACGCCACCCTGGGCGCGGATGTCGGCGGGCACCCGCTCGAGCGCCATCACGGCCACGGCGCCGGCGTCCTCGGCGATCTTCGCCTGCTCGGCGGTGACGACGTCCATGATGACGCCGCCCTTGAGCATCTCGGCCATGCCGCGCTTCACGCCCGCGGTGCCGGTGTGCTCGGTCTCGTTGCTCACGATGTGCCTCTTGCGTCGCTGCTCGGGGTCGGCCTCCGAGCGGACACGCTGGTGCCGCCCGAGGGTTCTTTGGATGCCCTCCAGCCTACGTGTCGCAAGGCGTTCCAGCACATCGGTGGCGGGCGGCTACTCCGCGAGCGCGGGCGGTGGTACGTCGTCGAGATCGACGGTCCGCGGCTGGGCGGCGTGCCCTGCGAGGTGCAGCAGCGCACGCGTCGACGAGACCGCAGCGCGAGCGCCGACGCGACGGCGTCGTTGTGGAACCTCCGGGCGAGCTCGACCCGGCTGCAGCGCGTGGCGAGCTCGTCGACGAGCGGCGCCAGGTCCGCGTCACCGCGCAGCAGCCGCACCCCTCCTCGTCGCCGAGACACCGCACGCAGCGCCTGCGAGAGGACCGACTCGGCGGTCTCGACCTCGTCCGGTCCGGCGTTGCGGGCATGGTGCGCGGCGTCGACCAGCACCAGCCGGCTCGGCGGGTCGAGCGAGTCCGAGGTGGCGAGCTCGAGGGCGGCACCCGACCGGCGCAGCAGCTGCGCGTCGAGGGCAGCGCGTGCGACGTCGATGCGGTGGTGGATCCGGTCGAGCCGGTTCGCCGTCCACGTCAGCCACAGGGCGAGCCCGACAGCGACGAGCACGACGGCCGCGACCACGCAGCCACGGCTCCATCAGGGGCTCCCCTCGACGGCCGTCTCGTAGACGCGGACGATCCGCACCGCGACCGTGTCCCAGTCGTAGCGGCGTACGGCGACGCTCGCCGCCTCGTCGAGGGCGGCTCGTCGGCCGGGGTCGGCGAGCAGGGCGGCGAGCCGATCGGCGAGGTCGCCGGCGTCACCGGCACGGAACAGCTCGCCGAACTCACCGTCGCCGAGCACCCGGACGAACGCAGGAAGGTCGCTGGCCAGACCGTCGCGCCGGCCGCCATCGCCTCCGCGAGGACGATCCCGAAGCTCTCACCTGCCGTGTTCGGCGCCACGCAGACGTCCGCCGTGCGCAGCGCCGACGCCTTCTCCTGATCGGTCACAGCGCCGAGGAACGTCACCTGGTCGCGCGACCTGCGCGCGGCAGCCTGCCCCCGCGCCTCGTCGACGTCGCCGCCCCCGACGACGAGCAGCCGCAGGCCGGGGCGATCCGCTGCCACCTCGCCGAACGCACGCGCCAGCACCGGGAAACCCTTGCGCGGCTCACCGAGCCGGCCGACGAACGCGATCGTGCCGTCGGCTCCTCGCCACTCCTCGCGTCGTGGGGCGGTCGCGAAGCGGTCGACGTACAGGCCGTTCGGGATCACCAGCGGCTCGCCCCCGAGGTGGCGGACCGAGAAGTCGCGGGCGTCCTGCGAGACGGCGATGCGGGCACCGATCTTCTCCAGCGAGGGCCGCAGGATCGCCGCCGAGGCAGCGAGCGCCCGCGACCGCCCGCTGGCCGAGTGGTGGGTCGCCACGACGGGGCACTCGGCGGCCCACAACGCCAGCAGCGACAGGCTCGGGGTGGCGGGCTCGTGCAGGTGCAGCACGTCGAACTTGCCGTCGCGCAGCCACCGCCGACAGCGCGCCGCCACCACCGGCCCGAACGACATGCGGGCCACGGCGCCGTTGTAGGTGACGGGCACGGTTCGCCCCGCGCTGACGACGTACGGCGCGAGGTCGGTGCTCTCCGTCGGCGCGAGCACCGAGACGTGGTGGCCGAGGTCGAGCAGCGCCTCGGCGAGGTCGGTGACGTGGTTCTGCACACCACCCGGGACGTCGAGGGAGTACGGGCACACGATTCCGACCCTCATGCGGCCCTCACTTGGGCGAGGTGGCGAGGTCGTCCACGAACACCCGCTGCATCATGTGCCAGTCCTCCGGGTGCTCGCGCAGCGCGCCCGTGAACGCGTCGGCCACCCCCTGCATCATGCGAGCGTCACCGCCCGGCTCGACGTCCGCGGGGATCGGCCCGTGGAACGTCAGCGTCATGGTGTCCGGCGCCGTAGTGGAGCGTGACCGGCACCAGCGGCGCACCGGTGCGCAGCGACAGCACCGCCGGCCCGCGCGGCACCCGCGCGCGGTGGCCGCACAGGTCGACCTCGACGCCGCGGCGGGAGAAGTCGCGGTCGGCGAGCAGGCACACCAGTCCCCCGTCGCGCAGCCACTCCTCCAGCCGACGCACCGGGGGCTCGCCACCGGACAGCGGCAGGATCTCCATGCCGAGCGTGCGGCGGTAGGCGACGAACTCGTCGAACAGCCGCTCCGGACGCAGCCGCTCCGCGACCGTGCACAGTGGGGCCACCTCGGCACAGGCCCAGGCGCCGGCCCAGTCCCAGTTGGCGGTGTGCGGGAGCGGGACGACGACGCCGCGACCCTGCGCGAGGGCGTCGCGCACCAGGTGCTCGTTCACCGTCCTCGTCCGTCGTACCACGTCGTCGATCGGCCACGAGGGCAGCCGGAACGACTCGCACCAGTAGCGGAGGTAGGAGCGGACCGCCTGCTTCGTCAGCGCCGCCAGCGCCTCGTCCTCGAGGCCGGTGACCCGCTGGAGGTTGGCGCGCAGCCGTTGCACGCCGACGCCGTCGCGGCGGTGGATCTGGTCGGCGAACCGCTGGAAGAGCAGCTGTGCGCGTCGCTCCGGCAGCAGGCGGACGAGTCGCCAGGCGGACAGGTAGCCCGCGGTCGTCGCGTGGGCTGCGGCGGACTCACCCGCCCTCGTCAGCCCGGTCCGCAGCCGCGGTGCCAGACCGGCCGAGACACCCGGCATCAGACGGCGGCTTTGGCCTGGCTTCGCACCATCATGATGCGTTGCACGACGGTGATCGTGCTGGCCAGCGCGAGCGCCGCCAAGGTGACCGGGATGAGCACCAGCGGCCAGTCCTCGCCCAGCACCGTCTTCAACAGGCCCGCGAGTCCCGGTCATCACCAGGATCGCGACGAGCCGGTCGGACCGCTCGGCGATGCCGACGTTCGCCTTCATGCCCAGCGACTCGGCGCGGGCGCGGGCGTACGACGTCACGGAGCCCATCACCAGGCAGTAGATCGACAGCGCGGCGAGCGGCTCGGAGTCACCAGGACCCACGTAGTACATGGCGATCCCGCCGAAGATGGCGGCGTCGCCGAAGCGGTCGAGAGTGGAGTCGAGGAAGGCTCCCCAGCTCGAGGTCCGGCCGCTGAGCCGCGCCATCTGGCCGTCGACCAGGTCGGAGAACACGAACGCCATGATGACGAGCACGCCGATGAAGAACTCGCCCTGCGGGAAGAAGATCAGCGCTCCCGCGCACACCCCGAGCGTGCCGACCACGGTGACCGCGTCGGGGCTGATGCCGAGCCGCAGGAAGAGTCGCGCGACGGGCGAGAAGACCTTCGTCCAGAAGGCTCGGAAACGTTCCATCATGGCGGCAGCAGGCTATCGGGTCGCCCTGTCAGGCCGGTGGTCGCCGCGGTCGAAGCGGCAGCTCAGAGAACGTGCAGGCCGTACATCTCGCCGAGCGGGTCGGCGATCAGCTCGAGCCTGGCGCCGTCGGGGTCGCGGAAGTAGATCGACGTGTCGCTCTCGAGCTGGTAGTCCACCCCGGCCTTGTCGAGGTTGGCGCGCGAGCCGACCCCAGTGGTCCGGGTCGACCGAGATCGCCATGTGGTGCAGGCCGCCGAGGACCTCGGCGTAGTCCCCCAGGTCGAGGCCCGGCAGGTCGAAGAACGCCAGCAGGTTGCCGTTGCCGATGTCGAAGAAGAAGTGGCTCGAGCCCTCGTAGTCGCGGTTCTCGACGATCTCGGTGAGCGGGAACTCCAGCACGTCCTGGTAGAAGCGCACGGTGCGCTCCACGTCGGAGCTGATCAGCGCGGTGTGGTGCAGCCCGCGCGCCGACGAGGGCGGCCGCTGCTGGGGAAGGGCGAGGTGCTCGCTGCGGATCCGGTCGCGCTCACGCGCGAGTGCGGTGGTGTCCGTGGTGCCCATGCCGCCTCCGTGAGGTAGATGACGGTTCAACGATACGCTCAGACGGCGCCCTGGGGGAACTGCGTCAGGCCTGCCAGGCCTCGGCGAGCAGAGACCGGGTCTCGTCGAGCAGCTGCGCCAGGGTCTTGGTCTTGCCGATGATCGGCATGAAGTTCTGGTCGCCGCCCCACCTCGGTACGACGTGCTGGTGGAGGTGCGCGGCGATGCCTGCCCCGGCGATCGCTCCCTGGTTGATGCCGAGGTTGAAGCCGTGGGCGCCGCTGACCGTGCGCACGGTGCGCATCGCGACCTTCGTCAGCTCGGCCACCTCGGCGGTCTCGGCGTCGTCGAGGTCGGGATAGTCCGCGACGTGACGGTAGGGGCAGATCATCAGGTGGCCGGGGCTGTAGGGATAGAGGTTGAGCACCGCGAACGCATGCTCACCGCGGCGCACCACCAGCCCCTCCTCGTCAGGAAGCTTCTGGATCCGGCAGAACGGGCACTCCTGCGACGTCTCGTCGGCGGGCTTGTTCTCACCCTTGATGTAGGCCAGCCGGTGAGGGGTCCACAGCCGGTCCAGATCGTCGGGCTCGCCCACCCCGTCCTGGTGGTGCACGGCGTCGGCGTCGTTCATACCTGGATGCGTCGCTGCACGGCGTCGACGACCCGCGCGACGGCGTCCTCGACGGCCACGCCGTTGTCCTGGTCGCCGCTGCGGTAGCGGAAGGACACCGCACCCTCCTCGACGTCACGGTCGCCGGCGATGAGCATGAACGGCACCTTCTGCAGCTGCGCGTTGCGGATCTTCTTCTGCATCCGCTCGTCGGACTCGTCGACCTCGACCCTGATCCCCGCGGCTCGCAGCCGCTTGGCGACGTCGTACAGGTAGTCGATGTGGCGCTCGGCGATCGGGATGGCCTGCACCTGCACGGGCGCGAGCCAGGGCGGGAAGGCGCCGGCGTAGTGCTCGACGAGCACGCCGATGAACCGCTCGATCGAGCCGAACTTCGCGGAGTGGATCATCACCGGCTGCTGGCGTGAGCCGTCGGCGGCCTGGTACTCGAGGCCGAACCCGGCCGGCTGGTTGAAGTCGTACTGGATCGTCGACATCTGCCAGGTGCGGCCGATCGCGTCGCGGCACTGCACGGAGATCTTCGGGCCGTAGAACGCCGCACCGCCGGGGTCGGCGACCAGCTCCAGCCCGGAGTCGGAGGCGACCTTCTCCAGCACCGCGGTCGCGGTGGCCCACTGGTCCTCGGAGCCGACGAACTTGTCCGGCTTGGAGTCGTCGCGGGTCGAGAGCTCCAGGTAGTAGTCGTCGAGCCCGAAGTCGCGGAACAGCCCGAGGCAGAAGTCCAGCAGGTGCTTGATCTCCCCCGGCGCCTGCTCGGGGGTGACGTAGGAGTGGGAGTCGTCCTGGGTCATGCCCCGCACCCGGGTCAGGCCGTGCACCACACCTGACTTCTCGAAGCGGTAGACCGAGCCGAACTCGAACAGCCGCAGCGGCAGCTCACGGTAGGACCGCCCGCGCGACCTGAAGATCAGGTTGTGCATGGGGCAGTTCATGGCCTTGAGGTAGTAGTCGCTGCCCTCCATCTGCATCGGAGGGAACATCGTGTCCTTGTAGTAGGGCAGGTGCCCCGAGGTGTGGAACAGCCCCTCCTTCGAGATGTGCGGGGTGCCGACGTACTCGAAGCCCTCCTCGATGTGGCGCCGCCGGACGTAGTCCTCCATCTCCCGCTTCAAGACCCCACCCTTGGGGTGGAAGACGGCCAGCCCGGACCCGAGCTCGTCGGGGAAGCTGAACAGGTCGAGGTCGCGGCCGAGCTTGCGGTGGTCGCGGCGCTCGGCCTCCTCGATCCGCTCGAGGTGCGCGGCCAGCGCCTCCTTGGACTCCCAGGCGGTGCCGTAGATCCGCTGCAGCTGCTTGTTGTGCTCGTCGCCGCGCCAGTACGCCGCGGCCGACCGCATCAGCTTGAACGCCGGGATGCGCTTGGTGGTCGGGAGGTGCGGACCGCGGCAGAGGTCCTTCCACGCGAGCGAGCCGTCGCGGCGGAGGTTGTCGTAGATCGTGAGCTCGCCGGCGCCGACCTCGACGCTGGCGCCCTCGGCGGCCTCGGTGTCCATGTCCGGTTGGTCGAGCTTGTCGAGACCACCCTTGAGGCCGATCAGCTCGACCTTGTACGGCTCGTCGGCGAGCTCGCTGAGCGCGTCGCCGTCGGAGATCGCACGGCGCGAGAACCGCTGCCCCTCCTTGACGATCTTGCGCATCCGGGTCTCGATCTTCTCGAGGTCCTCAGGCTTGAACGGCTCCGGGACGTCGAAGTCGTAGTAGAAGCCGTCGGTGATCGGCGGCCCGATCCCGAGCTTGGCCTGCGGGTAGAGCTCCTGGACGGCCTGCGCCATCACGTGCGCGGTGGAGTGCCGCAGGATGTCGCGGCCGTCACTGGAGTCGATCGCGACGCCCTCGACCTCGTCGCCGTCAGCCAGCTCGTGCGCCAGGTCGCGCAGCGTGCCGCCGACCCGGGCCGCGATGACGCTCGGATCGTCGCTGAACAGCTCCCAGGCCTTGGTCCCCGTCGTCACCGAGCGCTCGGCGGACTCGCCTGCGTGGTGGACGGTGACCTTGATGTCTGACACGGCGCCGATGCTATCCACCGGCCGGGTCGCAGCGCCGCCGGGTTTCTCCCGCGACGACGCCGGGAGAGGCCCTCAGCGCTGGCCGGGCTCCGGCTCGGGGCCGGGGTCGCTGTCGGGCTGGGGCTGCGGGTCCAGGCTCGGGATCACGTCGGGATCGTCCGGCTGCGGGTTGTCGACGGGCTCTGCGGGAGTGGTGGTCATGCCTGCGGCGTACCCAGACTGGCGAGGCGCATTCCGCCGACGGGCGGAGACTCTCGAGGAAGGGGGGCGATACTGGGTTCGAACCAGTGACCTCTTCGGTGCAGACGGCAGAGCCGCGCTACCACTGCCTGACACGGGAAGGGTGGGCGATACTGGGTTCGAACCAGTGACCTCTTCGGTGTGAACGAAGCGCGCTACCACTGCGCCAATCGCCCCGTGGGCCCCCGGACGTCGTGCGCGGAGGCCTCGTGCGCGGGCCAGATTAGCGCATCGCGCGGCGCCGGCTGACACCGCTGGCCCCCCGCTCAGCAGGCTCGAAACCGTGGCATAAGCGGACACTTCCGGACGCCGGGCCGGGTCGGCGGAAAAAAACTCACAGGTATCTGTTTGGTTTCCCGTCATAGGGCCACGTCCTCACCGTCTCCTAAGTGCGTCCGAGGGGACGACCTGGGAGGAAAGGCAAGACCAATGATGGACTTCTCGATGAACACAGCGCCGCTGACGGTGACGCAGCCGCTCACGCTCGAGCTGATCGACCCCACCGGGGCCGTGACGCCGATCGAGGCAGAGCTGCACTACGACCCGCGCGACCCGTACGCCGTGACCACCGTCTTCATGACCGGCGCCAGCCAGGTCCGCTGGACCTTCGGACGCGACCTGCTCACCGAGGGGCTCTACGAGCCCTCCGGCGACGGCGACGTCCACGTCTGGCCGTGCCTGGACTCCGAGGGCCACGCGGTCGTCATCATCGAGCTCTGCTCCCCCGACGGCGAGGCGCTCGTGCAGGCCCGCACCGGCGAGCTGAGCACCTTCGTCGAGCGGATGAGCGCCGCCGTCGAGCCGGGCCACGAGTCCGACCACCTCGACATGGACGCCACGATCAGCGCGATCTTCAACGCCGAGGCCGCCTGAGTCTGGAGCCCTCCCGGGCCAGCCTCGCCGCCTTCAGGTCTCCGACCCCTGACCCTCACCGGGTCAGGGGTCGATGTTTTCTCCCGCCCGAGCCGCCCACTCCTTCTGGCACTGCGCGGTCACCGGCCCCACGGGCAGCTCCCGCCCGTCGTACCTGGTCACGGCCTGGACGTCCCGGGTCGTCGAGACCAGCAGGATCTCCTCGGCGTCCTCGAGCACCTCGATGGGCTCGTCCACCTCGCGGGCGCCGTACCACTCCAGCAGCAGCGCACGCGTGATCCCGGCCAGGCAGCCGGACGCCAGCGAGGGCGTGCGGAGCTCGCCGCCGACCACGTAGCAGACGTTCGACCCGGTGCCCTCGCACAGGTGGCCGGCCAGGTTCGCGAACACCGCCTCCGTGCCACCGCGCTCGCGGGCGTAGGCGAGGGCGACGACGTTCTCCGCGTACGACGTGGTCTTCAGCCCGGCCAGCGCTCCGCGCTCGTTGCGCGGCCAGGGCACCGAGACCGCCGACGCCTCGGTCGCCGGCGGCTCGAGCACGTCGGCGGCCACCACCAGGGTCGGCGGCCCGTCGCCGCGGCGCGGAGCCCAGCGGCGCCAGCCCGCCGGTGTAGGTGATCCGCAGCTTGGCCGAGCGGCAGGTCCTGGTCGGCGAGCACGGCGGCGATCCCGCGGCGTACGTCGTCGGCGGGCACGTCGGGCAGGCCCAGGCCGGCCGCCGAGCGGCCCATGCGCTGCAGGTGCCGGGTGAGCGCGAAGGGCCGGCCGTCGACGACCTTGACGGCCTCGAAGACGCCGTCGCCCACGGTGACCCCGTGGTCGGTCACGGAGAGCACCGGCTCTGTCGGATCGTCAAGGAGGCGACCGTTGACCCACACCCGCATGGAGCGACGATAGATGAGGCGTCGCGCACGGCGGGCCCGGTGATTTGTCATCAGGGGCTCGTCCGATAAAGTTCCCCACGCGTTACCGGCGGGTCGTTCGCCGGCTGCAAGCGGACGTAGCTCAGTTGGTAGAGCGCAACCTTGCCAAGGTTGAGGTCGCGAGTTCGAGCCTCGTCGTCCGCTCGGAGACACTAAGGTCGCAGCCTCCACGGTGGAGTGGCCGAGAGGCGAGGCAACGGACTGCAAATCCGTCTACACGGGTTCAAATCCCGTCTCCACCTCGATTGCTCGGACTCCTCGCGGGGTCTCGAGTCATCACGGGCGATTGGCGCAGCGGTAGCGCGCTTCCTTGACACGGAAGAGGTCACTGGTTCAAACCCAGTATCGCCCACCAGCATCACCGCAGGTCAGAGGCCCCTTCGGGGCCTCTACTTGTAAGTAGTCCCCACCGAGCTGCCCCGCCCGCCCGGAGTTGGCGCCACGGCACCTACGCTGACCGAGTGCACCCGGCTCTCGTTCTCGGGTTCGCCCTCGCCGTCTTGCCCTTGGCGCTCACGCCCGGCGCGAGCTTCACACTCACGCTCTCCTACGCGCCCCAAGGGCCGCGGGCCGTCGGCAGCGTCATCGCCGGCACCGCGCTGGGCACCTTCACCCACGCCACGCTGGCCGCAGTCGGGCTCGCCGCAGTCGTCATGCGATCGGCGCAGATCTACCGCGCCATCCAGCTCGCCGGAGCGATCTACTTGATCGTCCTCGGCATCTCCATGCTCCGCTCGGTCAACCGGAAGCGGACGAAGACCCCAGCACGCTTCGATCTTGCACGGGGCCGCGGTCCGCTGATCACGGCGTACTTCTCGAACGTGTTGAACCCCAAGGCCGCCGGCATCTACCTCACCCTCGCCCCGCAGTTCATCCCCGCACACAGCATGGACCTCACCGCTATGACGACCCTCGCAGCGACGCATGTCGCCGTCATGGCGCTGTGGCTCAGCTGCGTCGGCTTCACGCTCAGCGCCGTGGCCCGCCGGATCAAGATCGAGCGAGTGCTCCGCGGCATCCGGCAAGCTGGAGGCGTCGTGCTGATCGCCCTCGGCATCCGCACCTCCACCGAAGCCCTGGCCTAGCAGTCCACGTCGAGGATGTTGGCGCGGGCCTGCCCCGCCCCGGTCCGGACGCCTCAATCGTCAACCAACCGTACAGATCGCTGTATGACTCGTAGCCCATGTGGTGACTCTGAATAGTTCACATGGGTGGTCTTCTCGCCAAAGGGGTGACGACAACTCGGGCTCTTTACCCGATTCTGCCCGGCTTCGTACTGCGAGATGCTTGTGGTCGTCGGGGGGTCCGACCAGCATCCAGATGCGAACAGACTTGGGGAGAAGCCATGTTCCAGATCTACGACTACGTCCGTATCCGTCTTGCGGCGCTGCCGAAGTCCGAGCGCGGCGCGTCCGCTGTGGAGTACGGCCTGCTGGTCGCGCTCATCGCGATCGTCATCATCGTCGCCGTCACCACGCTCGGCACCAAGCTGTCCGGCGTTGTTCCGCAAGACCTCCAACAGCCTTCCCAGCTGATCCAGACCCGTCAAACCACCTGAGGCCCTCGCTCCGCGGGGGCCTCGGTCTGTTGTGGAGCCGGCAAGTTCTCCTCTTGAGCGACCTCGACACCGCGGGCGCCGGACATAGTCACTGCTTGCGTCCGACTGGGTAGTTCAGGCCATTGGCTGGTGCCCGCCGACGGTGCGACGGTGAGTTGGCTACGCGGGTAAAGGTCCTGCTACCGGCCCACGGCGGAGGTATGGCGATGGCGAAGCTCAGCGACGGTTCGGGTGCACGTCGGTCACGACGATTCTCGGCAGCGTCGGTGCTGCTCGCGAGTGCGGTCGTCCTGGCAGGACTGGCTCCGGCAGCCCAGGTGGACGCAGCCGTTCCGCCGCCGACCTGCTTCGGCAAGCCGGCGACGATCGTGGGAACCGACCGACGACGACCTCTTGAAGGGCACCAGCGGTCCGGACGTCATCGTCGGGTTGGGCGGCCACGATGACATCCGCCCGGGCAGAGGAGATGACCGAGTCTGTGCGGGGCCGAACCCGAATGACGCCGACCACCAGGACCTCGAGGAGTACATCACCGAGCCGGACCAGAACAGCGGCAACGACCTTCTCAGCGGCGGCGCAGGGATCGACTTCATCAGTGGCGGGTCCGGACACGACCGCATCTACGGCGGCCCCGGGGATGACACCGTCACCGGATCGGACCACCGCGACCCGGCCGGGCACGACGTGATGTTCGGTGGCGCAGGCAGGGACACCCTCTACAGCAGTGCGGGTGTGACCGTGGCCTACGGCGGCGCCGACGACGACTTCATCGGAGGAGACGCGAGCGACACGGAGCGCCTGTACGGCGGGCCGGGATTCGACGACGTCAGCAGCGTCGGCGATCCGGGAGGACCGGGTCACGTGACGCTGCGCGGCAATGGCGGCAGCGACTTCATCCTCGTCCAGGCACCGACGAGCCACGTGCTTCATGTCTTCGTGAACGGCGACGGCGGCGACGACGAGATCTACGTCTATAACGCGGCGGCCGGCGCCCGTCTCCACGGGGGACCCGACGCAGACCTCATTCAAGGCCGCTCGCGGTTCGGCTTCACCTGGGGAGGCGCGGGCCCGGACGTCATCAGCGGGTCCAAGGGCAGGGACCACCTCACCGGCGGCGACGGAGCCGACCGGATCAACGGCAGGGACGGTCCCGACGTCCTGCGCGGCGGCGGCGCTGACGACCGCGTCATCGGAGGAGCGGGTGCCGACTTCCTGCGTGGATACGCAGGCGACGACGTACTGCTCGGCGGCGACGCCGACGACATCCTGCGAGGCAACCAGGGCGACGATCGCCTGCGCGGCGGCAGCGGCAACGACAACCTGCACGGCGGCATGAACAGCGACACCCTGCGAGGAGACGCCGGCGACGACGATCTAGACGGCCAGACCGGCCGCAACACCAACAACGGGGGCCCAGGCAACGACCTGTGCCACCGGCCCGCCACCGGCACCCTGGCCCTCCTGTGTGAGCGATAGGCGAGGGTCTCGTCGGGACTACTTGATGGGCAGCATCATCCGCGACGAGCGACTCGTGGCATCTCGCTGGGCCGGCGGCCCTCCCGAGGTTCGCAGTCGCTGCGCGCGGCCCACATAGGCATCCCGCGCGCTCTCCACTCGCCGCAGCTGTGCCGGGCTGTCACCGCGGGCGTAGTCACGCAGCGCGGCCACCCACTCCCAGCGCAACCGTGACAGCTCGTCCTCGTAGAACCAGCCTGCGTCTCCAGCCATCCCGAGCACCTCCCGAGTCGTTCGGTGTTGGCCATCGACCCAGGTGGCGACTGCTCGCTCATTTAGTGCCGATACCTTTACAACTGCCCGAACGCTTGACAGTTATGCCCGATCTGTAAAAATCTCTGAACTTTCCCGCGGCAGACCAGCCCCGGGCGCGGGAAGCTCCTCGCCGAGACAGTGCTTCTAGGCGGCGTCGTTGTCGACGCCGCTGGCGTGCCGCTTGACGCTCGCGGCCGCCAGTGCGTCGCCGAGCAGTCGATGAGTTGCGCCGAGTCGAAGGCCGACCAGGAACGCCACCGGGATCAACAGCCCGAGAATCCAGTAGAGAATCGCGCACCCCCGTGCGGTCAGCGTGGTCTCCAGTGGATCACCGCTGACCGGACTGGTCAACGGTGGGTGCGCCCCGAAAATGACGGCCGGCCCGCCGTACGAGAACTCCTGGCCTGCCCAAGTAGTCCACTAGGACTAGGCGAACGTAGTCCCCCGCACGAGGCCCAGAACCGAACGTTCAATCCGACTCACAAAAGGGTTGATTCAGTCTTCAAGTACTTAATTTCAGGTCAAATCGCCCATAGAGTTTGTATCAGTTCCTGGACGGAGCGATGAAGCACCGGGCGATCTGGTCGCCTACAAGCCTGGTGTGGAGCAGTGGCGAAACCGGCCGTCCTTTCGGTTACCTAACGAAAGGATGCGCCATCATGCGCACCATCACTCGTCGCACAGCAGTTGTCGGAGTCGGCATCGTCGGCATCATGGGCGCGGGCGTCGCCTTCGCCGCCTGGACCACCGAGGGCACCGGCAGCGGCACCGCCACCGCCGGCACCGACCAGGCGCTGACCGTCACCGTCTCCCCCGCCACCGGCCTGGTCCCGACCGGCACCAGCAACGTGCCCTTCACCGTGACCAACCCGAACAGCTACGCGGTGACGCTGAGCCAGGCCACGCTGCAGAACGTCACCGTCGACAAGGCCGGCTGCGTGCCGAGCGTCGTCACCGGCAGCGCGGTCACGCTGAGCGACCGCATCGCCGCCGGCGCCACCAGCACCTCGAAGACCTTCCCGGTCAGCATGAGCAACGCCGCCACGAACGAGTGCAAGGGCGCGGTGTTCACGCTGACCCTCAAGGTCACCGGCGCCAGCAGCTCCTGATAGGCACGGCGGCCCGGTTGACCGGGCCGCCGCCTTCACCGCCACAAGAGGACAGCAGTGATGCGCACCCAGACACGACGCCGGACGACGGTGGCCATTGCCTTGCTGGCATGCGCCGCCGCGGCGGTTCTCTGGGTCGCCCTCTCGGTGGACACGCACCGGCGGGCCGGGCTGGCGCTTGATGGCAGCGGGTCCGGCGCAGTGAGCTTGGGCTCCGACTCCAAGGGGTCGGACTCCGTCGGATCAGGTTCCGCGGAGTCAGAAGCTGCGGGCTCGAGCTCGGCGAGGTCCGGCACCGCGGGATCGCAGTCGAACGGGTCGGGCTCCGTGGGGGCGGCGTCCGACCCTGACTCCGCGGCGCCGGATCCGACGGGATCCGGATCGACGCAGCCAGGGTCGTCTGGGTCAGACCCCAGTGGCAACGATGTCGGCCAGGACAACGGCTCGACGCACGACGCTGGGTCCGGGAACGAGAAGTCCGACCCTCCCGTCGACGCCGACGGCCTGTCCGTCAGTGTCGGCAGTGCCGGAACGCTCTACCCGGGGTCACGCTCGACGGCGCCCGTCACCATCGTCAACCAGCGTCGTGACGGCCTCGCGATCACGCACATCCGCGTAACCTCCCCCGGCGCAGCCGGCTGTGGTCCACGCTATCTGGTGATGGACAACCGGTCGCTCCCCCAACCCCTTCTCCTCCCGGCATCCGGCGGACGCGCGAACACCCAGGTGCGATTCGGTCTGCGGTCCACGGCCCCGGACTCCTGCAAGGGAGCGACCCTTTCGTTCTCCGTGATCGTGACGGCGGTCCCACGATGAGCGCCGCGCCCAAGGGACACCGCCCATACCTGCGTCGCGGGCTGGTGGTGCTCGGCGCGGTCGTGCTCCTCGCAGTTGTGGCCGGAGGCCCCGCTCTCGCCGCCTGGCTGATGAGCGGCACTGGGAGCTCGACGGCTCGGGCCTCCGACATCTCGACCCCGGCTGCTCCCACGACTGCGCTCAACGCAAGCAGCAAGGTCGTCGTCTCCTGGCAGGGCGTCAGTCTCACTTCGGGACAGGCGGCGACCGGCTACGTGGTGCGCCGCACCGACTCCTCCGGCACACGGCAGGTGTGCTCCGTGTCGGCTCCCACGCTCAGCTGCACCGACCCCACCGCTGTGACCACCTATGCGTCCTACACGGTCTCGGCCACCTACGCCAGCTGGACCAGCGCCGAGAGCCCAGCGACGATGTACGACGTCGCGGCGCCATCGACCACGCTGTCCACCAGCTCGGCCGCCAACGCCTCCGGCTGGTGGACGACCTCGCCGGTCGGCTTCACCCTCAACGCGACGGACGTCGGCTCCGGCGTCAAGAGCATCACCTACCAGGTGGGATCCGCCACCGCGGTGACGGTCAACGCGGCGACAGCGACGTTCAACGTCAGCACTCAAGGCACCACGGTGATCACCTACCGCGCGACCGACAACAAGAGCAACGTCGAGACGCAGCGCACCTTCACCCTCAAGCTCGACTCCATTGCGCCGTCCGCACCGACCGCGCTGGCGATCACCCCGGACAACGGAGCCAGCACGACCGACGAGATCACCAACGACAACAAGCCCCAGATCAAGGGCAGCGCGGAGGCAGGCTCGACGGTCGAGGTTCGCATCGACGGCACCTTGCGCTGGACGGACACCGTGGCGGCGAACGGCACCTTCACGGTCGGCGACGGTCCGGGCGCGTACGCGCCGGGCACGGAGCTGTCGAACGGCAGCCACCAGGTCTCGGTGCGCGCCGTCGACGCTGCCGGCAACATCGGCTCCTCGACCGCGCTCACGGTCGTCGTGGACCGCACGGACCCGACCGTCAGCCTGACCGGCTACTGCAACGGCAACACCTTCTGCGGCAGCGCATCGGACGGCACGGGGAGCGGCATCTGGAGGGTCACCTACGAGATCAAGCGCAAGGGCCACTCGCCGGCGCAGGACGCCTGCTGGAACGGCACGGCCTTCGTCACCGGGCCGAGTGCCTGCGGGTGGGACAAGCTGTTCGCCAGCGGCACGACGGCCTGGAGTGCACCGATCCCGGCGGCGATCACGCCCGGAACCGTACGAGCTGCGAGTGCGAGCAGAGGACCGTGCCGGCCGCAACTCCCCGGAGATCTTCTACTCGGTGTCGATGCCCTGAGCCCGATCGTCCCGCGAAAAGGCAACAGCCCCGCCAGAGGGAGCTGTGCGGGGCTGTCGAAGCCGGCTGTCGTGCTCAACCGGCACCGCGGGCTGGTTTGAGGGAAGGGTTTTCCCGCGGTTCCATCTGTGGCTCTCGGCCGTCCCGAGCTATGGCCGGCGAGTGCGTTTGGTCATCACAACGGCCTGCCTCAGCGCATGGTTACGGCCCATTGGTAAAGGTTTCTGACATTTTCTTTGGCCGACGGACGCCGGGCGTGCCTCGCGAGTCCAGACCTCTTCAGACACACGCGTACCACTAGAACGCGTTTCGATTGCGTCGTGGATGGGTAGTCCCAATGGCGCCTCGGGACATCGCTCCCAGGCGAGGGGCTCCCACCCGGTTCACTCGCGCGGTACACCCACGCGTGCCCCCGGCCGGGTGGGAGTTCCTTGTCCCTGGCCCAGCGGGTGACCACTCGTCAGAGCCGGGCTGCGGCCCGGGCTGTCCCCGGTCGTGGTCTCGGCCCCGGTGGCGCCGGCGGCCGCCGTGTCGGTGCCCATGGTCTCGACGACCTCTTCCTCGAGCACGCGCGCTATGTCGGAGTCCGGCATCTCGCGGGCGAGCTCGTGGCTGAGAGCCTCGAGCTCGGTGCCGCCGGCCATCATCTGCACCAGCTCGTCGAGGGTCATCTCGGCCTTGGGGAAGTTGCCCATGCTGCGACCACGCCGCAGGATCATGAACCGGTCACCGACCGGATATGCGTGGTGCGGGTTGTGGGTGATGAAGATGACGCCCAGACCGCGGTCGCGGGCCTTGGCGATGTACTTCAGCACCACGCCCGACTGGCGCACCCCGAGGGCGGCCGTCGGCTCGTCGAGGATCAGCACCCGTGCGCCGAAGTAGACCGCGCGCGCGATTGCGACACACTGCCGTTCGCCACCCGACAACGTGCCGATCGGCTGCTCGACGTCACGCAGGTCGATGCCCATCGCTGCGAGCTCGGTCTTGGTGATGCGTCGCATCGCTGGGATGTCGAGCCGGCGGAACGGGCCGACGCCGGTCGTGAGCTCCGAGCCGAGGAAGAAGTTCCGCCACACCGGCATCAGGGGTACGACGGCGAGGTCCTGATAGACCGTCGCGATGCCGAGCGCCAGCGCCTCGCGGGGGGAGGAGAACTTCTTCGCTTCACCGTCGACGAGGAACTTGCCGCTGGTGTGCTCGTGGGCGCCTGCCAGGATCTTGATGAACGTCGACTTGCCCGCGCCGTTGTCGCCCAGCACGCAGGTGACCTCACCGGCGTTGACCGTGGTCGTCACATCGCGAAGCGCGATGACCGATCCGTAGGACTTGCCGATGTCGGTGACCTCGATGATCGTCGTGCCCGGAGGCGGCAGGGTCAGTCCGGATGTGCCGCCGCCACCCTCTCCGGGCGCCGCATCCGTGGTCGTCTCTGGACTCAGCTCTGCACTCATCGCACTCTCTCCGCTCTCGACTTCACCCAGTTGTTGACGACGACCGCACCGAGCAGCATGACGCCGAGGAATGTGAACAGCCAGTCGCTGTCCCACCCGGCATAGACGATGCCCTGGCCGACCATGCCGTAGATCAGCGCGCCGAGGGCAGCGCCGATCGCCGACCCGTAGCCGCCGGTCAGCAGGCAGCCGCCGACGACTGCACAGATGATGTAGATGAACTCTGCGCCCACACCGGTCGTGGACTGAGCGGTCGTGGTCTTGAACAGCGACAGCATGCCAACCATCCAGCCGGCGAACGCCGTGGTCATGAAGAGCCCGACCTTGGTCGTGAACACCGGGACGCCCACCTGACGTGCGGCGGTCTGCGCGCCGCCGACGGAGAAGATCCAGTTGCCCGGCCGGGTGCGCTGCAGGATCCAAGTGGCGATGATCGACGACGCCGAGCGCCCAGAAGGTGGCGGCATAGATCGTCAGGTCCGGGTTCTGGTCGGCGCCGACCCACGGCAGCCAGCCCAGGTTGATCTTGACGTAGGACCCGAACAGCTGGGCGCCGGCGTCGTACCCGTCGGCCGACTGGAAGTTGACCACCGAGACCTGGTTGATGATCAGCTTGGTCACCGCAAGGTTCACGCCGCGCAGCACGAAGAAGGTGCCGAGAGTGACGATGAAGCTGGGAAGCCCGGTCTTCATCACCATCAGGCCGTTGAGGAAGCCGATGGCCAGCGCCGCGACCAGCGAGGTCACGATCGCGACCCACACGTTCGCGCCGTAGTGGGTCATCATGATGCCGGTGATCAGGCCGGTCGTGCCCGTCATGGCGCCGGCCGAGAGGTCGAACTCGCCGCCGATCATCAGCAGGGCCACCGCCACCGCCATGATCGCGAACGACGACGAGGTGAAGATCCAGGTGCTCGCTCCCGCGGGTTGGACGAATGCCTCGGTCGTGAGCGAGAAGTACAAGAAGATGATGAGCGCTGCAACGGCCGCCCCCACCTCGGGCCTGCGCAAGATGCTCGCCAGGCGGGCGTTGGACGCCGACTCGCTCGTCGCGCTCAGGCGCTGGTTGTGTCGCCGGGGGTGGCGGCGCTGTTGTCTTGCTCATGGTGCCCCTCCTGGGCGTGTCATTGCTTGAGCTGCCGATGTCGGCTGCTGAGGCTGGGTCGGGGCCCGGCGTGGTGCCGAGCCCCGACCCGCGGATCAGCGAGTGCCGTTCTTTGCGAACTTCAGGACCTGGTCGGCGTTGTCCTTGGTGATGATCGCCGGGCCGGAGTAGACCGGCTCGCCACCACCGATGTCGTTGCCGTTGAGGACCTTCAGGTAGACCCCGTCGACGCCGAGGTAGCCCTGCACGTAGGGCTGCTGGTCGACCGCGAACAGCAGCTTGCCGTCGATGATGTTCTGCACGACGTCAGCGTTGACGTCGAACGTGCCCACCTTGACGTCCTTGCCAGTGGCCGCGACCGCCTTCACGGCCTGACCGGACATGTCGCCACCGAGGGAGAGGATGCCGTCGATCGAGGAGTCAGACTGGAGCTTCGACTCGATCGTGGACTCCGAGCCGCTGACAGGTCGGTGTTGTCCACCTGGAGGTTCGTCAGCTTGCCCGAGAACTTCGAGGCGGCACCCTTGCAGCGCTGCTCGAGACCCACGTTGCCGGCCTCCTGGATGACACACAGCGCGTTCTTCACGCCTGCCTTGTCGAGCTCGGTGCCGGCGGCCTCACCGGCGATCGTCTCGCTCTGGCCGACGTGGGTGATCGCACCGAACTGCTTCCACTGGTCGATGCCGGAGTTGATGGTGACGACCGGCACGCCCTGCTTGATGGCGGCCTTGATGCTCTTCTCCAGACCGTCGGGGTTGGCCATCGAGACCACCAGTCCGTCGGTGCCCGCGGCCACCGCGTTGTCGATCAGTGTCGCCTGCTTCCCGACGTCGGGGTCGCTCTGGTAGTGCAGGTCGACGCGGTCGTCCTTGCCGGCCTGCAGGGCACCGGACTTGACGACGTCCCAGAAGGAGTCACCCGGGGCGCCGTGCGTGATCACGTCGATGCGGATGTCGGACGAGCCGCTCTGCACGTCGAGCGCCGCCGCCGCTGTCGCCTGCCGCTGTCGCTCCCACCGCTGTCGTCACTCCCGGTCGTGCACCCACCGAGCACGAGCGCGCCGGCGGCGATGCTCATCAAGAGCATCCGTCGGATCTTCATGGTGTTCCTCCTTGTCGGCCGCATCACGCGGGCTGATCCGGGGGACACGCGCCCCCGCCGTCTCGTCGGTCCCCTCAGCGGGTCGCTGGGAAGCTCCCTCGAGGTCACTTTCATGGGCGCGGGGTCTGGGCTCCAGAAGGGTGACGCATGACACACTAGGGCCAACTGTCAGGCGGCGACTGAGGCGAAACGCCTCAAAGATGCCTCAGAGCGGGCGGTCATTGATCGGTCGAAAGGGTGGTCCGAGTGCGGCGCGCGCGTGGTCGGCACCGGGTCAGCGACATCGCGGCGCAAGCCGGGCTCAGCCGGGCGACGGTCGACCGGGTCCTCCATCACCGTGACGGTGTCCGGCCAGAGACGGTCGCGCAGGTGGAGCGTGCGCTGGCCGAACTCGACCGGCAGCACGACCAGGTCATGCTCTCCGGCGCGTCCGCGATCTTCGACCTGGTCATGCAGTCGCCGTCGCGGTTCTCCTCGGCGACCCGGTCGGCGCTCGAGACGGAGCTCCGGTCGTCGCGGCCGGCCGTGCTCCGGGCCCGCTCACACCTTCACGAGCAGGTCGATCCGGCCGCCGCGGCCGCCGTGCTCGCCGGCATCAGGCGCCGGGGGTCGGACGGCGTCATCTTGAAGGCGCCGGACCACCCACTCGTCGTCGAGGCCGTCGCGCTGCTGGTGGGCGCTGGGATCCCGGTGGTCACCTACATCACCGACCTGCCGTCGAGCCGACGCATCGCGTACGTCGGCGTCGACAACCGTTCGGCAGGTGCCACCGCCGCGTACCTCATCACGCAGTGGGCCGGTCGTGCCGGCGGAGTGCTCGTGACCATGAGCCTCGTCGCTGAGCCGCAACGAGGAGGAGCGGCAGGAGGGGTTCCGCACGACCCTCGCCCACCTGGCACCGGACCGGCGCATCCATGAGGTCACCGACACCGACGGGCTCGACCAGACGATGCTCGCCGGGGTGCGCGCCCTGCTGACGCTGCGACCCTCGATCGACGCCGTCTACTCACCCGGCGGTGCCAACATCGCGACGCTGGCTGCCTTCGACGAGCTCGACCTGTCGCCCGCCGTCTTCATCGCCCACGACCTCGACAAGGACAACCGCCGGCTGCTGAGGACGCGGCGGATCTCCGCCGTGCTGCACCACGACCTCCGAGCAGACATGCGGCACGCGTGCCGAGTGCTGCTGCAGGCGCGCGGCATCCTGCCGGGCGTGCCGTCGAGCATGCCCTCGCAGGTGCAGGTCGTCACGCCGTACAACGAGCCGGCGGGGCTCAGCGAGAACGAGGACGAGAGCTAGCCAGCCAGCAACACCGCGCAGGTAGTCGGCGCTGGTGCGCACGTCGGCCAACGGCCCCTCGTCGTGGGGCGCCTCGGTCAGGATCGTGTCCTGCTCGAGGGTGTACCACCCGTCGTAGCCGAAGCGAGGCCAGGCGGTCGACGATCGCCTTGACGTCCACGTCGCCCTGGCCCAGCGGCCGGTACATCCCCTCGCGTACGGCGTCGGTGTAGGTGAGCCGACCGTCCTGCACCTTCTTCGCGAAGGCGAGGTCGACGTCCTTGAGGTGCGTGTGCGCGATCCGCTCCGGCACCTGCCGGGTGAGCTCGGCCGGGTCGGTGCCGCCGATCAGCAGGTGGCCGGTGTCCAGGCACAACGGGATGGACGCGCCGTCGAGGACCCGGGTCACCTCGGGCCCGGTCTCCACCATCGTCCCGACGTGCGGGTGGAGCACCGCGCGGATGCCGTGCTCGGCGACCACACCGGCCACCCGGTCGAGGTTGCGGAGCAGTCGCTTCCAGCCGTCGTCGTCGAGCTCGGGACGCGAGTCGTAGCCGCTCAGCCCCGAGTCCGCGGAGAGCACCATGACGCCCGCGCGGGCAGCGACGAAACCCGGCAGCAGCCGGTCGAGCTCAACCATCGGGTCGATGTCGGGGCGATGGAGCACGAAGGGCGTGAAGCCGCCGACTGCCTCGAGGTGGTGCGTCCGCAGCAGCTCCGCGAGCTGACCGGGGTCGGCGGGCAGGTAGCCGTCGGGGCCGAGCTCGGTGGCGGCCAGACCCACCTCGCGCATCTCGGCGAGCACCTGGTCCGCGGGCGAGCTGGTGCCCCCACCCGGGCACCTCGCACACGCCCCAGCTGATCGGGGCGCCGGCGATGCGGTTCTGGTCGGTCATGACTGTGCTCCTTCTGCAAGGCGGTGCAGATCGCCGGCGGGTGTCCAGGCGGGGTCAGCCAGGGCCGCGGGTGTGCGGCCGGCAAGCACGTCGGCGACGCCCGCCGCCGCTGCGGCGAAGGTGGCTCTGGTGGCCCCGGTGCTGAGCCCCATCACGTGCGGGGCGAGCACGACGTCCTCTCGGTCGAAGAGCGGATGGTGCGGCGGGGGCTCCGGGTCGAACACGTCGAGGCCGACGCCGCCGAGACGACCCGTGGCGAGGGCCGCTGCAGCAGCGTCGAGGTCGAGCAGGCCGCCCCGACCGCAGTTCACCAGGATCGTGCCGGGTGACACCTCGTCGAGGAACTCGGCGTCGACGAGGTGCCGGGTGCTCTCGCTCAGTGGCAGGTGGAGGGTGATGACCTGCGAGCGCCGCCGCAGCTCGGGCAGGTCGACGAGCTCGGTGTGCCCGGTGACGAAGGGGTCGTAGGCGAGGACCGTCATGCCGAACGCACGCGCGAGGTGGGCGACCCGTCGCCCGATCCGGCCGTAGCCGACGATGCCGATGGTGGCACCCTCGAGGTCACCCACCTGGGCGTCGGCGCGCTCTGCCCAGCGACCCTCGGCGACGGCGGCGGTCGACCAGCGCAGTCGCTTGACGAGGTGCAGGATCATGGCGAGCGTGCCCTCGGCGACGGCGTTGGTGCCGGCCCCCGGGGCGATCACGACGGCCACTCCCCGGCTCGTCGCGTCGGCTACGTCGACCAGGTCGACGCCCACCCCGGTGCGGGCGAGCACCCGCAGCCGCGGCATCCGGTCCATCAGCGCGGCATCGACGACGGCGTCCGCGCGCACGATCGCGCCGACCGCGCGCGCGAGGTCCTCGGCGTCGGGCTCGGCGACGAAGATCACGTCCGCTGGGAGGTGGTCGCGCGACCAGGGCAGGCTCGACCGGTCCGAGCGCCACCACGACCCGGGGCCCGTGGGTCACGGCTGCTCCCCCGAGGCCACTCTCAGGTGCGACGCGACCGCGTTCGCCAGCAACGTGGTGTCGGAGCCGACGGCGAGGAACTGCCAGCCACGGTCGGCCATCGCCCGGGCGGCCGAGCCGTCGGAGACGAGCAGCCCGGCGGCCTTGCCGTGCTGTCGCGCTGCCGCCAGGACACGTTCGAGGGCATCGGTGTAGACGGTCGCCGTGAGGTCTCCTGGCACACCGAGCGCCAGGGACAGGTCGCGCGGGACCCACGAACAAGACGTCGACGCCGTCGAGCCCGGCGATGGCCTCCACAGCCGCCAGCGCACCGGCGGTCTCGACCTGCACGATGCCGAGCACCTCGTCGTCGGACCGGTCGAGGGCGGCTGGGTCGAGCCCGAACGCACACATGCGGTTGTAGGTCGCCACTCCCCTGTCCCCCAGAGGTGGGTAGCGCAGGTGACGGATCGCGGTCGCCGCGTCCTCGGCGCTCTCGACCCTGGGGAACATCACTCCCGCCGCCCCCAGGTCGAGCAGCCTGCCTGCGCGCACGCGCTCGGTCGACTCGGTGCGGACGAGTGTCGGGACGCCGTACGACGCAGCCGCGGGGACCACGTCACGGGCCTGCTCCTCGCCCCCGGCGCCGTGCTCGAGGTCGAGCAGCACCCAGTCGACTCCGGCAGCGGCGCACACCTCTGCGTTGACCGGGGACGCCGCTCCCAGGAACGTGCCGAGGGTGACGTCGCCGGCGCGCAGCCGGCGCTTCAGTGCTCCCCGGTCGAGGGTGAGCGCGTTCATCCGTGCCAGCGCTGGGTGCTGAGCCCCGACTCGTAGGCGGCGCGCGCCTCGTGCACGGTCTCGGACTCCGACACCTCGGCAGGGGCGACGTCCCACCAGCAGCCTGCCGACGGCAGGTCGGCGTGCGGGATGACGGGCACGACGACGACGACCGGGCGCGTCTCGTCGCGCGTCTGGTCCAGCGCTTCTCGCACCTCCGCGGCGGTCGTGGCCCGGATGGCGCGAGCACCGAGCCCCGACGCGATCTGGCCGAGGTCGAGCTCGCAGGTAGTCCCCGTCGAGCGGGGCCCGCTTGTCGGACGCGAGGTCCAGCGGCTCGTTGCGGTAGCGGAACTCGTTGCCGAACTCGCGGCCCATCGTGAACATCTGCAGCCGGTGGATCACCTGGTAGCCGTGGTTCTCCGGGACCACGAGGGTGATCGGCAGGCCCTCCTGCGCGGCGGTCGCGAGCTCCGTGGGAGCCATCATGAAGGTGCCGTCGCCCAGCAGTGAGATGACCCGGGCGCTCGGGTCGGGAGTGGCGAGCCGCACCCCGATCGCCGCGGGGATCTCGTAGCCCATGCACGAGAAGGCGAACTCCAGGTGGCAGGTGCGGCCGTCGGTGGCGTCCCAGACCTTCAACAGGTCTCCGGGGGGCCCGCCGGCCGCGGCGATGACGGTGTCGCCGCTGCGGGAGTGCTCCTGCAGCAGCCCGATGAGCTGACCCTGGGTGAGGACGGCCTCGGTGTCCGGGATGACGTCATCGCTCTGGTCTCGAAGTGCGTCCAGGTCGATCGGCGCGTCCGGGTCGAGCGCGGCGGCACGCACCGGCGCCCAGCCGGCCTTGGCCTCGGTCACCCGCTCGCGCCATCCCGTGCTGGTGGAGGTGCCGAGCGCCTCGGCCGCGTCGGCGAGCGCTCGCAGCGAGAGCTTCGCGTCACCGAGCACGGACGTCGCGCCGAGCCGGTCACCGTCGCGGGGGTCCACGTTGATGCTGGCGAAGCGCACGTCGGGCGCCGCGAACAGCGAGTGCGAAGCGGTGGCGAAGTCGGTCAGACGTGAGCCCACGGTCAGCACGAGGTCTGCCTCGCGCGCGAGCTCGTTGGTGGCGGGGTTGCCCTCGAGGCCGATGCCGCCCAGCTGCCACCAGGTGTCGTCACGCACGGCGCCCTTGCCGCCGAAGGTCTCGGCGACGGGCATGCCGGCCGTCTCCGCGAGCCTGGCCAGCTCCTCGGAGGCGCCGGAGTAGATGACCCCTCCGCCGGCGATCACGATCGGCCGGTTCGCCTCGCCCAGGAGTCGTGCCACCGCCTCGATCTCGGTCTGGTCGGGCGCCGGGCGTCGGACGGTCCAGTCGCGCTCCTCGAAGAACGCAGCCGGGAAGTCGTACGCGTGGGACTGGACGTCCTGCGGCAACGAGATGACCACGGCACCGGTGTCCGCCGGGTCGACCAGCACGCGCATGGCGGCAGGCAGTGCGGTGAGCAGCTGCTCGGGCCTGGTGATGCGGTCGAAGAACCGGGAGACCGGGCGGAACGCGTCGTTGACGCTGGTGTCCGCCTCGACCGGGTGCTGGAGCTGCTGCAGCACCGGGCCCTGCCGGCGGGTCGCGTAGGAGTCGCCGGGCAGCAGCAGCACCGGAAGCCGGTTGGTGGTGGCGAGTCCGGCACCGGTGACCATGTTCAGCGCGCCCGGGCCGATCGACGAGGTGACCGCGAGCGTCGCGTGCCGACGCGAGGCCTTGGCGAAGGCCGAGGCGATGTGCACGAGACGCCTGCTCGTTGCGGCCCTGGATGAAGGCAGGTCCGTGGAGTACTGGTCGAGCGCCTGACCCAGACCGGCGACGTTGCCGTGGCCGAAGATGCCCATCGAGGCGGGGATGAGCCGCTGGCGGACGCCGTCCGCGACGGAGTGCTGGCGCGTCAAGAAGAGCACCAGGGCCTGGGCGGTGGTGAGCCGGACGGTGGCGTGTCGGATCGGTCGTTGTGCTCATGAGTGGTTCTCCATTCGGGTGCAGCGGAAGCTGTCGGTCACCAGGGCCGGCCGTGCAGGACGATGGTCTTCTCCTCGGTCATCTCCGAGACGGCGGTGCGGAAGCCCTCCTTGCCGACACCGGACGCCTTGAGCCCGCCGTAGGGCATCAGGTCGGCTCGCCACAGCGGCGTCCAGTTGACGTGGACGATGCCCGCGTCGATCTGCCGCATGGCGCGTACGGCGCCGGCCACGTCGCCGGTGAAGACACCTGCGCCGAGGCCGTACGGCGTGGAGTTGGCCTGCGCGATGGCATCGGTCCAGTTCTCGGCGGTCGACACCGCGACCGCCGGCCCGAACAGCTCCTCCTGGTTGAGCGGAGCCGACGGGTCGACGCCGTCGACGACGGCAGGCGACACCTGGGCACCGTCGCGCTCACCGCCGGTCAGCAGCCGGGCGCCGCCTTCGACGGCGGAGCGGACCGCGCGACTCGACGCGCTCGGCCTCACCGGCAGAGATGAGGGTCCCGAGCCTGGTGCCGTCTTGCGCGGGGTCCCCGACCGCGATGGCCTCGACCTTGGGCACGAGTGCGTCGAGGAAGTCGCGCGTGGATCGCGGGGTGGGAGATCACCCGCTGCACCGAGATGCACACCTGGCCGGCGTTGATGTAGCCGCCGGCAGCGACCGCGTCGGCCGCCGCCTCGATGTCGGCGTCCGGCAGGATCACGACCGGGCACGAGGCGCCGAGCTCGAGGGACAGCTTCTTCACCCCGGCGAGCCGGGTGATGTGCTCCCCCACGCGCGGTCGAGCCGGTGAAGGAGATCTTGCGGACCCGCGGGTCGCCGACGAGCGCGTCGCCCAGGTCGCCACCGGGACCGGTCAGCACCGACAGCACGCCGTCGGGCAGCCCGGCGTCGACGAACGCGCGGGCCAGCGCCAGCGCGGTCAGCGGCGTGGTGCTCGCCGGCTTCAGCACGACCGCGTTCCCGGCGGCGAGGGCCGGTGCGAGCTTGTGCAGCACGAGCAGCGACGGGTAGTTGAACGGGGTGATCGCGACGACGACGCCGCAGGGCTGGCGCAGCGTGAAGCCGACCTTGTCGAAGCCGGTGCCGCGGTGGGCGTCGAGCGGCAGGCTCTCGCCGTACAGCTGGGTGCCCTCGAAGCCGGCGAGCCGGATCATGTCCCCCGCGCGGCCGACCTCGACCCCGCGCCTCGGTGATGGTCTTGCCGTTCTCGGCCGAGAGCAGCGTCGCGATCTCGTCCGCTCGCTCGTCGACGAGTGCCGCGGCCCGCAACATCGTGTCCATCCGCTCGTGCGCGGGCGTCTCGCGCCACGTCTCTGCGCCGTGCTCGGCGGCGGCGAGGGCCTTGTCGGCGTCGGACGCATCGGCGAGCGCGGCGTAGCCGACGGTCCGGCCGTCGTACGGCGAGCGCACCTCTTCGACGCGGTCGCCCGCGGCCGGCACCCATGCGCCGCCGATGAGCAGCTGCCCCTCGTTCATCTGTTCTCCTCGAAGTCTTGGTCCAGCCGGCGTCAGACGCCGACCCAGCGTTGTTCGGCGTGCGAGCGGAGCGCCGCCTCCGTGAGACGCGCGGCTCGCACCATGTCGTGGATGGTCGCTCCCTCGGGCTTGCCGGTGAGGATCGACGCGAGCAGCCGCTTGGCCTCGATGACCTTCAGGTCGTCGAAGCTCAGCGGGATGGCGGTGTCCGGCTGGAAGCGCGCGGCCTCGCCGTCGGTCGGGCCGACCCGGCGGGTGACCCACGAAGCGGCTTGGTAGTCCTGGCCCGCGCAGACCTGGAGCTCGCCCGAGCGGCGGAAGTCCCACGCCAGGGCGCCGGTGCTGCCGTGCACCTCGAAGCCGTACGAGTTCTGCTCGCCGACCGAGACCCGGCTCGCCTCGAGCACGCCGCGTCCCCCGGCCGCGAACCGCAGCAGCGCGGCGACGTAGTCCTCGTTCTCCACCGGCAGTCGCGGGCCGTCGCCTCCTCGCGAGAAGTGGGACGCCGCACCGACGGCCTGTGGCCGTTCGGTGATGAAGGTCGACGTGTCGGCGAGCACGGCCTCGATCGGCCCGGCGACGAACTGCGCGAGGTCGAGACCGTGCGATGCGAGGTCGCCTGCCACCCCGCTGCCGGCGAGCTCGCGGACGAACCGCCACGTCAGCGCGCCGTCGGGGTGGGCCGAGTAGTCACCGAGCATCTGCACGCGCACGTGCCTGACGTCGCCCAGCTGACCGGAGGCCACCAGGTCGCGCGCCAGCTCGACCGCGGGCACGTTGCGGTAGTTGAACCCGACGGCCGAGGCCACCCCGGCCTCGTCGACGGCGGCGGCGATCTCCTCGGTCTCGGCGAGGTTGCGCCCGGCCGGCTTCTCGATCCAGAGGTGCTTCCCGGCCTGTGCGGCCGCCACCGCGACCTCGCGGTGGGTGAAGTTCGGCCCGGCGACGCAGACCAGCTCCACGTCGTCGCGCGCGACGACCTCCCGCCAGTCGCCGGTCGTGTACGACGCACCGAGAACTGTCGCCGCGTAGCCGAGCCGGCCGTCGTCGGCGGTGTCGGCCACCGCGACCAGCCGTGGCTGCACGCCGAGGTCGGGATAGTGCTGGAGCACGCGGGACAGCGCCTTCGCGTGGACCTGTCCCATCCACCCGAAGCCGACGATGCCGACGTTGACGGTGCGCGTCATGGCGGTCAGCGCACCTCGTCGAGGCGCACGGGGCGGTGCTCGCGCCAGGAGATCGAGCAGGCCTCTGCGATGAGCGTGGCCTCGACCGCGTCGTCCACCGTGCACGGGGAGGGAACCTCGCCGGTGACGACGTCGAGGAAGGTGGCGAGCTCCGTGCGGAAGGCGCCCGCGAAGCGGTCCATGAAGAAGTCCCACGGCTCACCGCTCGGGAAGTCGACACCCTCCTCGGCCGACCGCAGCGGCAGCCTGTCGTCGAGCCCGGCCGCGACAGAGCCCTGCGACCCGAGGAGCTCGAGCCGGACGTCGTGCCCGCCCCCGTTGGAGCGGCTGTTGGAGACCACGGCGATGGTGCCCTCGGACAGCCTCAGCACCGAGGTCGCCGACTCGGCGTCACCGGCGGTGGCGATGTAGTCGACGCCGAGGTTCTCGCCGACCGCGTAGACCTCGGCGACCTCCTGACCGGTCGCCCAGCGCACCGAGTCGAAGTCGTGGATCGAGCAGTCGTGGAAGATGCCGCCGGACCCGCGGATGTACGCCTCCGGCGGCGGCGCCGGGTCCAGGGTCGTCGAGCGCACGGTGTGGAGGTAGCCGAGCCGACCTGCGAGGAAGTCCTCGCGGGCCGCGACGTACCCCTTGTCGAAGCGGCGCGGGAAGCCGATCTGGACGGGCACGTCCGTGCCTGCCAGCTCCTCGCGCAGCGCCACCGCCTCCTTGGCGACCGCGGCGATGGGCTTCTCGCAGAACACGGGCAGGCCCGCCTCGACGCAGGCCCGAAGCAGGTCCGGGTGCGTCGCCGTCGACGACGCGATGACGATGCCGTCGACGCCGGCGGCGAGGATGTCTGCCGGTTCCGCGACAGCGGTCGCTCCGAGCTGGTCCGCCACCGTCTCGCCAAGGCCGGCGACTGCGTCGGCGACGAGCAGCTCCTCGACCACCGGCAGGTCGGTCAGGGTGCGGGCGTGGAACGCTCCGATGCGGCCGAGGCCGATGAGTCCGATGCGCACGGGTGTCTCCTTGCTCGGGTCAGGGGTGAGCTATTCGTAGGCGCCCGGGACGACCTGGTCCCAGTCGATGACGGAGCCGGTGACGACCCCGCTGCGTTCCGAGAGCAGGAACACCACGAGGTCTGCGATCTCGTCGACCTGGCCGAGCTTGCCCATCGGCTGCGACGCCGCGGCCTCCTCGAGCCAGCCGTCCTCGGCACCGTGGAACCGGCGCTGCGTGGCGTCCTCGCCCTCGGTCTCGGTCCATCCGATGTTGACGCCGTTGATCCGGATGCGGTCCCAGCGGTGCGCGAACGCCGCGTTCTTGGTGAGCCCGACGAGCGCCGACTTGGACGCGACGTACGGCGCGAGGTAGGGCTGGCCGCCGTGAGCGGACATCGTGATGACGTTGACGATCGAGCCGCCCTCGCCGCGCCGTTGCATGTCCTTGATCGCGGCCTGCATCAAGAAGAACGGCGCACGCGTGTTGACCGCGATGTGCTCGTCGAACAGCTCCGGCGTGGTGTCGAGCATGGTGCCGCGGGTGGTGAGCCCGGCGCAGTTGACGAGGCCGTCCACCCGGCCGAAGAGCTCGACGGTCCGCGCCACGGCGGCGAGGTCCTGCTCGACGTCGGCGACGTCGCACTCCACGTAGTGGGCACGCGCCCCGGTCTCGAGCAGGGCCGCCACCTGCTTCTCGCCAACGTCAGGGCGGCGACCGGTGATGACGACGTCAGCCCCGTTGCGGGCAGCCGCAGTGGCCACCGCGGCACCGAGGCCCTGGGTCCCTCCGCTGACGAGCACGACCCGGCCCCGGAGCAGGTCGTCGGCGATCTCGGTCATGATGCTCCGCTGGCTCAGGGGTGAGGCGACCGCTGTTGCGCCCGTCACATGAACGGTAGGGGCGCCGTTCCCCTCCCGCAGGGGCGGAAATGACTCAAGAACGCCTCACGGGCCCCGTGGCTCCGATCAGCCCTGCTGCTCCCAGGTGCCGCGGATCCAGGCGTGGTCGGGGTCGTCGCAGAACGCCATGGAGCGCTCGGTGCCGGGGCCGGCCATCACGTTGAGGTAGTACATCGGGTAGTCCGGCGCCGCCATGCACGGCCCGTGGTAGCCGTGGGGCACCAGCACCACGTCGTGGTCGCGCACCTCCAGCGTCTCGTCGATCGGTGCAAGTCCGGCCGCCTCGTGCTCCGGCCCGGTGTAGGTGTGGTGGTAGCCGATGCCCTCGCGCGAAGGCGTCAGCCGGTCCCGTCCGGCGAGCCGGTAGTAGTAGATCTCCTCGTTGACGACCGGGCACGGCTCGCTGGCGTCGTGCTTGTGGGGCGGGTAGCTCGACCAGTTGCCCGGAGGGGTGAGCACCTCGCAGGCGATCAGCTTCTCCGCGTGGTCCCACACCCCTGGCACCCCGAGGTTGCGCACCCGGCGGAGCGCGAGACCGGCGCCCCGCTCCTCGACCGGTACGTCGACCACTGCGCCGTACCTCGGCTCGAGGCGGGTCGTGCACCGCGAAGCCGGCAGTGCGACCTCAGCCGGGCGGTCGCTCGTCAGCACCAGCGTGCTGTCGCGGCCCGCGTAGGCGAAGTCGGTTGCGGAGGTGAACACGCTCTCCCGACCCGCAAGGTCGAACTTCGCGGGCGCGCCCTCGGCAGCCGCGACCTCGACCGCCAACGAACCTGACAGCGGCAGCACGAAGCACTCACTCGGCCCGGTCTCCACCGTCACGCTCTGTCCGGCCTCGAGACGCAGCACCTCCAGGCCGGTCCACGTCCACCCGGCGTCCTCGGGCGTCAGCCGGACGACCTGGTGCGACTCGCGGGCCAGGCTCGGCCAGGGGCGGTGAATGGTCATGCGCCCGCCTCCTGGCGCTCGGCGGCTCGCAGCACCTTGGCCGCGGCGTCGACGGCGGCGCGGACGTCGCCGTCGGGTGGGTAGAGCAGCGCCCGACCCACCACGAGCCCCCGCACGGTCGGCTGCACCAGCGCCCGCCCCCACGACTCGAGGTCGGCAGCCGGGTCCGGGCCGGGCACGCCGCCCAGCACGACGCAGGGAAGGGTCGTGGACCCGAAGACCACCTCGGGCTCGTCGCACGACGGCATCTTCAGCCAGGTGTGAGCGCTCGTGGTGCCGAGCGCCGATGCGACGGTGGTCGCGCGCGCCAGGGCCGCCGCGTCCTTGCGGAGCGTCAGTGAGCCGTCGTCGCCGCGGTGGTAGGGCAGCGGCTCGACCATCGCCACCAGGCCGGACTCGGCCAGTGCGGTGACAGCGTGCGCGCAGCTCTCGAGCGTCGAGGCAGTGGCGGCGTCCCGGTCGTCGATGCGCAGCAGCATCTTCCCGCCCTCGAGACGGTTGGCCTCGAGGCTGGCGGCGTCGTAGCCGGTGAACCGGTCGTCCATCGTCCACGTCGCGCCGTCGAGGCCGCCGCGGTTCATCGACCCGATGACGACCTTGCCCTCCAGGGCGCCGAGCAGCAGCAGCTCCTCGACGACATCGGGCGACCCGAGCACGCCGTCGACGTCGGGGTGCGCCAAGGCGGCGACCAGGCGGGCCAGCAGCGAGCGCCGGTCGGCCATCGCCATCGGGTCGCCTCCCGTGCCGAGCGAGCCGCGGGCCGGATGGTCGGCGGCGACCAGGAAAAGCGTGCCGCGCTCGGAGAGCAACCGCCCCGGCCGACGTCGCGTCGCGTACGCGCGCGCCACGGCCTCGGGGAAGGCGGCCCGGGTGTTGAGCAGACGCGTCCACTCCTGGTCCCGCAGGGTTGGCGTCCCTACCTCGGGGAGGGTGAAGCTCATGCCGGGACCTCTCGTGAGCGAACCAAGGTGTCGAGCTCCTCGATGGTGGGCATCGCATCGGCGCACGCGAGCCGGGACGCGACGATCGCGCCGGCCGCGTTGGCGTACTCCGCGATGCGGTCCGGCTCCCAGCCCGACATCAGCCCGTGGACAAGCGCACCGCCGAACGCGTCGCCCGCGCCCAGCCCGCAGACCACCTCGACCGGGTGCGGAGGCACGATCGTGCGCTCCTGCGCGGTCGCAACGAGCACGCCCTCGCCGCCCATCTTGACCAGCGCCAGCTCGACGCCGTGCTCCAGGAGTCGATCGGCCGCCAGGTGCGGATCGGCGGTGCCGACAGCCACCTCGACCTCCGCGCGGTTGCCCACGACGACGGTGACGTGCCCCAGCATCGCGTCGTACTCGACTCGGGCCTCGTCGGGCGACGGCCAGAACATCGGCCGCCAGTCGAGGTCCAGCACGGTGTACCGGCCCTCGCCGGTGGCCGGCCGGCCGCGGTGCTCGAGCATCTCGAGCTGGGTGCCGCGGGCTGGTTCGACGCTGGCGCCGGTGCCGGTGACCCACAGCACCGGCACGTCGCGCACCACGTCCCAGGGGACGTCCTCGCCAGTGAGCGTGAGGTCGGGCGCCACCGGGAGCCGGTAGAACAGCAGCGGCGGGTCCTCGGGCGGGTCGAGCTCGCAGAACACGACGGGGGTGAGCAGGTCCTCCGCGGTCCCGACGTACGACGCGTCGACGCCGAAGCCCTCGAGCGCCTTGCGGACGTACGCACCGAAGCCGTCCGGCCCGACCTTGGTGAGCACGCCGGTGCGGTGCCCGAGACGTGCTGCCCCGACCGCGACGTTGGTCGCGGTGCCGCCGAGGAACTTCGCGAAGCTCGTGACGTCCGCGAGCGGCACGCCGGACTGCTGCGGGTAGAGGTCGACGCCCACACGTCCGACGGTGAGCAGGTCGAGCGCCATCACTTCGACGTCGGGAAGTGGAAGCTGGCCTCGCTGTCGTGGCTGACGTGCGGCCACCGAGCGGTCACGACCTTGGCGCGCGTGTAGAAGCTGACGCCCTCCGGGCCGTGGACGTGCTTGTCACCGAACAGCGAGTCCTTCCAGCCACCGAAGGAGTAGTAGGCCATCGGCACCGGGACCGGCACGTTGATGCCGATCATGCCGACGTTGACGCCGCGCTGGAACCGCCGCGCCGCCTCGCCGCTGCTGGTGAAGATCGCGGTGCCGTTGCCGTAGGGGTTCGAGTTCACCAGGTCGATGGCCTCGTCGACCGTCTCGACACGGACGACGGCCAGCACCGGGCCGAAGATCTCCTCGCGGTACACGTCCATCTCGGCGGTCACCTCGTCGATGACCGTGGGCCCGACGAAGAAGCCCTCCTCGTGGCCGGGCACGACGTAGCCGCGGCCATCCACGGTGACCGACGCACCCTGGCTCTCGCCGGTGCCGACCAGGCCCGACGATGCGCTCCTGCGCCTGCTTGGTGACGACCGGGCCCATCTCGCTGTCGGAGTCGCGACCGGAGCCGACCTTGACGGCGCGGGCGCGCTCGTTGACGGCGCCGACGACAGCGTCACCGGCAGTTCCCACCGCGACGGCGACCGAGATGGCCATGCACCGCTCGCCTGCCGAGCCGAACGCGGCCGCCGCCAGGTGGTCCGCCGCGAACTCGACATCGGCGTCCGGCAGCACGATCGCGTGGTTCTTCGCGCCGCCGAGCGCCTGGACGCGCTTGCCGCTCGCGGTGCCGCGCTCGTGGATGTACTTCGCGATGGGCGTGGAGCCGACGAACGACACCGCCGCCACGTCCGGCGAGTCGAGGATGGCGTCGACCGCGACCTTGTCGCCGTGCACGACGTTGAACACACCGTCCGGCAGCCCGGCGCGCTGCCACAGGTCGGCGATCAGCAGCGAGGCCGACGGGTCGCGCTCGCTGGGCTTGAGCACGAACGTGTTGCCGCACGCGATGGCGACCGGGAACATCCACATCGGCACCATCGCGGGGAAGTTGAACGGGGTGATGCCGGCGACCACGCCCAGCGGCTCGCGGAACGAGAACGTGTCGACGTCGGTCGAGACCTGGTCGGAGTAGTCGCCCTTGAGCAGGCTCGGGATGCCGCACGCGAACTCGACGACCTCCAGACCGCGCTGCACCTCGCCCAGCGCGTCCGAGAGCACCTTGCCGTGCTCGTCGGTGATCGCCTCGGCCAGCTCACCCGCATGCGCGTTCACCAGCTCGCGGAAGGCGAACAACACCTTGGTCCGCTTGCTGAGCGAGGTCTGCGACCACCCTGGGAACGCCTCCTGCGCCGAAGCGACCGCCGCCTCGACGTCGGTCTCGCTGGCGAGCAGGACCTCCGCCTGCTGCTCGCCGGTCGCCGGGTTGAAGACCGGAGCGGTCCGGTCGGACGTCCCGGAGCTGAGCTTGCCCGAGATCCAGTGCTCGATGGTCCGCACAGGGAGCCTTTCGTGTCGTGGCTTTGTCCTGACAATCGTACGTCGCTCGAAGGGGTGTCAAGACGGCGCAGTGCCTCACGAAGTGCCTCACGGGGCGCTGACAATCCTCCGGCTTAACCAGTTAGTTCTGACATACTGACAACATGCCGACGGCCACGGACTCCTCCCTCGACGCCTTGGGGTCCTTCGCGATCGACCGCAGCAGCCCGGTGCCGCTCTACTTCCAGGTCGCCCAGCACCTAGAGCAGGCCATCGACTCCGGGGCCCTCCCCCCGGGGACCCTGCTGCTGAACGAGATCGCCCTCGCGGACGCACTCAGGCTGTCCCGGCCGACGATGCGCCGAGCGATGCAGATGCTGGTCGACAAGGGTCTGGTGGTCCGCCGGCGCGGAATCGGCACCCGAGTCGTCCAGCCGAAGATGCGCCGTTCGCTGGAGCTCACCAGCCTGCACGACGACCTGCTGCGAGAGGGGCAGGCGCCGAGGACCAAGGTGCTCTCGTTCCAGGTGGTCCGGGCGACTGCGGACATCTCACGGAGACTGATGCTCGAGCGTGGTGACGACGTGGTCGAGCTGGTGAGGCTGCGCAGCGCGCGCAACAAGCCGATCGCCAAGATGACCAACTACCTGCCGGCCGGCATCGTCGGTTTCACCGCGGACGACCTGGTCGCGCGTGGTCTCTACGACCTGGTGCGGGCACAGGGCATCACGCTTGCACTCCGCCCACCAGACCGTCGGCGCTCGCACCGCCACTGCCGCCGAGGCGAAGCTGCTCTCGGAACCTCGCGGCTCGGCGCTGCTGACGATGCAGCGAGTCGCCTACGACGACCATGGCCGCGTGGTGGAGTTCGGCACGCACCTCTACGCGGCGAGCCGCTACAGCTTCGAGATCAACCTGCTGACCGTCTGAAGGGTCGGCCGGGCGTCTCAGACCGGCACGCCGGGGCGGCCCATCAGGTTGGCCGTCGTCGCACCCAGCAGGGCGCGGGCGGACTCGATGAGGCGTTGCGCCTCGAAGCTCACCTCGTCGTCGACGAGGAAGTTGCAAAAGTCCGCGAACGACACGAGGTCCTCGTAGCCGTCACGCAGCTCGGGAATCTGGGTGTCGATGTCGTCGATGCTCATGGGACCTCCCCCGTCCGGGTGGATGTAGCGCTCTTTTCATCGGCAGTCCACCGACCGGGACTGAAGGCCGCGCCGCGGTATTTGCCCGAAAATGCCCAACTCGCTGCAGTCTGCGCGGGGCCCGGCCCGCACGGGGAGCCGGGCTCCGCGGGCCGCAAGGGGGGTGTTGCGGCCCGCGGAGGACTGTGGGCCCCGGCTCCCCCACCGCATCGGCAGGTGGCGGCCCGGACTTGAGATCGAGACGGGACCAGTTCGAGACCAGCCCTCGCGTCCGCGATCGGGTGTGCACCCTACAGAACTCTTTACGGGCAGGCCGTAACCCCCTCGCTCCACGTCTCGTTGAGAGGCGCAGCCAGGCCGCACCATGGGAGGGACGGCCCGGCGGGTGCCCCCGCCCGGTTGCACTCCCTCGCGACCCGCGGGGGCACCCACAAAAAGCTGCGCGACAGCGGCCGTGACTCGCGGCCCCGTGCGTCGTTCAACATGCGAGGCCCCCGGGTGGCTGGCGTCTCGTTGGGGGTTGCTTGGGGGGTGGGCGCCGGCACCCTGGGGCCTCGCGGCCCCTCTCCACGCCGCGGTTCACGTGGCACATGTGACACAGCCGTTGCGAAACGGCGGTCAAACGTAACGTCTCGCGGGTCGGGTCGTTGAACGATGCAGCGGGGGAACGGCGCACGATGCTCGTGCCCCTCGGCGTGGTGGATCCACCACACCTCGAACTCTGTCCTCTAGCTCAGGTTGCGCTCACCCGTGTTCACCTCAGGCAACAAGAGACAGGGATGGGCGGGCACCCTCCTCCTCCTTGTCGTCCTCGTCGTCATCGCAGTCCTGCTGTTCCTCGGCTGATGCGGCTCCCACCTCGCGATTTTGCTGTCTAGCCAACGCTTTTGAACAGCGCCCGAGATGGGTATGCAGGCATCCGGAGGAACCACGCAGCTGCTCCTCCTCTAGGAGCGCCCCGCCTCAATCCCCCAGGTCCGGTGGGGCGCTCCGCTGCAGCTGCTGTCAGCCGGGTGTCAGCAACGACGCCGGCAACCACTCCTCGACCACCGACCAGCCGTCTCGGCGCAGACCCGCGACGTACACGACGCGCCCTTCCCAACCGGCTCCGGTCTCGCGCCACTCGACGAGAAGCCCCGGGCGCTTCACGCCGGCGCCGTCGACCGAGTCGCCCACCCAGCAGTGCCGCGCCGGGCACCCGTCGTCGTGCCCACCCGCCGGCCGGGGCTCACCGGGTGCGTGATCGCCGAGCCGGACCCGTTGCGACATCGGCAGCCCGCCTCGTGCCCCCGTGCCGCCGCCCATGCCACCCGCCATCCGCCCAGCATGCCAGAGACTCGCACATGTGTTCGATACCGATGCAATCGCAGGTCAGCGGGTGTGTCTTCAAACATGAACATGCTCACACCGCGATATCAGTTTCTGTACGACGAGACCGGCAATCCTCAAACGGTGCTGCTGCGTCTGAGCGTCGAGAACCGGAACGGACACGTCCTTGTCCGCGCCGTCGGCGAGCTCGACATGTCCAGCGCCCCCAGCCTCACCACCGCTGCGGAGGACGCCTTCGCTGACGGCTACCGGCTGCTGCTCCTCGACCTGTCCGGCATCTCCTTCATGGACTCCACCGGTCTCAGCGCGCTGCTCACGGTCCATCGCGACGCCGTGGCTCGTGACGCCCACGCCGCGATCATCGCGCCGAGCCAGACCGCCCTTCGCGTGCTGGAGATGCTCGGCGTGGAGCAGGTGCTGAACATCTATCCCACCCTCGACGCCGCGGTGGCCGATCTCGGCTAGGAGGACTGGTCCTCGTCCTCGGTGGTGGAGGCCTCGCCGTGCGTGCCTGGCCGCGGCGCCCAGGGCAGCTCGGCAGAGGGGCGGACCACCACCAGCCGGTCGCCGCGCACCAGCTGGGTCACCGTCGGGTCGAAGTAGCGGTGCACCGTGCCGTCGCGCACGACGGCGATGACCTGGTCGGGCAACGACTGCGGCTGGCGTCCGACCTCCTGCACGAGCAGGTCGCGCTCGGCGACCTCGAGGCCGTCGCCGACCGAGAGCAGGTCCTCCATCACCGCGCCGAGGGTCGGGCTCAGCGAGGAGAGGCCGATCATGCGTCCCACCGCGTCCGAGGACGTCACCACGGAGTCCGCACCGCTCTGCCGCACGAGCTGGACGTTGTCGGACTCCCGGACTGCGGCCACGACGTAGCAGTCGGGGTTCAGCTGACGGGCGTTCAAGGTCGCCAGCACCGTGGAGTCGTCGCGGTCGGTGGTGATGATGACCTGCCTGGCGCGAGCCACCCCCGCGCGACGGAGCACCTCGCGGCGGGTCGCGTCTCCGGTCACGACCGCCAGCCCGTCGTCGTGGGCCTCCCCCAGCGCCGTGCTGCTGGGGTCGACGACGACGATCTGCTCACCGTCGATGCCGTTGCTGCGCAGCGTCTCGACGGCGCTGCGACCCTTGGTGCCGTAGCCGATGATGACGACGTGCTGTTCCATGCTTCTCCTCCACCGGGCTATCCGGAACATCTCGCGGCCCCGTGAGGCGAGCACCTCGAGCGTCGCACCGATCAGCAGCAGCAGGAAACCGATCCGCAGCGGGGTGACGGCGAATGCGTTGATGAGTCGGCTGTGCGCCTGGTACGGCGCGATGTCCCCGTAGCCGGTCGTGCTCAAGGTGACGGTCGTGTAGTAGATGGAGTCGACCAGGTCGACCTGGCGGGTCGGGTCGGCGTTGTCGCGGTAGCCGTCCCGGTCGACGTACACCAGCATGACGGTGAACACGAGGATCCCCAGCGCGAACAGCAACCGCCGGCTGAGCTCCCAGGCCGGTGACCGCGTGCTGGCCGGGAGCCGTACCCGCCCGCGGGTCTCTTCGGCGGCGGTGTCGGGCACGCTGAGAATCTACGGCACCGGCCTGCGCTGAGAGGGCTGTCCGCGCGGGGTCAGGCCTCGGGTCGCACGCCGATGGCGTCGTGCTGCCACCAGACGTCGGGGTAGACCACCGCGCCCGTCATCGTCGCCTGGTCGTAGCCGGGCAGCGTCGCCACCTGGAACGCCGGCTCAGGCACTCGTGTGGACGGCGGCCGGAAGTGCAGCTCGTGACCGGAGATGAACCCGACCCGGCTGAAGAAGCCGGGGTCGCCCTCCAGGAAGACCAGTGGCTCCTCGCGCTTGCCGAGAAGCTGCAGGCTCTCCTCGACCAGCAGCGTCCCGACGCCCGCGCGCTGCCGCTCAGGCAGCACGGCCACCGGCGAGAGCACCAGGACCTCGAAGATCTTGGTCGGCGCGTCCAGCCAGGCCCGCGTGAAGCAGGCGGCCGCGACGACCCGGTCCTTGTCCTCGGCGACGAACGCCACGTCGAGCCACGCCGTCGACTCGCGGAGTCCGTCGAACAGACCTGCCGTCTGCTCACCGCCGTACGCCTCGGTGACGATCTCTCGAACCGTGTCGAGGTCTTCCGGCGTCGCCTCGCGGACGGTCGGCGTCTTGCTCACTGAGTACCTCCTCCGCTGACCCTCGTCGGGTTCAGCGACGTCTGCGGGCCGCCTTGACGCGGGCCTCCTTGCGGGCCGACCGCCAGGCGAGCTCGCGCTGCAGATGCTGCCAGCTCTCGAACCGGCGCATCGACAACGTGCCCTCCTCGAGGGCCCGCGCCACCGAGCACCCGGGCTCCCCGGCGTGCGCGCAGTCGTCGAACCTACACGTGGCGGCGAACGCCTCCACGTCCGCGAACACGTGCGCGAGCCCGACCTCCGCGCCGACCAGCCCGACGCCGCGCAGCCCTGGGGTGTCGATCACCGCACCGCCGCCGGGCAACGGCACCAGCTCGCGACGAACCGACGTGTGCCGGCCGCGACCGTCGTCGCGGATCGCGCGGGTGGTCAGCACGTCGGCCCCGACGAGCAGGTTGGTCAGCGAGGACTTGCCGTGACCCGAGGCGCCGATCAGTGCCATCGTCCGCCGGCCTCCCACGATGTCGCGGAGAGTGTCTGCGCCTGTGCCGACGAGGGTGCTGACCACGACCACGTCGACATCGGGGACGGTTGCCGCGACGTCCTCGGCGACCTGGTCCGCATCGGAGACCAGGTCGGCCTTGGTGAGCACCACCAGCGGCCGGGCGCCGCTCTCCCAGGCCAGCGCGACCAGACGCTCCACCTTGGCCATCACCGGCAAGGGGTGCAGGGCGACGACGGCGGCGGCCACGTCGACGTTCGCGCACAGCACCTGGTCGTGGCTCTGCTTGCCGGCCGCGGCGCGGACGACGGCGGTGCGGCGCGGCAGCAGCTGCTCGATCGTGGTCCGGTGGTCCGGCCAGTCCCGCAGGATCGCCCAGTCACCGGTGCAGGGGCCCTCGAGCGGATCGGCGCCCATGCGGGTGAGCAGCCCGCCACCGATGGTCACCCGGTGCGGCCCGGTCTCGGTGAGCACCGACACGATCCCGCGGTCCACGCGCACGACCCTGCCCACGGAGGCGTCCCCGGCGGTCCAGCGCTCGGCCCACCGGGCGATCTCCGTGTCGAAGCCGATCGCGTCCAGCACACCCGGAATGTACGGCGGAGGGGTCGACGCGCGCAGGTGGTTATTCAGCGCTCGTCCTCGCCACGGGCCTGCAGCACCATGGTGGTCGCCTCCTCGTCGGGGGTCACGTCGGCGAACTGCTCCTGCTCCTCCTCGTCGCGACGCAGCCGCGGAATCAGCGCCTTCATGCGCAGCTTGCGCACCACCTCCATGCGTGCCCGCGCCGTCTCCTTGTCCGGCCACAACCGGTCGAAGGCGGCGTTGAGGGCAGCGCCTATCAGCACCGCGATCGAGAGCAGGTAGAGCCAGAGCATCACCACGATCGGCGCAGCAAGCGGCCCGTAGATCGAGGTCGAGTCCCCTGCCGTGCTCGTCAGCACCCACCGCAGCAAGAAGGAACCGAAGATCCAGATCACCATCGTCAGCGCGGCGCCCGGCAGGTTGAACCGCCATGACGTCCGCACCGGCACCGAGACGTGGTAGAGCGTGGCGAGGAAGCAGATGCCCAGCACGATGACGATCGGCCAGTAGAGCTCGTTCATGAAGTCGAGCCGCTCCGGCACCACCTTGCGCACCAGGCTCGGTCCCGCAACGACGAGCGGCAGCGTCACGACACCGGTCAGCAGGCCCATGACGTAGAGGGAGAAGGACAGCACCCGCGTCTTCACGATGCCGCGGTGGCCGCCGAGGCCGTACATGATCGTGACGGTCTCGACGAACACGTTCAGTGCTCGCGACCCGGACCACAGCGCGAGGATGAAGCCGACAGAGATCACGTCGAACCGTCCGCCGGAGAAGACGTCGTTGAGCGTCGGACGGACGATCGCATCGACGGTCTGCGGGGTCAGCGCGCGGGAGGACACCTCGATGATCGACTCGCGGACCTGCTCGACCTGGTCCGGGCTGATGTTCTCGAAGACGTAGCCGATCGAGCCGGCCAGGCCGAACAGCAGCGGCGGCAGGGACAGCAGCGCGAAGAACGCGGCCTCGGCCGCCAGGCCCGTGACCCGGTTCCGGAAGCAGGTTCCGACGGTCGCGACGATGAGTCGCCACAAGGTGTCGCGCACGACCAAGAGACGAGCGGAGAAGGGCCGTGCCTCGTCGGACTTGCCCTCCGTCTTGGCCGGCATGCCTCTACGGTATCGACATGGCCGCTGACATCCGCGCAACCGCGAACCAGGCTCCCCCGCTGGTGGACCACAACACGGTGATGTCGGACCTGGCTCTGGTCGAGGCGGTCACCCGCCACGCGAGCGACGAGGTGCTCAGCGACATCGCACCGATCGGTGCGTTGGCCAGCTCCGCCGAGGCCCGCGAGCACGGCCTGCTCGCCAACCAGCACGAGCCGGAGCTGGTCCCCTACGACCGCTACGGGAACCGGGTCGACGAGGTGCGCTTCCACCCGTCGTGGCACTGGCTGATGGAGCGAGGCGTCGGCTTCGGGCTGCAGGCCGCCCCGTGGACGACCGACGCCCCGCATCCGCACGTGCGTCGCGCCGCCGCCTTCTTCGCCTGGTCCCAGACCGAGCCGGGCCACGGCTGCCCGCTGTCGATGACCTACGCCGCGGTCCCGGCGCTGCGAGCCGACGACGCCGTCGCCAAGGAGTGGACGCCACGGCTCGCCTCGACCGCCTACGACCCCGGCATCCGTCCCGTCGCCGAAAAGGCGGGCGCGCTGGCCGGGATGGGCATGACCGAGAAGCAGGGCGGCTCGGACGTGCGGGCCAACGTCACGCGAGCGACGCCGACCTCGGTCGACGGCGAGTACACCCTCGACGGGCACAAGTGGTTCACCTCCGCACCCATGAACGACGTGTTCTTGGTGCTGGCGCAGGCCGACGCCGGCGTCACCTGCTTCCTGGTGCCACGCGCCCTTCCCGACGGCAGCCGCAACCGGCTCGACGTCGTACGCCTCAAGGACAAGCTCGGCAACCGCTCCAACGCCTCGTCGGAGCTGGAGCTCCGCGGCACCTGGGCGCAGCGACTCGGCGACGAGGGCCGAGGCGTCCGCACGATCATCGAGATGGTCGCTGCCACCAGGCTGGACTGCGTGCTCGGCTCTGCGTCGCTGATGCGGCGCGCGCTGGCCGAGGCCTCGTGGCACGTCGCGCACCGCTCGGCGTTCGGCGGGCTGCTGGCCGACAAGCCGCTGATGCAGAACGTGATCGCAGACCTCGCGGTGGAGTCGGAGGCGGCGACTGCGATCGGCATGCGGTTGGCCGCCGCTGTCGACGACGCCCACGACCCGCACGAGGCCGCGCTGCGTCGGATCGCGCTGCCGCTCGCGAAGTACTGGGTGTGCAAGCGCACCCCGATGATGGTCGCCGAGGCCCTCGAGTGCCTTGGCGGCAACGGCTTCGTCGAGGACTCCGGAATGCCGCTGCTGTTCCGGGAGTCGCCCTTGAACTCGATCTGGGAGGGTTCGGGAAACGTCAACGCCCTCGACGTCCTGCGAGCGATCTCCCGGGAGCCCGAGGCGCTCAATGCGTGGCTGGTCGAGGTCGGCAAGGCGCGTGGCGAGGACCCTCGGCTTGACCGGGCGATCGAGTCGGTGCTCGAGACGCTGGCGGACACCTCGGAGCTAGAGGTCGGCGCGCGCCGGCTGGCCGGGCAGATGGCGGTGTGCCTGCAGGGTGCGCTCCTGGTGCAGCACGGACCGGCCGCGGTCGCCGACGCGTTCTGCGCGACCCGCCTCGGGAACGAGTACACCGGGACCCTCGGCACGCTGCCGCGCGGCGTCGACCTCGGCTACATCGTGGAACGGACGACGCCGATCGTCGGGTGAGCGTCAGCCGCGCAGGCTGTCCATGGCCAGCTCCTCGAGCACCTGCCGGAACACGCGGTAGCGCCGTTCCCCCACCACGTCGGCCCACTCCTGCTCGATGCGTAGGTTGCGCTTGCGCACCGCCTCGAGCAGCCGACGACCGTTGGCCGTACGACGGACCCTGCGCACCCGCCGGTCGTCGGGGTCGGGCTCCACGGCCAGGTGGCCGGTCTCGACGAGCTGTGTGACGAACTGGCCACAGCCCTGCTTGGTCATCCGCACCCGCTCGGCAAGCTCGGTGACGCTCACGCCACCCTCCGGCACCGCCGACACAACCCGGAAGTGGGACTGCCGCAGGCCGTCCCAGTCCTCACCGTCGAAGATCTGGCGGACCTGCCGGAACAGCAGCCCCATCAGCAGGGGGACATGTGTCTGGTCCGGATCGAACTCGGCCTTGACGAAAGTCATAAAGTCACTTTACCTTCTTGGAGTTAGGAAAGCGACTTTCCTAGATGGAGGGATGATGGCACACGATCGCGCGGCTCTCGGTCCGGCCGACGTCTCGGACGCCCAGCTGACGGAGATGGTCGCCGACCTGCTCCGGGCGTCTTCCGGCGATGTCGCCCTCCTCGACTCGCAGGCGACAGTGGTCGACTACGACCTGCCCGCGATCACGACCGCGGGCCGCTACTGGGTGCGTGGTCATGCGTCCGTCTCAGGCGCCGCGACGCCGTTCAGCTTCTTCGTCAAGCACGTGCAGTCGTGGTCGAGGTCGCCGCTGTTCGCATCGGTGCCGCCGGAGATGGTCGCGATGGCCGAGGCGGGCGTGCCGTGGCGCACCGAACCCCTGGTCTACCGATCGGATCTCTCCGAACGGCTGCCCGACGGACTTCGGATGCCTAGGTCGTTCGGGGTCTTCGACCTCGACGAGAAGTCGGCCACGGTGTGGCTCGAGGAGGTCGAGGCGCGGCAGGTGCCATGGGACCTCTCCCGCTACGAGCGCGCCGCCCACCTGCTCGGCCGGTTCGCGGGCAGCTCCCGGGTGCGGGAGCGGGGGCTGGTCGGCGAGCACCCGTTCACGGTGCGCGACTACCTCGAGGGGCGCCTCACCGGGCAGGTGCTGCCGATGCTCCGCGACGACGGCATCTGGCACCACCCCCTGGTGGCGGGAGCGTTCGACGCCGACCTGCGCGCCCGCCTGCTGGCCACGGCCGACGACGCGGCAGGTCTCGTCGAGGAGCTAGCCGCACTGCCGCACCTGCCCGCTCACGGAGACGCGTGCCCCAACAACCTGCTCGTCGTCGACGGCGTCGAGGGCTTCACACTGATCGACTTCGGCTTCATGACGATGCTGCCCGTCGGCTTCGACCTGGGCCAGCTCCTCGTGGGCGATGTGCAGGTCGGGCGCCGCACCGCGGCGTCGCTCGCCGAGGTCGAGAGCGTGATCGTGCCTGCCTATGTCGAGGGGCTCCGTGCCGAGGGCTGCGACATCCCCGAGTCCGTCGTACGACGTGCCCACGCGCTGCACCTGATGGTCTGGGTCGGCCTGTCCACCCTGCCGTTCGAGCACCTCGATGCGCCCGTGACGCCCGAGCTCGAGCACGTGGCAGCCGAGCGCGCGGCGACCGCGAGGTTCAGCCTGGATCTGCTCCAGGTCAGGTGAGCTCGAGGCCCGGGTAGAGCGGGTGCTTGTCGAGCATCTCGCCGGACGCGGCCTTGGTGCGGTCGGCAACACCGTCGGCGAGCGTGTAGGTCGCCTTCGAGGGCGCGCCGGCCTTCGTGTTGTTGGGCGTCGTGTTGTTCAAGACGTCGACGACGAGCTCAGCGACCTTGTCGAACTCGTCGGCCCCGAACCCTCGCGTGGTCAGCGCCGGCGTGCCGAAGCGGATGCCGGAGGTGTACCAGGCGCCGTTCGGGTCCTGCGGCACGGAGTTGCGGTTGGTGACCACGCCTGCGTCGAGCAGTGCCGACTCGGCCTGTCGACCAGTCAGCCCGAAGGACGACACGTCGAGCAGCACGATGTGGTTGTCCGTGCCGCCGGTCACCAACGTCGCGTCACGCTTCAGGAAGCCTTCGGCGAGTGACTTCGCGTTGTCGGCGATCTTCTGGGCGTAGGTCTGGAATGCCGGCTGCCGGGCCTCGGCAAGCGCCACGGCCTTCGCGGCCATGATGTGCGACAGCGGACCGCCGAGGACCATCGGGCAGCCGCGGTCGACCGAGGGCGCGTAGTCCTCCGTCGCCAGCACCAGCCCGCCGCGCGGGCCGCGCAGCGACTTGTGCGTGGTGGTGGTGGTCAGGTGTGCGTGGGGCACCGGGTCCTCGTCACCGGTGAACACCTTGCCCGCGACGAGCCCGGCGAAGTGCGCCATGTCGACCATCAAGCGTCGCGCCGACCTCGTCGGCGATCTCGCGCATCTTCGCGAAGTTCACCCGGCGTGGGTAGGCGGAGTAGCCGGCGATCAGCACCAGCGGGCGGAACTCCCGGGCCGCCTCGGCGACCCGGTCGTAGTCCAGCAGCCCGGTCTCCGGGTCGGTGCCGTAGGAGCGCTGGTGGAACATCTTGCCGCTGATGTTCGGCCGGAAGCCGTGGGTGAGGTGACCACCGGAGTCCAGGGACATCCCGAGCATCCGCTGGTTGCCGAACTCGTGCCGCAGCTCCTCCCAGTCGGCCTCGGAGAGCTCGTTGACTCCTCTGACCTGGTGCTTCTCGAGCGCAGGCGACTCAACGCGGTGCGCGAGGATCGACCAGAAGCCGACCAGGTTGGCGTCGATGCCCGAGTGCGGCTGGGCATAGGCGTACGGCGCGCCGAACAGCTCACGTGCGTGCTCGGCCGCGAGCGCCTCGATCGTGTCGACGTTGTGGCAGCCGGCGTAGAAGCGGTGCCCGACCGTGCCCTCGGCGTACTTGTCGCTGAACCAGGTGCCCATCGTCAACAGCACCGCCGGCGAGGCGTAGTTCTCGCTCGCGATCAGCTTGAGCGACGCCCGTTGGTCGCGGAGCTCGGCGCGTGTGGCCTCGGCCACACGGGGCTCCACCGAGGCGATCACCTCGAGAGCGGCGTCGTACGCCGTGCTGGCAGTCTTGGCGAGGCTCAGATCGCTCATGCCGTCACCCTAGTGACGGGTCCAGCGGGACCGGGCAGCGCCGTTCGGCGTATCAGATCGCGGACAGTCGTCTCACATCATAAGATCCGGGTTTGTGGGACGGGCGTCCGGCTTGTGAGACTTCTGGACATGCTCAGCGCAACGACGACGTATCTCGTGGCCCGCCGCCACGTAGACCTCGGTCGCACGCGCAGCATGATCTGTCGTTCCTGGCACGCCTGACCGCCCCGCTGCATCTCCAGCCGGGCGCGCGTTCGCCGGACACCCCCTCGACATCGCCGTCGAAGGCCCTGCGCGCCGCGCGCCTCCCCGTCTCCAGGAGCGCAACTCACCGTGACACCCCCCCAAGACTCCGCCACGAAGTCCCCCGCGACGAAGCCGGCCGCCACCGGCCCCGGCCGCTCCGGGCGCCCTCGCCAAAAGCGCGGTGAGGGCCAGTGGGCGCTCGGCTACCGCGAGCCGCTGAACCAGAACGAGCAGGCCAAGAAGGACGACAACCCCCTCAACGTCCGCGCTCGCATCGAGAACGTCTACTCCAAGCGAGGGTTCGCCTCGATCGACGGGCCCGACCTGCGCGGGCGGTTCCGCTGGATGGGCCTCTACACCCAGCGCAAGCCGGGCCTCGACGGCGGCAAGACCGGTGCGCTCGAGCCGGAGGAGCTCGACGCCGAGTACTTCATGATGCGGGTGCGCATCGACGGCGGGCAGCTCACCACCGACCAGCTCCGTGCCATCGGCGAGGTCAGCACCACCTACGCCCGAGGCACCGCCGACGTCACCGACCGGCAGAACGTGCAGTACCACTGGATCCGCATCGAGGACGTGCCCGCGATCTGGGCGAAGCTCGAAGGCGGTCGGTCTCGACACGCTGGAGGCCTGTGGCGACTCGCCACGCGTCATCCTCGGCTCCCCCGTCGCCGGCATCGCCGCCGACGAGATCGTCGACGGCACCCCGGCCATCGAGGAGATCAAGCGCCGCTACATCGGTGACCCCGACTACGCCAACCTGCCGCGCAAGTTCAAGACGTCCGTGAGCGGACACCCCAGCCAGGACGTGGCTCCCGAGGTCAACGACGTCTCCTTCGTCGGCACCGTCCACCCCGAGCACGGGCCGGGCTTCGACGTCTGGGTCGGCGGCGGGCTCTCCACCAACCCGATGCTCGCCCAGAAGATGGGCGTCTGGATCCCGACCGAGGAGGTCGCCGACGTCTGGGAGGGAGTCATCGGCGTCTTCCGCGACTACGGCTACCGGCGGCTGCGCTCGCGCGCTCGCATCAAGTTCCTGGTGCAGGACTGGGGCATCGAGAAGTTCCGCGAGGTGCTGGAGTCCAAGTACCTCGACGGACCCCTCGTCGACTGCGAGTCGCCGGGCGCTCCGGTGGGCGGCGGTGACCACATCGGCGTGCACGAGCAGAAGGACGGCCGGTACTTCGTCGGCGTGGCTCCGACGGTCGGCCGCGTCGACGGCGCGGTGCTGAGCCGGCTCGCCGACATCGCCGAGGTCCACGGCTCGCAACGGGTCCGCACGACGCCGTACCAGAAGCTGCTGGTGCTCGACGTCGAGCGCGACCAGGTCGACAGCCTGGTGCGAGCACTCGACGGCATCGGGCTCTCCGCCAGGCCGTCGAACTGGCGACGCAACACCATGGCCTGCACCGGCATCGAGTTCTGCAAGCTCGCCATCGTCGAGACCAAGCAGCGCGCTGCCGACCTGATCGCGGTCCTCGAGGACCGGTTCCCAGCACTCGACGTGCCGATCACCGTCAACGTCAACGGCTGCCCCAACGCCTGCGCCCGCACCCAGGTCGCCGACATCGGCCTCAAGGGCATGCTCGTCCTCGATGCCGACGGGCAGCAGGTCGAGGGCTACCAGGTGCACCTCGGGGGCGGCCTTGGCCTCGATCCACGCTTCGGCAAGAAGCTGCGGGCCCACAAGGTCACGAGCGCCGGCCTCGACGACTACATCACCAACGTCGTGACGGCCTTCTTGGACCAGCGAGACGACGACGAGTCGTTCGCGGTGTGGGTGACGCGCGCCGACGACGCGGCGCTGCGCGGCGAGGCCGGTCACCTGGCTCTGGAGGCCGTCTCATGAGCGGCCGCGGCATCCCGTTCCACTGCCCGTACTGCGGCGAGGAGACCATCCGGCCCAGCGAGTCCGGGCACGGCTCCTGGGAGTGCCACTCCTGCCTGCGGGCGTTCACGCTCTCGATGACGGGGATGATCCCCCGGCCCCAACCGGCAGCTCCCACCTCCGACACGGAAGCACGCACATGACCACGGAGATCACCGAGGCTGCCCGGTTGTTCAAGGGCACGAACACGCACGGCCGCAGCGAGGCCGAGCTCCAGGAGCTGGTGCGCCACGCCGGCGCCGAGCTCGAGCTCGCTCCGGCCGAGGTCATCATCGAGTGGGCGGTCGCGACGTTCGGCGAGCGCTTCGCGGTGACGTCGTCGATGGGCGACGCCGTGCTGTCGCACATCGCGTCCAGGGTCGCGCCGGGCATCGACGTGGTGTTCCTGGACACCGGCTACCACTTCGCGGAGACCATCGGCACGCGAGACGCCGTCGCGGCGACGCTGCCGGTGAACCTCGTCGACGTGAAGGCCGAGCAGTCGGTCGCCGAGCAGGACGAGACCTACGGCAAGGACCTGTTCGCCCGCAACCCCGACCTGTGCTGCGCGCTGCGCAAGGTCAAGCCGCTCGAGGACGCGCTCGCCGGGTACGACGCGTGGGCCACCGGGCTGCGTCGCGACGAGACCCACAACCGGGTCATCGCGCCCGTCATCGGCTGGGACGAGTCCAAGCGCAAGGTCAAGGTCTCTCCCCTCGCCCGCTGGACCGAGGACGAGGTCGACGCCTACATCGTGGAGCACAACGTCCTGGTCAACCCGCTGCGCTACGACGGCTACCCGTCGATCGGCTGCTGGCCCTGCACGCGGCGCGTCGCGCCGGGCGAGGACCCGCGCAGCGGCCGCTGGGCCGGCACCGGCAAGACCGAGTGCGGGATCCACGCATGAACCACATCTCCCCACAGCACCACTCCCCGAAAGGAGACCACCGATGACCGCACCAGCTCTGGTGGCCCTCGCCCACGGCAGCCGTGACCCTCGCTCGGCCCAGACGATCAAGGCGCTCGTCGGCGAGGTGCGGGCGATGCGCCCCGACCTGCGCATCGAGCCCGCGTTCCTCGAGCTGTCGAAGCCGTCGTTCGCGACGGTCGTCGACCGACTCGTGAAGGCCGGCTACGACGAGATCGTCGTGGTGCCGCTGCTGCTCTCCGAGGCATACCACGCCAAGGTCGACGTGCCCGAGGTCGTCGCCGAGGCCACCGCCCGCCACGCCGGCCTGCGGATCCGCTCGACGCGGGTGCTGGGCCTCGAGACGGCTTTCCTGGAGGTCCTCGACCGGCGGCTGCGTGCCGCCCTCAAGGACGCCCGGGTGCGCGAGCTCGACGCGCTGGTGCTCGCCGCCGCAGGCTCCTCGGACCACCTCGCGAACCAGGCCGTCACCCGGCTGGCGCGGCTGTGGGGGTCGCGGCACCGGCTGCCCACCGTCGCGGCGTACGCGTCGGCGACTCCCCCGGCCACCGGCGAGGCCGTCCGGCAGTTCCGGTTCGAGGGCCGGCGCCACATCGCGGTGGGCTCGCTGTTCCTGGCGCCCGGCACCCTGCCGGACCGAGCGGCCGAGCTCGCGCTCGAGGCCGGCGCCGTCGCCGTGTCCGCGCCGCTGGGCGCAGACCCGGTGCTGGCTCGCACCGTCCTGGCCCGCTACGCCGTCGGAGCCGTCGAGCTCGTCCCCGTCTAGCGAAGCTGGACGAGGAGATGCGCCGGGTCGGCGACTACTCGGCGGGGGTGTCGACCAGTGAGGCCGACCACCGCTCCTCGATGCGGCCGTAGCGCCACATGCCGAGGGCGAAGAGCCAGGTGAAGACGAACAGGCCGACGATCGCGAAGCCGACGTTGTTCAGGTCGAGGCTCCCGATCCAGGCGATCGGACCACTGGTGATGGACAGCTTCTGGCCGAGGATGCCGAGCAGCTCGATCGTGCCGATGATCAGCGCCACCGCGACGGACAGCGCAGTGACGGTGATGTTGTAGTAGACCTTCCGGATCGGTCGCGAGAACGCCCACCCGTAGGCGAAGCTCATGAAGCAGCCGTCGATCGAGTCGAGCAGGCTCATGCCGGCCGCGAACAGCACCGGCAGCGTGAGGATGGCGTACCACGGCAGCTGGAACGCTGCCGCCCCGCCGGCGAGCACCAGCAGCCCGATCTCGGTGGCGGTGTCGAAGCCGAGGCCGAAGAGCACGCCGACCGGGTAGATCTGCCAGGGCTTGGTGATCGACTTCGTGAGCCCGCCGAGGAAGCGGTTCATGAAGCCTCGGTTGTTCAGCTGCTCCTCGAGCGCCGCCTCGTCGTACACGCCACGGCGCATGTTGCGGAACACCTTCACTATCCCGACCAGGATCACCAGGTTGAGGATGCCGAGGATGTAGAGGAACGTCCCCGAGACCAGCGTGCCGATGACACCGGTGACGTTGTGCAGGCTCGAGCCGTCGGCCTCGAGCTGCCCGGCGAGCGAGCGCACACCGGCCGCGAGGAGCAGGCACAGCGCGAACACGATCGTCGAGTGACCGAGCGAGAACCAGAAGCCCACGGTGACGGGCCGCTTGCCGTCGGCCATCAGCTTGCGGGTGGTGTTGTCGATCGCCGCGATGTGGTCGGCGTCGAAGGCGTGCCGCATGCCGAGGGTGTACGCCGTGAGGCCGAGCCCGATGCCGAATACCTGCGAGCCCCCGACCTCGTAGTGCTGGGGCGCCACGACCGCGGCAAGGGTGACCCAGCCGGCCACGTGGAGCAGCAGCACCACCGCGGCCATGCCGGCGATCGCTCGCCACTCGCCTGGTGTCATTGAGTGCCGCAGCCGAGTCAGCCGACCGGGTTCGTCGAGCGTTGGTGTGGTCGTCATCGCTCCTGCCTCGGTCCTCGGATCTCGGTCAGCACAATACGCGGACGGCTCGCTGTTGCAAATCGTTCGCAACAAGGGTTCGTGCACTCAGTGGGCACGGATTGGTCGGTTCGTGTGCTCCTTTAGGCTCACCGCATGAGCCAACACTTCGACGTCGTCGTCCTCGGTGCCGGTCCCGGTGGGTACGTCGCCGCCATCCGTGCAGCCCAGCTGGGCAAGTCCGTCGCCGTGGTCGAGAACAAGTACTGGGGCGGCGTCTGCCTCAACGTCGGGTGCATCCCCTCGAAGGCCCTGCTGCGCAACGCCGAGCTGGCTCACCTCCTCGAGCACGAGAAGGACACTGTTCGGGATCACCGGCGACGCCACCATGGACTACAAGCCGACCCACGCCCGCAGCCGCAAGGTCTCGGAGAAGATCGTCAAGGGCGTCCACTTCCTGATGAAGAAGAACAAGATCACCGAGGTCAACGGCTGGGGCACGCTCACCGGCGAGAAGTCGATGGAGGTGAAGACCTCCGACGGCGAGACCGAGGAGCTCACCTACGACAACCTGATCCTCGCCACCGGCGCGACCACCAAGCTCATCCCCGGCACCGAGCTCTCCGAGCGCGTGGTGACCTACGAGGAGCAGATCCTCGACGAGCAGCTGCCCGGCAGCATCGTCATCGCCGGGTCCGGGCGCCATCGGCGTCGAGTTCGCCTACGTGATGGTCAACTTCGGCGTCGACGTGACGATCGTGGAGTTCCTCGACCGGATGGTCCCCACCGAGGACGCCGAGGTCTCCAAGGAGCTGCTCAAGCAGTACAAGAAGCTCGGCGTGAAGGTGATGCTCTCGACGAAGGTCGAGTCGATCGACGACTCCGGGGACCAGGTCAAGGTCACCGTCTCCAAGGACGGCAAGGAAGAGACCATCGAGACCGACAAGGTGCTGCAGGCCACCGGCTTCGCACCGCGCGTCGAGGGCTTCGGGCTCGACGCCGCCGGCGTGAAGGTGACCGACCGGGGCGCCATCGACATCGACGAGTACGGCCGCACCAACGTCGACGGCGTCTACGCGATCGGTGACTGCACCGGCAAGCTGATGCTCGCCCACACCGCCGAGGCGCAGGGTGTCGTCGCGGCCGAGACGCATCGCCGGTGCCGACACGATGCCGGTCGAGATCGACTTCATCCCGCGTGCGACGTTCTGCCAGCCCCAGATCGCCTCCTTCGGCTACTCCGAGGAGCAGGCCAAGGAGAAGGGCTACGACGTCAAGATCGCGAAGTTCCCGTTCTCGGCCAACGGCAAGGCGATGGGCCTCGGCGACGGCGTCGGCTTCGTCAAGGTCGTCGCCGACGCGAAGCACAACGAGATCATCGGCGCGCACATGATCGGGCCGGACGTCACCGAGCTGCTCCCGATGCTGACGCTGGCGCAGCAGTGGGACCTCACCGCGGACGAGGTGGCGCGCAACGTGTTCGCGCACCCGACGCTGTCCGAGGCGGTCAAGGAGGCCGTCGAGGGCATCGCCGGCCACATGATCAACCTCTGAGCGGTTGAGCCGGCCAGACGCCTGCGGCTAGCGCAGGGAGTACGTCGCGATCGACACGCCGGCGTAGTGCGCCGCGAAGGCGATCACCGTGCAGGCGTGGAAGACCTCGTGGAAGCCGAACCACTGCGGGAACGGGTTGGGCCGGCGCAGGCCGTAGACGACCCCACCGGCGGTGTACAGCGCGCCGCCCAGTGCGATCAGCATCAGCACCGGCGCCGAGGTGGCGTGGGCGAAGTCCGAGGCGAACACGGCCGCCACCCAGCCCAGTGCGAGGTAGACCGGCGTGTAGACCCAGCGAGCCGCATTGGGCTTCAGCAGCCGGAACGCGATGCCGAGCGCGGCGCCTCCCCACGCCACGCTGAGCAGGACCACCCGGTCGCTGCCTTGCAGGAGCAGCAGCGAGAACGGCGTGTACGTCCCCGCGATCAGCAAGAAGATGCTCGCGTGGTCCATGCGCGTGAGCACCATCTCGGTGCGAGGCGACCAGCCGCCGCGGTGCATGGTCGCCGAGACTGTGAAGAGCGCCAGAGCGGACAGCGCGAAGATCGCCGACCCGACGCGGGGCAGGCCCGCCGGCGACAGCAGCACGAGAAGCACGCCGGCGGCGAGGGCGATCGGTGCGGTTGCCGCGTGCAGCCAGCCGCGCATCCGGGGCTTGACCTCGCGGAGCATCTCGACCGTGGCCTCGATGACGTGCGGAGGCTGCTCGAGGAGTGTCGGCTTCTCCACGGGGCCTCCTTCGGTCGACGGGACGCCTTGTTCTTCGTCAATGAGACGCCCCGACCTGAGGTTCGTGACGCCGCGGTAAAGACCAGTCGGTGCCCAGGCGCGCTCGATATGCACATGTACCCGGCCAAGAGGTTTGAAACCTTCGGACTTTCAGCGGACTAGTCGGTCCAGGAGGTGCTCGAGCTGACCCTCGGGATCGGCGGTCGTGCCCCCGTGCACCGGGCCCGGCTGGACGACGGTGCTGCGCGGCGCCGCGACGAACCCGAAGCGGGTGCCCAGGGCGCCGCGGCCGGCCTCGCCTGCCGACGCGTCGCCGCTGCAGACCGCCTCGACGGCCTCCAGGGAGGAGCACACCGCATCGACGTCGACCTCGGCGGAAAGCGTCGGCGAGTCGGCTGCGGTCGACGTGGCAGCGTGCCCGCAGGAAGTCGGCCTGCTGGCAGTAGAGCACGACGCCCGACGTTGACGAACTCCTCGCGGTCCACGCGCGGGACGCAGCGGAGCACGACGTACTGGAAGCCCATCTGGTCGCGCGCTCATGCAGCGGCCTCGAGAGGCAGCCAGTCGCGGTCACCGGACACCCGGGCGTGCAGGAAGTCGACGTACGCCGCGCGCAGCGCGTCGGGGCTCTCGGTGCCGGGCACAGGTTCGAGCCAGCCCTCGGGGACCTGCGAGACCACGTCGCCGAGCAGGTCCCGGGTCACTTGCGGCGCCAGCTCGGCGTCGGCCGCCGAGACACCGCCGCGGTAGGCGGCGAGCACGTGGTCGGACGCGTCGTAGGGCTGCCTCGCGAAGCGCTCGGGCGAGCCGAGGCCCCCGGACCAGGAGTGGTGGAAGTACAAGCAGGCGCCGTGGTCGATGGCCCACAGCCGTCCGTGCCACACGAGCAGGTTCGGGTTGCGCCACGACCGGTCCACGTTGGCGGTCAGCGCGTCGAGCCAGAGCACGCGCGCGGCGACGGCCGGGTCGGGCGAGTAGCCGGCGTCGTACCCGAAGGAGCCGGGCAGGAAGTCGACGCCGAGGTTGAGACCGATGCTGGCGGTGAGCAGCTCCTGCACCTCCTGGTCGGCCTCGTACCGCCCGATCGCAGCGGCGAGGTCGACCGCGACGAGCTCGGGGGTGTCGATGCCGAGGCGACGAGCGAGCTCGCCGACCACGACCTCGGCGACCAGCGCCTTCAAGCCCTGACCGGCGCCGCGGAACTTGCAGACGTACGTGCCGAGGTCTTCGGCCTCCACCAGACCGGGAGCGAACCGCCCTCACGCAGCGGCGCGACGAAGCGGGTCGCGCTGACCGTCCGGAGCACGCCCGCGACCCTACCGTCCGGGCCTCAGCCCAGCGGTTCCTCGTCGAGCAGGCGCTGCCGTTGCTCGTCGACGTCGTAGTCGGGGCCGGGCCAGCTCGGGTCCATCGCGGAGAGCGTCTCCTTGAGGACCTGGGCGACGGCGAGGTTGCGGTACCACTTGCGGTCGCTGGGGACGACATGCCAGGGCGCATGCTCGGTGTTGCTCCGCTCGATCGCGATCTCGTAGGCACGTCTGGTAGTCGTCCCACCGACGCCGCTCGTCGACGTCCTCCGGCTTGAACTTCCAGAGCTTGTCGGGTCGTCCAGGCGCTGGCGAGCAGCCGCTCCTTCTGCTCGTCCGGCGAGATGTGCAGCATGCACTTGACGATCGACCGTGCCCGCCTCGACGAGCCGCTTCTCGAAGTCGTTGATCGCGTCGTAGCGGCGCTCGATCTCGTCGGCGGACGCGAGCTCGTGCACCTTGGCGATGAGCACGTCCTCGTAGTGCGAGCGGTCGAAGATCGCCGATCATGCCCGGCTGCGGGCAGCTCGCTGCTCGACGCGCCACAGGAAGTCGTGCTCGCGCTCCTCCGCGGTCGGGCGCCTTGAACGACTTGATGCGGACGCCCGCGGGTCGACGAGCGCCGACGAGTGCCGCAGCGACCCCGCCCTTGCCGGAGGTGTCCATGCCCTGCAGCACGAGCAGCACGCTGCGGTGACCGCCGGTCTATGCCCTCGGCGAACAGCCGCTCCTGCAGGTCGACAGCTCGTCGCCCAGCGCGTAGAGCGCCGCCTTGCCCGCCTTCTTGTCGCCGTCGAACCCGGGCTTCGCCCGGGTGTCGTACGACGCGAGGTCGACGAGCCCGGGCGTACGGTCGAGCAGCCCGCGCGACGCCGGGATGCCTGCTGCTCCTGCTTCGTCTTCGCCATCGCGGTCAGTGTGCCCGAGGACGCTAGTCGGTGTCCGGCGGCTCGTCGGGCGCGACCCTACGATGCCCTCATGGATCTGCCCGTGATGCCGCCGGTCCAGCCGATGCTCGCCAAGTCCGTCAAGGGCATCCCCGACCCGGCCAAGCACGGCGGGCTGTTGTTCGAGCCGAAGTGGGACGGGTTCCGGGCCATCGTCTTCAGGGACGGTGACGAGATCGAGATCGCCAGCCGCAACACCAAGCCGCTGACGCGCTACTTCCCCGAGGTGGTCGAGGCGGTGCGGGCCTCGATGCCGGAGCGTTGCGTGCGTCGACGGCGAGATCTTCGTGGCCATCGGCGACCGGCTGGAGTTCGAGAAGCTCCAGGAGCGCATCCACCCTGCCGACTCGCGGGTGCGGATGCTCGCCGAGACCACGCCGGCGGCGTACGTCGCGTTCGACCTGCTCGCGCTCGGCGACGAGTCGCTGGTGCGCGAGCCGTTCGAGGTGCGTCGGCGCGCGGCTCGAGGAGGCATTCGCAGACGCCAGCGCGCCGATCCACCTCACCCGCACCACGACGGACCCGAAGGAGGCCGAGGACTGGTTCCAGCAGTTCGAAGGCGCCGGCCTCGACGGCGTGGTGGCCAAGCCGCTGGGCGCGCCGTACCAGCAGAACGTGCGCACGATGCTGAAGATCAAGCACGAGCGCACCGCCGACGTGGTGGTGGCCGGCTACCGGCTGCACAAGACGTCGACGCCCGAGAAGCCGCTGCTCGGCTCGCTGCTGCTGGGCCTGTACGCCGACGGCCGGCTGCAGCACATCGGCGTCTCCGCTTCGTTCACGGTCAAGCGGCGCGCGGAGCTTCTCGAGGAGCTGCAGCCGCTGGTGTGCGAGGACCTCTCCGAGCACCCGTGGGGCGAGTGGAGCGAGTGGGCAATCGCCAACCCTGATCGAGTCCCCGGGACGCAGAGCCGCTGGAGCCAGGGCAAGGACCTCTCGTTCACGCCGCTGCGGCCCGAGCGGGTGCTCGAGGTGGGCTACGACCACATGGAGGGCAGCCGGTTCCGGCACACCGCCCAGTTCAAGCGGTGGCGGCCCGACCGCGACCCGGAGTCGTGCGGCTACGACCAGCTCGAGGAGCCGGTCAGCTACGACCTCGCCGAGGTGCTCAGCGGGTAGCCGCGGTCTTTTCCGCGTCCCCGGGACTATCCTTTGGCTCATGAGACGAGCCGACGACGTACGACGTGGTGCTGCTTGTCGAGCAACCCCTCTCCGCCGGGGACGCAGCACAGGTGCGCAGCCTGCACGGCGAGGTCGAGGACCCGGTCCGCTACCACGTGCTGCTGCCCGTCGAGGACGCCGCGGCCCGGGTCGAGTCGGCGATGGGGTCGATCGCGGCCAGCGAGGTGCTCGCCTCCCCCGCGCTCGTGATGGACACCGAGAACGTCGCAGAGGTGCAGCGCGAGCTGCTCGCCCAGGCCCGCACCGACTGCGACGGCTGCGTCGACAAGCTCAAGGGCCACGGCGCCGACGTCAGCGGCGAGGTCGTCAGCGCCGAGCCCATCGACGCGCTCGCGGCCAAGGTCACCGAGGTCCAGGCCGCCGAGGCGATCATCTTGACCCGCAAGCACGTGATCGCCGAGTTCTTCCACGTCGACTGGACCTCCCGGGCCCGACGCAAGATCGGGGTGCCGATCCTCCACCTGCTCGAGCACGAGAACTTCGACGAGCAGTCCGAGCACTACGGCAACGAGGGCATCACCGGCCTCTAGATCACTCGCCGACCTCGCCCCCGGCGAGCTCCACGGCGATGTCGAGGTGGCCGGCGTGCCGGGCGTACTCCTGCAGCACGTGGAAGCAGATCCACGACAGCGTCGGTGGCTCGTGATCGAACCGCGGACCAGGTGGCGCCGCCTCGTCCAGCGAGTGCTCGGCGAGCAACGCCGTCGTCCTCTCGCCCACTGCCGCGAAGCATCGTGACCACGTCGCTCGTCGTCACGTCGGCCCCGACGTGCCAGCGGTCGTCGAGGCCGTCTCCCCACGGGTCGTCGACGTCCTCGCCGAGGAACCCCCACACCAGCCAGCGCCGCTCCATGTGCGCCAGGTGGCTGAGCAGCTCGATCGGCGTCCACGCCGACGGCACCAGGCTCGTGCGTTGCTCCTCGTCGGACAGTGACAGCGTCTTGCGGACCACGCGTCTCCCGGTAGAAGTCCAGGTAGCGAGCGAAGAGCGCGGCTGGGTCCGACTCGCCGCCTCGCGGCTCGGGAAACTCGCTCACCTCGAGGAGACTATCCATTCCCGGCGGGCGGGGATCCCGACTAGAGCGAGCCCCGTCGACTCGACCGGTACACGCAAAGAGTGTCGCTGTAGAGCCGGAGCTCGTCGCGCAGGAGGTAGGGCACCGGCAGGCGCCCGGAGGCGAGCGCGTCGACGTAGTCGGTGAGCGAGGTGACCGAGACGAGCATGCGCCTCGCCCATGATCTCCGCACGCCCCTCGGCGCGGGCCCTGACCCAGGTCTGCTCGAGCCTTCCGAACATCGCGCAGGAGAGCTGCGAGCAACAGGCTCGGAGGGCCGGCCACCGTCATCAGCCGTGCCTTGGGTCTCAGGCCCACCGTGTCGATGGTGTTGGACGGAGTGCGGGCGGAGGTCGAAGGACGCCCACACCGACTTCGCGTTCCCGTTTCCGGTCCGCACGCCCCAGTCGCTGCTGTGGTGGGCGACGATGTTCAGGCCACGGAGCGCGGACGCAGGCGGCGGTGCCGCCGCCAGCACGAGCCGGACGCTGGAGTCGTCACTGATCGTGAGTCGTATCGAGTCCCCCAAGCCCTCGAGCAGCACCGTGAACGAGGTCTTGGCGTGCCGACGGGCATTGCTGGCGAGCTCACCGACGACCAGACCGACGTCCTCGACGAGGTAGAACAGACCGTGCTCGATGAGCAGCCCGACGACGAACCGTCGGGCCTCGGTCTCGCTTTCGCCGATCGGTGGAAGCGTGAGGCGATCCGACCAGGAAGCTGTCTGAGCCATGAGGTTCCCACCCCGGGCTGAGACGAAGGCAGGTGCTGCAGAGCGGGGGCTCGGCTGGTGACGCACCGTCGCTCTCAGTCTACTCCTGAAAGAGTGGGCAGACCGCCGAACGCCTGAGCTCGCAGGACATCAGGCGCGCGTGGCGACGAGAGTGGCGTATGCGACGACGTTCGCCACGTAGGAGTCACTGTCGGCGTCGTACCGCCCTCCACAGGTGATCAGCCTCAGCTCGGGCCGGTCGACCGGGCGGTACACCCGGGCGGTGGGGAACTCGCCCTTGTCGTACTGCGCGAGCTTGGTGATGGCGAAGATCGCGGTGCGGCCGTCCGCGCGTCGAATGTGCACGCGCTGTCCCGGCCGCAGAGCTCCGAGCTCGAAGAAGACGGCCGGCTCCTGGTCCCAGGTGACATGGCCGGCGATCACGGCGGCGCCGGCAGAACCGGGCGCGGAGCCGCCTCGGTACCAACCGACCGTCGCGGGGTCCGAGGGCACCTCCAGCCCCTGGTCGCGAGTCCACGCCCAGCGGCACGATCGAGGAGTGGACCCCGATCGCCGGGATCGTCATCTCGATCGGCCGGGAGGACTGCAATGGTGCCGCATTGCGCACGGCGATGGACAACCCCAGGTCGGGAGCCGGCGGTGCGGGATCCTGGGAGCGAGAAGCAATCGCCACCAGTGCCACCCCGGTGCACGCGAGCAGCGACGCCACGCCGTTGAGGCCGCGACCTCCGCGCTGGGCGGACCACTTGGGCGAATCAGCTGTTGTCGGCAGCGACGCGGCGGCGGTAGATCACGATGCCTGCGGCACCGGCGAGGGCTAGCCCGCCGTAGGCGAACAGGGCCTCCGACTCCAGCCCCGCCGTGCCGCCCGCTCCCGTCGAGACGCCACCCTGGGGCGCCGACGCGGGCAGGCCGCTGCCGCCGCCGTCTCACAAGCGATCCCGTCATCGTCTCGGTCGAGACCGCTCGGGTCGGTGGGGTCCTGGTCGTACACTGCCTGGGCCTGGCTCTGGGTCTGGAAGTCGGGACAGTCGTACTGGTCGGCAGCGCTGGCCGGCGCCGCTGCCATCACGCTTGCCGCGACCGCGAGTCCGCTCGCTGCCAAGATCCGGTGAAGCCTCATGTGTCCTCCAAGGCCACGCGTGCGCAAGGACTTCACGCGTGACGGGTGTCACAACGCTCAACGACGGCCACCGGGACGGGTTACGTCCCGAGGTCGCTCAGGGCTTGCCGATCCAGTTGCCCTGCTCGTCCCAGTGGTCGGCGACCTTCTTGCTCGGCTGCACGCGCGGCGGCTCGCCGGGCATCTTCGGGTAGTCGGGCGGGTAGTTCAGCTCGACCGAGCCTTGCTCCTCGAAGAGGTCGAGCAGCGGCTGCAGGTCGTTCGCGACGTCGTCGATGGCGGCGTGCACGTCGCCGCGCTCCGCGAACCGCTCGGGCATGGTGAACAGGTTGAAGTCGGCCGGGTCGCGGACCTCGGCCAGCTCGTCCCACTCCATCGGGGCGCTCACCGGCGCACCGGGCTTGGGCCGCAGGCTGTAGGCGGAGGCGATGGTGCGGTCGCGCGCGTTCTGGTTGTAGTCGACGAAGATCCGGTCGCCGCGCTCCTCCTTCCACCACTTCGTGGTGACGCCGTCGTTGCGCCGCTCCAGCTCGCGGCCGAACGCGATCGCGGCGTGGCGTACGTCGACGAAGTCCCACCGCCGCTCGATGCGGATGTAGACGTGCACGCCACGGTTGCCGGACGTCTTGGGGAAGCCGACCATGCCGAGGTCGTCGAGCAGCTCCTTGGCGACGCCTGCGATGCGCACCGCGTCGCGGAAGTCGGTCGTGCCGTAGGGGTCGAGGTCGATGCGCAGCTCGTCGGGGTGGTCGGGCTCGTCGCGGCGCACCGGCCAGGGGTGGAACGTCAGCGTGCCCATCTGCGCCGCCCACGCGGGCACCGCCACCTCGGTCGGGCAGACCTCGTCGGCACGACGGCCCGACGGGAACATGATGTTGGCGGTCTCGACGTACTCGGGGGCGCCCTTGGGCACCCGCTTCTGGTAGAACGCGTCCGACTTGTCGCCGTAGCCGGTGCTCAGCACGATCCCCTCGTGCACGCCCTTGGGCCAGCGCTCCAGCGCGGTCGGCCGGTCGCGCAGGGCGCGCATGATCCCGTCGGCGACCGAGACGTAGTACTCGACCACCATCAGCTTGGTGGCCTCGGGCGTGTGGTCGGTGGCCTCGTAGATGACCCGGTCCGGGTTGGTCACCCGCACCGGCCGACCGCCGGCGTCGACCTCGGTCGCGGGGCTCGCCATACCGCGCACTCTAGAGGGCGCTCTGGACGGGGTCAGTAGGCTGGCGGCATGGCTTACCAGGTCGAGAAGACGGACGCCGAGTGGCGCGAGGAGCTGACCCCGGAGGAGTACGCCGTGCTCCGCAAGGCCGGCACCGAGCGGGCGTTCACCGGCGAGTACACCGACACCAAGACCGTCGGGGTCTACCGCTGCCGCGCCTGCAACGCCGAGCTGTTCCGCTCGGAGACCAAGTTCGACTCGCACTGCGGCTGGCCGTCGTTCTACGCGCCGCTGGCCGAGGACCGCGTCGAGTACCTCGAGGACCGCTCGATGTTCATGAAGCGCATCGAGGTGCGCTGCGCCAACTGCGGCTCCCACCTCGGCCACGTCTTCGACGACGGCTACGGCACGCCGACCGGCCAGCGCTACTGCATCAACTCGATCAGCATGACGATGGAGCCGGTGACCGACGACGCCCAGACAGAGGCAGCACAGTCGCAGGCCGCCGACGGCTGATCGAGCTTGTCGAGATCACTCAGCTCGCGAGCACCCGTCGTACGGCGTCGGGGAAGTCGACCGCGACCAGGTCCGGCTCGACGCCGGAGGTGTAGGTCAGCCAGTCGTACTCGCGCTTGACCCAGGCGGTGCGCACGCCGACACCCTGGCCGCCGGCGATGTCGGCGTCGAGGTTGTCCCCGACCATCCAGGCGCCCTCGAGCGTGGTGCCGGCCCGGGCGGCCGCCGTCGTGAAGATCAGCGGGTCCGGCTTGGCGACGCCCGACCTCCTCGGAGATGCAGACGGCGTCCGCCAGCGACGTCCAGGCCGGTCGCGCGGACCTTGCGGGTCTGCACCTCGGTCGGCCCGTTCGTGACGACGGCGAACAGCCAGCCGGCCGAGCGGGCGTCGTCGAGGGCGGCCCGCACGCCGTCGGTGAGCCGGTAGCTGCCACCGAGGCCCTGGTCGTACTCGGCGAGGAACTGCGCGTAGGGCACGTCGTAGCCGGTGCGCTCGGCGACCTCGGGAAGGAATTCCTCGCGCGGCCGGTGCCCGCCGTGGTCGCGCTCGATCATCCACTCGAGCAGCTCCGGGGAGGCGCCGCGCTCGGCCAGGAACCGCTCGGCCCAGGCCCGGAAGACCGGCGGTCGCTCGACCAGCGTGTCGTCGAGGTCGCACATCAGCAGAGGCATGTCGGTCCTCAGGGCAGGTCGGCGACGAGCTCGCGCGCGGTGCGGCGGCGCCCGGTGTAGAACGGCACCTCCTCGCGGACGTGCCGGCGGGTCTCGGAGCCGCGCAGGTGGCGCATCAGGTCGACGATGCGGTGCAGGTCGTCGGCCTCGAAGGCGAGCAGCCACTCGTAGTCGCCGAGCGCGAACGACGACACGGTGTTGGCGCGCACGTCGGGGTAGTCGCGGGCCATCTGGCCGTGCTCGGCGAGCAGCCGGCGGCGCTCGGTCTCCTCGAGGAGGTACCACTCGTAGGAGCGCACGAACGGGTAGACGCAGACGTAGGCACGCGACTCCTCGTCGGCGAGGAACGCCGGGACGTGGCTCTTGTTGAACTCCGCCGGCCGGTGCAGCGCCATCTGCGACCACACCGGGTCGAGCCGCGCGCCGAACGCCGTGCGGCGGAAGCGGTGGTAGGCGTCCTGCAGCTCGTCGGCCGTCGACGCGTGCCACCACACCATCAGGTCGGCGTCGGCGCGCAGGCCGGCGACGTCGTAGAGCCCCCGGACCGTGACGTCGGCGGCGCCGAGCTCGTCGAACAGCTTCTCGACCTCGGCGGTCTCGGCCTCGCGGTCGGCCTCGCCGATGACGTCGCGCAGCGCGAACACCGACCACATCGTGTAGCGGATCGTGTCGTTGAGGTCCTTGGCGGCCTTGCCCTGGTTCGCGGTCTTGCTCATGGCCTCATTCTCCCGGTGGCGACAACCGCTCGAGGACCTGGGTGGCCGCGAGCTCGGCCGAGGCGATGCAGGCCGGGATGCCCGAGTCCGTCGTACGCCGCGCCGCAGACGGCGAGACCTGGCACGCCGCCGACGGCCGCTCGGATCCGGCGCACGCGCTCGAGGTGGCCGACGGCGTACTGCGGCAGACCGCCGCCCCACCGCCGCACGTGCGCGTCGACCGGCCGCACCGAGAGGCCGACCGCGTCCGCGAGGTCCTCCAGCGCGAGCTGGACGAGCTCCTCGTCGGTGCGCTGCAGGGTCGCCTCCTCGCGGTGCCGGCCGATGGAGCAGCGCATCACGAGCACGCCGTCGTCCGTCACCGGCCGCGCGGACCCAGTCCCACTTGGCGAAGGAGTACGTCGCGGCCTTGACGGTGCGGCCGTCGACCGGCGGCACCAGGAAGCCGGAGCCCTCGGTGGCGGGCATGTCGCGCGCGCGGAAGGCGAGCGTGACGATCGCCATCGAGGCGTACTCGATCCCGGCCAGCTCCGGCACGGCACCGGGCACCACGTCCCCCAGCAGCCGGCTGGTCGGCCGTGCCGGGGTGGCCAGCACGACAGCGTCCGCCTCGACGGTCTCGGCGTCGCGGGTCGAGCCGACCACGAGACGCCAGCCGCCGTCGGGTCCGTGCGCGAGCTCGCGCACGGTCGCGTCGGTGCGCACGTCGAGACCGGCGTGGGTCGCGAGCGCACCGGGCAGCAGGCCGAGCCCGCCGACCAGCCCGGCGAAGACGGGTACGTCGGACGTGGCGGCCCTCGCCTCGGCGGCCGCGCGCATCAGCGACCTGTCCCGCTCGAGCAGCGCCGACGACCTGGGGGACGGCCGCGCGCGCGGACAGCTCGCGGGCGTGACCGGCGTAGACGCCACCGAGCAGCGGCTCGACGAGCCGGTCCACCACCTCCTTGCCGAACCGCTGCTCGACCAGCCAGCCGACGCTGACGTCCTGGTCGTCGACCTGGGTCGCGGCGAGCGCGGGCTCCATGGCGGCCCGGGCCAGTGCCGGGTGGGGAGAGCACGTCCGGCGAGCTGCTTGGTCTCGGTCGGCACGCCCATGAGCGTCGGCGGCATCGGGCGCATCCGGCCGCGCGACCACAGCCCTGCGGAGACGGTGGCGGGGTGCACGAGCCGCTCACCGAGCCCGGCCTCGCGGGCCAGGTCCACTGCCTCGGGCCGCCGGTTCAGCATCGCCTCGGCGCCGACGTCGACCACGACCCCGCCGACCTCGGCGAGCTCCAGCTTGCCGCCGACCTGCGCCGTGGACTCCAGCACCGTCACGTCGACGTGGGGGGCGCTGCGTCGTACCGCCGCTCCGGCCGCCAGCCCGGCGATGCCGCCGCCGACCACGACGACCCGTGGGCGTCGGGCACCGGACTGTGGGGTCACAGGTCACAGGTTGGCAAAGGTCTGGGCCCTGACGGGAACCGGGCTCCGATCTGCTGCGTCACAGCCTCGACAGGACCGGGCGAGGGACGGAGTCGGACATGGTCGGCAGAGTGGCGGATGGCATCGGCGACGGGCAGCGGTCGCGGCGGTGGTGGCGATGGTGGCGCTGACGGGGTGCAGCGGCGGCTCGGGCGACGGCGAACAGGCCAGCGACGCCGCGGGCGTCGCGCAGGAGCCGGCATCGGCTGGCGCGTGCGGCCGGTGCGAACCGGCCGGCCGCGCGCACCAAGGCCGTCATCAGGACCGGCGAGATCGCGCTGACGAGCAAGGACCTCGGCAAGGTCAGGGCGGAGGTCGACGAGCTGCTCGCAGTCCCTCGGCGGCTCCGTCGACGACGAGCAGACGTCCAACGACCGCGACGGCAGCATCGAGCGGTCGACGCTCACGCTTCGCGTGCCGGTCGACTCGTTCGACACGGCACGCAAGGCCTTGAGCCGGCTGGGCAAGCTGACGTCGTCGAGCGAGTCGGAGAAGGACGTCACCACCCAGGTCATCGACACCGCCGAGCGGGTGCAGACCCTGCAGAACAGCCTCGACCGGCTGCAGCGGTTCCAGCGGTCAGCCAAGGACGTCGACGACCTCATCCAGTTCGAGGACCAGATCACCTCGCGGCAGGCCGAGCTCCAGTCGCTGAAGGCGCAGCAGTCCTACCTGTCGAGCCAGACCTCGATGTCGACGATCACGCTGACGCTCTCGCAGCCCGGCAAGGAGCCGCCCGGTGCGCTCGACGACGCCGGCTTCCTCGCGGGCTGCGGGCGGGCTGGCAGGCGCTGGCGTCGGTGTTCGTGGTCGCCTGACCGTCGCCGGCGCCGTACTCCCGTTCTTGGTGGTGCTGGCGCTGGCCGCCGTGCCGGCGTTCTACCTCGGCCGGGCGCTCCTGGCTCGTCGAGGAGTCACTTCTGCATCCGACACGCGCTGAGACGCGTGAAGGTGTGACCCCTCGGCATCACAGCGAGTGGACGTGGTCGGTGAGGCGGGCGAGCTGGTCGGGGTCGGTCGAGGGCAGCACGCCGTGGCCGAGGTTGAAGACGTGGCCCGTGGCGGAGCGGCCGGCCTCCACGATCTCGGTGGCGCGCTCGAGCATGACCTTCGTCGGCGCGAACACCAGCGACGGGTCGAGGTTGCCCTGCACCACCTTGCCCCCGACGCGCCGCACCCCTTCGGCCAGCGGCACGCGCCAGTCGACGCCGACCACGTCGGCGCCCGCCTCGCCCATCAGGCCGAGCAGCTCGCCGGTGCCGACGCCGAAGTGGATGCGCGGCACCCCGAGCCCGCCGGCGGCGGCCAGCACCTCCGTCGAGTAGGGCATGCCGTGGCGCCGGTAGTCGCTCGGGTGACATCGCGCCGGCCCACGAGTCGAACAGCTGCACCGCGGAGGCGCCGGCCTCGACCTGGACCTCGAGGTAGGTCGCCGCGATCTGCGCGATCTTGCGCATCAGCGCGTCCCAGACGTCCGGGGCGCCGAACATCATCGCCTTGGTCTTCGCGTGCTCCTTGGACGGCCCGCCCTCGACGAGGTACGACGCGACGGTGAACGGCGCGCCGGCGAACCCGATCAGCGGGGTCGCGCCGAGCTCGCCGACCAGGGTCCGCACCGCCTCGGTGACGAAGCCGACGTGCTCGGGGGTCAGGTCCGGGATCGCCGCGACGTCGGCCAGCGTCTCCACGGGCCGCGCCACGACCGGGCCGACCCCGGGCACGATGTCGAGGTCGACGCCGGCCGCCTTGAGCGGCAGCACGATGTCGGAGAAGAAGATCGCGGCGTCCACGCCGTAGCGCCGCACCGGCTGCATGGTGATCTCGACGACCAGGTCGGGCCGCATGCACGACTCCAGCATCGCCGACGCCCTCCCGGACCTTGCGGTACTCCGGCAGCGACCGGCCGGCCTGCCGCATGAACCACACCGGGGTGTGCGGCACCGGCTCGCCGCGGGCGGCGCGCAGGAACGCGGAGTCGTGGACCCGCGGGTCGGTAAAGGAAGCGGCCGGCACCCCTCTATCCTCCCAGTGACAAGGCGTCCCGGCTCAGCGGGGCGTGTCGAGCGACCGGTCGGTGTGATCCGGCCTACTCTGACCACATGGCCGCACGTCACGAGCCTCGTGTGGACGCTGCGGCGTCCCCGCAGGCCTTCCAGACTGCGGTGGCCCAGATGCGGGCAGCCCGGCTCCGTCCGGAGGTGCTCTGCGAGGAGATGCCGGCGCCGCAGCGCATCGCGCCGTTCGCCTCCGCGCTCTCCGCAGACGTCACCGTCGAGGGCGACGAGGTGGGCACCGGACGCATCGTGCTGCTCCACGACCCCGCCGGCAACGACGCCTGGGAGGGCACGTTCCGCTGCGTCGCCTACGCCCGCGCCGAGATCGACCCGGAGATGGCCAACGACCCGGTGCTCGCCGAGGTGGGCTGGTCCTGGCTCGTCGAGGCGCTCGCGGCGCACGGCGCGACGTACCTCGCGCCGTCCGGCACCGTGACCAAGGTGTCCTCGGAGAGCTTCGGCAGCATGTCCGACGAGGACGCCACCGCCCAGCTCGAGATCCGCGCCTCGTGGACCCCGGTCAGCGAGCCGCTCGGCGACTCGCTCGGTGGCCCGGCCGCCGACGGCCTGCCCCACCTCGAGCCGCACGTCGAGGCGTGGGGGGAGCTGATCTGCACGGCCTCCGGCCTGCCCCCGGTGCCTGACGGCGTTGCGACGATGCCGAGCCGGCGCGGCCAGCGCGGCCGAGGCTGATGCCGGAGGAGCCGGTCGAGGAGCCCGCCAAGGAACCCGCACCTCTGCTGCAGCTGCGCGACGGGCTGCCACCGGTCGTCGACACCGAGGAGGCGCTGGCCGAGACGGTCGCCGCGTTCGCCGCCGGCACCGGGCCGGTGGCTGTCGATGCCGAACGCGCCTCCGGCTACCGCTACTCCTCCCGCGCCTACCTGGTGCAGCTGCGTCGCGAAGGTGCGGGCACGGCACTCATCGACCCGATCGCGTTCGACGACCTCGAGGCGGTCGCGGACGCCCTGGGCGGCACCGAGTGGATCCTGCACGCCGCCACCCAGGACCTCCCCTGCCTGGCCGAGATCGGGCTGCGCCCCACCAGCCTGTTCGACACCGAGCTGGCCGGCCGGCTGCTCGGCTACCCCCGGGTCGGGCTGGCCACCCTGGTGGAGTCCGCCGTCGGCCAGAGCCTGCGCAAGGAGCACTCCGCCGTCGACTGGTCCACCCGGCCCCTGCCCGAGCCGTGGCTGGAGTACGCCGCTCTCGACGTCGAGGCGCTCGTCGAGCTGCGCGACGTGCTCGCCGGCGAGCTCGAGGAGGCCGGCAAGTCCGAGTGGGCGCGCCAGGAGTTCGAGCACCTCGTCAACGCTGCGCCGCCCGGCCCGCGCCTGGACCCGTGGCGGCGCACCTCCGGAATGCACCGTGCCCGCGGCCGCCGAGCGCTCGCCGCGGTGCGCGAGCTCTGGATGACCCGCGACGAGATCGCCCGCCGCCGCGACATCACACCGGGCCGGATCATCCCCGACGCCGCGATCGTCGAGGCGGCCAACGCGATGCCGCGCGACAAGGCCTCGCTCGTCTCGCTTCGCGGCTTCCGCGGCCGCGGCGCCGAGCGCTACGCGAACCAGTGGGTCTCGGCACTGCAGACGGCGCGCACCATGCCGGACAAGGAGCTGCCCGCCGTCGCCGCCAGGTACGACGGACCGCCGCCACCTCGCACGTGGGCCGACCGTGACCCCGCCGCGGCGGCGCGACTGGCACGCGCCCGCACCGAGCTCAAGCAGCTCGCCGAGGACAACCAGGTGCCGGTGGAGAACCTCATGACCCCGGACTTCGTGCGCCGGCTGCTCTGGGAGCCGCCCGACGGGGACGACCTGTCGGTCGCGGTGCGGGAGCGGCTGCTGGAGCTCGGCGCCCGGTCATGGCAGATCGACATGACGCTCGGGCTGTTCGTCGACGTGATCGCGGCACCCCCACCGCCGCCGGAGGAGCTGCTGCCACCGATCCCGCCCGGGGACCCACTGGTCTCGGAGTGAGGTCGCCTACTCGTCCGGGGACGGCGAGGCGGTGGCGTTGCTGAGCACGTCGGCGGAGATGCCGTCGATGCGCGGCAGCAACCTCTCGACGTCGGGGAACGGCGCGTAGAAGAGCCGATCGAGCCCTGGCTGGGTGCGGGCGACCACCTCGGGCCAGGCCGGTGGGTTCGGCATGGTGTCGGCGCGGCGGACGACCTTGGTGAAGACGTTGACGTTGATCGGGAACTTGTTGACCTGCAGGAACGACGGCGACCTGAGCGCGTCGAGGTTCGCCGGCACGACCGCGCCTGAGCGGGCCGCGATCGCCGACCCCCGGTCGTCCGAGGCGAAGGCCAAGAAGTCCGCCGCGGCCGAGACGTGGTCGGAGTCGCGGTTGATGCAGTAGCCCGACACGTCGGCGATGGTCTGCGACCGCCCCATGCTCGGCATCGGGTAGACGTCGAAGACGAGGTTCTTGTCGCGCCGCAGCGTCGGGACCAGGGCGCGCGTGCCGATCATCATCGCCAGCTTGCCGTGCACGAACCGGCTCACCGCGCCCTGCTGCCTCAGCTCCGGCCTGGTCACGCTGAGCCGGTGGTTGCGGGCGAGGTTGAGGATCCGGTCGAGCGGATCGCGCGAGTCGCTGTTGGACAGCGTCAGGGTCGTCGGCCGCTTCGGGTCGTCGACGATGTCGCTGCCGGCCGAGCGCATCAGCGGCGTGAGCGTGGTCAGGCGAGGAGCCAGGTAGACCCCCTTGACCTTGTCGGTCGACATGCGCCGCGACGCCGCCACGAACTGGTCCCACGTCCAGCCGTGCTGTGCCGGGTCGGGCTGGCCCGGCAACGACTCCAGCACGCCCGGGTTCAGCAGCCGCTTGTTGAAGAAGATGACCTCCGGGGAGACGTCGCTCGGCATGCACTGCAGCCGTGAGTCCGCGGCCATCGCCTCCAGGCCGAGTCGCTCGTAGCTGTCGCCGAAGGAGATGCCGCGCTCCTCGAGCAGCTCGTCCACGGGCTGCAGGCGCTCATCGGCCACCAACGACGGCACCCGCGTCGAGTTGGTGAGGAACACGTCCGGGGCGTCGCCTGCTGCGAACCCCCGATCGAGCTGTTGACGCTGGGCCGCGGCCGTGCCGGCGACCTCGAGCTCGACCTTGACGTCGGGCTTCTCACGCATGTAGGCCGCCGCCATCGTGCGGTAGGCGCGCAGCGTCTCGGGTCCGCCGTACACGGAGAAGCGAAGCGTCACCGGCTCGGCTGTCGAGGACGAGGACGAGGACTTCGAGGAAGGGGACGGCGACGACGAGGGATCGTCGCCTCCGTTGCCGTCCGTGCACGCCGTCATCGCCATCGCCGACGTCAGCAGTGCGACGGTGCCGATGGCTGCCCGACGGCGCACTCCTGCCATGGGCCGACGGGGTGGGTGCATCCCGACACCGTATCTGGACACACCGACTGACCGGCCGTGTCCCGACCCGCTCCTGGGTGGTGGCGGACCTACCCTGAGGCGATGCTGCCTCCTGCCCGCGGCCGGACTCGCGCCGCCGCCCTCGCGGCTGTGCTGATCGTCACTCTCGCCGGGTGCGGAGACGAGGAGCCCGAGGCAACGTCCGAGCGAAGTGCCTCCCCCAGCGCGACCGCCAAGAGCTCGGCGTCGAGCCCGACCTCGAGCACGTCCGCGAGCCCGTCGAGTCCCAGCAAGCGAAGCGGTGGGCCGTTGCTGAGCGCCGACGAGCTGCCGGGCTTCGACGCCGGCTATCAGTGGCGGGCGGGGTCGACCACGAGCAGCGAACCTCGCCAGTTCGGCACCTGCCAGAAGTTCGGCATCTTGGCGATCGGGGCGGAGCGGGTCGCCGTCAGGCGATTCCTGCCGGCCGACACCTCGGTCCCCCTCGCGTCGGCCGGTGAGCTGGTGGCGACGTTCCCGGACGCCATGACCGCGCGACGCGCCTACTCGGTGCTCGAGTCGTGGCACAAGCAGTGCGCAAGTCTGCTCAAGCGTCGTGCTGGTTCGCAGGTCGGTGCGCTTCGGTCCGTGGCCGTGGACGGTGGGCAGGCAGCGTGGTACCTGCTCACCTACTCCCCGGCCAAGGCCGCCCCCAACGAGGTGATGCTCGACGCGCAGGGCATGGCACTGGTCGGCCGGCGCATCGCGATGCTCCAGATCACCCGCCGCCTCACCGAGGGTGACCCGTTGCCGCCCATGGACGCTGCGATCGCCGCGGCGGCCGCCCGGTTGCGATGAGCGAAGCGGGGCCTCTGGAGCGCCGTCTGGAGCTTGCGTGGGAGCGCGGCCGGGTGTCGTTCGGGGAGCGGGTCGCGCGGCTGCGCAGCAAGGCCTGGCACATCGGTCAGTGCTCGCTCGCCGCAGGTCTCGCGTGGTTCCTCGCCAACGACGTGGTGGGCCACCCACGGCCGTTCTTCGCACCGATCGTGGCGGTGGTGTGCCTCGGCACCTCCTACGGTCAGCGGCTGCGTCGCGTCGTCGAGGTGACGCTGGGGGTGGCGATCGGTGTGCTGCTCGCCGACCTGCTGCTGCTGCTCATCGGCACCGGGGCGTGGCAGGTCACGGTGCTGGTGGCGCTCTCGATGACGGTGACCCTGCTGCTGAACGCCGGCACGCTCTTCGTCACCCAGGCGGCGGTGCAGGGCATCGTCGTGGTGACGTTCGCGGCGGCGCCGGGCTATGCGCTCACCCGTTGGGAGGATGCGCTGATCGGTGGCGCGGTCGCACTGGTCGCTGCGGCAGTGGTGCCGCGTGCACCGTTGCGTCGGCCGCGCGAGCAGGCAGCGGTCGTCGTACGACGCCTGGCGACTCTGCTGCGGGCGTCGGCGGAGAGCGCTGTCGACGGGGACATCGAGCGCGGGCTGCAGGTGCTCGCCGCCGCCCGCGGGACCGAGCAGCTGATCCGTGAGCTCAAGGACGCTGCCGACGAGGGGCTGTCGGTGATCGCTTCGTCACCGTTCCGTCGCCGGCACGGCGGAAACGTGCGGCAGATGGTCGAGCTCGTCGAGCCGCTCGACCGGGCGATGCGCAACACCCGCGTGCTGGTGAGGCGGATCGCCGTGTCCAACTACCGCCACGACCCGATCCCCCGCGCCTACTCCCTGCTCTGCCAAGACCTCGCGGCGGCAGTCGACGAGATGGCCGACGAGCTCGCCTCGGGGCAGATGGCCACCAACGTGCGGCGCTCGCTGCTGCGGATCGGCGACGCCACCGCCGAGGTCGAGCGCGTCAGCGACCTGTCCGCCGAGGTCGTGCTGGCGCAGATCCGCTCGATCATCGTGGACCTGCTGCAGATCACCGGCATGGACGTGCTCGAGGCCACCGATGCGCTCCCGCCACCTCACGCCTAAGGGTGTCTGCCTGCGCCGTACCCTGGTCGGCGATGTCCGAGCAACCACGCCACCACCGGCCCATGCTGCCGGGGGCCGCGCACTTCGAGGCGGTCACCGGCGATGTCGACCCGGCGGTCCGCACCGAGGCGGCCGACCGCTGCGCGACGCTGCTGGTGCGCGGTGCCCACGGCACCGACGACGAGGCGATCGTCGCGCGGGTCGTGCACCTCGCTGACTCCGAGGGGCTCGACACGCTGGCGGACCTGTGGTCGGCATCTCCGGCGGACTCGCTGGCCGGCTGCCTGTGGCGGCTGTACCTGCTCCGGTCGTGGGTGTACGCCGACCCGGCCGCCGCGGCCCGCGAGTTCGACGCCGGCCGGCTGCACACCCCGGTGCACGAGGTGGTCGCGGGCGTCGTCGACCCGCCCGGCCCCGACGAGGTGCGGGCACTGACCGACCAGGTGCTGCGTGGCGTCGTGCGCGGCGACTTCGCCGACACGCTTGTACCGCGCCGCGGCGTTCGCCCGCGTCGTTGCCGCCGGACGAACCCAGGTGGGGACCAGTCACCACGGCACGTCGTACGCCTCCGACCTCTCGGCCTCCCGGCTCGTCACGATGGCCGAGCAGCTCGAGCAGGCAGCCATGTTGGAGCTCCAGGGAAGATTGGCCTAGGCAGAGCCGCCTCACCTTGTAGACTTCGCTGGGCGCCGGACCGCGGCAGCCCCGGGTCCCAAAATTAGCCGCTACGAGCGGCCACGCGCCGTGAGGCGCTCCCGGTCCGGCGCCCTACTTCTTGCCCTCGGCCAGCGCTACCGCTACTCGCGCGGCGAGGCCGGCGTTCGCGAGCGCGAGAGCGATGTTCGTGGCCAGGCTCGCACCACCGGTCCGCTCGTGGAGCCAGCCCAGCAGGAACGGCGTCACGTCCTTGCCGCTGATCGCCACGCCGGTCCACCTCGGCAAGCCCTTCCGCGACAGCCCGATCGTGCAGCGCGGGATCCATCTCGTCCTCGACCGCCACCGGTTGGGCCACCACCAGCGCCTGCGAAAGCGCGATCGCCTCGCGACTCGCGATCACGTCGGCAACCTCCTGCGGGGAGTCGACCCGCCAGGGCAGTGGCAGGCCCGTGTCGCGGACGTAGAACCCCGGCATCACGTCGGTGCCGTAGCCGAGCACGGGCACCGACAGCGACTCCAGACGCTCCAGCGTCGCCGGCACGTCGAGGATCGACTTCACCCCGGCGCAGACCACCGTCACCGGCACGCGCGCGAGCGCGACGAGGTCCGCCGACTCGTCCCACGTGCGGGTCGCGCCCCGGTGCACTCCGCCCAGGCCTCCGGTGGCGAACACCCGGATGCCGGCCAGGTGGGCGAGGTACGCAGTCGCCGCGACCGTCGTGGCGCCGGAAAGCCCCTGGCTCAGCACCGGGCCGAGGTCGCGCACACTGGTCTTGACCACTTCGGGCCCCTCGGCGATCCGCGCGAGATCGTCCTCGCACAGCCCGACACGCACCTGCCCGTCGAGCACGCCGAGAGTCGCAGGCGTGGCCCCCGCGCGGCGTACGGCGTCCTCGATGCGCCTCGCGGTCTCCGCGCTGGTCGAGGTCGGGAGCCCGTGACTGATGATCGTGGACTCCAATGCGACGACTGGTCCACCCGATGCAATAGCGTCGGACACCTCGTTGTTACACACGAGACGCGGACCGGACCCTGCCATGTCGGGCATTGTGCCCGACCGGGCCGCGACCCTGGGAAACAGAAAGGGCTGTGACTCTTGCTTGTCGCGTGCCTGGGGGACGTGATGCTGGACGTGATCGTCGAGGCGCCGAACGGGCTCTCGCACGATGACGACACCCCGGCGACCATCACCTTCGCCGCAGGTGGCCAGGCGGCCAACGTCGCCACCTGGGTCGCCGCGCTCGGTGGTGAGGCGCGGGTCTTCGGGCCGCGCGCCGACACCGGCTCCGGCCGGCTCGTCGAGCAGGCCCTCACCGGTCACGGCGTCGAGGTGTGGGGCGCCTCCACCGGTCGCACCGGCGCAGTCGTCTCGTTGGTGTCGGAGTCCGGCCGGTCGATGGCTTCGGACCCCGGCGACGTCAGCTGGCTCGACGAGGTGCGTTCCGGTGCCTGGCTGGACGGCGCGGACTGGCTGTTCATCTCCGGCTACGTGCTGCTGCGCACGCCCGACCCGCAACGCATCGTGGAGACCGCGGCGGTGGCGCGCGCACACGGCACCCGGGTCGCCGTCGACCTGTCGTCGGCCGCGATGGTCTCGGCGTTCGGCGCGGACCGGTTCTCGATGCTGTGCCACGCCCTGCGTCCGTCGGTAGTCTTCGCGACCGATGCAGAGTGGGCGACGAGCCGGGAGGGCTTCGGCTCAGGGGGGAACACCGTGCTGGTGCTCAAGCACAGTCAGCGAGGAGCCTCGTTCGTCATCGACGGCGTGGCCGACGAACGGCGTCCGCACGACGGGTCCGTCGTCGACGTCACCGGCGCCGGCGATGCGTTGGCGGCGGGCTACTTCGTCGGCGGCGTAGACCTGGCGATGATCGCGGCCGCGAAGTGCGTCTCGGTCCGCGGCGCTCAGCCCGTCGTGACGTGAACGGGCCGCTGTCCTTCCGCGGAGTGTCTGTGCCTGTGCAGGAGCTCTCGTGGCGGTTCAGCCGCTCAGGGGGTCCCGGCGGACAGTCGGTCAACACCGCCGACTCCCGGGTCGAGCTCTCCTTCGACGTACGACGTTCGGCGGTGCTGCCCGAGCGGATGCGCGAGCGGCTGCTGCAACGGCTCGAGCACCGGCTCGTCGACGGCGTGCTGACCGTGGCGGCGTCTGAGTACCGCTCCCAGCACCGCAACCGGCAGGCCGCCCGGGCCCGGATGGCCGACCTGCTCACCGAGGCCAGCGCGCCACCACCGGCCAAGCGCCGGCCGACCCGCCCGACACGTGGCTCGAAGGAGCGACGTCTCGCGGGCAAGAAGCGTCGCGGGCGCACCAAGGAGCTGCGACGCCGCCCGCCGGACCAGGGCTAGACGTCGAGGTCGGCGACCACTCCGGCGTGGTCCGAGGGCCACAGGCCGTGGGGCGTGGACCGGTCGACGGGCTCGTGCCCGATCCGGCGGCACGCCACCACGTCGGCGTCGCGCACGAAGACGTAGTCGATGCGCTCGCTCAGCGTGCTCTCGTGGTTCGCGAGGTCGGCCGCCTGGCCGTTGGTCGCTCCAGGTCCGTGCGCATGCGACCAGGCGTCCCGCCAGGGCGCCGGGACTCCGACCACGTCAGCGGTGGCGTTGAAGTCGCCGACGAGCACGACGGGCGTCGCGGCCTCGTCGCACCACGCGAGGACCTCGTCTCGCTGCGCGTCGCGCACTGCGGCGTCGTACGCCTCGGTGTGGGTGTTCGCGAACCGCATCGCCGCGTCATCGACGCGCACGTCGATGCTGCCCCAGCTGCGCACGATGGGGAACCGCACTCCGTCGATGCCGGTGACGACCTCGTGGCCGGCGGCGAACACCCCCGTGGCGCCGTCGAGCACCTCGACCCCGGCGTCTCGCCGCACCAGCGTGACGTTGGCGCCCACCAGGCTCATCCACTCGGCCTCGGACACCGGCATGGCGCCGGCGAAGTTCTCGTTGAGGACGTGCACGTCGAACGGACACCCCGCGTCGTCGAGTGCTCGGAGCAGGGCAGGCAGGAAGTCCACGATCACCTGCTCCTCGCCCGGCGATCCGTCGGGACCGATCGGCGCGACCGCCCAGCGGGAGACCTCCTGCAGACCGACGAGGTGGGGCCGCTCCCGGGCCAGCAGAGCCGCCACCGCCGCGGCCCGCTCGGGAAAGCGGGTCGCGTCGAGCTGGCGCCTCACCACCTCCACCTGCTCGGCCAGCTCCGCCATGTCGGTGACGCCGAACAGCAGCGCGAGGTCGGCGCCGAGGTAGAGGTTGTAGGTCGCCACCCGCACGTGGGTCATCAGGCGTCCAGGTGTGACAGCGCCGGCCACTGACGCGCCCAGGAGCCGCGGGGCCCGTCGCAGACCCACACCAGCCCGCCTCGCTCCTCGTTGTCCGCACCCTCCCGGTTCGTGATCACGCCGGCACGGCGACACCCTGCGAACCAGGCGCCCGGTCGCTCGTAGCCGACGACGACGACCGGTCCGACGCTCGCGGGCGGCGGCCCCCAGTCCCGCCAGCCGTTGTGGCCGCTGTAGACCGGCCGCCCGACGTCGTACCACTCGAGGGCGCCGGCCTCCCCGTAGTTCTGCGTGAACACCACGGCGGAGCTCCGCTGCTCAGGGGGCAGTGCTGCGATCTCGTGCCGCACCGTGCTGACCAGCTCGGGCCAGCCGATGGTCTCGGGCTGGTCGGCGTCGATGGCGGTGTAGAAGGAGCTCGCGTAGGTGCGCACCGGGAGCACCGGTACGAGCGCCGGCCACGCCACGATCGCCGACAGCGCGAGCACGACACCTGCGGCCACCAGCCGCCGCGTCCGCCACCGCGATGCGAGAGCCACGCTGCCGGCGGCCACGAGTGGCGGGATGAGCCCAGCGAGGTAGTAGCCCTTGCCGCCGGTGACCAGGAAGTCAACGGTGACCACGAGGAAAGCGACACCCAGCCAACGGGTCCGTGGCCACTCGCGGCGCAGGACCCGGACCAGCCCGTAGATCCACAGCACCGCGATGACCGGGCTGTACATGACGATGGCCTGGCCCACCAAGGCGATGCGGCCGCCGACCCCGCCGTACTCGTCGGCGATGTCGGCACTGAGCTCGAACACCGGCCAGCCGTGCTTCGCCTGCCACCACAGGTTGGGCAACCACAACAAGAGCGCGAGCAAGCCTCCGAGCCACGGGTACGGCGTGCGCAGCTGTGCACGGGTCTCTCGATCGGCCGCCACCGCGACCAGCACGCCGAAGAGCAAGAACACGACCGCGTGCTTGTTCTCGAGGCCTACGCCGGCGACCAGACCCGCCAGCAGCCACAACCGCGGCCTGTCGTCGGCCAGCGCGTGTGCGATGACGAGCAGCACCGCGGTCCACGCGACGGTGTCGAACGTCGCGGTGGAGAGCCGATGGCCGATGGCGAGCGTGAGCGCGGAGGCGGCCACCGTTGTCGCCGCCAGCACCTGGGCGGCACGGCCGCCGCCGAGCAGCCGGGCGAACGCCGCGGTCATCACGACGAGACCCAGCACCGCCAGCAGGCTGGGCAGCCGCAGCGCGAAGAGGTTGTGCGGCGCGATGCTCGCCGCCAGCCGGGCGAGAAGTGGCGTGAACGGTGGCTGGTCCGGGTAGCCCCAAGCGAGCCGCTGTCCGGCCGAGGCGAAGTACAGCTCGTCGCGGTGCGGGCCGTAGCGGCCGATCATCAGCAGCAGCACCACGCCGAGCCCGCTGGCGACCAGCAGCACCTCGCGGACTGCGAAGGGTGGCCGAGCGGGGCGCTGCACGAACGTCATCTTGCCGGTCCGCTTGTCAGGGCGCGTCGAGCGCCTTGCGGATGCGCGTGTCGGAGATCGGGTACGCCGTGCCGCGCGACTGGTCCCACAGCGAGACGCGGTACTCCTCGAGCATCCAACGCACGCGCACCAGCCCGGCAGGTTGCGGGCGTCCGTCGGGGAGCGCCTCGACGCGGTGCAGGTAGGCCTCCTGCAGGCTGCCGACCTGGTCCATCAGCTGCCGGTCGCGGTCGACCGCTGAGGGCAGCCGCTCGCGGCGGGTCCGCACGGCGGCGAGGTAGCGAGGCAGCTCGCGCAGCTGAGCCGCCCCGACGTCCGCGACGAACCCACGGTGGACGAGCCGGCCCACCTGCGCCTTCATGTCGGCCAGCGCAGGACAGCAGGATCATGTCCACAGAACCGGACAGCAGCGCGATCGACCTCACGCCAGGTCTCGAGCACGCGAAGGACGTCTCGAAGCACGGCGGTCGACGTCTCCGTCGACGTCCCGCGCGACGCGCTCCCGCAGCGCCTCGAACGACGCCTCGTCCCACACCACACCGTGTCGCTCGACGAGCGCGTCGACGGCGGCCGCGACGCAGTCCTCGAGCAACGCCGTCACCGACGGGTACGGCGAGCCGGCGAGGCCGAGCTTGTCGGCGTTCGAGAGGTTCGCCGCCAGGGCCTTGGCCGGCGATCTCACGGTGAGCAGCAGCAGGCGTCGCAGCCCCAGGCGATGAGACGCGGCCTGCTCGGGCTCGGCGGGCATCACCCGCACACCCACCGTCGCGCCCTCGTCGACGAGCGCGGGGAAGCCGCGCACCTCGTGCCCGGCGCGCGCCTGCGTGAAGGTGCGCTCGAGCGTCCCGAACGTCCAGCCGGTCTGGCCGGTCGCCTCGAGGCCCGTCTGCGCGGCCGCCTCCGACACGGCGTGCGCGAACTGCGGTCGCAGCGGCTGCCGCAGCGCGTCGAGGTCCTTGCCCTGCGCGACGACCGACCCGTCCTCCTCGACCACCCGGAACGTGGGGCGCAGGTGCTCGGGCACCTTCGCCAGGTCCCACGCGTCGCGCGGCACCACGACGCCGGTGGTCGCGCGCAGGTGGCGCTCGAGCGCGTCGAGCAGCGACTCCTCCCCCGGCGACGCGGCGGCGAGGAACTCCCGCGCGACGTTGGGCGCCGGCACGAAGCTCACGCGCAGCGGCTTCGGCAGCGACCGGATCAGCGCCACGACCAGCTCCTCGCCGCAGGCCCGGCACCTGCCAGGTGAAGGCGGCCGGGTCGACCTGGTTCAGCGTCGCGACCGGCACGTCGACCGTCACGCCGTCGTCGGCCGCGCCCGGCTCGAACTGGTAGGCCAGCGGCAAGGTCAGCGCGCCCTCCTGCCACACGTCCGGGTAGTCCGCTCGTCGACGACGTCGGCGGTCTCGTTGACGAGCATCGCCGGGTCGAACGTCAGCAGCTCCGGGTCCTCGCGGCGGGCCGGCTTCCACCAGGTGTCGAAGTGCGCGCCGGAGACGACGTCGGCGCCCGACGCGGGCGTCGTAGAAGTCGAACAGCGTGTGCTCGTCGACGAGGATGTCGCGGCGCCGGGCCCGGTGCTCCAGCTCCTCGACCTCATCGAGCAGCTCGCGGTTGCGCGCCATGAACCGCTGCCGGGTCGACCACTCGCCGTAGACCAGCGCGTGGCGGATGAAGATCTCGCGCGACACCTCGCGGTCGATCCGCCCGTAGGACACCAGCCGGTCGGCGACCAGCGGGACGCCGTACAAGGTGACGCGCTCGCGCGCCATCACCGCGCCCGCTTCTTCGACCAGTGCGGCTCGGAGTAGGTCCGCTTCACCAGGTGTGCGCCGAGCTCCTCGGCCCACTCCGGCCCGCACCGCCGCGTTGACGCGCGCGTAGAGCTTCGAGGTCTCCACCAGCTCGGCCGCCATCACGAACTGCGGCTGCTTCCGGAACAGCCCGGACCCGGGGAAGATCGAGAACCGCGTGTTGCGGGCACCGAGGTAGTCGCGCGCGTCCGGGTCGCGCAGCCCGATGTGCGAGAGCAGCCCGGCCAGCAGCGCCTGGTGGATGCGCGTCGGCGTCGAGCTCGGTCGGCCGGCTCGCCGTCAGCGCGTGAGCCTCAGCTGCTGCTTCGCCACCTGGCGCAGCTGCGCCTCGAGCTCCTGCCACTCGCGCACCCGCAGGTAGTTGAGGTACTCCGCGCGGCACATCCGGCGGAACGCGCTCGACGACAGCTCGCGCTGCTGCTCCTGAGGTAGCGCCACAGGTTCAGCCAGGTCAGGAAGTCCGAGGTGCGGTCGGTGAACCGCGCGTGCTGCTGGTCGGCCTGCGCCCGCTGCTCGACGGGCCGCTCCCGCGGGTCCTGCAGGACAGGGCCGCCGCGATGACCAGCACCTCGCGCAGGCAGCCGCGACGGTCCGCCTCGACGACCATCCGGCCGAGCCGCGGGTCGACGGGCAGCGCGACCAGCTTCCGGCCGACCTTCGTGAGCCGCCCGCGAGTCAGCGCGCCGAGCTCCTCGAGCAGCTGCACGCCGGCGCGGACGTTGCGCTGGTCGGGCGGGTCGACGAACGGGAAGCGCGCCACGTCGCCGAGCCCGAGCGCGGTCATCTGCAGGATCACCGAGGCGAGGTTGGTGCGCAGGATCTCCGGCTCGGTGAACTCCGGGCGCGCGAGGTAGTCCTCCTCGCTGTAGAGCCGGATGCACACGCCGGCCTCGACGCGGCCGCAGCGGCCGGCGCGCTGGTTGGCCGACGCCTGGCTGATCGCCTCGATCGGCAGCCGCTGCACCTTGGTGCGGGTGGAGTACCGCGAGATCCGGGCGAGGCCGGCGTCGACGACGTACCGGATGCCGGGCACGGTCAGCGACGTCTCGGCGACGTTGGTGGCCAGCACCACCCGGCGCCGGCTGTGCCGCTCGAAGACCCGGTGCTGCTCGGCCGCCGACAGCCGGGCGTAGAGCGGCACGACGTCGAACCGCGTCGCCGGTCAGCGTCGAGACCGCCGAGCACGTCGGCGGTGTCGCGGATCTCCCGCTCACCGGGCAGGAACACCAGGATGTCGCCGGGGCCCTCGGCGACCAGCTCGCGGACCGCGTCGACGATCGCCTCGGTCTGGTCGCGGACGACGCTCTCGCCCTCCTCGTCGAGCGCCCGCCTGCTCGACGAGCGGGCGGTAGCGCACCTCGACGGGGTAGGTCCGCCCGGACACCTCGACGATCGGCGCACCCACCCCGTCGGCGTCGGCGAAGTGCGCGCTGAACCGCTCCGGGTCGATGGTCGCCGAGGTGATGATCACCTTGAGGTCGGGGCGCCGCGGCAGCAGCTGCTTGAGGTAGCCGAGCAGGAAGTCGACGTTGAGGCTGCGCTCGTGCGCCTCGTCGATGATGATCGTGTCGTACGCCGATGAGCATCGCGGTCGTGCTGGAGCTCGGCGAGCAGGATGCCGTCGGTCATCAGCTTGACCAGCGTGTCGCGCGACGAGTGGTCGGTGAACCGCACCTGGTAGCCGACCGTCTCCCCCAGCGGCCGAGCCGACCTCCTCGGCGATCCGCTCCGCGACGCTGCGGGCCGCGATCCGGCGCGGCTGGGTGTGCCCGATCATCCCGTGCACGCCGCGGCCCAGCTCGAGGCAGATCTTCGGCAGCTGCGTGGTCTTGCCCGAGCCGGTCTCGCCGGCGACCACCACCACCTGGTGGTCGCGGATCGCGGCGGCGATGTCGTCGCGCCGCTGGCTGACCGGCAGCTCGTCGGGGTAGGTCAACGGCGGGCACGAGCGAGCGGCGCGCGCTCGACCTCTGCCTCCGGCCACGCGGCGGCGTCGCGCGGGGCAGAGCGCCGGCGCTTGCTCATGACCGGTCGAGTCTAGTGGCTTGCATCGACAGCTGCCCGACGACACGCCCGGGGCCCGCGCCCGAGTTTGAAGAACCCGGGCAACCGTTGCAGGGTGGAAGGTCCGAGCCAGCGACAGACTCGAAGGAGACGCACCTCGTGCTCACCCTGACCGAGAACGCCAGCACCGTCGTGAAGACCATCGTCGACCAGTCCGTCGAACGCCCGCCGACCAGGACCCGCCGGTCTGCGGATCAGCCAGGACGCCCCCGACTCCCCCGCGCTGCACGTGATCGCCACCGAGGCCCCTCAGCCCGGCGACCAGGTCCTCGAGGAGGACGGCGCCCGGGTGTTCCTCGAGGAGACGGCCGCCGAGACCCTCGACGACAAGGTCCTCGACGCCCAGGTCGACGAGGGCGGCGGCGTGCAGTTCAGCATCGGCGCCCAGACCACCAGCTGACGCCACCAGCAGACAAGAAGAGAGGCGCCGCGGCATGGCCGCGGCGCCTCTCTCTTGCTGAGACCTGCGTCAGCGGTGGTGGCCGGTCACGGCGAAGGCGTTGACGATGCCTCGTCCGTAGAAGCCGTTCTTCTTGGCCGGACCCTCGCAGCGCGCCTCTGACTCAACCGTCCCGTTCGCGGTGACCCGGGTCCAGTGGTAGAGCCGCGGGTGGGGGCACGGGTGCTCCTGCGCCGACTTGTAGACGTGCTGAGCCGTCTTCTTCGGCGACAACGTCAGCCCGCCCTTGCCGTTGGTGCGCTTGCCGAACTCACTCACCGCCAGCGCAGCGACACCAACCGCGTGCGGCGTCGCCATCGACGTGCCCTGGAGGTACTGGTAGTACGCACAGGTCCCGCCTTGGCAGTCCCGCACCACGAACGGGTTGTTGGGTGTCCCGTCGGGGTTGAGGTCGCCGTTGGCCTTAGCCAGGCTCTCCGGGTACGCCGCCAGCACCAAGGACTTGCGGGTTCAAGGTGTTGTCGGGGCTGTCGTAGGCGTCACCTCCGGGCGCCGAGATGTCGGTCTGCTCGGTCCCGTAGTTGGAGTAGTACGCCATCCGAGTGCTCGGCCCGGTCGAGCTGACGGCCATCACGCCCTTGCTCTCGGTCGGCACGTCGATGCAGGAGTTGTCGACGTTCCTGTCGTGCGCGGCACCGACGGGGTAGTCCGGGCTGCTGTCGTCGAACGTCGGGTGGCCGAGGTCGGTGGCCTCGTTGCCCATGGCGGCCACTGGCAGCACGTTCCGGTTGGTCGCGTAGTTGATCGCGCGCTGGGTGGCCTGCCGGATCGTCCGCTGTTCCGCCTGCTGCTCCGGGGTGTCGGCCGGGTTGTCGACGCAGTTGTAGAGCCAGGGGTCGGTGTAGAAGCTCATGTTCACGACGTCGACGCCGATGTCGCCGGCATAGGTCAGCGCGTCGAGCGTGGACTGCAGGAAGAAGTAGCCGCTGTCCTGGCCGGCGCGGATGTTGACGAGCGTGACGTTCGGGCGCGACACCAGCGATCCCGAGTCCGTTGATCGGCGAGCCGATCGTGCTGGCGACGTGCGTGCCGTGTCCGTCGTCGTCCTCGTCAACGGGGTCGACGCAGCTCGGGTGCTCGCAAGGCCCGTCGATGTCGGTCATGTCCTTGACGAAGTTGCGGCTCAGCGACTTGCTGAAGTTGGGTGCCACGTCGGGGTGGCTGCCGTCGATGCCGGTGTCGATCACGCCGACCAGCACCTTCTTCGACCCCGGGTTGCGCTTGTAGCTGCCGTTGGCCGTGGCGCCGATCTGGCGCATGTCCCACTGCAGGTCGGCGAGCGGCTCCGGGGTGATCTTCCCGCCCTGCCGCGGCGAGGCCTTGGCGTCGGAGGCCCCCTTGCCCTTCACGCTGGAGCGCTCCCGCGTGAGGCGCTCCACGTCCGCCTGCTTCGGGCGGTGCGAATCGCGTGCGGTGCCGATGGTTCGGTCGCGTGCGACCCCCTGGACGGCGCCGGAGCGGCTCATCGTGTCGGCGAACCCGACGTCTCGCGAGCGCACGAAGGCGTAGCCGAGCTTGGAGTTCACCTCGGTGATGGTGCCGCCGGCGCGGCTGATGGCCTGCTTGGCGGACTGGTCGGCGCTGGTGCCCTTGAAGAGCACCAGGTAGTCGGTTGCCTTCCCTTGCTCAGCTGACGCGATGGGTGCGCTTTGCCCAGCAGTGGCGGCGATGAGGGCCGCGGCAGCGCAGGCAGCGCCGAGGACATTTCTTGGTCTCATTTGTTGCTCCCGAGAGGCGAAAGGACCTGAAGTGCCCGAAGTTATGCTGATTCTGCGTGGCTGCGCAAGAGGTGTTGTGCGGCCTGCGGCGGTTTTCCGGACGGCATCCTGCGAACCGTTGAGCCGACAACAAGGGCAGGGCTCACAGCCAGGTCACAGGCTTCTCCTAGGGTTCGCCAGAAGTGCTCGGGAGAGGCTGTGCGCATGCCAGTCACGAACCACGCCCCCGCGCTGACCCGCGCCGACGGCTCGCCGTTGCAGGTCCTCGTCGTCGACGACGAGGTCAACATCGCGGAGCTGGTGAGCATGGCGGTGCGCTACGAGGGCTGGCTGCCCACCGTCGTGCACACCGGCAGCAAGGCCGTCAGCGCCGCGAAGCAGCGACGGCCCGACGCCGTCGTCCTCGACGTGATGCTCCCGGACTTCGACGGCATGGAGGTGCTGCGCCGGCTGCGGAGCGCGCATCCCGACGTACCCGTCCTGTTCCTCACCGCACGCGACTCCGTCGAGGACCGCGTGTCGGGGCTGACGGCGGGCGGCGACGACTACGTCACCAAGCCGTTCAGCCTCGAGGAGGTCATCGCGCGGCTGCGGGCGCTGATGCGCAGGTCCGCGATGGTCACCTCGCCGAACGCCTCGGTGCTGAAGGTCGGCGACCTCACCCTGGACGAGGACAGCCACGAGGTGTTCCGCGACGGTGAGGAGATCCACCTGACCGCGACCGAGTTCGAGCTGCTGCGCTACCTGATGCGCAACCCCCGGCGGGTGCTGTCCAAGCCGCAGATCCTCGACCGGGTGTGGAACTACGACTTCGGCGGCCAGGCGAACGTCGTCGAGCTGTACATCTCCTACCTGCGCAAGAAGGTCGACGCCGGCCGGGCGCCGATGATCCACACGATGCGGGGTGCGGGGTACGTCCTGAAGCCGGCGGACTGAACGTGCCGCGACTCGTCCCGTCCTCGCTCACCGGTCGCCTCGTCGCGACCCTGGTGGCGGTGGTGCTCGCCACCACGCTGCTGGTCGCGGGCGTGACGAGCGTGGTGATGCGTGGCTACCTCAACGGCCAGCTCGACGACCAGGTGCAGAAGACCCTGGAGCGATCGGCCGCCCGCTACTCCGGCGGCCTGCCCAGTCCCCCGCCCACGGCCGACGGTGGCGGCGACGCGCCGCGCTTCGGACGCGGCGACGCGGGCGGCACCCTCAACGCTCAGTTCGCCGGCGACGACGCCCGCGGCGAGACCCTCACCGACGACGGACACCTGCGCACGCTGTCGACCACCGCGCTGGACCGGCTGGAGAAGGTGCCGTCCGACGGCGAGTCGCACGTGGTCTCGTTGCCGGGGGTCGGCTCCTTCCGGGTGCGCGCCGCAAGCGACTCCACGGCGAAGCTGGTCGCCGGCCAGTCCACGGACCGCGTCGACGACGCAGTCGCCAACCTGGTGCTCTCCGAGGTCCTGATCGGGCTTGCGGCGATGGTCTTCGCGCTCGGAGCCGGGCTGCTGCTGGTGCGCCGGCAGCTGCGGCCCCTGCGCGAGGTGGCCGCCACCGCCCACGAGGTGGCCGAGCTGCCGCTGTCGCAGGGCGAGATCGGCACCACGGTGCGGGTGCCGGAGACGCTGACCGACGAGCGGACCGAGGTGGGCGCCGTCGGCGCCGCCCTCAACACGCTGCTCGCGCACGTCGAGCAGGCACTCGACGAGCGGCACCGCAGTGAGCAGCAGGTGCGGCAGTTCGTCGCCGACGCCTCCCACGAGCTGCGGACGCCGCTGACCACCATCCACGGGTACGCCGAGCTCAGCCGTCGTACCTCGCCTGCAGATCCGGAGCAGCTCGCCCTGGCGATGACCAAGGTCGAGGCAGAGGCGACCCGGATGTCCGCGCTCGTCGACGACCTGCTGCTGCTCGCCAGGCTCGACGCCGGCCGCCCGCTCGCCACCGACGACGTCGACCTGACCCACCTGGTCCTCGAAGCCGTCGGCGACGCGCGCGTCGTCGGACCCGACTCACCGGTGGCAGCTCGACCTGCCCGCCGAACCGGTGGTCGTCACCGGCGACGAGCAGCAGGCTGCACCAGGTGCTCACCAACCTGCTGAACAACGCCCGCCGCCACACCCCCGCTGGTACGACGGTCGGGGTCGGCGTGCACCAGGTCGACGGGCAGGTCGTGCTCTGGGTGGAGGACGACGGCCCCGGTCTGCCGGACGGGCTCGGGGACCGCGCGTTCGAGCGCTTCACGCGCGGCGACTCCGCCCGCACCCGTGCCGCCGGCGGTGCCGGTCTCGGACTCTCCCTCGTGCAGGCCATCGCAACCGCGCACGCGGGCGACGTGGACGTGACCTCACGTCCCGGACAGACCCGGTTCGAGGTGCGGCTGCCGCTTCACAGGTAGCCGACAGACTCGGCACACGCCGGTGCCAGCCGGGCTCGCGAAGGTCGCCACATGACCCTTCAGACCACCACCCTGACGTCCCAGCGCTCCGGCCGGACGGTCCCCCAGGACAGCGCCGCATCGCCCCCGTCGCGAGTCAGGTCCCAGGAGCCGTCGTGGACACGACCGGCGCTCCTCGGACTGCTCGCCGCCACCGCGGTGCTGTACCTGTGGGGGCTCGGGGCGTCAGGGTGGGCCAACTCGTTCTACTCCGCCGCCGCGCAGGCCGGTTCGGAGTCCTGGAAGGCGCTCTTCTTCGGCGCCTCGGACGCGGCCGGCTCGATCACCGTCGACAAGACTCCCGCATCGCTGTGGGTCATGGGCCTTTCGGTGCGCTTCTTCGGCCTGTCGTCGTGGAGCCTGCTGGTGCCACAGGCGCTGATGGGCGTGGCGTCGGTGGGGCTGTTGTACGGCACGGTCCGTCGTACGACGCGCTCGGCGGCAGCGGGCCTGCTGGCCGGAACGGTCCTCGCACTCACGCCCGTCGCGGTGCTGATGTTCCGCTTCAACAACCCCGACGCCTTGCTCGTGCTGCTGCTGATCGGATCGGTCTCGTGCACCGTGCGGGCGCTCGAGTCGTCGCGGCTGCGCGCGCAGGGGCTGGCCGGACACCCGGTGCGCTGGCTCGCCCTGGCAGGCGCGCTGGTGGGTCTGGCTTTCCTCACCAAGATGCTGCAGGCGTTCTTGGTTCTCCCGGCGCTCGGGCTGGTGTACCTGCTCGCCGCGCACACCACCCTCGGCCGGCGCGTGGGCCACCTGCTCGTCGCGTTCGCCTCGATGCTGGTGGCCGGCGGCTGGTGGGTCGCGGCTGTCGAGCTGTGGCCCGCGTCGTCGCGGCCGTACATCGGCGGCTCGCAGCACAACTCGATCCTCGAGCTGACCTTCGGCTACAACGGCTTCGGCCGGCTGACCGGCGACGAGACCGGCTCGGTCGGCGGCGGTCCGGCGGGCCAGGGTGGCCGCTGGGGGACGACGGGCCTGCTGCGGATGTTCGGCTCGGACATCGGCGGTCAGGTCGCGTGGCTGCTTCCCGCGGCGCTGGTGCTGCTGGTGGCGGGGCTGTGGTTCACCCGGCGCGCACCGCGCACGGACCTGCTCCGAGCCGGGCTGGTGGTCTGGGGCGGCTGGCTGCTGGTGACCGCGCTGACGTTCAGCTTCATGGCCGGCATCTTCCACGCCTACTACACCGTGGCCCTCGCCCCGGCGATCGCCGCACTGGTGGGCATCGGAGCCGTCCTGCTCTGGCGACGCCGGGACAGCTACGCGGCCGCCCTGGTGATGTCCGGCACCGTCGTGGTCACGACGGTGGTCGCGTTCTTGCTGCTCGAGCGGACGCCTGACTACCTGCCGTGGCTGAAGTGGGTCGTCGCGCTGCTCGGGCTGTCGTCGGCCCTGGCTCTGGCGGGGGTGCGGCACCTCCCCCGCCGGCTCGCGGTCGTGGTCGCATCGGTCGCCCTCGTGGCCGGGCTGGCCGCGCCCACGGCCTACGCGATCACCACGGCGGGCACGCCGCACACCGGCTCGATCGTCAGCGCCGGACCGGCGAGCAGCCAAGGGGCGATGGGTGGTGGCCCCGGACCCAACCGCATCGGAAAGGGCGTGCCGCAAGGCATGCAGGCACCGCCCACCGGCGGCCTGCTCCAGGGCAGCGAGTCCAGCAGCGCGATCACCAAGCTGCTGACCACCGACGCGGGCTCCTACACCTGGGCCGCCGCTGCCGTCGGGTCGAACTCGGCCGCCGGCTACCAGCTCGCGAGCGAGCAGTCGGTGATGGCGATCGGCGGCTTCAACGGCAGCGACCCGAGCCCGACGCTCGCGCAGTTCAAGCAGCACGTCGCGGACGGCGAGATCCACTACTTCATCGCCGGCGGAGACCGGGGCGGACCGGGCGGCATGTCTGCGGGGGGCTCCACCAGCTCGCAGATCTCGGCGTGGGTCAAGGCGAACTTCACCGCGAAGACCGTCGACGGCGTGACCGTCTACGACCTGTCGGGCGGTGTGCGATGAGCGCGCCCGTGACGGAGTCGTCGCCGGATCGGCTGCCGGTGATCGACGCGCCCGTGCTCGACGTGGTCATCCCGGTCCACAACGAGGAGGCGGCGCTCGCCGCCTCGGTCGAGCGGGTGCACCAGCACCTGTGCCGGTTGCCGTACTCCTTCCGCATCACGATCGCCGACAACGCGAGCGTCGACGGCACCGCGTTCGTCGCGCACCGGCTGTCGCACGAGTACGACGAGGTGCGTGCGGTGTACCTGCCGGAGAAGGGTCGCGGTCGCGCATTGAAGCATGTGTGGTCCACCTCGACCGCCGACGTCCTCGTCTACATGGACGTCGACCTGTCCACCGACCTCAACGCGCTCCTGCCGCTCGTCGCGCCGCTGCTGTCGGGCCACTCCGACCTTGCGATCGGCTCGCGGCTGGCGCGAGCCTCACGCACGCTGCGTGGCCCGAAGCGGGAGCTCATCTCCCGTGGCTACAACCTGCTGCTGAAGGGCACGCTGCGTGCGGGCTTCTCCGACGCACAGTGCGGCTTCAAGGCGATCCGCGGCGACGTGGCGCGTGAGCTGCTGCCGCTCGTGCACGACACGGAGTGGTTCTTCGACACCGAGCTGCTGGTGCTCGCCGAGCGGGCCGGGCTCCGGATCCACGAGGTGCCGGTGGACTGGGTCGACGACCCGGACAGCCGGGTGGACATCCTGCGCACCGCCCGCGACGACCTGCGTGGGATCGCGCGCCTGGGCTGGGCCCTGCTGCGCGGCCGGATGCCGCTGGCGGAGGTCACCGCGCGGCTGGGCCGCACCAGCCACGCGGGCGCTCTCGGATCGCAGGTCGCGGTCTTCGCGGTGGTCGGCGTGCTCTCCACGTTGGCGTACGCCTTGCTGTTCCTGCTGCTGCACGGCGTGATGGGACCGTTCTGGGCGAACGCGACCGCTCTGGTGGCGACGGCGGTCGCGAACACGGCTGCGAACCGTCGGCTCACGTTCGGGGTCCGCGGTCGCTCGCACGCCGTACGCCATCAGCTGCGGGGGCTCGCGGTCTTCGGCGTCGGGCTTGCGGTGACGTCCGGGTGCCTGTGGCTGCTGCACGCGGTCGCGTCGTCTCCAGGGAGGGTCACGGAGATGGTGGTGCTCACCGCCGCCAACCTGTTCGTCACGGTCATGCGGTTCGTGGCGATGCGGGTGTGGGTGTTCCGGCGCACCGCTGCCGTCAGCTGAGAAGCCCAGCGGCATCGTGCATCGCGGTCCGCGCTTCAGCCGCCACGCGCTGGACGACGTCGGCCGCGGGAAGGTCCGAGGTGAGCGCGTACGCCTGCCCCGCCCACAAGTTGACGACCTCGCCATCGCCCACGCTGCGACCGTGAGCACGCAGCGGGGCCGTCAGGTGGTGCACCTGCGGGTAGGACGCGGGAGCGTCGTGGCTGTGCTCGTCGAGGAAGCGGTTGCGGATGCCGCGGGCTGTCCGCCCGGTGAAGGCCCGGGTGAGCGCGGTGGCTCTGTCGTGGCTTGCCAGCGCCTCGCGGTGTGCCGTCGACGTGCCCGCCTCCGGACACCGCAGGAACGCCGTGCCCAGCGCGCCCGCACGCGCACCGGCCGCGAGCACCGCCGCCAGCCCGGCTCCCGTCATGAGCCCGCCGGTCGCGACCAACGGCACGGACGTGGCTGCCCGCACGAGCTGGAGCAGGCTCAACAAGGCGACGCCCTCGTTGTCGTCGCGGAACCCGCCGCGGTGCCCACCGGCCTCCGACCCCTGGACGACGAGGCAGTCGGCGCCGACGGCCTCGGCCTGCTGCGCCTCGTCGGGCGTCGTGACGGTCACCCACACCTCAGCGCCCGACCGCTTCATCCGCGCGACGGTGTCCGGTGAGGGGCAGCCGAACACGAAGGACACCACCGCGACCGAGGCGTCGGCCAGCAGGTCCAGCTTGGCCGCCCAGTCGTCGTCGTCCGCGCGCGGCTCACCGAGCTCGACGCCGGCGACCTCCGCCTCGCCCGCGATGCTCCGGGCGTACCCATCGAGGTCCGCACTCTCCCCCTGATCACCGGCGGACGAAGAGGTTCACGCCGAACGGCCTGCTCGTGAGGCTCCTCGTGCGGTCGATGCGGGCCGCGAGCTCCGACGCCGGCAGGTAGCCCGGCCGCGAGGAACCCGAGACCCCCTGCCTCGCTGACAGCGGCGCACAGCTCCGGCGTCGAGGGTCCACCGGCGAGCGGGGCAAGAACCAGGGGCACCGGGCACTGATCCAGAAGCATCGTTACCTCTCTCTCACTTTCGTCACCTTCGAGCGGCTCGGGCGTTGTCCAGCCGTGCACTCGACTTTGCTCCGACGTACCGCTCTCATGGCCATCGTCCTCCTCGCCGTGGGCATGCCTGTCGTGGCCAGCGCCGCAGGCACGCCCGCAGCACCGATCCCCGACGACCCGCGCGGCCCCGTCGTGCAGAACTTCACGGGGCGAGCCGCGAAGGCACAGCCGTTCGCGGACCAGCGGATCCCGCGCAACCCGTGGATGGCGGCGAACGAGCGCAGCAACATCCACAACGACGCCTACCAGACCGACGCGAACAACACCCGCGGACCGCTCGGTCGCGACCCTGAGGTCACCAGCACGCTGTTCGGCGCCGAGTGCGCGTCGGTCACGTTCGACCGCCGAGGCCGGATCGTCACCGTCTGCGTGTCACCGACCGGTGCGACGCTGCGGATGATCGATCCAAAGACGCTGGACACCTTGGCCTCCTACGAGCTGCCTCCCCGCAAGCCCGGCTCGTTCTCGTTCTCGAACTTCTCGGGCGGCGGCTACTTCTACCTCGACCAGCACGACCGAGCGGTGGTGTCCACGTTCACCAACCACCTCGTCGTGCTGGCCGAGGACGGCGAGGGGTTCCGCAAGGTCCGTGACGTCGACGTGAGCGCGGTGACCGGCGACTCGCCGATCCAGAGCGCGCTCCCCGACTGGCGAGGACGGATCTGGTTCGTCACGGTCTCCGGTGTGGTCGGCTTCGTGAACGCCGATGACTCAGTGCACAGCGCACACCTGCCCGCCGGCGAGACGATCGCGAACTCCTTCGCGATGGACGAGTCCGGCGGCGTCTTCATCGTCTCCACCCACGCGCTCTACCGGTACGACGTACGCAGTGGCCGCCCTTCCGTGACCTGGCGCAAGACCTACGACCGAGGAACGCGGACCAAGCCCGGACAGGTGAGCCAGGGCAGCGGCACCACACCGACGCTGATCGGCACGGCCTCGTCTCCTGGCGGTGGCTCGATCGCGATCACCGACAACGCCGACCCGAAGATGAACGTGCTGGTGTTCCGCCGCGGCAAGGCCGGCCCCGGTCGCACGCCGCTGTGCCGCCAGGGCATCTTCCCCGCCGGCCAGGGCGACGACGAGAACAGCCTCATCGCGGTGCCCGGCGGACTGGTCGCGGAGAACAACTACGGCTACGCAGGGCCCGGGCCCGCCGACTCGTCGACCCGCACCGCCGACACGACCCCGGGGCTGGTCAAGGTGGCCGTCGACTACGCCCACGGGGGCTGTCATGTCGCGTGGCGCAACACCACGGCGCGGATCCCGACCCTGGTCAGCAAGCTCAGCCGCGGCACCGGTCTGATCTACGGCTACACCCACCCGACCGCGTCCGAGGTGCCGACCACAACCGATGTGCCCGACCCGCTGACGCCCGATGCCTGGTTCTTCACGGCGTTCGACGCCCGCACCGGACGGCAGGTGTGGTCGAAGTACACCGGCAGCGGTTTGGGCTACAACAACAACTACGCGCCCGTGACGCTCGGCCCGGACGGGGTCGCGTACGTCGGGACCCTCGGCGGGCTGCTCCGGATCGCCGACACCCGCTGACTCGAGCGCTCCGGCGGGCGCGTCAGCCGCGTGCCCTGGCCAGCCCGTCGAGCAGCAGGTCGAGGGTGAACTCGAACTCGGCTCGGGAGTCGCACCACCCGAGCGGGTCCTCCGCGTGGTCGTGCAGCTCGGCGGAGACCATGGCCGTGAGATGGGGCATGGCCTCGGCGAGCGCTTCGAGGTCGGCCTCGGCCGCCTCCTCGTCGAAGCTGTCACCCGCGGACGCGGGGCTGAACAGCTCTTGGGCGAACCCGACCGCCATGCTGCCGAGAGCGTGCAGCGCACGGTGAGCCAGGTGGTAGGAGAATCCGCCACCGATCAGGGTGGCGAGGACGTCCTCGTAGTAGCCGTAGAGCGAGACCGGGATGGTTGTCCGGGAGCCGATCACTCCGGGTGCCCAAGGGTGGCGTTCCATCACGTCGCGCGCCGCGAGGCAGCGCCGGCGCAGCGCAGACTGCCAACCCTCCTCGGGTCCGCCATCGCCTCGAGAGATCGCGAGCTCGATCTCCGCGACGATGGTCTCGACGACGCCGTCGAGGAGCGCGTCCTTGCTCGGCAGGTGGTAGTAGAGCGACATCGCCTCGACGCCCAGCTCGGCGGCCAACCGGCGCATCGTGACTGCCCTGATGCCCTCCTTGTCGGCGAGCCTCATCGCGCCTGACAGCACGCGTTCTCGACTCAGCGGTCTGACCCGCGCTCTAGACACCTGGCCTCCGTCCTTGTGGTCCCTTACAGCGTATGGTAACCATACAGTGTAAGGGAAAGAGGGAACGCAATGGAACCGCTCGCGCGCACCGCCCGCACCACCGGCCTGCTCTACCTCGGTCTCGCCATCACCGGCGGCCTGAGCTTCATCCTCATCCGCAACCAGATCTTCGTTTCCGACCATCCCGCGGCGACGCTGGGCAACCTCGTGGAGCACGAGTCGCTGGCGCGGGTAGGCATCGCGATGGAGATGGGAGTCGTGGTCACCCAGGCGCTGGTCGCGTTGTGGTTCTTCCGACTGTTCCGCACCGTCGATGCAGTGGCCGCCGGCGCGCTGGCCGCGTTCGGAATGGTCAACGCGGTCGTGATCCTCTGCAGCGCAGCCTTCCTCGCCACGTCACTGGAGGTCGCCGTCGGCGGGGAGCTCGCAACGGTCGCCGACCGAGCCGCCACCGCCCAGACCATGTACCTGAGCAGCGGACAGCTGTGGAGTGTCGGAGCACTCTTCTTCGGCCTGTGGCTGATTCCGATGGGTTGGCTCGTCGTACGAAGCGGCTGGATGCCACGACCGCTGGGGTGGACGCTCATGATCGGCGGCGTCGGCTACGTGCTCAGCGGCTTCGCGGCCCCGCTCGCCCCGAACCTGCCCGCAGTCGGCGACGTCTTGACCATCCCGGCAACGGTGGGCGAGATCTGGATGGTCGGCTACCTGCTGATCTTCGGAGTCCGCCGCACCGCGATCGCGGAGCGCTCCGAGGCCCCACGCGCCACTGTCATGCCTGCGACCTCAACCTCGAGATGACCGTGCTCGCGACCTCTTGGAACACCTCGTCACTCGCATGGTCGTCCGGCCACGACCCCGGCCAGTAGAGGACGAACTCGTCGATCCCCAGGTCGCGGAACCGTCCGACCATGTCCTCGAAGTACTCGGTCGATCTCCACGGCGTGAGCGGCGGGAAGCACACCAGTGAGTGCCGGATCTCGCGAGGGTCGCGGCCGAGCCCTGAGGCGAGGTCGTCGAAGCGAGAGCACCGCTCCCCCGTGACACGGAAGAAGTCCTCCTCCGTCACCACCTCGTAGCCGCCGAAGGAGCTCCAGCTGTCGGCGTGCTGCGCGGCGATCCGCAGCATCTTGGGGCCGTGGGCGGCGATGGTGATGGGTGGCCGTGGCCGCTGGACCGGCAACGGGATGGTCTCGGCCTCGTCGCACCGGTAGTACTCCCCCTGGTACGTCGTGATCTCCTGGCGCAGCAACAGCTCGGTGAGCTCGACGAACTCGGCGAACCGGGCGACGCGTTCGGCGGGGCTCAGAGTCACTCCCGCAGCTGCACCTCCTGCCGTGGGGTCACCGACGCCGAGGGCCACCTCGACGCGACCACCGCTTTGGTGGTCGACGGTCATTGCTGCCCTCGCCAGCGTCACCGGGTCACGGAAGTACAGGCTGGAGACCAGCGTTCCCACGCGGATGCGACTGGTCTCGGCGGCCATCATGGTCAGCGTCGTGGGACCGTCGAACATCAGGTGCCGCGGTCGGTCCGGCTCCACGATCGTGTCGCAGTTCCAGAGGACGTCGAAGCCCAGGTCGTCGGCTCGCCGCCACCGATGACGGAGCTCGTCGAGCGGAAGGTGCTGGTACTGGTAGGCGCAGAAGCGAAGCGACGACATGTCGGCCTCCGATCCCTCGTGGACCCCGAGGCTCATGTTGGGCCGGTCCCCACCAGGGGTCAAGGCAGGGCACGTCGCCCCGATCAGGCGATGAGCAGCAGGTCCCGGTAGGAGATCTCCACTCGTGACGGAGGCTCTCGAAACACCGGCGAGACGGGACTTCGCGGAACCGGACTTCGGTAGCGGTGACCGGTCGGGGTGGTGGTCTGCACGAACCCGTCACCCGAGGCCCGAGCGTGCCAGCCGTGGGCGTCCTTCGCGTGGTTGCATGCCTCGCACAGACCCTGGGAGTTCTCGACGCTCGTCGGTCCGCCGTCCGCATGCCGCTGAGGGTGGTCGACGTGCCGGATCGGGGCGTCGCACCAGGGCGTGCGGCAGCGCTGGTCACGGATCGTGATGAAGCGTCGCAGCTTGCCGGCGAAGGCTCGTCGCTTGGAGTCCATCGACACGAGTGCGCGGTCGCCCCGGCGTGCGTAGAGCCGCCGTATCCACACCTTCGTCTCGGGATCGGAGAGCCACTCCCGCGCCACCGGCGCCGGCACCGGTCCGTAGCCGTCGACGTGTGCCGGCGTTTCGCGGCCGGGCGTCGCGGCATCGCCGAAGAGCGCTCCCTCGGACATCACGACGTGGACCTCGACCGGCACGTTCGGCGCCGCGGCCTGACCTGTCACTCGTTCCACGAGGGTGTCGGCCATTATCTGACCTCGCGACCTCGCGTCACCTTGGGCGCGGAGCGCATCCGCTTCCTTTGTCAGGGCGGCGTAGACCGCGACGCCCTCTCGCACCGGCAGCAGGCCGCTCAGGTAGGTCATCGTGTCCGGCGCCGGCCGCAAGGTGACCCGGCGCTCCTTCTCGGCCTTCGCTGCTCGCCGCGTGAACGACTCAGGGTCGAGGGCGTAGGCGATCCGCCGCGCTTCGGCGACGATCTCCCGGTCGCCGAGCCCGGCCAGCCCACCATCGCGAGTGCCGAGCCGCCTGTCGACCTCACCGCGGTCCGCTCGCGTGAGGCACGCGCTCTCGCGCGCGACCATCGTGGCGCGCCACTCACTGATCTCCCCGCGCGCGAACGCTGCCGCCGTCCACGGCATCTCGAGAAGCGCGAAGGCCAGCCCCAAGTGCTGGGCCGCCCGATACGGCGACTCGCGCCGCGCCAGAGCCACCTGGGAAGCGAGCCCGTCGTCCAGCTGTCGGGGCCTGACGCCTTCGGCCTGGCGCTGGACACGCGTCGACGTCACCAGCTCGACGGTGCCGACAGCCTGCACCGAGGCAGCCGCGTTCTTGAGCTCTTCGAGCACCCGCAGCTGCTCCACACGGTCCGCGTCATCGACCGCCCTCAACCGACGCAGCTCCGCCACCCAGCCGCGCACCGTCTCGGTCGTCACACCGGGACCCGGCCCGTCCGCAGCACGTGGCTCCTGGGCAGGACTCTCGTCGACCGGTTCCATGACAAGATCATAATCGAATCATATGTTCGAATACAAGTCAATCAGTGATCGCGGGAAGCATGGCGCCGCTTCAGCATCAAAGGGAGTCGAGGTACTTCCTCACGTCGTTCTCGAAGGCGACGTTGACCTTTGACGAGTGCCGGAACGACAGCCAGGTCCTGGCCGCGGCGACGAACTCGGCCTGCGGGTCTGCCGGCGGCTGCGGCGTGGGTGGCGGTGAGGTGAGCGGGGCAAAGATCGTGCAGTCGCCCGATGCGGCGAGCAGCGTCCTCATGTCGTCCCAGCTGAAGTAGGCACGCCCCTTCACCCCCCACTCCTCGCCCCACGAGTTCTGCATCCAGACCCGTTGATTCTCGACGTCGAGCTCGTCGAGGCAGTACTCGTGGCCGCCCGCCGCGGCTCCCGTGATCGTCTGCTTCCCGTCCGTGGCGGGGTCGAACATGTCCTTGCGCCATTCGGTGCCCACGATCACGGGTTGCTTGGCCAGGGCGCTCAGCAGGGCCTCGAGCGAGAACGCGTGCTGGTAACCACTGATCAGTCCCCGAGACTTCAACACCTTCGCCACCGAGAGCCCGTCGGAGCCGGTGTCTTGTGGCGGGTACGCGCCGGGGAACTCATCGAGCTTCGTCGCTTCCGAGTACACGCCGACGGCGAAGGTCTCATTCGCGGTCGAGTCGCTGCCGAGGACACCCTTGACCTCGGCCTCGCCCCAGAACGGGTCGTAGGACAGACACTTGGTCGCCGCGTTGCCGGTGCACGATCCGAGCTCGCCCTGGTTGAGAGTGGGTATCTGCGACTGGTGTCTGACCGACGACAGTGTCCCGACGTCCTCGGCTGCGAAGGAGAAGCTCCACGACCGCGGGTCGTGGCGCACGTGACGACCGAGTCGAGGGTCGCCGGGGTTGTCGAACATCTCTACGTAGTCGGTCATCGCCGTCCGCCTTCTGGAAGCAGTCCCCCGGTTTCGTCTTTCGTTCTATGGGAGCCCGGGGAGCAAGTCAATGGCCCGCTCGACCGCTTGACCGACCTTCCGGGGAGGCGTAGTTTTCCTATCAGTTAATTAACCGATAGGAAGAATATGTCGTCCAGCCTGGCCCCCACGCTCGAGGCGGATCGGCTCGATGCGACCTTCGCCGCCCTGGCCAACTCGACGCGACGCGCGATCCTCGCGCGACTGTCTGAGGGAGAGGCGAACGTCAACCAGCTCGCCGAGCCGTTCGAGCTGTCGCTCCCGGCCGTCTCCAAGCACCTCAAGGTGCTCGAGCGGGCCGGCCTGATCGTGCGAGCCCACCGTGCGCAGTACCGGCCGTGCACCCTCGACGCGGCACCGCTCGAAGCGGTCTCGACCTGGGCCGAGCAGTACCGCCCCATCTGGGAGGCCCGCCTCGATCGGATGGACGCCTACCTCCAGCAGCTCCAACAACAACCGAAGACAGGCAGTGACGACGATGGGTGAGTACGACGGACAGCACATGGTGATCGAGCGGACGCTTCTGGCGCCGACTGCCCTGGTCTGGCAGATGTGGACGGAGCCGGAGCACTTCGCGGCGTGGTACGGCCCCGGCGGTGTCACCATCCCGGTGGCGAAGATGGACGTGCGCGTCGGCGGCACCCGTCTGCTGTGCATGGAGATGACGACACCGGACGGCGCCAGGCAGATGTGGTTCACCGGCGAGTACCTCGAGGTCGTCGAGCACCACCGCCTCGTCTACACCGACTCGATGTCGGACGAGGACGGCAACGTGCTGCCCCCGGAGCAGGTGGGACTACCCGACGGTCATCCGACCACGACCGAGGTCCGAGTCGAGCTCGAACCGACCACGGGTGGCACCAAGCTGGTGCTGACCCACATCGGCATTCCCGCCGGGTCCCCAGGCGCCACCGGGTGGGCGATGGCGCTCGACAACCTCACCGCACGCCTTGCAGAAGCACAGCGCACGGAGTCGCACTGACCCTCAGCGCAGGTCGAACCTGTCCAGCTCCATGACCTTCACCCAGGCAGCGACGAAGTCGTCGACGAGCTTCTGCCCCGCGTCGTCGCTGGCGTAGACCTCCGAGATCGCGCGCAGCTGGGAGTTCGAGCCGAAGACCAGGTCGACCGCGGTGGCGGTCCACTTCAGCTCCCCGCTCGCCACGTCGTGGATCTCGTAGACGCCCTCGGTCGACTCCGAAGCCCGCCACTCGGTGCCTGCCGCGAGCAGGTTGACGAAGAAGTCGTTGGAGAGCGTCTCGCGACGGTCGGTGAACGTGCCGTGCTCACTCCCGCCGACGTTCGTGCCCAGCGCACGCATGCCGCCGACGAGCACGGTCATCTCCGGAGCCGTGAGGTTCAGCAGGTACGCACGGTCGAGCAGCAGTGTCTCGGGCGAGAGCTTCTCACCGGGCTGCACGTAGTTGCGGAAGCCGTCGGCCCGGGGCTCGAGCACGGTGAACGTGTCCGCGTCGGTCTGCTCCTGCGAGGCGTCGGTGCGGCCCGGCCGGAACGGCACGGTGACCTCGTGTCCGGCGTTGCGTGCGGCCTGCTCGACCGCCGCACAGCCGCCGAGGACGATCAGGTCGGCCAGCGACACCTTGGTGCCGCCCGAGTCGTTGAACTCCTGCTGCACCTTCTCCAGCACCTGCAGCGACTTCGCCAGCTCGGCAGGCTCGTTGCTCTCCCAGCTGCGCATCGGCTCCAAGCGGATCCGTGCCCCGTTGGCGCCACCACGGTTGTCGGTGCCGCGGAAGCTTGCCGCCGAAGCCCACGCGGTCGAGGCCAGCTGCGAGACGCTCAGCCCGGACTCGAGCAGCTTCGCCTTCAGGGCAGCGATGTCCGCGTCCCCCACCAGCTCGTGGTCGACCGCCGGGACCGGGTCCTGCCACAGCTGCGCCTCGGGCACCCACGGCCCCAGGTAGCGCGAGAGCGGACCCATGTCGCGGTGCAGCAGCTTGAACCACGCCTTGGCGAACGCCAGCGCGAACTCTTCGGGGTGCTCGTGGAAGCGCCGCGAGATCTTCTCGTACGCCGGGTCCTGGCGAAGTGCCAGATCGGTCGTCAGCATCGTCGGACGGTGCGACTTGTTCGGGTCGTAGGCGTCCGGCACGGTCTCGGCGGCGTCCTTGGCGACCCACTGGTGAGCGCCGGCCGGGCTCTTGGTCAGCTCCCACTCGTGACCGAAGAGGTTGTCGAAGAAGCTGCTGCCCCACTGCGTCGGCGTGTTGGACCAGGTCACCTCGATCCCGCTGGTGATGGCGTCGGCGCCCTTGCCGGTGCCGTGGAGGTTCTTCCAGCCCAGCCCCTGCGCCTCGACCGGAGCGCCCTCGGGCTCCGGTCCCACGTTGTCGTCAGCCGGGGCCGCTCCGTGGGTCTTCCCGAAGGAGTGACCGCCGGCGATCAGCGCCACCGTCTCCTCGTCGTTCATCGCCATCCGGGCGAACGTCTCGCGGATGTCGCGCGCGGCGGCGACCGGGTCGGGCTCCCCGTTCGGCCCCTCGGGGTTGACGTAGATCAGGCCCATCTGTACGGCGCCCAGCGGCCCGGACAGCTCGCGGTCGCCGCTGTAGCGCTCGTCGCCCAGCCAGGTGTCCTCGGGACCCCAGTACATCTCCTCGGGCTCCCACACGTCCTCGCGACCGAACCCGAACCCGAAGGTCTTGAAGCCCATGGACTCCAGCGCGACGTTGCCGGCGAGAACCAGCAGGTCGGCCCAGGAGACCGTGCTGCCGTACTTCTGCTTGATCGGCCAGAGCAGCCGACGCGCCTTGTCGAGGTTGGCGTTGTCCGGCCAGCTGTTCAGCGGGGCGAACCGCTGCGCGCCGTCGCCGGCGCCGCCGCGACCGTCCGCGATCCGGTAGGTGCCTGCCGAGTGCCAGCTCATCCGGATGAACAGGCCCCCGTAGTGGCCGAAGTCGGCCGGCCACCAGTCCTGGGAGCTGGTCATCAGCTCGACCAGGTCGGCCTTGAGCGCCTCGACATCGAGCCTCTCGAACGCAGCCGCGTAGTCGACGTCCATCGGGGTGGTCGTGTTCGCGTGCTTCTTGAGGACCTGGAGGTCCAGCTGGTTGGGCCACCAGTCCTTGTTCGTCCTGGGGTTGTCTGTCGCGGGGGTCGGCGAGTCGATCGCCGGGTTCTCGCTCTCGCTGCCGTGGGCGTCGGGCTTGTCGGTCATGGGCAACCTTTCGCAGATATCAGGTGGGTCAGGAGCTGGTGGTCGAGCAGGAGGGACAGCGTCCCCAGAACACGACCTCGGCCTCGTCGAGCGAGAAGCCGTGGTCGTCCGACGGGGTGAGGCAAGGCGCCGCCTCGGTCGCACAGTCGACGTCCTCGACGGCTCCGCAGGTCCGGCAGACCACGTGGTGGTGGTTGTCGCCGACGCGAGCCTCGTAGCGCGCAACGGAGCCGGGCGGTTGGATGCGGCGGAGCAGACCGGCGTCCGTCAGGGCCCGCAGGACGTCGTACACCGCCTGGTGGGAGACGTGCGGGAGGCGCTCGCGGGCCGCACGGATGAGCGAGTCGGTGTCGGCGTGCGGCTGCTCGTGCACTGACTCCAGCACGGCCAGCCGCGGCCGGGTGACCCGCAGCGACGCACCCCTCAGCAGCTCCAGGGGATCCCGCTCGCCGACCACGCACGGCAGTCTGCCACCCGACTGGAACCAGTCAAGATCAGGTCCCCGCCTCAGCCCGGCGGGACCACCAGCCACGGGACCTGCCACCCGGCAACATCGAGGTGCGCGGCCGAGAAGTCGGACTCGGTGATCAGGTAGCGCTCGCCGCTCGCCGGGTCGTAGATCCGGACCTCGTCCTTCGTCGGCTCATCGCTGGGCAACACCAGTACGACGTGTCGTGGAGCCCACCGGTTGCCGACGAAGAGCGGAACCGCGTGACCGGCTCCTGCCAGGCGGGCGACGCGCTGGAAGCTGCGCTCCCGTTGCCTGGGCAGGATCGGAACAGCGGTGTACTTCTTGCCCTTCTCCCCCGCCTCGTTGGTCATCTCCCGGGCCAGCGCCCACGGCTGGGTGCCGAGCGCCTTCGGCCACGGCAGCTGCCAACCGTCCCCGCTGTCCTTGAACTTGCTCGTGAGCCGGTGCATCGCGAGCGCCTGCTTGCTCGAACCGGTCCTGGAGCGTGCCCGACCCCTCGCCGTCGACCATGGCCTTCGCGTACGGCGGATCGTGCAGCAGCCTCGCCACCACGAGCACACAGGACCCGCACGTCGTGGGGTCCGGCTGCACCAGGCCTGAGGCGAGCGCCTGCTCCGCAAGGGGACTGATTGCCACGTCTCCAGAGTGTCAGGCCTGGGGCGTCGCGGCTACGCCAGCGACGTGCGCGTCAGCGGCGGCAGCAACATCTCCTCCGGCCCGGCACGGAAGAGCTCCGCCGGACGACCGCGACCGACCGACCTGCGCCGGCCGGTCGGCTCCACGAACCCGTCGGTGCGGGTGACCTTGCGATGGAAGTTGCCGGCGTCGAGAGCGTGGCCCCACACGACCTCGTAGACCTCGCGCAGCTCGGCGATCGTGAACTCGTCGTCGACGAAGGCGGTCGCGATGTTGGTGTACTCGAGCTTCGAGCGTGCTCGCTCGACCCCGTCACCGAGGATCTGCCGGTGGTCGAAGGCGAGCCGACCCTTCTCGAGCAGCCAGCCCACCGACCTCCACACGGCATCGGAAGCGTCCGAGCCTGCCCGCGGATCGACCGCCTCGGAGAGCCCGGCCAGCCACGCGACCGAGATCGTGCGACCCCGCGGGTCGCGGCCCGGCGCGCCGTACGTCGCGAGCTGCTCGAGTCGCACCGAGTCGCCGCCCACGCCGGTCTCCTCGGCCAGCTCGCGGCGAGCAGCGGTCTCGAGATCCTCGTCGACCTCGACGAAGCCGCCGGGAAGCGCCCAACGCCCTTCGTACGGCGGCGACCCGCGCTTGATCGCGAGGGCGCACAGCTCGCCGTCGCGCATCGTCAGCACCACGATGTCGACGGTCACGTTGATGATGGGGTAGTCGCTTGTGTAGACCACCCGGCCGAGCATAGGTGTCAGCCTGACGCGAGCCCAGCGGGCGTTTGGATCGCTCACATCTGGGCACCAGGCTCCCCAGAGAGGGAGGAACAACATGGACTTGATTCTCTGGATCATCGCGGTGGTCCTGGTCGTCGCAGGCATCGTCTCGATCATTCGAGGCGGCATCTTGTGGGGCATCGTGCTGATCGTCGTAGGGCTGCTCGTCGGCCCGGGTGGCGTCAGCCTCTTCACCTAGCCGTCAGGCTCCGGCCAGCACTCCGGGCAGCGCCCCGGCGACCATCGCCAGCAGCTCGTCTCGCGACACCTTCGCGCGGCCGGTCTGCTGGTCGCGCACCCAGGAGATGACGACCTCCTCGGTCATCGCGCTCCAGCCGCGCACCATCATCCGCACGGCGGGGGTGTCCTCGATCGTGAACACGTCGAGGACCCCCGCGTCCACCTCCTCGAAGATGCGGTCGGTCAGTGCCGCCCGCGCCTCCTCGTAGATCTGCTGCAGGTCCTCGTTGCCACTCGCGGCGCCACGCACCAGCGAGGTGTAGCCGGCGAAGTTCGCCTGCACGTAGTCGACGTAGGCATCCAGCGACTTGGCGAGCCGCTCGAGCGGCTCCCCCTGCTGGGTCGGTGCGGTCACCCGGATCAGGTCGTCGGCCGCACGCCGGCACACGGCACGGTGGAAGTCCTGCTTGTTGCCGAAGTAGTGGTAGAGCAGCCCCCGCGAGATGCCGGCCTCCTCGGCGAGCATCTCGATGGACAGCTCGTCGAGCGAGCGCGTGGAGAGCAGCCGCACGCCCAGCTCGAGCAGCTGCTCGCGCCGGCTGTCGGGCGTCATCCGGACGCGCGCGGCGGTCGGAGCGGGACTGGTCGTCATGTGACCCACTCTACTGAACTTCGTTCAACAGCGCTATTGACGCTCGTTCAATACCGTCGGTATGTTCGTGCCATGGACTCAGCGCAAGGTCAGCGGCACGTGCACACGTTCGTCATCGGCGCCGGCTTCGGCGGCCTCTGCATGGCCATCAAGCTGCAGCAGGCCGGCGAGACCGACTTCCTGGTCGCCGAGCGCGGCGACGACGTGGGCGGCACCTGGCGCGACAACACCTACCCCGGCGCCGCGTGCGACGTCCCCTCGCAGCTCTACTCCTTCTCGTTCGCGCCCAACCCGCGACTGGTCCCGCTCCTTCTCCCCCCAGCCGGAGATCCAGGCCTACATCCAGCGCGTCGCCGAGGAGTCCGGCGTGCTCGACCGCTTCGTGTTCGACACCGAGGTCGCAGAGGCACGCTGGGACGACGACGCCGCCCGCTGGCAGATCCGTACGACGCGACAGGGTGTCTCGAGCGACTACACCGCCGACGTGCTGGTGTCCGCGGCCGGCGCGCTCTCCGACCCGAAGCTGCCGGACATCGACGGCATCGACTCGTTCCAGGGCGAGATCTTCCACTCCGCGCAGTGGGACCACGACTACGACCTGACCGGCAAGCGGGTGGCCGTGATCGGCACCGGCGCCTCCGCGATCCAGATCGTCCCCGAGGTCGCCAAGCAGGTCGCGCACCTCGACGTCTACCAGCGCACCGCGCCCTACGTCATCCCGCGCATGGACCGCGCCTACACCGGGCTGGAGAGGCTCGCGTTCAAGCACGTCCCCGGCTTCCAGCGGATGTACCGCACCGGCATCTACTTCTCCCGCGAGATGCTCGTGCCGTCGTTCGTCGTCGACCCGAGGCTCGCGCTGCCGGCCAAGCGTGCCGCGCTCGCGAACCTCAACAAGGGCATCAAGGACCCCGAGCTGCGCGAGAAGGTGACGCCGACCTTCGAGATCGGCTGCAAGCGCATCTTGATCTCCAACGACTGGTACCCAGCGCTCGCCCAGGACAACGTCGACCTCGTGACCGACGGCATCACCAAGGTCACGCCGACGGCCGTCGTCACCAAGGACGGCACCGAGCGCGAGATCGACGTGCTCATCGTCGCGACCGGCTTCCACACCACCGACCTGCCGATCGCCTCGCGCATCCACGGCCGCAACGGCGAGACGCCTCGCCGACCACTTCAAGCAGGTCGGCATGCAGGCCTACAAGGGCGCGACCGTGCACGGCTTCCCGAACCTGTTCTTCATCGTCGGGCCCAACACCGGCCTCGGCCACTCGAGCATGGTCTTCATGATCGAGTCGCAGGTCGCCTACGCCGTCGACGCCGTCTCCACGATGCGGCGGCAGGGCGTCGCGGCGGTCGAGCCGACCGAGCAGGCGCAGCACGACTGGAACGTCGACGTGCAGGAGCGCATGAAGCGCACGGTGTGGAGCACCGGCGGCTGCTCGAGCTGGTACCTCGACGAGCACGGCCGCAACGTCACGCTGTGGCCACGCACGACGTACAAGTTCCGTCAGCTGACCGCTCGGTTCGACACCGAGAGCTACCTCGCCCGCCGGGCGGATTCGTCGTCCACCCGCGACCAGGAGAAGGTGTCCGCATGAAGACGCTCGACGGCAAGGTGGTCGTGATCACCGGAGCCGGCTCCGGCATCGGCCGCGAGCTCGCCCTTCGCGCTGCGGACCAGGGCGCGATCCTCGCGCTCAGCGACTGGGACGAGGTCGGCCTCGTCGAGACCGCCCGTCTCGTGCAGACCCGGGCCTCGGCTCTCGGTGGCGAGGTGCGCACCGACAAGCTCGACGTGCGCGACCGGCAGGCGATGCACGAGTACGCCGCGACGCTCCGCCGTGAGCTCGGCCGGGTCAACGTCATCGTCAACAACGCGGGCGTCGCCCTGCACGGCGACTTCGAGGAAGTCAGCTACGAGGACTTCGAGTGGATCATGGACGTCGACTTCTGGGGCGTCGTGCACGGCACCAAGGAGTTCCTGCCGCACCTCATCGAGTCCGGCGACGGCCACGTCGTGAACATCTCGAGCCTCTTCGGGCTGATCAGCATGCCGGGCCAGACGGCCTACAACGCCGCGAAGTACGGCGTCCGCGGCTTCACCGAGGCGCTGCGCCAGGAGCTGCATCCTCGCCAGGCGACCCGGTGCAACGTCACCTGCGTGCACCCCGGCGGCATCAAGACCGCGATCGCGCGCAACGCCCGAGCGACCGAGTCCCACGACCAGGCAGACGTCGCCAAGCACTTCGACGGCAAGCTCGCCCGGATGACGCCCGAGCGCGCAGCCGAGATCATCTGGGACGCGGTGCTCGCCGACAAGCCTCGCGTGGTGGTCGGCGCCGACGCCAAGGTGCTCGACTGGTTCGCGCGGATCGTCGGTGCTCGCTACCAGCGGGCGTTCGCGTTCGCAGCTCGCCGGCTAGCGCCGCGACCGGCTGCCCGACGCTGACGCTCGGCTGACTGCGCGCAGGACCGTGACGGCCGCGGCCTGACCGAAGGCGTTCGGCCGCCTGTCCGCCGGTCCCCGGCCGGTGTCCCACCAGCCCAGCGGCACGCCGAGCTGGTACCAGCCCTGCGCGACGGCCGACGCGCCGTCGAAGACGCTGCCGAGGTGTGCCGGCGACACCGCCCGCCATCGACCGGCGAGCACGTGGGTCATCTCCTCCGTGACGCGCCCAAGCGTGAAGTCGGCCGACCGCAGCACCGCGGCCGCCAGCACCCCGAGCGCGTCGCGCTCGAACTCCTGTGACCAACGCGGTGACGGATCGACGACCGCCCGCCAGAGCATGGCGGTGTTCGACCGCGCACGCCTCCCCAAGTGCGCTCCTGGTCAGTCGCGAGCCTTCCTCGACGAGCAGTCGCTGAGCACTCAGGTGGGCGCGCAGCATCCGCAACGGCGGCACGTCGGCCTCCTCGGCGACGCGCATCCACGGGAACTCCTCGGTCCAACGGAACCGGTCGTCGAGCGCCCGGACGGTCTCAGGCGGCAGCTGCCCGTCCGTCGGTCAGCGCCAGGCCCGTCGCCGACCACGTCGAGCAGCGCGTGGGCGCTCGACAGCGACAGCGCGGCCCGCGACGGCACCTCGCGCCAGCCGGGCAGCGCCGCCAGCGCCGGCCGCCAGAAGTCCTCGGGTACGTCGTCGAACGACTGCACCCAGCGCTGCACCGCCAGCGTCTCGTGGGTGAGTGCGGCACGGCAGACGGCCGCCTGCTCCGGCAGCCCGGCCCGCTCGAACAGGTCACCGAGCGCCCAGGCGACCTCGTGCTGCGCACCCTCACCAAGCGCCCCAGCGTCGCGGCAGCTCCCTCGTGAGGAACTCCCGCACCACAAGGGGTGTGGCGCCTCCGGCGCCGCCGCGCTCGCGAGCAGCCGGCGCCAGCGCCGGCCGCACCAGGGACGCCGTCGCCTCGTCCAGCGTCTCGAGCAGCTCCTCGACCGCGACCACGTCGTCATTCTGGCTGGGTTTCGACCTCGGAAGCGAGTTATCGTAGGGGTGCAGAGTGAAACGGGGATAAGCAGCCTTGACGAAGTCGTCGCTCGGGACGGGCAACGCCTACGAGCAGGAACCAGGACAGGTGCGCCAGCGATCCGCCACCGGTGTCGGCGCGCGGTGGCGCCACGTGCGACCTGTATGCGCCCGGCCACCAGATCCACTACAAGCACCAAGGCGATGCGGTGCGTTCGCCGTCGCGCTCGGTGCGCGACGTGCTGGTCGACGGCACCCACGTCCAGCTGACGATGCCGGACGGCTCCCTCCTGCACTGGCGCCATCACGACCCGGAGCGGATGACCCGCTTCTCGAGCTGCTCCGCGGCAAGTGCGTGATCTACCCCGAGTTCCACGCGATGCGGGTCGGGCCCTACTGGTTCAACTGCGCCACCGAGTCCGACGACTGGCAGGACTGCCGGGTGACGCGTCGCCCCCTCCCCAAGCCCTGACTCCGTCCCGCTTGTTTGCCAGTCCAAGCATTGGGCACGAGTCTTCGCATGCCTGTCCTGACCCCGCCCGAGCCTGCGCGAGAGTGGCATGCGGACGACGTCACAGTCACCGACAAAGGTGTGATCCGCCGCGCGATCGGCGCGGCCTCCATCGGCAACATCACCGAGTGGTACGACTTCGGCGTCTACGCGTACTTCGAGCCGACCATCAAGGAGGTCTTCTTCACAGACCTTCCCGACGCGATGGGCACCATCGCCACGTTCGGACTGTTCGCGGTGGCGTTCCTGGTGCGCCCGTTCGGCGGACTGTTCTTCGGCCCCCTCGCCGACCGCATCGGGCGCAACCGGGTGCTGGCCATGACGATGATCATGATGGCGCTGGGCACCTTCGCGATCGGCTGCATCCCGAGCCCGAGCGTCATCGGGCTCGCCGCTCCGCTGCTGCTGCTGGTCGCTCGGCTGGTGCAGGGCTTCTCCACGGGCGGTGAGTACGGCAACGCGATGACGTTCATCGCGGAGTACGCCCCAGACCGGCGCCGAGGCTTCCTCGGCAGCTGGCTGGAGTTCGGGACGTTCACCGGATACCTGATGGGCGCGATCATCGTGACCGTGGCCGGTGCGGTGCTCACCGAGCAGCAGCTGCTCGACTGGGGGTGGCGGCTGCCGTTCTTCGTCGCGCTGCCCCTCGGCGTCGTCGGCGTCTACCTGCGGACCCGGCTGGCCGACACCCCGGCGTACCTCGCGCTGGAGAAGGAGGCGCAGGAGCGCGAGAAGGCCAACCGGACCGGCAGCGAGCTCAAGGAGATCGCGCGACTGTGGCCGTTCCTGCTCGTCTGCATGGGCCTGGTGCTGGCGTGGAACGTCACCAACTACATGCTCACCTCCTACATGCCGACGTACGTCACCGCGACCATGCCGGACATGCAGGGCGGCAGCGGGGTCTCGGAGACCACTCGCAGCTGCTGCAGATCGCGGTCATGGTCGTGGCGCTGGTGACGATCCCGCTGCTCGGCCACTTCTGTGACCGCATCGGGCGCAAGCCGATCGTGTGGGTCGGCGCCGTCGGCCTCGTGGTGCTGTCGCTGCCGGCGATCTGGCTCATCCGAGCCGACACCGAGGTCGGCGATCTTCTTCGGGCTGCTGATCATGGGGCTGCTGCTGATCTGCTTCAGCGCCACCATGCCGTCGACGCTGCCGACACTGTTCCCGACCAAGGTGCGCGGAGGCGGACTGTCGATCGCCTTCAACGTCTCGGTGTCGTTGTTCGCCGGCACGACGTCGGTGGTGGTCGGCGCACTGGTCGCGGCGACAGGTGACCTGAACTGGCCGGGGTACTACCTCGTCATCGCCGGGGTGATCGGAGTCGTGTCGATCTGGTTCACCCAGGAGCCGAACGGCCGGCGCATGTGGGGCTCGAGTCCCGCTGCCACCTCCGAGGAGGAGGCCGAGGAGCTGGTGGACCAGCAAGCCGCCTGGGCACCGTCGGGTCGACCATCTCGGCCCTGACCCCGACCAGCCGCACCGCGCGGGTCTGGTCGAAGCGGGTCAGCAGGTCGAGCGCAGCGTCGGTGATCTCGGCGACGTCGGAGGTCGGCGCGGGCAGCGTGAGCGAGCGGGACCGGGTCTCGAACGGCGCGTAGCGCAGCTTCATGCCGACGCGGGCAGCCGGCCGGCCCTCGGCGGCGATGTCGTCGCGCACCTGGGCGGCGAGCTCGCGGACCGCGTCCGCGACCGCCACCCAGTCGGACTGGTTCTGCTGGAACGTCACCTCGCGACCGTGCCCGCGCGCCACCCACGGAGTCGCGTCGACGGGCGAGGAGTCGACGCCGCGGCCCAGCCGGCGGAACCACGGACCCATCGTCGGGCCGAGCCGGTCGGCGAGCACCTGCGCCTCGGTCGAGGCGAGGTCGTTGACGGTGTCGATGCCGAGGTCGGCGAGCTTCGCGCCGGTCTTGCGACCGATGCCCCACAGCGCCGTCGTCGGGCGCTCCCCCATCACCTCGAACCAGGTGTCGGTGGTCAGCCGCCCGACGCCGTCGGGCTTGCCGAAGTCCGTGGCGATCTTGGCCTGCAGCTTGTTGTCGCCGATGCCGACCGAGCAGTGCAGCCGGCTCGCCTCCAGGACGGCTGCTCGGACGTCGTTCGCGAACGCCCTCCGGGTCGTCGGTGTCGACGCCCATGAACGCCTCGTCCCAGCCGAGCACCTCGACGGGCACGTCGAAGGAGCGCAGAGCGTCCATCACGACGGCCGACGCGGCGTCGTAGGCGGGCTTGTCGACGGGCAGGAACACCGCGTCGGGGCACTTGCGGGCGGCGGTGCGCAGCGGCATGCCCGGAGCCGACGCCGAAGACGCGGGCTTCGTACGACGCGGTCGAGACCACACCGCGCTCGGTCGGGTCGCCGCGGCCGCCCACCACCACGGGGAGCCCGGCGAGCTCGGGGTGACGCAGCACCTCGACGGCAGCGAGGAACTGGTCGAGGTCGACGTGCAGCACCCAGCTGCGGGCCCTGCCCTCTACCGTGCCCTCGCTCACCCGGCCATCCTGCCGCGAGCCGTCAGCTCAGACGACTGCCTCGGACTCGTCGTCGGTCAGGTTCGCGATGGCGCACACCTGTGAATCGGCGAGCCGGCAGGCCTGCTCGATCAACCATCCGATCGCATCGCGCATGATCGCTCCCAGGTTCGACCCGAGAGTGTCGACCGGTGTGTCCGGCTGACACAGGTATCGGTTCCCCAGGGTGACGGCCTTGAGTCCTGGCCGGGCGAATCTTTACCGGCCCCTTACCCGGTGGCTAGTCCAGCGTGGCGCGAAGGTACTGCTTCGGCCACTCCACGCCCTCGTCGACGCGGACGCCGAGCTCGTGGGCCGCACGCAGCGCCCAGTGCGGGTTGCGCAGCATGGCCCGGGCGAGGAGCACCACGTCGGCCGCCCCGGAGGCGATGACCTCCTCGGCCTGCTTCGGCTCGGTGACCAGGCCGACTGCGCCGGTCGCGATGCCCGCCTCCGCACGCACCCGGCGCGCGAAGTCGACCTGGTAGCCAGGACCGACGGGGATCCTCGCGCTCGCGTTGCCACCGCTGGACACGTCCACGAGGTCGACGCCGTGCTCCCTGAGCAGACCGGCGAGCCGCACCGAGTCGTCCACGCTCCACCCGCCTTCGACCCAGTCCGTGGCGGAGATGCGGGTCACCAGCGGCGTGGCTTCAGGAACGGCGTCGCGAACCGCGTCGACCACCTCGAGCAGCAGCCGGGTCCGACCTGCGAAGGAGCCGCCGTACTCGTCGTCGCGATGGTTCGACAACGGTGAGTAGAACTCGTGCAGCAGGTAGCCGTGGGCCGCGTGCAGCTCGAGCACGTCGAAGCCGGCTGCCACTGCGCGTCCCGCCGCGACCGCGAACGCCTCGACGACCTCGGCGATGCCCGCCGCGTCGAGGGCGGCCGGGTCCTGCCGCAGCCCGGGGAACGCCTCTGCCGACGGTGCGAGCGGCTGCCAGCCGCCGTCGTCGTCGGCCACCGGCCCACGACCCTCGAACGGTGGCGTCGTCGACGCCTTGCGGCCGGCATGGGCGAGCTGAACGCCGGCGCGGGCCCCTTGGCCGTGCACGAACTCGACGATCGGGGCCCAGGCCGCCGACTGCTCGTCGTTCCAGATCCCGGCGTCGACGGGTGAGATGCGGCCCTCGGGAAGCACCGCGGACGCCTCGGTGAACACCAACCCCGCTCCCCCGCGCGCGAACGAGCCCAGGTGCACCAGGTGCCAGGCGTTCGGCATGCCGTCGACCGAGGAGTACTGGCACATCGGGGAGACCCACACCCGGTTGCGGATCTCGAGGTCGCGCAGCCGGATCGGGGTGAACAGCTGGCTCATCGAGGCGAGGCTAGCCGACAGTCACCGAGGCACTCGTGGCGGCGTTGCGGGCGGTGTCGCCGCGGAACTCCCAGCGGAACAAGCTCTTGCTCGCGGGGTTCACGGTTCGCGACACCGTGCCGTCCGCGCGGGTGCGCAATGTCGTCACAGTGACCCAGCGAGAGGTCCCGACGGTCCGCCGTTGCAGCACGATCGGCACACTGCCGATCCGCTCGCCGGCCGACGTGCTCAGCGTGCCGGTGACCTGGCGCGCGGCAGGACGTCGGGACTGGAGCTGGGTGGCGGCCTTCACGAGCACGGACTGCGACGTGGCGGCGGTGAAGGCTTGATCACCCGCGGCCGTCAAGCGCAGCGAACCCGCTCGCGGTGACGTCGTCGTGGTCGACACCCGGCCGAGTGCGTCGGTCTTCAGCGTCCGGACGGTGACCCACTGATCGGTGCCGAGCCACTTGGCCTGCAGGGTGACGGTCCTGGCTGCCACGCCGGTGTTCGCGCCGTCACGGAGCGTCGCGCTCATGGTGCTACCGGAGACGAGCCGGCTTGGTCCAGGTGACGCTCGCAGGTGCGGTCGGCCCGGGAGGTGGCGCCAGGTCGGTCAACGTGCTGTCGAGGAAGCTCGAGCGCGCGGTGTTCCAGTTGTTCGCGAGGAACGACCCGGCGGCAGGGCGGGTGTTGAAGTAGTCGTCGTGGTTGCAGTCGAGCAGCTGCTCCTGCACCGACGAGCAGATGCGCTTCATCGGGACGCCGGACCCGTCGTCGTAGCACATGATGTCGTAGTCGTCGAAGCAGTGACCGTTCACCGTGGCGTGCGGCGCGCTGGCGAGCACACCACCGAGGTTGTGGGTGAGCTCGTGAGCGGGCACGGACGAGGACCTCGACGACCAGCAGTTCGAGTCGACGCGTGAGTACGACGCGTAGCGGCCGTCGTTGCTGTTGTTCGTGGCGTGTGCGTCGCCGTACATCGACCCGATGCCGCAGAACACGTTGGCGTCGGCGAACATCAGGTACTTGCGGTGCGGGTTGTCGTAGCCGAGGTTCTTCAGCGCGTTGACCGTCCCCCAGAAGTCCGACCCGAGCGAGCCGTTCGGCACGGTGACGTCCAGGATCTTCGGCGCACAGCTCGAGTCGTGCACCCATCGCACCCGCCGCACGCCACCGGTCTGCTGCGCGGACAGCGCGAAGACGTCGTCGACGTTGGCCACCTCGTTGCGAAGCAGGGTCAGCACCTGCGAGTAGCGAGACGCGGTGCGGGCCTCGTGGACGTACATCGGCTGGACCCGGTTGCCGTCCGCGCCGGTCCCGGAGCAGGACGGGGTGACGTGACTGGTGAGCGAGGTGATGATCGGGGCGCCGGCAGGCGTGACCGCGCCGGCGGCCGAAAGACGCTCTGAGGGTGCGGCCGAGGCGCTCGCGCCGAGGCCGGCCTTGCGGAGCAGCGTCCGGGTGTCGGTCGGGTCGTCGAGCGAGACGTCGCGAGGAGTCGGATCCGTGTGGACCGGACCGAGGTCGCCTGCGTCGCCCACCACGCCTTGCGCCCCGGCGACCGAGATCAGCCGGCCGGTGTCGGGATCGGTGACATGGGTGTGCGGCATCGACTCGTCGACCACCGTGAGCTGGTCGGTCCGGGGGTCAGCACCGGGGTCGGTACCGGGGTCACCGGCGGGATCGGTGGTACCGGCAGTGGTGTCCCGAGTAGCGGGACGGGTCAGGGTCCGCTCCAGGTCCGCTTGCGCGTCGGCTCGGACCGTGACCCGGGGCGCGGTCGCGCCGGGCGCCGCGAAGAAGGTGTCCGCCGGCTCCGTGGGCGCCTGCGAGTCGCCGTGGCCGAGCTGGAGAGCGAGTGCGACTGCCCCGGCAGCGGCTGCGGTGAGCAGCGTGAGCCGGGTGAGAGCACGTCGATCCACCAGACGTCTCCCCCCTGCTCGGCGTGCTTGTACCCCAAGCATCGGCCACCGCGGCCCTCCGGATTAGCAAAACGGACAAATAGGGCTCAGATGACACGAAAGCGGTGCCGGGGCTCACGCCCCGACACCGCATTCGGGTCCGGCCCTCGCGCCTACTTGAAGGCCGACTGCTTCACCTTGACGATCTGACCCGGGTGGTCGATCCCGAAGAAGAGCGCGACGCTCCATGCGGTCGAGTACAGGTCGCCGCCTCGGAAGTCGAGCCCGGTCGGCATCGTCACCTGCGCGTGGGTCCGCTTGCCGTTGGCGATCTTCGTGATCCGGCCGACCGTCGACGGGTCGAATCCAGGTGGCGGCTCGTCGCCCTCGGGGGCTCCCTCGAGCACCTCCGACACGTAGATCGCGCCACTCGGCGAGATGGCGATGCCGGTCGGCGCCGTGAGGCCCTTCCAGACGTGGCGAACCTTGCCGGTGCGTGGATCGAGCCGGTAGACCCGCCCCGCTCCCGGAACCTCCGCGCCCAGCGTGGAGACGTAGACACTGTTGTCGGTGACCGCGATCCCGGTCGGCACCGGGTCGCAGCCCACCGTGCCGGGGTTCGCCTGGGCACCCGGCTCCAGGCAGGCCTTGACGTCCTTGACCGTCGGCGGCACGAAGAACGGCGTGACTGAACCAGAGACCGGGTTGACCCGCAGGACGTCGTTGGCGCCCCCGTCGGCGATCAACAGGCCGTACTTCGACCGATTCACGCTGAACGGGTTGGACAGCGTGTCCGGCGGCTCGCCGTCGACGAACTGCTTCTGGCCGTCCGGGTTGTGGTTCAGCTCGTAGGTGAGCAGGTTCTTGAGGACCTTGACGTTCTTGCCCTTGAGGTCGGAGCGGATCACCGTGGCCGCCGGGTAGTCGCCCTGCGGCGGCTGCCCCAGCTCGTCCGGCCCGCCCAGCACGGCGAACAGGTGCTGTGGGCCCTTCGCAACCCCGGAGACGCCGGCGGCGTTGGCGATCAGGGTGTGCTGCCTGCCCTGCGGATCCACTCGCGTGACCTCGCCGGAGAAGCTCTCCGCGGTCAAGAAGCCTCCGCCTCCCAGGGCGTCGAGGCCGAACGGACCGGTCAGACCGTCGGCGACGACCTCGACCTTGCCTGTCCCCCCGGACGCCGATGCCGGAGCGACCGCTGCCACTCCGAGTGCGAGCGCGGCGGCAAGCTGCCACCGCACCCGCTGTGCGTCGTTTGCTCATCCCATGCTCCCCACTGCCGGTTCCACCCGCAGGTGGCTCGCCAGCCACGCTAGAAAGCAATCGAAGGCGGGGTCATGACGTCATGGGGTGGTTCCGTCGGGGTCCACGTGAGCCATGGACCCGCGCGGGCCGGCAAGGTAAAGCCGAGGTAGGACCGGTCCCTCAGCGAGGGCTGACGACCAGGTGGTTGCTCTGCTTGGACTTGTAGAAGTGGTTGCCGGTGACGACCGCGCGCCACTCCCGCTTGACCATCGGGTGCACGACGATCGAGTGCCAGCCGGTGGGCGCCAGGCTCGTGCACTTCCCGACGAGGATCCACGGGCCGCCGCCGGGCGTCCGCTTGTAGTAGCTGACCGTCAGGTCCGCGACGCCCTCTGCGGGACTCACGCCCTCGGTCACGTGGCCGTACAGCATCAAGGGCTCGCCCTTGCCGACCGTGGTCTTGTCGGTGTTGAGGTCGATCTTGGGCGCCGTGCGCGGCGGGGTGGTCAGCCGCACGAGAGGCGAGGCCGACGGTGCGTACGTCGGACCACCGGCCCAGCGCATCTGGTAGTCCGCTGCACGCGGCACACCCGCGGTCAAGGCGTAGTGGCCGGCGCTGCCGGTGGTGTCGTCGGCCACCTTGGTCCAGGCCGACGACCCGACCGAGCGCGCCCACAGTGATACGGCGCGACCCGCCAGCCCCGCGACCTGCGTCGTTCGCTTCAGGTCACCGGAGAAGGTCACCGCCTGGTCGATGGCGGGGGTCACGTCGCTGGCAGCGAGGCTGAGGCGGTGGGCTTGCCCACCGGGACGGTGGGCCCGGACGGCGGGGGCTGCCCGCCGCCGCCGGAGGTGTTGGCGAGCCTGGCGAGCTGTGCGCTGCTGCCGTTGAAGCGGTTCATGTCCACGTGCCCGGAGATGCCCCTCACCGAGCCGCTGCTGGTGCGCTGCCAGAACGTCCAGGTCTTCCATCCGCCGGGGACGAGCGGTCGACCACTGGTGTAGTGCGCGATCCACAGCGGGTAGTGGGTGAAGTTCGTGGCGTTGCCGAGGTGGTCGATCCAGAAGTAGGGCGAGAAGTAGAGGATCGGCGTGCGGCCGGTGAGCCGCTCGGTGGTCTCGCAGCCACGTCCGGACCCAGGTGCGCAGCTTCGACGGGGACAGCCCGCCGGTCGCCTCGAGGTCCAGCACCGGAGGCAGGTCACCCTTGCCCTTGAAGCTCCCGACCTTGCTGACGAAGAAGCGCGCCTGGCGCGCGGCCGAGCCGACCGAAGGCCGGGCGAAGTGGTAGGCGCTGCGGTAGATCCCGTTCCGCTCCGCGCCCGCCCAGTTGGTCTCGAAGCGTCGGGTCGGAGTAGCCGGTGCCCTCGGTGGCCTTCATGAACGCGAACTTCACGCCGTCGGACTTCACCCGCGACCAGTTGATGCTTCCCTGCCAGTGCGAGACGTCGACGCCGTCGGCGTACGCGAGCGCCGAGGCAGCCATCACCGAGAGGGCGACGACGGGCACGGCAAGCGAACGTGTGAAGCGGCGCGCAACAAGGCGTGCGGCGGTGAGGGGGTGACTCACGGGGTGTCCTCCGAGCTCCCAGGGGCCGCCGGGGGACGGCCTCAATCTCGTAGCAGGTGAGCCTTTGGAGCGTAGCCCCGAGTAAAGGACTGGCGTGGGGAAACGGGCAATTGCACCCACTCGCAGCGGGCGCCGGGCGGGCGTCAGATGACGATGCTGAGCAGCAGCACGAACACCAGGCCACTGACCGAGATCACGGTCTCCATCACCGACCAGGTCTTGAGGTTCTGCCCGACGGTGAGCCCGAAGTACTCCTTGACCAGCCAGAAGCCCGCGTCGTTGACGTGGGAGAAGAACAGCGACCCGGAGCCGATCGCCAGCACCAGCAGCGACGTCTCACCGGTGCTGAGGCTGCCCGCGATCGGCGCCAGGATGCCCGAGGCCGTCACCGTCGCCACGGTGGCCGAGCCGGTCGCGAGCCGGATGAACACGGCGACCAGCCAGCCGAGCAGCAGCACCGAGATGCCGCTGTCCGCGACCCAGTCGGCGACCACCTGGGCGATGCCGGTGTCGATCAGGGTCTGCTTGAACGCGCCGCCCGCGCACACGATGAGCAGGATGCCGGCGATCGGTGGGAGTCCCGAGGCGACCGAGTCGGTGAGCTCCTGTCGGTCCATGTGCGCCCCTCGCCCGAAGGTGAGCATGGCGACGAGCACGCCGATGAGCAGCGCGACGAGCGGGGTGCCGATGACGTCGAAGATCTTCTGGCCGGTGGCCTCCGGGTCGTCGACCACGATGTCGGCGACGGCCTTGGCCAGCATCAGCACCACCGGGAGCAGCACCGTCGCCAGCGTCACGGGGAAGCTCGGACGGTGCTCGCGACGGCGGTCCTCGCCGCTGCCGAACAGCTCCGGGCGCGGGTACGTCGACCCAGCGGGCGGCGTACTTCCCGAACACCGGGCCGGCGATGACGGCGGTGGGGATCGCGACCAGCACACCGAGTCCGAGGGTGACGCCGAGGTCGGCGCTGAGCGCGTCGATCGCGACGAGCGGACCGGGGTGCGGCGGCACGAGCCCGTGCATCACCGACAGGCCGGCGAGCGTCGGGATGCCGATCGTCAACAGCGACTGGCCCGAGCGCCGGGACACCAGCAAGATGACCGGCATCAGCAGCACGAGACCGATCTCGAAGAACATCGGCAGTCCGATGAGCGCGCCGACCAGGGCCATCGCCCACGGCAGCATGCGTTCGCTCGACCGGCCGACGATGGTGTCGACGATCTCGTCGGCGCCGCCGGAGTCCGCGAGCAGCTTGCCGAACATCGCACCCAGCGCGATCAGCGTGCCGACCCCGGCGGCGGTGTCCCCGAAGCCGGTGCTGTAGCTCTCGATCGCTACGACCAGGTCCTCCCCCGCGATGATGGCCACCACGAAGGAGCCGATGGTCAGCGAGAGGAACGGGTGCAGCTTGAGCTGGACGATCAGCACCACGATGACCGCGATGCCGATCAGCGCAGCGGCCACCAGCCGCCCCGAGTCGGCCACCGGCTCAGGGGTGTCGGCGGCGAGAACGCCCGCGTGTTGGGCGAGATCCAGGGCAGCATGCATGTTCATGAGCCCACCCTCGTTCGTGCTGCACGAGCACCGCAAGCCTCGTCACCACTTCGACCTTCGTCTGGAGGAGCGTGGCGTGCTGCGCTCCTGGGCGCTGCCGAAGGGACTGCCCACGTCGCCGTCCCAGGACCGGCTCGCGGTCGAGGTCGACGACCACGAGCTGGAGCACCTGACCTACGAGGACGCCGACAAGGACGTGGCGGACATCGGGTGGTGGGAGGAGGTGGACCGAAACGACCGCCGAATCGTGCTCGTGCTGCACGGGCGAGAGGGGTCGGTGCGCTACGCGCTGATCCGCACGGACACCGACTGGTTGATGCATCGGACCAAGCAGCAACCCGGTGCTTGACGGACGTCCGATGTGGGAAGGTTGTCAGTTGTGACTCCTATCGACCCGACGTCATCGGGCTTCCTGTTCGCCGAGAGCCGGGCCCAACCGATGCACGTCGGCGGCCTGCAGCTGTTCAGCAAGCCCGAGGGAGCCGGCCGCAACTTCGTCAAGGACCTCTACGAGGAGATGCTCGGCTACGAGGAGCCCTCGTCGTTGTTCCTCAAGCGGCCCCATCGCTCACTGACCACCGGCGGGCAGTGGTTCTGGAAGGAGGACGACCAGTTCGACCTCGAGTACCACTTCCGTCACAGCGCGCTTCCCAAGCCCGGCCGCATCCGTGAGCTCCTCGAGCTGTGCGGTCGCCTGCACAGCACCCGGCTCGCCCTCGAGCGGCCGCTCTGGGAGGTGCACCTGATCGAGGGGCTCCGCGACGGCCGCGTCGCGATGTACAGCAAGATGCACCACGCACTCGTCGACGGCATCTCCTCCATGCGGCTGGTCCAGCACGTGCTGTCCAAGGACCCCGACGAGACCGGCATGCCGCCGATGTGGTCCGCCGACCACTCGAGCAAGCCGTCGTCGAGCGGCGAAGAGGGCACGGACCCGGGCATCTTCGGGCTCTCGGCCAACGCCGTGCGCTCCGCACTCGCGATCAGCGCGGACGCGGCGGGGCTGCCCGCGGCGTTGGTGAAGACGCTGACTCGTGGCGTCCGCAACGAGACGTCCGCGGTGTCGCTCTACGCCCCCCGCACGATCATCAACAAGAAGATCACCGGCGCCCGCCGGTTCGCCGCCGAGGACTGGCCGATGGAGCGCATCAAGGCGGTCGGCAAGGCATCGGGCACGACGCGTGAACGACGTCGTGCTCGCGATGTGCAGCGGCGCCATGCGCACCTACTTCACCGAGCTCGACGCGCTCCCGGACGCCTCTCTCGTGGCGATGGTCCCGGTCGGGCTGCAGGCCAAGCAGTCGCAGAGCGCGTCTGCCTCCGGAGGCAACGCCGTCGGCGCGGTCATGGTCAAGCTCGGCACCGACCAGGCCGACCCCGCCGATCGGCTCGAGGTGATCCACCGCTCGATGGTCGACGGCAAGGAGGCGCTCGGCACCATGACCCCGGCCCAGATCCTCGCGATGAGCGCGCTCGGCCTGGCCCCGGCGATCCTGGCGCCGATGCTGAAGATGCAGGGCCTCACCCGGCCGCCGTTCAACCTGATCATCTCCAACGTGCCCGGGCCCCCGTGAGCCGCACTACTTCAACGGCGCCCGGCTCGAGGGGGTCTACCCGCTGTCGATCCCGATCCACGGCATGGGTCTGAACATCACCTGCACGTCGTACGACGGCAACATGGACTTCGGCCTCACCGGCTGCCGGCGCACGGTCCCCCGCCTGCAGCGGCTGCTGACCCACCTCGACGACGAGCTGACCTCGCTGGAGAAGGCGGCTGGGGTCTAGGCGCCTGAGGTCTTTGCGCCTGAGGTCTGGGCGAACAGTGAGACACAACTGATCTGAAGTGACGACAGGCTCAACCGTTCGGGGGATACCGCGTTCGCGCGCGTCGGCGCAAAGTGAGCCCATGCCCCCGGTGCCCCTGCTCTGCCGAATGGGCTTCCATGACTGGCAGGTCCTCTACAACGACGAGGGCCAGCGCTACAACGAGTGCCTGCGCTGCCGGAAGGTCAAGGGCAAGGCGGTTCCCAGCGACGGCCCCGACACCGACAACCGCACCGGGGGGACGGCGTTCCTCCTGTGAGCGGCAGCTCGTGACCGGAGCGGTCGACCGCGACCGGCTGGCCTCCCTCGTGCAGCAGGAGCGGGCGACGTACGCCGACCTCCACCCTCGCTCGGCACAGGTCCACGCCAGCGCACGGCACCTGTTCGGCGGGGTGCCGATGACCTGGATGAACATGTGGAGCGGCGGTTTCCCGCTCTGCCTGGACCGGGCTCGCGGGAACCGAGTCGTCGACCTCGACGGGCACGAGTACGTCGACTTCGCCATGGGCGACACCGGCGCGATGGCCGGACACAGCCCGCAGGCGACCGTCGACGCCGTGCAACGCCGCATCGGCGAACAGGGTGGCGTCACCACGATGCTGCCCACCGAGGACGCGGAGTGGGTCGCCGGAGAGCTCACCCGCCGCTTCGGCCTGCCGCAGTGGTCGTTCACGCTGACTGCCACCGACGCGAACCGGTGGGCGATCCGGCTGGCGCGGCTCGCGACCGGCCAGACCCAAGATCCTCACGTTCGCGTACTGCTACCACGGCTCGGTCGACGAGGCGTTCGCCGTCCCCGGCCCCGATGGCGAGGCGGTGGCGCGCTCCGGTCTGGTGGGCGCACCTGTCCCGCTGTCCCGGACGACGCGGGTGGCGGAGTTCAACGACCTGGCAGGGGTCGAGAAGCAGCTCGCGCACGGTGACGTCGCCGCCATCCTCACCGAGCCGGCCCTGACGAACATCGGGATCGTGCTCCCCGAGCCGGGCTTCCTCGACGGGTTGCGCCGGCTCGCGTCGTCGTACGGCGCCCTGCTCATCGTCGACGAGACCCACACCTTCTCCGCCGGACCGGGTGGCGCGACCGGGCTCTGGGGGCTCCAGCCCGACATGCTCGTCATCGGCAAGAGCATCGGCGGCGGCATCCCGAGCGGCGCCTACGGCCTGACGACCGAGCTGGCCGATCGTGTGCAGGCCGACCCCGACGCGGACCTGGTCGACGTCGGCGGCGTCGGCGGCACGCTCGCCGGCAACGCGCTCTCGACCGCCGCCATGCGGGCGACCCTGGAGCACGTGCTCACCGACGCGGCCTTCGAGCGGATGGTCGACCTGGCGACGACGTTCGCCGACGGCGTGCAGGCCACCATCGACCGGACCGCGGTGCCGTGGTCGGTCAGCCGGCTGGGTGCCCGAGCGGAGTACCGCTTCGCCTCACCGGCTCCTCGCGACGGCTCGACCTCGGCGGCCGCCGGAGACGACGAGCTCGACGAGTACCTCCACCTGTTCATGGCCAACCGTGGCGTGCTGATCACGCCGTTCCACAACATGGCGCTGATGTGCCCGGACACCGAAGCGGCCGACGTCGACCTGCACACGCGGCTGTTCGCCGAGGCTGTCGAGAGCCTGCTCCCGAGCGGCGGCTAGCGCCGCCGCCAGCCCTTCCTCGGCGGCTTCGCCACCGACATCGCTTCGTCCGGCTCGCTGCCCTGCACTCTTGCCAGCACGTAGGTCACGGCCTGCTCGATGCGCACCTCCCTCGGCCTCGGCTCGGCCACGATCACCGAGTCCCCGGTGTCCGCCACTTCGCAGTGGATCCCGTCACCGGTGGTGTCGAACGGCCAGTCGACCTTCACCCCAAAGCTCGAGCGGTGCAGGTAGGTGTGCACCTGCGTGCTGAGCTCCACCCCGAGCTCGCGGGCGCGCTCCTTCAGACGGGCGGCGAGGTAGGCACCGGTCGGCGTGCTTCCTCGGTCAACCGCAGGCATGCTCATGACACTAGGGCAGACTCGATCTCGTGCTGAGGATGACCTGGCGCAACGTGTTCGCCCGCAAGGTGCGGCTCGCGCTGAGCGCGTTCGCGATCGTGCTCGGGGTCGCGTTCGTGTCGGGCTCGTTCATCTTCACCGACGCGATGGGCGGCGCGTTCGACGACATCATCGAAGGATCCACCGCCGACGTCGAGATCGCGCCGACCGGCGCCAACGACTTCGACTCCCAGCAGGACACCCGACTGATCCCGGCGCCGGTCGCCGAGAAGCTCCGCGGCCTCCCCGAGGTGGGGTCGGTGCACCCCTACAACCAGCTGCAGTCGGTCTACGTCATCGGTCGCAACGGCAAGGTGATCGGCGGCACGGGCCCGCCCGGCCTCGCCTTCAACCACACCGACGCCCGGTCCATCACCGGCAAGCGGATCCTCACGCTCACCAAGGGCAGCTACCCCGCACGGTTCGTCACAGGTCGCCCTCGACGTGGACACCGCACGCAAGGCCGGCTACGGGATCGGCGACCGGGTGAGGCTGGTGACGCCCGGTGACCCGCCCACGATCAAGGCCACGGTCAGCGGGCTCGTCGAGTTCGGGGCGGGTGGTCTCAACGGAGCCACGCTCACGATCTTCGACCAGCGGTTCATGCAGCAGGCGTTCTTCGGCGGCCGGACGGGCTACTCCGCGATCTCGCTGAACGCCGCGCCCGGGGTCTCCCAGACCCGGCTGCTGCAGGCGGCCCGGCCGCTGCTGCCCCAGGGAGTGTCGGCCCGCACCGGGGACGCGGTGGTGAAGAAGAACAAGGCCGGGCTGGACGAGATCCTCGGCTTCCTCAACACGTTCCTGCTGGTGTTCGCCGGAGTGTCGCTGGTGGTCGGGACCTACCTGATCATCAACACGTTCTCGATCCTCGTCGCGCAACGCAGCCGTGAGCTGGCCCTGCTGCGCGCTCTCGGTGCCTCGCGCCGCCAGGTCGACGTCTCGGTGCTCGTCGAGTCGGTCTTCGTGGGCCTGGTGGGCTCGACCCTCGGTCTCGCCCTCGGCTACCTGCTCGCCCGTGGCCTGCAGGCGTTCTTCGGCACGATCGGCCTGGACCTGAGCCGGGCGGCGTTCGAGGTCGAGCCGCGCACGATCGTGGCGTCGTACGTCGTCGGGCTGGTCGTCACGATCTTCGCGGCGTACCTCCCCGCCAGACGAGCCTCGCGGATCCCACCAGTGGCAGCTCTTCGCGACGACGTGGCGCTGCCCGAGGCGTCACTGCGAAGACGCGTGGTCATCGGCTTCGTGCTCATCGCGGCCGGCGCCGGCGCGATGGTGCTCGGCTTCGACAAGAACGGGAACACCGGCCTGTCGCTTGATCGGTGCCGGGATGCTCTCTGTGCTCGTCGGGGTCTCGTTGCTGAGCCCGTGGCTCGGTCGGCCGCTGACGCGGCTGTTCGAGGTGGGCTACCGACGCGGGTTCGGCACGATCGGCGTGCTGGCGGCGCAGAACTCGATCCGCAACCCCCGGCGCACGGCGGCGACCGCGAGCGCCTTGATGATCGGGCTCACGCTGGTCTCCCTGATCGCGATCCTCGGCCACTCCGCAGCGGTCAGCACAGCGGCCGCGGTCGACAAGACCGTCACCTCGCAGTTCGTGGTCTCGAACGTCGTCCAGGTGCCGTTCTCCACCAGCGTCGCCAAGCACGTGCGCGAGGTCGACGGCGTCGACAGCGTCGCCGAGGTGCGATCCGCCGGCGCTGCGATCGGGAACGACCGGGTCTTCCTCGGTGCCATCGACCCGCGCGACCTCGGCGTCGCCGTCGCCGTGCCGATGCGGAAGGGATCCCTGCTGGCGCTGCGGAACGGCACCGTCGCGATAACGCAGACCGCGGCGGAGCGGCGCCACTACGGCATCGGCGACACCGTGCCGATGCGCTTCCAGGGCGGGGTGCAACGCCTCACCGTGGTGGCGATCCTCGACGGCTCGTCGCCGCTGCCCTACAACTACCTCGTGACGCTGCGGACCCTGAAGAAGGGTGGCATCGCTCCACTCGACACGCTCCTGTTCGTCAACAAGGAGCCCGGCGCCGATGCCACGCAGGTGCGGCGCGATGTGAAGAAGGTCGTCAAGGACCTGCCGACGGTGACCGTCCAGGATCCCGCGGAGTTCGCGCAGTCGCAGAAGGACCAGATCGACTTCCTCCTGAACTTCATCTACGGCCTGCTCGGTCTCGCAGTCGTCATCGCCCTGCTGGGAATCGTGAACACCCTCGCGCTGTCGGTGATCGAGCGCACCAGGGAGATCGGCCTGCTTCGCGCGGTCGGGGTGAGCCGACGGCAGCTCCGCCGCATGGTGCGGCTGGAGGCCGTCGTGGTCGCGGTCCTGGGCGCAGTGCTCGGCATCGGGATGGGCCTGGTGTTCGGCATCGCGTTGCAGCGCGCGATCGCCGACCAGGGCGTCGACGTCCTAGCGGTGCCGTGGGTTCAGCTCGCGCTGTTCGTGGTGTTCGCCGCGGTCGCCGGCGTGCTGGCCGCCGTGCTCCCGGCCAGACGAGCTGCTCGGCTCGACGTGCTCAACGCGATCGGCGCCGAGTAGGGCGACGCGCGCGGGGAGCTCAGCCCGTGTAGCGGTGCGCCACGACGGGTTGCTGGTCGGCGGGTCGGCCCAGCTGGATCGTCCACGCCAGGCGAACGAGCCCGGCGTGCGACCACACCAGCGGCGTGGCCGAGCGCGTGCCCTCTCCCGGCGGACAGCAGGAGCTGCCGGTCGGTGGCCGACCGTCCCAGACCTGCTCGGCGAGCATGTCGCTGGACCCGGAAGCGGCGGCCATCGCCTTCAGGTACGACGAGGCCGACCGCCCCGCGGTCACGGCGTACTCGCCGCGCTCACCGGTGAGCAGCGGCCAGCCGCGGCCGAGAGTCGTGAACGTGTCCGGCTCGGTGATGTCCCACTGGCCTCCGTCGCGACGTTCGCCGTACCCGTCCTGGCTGAAGCGGTGCCAGAACGGGCCGTTGGGCGTCTGCGACTTCAGCTGGTCGTCGACGACGGGGAGCGTCGAGAGGACGGCGGGGTCGTTCGGCCGCAAGATGCCGTAGCGGACCAGGTCGAGGAAGCTGGGGTCGACGACCGCTCGCTGGTCGATCGCGGACGGGCCACCGTCGCCGATCCCGTAGGTGGTGCCGGCGTTCGGCTTGCCGTCCTTGGTCAGCCGCAGGAAGTACGGCTTGGAGGACAGCGGGCCGCTCGTCGTCACCGTCCACTTCTTGACCTTGGCGCGCCAGCTGTCGGCGAGCGCGAGCCAGCGCTTGGCCGAAGCGTCGTCGCCGTTGCGTCGCGCGAGGTCCGCGGCGCAGACGAGGCCGGCGATCTGCGCGGCGATCGAGTTCGGCGAGTAGCCCGACTGGTTCTCCCACCGCTCCTGCGGCGAGAACGGTGCCTTGAGGCCGGTGTCCTCGTCCTTGAACCCGGCGATGAAGTCTGCCGCCTTCTTCACGTGGGCGTAGGTGGCCGCGTCGTACCGCCCGACGAGGCGCGCGAGCACGATGGGCAACGCTGTCTCGTCGAGCTGCAGCTCCGTCCACACCTCCTTGCCGGTGGTGTCGCTGTTCTGCGGGAACGAGCCGTCCGGCTTCTGCTGCTTGTTGAAGAGGAAGTCCACGATCCGCCGCGCCGCCGCGCGGTCGCCCTCGGCCCACAGGGCCGTGCCGAACTCGTAGGAGTCGCGCGACCACACCAGGTGGTAGGCGCCCGAGGGCGAGGACAGCCCCTCGACCTCGTCACCCCACACCCAGGGGGCCGAGGGAGACGCCACGATCGCACCGGGGTTCTGCTTGTCCTCGCTCGCCGCGAGCACCAGCTGGGATGCGAGGTACTGCCGCCGCACGTCACCGGCGCTGCCCGGCACGGGCTTGAGGGAGTCCAGGTAGTTGTGCCAGCCGTCTGCGTAGCGGCGGGCGACGGACTCGAAGCCCGTCTGCGCCGACTCCTGAGCGGTACGACGGGCCTCGCCCGCGTCACCGCCGAAACCGAGGGTCAGCGTCGCCCACTGGTGCCCGGTCGTGCCGTCGATGCCACGGATCCGACCGGTCTGCACCACGTTGCCCGGTCCTGCTGGGCCGGAGCCTTGGTCGAGCCGGTGGTCGCTCGCGAGATCGGTCCAGCCGTCGCTGCGCCCGAGGAGGCCGTTGGACGTCTTGTCGAACCTCGGGTGGGCGATCAGTGATGTCGCGACACCCGCGCCGGCGTCCGTGGCCACCAGAGCACCATCGACGGTGCGCGCACGGTCGTTGTCTCCGGAGTTGCCGAGCGCGGGGTCGTGGAGCGTGTAGAGCTGGTAGTGCCCGCCGTCGAGGGACTCGAGGCGCACGAGCACCAGCATGGAGTCGCGTCGCGGGTCGGTGACGAAGCGCTTGGTGATGCGGTACTTCCCCGACTTCGCGGTGTTGACCTGCGTGAACCCGAGGCTGCGCGGGTCGGCACGGCGGGTCTGCTGCCGGGTGTCGCGGCTCTCCCGGTCGGTGAAGGTGCTGCCGTCGGTGACGAGCAGCTCGAGGTTGCGCACGCTCGGCGTCGACAGGTTGGGGTAGTACACCTCGCTGGTGCGTCCCTGCTGCAGGGTGAACCAGACGTTGCTGCCTCGGGCCCGCGCCGTGCCGAAGCCGGTCTTGTTCGCCTCGGTCCAGACGGTCTTGGCGCCCGGGTCACCGGCAGCGCGTGGGGCAGCCGTGACTGCCGGCGCTTCGGGAACCAGGGTGACGGCGAGGGCGGCGACGAGGGCACCGGCGACGGCGGACGGGACAAGCGAGGCTCGAAAGGTCACGGGGGCTCGACTACCCTGTGACGCGGGTCACAAACCGCTTTCGGGTGGCCGACCGACACGCAGCACGGAGGGAACCGGTCGATGCTGTCCGACATCGAGATCGCGAATGCCGCGCGCCTGCGCCCGATCGCGGACGTCGCGCGGGACACCTTGGGCATCGAGGCGGAGCACCTCGTGCCCTACGGGCACACCAAGGCCAAGGTCGACCTCGGCTACCTCGCAAGCCTGGCCGACCGGCCCTCGGGACGGCTGATCTTGATGACGGCGCTGTCCCCCACGCCCGCCGGCGAGGGCAAGACGACCACGACCGTCGGCCTCACCGACGCGCTGCACGGGCTCGGGCACAAGGCGGTCGCCTGCCTGCGCGAGCCGTCCATGGGTCCGGTGTTCGGCATGAAGGGCGGAGCTGCCGGCGGCGGCTACGCGCAGGTCGTGCCGATGGACGACATCAACCTGCACTTCACCGGAGACTTCGCCGCCATCGCGGCCGCGCACAACCTGCTGTCGGCCCTGATCGACAACCACGTGCACCACGGCAACGAGCTGGGCATCGACGTCCGCAGCCTGACCTGGAAGCGCGTCGTCGACCTCAACGACCGTGCGCTTCGCGGTCTGGTCGTCGGGCTCGGCGGTGTCGGCAACGGGTTCCCGCGCGAGGACGGCTTCGACATCGTCGTCGCCTCCGAGCTGATGGCGATCTTCTGCCTGACCGAGTCGTGGGCCGACCTCAAGCGCCGCATCGGCGACATCGTCGTCGGCTACACCCGCGACAAGCAGCCGGTGACGGCGCGCGACCTCGAGGCCCACGGCGCGATGACGGTGCTGCTGCGTGACGCGCTCGCGCCCAACCTCGTGCAGACGCTCGAGCACGCTCCGGCGTTCGTGCACGGCGGGCCGTTCGCGAACATCGCGCACGGCTGCAGCTCGGTGATGGCGACGCGCGCAGGGCTGCGGCTCGCCGACTACGTGGTGACCGAGGCTGGCTTCGGCGCCGACCTCGGTGCGGAGAAGTTCGTCGACATCAAGTGCCGCAAGTCGGGGCTGCGGCCGGACGCCGCCGTGGTCGTCGCGACGGTGCGGGCGCTGAAGTACCACGGCGGGGTCGCGGTCGCCGACCTCGAGTCCGAGGACCTCGGCGCGCTCGAGGCAGGCATGGCGAACCTCTCGCGGCACCTCCACAACATCCGGGAGGTGTACGGCGTGCCGTGCGTCGTCGCGGTGAACCGCTTCCCGACCGACACCGAGGCCGAGGTCGCGAAGGTCGTCGACCTCGTGTCACGAGAGGGCGTGCGGGCGTTCGCGGCAACGCACTTCGCCGACGGCGGCGCGGGGGCCGAGTCGCTGGCGAAGGGAGTCCTCGACGTGCTCGACCAGCCGTCGCCGTACACCTTCGGCTACACCTACGACGACACCCAGACGCTGACCGAGAAGGTCGAGACGATCGCCGGGCGGCTCTACGGGGCCGCCGAGGTCACCTGGAACCCGGCCGCCCAGCGGCGGCTCGCGCGCATCGAGGCCGACGGCTACGGCGACCTGCCGGTGTGCGTGGCCAAGACGCAGTACTCCTTCTCCACCGACCCGGCGCTGCGAGGCGCGCCCTTGGGGCACTCGCTGCACGTGCGCGAAGCGCGGCTGGCCGCCGGCGCGGGATTCGTGGTCCTGGTCTGCGGTGACGTGATGACGATGCCCGGTCTGCCGCGCTCACCGGCGTCCTCGCACATCGATCTCACCGACGACGGCGAGATATTGGGCCTGTCGTAGAGCAGGCCAGCGGTTTAGACCTGCTCAAGCGGTCAACCACTCACGTCGATTACTCAATCAAGCCCTCGCCGGCCAAACCGGCGGGGCGGTCCGGCCCACGCTGAAGCCCGCCAGGTGCCGGACGATCCAGTGCGAGACACGTCGCAACGGGCGGGCGCGGACGACCCAAGCAGTACGGCAGGACGAGCTCCTGCCTTGGGGTGAAGCCGCACGGGCGCTAGCCCGCGCGGCCGGGCACTTCGGAACCGAACCCGACAGGACATCGTTCGCAGGCGTTGCCGAAGGGTCTTTTCGTGCTCGCTCTGCCGTCACGTTCCTACCGCTCCCTCATCTCGCTGCTGGTCGTCCTGGTCGCCCTCGTCGCGTCGTCCGCGCTGCTGGCGCCCTCGGCCGACGCGATGAGCCGCCATACCCGCCACCACGTGCTGAAGATCGCCGCGTCGAAGAAGGGCGCCCCCTACAAGTACGGCGCCAGCGGTCCGCGCGCCTTCGACTGCTCCGGCTACACCCGGTGGGTGTTCCGCAAGGTCGGGCGTCACCTGCCGCGCACCTCGCGCGCCCAGGCCCGCTACGCCCGCCACGTCAAGAAGTCGAACCGCCAAAAGGGCGACCTGGTGTTCTTCCGCAGCCACGGCCGCGTCTACCACGTCGCGATCTACGCCGGCCACAACCGCATCTGGCACGCACCGCGGCCCGGCAAGCGCGTCACCCGGGCCCACCTCTGGACGCGCAGCGTGTCCTACGGCCGGGTCCGCTGAGGCTCAACTAGCTACAAGAAGATTCAACTGTCTGAATTGTCCGAACGCCACTTGTCACAGGATGGTCACAGTGGTGAGATAGGACACGAGAAAAAGTACAGAGTCCGATACTTCCCGGTATCGGATTTTCTCCCGTACCGAAGCGGCCAACTCACGCAGGTGGCCGCTTCGGCAATTCCGGGGCGTGTCACGCTGACCTGGTGAGCGAGCGCAACGTGCGGGGCAGCGAGCTCGAACCCTGCGGCACCGATCCCGTCACCGGCTTCTACCGCACCGGCAGCTGCTCGTGCGGGCCCGAGGACGTCGGGCTGCACGCCGTCTGCGCGGTGATGACCACCGAGTTCCTCGAGCACCAGCGAGCCATCGGCAACGACCTCGTGACCCCGCGGCCCGAGTGGCACTTCCCCGGCCTCAAGCCCGGCGACCAGTGGTGCGTGGTGGCGGCCCGGTGGCGACAGGCCTATGAGGACGGCGCAGCGGCGCCTGTCGTGCTCGCCGCCACCAACGAGCGAGTCCTCGAGGTGGTCCCGTTGGAGTGGCTGGACGAGCTGGCCATCGACGTGCCCGACCATCCGGGATGGCTCGGCTGGGAGTAGCCGTCACGACAGGCCCGCGTGCCCCTCGAGGTATGCCGCCACGAGCGAGCCCAGGGTGGGGAGGTGGTAGCCACCTTCTTGCACGACGACCGTCGGCAATCCTGGTCCGGCGAGCAGGGCACCGGCCTCGCGGTAGCCGTCGCGACTGACGAGCAGCGGGCTCTCCGGGTCGTCGCGGGCGGCGTCCACGCCGAGCGAGACGACCATGCCGGTGCATCCCTCGGAGGCCACCCAGTCCGACAACGATGCGACTGCGTCGAGCCACGGCTCGTCACCGGTGCCCTCGGGCAGCGGCACGTTGCGGGTAGCGCCGACCCCGGCACCGGAGCCCGTCTCTTCGGCATGGCCGACCACGTGCGGGAACCACCCGGCTGCGGGGTCGACGTGCACCGATCCGTAGAGGACGTCGGCACGGTCGTAGAAGATCGCGGCGGTGCCGTTGCCCTGGTGCGCATCGACGTCGACAACCGCAACCCGATCGAACCCGGCGCCGCGCATCGCCACGGCCGCGACGCGCCGCGTTGTTGAGGTAGCAGGAGCCGCCGAGCCCCGCCCGGGTCGCGTGGTGACCGGGTGGCCGGCACAGTGCGTAGGCCACCGGCTCCCCCGCCGTCACGAGGTCCACGGCCGTCAGCGCGCAGTCGACCCCCGCGCGCGCCGCCTCCCAGGTGCCCGGCCCGATCAGCGTCATCGTGTCGTAGACGAAGCGGCCGGCGTCGGCGTGCACGGACGGTGCCGGTCGAGCCGGCAGTCCGTCCGTCATCGCGGCTGTCGGGAACAAGTACGGCACCACCCGGTCCTGGCCGACCAGGTCGACGTACGGGCCGGCCTGCCAGCGCTGCCAGGCGGTCTCCAGGAACTCGAGCATCGCGCCGTCGTGCACCTGGCGGAGCACGTCGTCGGGGTGGGGCTCGGCCTCGACCAGCCGGACGTCCGGCCGCTCCAGCGACTCCAGGATCGCGTCCACCCGCGCGGACACCTCCGTGCCGCCGGTGGCGACGCCGATCCAGACCTCGCGCTTCGGGTCGTGCAGGCGGGTCCGACCTGACCAGACCACAGGAACCTGGTACTGACTCATGAGTCAGCATCACACCACTTGGGGCAGGATGACCACCATGCCTCGTGCCCGCGAGATCGGCATCCGGATCGGCGCGCTGCCGACCGGCCCCACCAACTCCGTCCTCGACGTCGCCGGCGTCGGACTCGGTCACACGACCCTGGTCCGCGACGAGCCCCCACCTCCGCAGGGGCGCGGCACCGCCCGCACCGGCGTCACCGCCCTGGTGCTGGCCGAGGATGCCTACGCGCGTCGGCTCGCGGCCGGCGGCGCGATCCTCAACGGCGCGGGCGAGTGCACCGGCTTCTTGACGATGCACGAGTGGGGCGCGCTCGAGACACCGGTCTACCTGACCTCGACGATGCAGCTCGGCCGGGTCTACGACGCCGCCTGCCAGCTCGCGCTCGAGCAGCACGCGGACACCGCGGACGACGTGGTCATCCCGGTGGTGGCCGAGTGCGACGACTCGTTCCTCAACGACTGCCGACGCATGCAGGTCGAGGCCGACGACGTCCGTGCCGCGCACCAGCAGGCCCTCGCGTCGCGGGGAGGGACCACGCCTCCGGCGGAGGGGTCGGTGGGTGCCGGCACGGGCATGTCCTGCCTCGGCTTCAAGGGCGGGATCGGCACCTCGTCGCGCGTCACACCGGAGGGTCACACGGTCGCCGTCTTGTTGATGACGAACTTCGGTGAGCGGGAGCGGCTCACCGTCGCGGGCGTGCCCATCGGTGCCGCGTTGCCCAAGGGCTCCGGGCCGCAGGCACCGGCCGGGTCCTGCATCGGCGTCGTGGTCACCGACGCAGCAGTGACGGGCGCCGACTGCGGTCGACTCGCCCGCCGGGTCGGGCTGGGGCTCGCGCGCACCGGGTCGGTCGCCCACCACGGCAGTGGCGAGATCTTCCTGGGTGCGTCGACCACGTGCCGCTACGACCGTCGACGGCCGGCCCGAGAGCCAGGCAGGCGTTGCCGGACGCGGGCTCGACTGGCTGTTCGAGGCGGTCGTCGACGCGACCGAGGAGGCGGTGCTGAACTCGCTGCTGATGTCGCGCACGATGGTCGGCCGCGACGGCAACACCGAGGAGGGTCTCGACCCGGACACGGTCGTGTCGCTGCTGGAGAAGGCCGGCCGTGCCGGGGACTGAGCGCGAGGTCCGCGTCGCGATGCCCGACGGCGTCGGTCTCGCCGCGACGTTGTACCTGCCCGACTCGAGCCGTGGACCACAACCGTGCCTCCTCGAGGCCCTCCCCTACCGCAAGGACGACCTCACCTCGTCGTACGCCGAGAGCTATCGCTCACTGCGCGACGACCACGGGTACGCCGTGTGCCGGCTCGACCTGCGCGGCACCGGGTCGTCCCAGGGCGATGCCACAGACGAGTACCCGGCCGTCGAGCAGTCCGACCTCGTCGAGGTCATCGCCTGGCTCGCCGACCAGAAGTGGTGCGACGGCAACGTCGGCATGTGGGGCACGTCGTACTCCGGGTTCAACTCGCTGCAGGTCGCGTGCGAGCGGCCACCGGCGCTCAAGGCGATCTGCGCGATCTACGCCAGCGACGACCGGTGGACCGACGACGTGCACTGGCGAGGCGGGGCGCTTCGCCTGGTCGATCTCGTCGACTACTGCCACTACATGACGCCGATGACGATGCTCCCGCCGGTGCCGGCGATCTGGGGCGAGGGCTGGCGCGAGGAGTGGCGGCGCCGCCTCGACACGCAGGAACCCTGGGTGCTGACCTGGCTGCGCGAGAACCGCGACGGTGCCTACTGGCGGCACGGCTCGGTGCGAAGCGACGGGGACGGGAACGGCTACGACCGCATCGAGTGCCCGGTGATGATCGTGGCGGGCTGGGCGGACGGCTACCGCAACAACTCCTTCCGCACCGTCGAGGCACTGCGCCGCGCGGGCGTGCCGCACCGGCTGCTGGCCGGCCCCTGGGTGCACGCGGATCCGGCGACCGCCTACCCCGGCCCGCGGATCAACCTCGACAGCGAGATGGTGTCGTGGTTCGACCGCTGGCTGCGTGGCCGGCCACCGACCGACGAAGGCCAGCACGCTGACCGCGTCGACGTGTTCCTGCGCACGGCCAGCCCGCCGGAGCCCGACCTCGACATGCATGCCGGTCGCTGGATCACCGATGCCTGGCCCTCGCCGTCGACCAGCCGGCAGTCGCTCGAGCTCGACGGGCCGCGGACGCTGGTCGTCGAGCCCGACCTCGGCGTGAGCGCCTGGATCGACTGCGCGGGCCACCTGCCGTGGGGGCTCTCGGGAGACCAGCGTGAGGACGACGGCCGCTCGCTGACGTGGGAGTGGGCCGGGGACCAGGAGGTGCTGCTCGGGCACGCGGTGGCACGGTTGCGGGTCAGCGCCGACGCGCCGGCGGCGTCGCTGTCGGCCAAGATCTGCGACGTCTTCCCCGACGACACCTCCGTGCTGGTCACGCGCGGCACCCTCGACCTGGCGTTTCGCGGCGGGGTGCACGCACCCGAGCACCCGGCGCCGCTTGAGCCGGGTGAGGTGTACGACGTCGAAGTCGTGCTCGACGCCTGCGGCTACGAGCTCGCCCCGGGTCACCGGCTGCGACTCTCCGTTGCGGGCGCGGACTGGCCGAACACCGTCGCGCCGCCGGGACCGGTCCGGCTCACCGTTCTCGGCGGCACGCTGGAGCTGCCGACCTGGACCGGCAACGACCGGCCCGCCCCGAGGTTCACCCCCGGTGCCGACACCTCGTCCGAGGAAGCCGTCGGACGTCACCTGGACCACCACCCGTGACGTGCTGGGCCGCACGACCACGTGCGTCGTACGCCACGGTGCCGACTACGCGACGCCGCACGACGGCAGGGCATTGGAGGAGTACGCCGGCGAGGTGTTCGTCGACCGGCGCAGCTTCGCCCAGCACGCGAGTGCGGACTGCACGTTCACGCTCACCTGGCCCGACGTCGAGGTGCGCGTGCACTCGACGATGCGGGTCGATGTCACCGCGACCGGCTACGTGGTCGTCATCGACGTCGACGCCTACGACGCTGGCGAGCGCGTCGCCCACCGGGAGTGGCACGAGCACGTGCCCCGATGAGTGACCAGCCCTTCGGTAGTCTCGAGGAACCATGGAGGAGATGAAGGCACGCCGCGTCGTCGACGCGCTCCGCGACCGAGGCACCGACGCGAACCTGGCACGAGTCGGGGTCTACCAGTTCGGGGTGAGCATCAAGCTGCCCGACGGCCGCGAGGCGACCTGGGACTCCGACGGCACCGCCGCCCTCGAGGCGCAGGTGATGCGCAACGGCGTGCTGGTGGGCTTCGTCCCCGCGATCGACGGCTCCGACGAGTTCACCGAGGAGCAGATCCTCGACGCGATCGTGCGCACCGACTACGACAAGCCGATCGCCACGCAGAAGTCCAAGGCCCCGCCGCCCACCGAGCCCCTCCCCCGCAAGGGCGGCGTCTTCCGCAGGTTCAGGGATGGGTTCCGGTACCACTGACTCAGCCAGGCACCCTGGAGCCGAGGCGTGCGATCCTGCGCGACCGGCGCAGGAAGGAGCGCTTCGAGCGAGTCTGGAGCGCATGATCACGCGCCTCGGCGACCCCGAAGCGCGAGGCACGGGTCAAGCCGAGAGTGACCAGGGTTGAAGTGGGGCAAGGACGGGCCGTCCCGCGCGACGTGAGCCGCGCGCAAGCCTCACATCCACCCCACCAGCCCTAGACGGGAGACAGCAGCTTCGCCACAGCAGCAGCCCGCGCAGACTTCCCGGTGATCTCGAGCTTCGCGTAGATGTTGTGCAGGTGCCGCTCGACCGTGCGGATGCTCAGCGTGAGCGCTTCGGCGATCGCGTCGTTGTCGTAGCCGTCCGCGGCCAGGCGCAGCACCTCCAGCTCGCGCGCCGAGAGCACCCGGCTCACGTCGACACCGGTGGGGCGCGAGGTCCGCTCCGGCTCCATGAACTCCTCGACCTCGCTGACGAAGACCGGCCAGGCGGGCTCGTCCTCGAGCAGGATGTGGTTCGAGCTCTCCAGCGCGACGAGGCGCGCGCCGTCGATGTTCGAGGCCAGGAAGAGGCCGTTGTCGAACTCGTTCATCCGGTCGCCGCGCGCATGCAGGACGATCGTCGGCATCTCGATCTGCGGGAGCAGGTCGATGGAGTTCGCAGTGGTGCGGGCCTCGAAGGCGGTGACGGCGTTCTCGGTCGTCGCGGAGACGCGCTGCAGCTCGTCGAGCCAGGACATCTGCTCGTCGCTCGCCTCCGGGATCATCAACGAGGTGAACACCCGCCGGAACGCCGAGTCGGTGCGCGCCCAGCCGACCTTGATCATGGCGACGAACGCCTGCCTCATCTCGATCGCTTCGGCCGTGGGATCTGCGAGCGCGGCGGCCTGGCTGCCGTAGAACATCATCCGGCTCACGCGCTCGGGATGCCGGGCGACGTACGCGATGGCGACCGGACCACCCTGCGACATCGCCATCAGCGCGAAGTCGTCCAGTCCGCAGTCGTCGACGACCGCCTCGAGATCGGAGACCCGGGCGTCGAGCGTGAAGTCGTCGACCTCCCAGTCGGAGAGACCGAAGCCCCGCTCGTCGTAGCGGATGATCGTGGCGAAGCGGCCCAGGTCCTCCAGGAAGTGCCGCCAGACCGGGCTCTGCCAGTCGTGCTGCAGGTGGCTCAGCCAGCAGGTGCTGACCACCAGCGGCGGGCCGCTGCCGTGCACCGCGTAGGCGATGCGGACACCGTCAGGTGCCCTGCAGAAGCGGACCTGCTGCTTGGCGACGACAGGCTCGAACCGTGCCATGGCTGTGAGCCTATTCCTCGGGGGACGCCAGCGGACGACCGAAGTCGACGGCATCGAGCAGTGAAGTCGGGACGGACTTCGCAAGCTGGGCATCGGGGAGCGCCCCGAGCGCGTCGTTGACGGTGGCGAACGCCAACCGCATCGCGACGAAGAGCGTCACCGCGAAGACCTGCGTGTCGTCGAACCCGGCGTCGCGCAGTGCCTGCACGTCCGACGGCTCCACATCGGCCGGTTCGCGTGCCACGAGGCGTGCCCAGTGGGCCAGTGCCCGCTCCTGCTCGTCCAGACCGTCGTCGCCGCCGCGGATGACCCCTGCCGCGAGGTCGGCGTCGCGCCACCTTGGCGAGCCGGTTGCCCCACATGAGCGAGCAGTAGGAGTCCCCGAACTCGCCGGCAGCGGCCGCGATCAGCACCGCCCGCTGCCGGTAGGTCAACGAGCCCGTCGTGACCGCCAGCTCGAGCAGGCCCCGCACTGCCTGGTCCGCGTCCGGCAGGTGTGCCCACACGCGGGACAGGTTCATCACGTAGCCGACTCGCTCGACGTCGGCCGCGTACAGCCGGTCCGCTCCGTCGGAGGGCGACGCCTCGCCGAGGAAGCCGTGGCCGTTCATGCCGGCACCGCCGCGAGACCGGTCATCGGCGCGAGTGAGGCCAGTACGTCGACCTCGTCGTTGGCCGCAGCCGACAGCTCGCGCAGCAGCCCGTCGATGTCGTCGTCGCTCCACCTCTGGGTCGCGATGGTGTCGGTCACGTTGAACATCCGCGTGGACAGCCGGTCGCGGATGGCCTGGTACTCCTTCATCGCCTCAGTCTCACGCCCGTTGGCATGCGAGGCAACGACTGCGCGGGTCAGCAGCTCGGCGTCGCGCAGCGCGTCGGTGAGACCGTGCGCGCTGAGTGGGTCCTTCCAGTAGCCGGCGTCGCCGACCAGCGCCCAGCCGGGACCCCACGGCTGACGCAGGTAGCCCGGCTGGCCGACGAACGACCGCAGGTTGCCGACCAGTCGACCGCCGAGCACTCGTGCGGCGACAGCCGGGGAGGCTGCTCGCAGCAGCGGCTCGAACGCCGTCCGGCCGCCGCGACCGATGCGGCTCGCCGTCGTACCGGCGAACACGCAGAGCAGGTCGTCGTTGGTGGGGATCAGGCCGGCAGCGGCGCCCGGGCGGAACGCCCACTCGTAGCCGTCGGCAGCGACGTCGGCAAAGTAGCCGTAGACCCATGCGGAGGCGCCCTCCCCCAAGCGCAGCACCGCGGCACCGACCCGCGCCGCCACGACCGACCGGAGGCCGTCCGCACCGATCACGAGGTGGGCGTCGGCGGTGACGCGGCGGCCGAGCCGGTCGCGTGCCTCGATGCCGATGACGCGGCCGTCGTCGCCGCGACGCAGGTCGTGCACAGCGACGCCGAACCGCACTTCCGCACCGGCCGCAGCCGCGGCGTTCACCAGGAGCGGGTCGAGCAGCGTGCGGCGCGGTGCGTACAGCGCCTCGACCCCGTGTGAGGGCCGGATGTCGACGGCGAGCGTGGTGTCGCGGTAGTGGAAGGTCGCCTTGCGGACCGGCGGCGTGCCTGCGGCCACCACGGCGGGGAGCAGACCCCACCGGTGCAGCTGCAGGACGCCGCCGCGCATGAGTGCGTGGGTGGAGACGGTGTCTGCGCCGTAGCGACTGCGGTCGACGACCAGCACGCGCAGCCCCGCACGCGCCGCCAGCATGGCGGTGGCCGCACCGGCGGCGCGTGCACCCACGACGATGACGTCGTACGTCGGCCGTGGTCCTGGTGTCGTGGTCATGGGGTATCCCGCCTCACCCTGCGTCGACCGAGATGTCGACCGGGACGCCGTTGGTGACGACGTCGTACACGGCCGAACGGCGACGGGACTGCTCGACGACCTTGCGCAGCTTCTCGGGGTCGTCCCCGCGCAGCCGGAACTTCACGTTGATGCCCTGGTAGCCGTTGCGCACCTCGTCGGAGAGCCCGAGGATGCCGAGCAGGTCGATGTCGCCCTCGACGGTCGACTCGACCTCGGTGAGCTTGACGCCGCGCGCCGCGGCGACGTTGGCGATGCCGGCCGTCAGGCAGGCAGCCAGCGCGTGCAGCAAGAACTCGGCCGGCGTCGGGCCGCGGTCGTTGCCGACCAGCACGGCCGGGTGGTCGGCCGCGAACGTGAACGGCCGCTCGTGCGCCATCTCCTGCAGCGCGCCGTGGAACCCGTGGATCGTGCTCTGGCTGTGCGTGCCGCTGATCCAGCGGTTGGTGGCGCGGAACTGGAACTTCGCCATCTCGGGGGTCTCGCGCACCGCGTCGAGGGTCGCGAACAAGGTGGTGGTGTCGACGCCGTTCGGCATCGGCTGCTCGGTGATCGTCATGATCTGGTTCTCCTTGGTAGGCCGCTGGGCACCCGGTGTGCTCCAGCAGCTCAGACGCTAGGGAGAACCCGCCCCTCGCCGCGTCGGCAGATACACGCATCTTCGGGCGTCGTCGACGGGCTGGTTGGCGGAGATTACGTAGTGGGAGCCCACGGTTGGTCGAGCTTGTCGAGACCACTCAGCACCGGTTGGTCGAGCTCACTCACGGTGGTTGAGGTGCGAGCCCTTCGAGACGCCTCGTTCCTCGGCTCCTCAGGATGAACTCCGCGAGCCTCGAAACCACTCGAGAGGCGGGCAGGAACTCTCCCGAGAAATCTTGAGAATCCCCTTGTGGACAAGGCGAATTCTCGGCCCGTTTGTGTCGGTGGTCGGGTCTAGATTCCTACCCATGAGCAGCACCGCAGAGGTCCTCGACCTCGACGTCCGCGAGGCGCTGGTCGCGGCCGCCGCCGAACGGCGGCAGGCGGACCGGTCCGAGGCGCGGCTGCTGCGCTGGCGATCCAGGTCGTGCACCTGCACCCGGTCGACGACGACACTCCGGTCGCCTGCTGGCGCGACCCGCTGCTGATGGTCCCGGACGAGGGTGACCCGATCCCGATCACCTCGCCGGCCCGGGCACGCCGATGGTCGCCGAACGTGCGGTCGAGGAGCTCGCCGCCGCCCTGGACATCTCCTACGGCTCCGGCTGTGGCCTGGTCGCGCAGGCGCTCGAGCTGCGCTACCGCCTCCCCAGGTTGTGGGCACTCGTCCAGGACGGGTCGCTGCAGGCGTGGAAGGCCCGCAAGACCGCCGAGCAGACCATCAGCCTCGGCCGTGAAGCCGCGGCGTTCGTGGACCGGCAGGCCGCGATCGTTGGCGCGAAGAACCGGATCGTGCCCAACCTCACCGGCCTCATCGAAAAGGCACTCATCAGGTTCGAGCCCGACAAGGCCCGCGCGCGGGCAGAAGCCGCCAAGAACCACCGCGACGTCACCTTCGACTACCACGACGACGACACCCTCGGCTCCGCCACCCTCTACGCCACGATGGACTCGGTCGACGCCCACGACCTCGACGCCACCGTCAGTGACGTCGCCAACCAGCTGGGCCGCCTCGGCGACCAGTCACCCCTCGGCCACCGCCGCGCCGCAGCCCTCGGGCTGCTCGCCCACCCGCAACGCGCCCTCGACCTGTTCGGTCAACCCGACGACGGGCAGCAGTCGAAGGACCTCGCGATCACCGGCGCGACCCTCTACGTCCACCTCACCGGCGACGACCTCCACCGCCACACCGAGCACGGCGAGGACGGCGTACCGCCCCGGCCGACGTCGAGAAGCTCGGCACCGCCACCCTCGACCTCCTCAAGGACCTGGCTGCAGCGGTTCTCCGGCATCACCCTCAAACCGGTGTTGGACATGACCAAGTCGATCGAGCACCGATGCGGTCGACCAGCACGACCCACCCGCCGTGGATGCGCGACCTCGTCATCCTCCGCGACGGCCACTGCGTCTTCCCCGGCTGCAACGTCGATGCCCGCCGCTGCGACCTCGACCACATCGACCCCTACGTCCCGATGGACGAAGGCGGACCACCCGGCCAGACCTCCCCAGCCAACTTGGCGTGCCTCTGCCGACGACACCACCGACTCAAGACCTTCACCGCCTGGCGATACGAACGCGCCGGACCCGGCACCTACCACTGGACCAACCCACACGGCCTCACCTACACGAGCCGCCCCACATCCAAGAGCTGAGCTGCACCGCTGGCTCAACCAAGAGACCCGTCGAGGCGTCCACTCATGCCTTCCTGGTGCCAGGCTGTAGCCATGGGTGGACAGCCGGATCGGGACAGACCTCGAGCCTTCCACCGATTTCGCACCATGCCGTCGGTGGCTTCTGGGCGAGCTCTCTTCCTCTCCATGGTGGTGCTGTTCGTCTGCGACGTGATCGGCGGCTTCATCGGCGTTGCCACGGGCGTCAACACGTGGGGCGAGGCGTGGGGCTTCGACACCGAATCCACGGTGCCGCTGCCGGTCGGGGCAGTGCAGCTCCTCCTGGCCTGGTTGGCTGCGCGCAACGTGCGGCCACCGGTCGGCCTGATCGCGGCTGTCCTCCTCAGCGCGTTCTGCCTGATCAGCGTGATCTTCGGGTCGTTCGACGGTGACCTCATCAACAACGTCGCCTCGGACGGGTGGATCTCATGGGGGGTCGTTTGGGGAGTCGTCCTCCTGGCGGTCACCGCCGCTGTCGGTCTGCTCGCCGCGGTCCGGGCAAACCAGCTGCGCCGGCGTCGCTGACGGTCCGGGCCTTCGGTGCGCAGGCAGGCGCAAGGACACTCTGCTGCGTGCTTCTAGGGCGCGGGGAAGCTCAGCCGCACATCTGCCCCGTCCAGCTTTCCCGTCACCACCGCCACCGCGCCGACCGCGCGGGTGTTCCAGTGCCCCGTGAGCCGACCGTGCGGCCCCTTGCCGCGGAGGGTGAGGTCGACGCTCATCCGGTGCGCGTAGCGGTTCCAGGTCGCCTTGCCGCTGACGTTCTGCCCGAGCATGAGCCGGACGCCGTGGAGCCGGAAGCGCACCGGGTCACCGGTGTAGGTCCAGGTGCCGCCGCGCAGACCGACGCCCTCCTCGCTGTAGTTGTTGTACCAACGGTCCTGCAGGTCGGCGACGGTGAGGGCCGCGGCGTGCCCGGCCTTGCGCAGCGCGAGCGACAGCGGCGTATCCGATTGAGCCGGGGCGACGTCGTCGAGCGTGCGTGGGAACACGCCTGTCGCGCGCAGCGGCGGCACCTTGCGGGCGCACCGTTGGAGGTCCGTGGGCAGGCGTGAGCCCGGGTGCGGACGAACGCGCGCACGATCCGCTGCGCGCAGTCGTCGGTGTCGCCGTAGCCGGTGACGTGGAAGCTGTTGGCGACCAGCACCTGCCGGGCGTTCGGGAACTGCCGCTTCACGATCGGCGCCCTCGGCCGGCGGTGGTGATCGAGTCGAGCTCGCCGCTGAGCACGAGCACCGGCACGTCCGGGTAGTGACCGCCCGGCGGACGCGGCGGGCCGGCCGGGTTGCTCGTGCGGTGCCACCGGCCAGCGCGTGCACCAGTCGAGCGCCTGCCAGTCGGAGTCGGCGTACTCGTGGACCGTGAACGGCCCGTAGGTGCAGGGGTCGTTCGCGGTGCGACGGTCCAACGCGTCGGCGTACTGCTGCGCACGCACCGACGGGCGGCGCCGTCATGTCGTAGAGCTGCGGGTAGTCGTGGCACGCGACCGCCGCGTCGAGCCCCTCGCTGTAGTCGACCGGGTCACCGGCATCCGTGCCGCCGCCCAGCGCCTCGGCCACCAGCCGCAGCAGCGGCGCGCGGTCACCGCGCAGGCCGGAGCGCATCGCGGCGGTCATCTCGCGGTAGAAGGGCGGGCCGAACGTCGCGCCGAACGCCACCGCCGTCAGGTTCGGCCCGTCGACGGTCACCGTGGCCTTGCACGCCGTCGGCGTCGTAGGCGACGCCGCGCCACGGGTGCTGCACGGACGATGCTGAGCACCTTGCGAAGCGTCGCCAGGAACGGCCGCCCGGCGTTGCGGCAGGCGGCCGAGCGCTGGCAGACGGCGGTGAACGCGCGTCGCATCGCCGGCCCCTGGGTCGGGTACCACGCCGACTCGCCGTACGCCGGGTAGGCGCTGTCGAGGATGACGCTGCGCACGAGCGACGGGTGCCGGCCGACGAAGCACCTGTGTGAAGAACGTGCCGTAGGAGTCGCCGTAGAGGTCGACATGGCCGAGGCCGAGCTTGCCGATGACGGCGGCGACGTCGTCGGCGGACAGCGCGGTGGTGTAGTCGTCGGCGCGAGCGCCGAGGCTGCTTGCGCGCACCTGGCGGCCGCGACGTTGTAGGCGATGGTGAGGTTCTGCAGCGCCGGGCAGTTGATCGGCTCGGACCGGCCGGTGCCGCGCTGGTCGACGAGCAGCAGGTTGCGGCGCTGCAGGAGCGGGCCGTACATCGCGGCGTAGTCCTCGCCGGTGCCGGTGGTGCTGTAGCCGGGACCGCCCTCGTGCGGCACGAGCGTGCCCAGCGCCGGCTTCGAGGTGTCCTGGGCCGGGACGAACGCGAACCCGACCTTCACCTTGCCCGCTGCCGGGTTGCCCGGCTCCCAGGCTCGCTGCATCGAGCCGCACAGCGCGCCCTCGACGACGTCGCACGGGCGCAGCGTGAGGCTGCCGACCTTGTGGGTGCGCGCGACCCGGGCTCGGCGGCTGCGGTGGTGGCTGCCTGCAGGCCAGCAGGCCGCCAGGGCCGCGACGACGAGAAGCGCGGCGAGCCGATGGCGGCGCGCAGTCATCAGGGAGCAGCCTGCCCTGCCGGTAGGCACCACCGATCGCGGTGACGAGGTGGGCGACCGCGTCCTCTCGCGGCGCGAACGGTCCGGGGCGGAAGTGCGGGCTGGCCAGACCCCGCTGCACCGACTCGCAGGCAGCCCAGTCCTGCTTGTTGGTGATCTCCCAGAAGTCGACGGCCCGCTGGCATCGGTCGCGCCTCCTGGTGCGACGTACCAGGAGCACTCGATCCAGGTGCGACCAGGCGCCAACGGCACGATCCGGTGTGCCATCACGTAGTCGGGATGGGCCGAGACCAGCAGGTTGGGCAGCAGGTGGAGGTACTCGACCCTCCTCGGGTCCACTCCCGGCAACGGCGTGCCCGCGAGCTCACCCGTCATCGACATGGTGGCCATCTCGTCGCGAAGGTCCATCGAGCCGCCGATCCACGCACCCGGCAGCACGTAGTTCTCCCCCGAGTCCGGCGGGCTCACCTGGCACAGCTCCGGGTGGATCAGCGGGCAGTGGTAGCACTCGTGGTAGTTCTCCGCGACGACCTTCCAGTTCGCCGCGACCTCGTACGTGTGGCGGTCGGCGAGCACCAGCGCACCCGTGTCGTACGGCGCGATCAGCCGCTCGAAGTCGCCGAGGTGCTCCTCGAACGACGGCACCTGCTCGTCGCCCACCGGCGTGCAGTGCGTGCCCGAACACCCAGCCCGACCAGATGCGGACCGGGAGCTCGACCAGTCCGTGCTCCGCGGGGTCGAAGCCGGGCTCGTCGCGGAACCCCGGCGCCCCGATCATCTTGCCGGTGATGTCGTAGGTCCACGCGTGGTAGGGGCACTGGATGCTCTGCCGCTGCGACGTGCCCCCGTCGGGCAGCAGCTCGTGACCTCGGTGGCGGCAGGTGTTCGCGAACATCCGCACCCCGGCCCGGGTGCGCACCAGCAGAGCGGCGACGTCGCCGACCATCAGCGCGCGCTGCGTGACGGGCTTGCCCGCGGTCTCGGGCAGCAGGTCCTCGACTCGGCCCAGGCAGGTCCAGCTGCCGGCGAACAGGTGCCGCAGCTCCCAGGCGAGCACGTCGGGTGAGGTGTAGGCCAAGGCGGGCAGCATGTGCTGCGGCTCGCCCTCGAGCGGGGTGGCGTCTCGCAGGACCGCCATGACTCAGCGGCCTGGTCGACGTGGGTGTCGGTCACGGGCGTGCCTCCCAGCCTTCGAACGTGGTTCCGGGTCCTATGCTGCGGCGATGAGCCAGAGGGATCGCCTTTCCGTCGAGGCGAGGCGCGAGGAGATCCTGTCCACGACGGTGCAGCTGCTCGACCGGATCGGGCTCGCCGCGATCCGGGTGGCGGACGTGGCGGCCGAGCTGGGGGTCAGTCCGTCCCTGGTCTTCTACCACTTCGGCACCAAGGACGCGCTGGTCGCGGACGCGTTCGCGCACGCCGTCGACCGCGACCTGCGACGGCTCGATCGCGCCGAGGCGAACGGCACCGACCCGGTGGACCGGCTGCGCAGGGTGCTGCGGCTCTACGGACCGACCGGCGCCGCGACCGGGTGGCGGCTCTGGATCGACGCCTGGGCACTGGCGCAGCGAGAGCCGGTGATCCGCCGGGTGCTGCGCAGGATGGACCACCGCTGGAGCGACGTGCTGCTGGCCGTGGTCGAGGACGGCGTCTCCGCGGGCGCGTTCAGCTGTCCCGATCCGCAGGCAACCGTGACCAGGGTGTCCGCGCTGCTCGACGGGCTGTCGGTCGCGACCTTGGTGTACGGCGGGGTCACGCGCGCCCAGCTGCGCGAGTGGGTCGCGGGAGCGGTCGCCGCCGAGCTGGGCATCGACGCTGCCGAGCTGGGCAAGGGGCTGTCGTGAGGTCACGTCACACCAGCCAGTGGGCCTGGTAGTCGGGATCGGTCAGCGCCGGGCGGTCCAGCCGGAACGACGTCAGGTCGGTCGACGTACTCCCGTCGATGGCCAGGTCGGCGAGCAGCCGGCCGAACGTCGGCGCGAACTTGAAGCCGTGCGCCGCACCGAGACCCACCACGACCTGCTCGTGGCCGGGCACGGTCGAGATCACGAAGTCGCGGTCGGGCGTCAAGGTGTACTGGCAGCGCAGCGATCGCACCGGCTCGCCGCTGCCTGGCAGCAGCCGCCGCACGTGGTCGGCGAGCAGCCGCTGCATCGCCTGGTCGGGGTCGGACGTGCGGCCGCTCCGGGTCGACCGTGGGTCCGCCACAGTCCTGTGCCGCCTTCACGGTCGGCTCGCCGTAGCAGGGGAATCCGTAGAAGCTCGGGTCGTCCATCCAGATCCACAGCGGCAGCCGGCCAGGCGCGAAGTCGTCCGGCCGCTCGGGCTGGAAGTAGGTGACCTGCTCGAGAGTCACCTCGAGCGGGACGCACCGTGCCGAGGCTCGCGAGCACGTCGTTCGCCCACGCGTCGGCGGTGACGACGAGCCCGCCGCAGCGCAGCACGCCATCGGGGGTCTCGACCTCCAGGCCGCCTCCGGGGAGGTCGCGCACAGCGCGCACCGGCGTGTGCTCACGCAGGCTCGCGCCATGACGACGGGCCTGGTCCTGCATGACCCGTGTGCCGCGACCGGCCGGCACGATCGCCGCGTCCGGTTGGTAGAGCGCGAGCGTCCCGTCGGGAAGCCGCAGCTGCGGCCATCGCGCCATGACCGTGGCGGCGTCCAGCTGCTGGTAGTCGATGCCGACCTCGTCGAGCGAGTCGGTGTAGTCGATCGGCGGGATCGCCGCGTCGCGCGGGAACAGGTCGAGGCCGCCGACCGTGGTGACGAGCTGCTGCTGCGCGTCGTGCTCGAGACGCGCCCAGTCGTCGTAGGCCTGTTGGGTGAGCCGCACGTACGCCGGGGTGTGGTAGCTGTGCCGCAGGATCCGGCTGGTGTCGTGGCTGGCACCGCGCGAGTGGCCCAGCTCGAAGCGCTCGAGCCCGATGACACTGTGGCCGCGACGCGCGAGCTCCATCGCGGTCGCGCTGCCGAGGGCGCCCAGCCCGGCGACGACGTAGTCGACGGTCGCCGGCGCGCTCACTGCCCCTCCATCAGCGGCAGCAGCCAGCGGCGGATGTCGAGGCTCTCGTCCTCCATCGGCGCGAACCAGCCGTGCACGTAGCTGCGCGAGGACATGCCACGCTGCACCGACTCGCAGACCGCCCAGTCCTGCCGGTTGACGAGGTCCCAGAAGTCGCGGGCGTCGGACGGTTCGAAGCCAGCGTCCGCCACCTCGTCGGCGGCGAAGAGCAGTGAGCAGACCACACGGGTGCGGTCGACCGAGAGCGGGGACAGCACCAGCGCCGCGACGTGGTCGGCAGACGCGGACAGCAGGAGGTTGGGGTAGGCCAGCTCGCCCTTGTGACGGGTGCGCTCCTGCTCGGTGAGGCCGGGCAGCGCCGACCGGGTGCTGGTGCCGGTCGCGGTGAACGTCCAGGCCCCCTCGCGGTGCGGCACCCCGTCCTCCCAGGTGAGGTCGCTGCCGCCGCCCGCGAACGCCGGCACCAGCCGGCACAGCTCCGGGTGGACGGGTCCGCAGTGGTAGCACTCGTTGTAGTTCTCGAGCAGCACCTTGTAGTTGGCGTCCACCTCGTAGGTCATGGTCGCGCCGGTCACGAGCGCGTCGAGGCCGTAGTTGGCGAGCGTGGTCGCCGCGCGGGCAACGGCGTCGCCGAGCGGCGTCGCCTTGTCCGGGGTGAGGTGCACGAAGACGAAGCCGCCCCAGGTCTCGACGCCGACCGGCGCGAGGCGGAAGTCGTCGAGGTCGCGGTCACCGAGGTCCGTGTGCGGCGCTCGCAGCAGGCGGCCGTCGAGGGCGTAGGTCCACGAGTGGTACGGGCAGCGCAGGGCGGACGCGGAGCAGGCGGAGTCGTCACCGCCGTCGACGACGGGCCGGATCTGGGAGCCGCGGTGGCGGCAGACGTTGTACGACGCGTGCAGCCGGCCGTCCTGGTCCGACGTGACGAGCACCGACTCCCCCACCACGTCGACGGTGACCACGCGCTCCGGCTGGTCGAGCCCGAGGTCCGCGACGCGTCCGAGGCAGTACCACTGCCCGAACAGCACCGTCTCGCGTTCGGCGAGCCACGTCTGCTGGTCGACGTACATCTCGCGCGGCAGCGCCGCCTGCAGCCCGGCCTCCGCCATCACGCCTCCTACGACGGCCCCACTACTGACTGGCGAGTCAGTAAGAGTCATCCTCCCACACAGGAAGGCCGCGGAGCGAGCCCCTTCAGTGGTGCTGCAGCGGAAGCCGCACGACCAGCACGAACCGGCCGGGTCGCGACTCCACACCGATCTGGCCGCCGTGCCGCTCGACGACGATCCGGCGCGCGATGTCGAGGCCGAGCCCGGTGCCGGCCCCGACGTCCTTGGTGGTGAAGAACGCCTCGAACGCGCGGTCGGCGACCTCCGGTGACATGCCCGGTCCCGAGTCGCCGACCTCCACGACGACCATGTCGCCCTCGCGGCGGGTGGTCAGCCACAGCGTCCCGGCGCCACCGATCGAGTCGAGCGCGTTGTCGATGAGGTTCGTCCAGACCTGGTTCAGCTCGCCGGCATACGCGTCGAAGGTCGGGACGTCCGGGTCGAACTCCCGCACGATCGTGACCCCCTGCGCGATCTTGTGGCCGAGCATGACGAGCGTGCTCTCGATGCCCTCGGTGACCACCACCGGCTGCATCGAGGCACGGTCGACCTGGGAGTAGGAACGCACAGCGGCGACGAGCTCCGAGATGCGGCGGGTCGAGCGCTGCACCTGGGCCAGCAGGCTGGTGGCGTCCAGCGTGCTGGCCACCCACGCGAGACCCGCGCCCAGCGAGGCCTCGTCGAGCACCGTGGCGACCCGCCCGCACCAGTCCAGGTCGGCACCAGCTGCGGCCAGCGCAGGTGCGATCGCCCAGACGTCCGGCACTTCGCGCTGCCCCAGCCAGCCGGACAGCTCCTGCTCCCGGTCCGCACGCGCCAGCGGGTCGGGGTCGACGGTCCGGTCCGCGAGCTCGAGCCGCAGCCCGTCGAGTGCGGAGAACTGCGAGGCGTCGATGCCGTCCTCGGCCAGCCTGCTCAGCGACGTGAGGAGGGTGTCGCAGGCCGCCCCCAGGCTCTCGACGGCCCGCGTGGCCGCGGAGGCCGGGTTGTTGATCTCGTGCGCGAGCCCGGCCGCGAGCGTGCCGAGGGTCACCAGCGAGCTGCGCTGCCGGGCAGTGGACTCGATGGAGCGTGCCGTCCGGTACAGCCCCTCGATCAGGTGACCGCCGAAGGGGAACCACGCGTTCGAGCGTTCGCGCAGGGCGGTCGAGGACAGCCGGAACATCCGGCCGGGCGTGTGAGCGCGCCCGGTCGCGAGGTAGACGCCCTCGGCGTCCCACGCCCGGAACCCGCCGGCCCAGCGACCGGGGACGTCCATCCGGGCCACGACCGTGTCCTCGCGGCCGACGTGGCGGACCAGGTCGATCTGCCCCTCCAGCAGCACCCACCAGAAGTCGGCCGGCTCGCCCTCGCCGAAGACGGTGGCGCCCGGCTCGACCGCCACCTCCTCACCGGCCTCGACCAGCTCGCCGAGCTGGGCATCGCTGAGCCCGTCGAAGAGGTCGAGGGTGCGCAGCTCCGCGGCGTCCATCAGGCGTCCATCAGATCGTCGCCAGGTAGCGGTGGACGAGGTAGACCGACATCGCGCCCTCCCCGACGGCCGACGCGACTCGCTTCATCGAGTCGAGCCGCACGTCGCCGGCGGCGAAGACGCCGGGCACGCTCGTCTCGAGCACGTACGGCGGCCGGTCCAGCGTCCACTCGGTCGCGTGCTTGGTCGCCGCCAGGTCCTGCCCGGTGACCACGAAGCCCTTCGCGTCCCGGACCACGTCCGGTCCGAGCCAGTCGGTGCGTGGCGAGGCGCCGATGAAGACGAACAGCCACGCGGCGTCGAACCGTTCCTCGGTGCCGGCGACCCGGTCCGCGACGGTGAGGCCTTCGAGGTGACCGTCGCCGTGTGCCTCGACGACCTCGCTGCGGTAGCGCACCTCGATGTTCGGGGTGCTCGTCACCCGGTCCATGAGGTACGACGACATGGTCATCGCCAGTGTTGCCGCCCGGACGACGAGCACGACCTTCTCGGCGTGCGTGGAGAGGTTCAGGGCTGCCTGCCCCGCAGAGTTGGCGGCTCCGACGACGTACACGACGCTGCCCTGGCACTGGCTGGCCTCTGCGGCGTTCGCGCCGTAGTAGACGCCTCGGCCACTGAGCTCCTCGACGCCGGCGGCCTCCAGCCGTCGGTAGGACACCCCGGTCGCGACGACCACCGACCGCGCCTCGATCTCGGTGGCACCGTCGAGCAGCACCGCCCGCACCGGGCCCCGGGTCTCGAAGCCGACCACGTCGCGGGCCAGCACCATCTCCGCGCCGAACCGCGAGGCCTGGGCCAACGCCCGGTGCGCGAGGTCGGCACCGCTGAGGCCGCGCGGGAAGCCGAGGTAGTTCTCGATCGCCGAGCTCTGCCCGGCCTGGCCGCCCGGCGCCTCGCGCTCGACGATGACCGTGCTCAGTCCCTCCGACGCGGCGTAGACACCGGCGGCCAGGCCGGCCGGTCCACCGCCGACGATGCACACGTCGTACAACGGCTGCTGGGCCGCGGTGTGCAGCCCCAGCGCGCCGGCCAGCTCGCGAGACGAGGGCGAGCGGAGCGTCGCACCGCCAGGCACGAGCACCAGCGGCAGGTCGTCGGCCTCGGCCTGCGCCAGGTCGCGCAACCGCTGGGCCTCCTCGTCGCTCTCCACGTCGTGCCACTCGTAGGGCACGTGGTTGCGCGCCATGAACGTCTTGAGCTCGTGGCTGCGCTCGGACCAGCGGTGCCCGACCACCCGGACCTGCGAGGTGCGCACGGGGTGCGCCGCCCGCCAGTCACCGAGCAGGTCGTCGACGACGGGGTAGAGCCGTTCCTCGGGCGGGTCCCACGGCTTGAGCAGGTAGTAGTCGAGCCCGAGGTCGTTGATCGCCTTGATGGCAACGTCGGTGTCGGCGTACGCCGTCAGCAGCAACAGCTTCGCGTCGGGCGCGTGGCCCTGGGCCCGCTCGAGCATCTGGGTCCCCGTCATGCCGGGCATGCGCTGGTCGGTCGCGATCAGTGCGACCGGCTCGTCGCGCAGCGCGAGCTGCGCCAGCACTGCCAGCGCCTCTTCCCCGGACGTGGTCTGCACGATGCGGTAGTCCGACCCGTAGCGACGCTTGAGGTCGCGCGTGATCGCTGCGGAGACCTCGGGGTCGTCGTCCACGGCGAGAATGGTCGGGCTGCTCATCTGGCCCGAGCATATGCCCCGAGACGCGTGCGCGGCCGGCACGCTTGAATGGCTTCGTGCTGCTCGAACGTGACAGCTTGCTCGACGGGCTCGACCGGCTTGTCGAGGAGACCGTCGACGGCCGGGGCCACCTGGTGTTCCTGGGCGGCGAGGCGGGCGTCGGCAAGACGACGGTGGTCCGCGCGCTGTCCGAGCGGGCAGCCGGGCAGGTCGAGGTCCGGGTCGGTCAGTGCGACAACGTCGCCGCGTCGGCGGCGCTCGGGCCGCTGGTGGACGCGCTCCCCGAGATGGCCGACGACACCGAGGCCGACCTCGGGCGCTCGGCGCTGTTCCGCAAGCTGCGACAGCGACTGAGCGAGAGGCCGACCCTGCTGGTCCTCGAGGACGTGCACTGGGCCGACGAGGCCACCCTCGACTTCCTGCGCTTCTTGGGGTTGCGCCTGGACGGCATCCCACTGCTGGTGGTGGTGACCTACCGCGACGACGAGGTCCTTCCCGGGCACCTGCTCGCGGTGGTGCTCGGTGACCTCTCGTCCTCAGCCAGCGTCGACCGCATGGGCGTCACCCCGCTGTCGGTGACGGCCGTGCGCGAGCTGGCCGCGGCTGCCGCGTCGCCGCTCGACGCAGCCGCCCTGCACGAGCGAACCGGCGGCAACGCCTTCTACGTCACCGAGGTGCTGGCTGCCGCCGACGACACCGTGCCGGCCACCGTCCGCGACGCGGTGCTCGCCCGGACGTCCCGGCTGTCCCCCGACGCGAGGGCCGTGCTCGCCGCGGCAGCGGTGCTCGGGCAGCCGGCCGACCTCCCGCTGCTCGTCGCCGTGTCCGGGCGGGTGCCCACCGCCGTCGACGAGTGCGTCACTGCCGGACTCCTGGTCGGCGACGGCCGGACGTGGGGCTTCCGGCACGACCTCGCACGCCTGGCGGTGGAGGAGACCCTGCTGCCGACGCAACGCGCCACGCTTCACTCCGCCGCCCTCGAGGCGCTGCGCGCGGCCGGTGGAGCCGACGACCACCGTCTCGCGTTCCACGCCGCGGGCTGCGCGGACGCGGAGGCGGTGCTGCACCACGCCGTACCCGCCGCCGAGCGGTCCGCACGTCTGGGGGCGCATCGCGACGCGGCCGAGCTCTACCGGATGGCACTGCGCTTCCACCCCGCACCCGACTCCGGGCGGTCACGGCTGTGTGCGGCACTGTCCTACGAGTGCTACCTGACCAACCAGGTCGAGGAGGCCCACGAGGCGCGACGCGAGTCCCTCGAGCTGGCCGACGACCCGCTCGTGATCGGGGACGCGGAGCGCTGGCTCTCGCGGCTGGCGTGGTACCTCGGCCGCAACGAGGAGAGCGAGACGTACGCCGAGCGCGCGATCCGCACCCTGGAGGGGCTCGGGCGAGACCCGGGAGCTGGCGATGGCCTACAGCAACCTCTCCCAGCTGCGGATGCTTGCCTTCGACAACGACGAGGCTGTCGCCTGGGCCCGCCGGGCGATCGACCTGGCGCGCCGCGTGGGCGACCACGACACCGAGATCCACGCGCTCAACAACATCGGATCGGCCCTCGCACTGACCGGCGACTTCCTGGAGGGCGATCACCCGCCTGGAGCAGAGCCGCGATCTCGCCCTCGCGGTCGACGCCCACGAGCACGTGGCACGGGCGTACACGAACCTCGGCTCCTCCCTCGGTGACCCATCCGGCGGTTGAGTGAGGCCGAGCGCTACCTGAGCGCGGGCATCGCGTACTGCTTCGAGCGCGACCTCGACTCCTGGCGCTACTACATGAGGTCGTGGCAGGCCAGGCTGCTGGCCGAACAAGGGCACTACGACGCGGCGCAGACCGTGGCGGCCGACGTGCTGGTGCTACCGCAGCCGCCTGCGATCGCCCGGATCCCGGCCGACGTGGTCGCCGCGCAGGTCAGCCACCGGCGCGGAGAGGACGGCAGCTGCCTGGCTGACCGAGGCCACCGAGCTTGCCCTTCCCACGCACGAGGCGCAGCGACTCGATGCCGGTGGCGGTCGCCCACGCCGAGCTCGCCTGGCTGCAGGGCAGGACGCGGGGACATCGAGGCGGCGATCGACATGGCGTGGTCGCTGATCCCGACGCAGCCGCCGGAGTTCGAGCTCGGCGAGCTCTGCTGGTGGCTGGCCGTCGCCGGCATCAGCCGTCCCAGACCGGACCCGGTCGCCGAGCCGTTCCAGAAGATGCTGGACGGCGACTGGCACGAGTGCCGCGGATGACTGGCGGGACCTCGGCTGCCCCTACTGGACCGCCCTGTCGCTGGCCAACGCGCCCGATCTCGACGCGGCCCGCGAGGCGCTTGGACATCATCGACTCGCTTCCTGCGCCGGCGGTGCGCGCGGCGATCGTCCGCGACCGCCACGACAAGGGCCTGCCGGTGCCGCGAGGTCCTCGTGCACCCAAGGACCAGAACAACGCCGGGCTCACAGCACGCGAGCTCGACGTGCTCGCCCTGCTGGTCGACGGACTCTCGGACGCCGACATCGCCGGCGCCCTTTTCCTCTCGCGCAAGACGGTCGGCCACCACGTCTCTGCCGTGCTGCGAAAGCTCGACGCACCGAGCCGATCCCGCGCGGTGGCCACGGCGATGCGACGGGGCATCCTGCGCGAAACGGACGCCCCGTCCGAAGACCGGGGCTCCTGAGCCCAAGTTGGGGAATTTCCCCGGTCCGCCGAGGCCGTGGCGGGGGTTGACTGATCGTCATGGGTTCGGGCCCACCACCACGACACATGACACACCAGTTCAAGAAATCGGAAGGGCAAGGAAATGACACTGTTCATGGACGTACACAACCTCGGCGGACCGGTCACGATCGACGACGTGGCCAAGGCGCACGCGGCCGACCTGGAGACGCAGGACGCGTACGGCGTCCACTACCTGCGCTACTGGGTGGACGAGGGCGAGGGCAAGATCTTCTGCCTGGTCGACGCCCCGGACGCCGAGGCCGCCAACAAGGTCCACAAGGAGGCCCACGGCCTCGTCGCCGACGAGGTCCACCCGGTCGCCGAGGGCCAGTAGGCCGGACATCGCTTGGGTCGGCAGGCCCGAGAGGGCCTGCCGGCCGCAGACGTCTGTTCAGGCCCGGCGCTTCTTCAGCTCCTCGTTGATCGCCGGCACGACCTCGTGCAGGTCCCCGATCACCGCGTAGTGCGCCTTGGTGACCATCGGGGCGTCCGGGTCGGTGTTGATCGCGAGGATCGTCTTCGAGCTCGACATGCCCGACCAGTGCTGGATCGCACCGCTGATGCCGCAGGCGACGTACAGGTCGGGGCTGACGCGGCTCCCGGTCTGCCCCACCTGCTCGTGGTGGGGCCGCCAGCCGAGGCTGGTCACGACCCGGGAGACGCCGAGCGAGCCACCGAGCAGGTCGCTCAGCTCGAGCACCTCGGAGAAACCGTCGGGCCCACCCGCACCACGTCCGACGCCGACGACGACCCGGGCCGACTTGAGGCTGCCGGACTGGTCCGGCTCCCCCGGCTCGGTGCGCGCCACCCGGGCACGTAGGTCCGCGTCGGCGACGGCCACCTCGAGCGGCGTCACCTCGGGAGACGTCGCGGTGTCGGCGGGCTGCGGGTCGCAGGCGTGCCCGGCGACGGTGAGCACGGCGATGCCCTCGAGCGGCATCTCCTCCATCGCGGCGCCACCGAGGACCTGTCGGGAGACGACCAGCGGATCGGTCGACTCCACCGCCACCACGTTTGCGGCCATCGCGACGTCGAGTCGGCAGGCGACGTGAGCCATGACGTCGCCACCGCGCGGTGTGCCGCCCGCCACCACAACCGACGCTCCGTCGGAGGCGGCCACGACGGCCGCCGCCCACGCGGCCGCGGCATACGTCGCGAACGGCTCACCATCGGCGTGCCGGACGCCGGTCACGCCGTACGAGCCGAGCTGCTCGACGACGCCGTCCGGCACCGCTCCGATCACCAGCGCGTCGACCTGGTCGCCCAGCCTGCGCACGAAGGTCAGTGTCTCCCGAGACACCTCGCTGACTCCGGTGTCGTCGGTCTCGACGAGCACGAGCACGGTCATCTCGTGACCCCCAGCTTCTCGAGAAGGTCCACCACTGCGGGTGCCGCGTCGGCACCCTTGCCGAGCACGGTCACCTGGCTCGGTTGGGGCTCCGGGAGCGTGAGCCTCCGGCGCCCCGAGCCAGCGGGCTCACGCGTCGGTGCGGTCTCCTCGATCGCCACCTTCTTGGCCTTCATGCGTCCCGGCACCGAGGGATAGCGCGGCTCGACGCCACCCTCGAGGACCGTCAGGACTGCCGGCAGCGCGACGTCGTAGACCTCGGCACCGCCGTCCGGCGCGCTCGCGCGTGCGGTCACGAAGTCGCCGCTGACACCGAGCGTGGACACTCCCGCGACGACGGGCCGGTCGAGGAGGTACGCGAGCCGGACGCCGACCTGGAAGTCGCCGGTGTCGGACGCGTCGTTGCCCAGCAGCACCAGGTCGTACGACGTGCCGGCCTCCTGGTGTGCCCGGACCACGTCGGCGATCGCCGCGGCGACGTCGGCCGGCCCGTGCGCTGCCGCATCGGCCTCGACGAGCACGGCACGCGTGCAGCCCAGCGCAAGGGCATGCCGCAGCTGCTCGACCGCGTCGGACGACCCGAGGGTGAGCACGGTCGCCTCGCCGTCGGTGTCGCGGGCGGTCTGGACGGCGAGCTCGACCGCGCAGTCCTCGTGGGGACTGATGGTGTGGCCGAGCGAGGAGTCGTCGACCGACATGCCGTCCGGGGTCAGGGTTATCTCCCCGCCGAGGTCGGGCACCCGCTTGATGCAGACGAGGACGTTCGCCATGTCAGGCCTTGATCCGCTCGTTGGTGGGGTCGAACAGGGACGTGGCGTCGGCGGAGCCGACGGTGACCGGGTAGCGCTCCTCCATGTAGGACACCGCCAGCTCGTTGCCGACGGTCGCCTCGGCGGGCGGCAGGTAGGCCAGCAGCACGTGCTTGCCCAGTGACGGCGCCGACCCCGCGGTGGTGACGTAGGGGCGGTGACCGTGGTCGTCCCTCAGCTCGCCACCGGAGGAGGTCAAGATCGGCTCCCCGCCGAGCATGTAGCGCTTCGTGCCGCTCTTCGAGGTGTGGTCCTCGACGGTGAGCGTGCACAGCACCGCCTTCGGGTCCTCCTCACGCTGCTTGAGGTAGGCCTCGCGACCGACGAAGTCGGCGTTCTTGACCTTGGGCCGCTGCATCCCGGCCTCGATGATCGTGCGCTCGGAGTCGAGCTCGAACCCGAACGCCCGGTAGCCCTTCTCGATGCGGCCCGTCGCGCCGTAGACGCCGATGCCCACCGGCACCGCGCCGTGCGGCGCGCCGGCCTCGTGCAGCATCGACCAGAGCTTCGCGCCCTGCTCGATCGGCACGTGCAGCTCCCAGCCCAGCTCCCCGACGTAGGAGATTCGCGAGGCGAGCACGGAGATCGAGTCGGTCTCGATCTCTCGGCAGGTGCCGAAACCGAAGCCCTCGTGGCTGACGTCGTCGGAGGTGAGCTCGCCGAGGATGTCGCGGGCGCGAGGCCCCCACAGCCCGATCGTCGTGAACGCCGACGTCACGTCCACCACCTGCGCGGTGCCGTCGGCCGGCACCCGGTCGGCGAACCACTTCCGGTCGACCATGCCGTGCGCGCCGCCGGTGACGACGCGGAAGCGGTCGTGCGCGAGCCGCATGACGGTGAGGTCGGAGCGGAAGCCGCCCCGGTCGTCGAGCACCGGCGTGTAGACGACCCGGCCGAGCGCGACGTCGCACTGCGCGACGCAGGTGCGCTGCACGGCCTCGAGCGCGCCGGGCCCGACGACGTCGAAGATCGCGAACGCCGACAGGTCGACGATGCCGGCACGGTCGCGCATCGCGAGGTGCTCGGCGTTGATGATCGGGCTCCACCAGCGCGAGTCCCACTCGTGCTCGCGCGGCATGACGCGGTCGCCGTACTCCTCGAGCAGGCCGGCGTTGGACTCGTACCACTGCGGCCGCTCCCAGCCCGCGGCCTCGAAGAACTGCGCCCCCAGCTCGACCTCGGACGCGTGCATCGGCGCGAGCCGCTGCGGGCGAGCGGTGAGGTACTGCTCGCCCGGGTGGATGATCCCGTAGGTCTTGTTGAACGCCTCGCTGGTGCGAGCCCGGATGTGCGTGCGGGTCTGCTGGTGGGGGTAGAACCGTGCGATGTCGCTGTGCGACAGGTCGATCTCGGGCAGCCCGTCGGTCATCCACTCGGCCAGCGCCCGACCGACGCCCGGCCCCTCCTTGATCCAGACCGCCGCGGCCGACCACAGCCCCTTCACCTCGGGGGTCTCGCCCAGCACGGGCGCACCGTCGGGGGTCAGCGAGAGCAGGCCGTTGATCGCGTAGCGCATCTCCGCGCCCTCGGCGCCGAGCAGCTCCGGCATCAGCTCGTAGGCCTGCTCGAGCTGCGGGTCGAAGTCGTCGGAGGTGAACGGCATCTCGGTCGGCGACAGCTTGGCCGCGTCGATCGAGGGGATCTCCTCCGGCGTCGTGCAGGATCGGCCGGTGCGCGTAGGAGCCGACCTCCATGTCGGCGCCGTGCTGGCGCTCGTAGCAGAAGGTGTCCATGTCGCGCACGATCGGGATGGAGATCTCCCCCTCCGTGTCGACCAGCTGCGGGCACGGGTCCGACGCTGATCATCTGGTGCACCGCCGGGGTGAGCGGGATGTGCGCGCCGGCCATGCGCGCGAGCTTCGGGCTCCACACCCCGCACGCGATCACGACGGCCTCGGCCTCGATGTCGCCGCCACTGGTGCGCACTCGCCTGATGGCACCGTCCTCGACGTCCATGCCGATCACCTCGACGGTGGGCACGACGGTGAGTGCGCCGGTCTCCATGGCGCGCTCGCGCATGATCGTGCCCGCCCGCAGCGAGTCGACGACACCCACCGACGGCGTCCAGAACGCGCCGACGATCTGGTCCGGGTCGAGGAACGGCACCCGCTCGACGACCTGCTCGGGCGTGACCAGCTCGGACTCGATGCCCCAGATCCGGGCCGAGGACATCCGCCGCCGCAGCTCCTCCATGCGCTCCTCGGTGCGGGCGACCTCGAAGCCACCCGACTCGGTGAAGACGCCCATCTCCTTGTACTGCACCATGCTGTCGAGCGTCAGGTCGGCGATCTCACGGCTGTGGTCGACCGGGAAGATGAAGTTCGACGCGTGCCCGGTCGAGCCGCCCGGGTTGGGCAGCGGGCCCTTGTCGATCTGCACGATGTCGCGCCAGCCGAGCCTGGCCAGGTGGTGCACGAGGCTGTTGCCGACGATGCCGGCGCCGATGACCACGACACGGGCGCTGGACGGAACCGAGGCCATCACGGCCTCCCTTCGACTGTTTCGTAATACGCAACTCTGTGCGTCATGTGAGACACACTTAACATGCGTCTCCCCCGCCGCGCCTGTCAACCAGGCACGGCGGGGGAGATCGGTCAGTTGCTGTTCAGATGTTGCTCAGACGGGTGTCCGCCGGGCTACTTGCCCAGCCAGGCGTCCACCTTGTCCTGGTTGGCGTCGATCCACTTCTGGGCGGCGGCATCCGGGTCCATCTTGTCCTGGCCGATGTACTTCGAGACCACGTTCTGGTCCGCGTTGGTCCACTTGAACTTCTTGACCAGGTCCACCGCCGGCGAGTCGGAGTCGGCGAACTTGGTCGAGATCAGCTTGTTCAGGTGGTACGGCGGGTAGTCGCAGTCGACCTTGTCGGGATCGGCGTCGCAGCCCTTCGTGTACGGCGGCAGCTTGACGTGTGCCAGCTTGACCGGGTCCTTGACGCCGGGTGTCGGTGTCTGGCCTTGCACGTCCGCGTACCACTGCGGTGTGTAGAAGTAGGCCAGCAGCGGCGTCTTGTTCTGCTGCGCGTTGCGGAAGCTCGTGAGCAGAGCCGCCTCACTGCCGCCGACGACCACCTTGTAGTCGAGGTCGAGGTTCTTGACCAGCGCCTCGTCATTGGTGACGTACGACGGGTCGCCGTCGAGCAGCTGGCCCTTGCCACCGGACTCGGAGGTCTTGAACATGTCGGCGTACTTGTTGAGGTTCTTCCAGTCGGTGATGTCCGGGTACTTCTCGGTCATCCACTGGGGAACGAACCAGCCGATCAGGCCCTCGCCTCCGGTGAGGCCGGCGTCCTCGACGGTCTTCTGCTCGGTGATGTACTTCTTGACCAGGTCGGCGTGGCCCCAGTTCTCGACGATCGTGTCGATGCTGCCGTTGGCCATGCCCTGCCAGCCCACCTCTTCCTTGACCTCTTGGTAGCTGACCTTGCAGCCGAGCTCCTTCTCAGCGACGACCCCGATGACGTGCGCGTTCGCGACGTAGCCGGTCCACGGGTTCACCGCGATGTTCAGGTCACCGCAGTCGCTCGCCCCCGGCCGCGCTGTCGGACTCCTTGATGTCGCCGCCGCCGCAGCCGGCAAGCACCAGCGCCGCGGAGGCCGCGACGATGGCCAGCCGCAGCCGACGAGTTCCTCGTGCCATGCCCATCCCTTTCGTCAGTTCCATCTCTCCACGGCACCCCCACCCGGGAGCCAGGTCTGTGACTTGCTGCTAGGCGCGCCCGTACCGGGCCGCCGTGTACCTCATGATCCGGTCGATCATCACGCCGAGCGCCGTGATCGCGATGCCCGCCGCGAGCCCCTTGCCGAACAGCTGGGACTGCGAGAAGCCGGACACCACGATGTAGCCGAGACTGCCTGCGCCGACCAGACCGCCGATGACGACCATCGAGAGGACGTAGAGCAGTCCCTGGTTGGTCGCCAGCACGAGCGCCTCGCGCGACATCGGCAGCTGGACCTTGAAGATCATCTGCCGCGAGGTGATGCCCGAGGACCGCGCCGCCTCGACCGTCGACGGCGAGACTCCTCGGATGCCGTCCGCGACGAGCTTGGTGGCGATCGGGATGGCGTAGGCCATCGCCGCCACGATCGCGGTGAACCGGCTGCTGGCGAACAACGCCAGTGCGGGCACCAGGTACACGAACGGCGGGATCACCTGGAATGCGTCGAGGATCGGCCGCAGGATGGTGTCCACGCGTCTTGCCCGTCCCATCCAGATCCCGAGCAGGACCGCGATCACCATCACCAGCACGGTCGCCACGATCGTCATGGTGAGCGTGACCATCGTGTCGTGCCACAGCCCGGTGCCGAAGATCACGGCCTCGCAGACCACCGCGATCGCGGCGGGTCGCCAGCCGCCGAGGACGTAGGCCACCGCGAGGAAGACCGGCGCCATGATCCACCACGGCGTCTCCGAGAGCAGCGACTGCAGCGGGTTGAGGAAGCCGTAGCTGACCGCGTCCTTGAACGCGTTCGTGGCGCCCTCGATGCTGTTGACGAACGAGTCCGTGAACGAGCCGACCTTGGTCGCGAGGTCCTTTCCGATGTTCGCGCTCTCCGGGAACGTCGCCAGGTACGAGTAGGTGCGCGAGAGGTAGACCAGGACGACGACCCCCACCAAGCCCGCCAGCACAACCCAGCGCCGCTGGGTGACGCTGAGCCGTCCGCCCGACCGGGTCACCTTGTCCACCCGCTCGCTTGCCGCCGTGGTGGCGCGGTCCAGCATGATCGCGACGAGCACGATCGCCAGACCGGCAACGGCCGCGGTGCCGACGTCGAGGCTCTGCAGCGCCGCCTGCACCGGCTTGCCCAGACCCGGGCCGTTGACCAGGACGGCGATCGTCGCCATCGACAAGGCGGCCATCGTGCACTGGTTGACGCCGACGATGATCGTGCGTCGGGCCATCGGGATCTGCACCTGCCGCAGCAGCTGCCCGCGACTGACGCCGAGCGACTCGGCGGCCTCGACCGCACCGGGTGCGACCGACCTGATGCCGTGCTCGGTGATCCGCACGAGGGGCGGGACGGCGTAGATCACCGTCACGACGATCGCGGCCGCCGGACCGATCCCGAAGATGAGTGCGAGCGGTGTCAGGTAGGCGAACGCCGGCATCGTCTGCATCACGTCCAGGACGGGCGTGACGCTGTTCGAGACCAGCTTCCGTCGTGCCATCGCTATGCCGACAGGGAGGCCGATCACCACGCAGATCGCCACCGCGATGCCGGTGATGATCAGCGTGTCCATGCCGTCTTCCCAGTAGCCGAAGAACCCGAACGACAAGACGGTCAGCGTGACCATGATGAACGAGCGCCAGCCCGCCAGCGCGAAGGCGATCCAGGCCAGCAGCGCCACCACGCCGAGCCAGCCGATCTCGGGGACGGGCCGAGGGAAGGCCGCGACGCTGACGAGCTCCTGAAGCTGCGAGGTGACCCAGTCCAGGGCGTCGAGATGCCGCCGATGACGCCGTCGAAGAACCAGTTGCCGCGGGCCGCAGCCAGCTGGATGTCGTCGCGCAGGTCGTTGAGCCACTTGTGGAAGGCGGTCTGGTCCTGGAAGCCCGTGGCAAGGGTGCTCTGGCCCTTGAAGATCGCCCACCCGACGACCCAGACCGCCGCGATGACTCCGAGCCACAGCCCGGTGCGTCGGTTGGGGGTCGGGTCGACGTACGGCTGCTCCTCCTTGGGGGCGGCCGACGCTGGCCGGTCCTGCACGGCGGTCATGACGTGGTCGCCTCCTCGGCGACCACCACGCGCAGGATGTCCTCGTCGTCGACCATGCCGACGAACTCGTCGCCGTCGAAGACCCGGACCGGACCCTTGGCCGCCAGCACCTCGCGGGCCGCGTCGCGCACGATCCGGTCGGACTGCAGGGTCGGGCCGCTCTCGGCCTCCCCCGGCTCGCGGTGGACGCATCACCCACTTGAGCGTCAGCACGTGCGACTTGGGCACCTCGCTGACGAAGTCCTTGACGTAGTCGTCGGCCGGCGCACCGACCACCTGGTCGGGAGTCCCGATCTGCACGATCTCACCGTCGCGCATGATGAGGATCCGGTCGCCGAGCTTGAGTGCCTCGCGCGAGGTCGTGGGTGATGAACACCATCGTCTTGCCGACCTCGTGGTGGAGCCGGATCACCTCGTTCTGCATGTCACGGCGGATCAGCGGGTCGAGCGCCGAGAACGGCTCGTCGAACATCAGCAGCTGCGGGTCGGCGGCGAGCGCGCGGGCGAGACCGACGCGCTGCTGCATGCCCCCGGAGAGCTGGTCGGGGTAGCTGTTCTCGTAGCCGGACAGCCCGACGAGGTCGACCATCTCCTGGGCGCGGTTGCGGCGCTGACTCTTGGGCTCGCCGCGGACCTCGAGGCCGAAGGCGATGTTGTCGACGACCTTGCGGTGCGGCAGCAGGCCGAAGTGCTGGAAGACCATCGCGACGTGCTTGCGCCGCAGCTCGCGCAGCTTGCCGTCGTCGGCTGACGTGATGTCCTCGCCGCCCATCTGCACGGATCCGTGGGTGGGCTCGATGAGGCGGGTCAGCAACCGCACGAGCGTGGACTTGCCCGAGCCGGAGAGGCCCATCACGACGAAGACCTCCTTCTCGGCGCGACCTCGAAGGACACGTCCTTGACCGCCATCACGCAACCGGTCTTCTCCTGCAGGTCCTTGCGCGAGAGGTCGGCGTCGGGAGTGCCGATGATCTTGTCCGACTTGTCGCCGAAGATCTTCCAGAGATCCGTGACGGTGAGGGCGGCGCCGGCGTCGCTCGCGGCGCTCGCGCCGTTCCCGTTGTGGGAGCTCGTCCCTGGCTGCGACTGGCCCTGCGACTGGGCCTGCGACTGGGTCATCGGGAGCCTCCTGTGCTGCTGTCGTGCCGCTCAGTCGATCGGGGCGGCGGGTAGAGCGGATCGTTGTCGCGGTGGCGGTAGAACGGCGCCGTCGACGGGGGCAGCGGGGTGTTGCCGATGACCAGGTCAGCCGCCTTCTCGGCGAGCATCATGACGGGAGCGTAGATGTTCCCGTTGGTGATGTACGGCATCGACGACGCATCGACGACACGCAGGCCGTCGACACCGTGCACCCGCATCGACTCCGGGTCGAGCACCGACATGTCGTCGACACCCATGCGCGCGGTGCAGGAAGGGTGCAGCGCGGTCTCGGCGTCCTCGGCGACCCAGTCCAGGATCTCCTGGTCGGTCTCGACGCTCGGACCGGGCGAGATCTCGCCGGCGTTGAAGACCGCGAACGCCGGCTGGTTGAGGATGTGCCGCGCGGCGCGGACCATCTCCACCCACTCCCGGCGGTCGGTCTCGGTCGACAGGTAGTTGAAGCGCAGGGCCGGGTGCTCGAACGGGTCGCGCGACTTGAGCGTGATGGTGCCCGCGTACGTCGGAGTACATCGGCCCGATGTGGACCTGGTAGCCGTGGTCGGCGGCCGGCCGCGATGCCGTCGTACCGGATCGCGATGGGCAGGAAGTGGAACATCAGGTTCGGGTAGTCGACCTCGTCGTTGCTGCGGATGAAGCCGCCCGCCTCGAAGTGGTTCGACGACCCGACGCCGCGCGCGCAGGAACAGCCACTCGGCACCGATGCGCGGCTTGTGCCGGTGCTTGAGCCACGGGCCGATCGAGACCGGCTGCTTGGAGGCGTACTGGATGTAGACCTCGAGGTGGTCCTGCAGGTTGCTGCCGACGCCGGGCAGGTCGGCGACCACCGGGATGCCGAGCGTCTCGAGGTCCTCGCGCGGGGCCGATGCCGGCGAGCAGCAGCAGCTGCGGGGAGTTGATCGCGCCGCCGCACAGGATCACCTCGCCGGCGCGTGACCCGGCGGTTGCCGCGGCCCGCGCGGTGGTAGTCGACGCCGGTGACCCGCTTGCCCTCGACGACCAGCCCGGTGACCATCGCCAGCGTCTCGACGGTGAGGTTCTTCCGGTCGCGCACCGGGTGGAGGTAGGCGCGCGCCGCGCTGAGCCGGCGGCCCCGGTGGACGTTGCGGTCGAACGGCGCGAAGCCCTCCTGGCGGTAGCCGTTGACGTCGTCGGTCAGCGGGTGGCCGGCCTGCTGGACCGCCTCGAAGAACGCCCCGAACAGCGGGCTGTTCGCCGGTCCGCGCTCGAGGATCGAGCGGGCCGCTGCCGCCGCGCCACTCGTCGGCGCCGGCCAGGCAGGTCTCCATGCGCTTGAAGTAGGGCAGGCAGTGCGCGTAGTCCCAGGTCTCCATGCCCTTGTCGGCGGCCCAGCGCTCGAAGTCGAGCGGGTTGCCGCGCTGGAAGATCATCCCGTTGATGCTGCTCGAGCCGCCGAGCAGCTTGCCGCGGGCGTGGTAGACCTTGCGGCCGCCCATGTACGGCTCCGGCTCCGACTCGTACTTCCAGTCGTAGAGCCGGTTGCCGATCGGGTAGGGCAGCGCGGCCGGCATGTGGATGAACGGGTCGAGCCTGATGTCGGAGCGGCCGGCCTCGAGCACCAGCACCGACGTGCCGGGGTCGGCGCTGAGCCGGTTGGCGAGCGCGCAGCCGGCGGAGCCGCCGCCGACGATGACGTAGTCGTAGGTCGTCCGGCTGGTCGAGCTTGTCGACGGCCACGCCCTCACCTCCCGTCGAACCAGCGCTGCGGCGCGGGGCGCATGTTGTGCCAGATGTGCTTGGTCTCGCGGTACTCGTCGAGCCCGGCGGCGCCGAGCTCGCGGCCGATGCCGGACTGCTTGTAGCCGCCCCACTCGGCCTGCGGCACGTAGGGGTGGTAGTCGTTGATCCAGACCGTGCCCATCCGCAGCCGGGCGGCGACCCGCTCGGCCCGTCCGGCGTTCTGGGTCCACACCGCGCCGGCGAGGCCGTAGATGCTGTCGTTGGCGATCCGCACGGCGTCGTCCTCGTCGCGGAACGTCTCGACGGTGAGCACCGGCCCGAACGACTCGTCGTGCACGACGGACATCGAGCCGTCGCACCGGTCGAGCACCGTGGGCAGGTAGTAGAAGCCGTCGGCCAGCTCCGGGTCGTCGGGACGCGCGCCGCCGCAGCGCAGCTTCGCGCCCTCGGCGAGCCCGCGCTGCGACGTACTCCTCGACCTTGGCGCGGTGCTGCTGCGGAGATCAGCGGCCCGGTCTCGGCGTCGTCGTCGAACGGCCCGCCGAGCCGGATCCGCTCGGCCCGCGCGACCAGCTCGTCGACGAACTCGTCGTGGACGCGACTCCTCGACGACCAGCCGGGCGCCGGCCGAGCAGACCTGCCCGGAGTGCAGGAAGACCGCGGTCAGCGCGAAGTCGAGCGCGGTCGTCGAGGTCGGCGTCGGCGAAGACCACGTTGGGGTTCTTGCCGCCGAGCTCGAGCGCGACCTTCTTCACCGTGCGCGGCCGCCGCGGCCATGATCCGCTTGCCGGTCTCCAGGCCGCCGGTGAACGACACCAGGTCGACGCGCGGGTCCTCGCTGAGCGGTGCGCCGGCGCCGGGCCGGCACCGAGCACGAGGTTGGCCGACGCCCGGCGGGCACGCCGGCCTCCTCGAGCAGGCCCATCAGCAGGATCGCGGTGTGCGGGGTCAGCTCGCTGGGCTTGAGCACGAACGTGTTGCCCGCGGCGAGGCAGGGCGCGACCTTCCAGGCGGTCTGCAGCAGCGGGTAGTTCCACGGCGTGATCAGGCCGCAGACGCCGATCGGCTCGTGCACGACGCGGCTGACGCACGTCGGGCTGGCCGGTGTCGACGATGCGGCCGGCGTCCTCGGCCGCGACGTTGCCGTAGTGGCGGAAGACGCCGACGACGTCGTCGACGTCGTACTCGCTCTCGACGAGCCGCTTGCCGGTGTCGAGCGACTCGGCCCGGGCGACCTCGGCCTTGTCGCGGCTCAGCAGGTCGGCGACGCGGTGCAGCAGCGCGCCGCGCTCGAGCGCGGAGCCGGCCGGACCAGGCGCCCGTCGTCGAAGGCCGCGCGGGCGGCGCGCGATCGCGGCATGGGTGTCCTCGGGGCCGGCCTCGTCGACCTCGGCCACCAGCGACGCCGTCCGCCGGGCAGCGGATCTCGCGGCGCTCGCCCCCACGAGCGCTCTCCCACCGTCCCTCGATGTACAGCTGCGGCACGCGTGTGTCCGATCGGTCCGGTTGAGTTGCGCATGTCGCAACTCAATGTGCTGCACGCAACAGCAATTGCGGCTCGGCCGCGCAGATCCCGTCAAGGACTCTACGGCCGAGCCGTGACCCAGCCGCCGCGAGACCTCGTCGGCCGCGTCGAGCACGACCGGCGACCAGCTCCTTGACCCGCTGCCTCGCCGAGCCGGAACGTCGGCCCGGAGACGCTCAGCGAGGCGATCACGTCGCCGTGCGCGTTGCGGATCGGCGCCGCGATCGCGGTCAGCCCGATCTCGAGCTCGTCGACCGCGACGGCGTAGCCCTGCTCGCGCACCTCGGCCAGCTCGCGGCGCAGCCTCGCCTTGGTGGTGACGGTCTCCGCGGTGTACGACGGCAGCCGCGGCAGCCGGTTGTCGACCTCGTCGCGACGACAGCCCGCTGAGCAGCACCTTGCCGTTGGAGGTGGCGTGCAGCGGGATGTGCTGGCCGACCCAGTTGTGCGACTGCAGCGCCGACTGGCCGGCCACCTGGTCGAGGTAGAGCGCCGACCGGTCCGAGAGCACCGCGATGTTGACGGTCTCGCCCGAGTCGGCGGCGAGCTTGCGGCAGATCGGCCGCGCCTCCTGCACCACGTCGAGCCGCGCCGTCGTGGCGCCGGCCAGCCGGAGCACGCCGACGCCGAGGCGGTACTTGCCGCGGTCCTCGTTCTGCTCGACCATGCCGTGCGACTCGAGCGTCGCGACCAGCCGGAACGCGGTGCTCTTGTGCACCCCCAGCTCGCGCGGCGATCTCCGTGACCCCGGCCTCGCCCAGCCGCGCCAGGATGCCCAGGATGCGTCAGCGCCCGGTCGACCGACTGGACGCCCGCCGGCTGGGAGTCGTTGCGACATGCGCTGACGGTAGCGCACCTTGTGTTGCGTATGACAGTACGTGTCTCGGTTGACGCAACGATGCGCACGCGAGTACAACTCCCCCGTGACCGCGCCATGACCGAGGTGTCCGCCAGTGGGCCGGCGTCGTACGTCCTCACGCTCGTCTGCCCCGACCGGCCCGGCATCGTCCACGCGGTGACCGGCATGCTCGTCGAGCACGGCGGCAACATCGTGGAGAGCCAGCAGTACGGCGACCTGGTCCGAGGACCGGTTCTTCATGCGGGTGCGCTTCGCGGTCGACCCGGACGCCGGCGATCGAGACGCTGCGCGGGGCCTTCGTGCCGATCGCCGAGCGCTTCGGCATGTCGTGGGAGCTCTGGGAGGCCGCGGCGCCGTACCGGACGCTGATCCTGGTCTCGAAGTTCAGCCACTGCCTCAACGACCTGCTCTTCCGCTGGAGCAACGGCGGCGCTGCAGATCGACGTGGTCGGCGATCGTGTCCAACCACCTCGACTGCGAGGCGCTCGCGGCGTCCTACGGCGTGCCCTACCACCACATCCCGGTGACGCCGGAGACGAAGCGTCGAGGCGGAGGCGCAGATGCTCGGGCTCGTCGACGCGCTCGGCGTCGACCTCGTGGTGCTCGCCCGCTACATGCAGGTGCTCTCCGACGAGACCTGCCGGCGGCTGACCGGCCGGGCGATCAACATCCACCACTCGTTCCTGCCGAGCTTCAAGGGCGCACGCCCCTACCACCAGGCCTTCGACCGCGGGCGTGAAGCTGGTCGGCGCCACCGCCCACTACGTCACCGGCGACCTCGACGAGGGCCCGATCATCGAGCAGGACGTGATGCGCGTCGACCACGGCTACGACGCCGCCGCCCTCGCCGCCGCCGGCCGCGACGTCGAGAGCCAGGTGCTCTCCCGCGCCGTCCGCTGGCACGCCGAGTCCCGCGTGCTGCTCAACGGCACAAGACCGTCGTCTTCCGCTAGCCGCGGGCTAGTCGCCGAGCTCGCGCCGGCGGCGTACGACGTACTCCTGCAGCTCCTCGCGGATGGCGTCGTCGATCGGGGGTGCGACGTACTCCTCGAGCTTTTGCTGGTAGATCTTCGAGGCCCGCGCGTTGGTGTCGAGACCGCCGTTGCGCACCCAGCGCTCGTAGTTGTCCGAGGACGACAAGAACGGCCGGTAGAAGCAGGTGCGGAAGCGCTCCATGGTGTGCATCGCGCCGAGGAAGTGACCACCGTGGCCGACCTCCTCGTGCGCACTGAAGGCCATGGTGTCCTCGTTGATCTCGAGCGGCGTGAACTCGGCCTGCAGCATCTGCAGCAGCTCGACGTCCATGATGAACTTCTCGAAGCCCGCGACCAGCCCGCCCTCGAGCCACCCGGCCGAGTGCATCACCCAGTTGGCGCCGGCGAGGAACGTCGGCAGCATCGTCATCAGGGCTTCGTAGCCGGCCTGCGCGTCGGCCACCTGCGACGAGGTGAGCGCGCCACCGGAGCGGAACGGCAGCCCGAAGTGACGCGCGATCTGGCCGGTGCACAGCAGGCCCATCCCCGACTCGGGGGTGCCGAACGTCGGCGAGCCGGACTGCATGTCGATGTTGGACAGGAACGACCCGAAGATCACGGGCGTGCCGGGTCGCACGAGCTGGGTGAGCGCGATGCCGGAGAGCGCCTCGGCCATCTGCTGCACCAGCGCCGCGGGAATGGTCACCGGCGACATCGCGCCCATCAAGATGAAGGGCGTGACCACGCAGGGCTGGCCGGCCGAGGAGTACTCGATCAGCGACTCGAGCATGCGCTCGTCCCACTTCAGCGGCGAGTTGCAGTTGGTCAGCGAGATCGACACCGGCGTCTGCTCGATCGCCTCCCTGCCGCCGAAGAGGATCTCCCCCATCGCGATGGTGTCGCGCGCGTTCACACCCGAGACCACGTTGCCCATGTAGATCTTGTCGGTCAGCGTCTGCAGCGCGTAGGTCATGTCCAGGTGCCGCGAGTCGAGCGGGGTGTCGTTCGGCTCGCAGACGACACCGCCCGCGGAGTCGAGCACCGGGAACGTCTGCGCCAGCTTGGCGAAGCGCGTGAAGTCGTCCATCGTCGCGTCGCGGCGCACCTCGCCCTCGCGCACGAACGGCGGACCGTAGACCGCACCGAACGCCATCGCGTCGCCGCCGATGTGCACGTTGTTCGCCGGGTTGCGCGCTTGTACGTCGAACTCGCGAGGCGCCTTCGCGACCTGCTCGAGCACGAACTCGGGGTCGAAGAAGACCACCTTGTCCTCGACCTTCTGCCCGGCCTCGCGGAACAGCTCGAGCGCGCGCTCGCTGTCGAACTCGACGCCGATCTCGGTGACCAGCCGGCGCCAGCCGGCATCCAGCTTCGCCATCGCGTCCTCGGAGAGGACCTCGTACCTCGGCAGCGTGTTGCGGAACATCAAAACCCCTTCGGCGACCCGTGCGACGACCCGTTCGAGGAAACGTAGCAGCGGTGCTTGACCTGTGCTGTCCGGCATCCTAGCCTCATCATGTGGAAGTCAGTTCCACATGATGAAACATGTTCTTGGCGAGGATCGATGACCGGCAGCACCCCCGGCGGCACCCAGGCCGTCGACCGCGCCGCAGCGCTGATCGACCTCGTCGTGCGCTCCTCCGACCCGATCAGCTTCACCGAGCTGAGCGACGAGACCGGTCTCGCCCGCTCCACCACGTCGCGGCTGCTCGCGGCCCTCGAGCGCACCGACCTCGTCGAGCGCGACGGCGCCGGCGGCTACATCGCCGGCCCGTTGTTCGCGCTGCATGCCGCCATCCACGACCCCTGGCCGCAGGTGGCGCGGATCGCCCGGCCGGTGCTCGAGGAGGTCGGCGAGCGCACCGGCGAGACCGTGCACCTCGGTGTGCCGCGCGGGCTCGGCGTCGTGCACATCGGGCAGGTGGAGTCGACGTACCTGCTGTCGGCGCGCGACTGGAACCAGGTCGAGGTCCCCGCCCACTGCTCGTCGCTCGGCAAGGTGCTCTACGCCTTCGGCGTGCTGCCGCTCCCCTCCACCCGGCTGCAGCGGCGCACCGACCACACCGTCACCAGCCGAGACGTCCTGCTCGGTGAGCTCGAGTCGATCCGGCGCAAGCGCTATGCGACCACGGTCGACGAGCTCGAGACCGGTCTGTCCGCGATCGCCGCGCCCGTCGAGGGCAAGGACGGCGTGATGTGCGCGATCGGCGTCTCCGGCCCGACCGCTCGGCTGCAGGACCGCCTCGACCACGTCGGTCGTGCTGCTCGTCGAGCAGTCCGACGCGCTGTCGGACCTGCTGGGCCGGCGCGGCCCGCGGTCTTCCCCATCAACCCGGTCGAAGGCCGGGTCGCACGACCGAGCAGAGACCCCCGAAGAGGAGGGCGTGGCATGACTGGCCCACTGACCGAACAAGAGATCCTGCAGCAGATGTACGACGAGACCCTCGTCGGCAACGCACCCGAGGTCCTCGAGCTGACGCATCAGGCGCTCGCCATGGACATGGAGCCGCAGACCCTGCTCTTCGACTCGCTGATCCCCTCGCTCGAGGAGGTCGGCGCACGGTTCGAGCGCGGCGACTTCTTCGTCCCCGAGATGCTGATCGCCGGACGCGCGATGGCCGGTGCGATGGAGGTGCTGCGCCCGCTGCTCGCCGAGACCGGCGTGCAGACGATCGGCAAGTTCCTGATGGGCACCGTCAAGGGCGACGTCCACGACATCGGCAAGAACCTCGTCAACATCATGCTCGAGGGCGCGGGCTTCGAGGTGATCGACCTCGGCGTGCAGGTCGCGCCGGAGAAGTTCGTGGAGAAGATCATCGAGCACCAGCCCGACATCGTCGGCTTCTCCGCGTTCCTCACCACCACGATGCCGATGTTCAAGGCGAACCTCAACGCGCTGCAGAAGGCCGGCCTGCGCGACCAGGTCATCGTCATGGTCGGCGGCGCCCCGGTCACCCAGGAGTACGCCGACGCGGTCGGCGCCGACGGCTACGCCCCCGACGCCTCCGCGACCGTCAAGCGCGCCAAGGACCTGCTCAACAAGCGCCGCGCCCTGGTCACGGCGTGACGAGCGTCGCCGTGACCGAGCTCCTCGAGACCACCCTGCGCTCGGCGACCGCAGAGGTGGTGCTCGGGCACCAGCGCCGGTTCTGCCTCATCGGCGAGCGGATCAACCCGACCGGACGCCGGATCTTCCAGGAGCAGCTCCGCGCCGGCGACCTGTCCGCCATCGAGCGCGACGTGATCGCCCAGGTCGAGGGCGGCGCCGACGTGCTCGACGTGAACATGGGCGTGCCGCTGACCGACGAGCCCGAGCTGCTCGCGAAGGCGATCAAGCTCGTGCAGTCGCTGACCGACAAGCCGATCTGCATCGACTCCTCGGTCGTCGAGGCGCTCGAGGCCGGGCTCGCGGCGTACGAAGGCCGCGCGCTGGTCAACTCCGATCACCGCCGAGGACGACCGCATGGCGCTGATCCTCCCGCTGGTCAAGAAGTACGACGCCGCCATCATCGCCTTGCCGAACGACGCCGACGAGATCCCGATGGAGGCCGACCGGCGCCTCGAGCTCGTGCAGCACATCGTCGACGTGGCCACCAGTGAGTACGGCATCGCCAAGCAGGACATCGTCATCGACCCGCTCGCCATGCCGATCGGTGCCGACACCGACGGTCGTGAACACCACCTTGGAGACCATGCGCCGCATCCGCGACGAGCACGGACTGAACATGACGTGCGGCGCGTCCAACGTCTCCTTCGGCATGCCCGACCGGCACACCCTCGGCGCGGCCTTCCTGCCGATGGCGATGACCGCCGGGCTGACCAGCGCGATCATGGACACCCGCACCCCGCAGATCGTCGACGGCCGTCAAGGCCGCCGACCTGCTGCTGGGCCACGACGAGTGGGGCATGAGCTGGATCGCCGAGCACCGCAAGAAGCAGGCCGCGGCCGGGTAGCCGGCCGTTTCAGATGTCGGAGATGGACGACAAGCCGTTTCACCTGGCCCCCGACTGGGAGGTCGACGCTCTCCGTCGCGAAGGGCTGATCGCGCCGCCCGACGGGCCGGAGGTTCGCCCCGCACGACGGCACCGGTCGCGTCCAGCTGTCGTTCTCGCCCGCCGGCCGCGAGGTCCGCGTGCCTCCCGGGCGTGAGCGTCTTCGACGCCGCGAGCTGGAACGGCATCGCCATCGACTCGACGTGCGGCGGGCACGGCACCTGCAAGAAGTGCAAGGTCCAGCTCGTCCAGGGCAGCACACCGGTGCACCGGCTCGACCGGCGCTCGTTCACCCGCGAGCAGCTCGCGGCCGGCTGGCGGCTGGCCTGCCTCGCCCAGGCGACCCACGACCTCTCGGTCGACGTACCGCCGCTGACGACGCGGCCCAAGGCCGCCACCCTCGGGGTCGGCCGGCAGGTGATCCTGCGCCCGGCGCTGCAGAAGCGCTACGTCGAGCTCGAGGAGCCGACGCTGTCCGACCAGCGCACCGACCTGCGCCGGCTCTACGACGCGATCGACGACCTCGAGCTGACGCCCGGACCTGCACGTCGCTGCGCCGGCTGCCGCCGGGTGCTGCGCGAGGCCGACTTCCAGGTCACCGCGGTGATCGTCGACGACGTCGCTCATCGACGTGGAGCCCGGCGACACCACTGCGCGCCGGTTCGCGATCGCCTTCGACCTCGGCACGACCACGGTGGTCGCGACCCTCATCGACACCGCCACCGGCACCCCGGCCGCGGTCGCGTCGATGCTCAACAAGCAGCAGCCGTTCGGCGGCGACGTCATCACCCGGATCAGCGCGACGATGCTCGACCCCGAGGCGCATGGGCCGGCTGCGATCGCTCGCGCAGGACACGCTGGCCGAGCTGACGGGCGACGTGCTGACGGAGGCCGGCGTCGAGCCCGGCGAGGTCTACGAGGTGGCGCTGGCCGGCAACGCGACGATGACCGCGCTCGTGCTCGGCATCGACCCCGAGCCGCTCGGCGTCGCGCCGTTCGTGATGTCGGCGGCCACCCTCCCGTCGCTGCTCGCCGACGAGCTGGGCCTGACCCTGCACCCGCGCGCTCGCGCGTTCGTCTTCCCCGCCCTCGGGGCGTACGTCGGCGGCGACATCGTCTCGGGGATGCTCGCGAGCGGCATGGACCGCGACAAGCGCACCCGGCTGTTCATCGACGTCGGCACCAACTGCGAGATCGTGCTCAGCGACGGCGACACCATCGTGTCCACGGCGGCGCCCGCCGGCCCCGCGTTCGAGGGCGGCGCGATCCGCTGCGGCATGCGCGCCGCCGACGGCGCCATCGAGGTGATCCGCATCGACCCCGAGGTCGAGGGCGGGGTGACCGCTGCAGGTCATCGGCGACGTGGAGCCGCAGGGGCTGTGCGGCTCCGGGCTCGTCGACGCGGTCTCCGAGCTGGTGCGGGTCGGGCTCCTCGACGGCACCGGCCGGTTCGTCACCGACGAGCAGGCGCACGACCTCGCGCCGCACATCGCCGACCGGCTGACCGCGGTCGGCAAGGAGCGGGTGTTCGTGCTGCACCGGCCCTCCCCCGACAGCCCGCCGGAGGAGTGCGTCTACCTCTCCCAGCGCGACGTCCGCGAGCTGCAGTTCGCCAAGGGCGCGATCGCCACCGGGTGGACGCTGCTGCTCGAGGAGCTCGGCCTGGAGCACTCCGACGTGCAGCAGGTGCTGCTCGCCGGATCGTTCGGCAGCTACCTCTCCCCCGCCGCGGCGGTCCGCATCGGCCTGGTGCCGCACGATCCCCGTGCTCCGCATCGTCTCCGCCGGCAACGTCGCCGGCGAGGGCGCGAAGATGAGCCTGCTCAGCGTCCGCGAGCGCGCCGGCGCCCTGGCCCTGCTGGAGGAGGTGACCTATGTCGAGCTCTCCGACCGCACCGACTTCAACGACCGGTTCGTCGACCTCCTCGCCTTCCCCGGCTGACCAGCCACGCGTCCGTCGCCCTGATCGCCTGCGGCGCGATCGCGCAGCCCGCGGCCGAGGTGGTCGCGCGCCGCGGCTGGCCCGTCGACGTCGTACCCCTGCCGCCGCTGCTGCACAACCACCCGCAGCGGATCGCCGGCGAGGTCGAGCGGCTGGCCGAGCGAGCTGCAGGACCGCTACGACACGGTCGCGATCGGCTACGCCGACTGCGGCACCTACGGCGCGCTCGACGAGGTGTGCGAGCGGCGCGGGCTGCAGCGGCTCGCCGGGCTGCACTGCTACGACGTGTACGCCGGGCAGCGACCGGATCCGCGAGATGTTCGACGAGCCAGCCCGGGCACCTACGTGCTCACCGACTTCCTGGTCCGCTCGTTCGACCGCACCGTGGTCGCCGAGCTCGGCCTGGACCGCCACCCGGAGCTGCGCGACGACTACTTCGGCCACTACACGCGGATGGTCTGGCTCGCGCAGGAGCCCGACGACGAGCTGCACGCGCTGGCGCAGCGGGCCGCCGACCGGATCGGGCTGCCGCTCACCGTCGTACCCACCGGGCTCGGCGGCCTCGAGCGCGCGATCGCGGCGCTGGTGCCGGTCGGTCGCTAGCTGCGCACCGCCATCAGCCGGTCGAGGTACTCACGCCGCCACGCCTCGGTCTCGGCGACCTGGTTGAAGGTGTAGACGTGCAGCCCGGTGACGTGCGCCTCCGGCCGCGCCAGCACCGGCGCGCACCGCTCGAGGAACTTCTCGCCGGTGAAGCCGCCCGGCGCCGCCAGTCTGGTCAGCGTGCTCTTGTGCTTGACCAGGAACCGGGCCGAGTCGCCGACGCCGATCTTGGTCGCCATCGCGAGCAGCTTCGCGCGGTCGATCGGGCCGGGGATGCCGAGCAGCATCGGCATCGTGATGCCTCGGGTGCGCATCCGGTCCAGCCACAGCTTGATCGTGTCGGGGTCGAACGACAGGTTGCTCACCACGTGGGTCGCGTGCCGGCGCTTGTCCCACATCGACTGGATCGTCAGGTCGTCGCTGATCGTCGGGTGGCTCTCCGGGTAGCCGGTGATGCCGACCTCGGCGAACGGGTTGCCCATCTCCTTGAGGTCCTCGAGCAGGTCGAGCGCCGACGTGTAGTCGCCGGCCGGCGGGTCCTGGTCGCCACCGGGCACGAACACGGTGCTGATGCCCGCCTCCCGCATCCGCGCGCAGATCTCGGAGCAGCTCCGTGCGTCCGCTGACCATCCGCGCAGCGAGGTGGGGTACGGCGCGGTAGCCCGCCGCGCGCGAGCCGCTCGGTCGAGGGCCAGCGTCGCCTCGAGGCCCTTGGCCGGCGAGGCGGTCACCGTCACGGTGAAGCCCTCGGGCAGGTGCTCGAGCACCTTGTCCTCGATGGTGCCGGTGGGCAGCACCTCGTAGCGGGCCGACGTGAGCATGTCGGCCAGGAACGACCCATGACGCTTGTTGCGCATGGAGCAACTCATTTCACGATACGCAATACCTACGTCAGCGTATCGCCGCGCTCGCGACCCGTCACAAGGACTCGACCGGCCGGTCACCGGGCCGCGTCGTAGGTCGGGCCGGTGCCGCGCGGTGGGCGCGACGTCGGGTCGACCCACCACGCCCCCGGGTGGAACCACGACGCGGGCCTCGGTTCAGTCGGTGGTGAGCCGCAACAGTCCGTGCTGCGACCGAGTCGTCGTCGACCCAGCCGCTGATCCCGAGCGCGTCGAGCGGCTCGATGTTGGCCTTGGCGCCCGGGTCGCCGTCGGACAGCAGATCGGCCAGCTCCTCGGCCCAGCCGTCGCCCGCGTCGAAGTTCGACGTACAGCAGCGAGCTGGCCTGGTCCGCCTCGGGGACCAGCGCTGTCGAACGACTCCTGCGAGCCCAGGTCGCCCTTCTCCAGCAGCTTGGAGACGTAGTCCGGGTTCGGTGCCGACCGCCACCAGGTCGCCACTGCTGTCGACCTTGACCACGTCCTCGGCCTTCTCCCCGACGGCCGCCTTGATCTTGTCGATGATCGGCTTGATCTTGTCGGCGTCGCCCTTGATCCGCATCCCGGCGGGCACGTCCGCCGGGTCCGGGCGAGTCCTGGAGCTTCGAGAGGTCGGCGTCGGAGTCCGCCGAGACCGTGAACCCGTCACCGAGCAGCGTCTCGACGTCGTCGGGCAGCTTCAGGCCGGTCTCCTGCTCCGCCTCCCGCACCGCCTGGTCGTAGGCCTCCTCGCCCATCGTGCGCCTTGATCTGGTCGACGAAGTTGTCGAGCCAGCCCTGCGGCAGCGACACCGACAGCACGGCCGCCGTGCTGGCGGGCAGGGTGTCGACGTCGGCCCCGTCACCGGCGTCGGAGCTGAACCCTCGTGCGAGGCCCTTCGAGGCGACCTCGGCCTCGACCGCGCCGTCCTTGAAGCGGATCACGCCGGCCGCGCCCTCGAAGTCCTTGAACGCCTTCTCCAGCGGGTCCTCCTGCGGCAGGAACGTCATGCCGAGCTCGCGCCGGCGGGCCTTCGCCGCGTCGGACATCGCCTTCGCGGCATCGGGCGCGGCGTACATCGTGATGATGCCCGGGTCACCCGCCCGGCCGGTCCAGGTCTTGAAGTCGTCGTCGTCCTCGAGCGATGCCGAGTCGGCGGACTTCGCCATGGTCGTCCACGTGCGACTGCTTCTCACCGAGCAGCATGTAGTCGCCGACGAACGCGATCCCCGGTCGCCCTGCCCGATCCGGCGGAGCCTTCGCACTTCTCGATCTTGCGGATCCCGGCCTTGGCCTTGTCCTGGTCGCTGACCTGCAGCGCCGCCAGCGGCTCGATGGTGTCCTTCGGACCGGGTACGGCGGCCACGCCGATTCGATCGCCGATCCAGGGCTTCACGTCCGTCGTCGTAGTCGAGGCTCTTGCAGTCGCCGCTCTTCTCGATCTCCTCGAAGACCCGCCGGCGGATGTCGTCGCGGCTGCCGATCTTGATCTCGTCCTTGAGCGCCGGGAACTTGCGCAGGATCTTGATCGCCTCGATCTTCTGCGACGCCGAGGGGTCGAGGTCGAGGCTCACGTAGCCGATCGCGTCCGCGGGCATCGCGGAGGCCGGCGAGCTGCCGCCGCCGAACAGCGACACCATCGCGTAGGCGCCGGCACCGACTGCGGCGACGACCGCGAGGGACGCAACGGCCACCAGACCCGTACGGCGAGCCCCACCGACCGGAACCGTTGCCCGCTTCGTCGGGCGTCGGGCGCCGGACCTCCGGGACCGAGGTACTCGGGCTGACCCTGCCCACCATCGGGACCAGGGCCGGGACCGGAGTCGGACATGTCTCCCCCAGGGATCGTGTGGCGACGCGAACGACCAGCCTAGACGGCGGGCTGGTTCGCGGGGCCGGATTCGGGCGTGGGTTCGTCCGCGGGGTCCTCGGCCGACGCGCTGCTCACCGGCACCCGCACGAGCAGCACCGCGAGGCAGCCGGCCAGGGCGCCGACCGGCCACGCCAGGTAGAACATCGCCGTCTCCTTCAGGTACGACCCGACCGGCGTCAGCGGCAGCACCCCCAGGCCCAGGCTCTCGGGCACCTTCGTGCCGACCTTCGCTGCGGCGAGCGCGTCGCGAGGATCCGCCGGGCCGAGGAGGTGCCCCACGAGCGCCATCAGCACCGCCGCCACCAGCGCCCCGAGCACCAGCAGCGCGGCCGTCCACAACGCGTCGCGAGAGCGCCACCAGGTCAGCACCACGCCGGCGAGCACGCCCGCGGTCGCGGCGATCACGGCGTACCAGCCGTCGGCGCCGAACTGCTTGCCGAGCGCCGTCTCGTTCATCGCAAGCCGTCGGGCAGCCTGGTGAACTCCGCGGGCGTCACCACCAGCGACCACAAGACACCGCACAGCACCCCGAGCACGGCAAGACACACCGAGGACGGCGGCCACGTCGCGGGCCGCCGCGCGAGAGGAGTCCGGCATCAGCCCGTCAGAGCAGTTCGGCCCGAGCAGCGCCTTGAGGTCGGCGAACAGCGCCGGGCTCGCGGCCACCCGCAGGCGGTCGTCGAGCTTCATCACGGTCGTGGAGGTCTTGGTCATCAGCCGCAACCGTACTTCGGTGACGCCGGGGTGCGTCCGCCAGCACCTCCTTGAGCTGGTCGACGACCGGAGGCGTGCAGCGGGTCGAGGGCAGCGTGACGAGGACCGGTCCGGCCGGGCCCTGGGCCAGGTCGGGGACGCGTGACCTCCAGGCCGTGGAGCTCGGGCTGGTCCTTCGAGCGCGAGAGCCGGCCCTTGACGGTGACGATCGCGTCCTCGTTGAGCAGCGTGCTGGACGACTGGTAGGCGCTCGGGAACAGCAGCACGTCGACCGCGCCCTCGAGGTCCTCCAGCGTGATCATCGCCCAGGCGTCGCCGCGCTTGGTGATCTTGCGCTGCACCGACGTGACCAGCCCGGACACCGTGACCGTCGAGCCGTCGGCGCGGTCCTCGTCGAGCAGCAGCTGGCCGATCGTGCAGTCGCTGGCCGAGGACAAGACGTGCTCGAGACCCATCAGCGGGTGGTCGGAGACGTAGAGCCCGAGCATCTCGCGCTCGTGGCCGAGCAGGGTCTGCTTGTCCCAGTCGTCGATGTCGGGCACCGCGATCGCGACCCCGAAGCCGCCGGAGTCGTCGTCGAGGCCGCCGAACAGCGAGTCCTGGCCGATGGCCTCGTTGCGCTTGATGTCGGCGTACTGGTCGACCGCCGTCTCGTGGACCGCGACCAGGGCTCGGCGGCGGTGGCCGAGCGAGTCGAAGGCGCCGGCCTTGATCAGCGACTCGACGACCCGCTTGTTGCAGACGAGTGCCGAGACCTTGTCCATGAAGTCGGCGAAGTCGGTGAAGCGGCCCTGCTCGCGGCGCGCCGCGACCACCGCATCGACGACGTTGATGCCGACGTTGCGGATCGCGCTGAGCCCGAACCGGATGTCGTCCCCGACCGGGGTGAAGGTCGCCTCGGACTCGTTCACGTCCGGGGGCAGCACCTGGATCTTCATGCGGCGGCACTCGTTGAGGTAGATCGCCATCTTGTCCTTGTCGTCCTTGACGGACGTGAGGACGGCGGCCATGTACTCGGCCGGGTAGTTGGCCTTGAGGAAGGCGGTCCAGTACGACACCAGGCCGTAGGCCGCGGAGTGCGCCTTGTTGAAGGCGTAGTCGGAGAACGGCAGCAAGATGTCCCACAGCGTCTGCACCGCGTGCATCGAGTAGCCGCGCTCGCGCATCCCCGCCGAGAAGGCCTCGAACTGCTTGTCCAGCTCGGCCTTCTTCTTCTTGCCCATCGCGCGGCGCAGCAGGTCGGCCTGGCCCAGCGAGTAGCCCGCGAGCTTCTGGGCGATCGCCATGACCTGCTCCTGGTAGACGATCAGGCCGTAGGTCTCCCCCAGGATGTCCTCGAGCGGCTCGGCCAGCTCGGGGTGGATCGCCACGACCTCCTCGCGACCGTTCTTGCGGCGGGCGTACTTGTTGTGCGAGTCGGCGCCCATCGGCCCGGGGCGGTAGAGCGCACCCACCGCGGAGATGTCCTCGAACACGTCGGGGCGCATGCTGCGCAGCAGCGCCCGCATCGGGCCGCCGTCGAGCTGGAAGACGCCGAGCGTGTCACCGCGGCCCATCAGCTCGAACGTCGCCGGGTCGTCGAGGGTGAGCTCCTCGAGCACCACCTTCTCGCCGCGGTTGTTGGCGATGTTGACCAGTGCGTCGTCGAGGATGGTGAGGTTGCGCAGCCCCAGGAAGTCCATCTTGATCAGGCCGAGCTGCTCGCAGGTCGGGTAGTCGAACTGCGTGATGATCGCGCCGTCCTGCTCGCGCTTCATGACGGGTATGACGTCTTGGAGGCGCTCGCTCGACATGATGACGCCGGCGGCGTGCACGCCCCACTGCCGCTTGAGGCCCTCGATGCCGATGGCGGTGTCCACGACCTGCTTGACGTCGGGGTCGGCCTCGTAGAGCGAGCGGAACTCGCCGCCCTCGCCGTAGCGGGCGTGGGAGCTGTCGAAGATCTCCTTGAGCGGGACGTCCTTGCCCATGACCGCGGCGGGCATCGCCTTGGTGATGCGGTCGCCCATCGCGAACGGGAAGCCGAGGATGCGCGAGGAGTCCTTGACGGCCTGCTTGGCCTTGATGGTGCCGTAGGTGACGATCATCGAGACCCGGTCGTCGCCGTACTTGTCGGAGACGTAGCGGATGACCTCGCCGCGGCGGCGCTCGTCGAAGTCGATGTCGAAGTCCGGCATCGAGACGCGGTCGGGGTTGAGGAACCGCTCGAAGATCAGTCCGTGCTCGAGCGGGTCGAGGTCGGTGATGCGCATGGCGTACGCCGCCATCGAGCCGGCGCCCGATCCGCGGCCGGGCCCGACGCGGATGCCGTTGTTCTTCGCCCAGTTGATGAAGTCGGCGACCACCAGGAAGTAGCCGGGGAACCCCATCCCGGTGATCACGCCGATCTCGAAGTCGGCCTGCTCGCGGACCCGCTCGGGGATGCCGTCGGGGTAGCGGTAGCGCAGCCCGCGCTCGACCTCCTTGACGAACCAGCTGTCCTCGGTCTCGCCCTCGGGCACCGGGAACCGCGGCATGTAGTTGGCCGACTCGTCGAACTCCACCTCGCAGCGCTCGGCGACCAGCAGCGTGTTGTCGCAGGCCTCGGGGAGTCCGTTGCGCTCGCCCCACAGCTCGCGCATCTCGGCCGGGGACTTGATGTAGTAGCTGTCGCCGTGGAACTTGAACCGCTTCGGGTCGGCCATCGTGCTGCCGGAGGACACGCACAGCAGGTGCTCGTGCGCCGCGGCGTCGCCGGGGTTGGTGTAGTGCGAGTCGTTGGTGGCGATCGGTGGGATGCCGAGGTCCTTGGACAGCTGGAGCAGGCCCTCGCGCACCCGGGTCTCGATCGAGAGCCCGTGGTCCATCAGCTCGAGGAAGAAGTTGTCGCGGCCGAAGATGTCCTGGAAGTCCGCGGCCGACTCGCGGGCCTTGGCGTAGTCGCCGATGCGGAGCCAGGTCTGGATCTCGCCGGAGGGGCACCCGGTGGTGCCGATGAGCCCGCCGGCGTGCTCCGCGAGCAGCTCGCGGTCGGCGCGGGGCTTGTAGAAGAAGCCCTCGATCGAGGACCTCGACGAGAGCTTGAACAGGTTGTGCATGCCGGCCGTGCTCTCGGCCAGCAGGGTCATGTGGGTGAACGCGCCGTTGCCGGACACGTCGTCGTCGCCACCGTTGTTCCACCGCACCCGCTTGCGGTCGAAGCGCGAGGTGTTCGGCGTGAGGTAGGCCTCCATGCCGATGATCGGCTTGACGCCCGCGGCCTTGGCCTTGGAGTAGAACTCGTAGGCCCCGAACACGTTGCCGTGGTCGGTCATCGCGATCGCGTCCATGCCGAGCTCCGCGGTGCGCTCGAACATCTCGCCCAGCCGGGCTGCGCCGTCGAGCATGGAGTACTCGGTGTGCACGTGCAGGTGGACGAACGAGTCGCGGGACCCGGCGGACATCGGCGGCGAGCGCCCCCTTCGCAAGGATGCGTGCGGACAGGCCAGCAACGGCCGCAAAGGCGACCGCGGCTGTCGATCGGGGAAGAGCAGTCAGACTACGCGACCCCTTTGGGTGATGCTGACACCCCGCGCCGACAGTTCCGGAGGTTGCTCGCCGCCGTCAGCCGTCGGCAGCGTCGAGGCTCTCGGAGATGACCGCGTGCATGATGCGGCGCAGCCGCTCCTCGCCCAGCGCCGGGGCCAGCAGGGCCATCCGGCGCACGATCTCGTCCTCGCGCTCGGCGTCGCGGCCGGCGTGCCCGGGCACGTCCTTGACGCGTTGGATCCGGCGCGGTGATCTCGGCCCGCTCTGCCAGCAGCACCGCGAGCCGGTCGTCGATGTCGTCGATGCGGCCGCGCATGCCCTGCAGCGACGCCGGGTCGGGCCAGGCCATCTCGACGTCGGGCTCGCCCTCCTCGTTCTGCGAGCCGTCGGTGCGGTCGACCTCGACGAAGCCGTGGCGGCGGTAGAAGCGCTGCGCCCCCTCGTTGGTCTCGAACACCCACAGCCCCAACCGGCGCGGCCGGGCGTGCTTGGCGACGTCGAGCAGCAGGCTGCCGATGCCCTGCCCGGTCAGTGCCGGGTCGACGTACAGCGAGTGCACCCAGAAGTCCTCCAGCAGGAGCAGGCCGACCAACGCTTCGTCCTGCTCGGCCAGCCAGACCTCGCACTCGGGAGCGTCGAAGCGGCTGCGCACCCAGCGCCTGACGTCGTCGGGCGGGTGGACGGGCCGCGGGATCGCGGGGTAGGCCGCCTCCCGGGCGGCCAGGAACAGCGTCGCCAGCGCGTCTGCGTCGTCCGTCGTCGCGATCCGGACTGTCACCTCAGCCGGGACGTCGGGCGGCACCTCAGACGGCATCGCGGATCAGGTCCAGTGCGTGCTGGAGGTCGGCCGGGTAGGGCGACTCGTACTCCACCCAGTCGCCGCTGCCGGGGTGCTCGAAACCGAGGCGTACGGCGTGCAGCCACTGTCGCGTCAGGCCCACCCGCCGGGCCAGGGTCGGGTCGGCGCCGTAGGTGAGGTCGCCCAGGCAGGGGTGCTTGAGCGCGGCCATGTGCACCCGGATCTGGTGGGTGCGGCCGGTCTCGAGGTGCACCTCCAGGAGGCTGGCGAAGCGGTGCGCCTCGAGGGTCTCGTAGTGCGTGATGCTGGCCTTGCCGTCCGCCATCACCGTGAACCGGTGGTCGTGCCTGGGGTGGCGGCCGATGGGCGCGTCGACCGTGCCCTGCAACGGGTCGGGGTGCCCCTGGACCAGCGCGTGGTAGGTCTTGTCGACCTTGCGGTGCCGGAAGGCGTTCTTCAGCACGGAGTAGGCCTGCTCCGACTTCGCGATCACCATCACCCCGGACGTGCCGACGTCGAGCCGCTGCACGATGCCCTGCCGCTCGGCCGCGCCGCTGGTGGAGATCCGGAACCCTGCCGCGGCCAGGTGCCCGGCGACCGTGGGACCGCTCCATCCGGGACTGGGGTGCACCGCGACCCCGACCGGCTTGTCGATGACGACCAGTGCCTCGTCGTCGTGGAGGATCGTGATGCCCTCCACCACCTCCGGCACGACCGCGACCGGATCGTCGGGGGTCGGGATCGCGACATCGAGCATCGCTCCGGACTCGACGCGGTGGGACTTGGCCGGCGGGCGGCCGTCGACCTTGACGTGGCCCGACGCGATGAGGTCGGCGGCGCGGCTGCGTGAGAGCCCGAACATCCGCGCGATCGCGGCGTCCACCCGCTCGCCGGCGAGGCCGTCGGGCACGGTGACGGTGCGGTGGTCGTGCGTCCGAGAGCCGTGACCGTGCTGATCGCCTCCCCCGACCGACTGTCCCGAGACGGGTGAGCTCACGAGGTGGCAGCCCTGTCGTTGCCGTCGCGGTGCCGTCTGCCGTCGACCGTCACCCCTCGCACGGCCTGCAGGATGATCAGTGCCGCTGCGATGTTGATGCACATGTCGGCGACGTTGAAGATCGGCCAGTGGGGCAGCTGGAGGAAGTCGACCACGTGCCCCCGGAACGGGCTCGGGGCGCGGAAGAGCCGGTCGGTGAGGTTCCCGAGCACCCCGGCCATCAAGAAGCCGAGGCCGAAGGCCCAGCCGGTGCTCGCGAGCCGGCGCGCCACCCACAAGGTCACCGCCCCCGCACCGAACGCCACGAACGTCAGCAGCACCGTGAACGACGTGCCGGTGCTGAACGCGGCACCGGGGTTGCGTGCCAGGTAGAGGGTCAGCAGGTCACCGACCACGTGCACCGGAGGTCGACCTGTCAGGTGCGCGACCGCGAGCGCCTTGGTGGTCAGGTCGAGGGCGTAGCCGGCGATGGCAACCGCGGCGAACACCTGCAGCGCCCGGCGGTGGGCCCGACTGTGGGCCTGCGACTCGGCGTCGCGGGCGGCGGGACCGGTCGCCGCCGGTTCGGTCGGGTCGCTGGAGCTCAGCGACGCTCCTCGCGCTGCTTGCATGACAGGCACAGTGTCGCACGCGGAAAAGCCATCAACCGCATCTTGCCGATCGGCTGCCCACAGCTCTCGCACACGCCGTAGCTGCCGTCGTCGATGCGCAGCAACGCACGCTCGGTCTGGCTCAGCATGTCGCGCGCGTTGTTGGCCAGGCTCATCTCGTGGTCGCGCTCGAAGGTCGCCGACCCCACGTCCGCCGGGTCGTTGCCCGCGCCGTCACCTGCGTCGCGCATCAGGTCGTGGACCTCGTGCTCGGCGAGGTTCAGCTCGAGCCGGAGGCGTTCGCGGTCGGCGCTCAGGTCGCTGCGCACCTCGTCGAGCTCGGCCTTGGTCCACGGCTTCTCGTTGGCCCTGACCGCCAGCTTCTTGGCGGTCTTCTTCGCCGGTGACTTCTTCGCCGGTGCCTTCTTCGCTGGCGCCTTCTTCGCGCTGGTCGCGCTCACCCGAGTCGCCGGAGCCTTCTTGGTGACCTTCTTCGTGGTGGGCTTCGTGGTGGGCTTGGTCGCCACCTTCTTGGCACCGGCCTTCGGGCTGGTCTTCTTCGCAGCCGACTTCTTGGTGGGCGCCTTCTTGGCCGCTGACTTCTTGGCCGGCGACTTCTTGGCCGGCGCCTTCTTGGCGGCGGACTTGCGCGCGGGTGCCTTCTTCGCCGACTTCTTGGTGGCTGACTTCTTCAGCGCTGCCTTGGTGGCGGTCGCCTTCTTGGTTGCCGTCTTGACTGCCTTCTTCGCCGACTTCGCGGCCGACTTCTTCGCCGGCGACTTCTTGGCCGACTTGGCGGTCTTCTTGGCGGTCTTCTTGGCGGTCTTCTTCGCGGCGGGCCCCTTCTTCGCAGCCGACTTCTTCGCCGTGGACCTGGTCGTTGTCGCGCTGGTGGTCTTCCTCGTCGCGCGCCGGGCCGCGGCGACTGCGCGCCCGGCCAGGTTGCGTGCGGTGCGTGCCATGTCGCGACCCCCTCCGTAAGGTCCGTCAACATACGTGAACGTGTGGTCGGCCAGGATCGACCGCCACACGCGTGCCGCGAGGATATGCCCCACCTGTACCTCAGACAACCAACCGCGCCCGCGATAGGCCAACTTTCCGCGCTCTGGCAGACTTGGGGACACCGCAGCGGGTGTCTCGTCCCTTCAGCCAGCACCCCGTCTCATCCGCATTCTCGGCCGAAGGAAACCATTACGTGAGCGGCTACCGGCCCGTCCCAGCCCAGGTGGACCTTCCCGCGCTCGAGCGCGAGGTCCTCGAGCTCTGGCGTGAGAACAAGACCTTCGAGAAGTCGCTCGACCGCGCCGGCGGACGCCCGCGCTGGACGTTCTACGAGGGGCCGCCGACCGCCAACGGCCGGCCCGGCACGCACCACGTCGAGGCTCGGGTGTTCAAGGACGTCTTCCCCCGCTTCAAGACCATGCAGGGCCACCTCGTCGAGCGGAAGGCCGGCTGGGACTGCCACGGGCTGCCTGTCGAGCTCGCAGTGGAGAAGGAGCTCGGCTTTTCGGGCAAGCAGGACATCGAGGCGTACGGCGTCGCCGAGTTCAACGCGAAGTGCCGTGAGTCGGTGCTGCGGCACGTCGACGCCTTCGAGGAGATGACCGAGCGGATGGGGTACTGGGTCGACACCACCGACCCCTACCGGACCATGGAGCCGTCCTACGTGGAGTCGGTGTGGTGGGCTCTCAAGGAGATCCACGCCAAGGGCCTCCTCGTCGAGGACTACCGCGTCGCGCCGTACTGCCCGCGCTGTGGCACCGGGCTGTCCGACCACGAGCTCGCGCAGGGCTACGAGACCGTCACCGACCCCAGCGTCTACGTCCGGCTCCCGCTGACCTCGGGACCCCTCGCCGGGCAGGCCTCACTGCTCGTCTGGACGACGACGCCGTGGACGCTGGTCTCGAACACCGCGGTCGCGGCCAACCCCGACGTCGACTACGTCGTCGCGAGCGACGGCGACGAGACCCTCGTCGTCGCCGAGCCGTTGTTCGCCACCGTGCTCGGCGACGGCTGGACGGTGCGCGAGACCTTCACCGGCGCCGCGATGGAGCGGTGGAGCTACCAGCGCCCGTTCGAGCTGGTGGAGTTCCCTCCTGCCGAGCCCGACGGAGCGCAACCGCACATCGTGGTGCTCGCCGACTACGTCACCACCGAGGACGGCACCGGACTGGTGCACCAGTCCCCCGCGTTCGGCCAGGACGACATGCAGGTGTGCAAGGCCTACGGTCTGCCGGTCGTCGTACCCGTCAAGCCCGACGGCCACTTCGAGGACGACGTGCCTCTGGTCGGCGGCCAGTTCTTCAAGCACGCCGACGCCGACCTCGTGAAGGACCTCGACACGCGCGGTCTGCTGTTCCGCCACCAGGCCTACGAGCACAGCTACCCGCACTGCTGGCGCTGCCACACGGCGCTCATGTACTACGCGCAGCCGTCCTGGTACATCCGCACGACCGCGGTCAAGGACGCGCTGCTGCGCGAGAACGAGCGGACGGCGTGGTTCCCCGAGACCATCAAGTGGGGCCGCTACGGCGACTGGCTGACCAACAACATCGACTGGGCGCTCTCGCGCAGTCGCTACTGGGGCACGCCGTTGCCGGTCTGGCGCTGCGCCGAGGGCCACCAGACGTGGGTCGGCTCGCTCGCCGAGCTGAGCGAGCTGACGGGCACCGACCAGTCCGGGCTCGACCCGCACCGCCCGTACGTCGACGAGGTGACGTTCGACTGCCCGCAGTGCGGCGCAGACCGCGACCCGCGTGCCGGAGGTGATCGACGCTTGGTTCGACAGCGGGTCGATGCCGTTCGCGCAGTGGGGCTACCCGCACCTGCCGGGCTCGGGCGAGCGCTTCGAGCAGGCCTACCCGGCCGACTTCATCTGCGAGGCGATCGACCAGACGCGCGGCTGGTTCTACACGCTGATGGCGATCGGCACGCTGGTGTTCGACGAGACGTCCTACCGCAACGTGCTGTGCCTCGGGCACATCCTGGCCGAGGACGGCCGCAAGATGTCCAAGCACCTCGGCAACATCCTCGAGCCGATGCCGCTGATGGAGGAGCACGGCGCCGACGCGGTGCGGTGGTTCATGGCCGCCTCCGGCTCGCCGTGGGCGCTCGCGGCGCGTGGGCCACGCCAACATCCAGGAGACCGTCCGCAAGGTCTTGCTGACCTACTGGAACACCGTGGCGTTCCAGGTGCTCTACGCCCGCACGTCGGGCTGGAGCGTCGGCGACCCGGCGCCCGAGCTCGGCGACCGGCCGCTGCTGGACAGGTGGGCGCTCTCGGAGGCGCACCGGCTGGCCCTGGCGGTCACCGAGGCCATGGAGCGGTTCGACACCCAGCGGGCCGGTGCGCTGCTCGCGTCGTACGTCGACGACCTGTCGAACTGGTACGTCCGCCGCTCGCGCAGGCGCTTCTGGGCCGGTGACCCCGCAGCGCTCGCGACGCTGCACGAGTGCCTCTACGTCGTCACGCTGCTGATGGCGCCGATCGTGCCGTTCATCACCGAGCGGGTGTGGCAGGACGTCTTCCGGCCGCTCGTCCGCGACGAGCTGCCCGAGTCGGTGCACCTCGCCGCCTGGCCGCGCGTCGACGGCAGCCTGGTCGACGAGGAGCTCGGTGCACAGATGTCCCTGGCGCGGCGGCTGGTGGAGCTCGGCCGCGCTGCTCGCGCCGACGCGAAGGTGCGCACCCGGCAGCCGCTGAGTCGCGCGCTCGTCGGCTCGGCGGCCTGGTCGCGCCTCGACGACGGGCTGCGCCGCGAGGTGGCCGAGGAGCTCAACGTCGAGGTGCTCGAGCCGCTGTCCTCGGCCGGCGCCGACCTCGTCGACCACTCCGCGAAGGGCAACTTCCGGGCGCTGGGCAAGCGGTTCGGCAAGCAGACACCTGTGGTCGCAGCGGCGATCGCGGCGGCGGACGCGGCGGCGTTGGCCGATGCCCTGGCCGCGGACGGACGCGCTGTCGTCACGGTGGACGGTGACGAGGTCGAGGTGCTCCCCGACGAGGTGATCGTCGCCGAGCGACCCCGTGAGGGCTGGTCGGTCGTCAACGAGCAGGGTGAGACCGTCGCGCTGGACCTCGAGCTGACCCCGGCGCTGGTGCGCGCCGGCGTGGCCCGCGAGGTGGTCCGGCTCGTGCAGGAGGCCCGCAAGAGCTCCGGCTTCGACGTCAGCGACCGGATCACGCTGGTGTGGTCGGCCGACGGCGAGACGGCCGACGCGCTGCGCGAGAACGGCGCGCTGGTCGCCGAGGAGGTGCTCGCCACGGACATGCGCGAGGGCGAGGTCCTCGAGCCGTCCGGCGCCTCACCCGAGCTCGGTCTGAGCTTCTCGGTCGCCCGGAACGGTTGAGCCCCGGTCGCTGACCAGGAGTCGTCGTCCTCGGCGAGCAGTGAGGTCAGTCGACGAGGCGACGAGCCGTCGCTCGGGGCCGCGGCGCCATCGACCTCGTTGCCGTCCAAGGCGGACAGCTGCTGCTCGAAGTACGTCTTGAGGCGGGTGCGGTACTCGCGCTCGAAGGCGCGCAGGTTCTCCACCTCGACTCCGAGCTGCTCCTTGTCACGCTCGAGCTCGCCGAACAGCTGCTGGCGTCGCTCCGCGGTCTCGGAGTCGAGCATCTCCGAGCGGGTGCGGGCATCGGACTCGAGCCGCTCCGCGTCGGTGCGGGCGATCTCGAGGATCCGCTCGGCCTGCTGCTGGGCGTCCTCGACGAGCTCGTCGGCGTTCCTCGTCGCGAGCTCGAGCAGCCTGGTGGCGGCACTCGACGCCTCCGCCACCGTGGTGACCTTGATGGTCTCGGACGGGAGAACCGACGCGGCGGGCACCGGCTCCGGCGCGAGCTCCGGCTCGGGCTCCGGCTCGGGTTCGACAGCACGCACCGGCTCCGGGCGCCGGCGGCTCGACGGCCTCCGGCTCGGCGTCGACGGGCTCGGCGGCGGCGCGGCCCCGCCACCCTCGCGAGACCTGGCTGCGCAGGCTCTCGTTCTCACGCGTGAGCCGGACCAGCTCGGCCTCGACCTCGTCGAGGAACTGGTCGACCTCGCCCATGTCGTAGCCCTCACGGAGCCGGACGGGAGTAAAGCGTTTGTTGCTCACGTCCTCAGGCGTCAGCGGCATGACCTCACCCTTGTCTGCGAATCGTTCTGCTGGTCGGCTGCTCGTCGTGCGGCGGCCCGGACAGGGCGCGCAGCAGGACAAAGGTACTCCGGGGAGCGCCGCAGCGCTCCCCGAGATCACAACAAGACGTTCTGAACGATGGTGAGCAGCAGGTACGCCGCGACCAGCACGATCAAGAAGCTGGTGTCCAACGCGATGGACCCGATCCGCAGCGGCGGCACGAAGCGACGCACGAACCTGATCGGCGGGTCGGTGATCGTGTAGACGATCTCCAGGACGAACAGCACCGGGCCCTTCGGCGACCACGAGCGCGCGAAGACCTGCACCCAGTCGACGACCAGGCGGATCAGCATCAAGAAGATGAAGATCCGCAGCAGCCAGTAGAGGATCGCGCCGACGACAAACATGGTGAGGGGGAGTGTAGCCAGGCAGCTGGGAACGCCCCCGACAACGAGTCGCAGGCGGTCTAGCGGCAGCATCACTAGCTCTGGTTGAAGAACCCGCCCTGCTCGGCGATGCGGGCCTTGTCCTCAGCGGCGACCGAGACGTTCGGGGGCGAGAGCAGGAAGACCTTGTTCGTGACGCGCTCGATGGTGCCGCGCACGCGCGAAGACCAGGCCGGCGGAGAAGTCGACGAGCCGCTTGGCGTCGGAGTCGTCCATCTCGCCGAGGTTCATGATGACCGGCGTGCCCTCGCGGAAGTTCTCGCCGATCGTGCGGGCCTCGTTGTAGGTGCGCGGGTGCAGCGTGGTGATGCGGGAGAGCTCGGCGACGACGCTCTGCGGACCGGGGCGCGCCTGCTGAGGCGGGGCGGCTTGCGGGGCGCGACGACGCTCGGAGATGTTCGCCACCGACGCCGGACGCAGCTCCTCCTGACGCGCGGCCTGCGGCTGCTCGTCGTACTGCTCGTAGTACTCGTCGTCGTAGCGTTCGGTGTCCTCCAGCAGGCCGAGGTAGACACCCATCTTGCGCATCGCGCTGCCCATGACTCTTGCCTTCCGGTACATCCGCGAGCCCCCGGCTGGGACGCGCTGCCGCGTGCTCGACAGTACCGTCAAGAAGGGCGCTCACCGAGCACCGCGCTGCCGATGCGCACGTGTGTCGCGCCCGATTCGATCGCGGTCTCGAAGTCCTCGCTCATGCCCGCCGAGACCCACGTCGCGGCGGGGTCGACGAGGCGGATCTGCTCGGCCACTCGGGCCAGTTTCGCGAACGCCGGCGCCGGGTCCTCGCCGAACGGCGCCACCCCCATCACGCCGCGCAGCCGCAGCCCCTCTGCCTGCGACAACCCGTTGCGCCAGGTCGGAGGCGTCCTGCGGGTCGACGCCGGAGCGGCCCTGGTCCCGGACGAGTCGCTGTCCAGGCTGACCTGCACCAGCACGTCGAGGGTCCGGTCGTGCTCGTGCGCGCCGCGGGAGAGCCCCCGCAGCAGCTTGGCGCGGTCGACGGACTCGACCACGGAGGCGTACGTCGTGACCGCCGCCGCCTTGTTGCTCTGCAGGCCGCCGATGAAGTGCCAGGTGAGGTCGAGGTCGGCGCACTCGGCGGCCTTCTCGAGGGCCTCCTGGTGCCGGTTCTCCCCCACGTGACGCACCCCGAGCTCGAACAGCAGACGTACGTCGGACGCGGGGAAGAACTTGGTGACGACCGTCAGCGTGACCTCGTCGGCGCGAGCGGCCCGCGCGCTCGCAGGCGGCCGCGATCCGCGAGCGCACCCGGTCGAGACCGTCCGCGATCTCCGCGCGGCGCTCGCTCATGGGCGCAGCCACACGAGCCCGCCCATGCCGGCCGGACGCCTCACCTTGCCGCCGGTAGGAGTAGAAGTCCTCGTCCTCGATGGTGCAGCGGCCGACGTCCGCGGCGGGCACCCCGTCGCGTGCCAGCTGGGCCAGCAGCCCGGCGCCGATGTCGACGGCCGGGGTCCCCCACGACGTCTCGGCGAACGACTCCGGGACCGCTGCCGCCACCTCGGCGCGCATCGCCTCCGGCACCTCGTAGCACGCGCCGCACACGTGCGGTCCGAGCCAGGCCTCCACCTGGCTCGCGCCGAGGCCGCGCATGACCTCGACGGCACGGGGCACGACACCGGCGACCAGACCCGGGCGGCCGGCGTGCACGGCCGCGACCACGCCGGCGTCGGCGTCGGCCAGCAGCACCGGCACGCAGTCCGCGGCCCGGCTCACCAGCACCACGCCGGGCAGCGTGGTCACCAAGGCGTCGACGCTCGGCGTGGGCTCGTCGACGTTGGTCTCGTCCACGACGTGCACGTCGGCCCCGTGCACCTGGTCCATCAGCACCAGGCGTCGTACCCTCCGGCCGCCGGCGAACGCGTCGGCCACCAGCGCGAGGTTGCTCGAGACCGCCCCGGGCTCGTCGCTGCTCCGGGTCGAGAGGTTCAGGGACGCGAACGGACCGCCACTGGTTCCTCCGTGGCGGTCCGTGAACGCGATCTCTACCGACCCGCGCGTCTCCTGGTGGGCGAACACAACGCGAAGATCTCACACGCGGTGCTCACTTCAAGAAGTCGGGCACGTCCAGGTCGTCGTCGTCGAAGCGCGAGGGCCGTGGCTGCTTGGCGCTCGACCCCGGCCGGCTCGGGCTGCCGCGCCGGAGCCGCCGTGGACCCGGCCGCGGGGCGGCTCGGCGCCGTCGACCCGACCGGCTCCGGCGTCCTCGCGGGCGTGACTGCCGGTGCCGGGACGGAACCGTTGAACTGCGTCGCCGCAGCCTTCGTCTCCGCCTGCGTCTGACGCTGCGCGGGCTCGCGACGCAGCTGGCTGCCGCTGTCGCGCCGCTTCGGCATGCCACCGTCGAACCCGGCCGCGATGACGGTCACCCGCACCTCGTCGCCGAGCGCGTCGTCGATGACCGCACCGAAGATGATGTTCGCCTCGGCGTGCGCGGCCTGCGACACCAGTGCCGCCGCCTCGTTGATCTCGAACAGACCGAGGTCGGACCCACCCGCGATCGAGAGCAGCACGCCGTGCGCACCGTCGATCGAGGCCTCGAGCAGCGGGCTCGAGACGGCCATCTCGGCGGCTGCCACGGCCCGGTCCTCGCCGCGCGCCGACCCGATGCCCATCAGCGCCGAGCCGGCGTTGGACATCACGGACTTCACGTCGGCGAAGTCGAGGTTGATCAGGCCGGGCGTGGTGATCAGGTCGGTGATGCCCGAGACGCCCTGCAGCAGCACCTGGTCGGCCTGCTTGAAGGCGTCGAGCACCGACACGTTGCGGTCGCTGATCGAGAGCAGCCGGTCGTTGGGGATCACGATCAGTGTGTCGACCTCGTCACGCAGACCGGCGATGCCCTCCTCGGCCTGGTTGGCGCGACGCCGTCCCTCGAAGGCGAACGGGCGGGTGACCACGCCGATGGTCAGGGCGCCGAGCGAGCGTGCGATACGCGCGACCACTGGGGCGCCGCCGGTGCCCGTGCCGCCGCCCTCGCCGGCGGTCACGAAGACCATGTCGGCCCCCTTGATGACCTCCTCGATCTCCTCCGCGTGGTCGTCGGCGGCCTTGGCCGCCGACCTCGGGGTTGGCGCCGGCGCCGAGCCCGCGGGTGAGCTCGCGGCCGATGTCGAGCTTGACGTCGGCATCGCTCATGAGCAGTGCCTGGGCATCGGTGTTGATGGCGATGAACTCGACCCCCTTGAGGCCGACCTCGATCATCCGGTTGACGGCGTTGACTCCACCTCCACCGATACCCACGACCTTGATGACGGCCAGGTAGTTCTGTGGTGCTGCCACGACAGGTCCCTCTCGCTGCTTGGCTGCCTCTCGGGGCAGAACTGGGTGGTTGTTCGGTGGGGAAGTCGCGCTGCCGGCTCCCTGTAACCCTCACCCTCAAGTAGAGGGTTATAGTTATGTCAACCTCGCGATGTCGAAGAACGTAGGGGACCCGAGCACGGGATCGGCGCAGACACGCGGCGCGTCGCCAACATTCAATACTTTCTGTGTGTGACACCGGCACAGCAGGAGGTGCCGGAGCCGAGGGGGCTGCAACGCCGGAGGAGCGCAGCGGAGGAGGCGTTGTTGACCCGTCGGCGACCTCACGCGGGGGGCGGATGTCGAAGCGACTACCGCTTGATGATGGGCTGCCCGGGCACGCGTACGTCGTAGACCGAGGCCTTCTGGTGCAGCAGCACGGCGAGCACGCGGGCCTTGGCGGCCGAGCCGTCGGCGCTCCCCCACCGGACCATCCGGCCGCTGTGGAGCACCAAGGAGATGGTGTCGACGGTCTGCACCTCGACGAACGCCACCTTGCGGGCGAGGGCGGGCGGCAGCGACCCGGCCACCTGCGCCGCCTCGGTGATCGCGTCGGCGCCGACGTCGTCACCCATGCGGATCCTCGGCAGCCCGCGGGGTGCCCGGGCGAGCTGCCGGAACTGCACGCCTTCGGCGTCCACGGCGCGCGCCAGCCCGCCCGACTCCGGCTCGACGACCGCGACCGCGCGGCGCTCGGTGACGTCGATGCGCACCTTGTCGGGCCACGCGCGCGAGACGTCGGCGCTCCGGACCGCGGGCAGCCGCTCGACCCGTGCGGTGATCGCGTCGAGGTCGGTGGTGGCGAGGGCCCCTCCCGTGGGCACCGCCGCGGCACGACGTACGACGTCGGGCGACGAGCACCCGCGTCCCCTCGACCTGCACCCCGTTGACGGCGAGGAGCGAGGAGAAGAACACCAGCCAGCCGGCGCCGAGGAGCACCGCCAGCACGAGCACGGCCACCAGGACCTTGCGCCACGCCAACCAGCGTCGCGTCCACTGCCGGCGCGCGAACCGCTTGCGAACCAGCCGGACGGTCTTCTCGTCGTCCTGGGACCACGTTGCGTCGTCGGGGTCCGCGGCGTCGCCGTCGACGCTCGGACCGTTGCGGGTGAACAGGCTCACTGGTCCGCCTCCTTTCGCTCATGGAGGAGCTCGAGCACCTCGGGCCCCACGAGGGTGACGTCCCCGGCACCCAGGGTCAGCACGACGTCGCCGGGGTGCGCCCTGGCGACGAGGTCGGCGGGTGTCGCGCTCCACGACGGCTCGAAGAGCACGTGCTCGCTCGGCAGCGGGACGTGCGCGGCGACCAGACCGCCGTCGATGCCGGGCTCCGGGTCCTCGCGCGCGACGTAGACGTCCATCACGACCACCTCGTCGGCCGCGCCGAGCGCCTCACCCATCGCCGGCCCGAAGATCTTCGTGCGCGAGACGAGGTGCGGCTGGAACGCGACCACCACCCGACCCTCGCCTGCCAGCGACCGGGCTGCCTGCAGGTCTCCGGCGATCTCGTTCGGGTGATGGGCGTAGCTGTCGTAGACGCGGATGCGATCGACCTCGCCCTTGAGCTCCATCCGGCGGCGGGTGCCGGTGAACGACTCGAGGCCGCGGCGCAGGTCGGTGAACGAGAAGCCCAGCCGCAGCCCCGCCGCCAGCGCGGCCAGCGCGTCGAGGACGTAGTGACGACCCGGGATCTGCAGCACCACCTCACCGAGGCGGCGGCCCCGCTCGACCACTGCGAAGCTGGAGGCGGCGCCTTCGAAGCGCAGGTCCTCGGCGCGGAGGTCGGCGCTCTCGGACTCCCCCACGCCGATGACCTCGAGCCGGTCGGCACGAGCCTTCTCGGCGAGTGATGCCGCGCCGTCGTCGTCGACGCAGGCGACGAGGAAGCCGGCGCGGTCGATGTGTGAGAGGAACTCGACGAACGCTTCGCTTGTAGGCCTCCTCGGTGCCGTAGTTGTCGAGGTGGTCCGCCTCGACGTTGGTGACGATCGCACCGAAGGGCGAGTAGACGAGGAAGGCGCCGTCGCTCTCGTCGGCCTCGGCGACGAAGATGCGGCCCGAGCCGTCGTGGGCGTTCGAGCCGGACTCGTTGAGCTCCCCGCCGATCGCGAACGACGGGTCGGCGGCGCAGTGCTGCAGCGCGACCGTCAGCAGCGAGGTCGTGGTGGTCTTGCCGTGCGTCCCGGCGACGGCGATGACCTGCCGGCCCTGCATGACCGACTCGAGCGCCGCCGATCGCGGCAGCAGCCGCAGCCCGAGCCGCTGCGCCTCGACGACCTCCGGGTTGTCCTCGCGCACGGCGGTGGACACGACGACCGTGTCGACGTCCTCCACGTGGGAGGCGTCGTGCCCGACGTCGCAGCGCGCGCCGAGCGCCCGGAGCCCGTCGAGCGCGCGGGACTGTCGTGCGTCGCTGCCGCTGACCCTGATGCCGCGCGCGAGCATGATCCGTGCGATGCCGGACAGCCCGGCTCCGCCGATGCCGACGAAGTGGACGCGTCCGAGCTGGTCTGCCGGCAGCAGCTCCTCGGGGACAGGCACCCTCACGACGCTCCCCTCCCCCCGGCGGCGAGCACCATGCGCGCGAGCTTCTCGTCCGCGTCGCGCGGGATGAGGTCGGCGGCCGCGGCGGACATGAGCGTCAGGCGTTGCCGGTCGGCGACGAGGGCGGGCACGGTGCTGGTCACCCACTCCGGGGTGAGGGCGGCGTCGGGCACGAGCAGCCCGCCGCCCGCCTCGACGACGGGCCTGGCGTTGAGCTCCTGCTCGCCGTTGCCGATCGGCAGCGGCACGAACACGGCGGGCAGCCCCACGGCGGCCACCTCCGTGACGGTGTTGGCGCCCGGCGCGGCAGATGACGAGGTCGGCTGCGGCGTAGGCGAGGTCCATCCGGTCGACGTACGGCAGCACGACGTAGGGCGGCTCGCCCCGGCTCGCGGGTCACCGACGCCTCGCCCTTCGGACCCACGACGTGCAGCACCTGCACGCCGGCCGCGAGGAAGTCCGCGGCAGCCGCGGAGACCGACTGGTTGAGCCGGCGGGCGCCCTGCGAGCCACCGGTGACCAGCAGCGTCGGGCGATCGGGGTCGAGCCCGAACGTGCGCCTGGCCTCGTCACGGCTGCGCGGCCCGGTCGACGGTCGAGATCATCCGGCGGATCGGGAGCCCGACGTACGACGCGTGCCGCAGCGGGGTGTCGGGGAAGCTGGTCGCGACGTGCGTGGTGAAGCGCGCGCCGAGCTTGTTGGCGATGCCGGGCAGCGCGTTGCCCTCGTGGATGACCAGCGGCACCCGGCGACGCCTGGCCGCGAGGTACGCCGGCACGCAGACGTAGCCACCGAACCCGACCACGACCGCCGGCCGCAGCCGGTCGAGGACCTCGAGCGCCGCCTTCACCGCTGCCCGCAGCCGGACCGGCAGCCGGGCGAGGTCGGCGTTGGGACGGCGCGGCAGCGGCACCGGCGGGATCAGCTCGAGGGGGTAGCCCGCCTCGGGCACGACGCGGCCCTCGATGCCGCGAGGTGTGCCGAGCGCGGTGACCTCGACCGACCCGTCGAGACGGCGTAGGGCATCGGCGGTGGCCAGCAGCGGGGAGGTGTGCCCCGCCGTACCGCCACCGGCCAGCAGCACCCTCATCGCCGGCGCCTCACGAGCCCCCCGGCGGTGACCCCGGCGGCGGCCCGACGGCGTCGGCGGGCCGCGAGCGCCGCCTTGGCGCCGGGCTCTGCCCGGGCGAACGAGACCAGCAGCCCCAGCGCGATCAGTGACGGCAGCAGCGCGGAGCCGCCGTAGGAGACCAGCGGCAGCGGGAGCCCGATGACGGGCAGCAGCGCGAGCACCATGCCGACGTTGATCATCATCTGCGCGGTGAGCCAGATCGTGATGCCCGCGGCCATGTAGCGGATGAACGGCTCCTTGGTGCGCACCGCGACCCGGATGCCGGCGTAGGCGATGGCGAGGAACAGCGCCAGCACCAGCAGCGTGCCCACCAGGCCGAGCTCCTCGCCGAGCACCGCGAAGATGAAGTCGGTGTGCGCCTCCGGGAGCGCGCCCCACTTCTGCTGGCTGGCCGAGATCCCCTTGCCGAACAGCCCGCCGCTCGACATCGCGAACAGGCCGTGCGCGGGCTGCCAGCCGGCGCCTTGGTAGTCCTTGAACGGGTCGGCGAAGTTCGTCAGCCGCTGCAGTCGTCTCCGCGCTGGTCGTCGCGAGGTAGAGCGCGATGACGCCGACGGTGACCAGCGAGCCGATGAACAACCTCGCCGGGGCGCCGACGACCCAGAGCATGCCGAGGATGATCGCCATCAGCACCAGAGCCGTGCCGAGGTCGCCCTGGAAGACGACCAGCCCGGTGATCAGGCCGGTGATCGGGACCATCGGGAACAGCGTGTGGACCCAGTCGCCGAGCACGCGCTCCTTGCGCGCGTAGAGGTCGGCGCACCACAAGATGATGGCCAGCTTGGCGAGCTCGGACGGCTGGATGGTGAGCGGTCCGAGCGCGAGCCAGTTGCGGTTGCCGTTGACCGCGAAGCCGAGCGAGGTGCCGGTCAGGTAGATCAGCACCGTCGAGCCGATCAGCGCGGGCCACGCGAGCAGCCGCAGCAGCCGGTGCGGGAGCCGCGAGGCGACGAACGCGATGGGCAGCGCGAGCAGCACCCAGGTCAGCTGCTTGAGGAAGACGTGGTAGCTGTTGCCGTAGATCCGGAAGGAGTAGACGCTCGAGGCGCTGAGCACCTCCATCAGACCGATGGTCAGCAGCAGGGTCGCGGCGCCGAGCAGCAGGTAGTACGACGTGAGCGGCCGGTCGAGCACGTGCACCACTCGGTCACGGACGTCGGCGAGCCAGCTCTCGACAGGCTTGCGCTGGTCGGCTGCCGAGGTCGTCAACGCGTGTCCTCCTCGTCGCCCCGGTCTCCTCCGAGGGCCTCAGTGCTCACGAAGCCGGCGGACCGACTCTGCGAACGCGTCCCCACGGGCGCCGTAGTTCGCGAACATGTCCATGGAAGCGCACCCTGGCGCCAGCAGCACCGTGTCGCCGGGCTCGGCAAGCCTCGCCGCTGCGCCGACCACGCGGTCCATGGCAGCAGTCTCCCCGTCCTCGACTTCGATCACCGGGACATCGGGTGCGTGTCGCGAAAGCGCCTCGGCGATGACCGCGCGGTCGCGCCCGAGGAGCACGACGCCGCGCAGCCTCGACCGGACCGCCTGGACGAGGCCGTCGAAGGACGCCCCCTTGGCGAGCCCGCCGGCCACCCACACGACGGGGTCGTAGGCCTGCAGCGACGAGGTCGCGGCGTGGGGGTTGGTGGCCTTGGAGTCGTCGATGTAGCGCACGTCGTCGACCAGCCCGAGGTCGGCGATCCGGTGCCCGTCGGGCACGAACGACCGCAGCCCCTCGCGCACCGCGACGGTGGGCACGCCTGTCGAGCGAGCCAGCGCCGCGGCCGCGAGCGCGTTGGCGACGAAGTGCGGCGCCGGCGAGGCCAGGTCGGCGACCGTGCACAGCTCCGCGGCGCTGTGCTCGCGCTCCTCCACGAAGGCGCGGTCGGCCAGCACGTCCTCGACGACGCCGACCATGCCGACGCCGGGGGTGCCGAGCGTGAAGCCGATCGCGCGGGCGCCCTCGACCACGTCCGCGTCCCGCACCAGCTGCTCGGTGACCGGGTCCGCGACGTTGTAGACGCATGCCGAGCGCACCCGCTCGTAGATGCGGCCCTTGTCCTTGGCGTAGTCGCTCATGCCGGTGGGCCGGAGTACCAGTCGAGGTGGTCCTCCGCGACGTTGAGCACGGCGGCCGCGTGCGCGGACATCGACGAGGTGTAGTGCAGCTGGAAGCTGGACAGCTCGACCGCGTAGACGGCGTACGGCGCGGGGTCCATGACCGCCTCCACGATCGGGAGACCGACGTTGCCGCAGGCGATGCTGTTCAGCCCGCCTGCCCGCAAGATCGTGTCGAGCATCTGCACGGTCGTGGTCTTGCCGTTGGTGCCGGTGACGCACAACCACACGCCCGGGTGCTCGGGGTCGCGCAGCCGCCAGGCCAGCTCGACCTCGCCCCACACCGGGACGCCGCGCGCCCGCCGCGGCGACGATGGCCGGTGCGCGTCGGCGGCACGCCCGGCGAGGTGACCAGCAGGTCGACGTCGTCGGGCAGGACGGCGCTCGCGCCCTCGCCGATGCGGACGTCCGCGCCGAGCACCTCGAGCAGCGTCGCCTTCTCGCGCTGCACGTCGTTCGCGGACTCGGCGAGCACGGTGACCTGCGCGCCGAGGTGGGTCAGGTTGTCGGCGGCCGCGAACCCGGAGACACCGATGCCGAGCACGACCGCGCGCACACCCGACCAGTCGCTCGTGCGGCTGCAGGGCGTCGAGATCGAGGGTCAGCTTCATGCTCCCGTGACCCACTCGGCGTAGAAGATGCCCAGCCCGGCGGCCACGCAGATGCCGGTGATGATCCAGAACCGGATCACGACCGTGATCTCGTCCCATCCCTTCAGCTCGAAGTGATGGTGCAGCGGCGCCATCCGGAACATTCGTCTGCCGTGCGTCGAGCTTGAAGTAGCCGACCTGCAGGATCACCGACAGCGTCTGGATCACGAACAGCCCGCCGAGCACGGCCAGCAGGAACTCGGTGCGGGTCAGGATCGCGAGGCCGGCCAGGGTCCCGCCGAGCGCGAGCGAGCCGGTGTCACCCATGAAGATCTTGGCCGGCGAGGCGTTCCACCACAGGAAGCCGAAGCAGGCGCCGGTGAGCGCGGCGGCGATCGCCGCGAGGTCGAGCGGGTCCCGCACGTCGTAGCACTTGTTGCCGGGGTTGAGCGCGCACCACTGGTTGTTCTGCCAGATGTTCACGAGCGTGTAGGCGCCGAACACCATCGTCGAGGCCCCGGTGGCGAGGCCGTCGAGCCCGTCGGTGAGGTTCACCGCGTTGCTCGACCCGGAGATCATCACCAGGATCAGCAGCACGACGAGGACAGCAGGGAGCGTGAGGTTGTCGAAGTCGCGGATGAACGACAGGTGCCGCGACGCCGGGGTCTGGCCGCGCGAGTCCGGCATGGTGAGCGCGAGGCAGCCGAACACCACGGCCACGATCGTCTGCCCGGCGATCTTCGCCTTGCTGCGCAGGCCGAGACTTCGCTGCTTGGCGACCTTGATGTAGTCGTCGAGGAACCCGACGGTGCCCAGGCCGACGAGCAGGAACAGCAGCAGCAGACCCGACCACGACGGCACGTCCTGGGTGATCAGCTTCGCGAGCAGGTAGGCGAACACCACCGAGAGGATGATCACCAGCCCGCCCATCGTCGGCGTGCCGCGCTTGGTGTGGTGGGTGGTCGGCCCGTCGTCGCGGATCAGCTGGCCGTAGCCCTTGGTGGTCAGCACCCGGATCGCGTACCGGGTGCCGAGCAGGGTGAAGATCAAGGACAGCCCACCGGCGAGCAGGATCGCCCTCATCGGCTGCCCTCCTCGACCCGTGGGTCCTCCAGCAGCGTCTGCGCGACGCGGCTCAGCTGTACGGCGTTCGACGCCTTGAACAGCACCACGTCCCCGGGGTGGAGCTCGCGACGCAGCCAGTCGGTCGCGGCGGCGGTGTCGGCCACGAGGACCGACTCGGACCCGTCCGGCCTCTCGGCGGCTGTCCGTGTCGCTCCCAGGTGGATCGACCTCGCCGCCTCCCCCACCACGAGCAGCTGACGGATGTCCAGGCGCGCCGCCAGTCTGCCAACGGCCTCGTGCTCCTCGGGTGCCGACGCGCCCAGCTCGCGCATCTCTCCGAGCACGGCGACGGTGCGAGACCCCGGCCGACCGCGCCCGACGGCGGCCAGCGCCTCCAGCGCCGCCTGCATGGAGTCCGGGTTCGCGTTGTACGCGTCGTCGATGACCGTGACGCCGTCCGCGCGCTCGTGCACCTCCATGCGTCCACGCGAGGTCGCGGTCGCCTCGGCCAGCGACGTCGGCGACCAGGTCGAGGGGCACGCCGAGCGACGACCGCGACCGCTGCGGCCGCCGTGGCGTTGCCGGCGTGGTGGCGCGCCGACCAGCCCCAGCGACACGCTGCGCCTGGTCTCCGTCGTACGAGAGCAGGAAGGAGGGCCGGCCGAGGTCGTCGATCTCGACGTCGGCGAACCTCACGTCGGCGGCCGGGCCGGTGCCGAAGGTGAAGACCTGCGCTCGGGTGCGCTCACGCATCGCGGTCACGAACGGGTCGTCGGCGTTCAGCACGGCGGTGCCGTGCTCGTCGAGCGCCTCGACCAGCTCGCCCTTGGCCTGTGCGATGCCCTCGCGGGAGCCGAACTCGCCGATGTGCGCCTTGCCGACGTTGAGCACCAACGAGACGTCCGGCCGCGCGATCCGGCACGCCGCGCTCAGGTCGCCGATGTGACGGGCGCCCATCTCCAGCACGAGGTGCCTGGTGGAGGTGTCCGCGCGCAGCACGGTGAGCGGCAGCCCGATCTCGTTGTTGAACGAGCCGAACGTCGCGACCGTGGCGCCGGCCGCCGCCAGCACCTGGGCCAGCAGGTCCTTCGTGCTGGTCTTGCCCTGCGAGCCGGTCAGCGCGACGACGCGGAGCCCTTCGCGGCGGCGGAGCGCCTCGAGCACGTGATGGGCGAGCGCGGCCAGGGCCGCGACGACGTCGTCGACGACGACGCCCGGTCGGCCGGTGTCGCGTGAGGACAGCACCGCCGGCAGCGCCCGCCGACATTGCCGCGTCCGCGAAGTCGTGGCCGTCGACTCGCTCGCCCACGACCGCGACGAACAGCCCGCCGCGCTCGGTGATCCGGCTGTCGACGAAGGCCGGTGCCGTGACGGTCGCGCCGTCGTCGTTGACCACGGAGCCGCCGACCACCTCGGCGATCTCCGCCAGTCGCATCGCGATCATCGCGCGGCCAGCTCCTCGAGCAGCACGACCCGGTCGTCGAAGGGATGCGTGGTGTCCCCCACCACCTGGCCGGTCTCGTGCCCCTTGCCGGCGACCACGACCGTGTCCCCGGCCCCGGCGAGCCGCACCGCGAGGCGGATCGCCTCGCGGCGGTCGCCCACCTCGTGCACCTCGGCCCGCTCTGCCTGCGCAGACCTCGGCGGCTCCCTTGCGCAGCTCGGCGCGGATGACGGCCGGGTCCTCGCTGCGCGGGTTGTCGTCGGTGACCACCAAGACGTCGGCCAGCCGTGCCGCGATCTCCCCCATGAGCGATCGCTTGCCGGGATCGCGGTCTCCCCCGGCGCCGATGACCACGACGAGCCGGCCCGTGGTCAGCGGGCGCAGGGCCGCCAGCGCCGCGGTCACCGCGTCGGGCTTGTGCGCGTAGTCCACGATCGCCAGGAAGTCCTGCCCGCCGTCCACCTGCTCGAGGCGGCCGGGGACGCCGCCGGAACGGCCCATCGCCTCGGCGACCGACGCGGGGTCGAACCCCACCTCGCCGAGGGCTGCCAGCGCGCACAGCGCGTTGGAGACGTTGAAGTCACCGGTGAGCGGCACCCGCGTCGTGAACGAGCCGGCCCTCGGGTGGATGCACGGTGAACGTGGAGCCGGTCGGCTCGAGGTGTACGTCGTCGGCACGCCAGTCGGCCTCGGCGCCGAGCGCGGAGTAGGTCCGCACCGGCACCGAGCACTGCTCGACGAGCCGGCGGCCGTACTCGTCGTCGACGTTGACCAGCGCGCGCCGGGTGCGCGCGGGAGTGAACAGCGAGGCCTTGGCCGCGAAGTAGTCCTCGACGTCGGCGTGGAAGTCGAGGTGGTCGCGCCCCAGGTTGGTGAAGCAGGCGAGGTCGAAGACCACCCCGTCGACCCGTCCCATGACCAGCGCGTGGCTCGACACCTCCATCGCGCACGCCACCACCTCGCGCTCGGCCATCACGGCGAACAGCGCGTGCAGGTCGGGTGCCTCGGGGGTGGTGAGCGAGGTTTGCAGGTCGGTGCCCGCCACCCGCGTGCCGACGGTGCCGATCACCGCGGCGCCGACGCCGGCGGCGGTCAGCGCCTCCTCGGCGAGCCGGGTGGTGGTGGTCTTCCCCTGGGTGCCGGTGACCCCGACCAGACGCAGCCGCCCGGCGGGGTTGCCGTAGACCAGGGCGGCCAGGTCTCCGACCACCGACCGCGGCCGCTCGACGACGAGCACGGGCACGACCGCACCGAGGTCGCCAAGTCGTGCCAGCCCGTCACGGTCGGTCAGCACCGCGACGGCACCGGCCTCGACGGCCTGGGGGCCGAAGTCCGCCCCGTGCGAGCGGGCGCCTGCGGGCGCGACGTACAGGTCGCCGGGAAAGGCGCGCTGGGAGCTGATCGTCACGCCCGTGAGGGTGACGCGCTCGACCGGTCCGTGCTGCTCGAGCAACGACGGGCCGAGCCAGTCGACGACGGTCCCGAGAGGCGTCTCCACCGGATGGGTGGGGCGCAACGGGATCGTGTCCTGCACCCGGCGAAGGTTACCGGGCAGCGGTCACCACTCGATGCGTGGCACCGGCGGCTTCGTGCCGGTCGGCGGCACGGCGTAGCGCTGGAGCAGGTAGCTCATGATCTTGTGGAACGCGGGTCCGCCGATCGAGCCGCCACCGCCGCCGTTCTTCGGGTCCTGGATGACGATGTAGACCAGGAAGCGCGGCTTGTCGGCCGGAGCGAAGCCCGCGAAGGACGCCGTGAACGTGCCGTTGTAGCAGTGGCACTTGCTGCCGACCCGCTGCGCGGTGCCGGTCTTGCCCGCCACCCGGTAGCCCGGGATGCCGGCCATCCCGGCGGTGCCGGTCTCCGGGTTCGTCACCGCCTCCATCATCCGCGTCATCAAGATCGCGGCGCGCTTGCTGACCACCCGGTGCTGCGGCTGTCGTCGGAGCCGACCTCGGTGCCACCGGACGTGGTCGCGCGACCCTTGATCAGGCTGGGTGAGACGTAGACGCCGCCGTTGGCGACCACGTTGACCGCCGCGGCCATCTGCACGGCGTTCACCGAGACGCCCTGACCGAAGGCGATGGTGTCCTGGTTGATCGGCGCCCAGCCGCTGCCAGTCGTTGAGCACGCCCGACGACTCACCGTGCACGCCGATGTCCGTGCGCTTGCCGAGACCGAACGAGCGCAGGTAGTCGTAGAGCTGCTGGGGCTTGAACTGGCTCGCCGCGAGCACCGTGCCGATGTTGGAGGACTTCGCGATGACGCCGGTCAGCGTCAGGTGGATGCGGCCGTGCTGGAAGTAGTCGTGGATCACGCGGTCCTGCACCGGCAGCTCCGGCGGCACCACGATCTTCGTGTGCGGGGTCACCTTGCGGGCGTCGAGCAGCGAGGAGACGGTCAGCACCTTCTCGCACCGAGCCGGGCTCGTAGACGTCGCGCAGCGCTCGTGACCCGAGGTCGTCCTTGGGGAACGACGTGGGGTGGTTGGCGTCGAAGGTCGGGTAGTCGGTCGAGCGCGAGGAGCTCGCCGGTGTGGGTGTCCATCACCACGGCGGCGCCGGTCTTCGCCCGTGAGGCCTGCACCGCCGAGCGCACGACGCGCTGGGTGTACCACTGCACGTCCCGGTCGATGGTCAGCTTGAGGTTGTGACCGCTGCGCGGCGGGACCGTGCTGTTGTCGCCGAGCGGGATGCGGTTGCCGCCGCCCACCTCGTAGGTGGCGCGACCGTCCGTGCCCGCCAGCAGCTTGTCGAACATCAGCTCCGCGCCCTCGCCGGCCTGCCCCTCGGCGTTCATGAAGCCGACGAGGTTGGCCGCGACGTCGTCGTCGGGGTAGGAGCGCACCGGGTCACGCCGGGTGTCGATCCCCTTGAAGCCGCGGTCGTCGATCTCCGCGACGACGGCGCGCGCCTTGGTGGCCGGGACGCGGCGGGCGATGTACTGGAAGTGCGTGTAGGGCTTGCGCAGCCGCTGGAGCACGTCGAAGTAGTCGACGTCGAGCCGCCGGGCGATGATCGTCGCGATCTCGTTGGCGTGCTTGATGGTCAGCGTCGGGTCGGCGACGATCATCAAGCCGTCGACCGAGTCGGCGAGCGGCACGCCGTTGCGGTCGGTGATCGATCCGCGGGTCGCGGGAAGGTTCACCGTCACGACACCTTCGGCGCGTGCCTTCGCGACGTACGCCTTCGCGTCGACGCCCTGGAGCTGGAACAGCCGGGCGGCGAAGACCGACACGATCATCGCGATCAGCAAGAACCCGATGCGCAGTCGGACCAGCGAGGCACCCCGCAGCGCACGTACTCTTCGGGCGCGCGCACGTCGGGACTCGCGGCGGCGCGCACCGGCGCGCGGCCGGGGCTCGCCACGACGAGGCTGGCCGCGACGGGGCCGGCTGCCGTTGGTCAACGAAGACTCCCCCTGCTGGCTGGCTGCTGTGGGGTCTTCTTTCTACCTGCCGCTAGCGCGTGCCTCCGGGTGCCGCGCCGCCCGGCGCCGGGTTCGTCGTGGATCCGGTGGTGCCGGTCGTGCTGCCCGTGCCCGTGGAGCCGGCGTCGGGGACCTTCTCGATCACGCGCTTCGGCTTCGGGCGGAGGTCCTTGGGGCGACGGGTCGGCTCGGAGTTGACGCGGATCGCGTCGGCCCACGACGCCGGCGTCGGGGTGCCGAGGACGCTGCCGTCGGTGATCTTGATGAACGCCGGGCTCGCGGCGGGCACCATGCCGAGCGCCTTGGCCCGAATCGCCAGCCGCTGCGGGTTGCGCAGCGAGTCGAGCTGCATCTGCAGGCCCTGCCGCTCGGCGTCGAGCAGCTGGGCGCGGTGCTCCATGCGGGTGGCGGTGAACGAGACCTGCTGCATCGAGGTGTTGAAGAACAGCAGCCCGGCGACGCCGGCGACGAGGATCATCGACACGAGGGTCACGAACGGGACGCGAGCAGCGCGGCGACCGGTGGCGCGCGGCACCACCGTCAGGCGGGCCCGCTCGACCGCCGCTTCGGCGATCCGCGGCACCCGGCTCCGCGCCTCGTTCATCAACGAGCTCATGTGCGCTTCCCCTCGGCTCCGTCATGCGAACTCTCCCTTCCGAACCCGCTCGATGGCGCGAAGGCGCACCGATGTGGCGCGCGGATTTTGTGCGATCTCCTCGGCGGAGGCCTTCTCGGACCCCCGGGTGACCAGTCGAAGTGCCGGCTCGTGCCCGGCCGGCACGAACGGCATGTCGGGCGGCACGTCGCTGCGGACGTGCTCGGCGAAGACCTGCTTGGTGATCCGGTCCTCGAGCGAGTGGTAGCTCATCACCACGACGCGGCCTGCCGACGCCGACGGCCTCGATGGCGGCCGGAAGAGCGCGTCGCAGCACCGACAGCTCGTCGTTGACCTCGATGCGCAGTGCCTGGAACGTGCGCTTGGCCGGGTGGCCGCCCTTGCGACGGGCCGGCGCCGGGATCACGTCGTACAGCAGCTGCACGAGGCGTGCCGAGCCGGCGAACGGCTCCGTGGCTCGCTCGCGCACGACGGCCTTGGCGATGCGGCGCGCGAACCGCTCCTCGCCGTACGTCGAGAGGATGCGGGCCAGCTCCTCGGCGGAGTACTCGTTGAGGACGTCGGCGGCGGTCGGCCCGTGGGTGTCGTCCATCCGCATGTCGAGGGGCGCGTCCTCCGCGTAGGCGAAGCCGCGCTCGCGCATGTCGATCTGCATCGAGGAGACACCGAGGTCGAACAGCACGCCGTCGACGCGCGGGTGGCCGAGCTCGGCGAGGACGTCCGCGACCTCGTCGTAGACCGCGTGCACCAGCGTGACCCGCTCGCCGTACGGCGCGAGGCGCTCCCGGCTGCGGTCCAGGGCGTGCACGTCACGGTCGATGCCGATGACCCGCGCCCGCGGGCAGCGCTCCAGCACCGCCTCGGTGTGCCCGCCGAGGCCGAGCGTCGCGTCGACGAGGAGGGTCTGCTCGCGGTCGGGCTGCTCGAGAGGCGGGGCCACCAGGGCGACGATCCGGTCGAGCATGACCGGGACGTGGCTCGGGCTGGTCATGTCGAGGTCATGGACAGCGGGACTACCCGACGATCCGGGCCAGCAGGAGCAGGGCGAGGGCCACGGTTGTCGAGGCGATCGCGGAGAACGCCACCACGGCGGCTCCGTCACGCACCTCGTGACGGACGCGACGCGGGCGTGCCGGTCGCCGCAGCGGCGGACCCGTGCTGAGGCAGGGTGCCGTTCATCGCCTCGCCTCTCTCCATCGACACTGTGACTGTTCTGGTGCTGGTGCTGTGGTTCGTCGGACCAGGTCCCCGCCCGCTCCGCCCTTCTGGCACCGGGGAAGGTGTGCCAGACGGGTGGTGGGAGCGGACGTGAGACCTCGTCCGACGACTCTTGTAGTGTGCCGTGCTGTGTCTGTGCTGCTCAGACCCCGGGGAACACCTCCTCGGAGAGGTCCGCGAACGCCTGCTCCTGCTGGTCGGAGTAGGTCTGCCACGAGCCGGCGTCCCAGATCTCGATCCGGTTCATCGCACCGATGACCATGCAGTCCTTGGTCAGCGAGGCGTAGTCCCGCAGCAGCGGCGGGACGGTGATGCGGCCCTGCTTGTCCGGCGTCTCGTCCGAGGCGCCGGCGAAGAACATCCGCACGTAGTCCCGGGCCGCCTTGTTGGTGACCGAGGTGTCGCGCAGCCGCTCGGTGAGCTTCTCGAACTCCTCGAGGGACCACACGTAGAGACAGCGCTCCTGCCCTCGAGTGACCACGAGACCCTCCGCCAGTGCGTCCCGGAACTTCGCCGGGAGGAAGAGCCGGCCCTTGTCGTCGAGCCGGGGGGTGTAGGTGCCGAAGAACATCGGCCACCTCCCAGTCCGACGTGAAGGGTGGACCTCCTCCACTGCGCACCACTCTACTCCACCACGCTCCACCGTCAACCATTTCGGCCCTTTTGGCGCCGCCTTCCGGGCGGCGCGTCCCCAGGTCCGGCCAGGTCACAGGCCGCTCACGAGCCGTCCCCCGAGTCGATGACAGGTGCTTGAGCGATGAGGTTGACTGATCAACGTGACTTCCGCCCGGCCACTCGAGCCCACCGGTGCCGCTGACCTCGACACCCTGCAGCGGGTCACCGGACGGATCCGCACCAGCATCGAGAAGGTCATCGAGGGCAAGCCCGAGGTCGCCAGGCTGTCGCTCGTGGTGCTGCTCGCGGAGGGCCACCTCTTGATCGAGGACGTGCCCGGTGTCGGCAAGACGATGCTGAGCAAGGCGCTGGCCCGCTCGATCGACTGCACGGTGCGCCGCATCCAGTTCACCCCCGACCTGCTGCCCTCGGACGTGACGGGCGTGTCGGTGTTCAACCAGGACACCCGCCAGTTCGAGTTCCGCCCCGGTGGGATCTTCGCCAACGTGGTGGTCGGCGACGAGATCAACCGGGCGTCCCCCAAGACCCAGTCGGCGATGCTCGAGTGCATGGAGGAGCGGCAGGTCACGGTCGACGGGACGACGTACTTCCTCGAGACGCCGTTCATGGTGATCGCCACCCAGAACCCCATCGAGATGGAGGGCACCTACGCGCTGCCCGAGGCGCAGCGCGACCGCTTCATGGCGCGGGTGTCGATGGGCTACCCGGTCGAGGCCGCCGAGATCGCGATGCTCGACTCCCACACGCGGACCAACCCGCTCGACGACCTCGAGCCGGTGGCCGACGCCGCGGAGATCCGCAAGCTGATCGACATCGTCGGCCAGGTCTACGTCTCCGAGGCCGTGCAGCGCTACGCCGTCGCGATCAGCACCGCGACCCGCAACTCCCCCGAGCTGCTGCTCGGCGCGTCCCCTCGCGCGACCCTGCACCTGGTGCGGGCGGCCAAGGCGTCGGCCGCGATCGGCGGACGCGACTACGTGGTCCCCGACGACGTGCACGACCTCGCGGTGCAGGTGCTCTCGCACCGCATGCTCACCACGGTCGAGGCGTCGATGGGCGGGCGGACGCCCGAGGCAGCGATGAGGCAGATCGTTGCCGGCGTGCCGATGCCCGAGGATTCGCAGAGGTCCTGAGGCCATGGGTGAGGCGCTGCGAGGACTGACCCTTCGCGGGCGCGCGTTCCTGGCAGCCGGCGTCACGGCGTTGGTGTGCGCGTTGTTCCTCGGGCACGACGAGCTGATCCGGGTCGCGGGCCTGCTGCTGGCCCTGCCGCTGGTCACCGCCTTCTTCCTCGGCCGCAGCCGCTACCGCCTCGGGCTGGTCCGGTCGATGTCCCCGACACAGGTCAGCGCCGGGCAGCAGGCGCGGGTGCAGCTCGGCCTCAGCAACGACGGGCGTACGCCGACCGGCACGCTGCTGCTCGAGGACCACATCCCCTACGTCCTCGGCACGCGGCCCCGGTTCGTCGTCGACCGCATGGGCCCGAAGTGGCAGCGCCAGGTGGAGTACCAGATCCGCTCCGACGTCCGGGGCCGCTTCACGGTCGGCCCGATGCGCGTGCGGCTCAGCGATCCCGTTCGGCCTGGTGGAGATGGACCGCACGTTCCAGAGCCAGTCGACGTTCGTGGTCACCCCGCGCGTGGTCGCGCTCCCCCTGGTGCCGCTCTCGGGGGTGTGGACCGGGTCGGGTGACAACCGCCCTCGCGCGTTCGCGAGCGGCAGCGCCGAGGACGTGACCGTCCGCGAGTACCGCCGCGGGGACGACCTGCGGCGCGTGCACTGGCGCAGCAGCGCGCACGCGGGCGAGCTGATGGTGCGTCGCGAGGAGCAGCCGTGGCAGTCGCGGGCGACGCTGTTCATCGACAACCGGATCTTCGCGCACCGCGGGATGGGCGCCGCGTCCTCGTTCGAGCACGCGGTCTCGGTCGCCGCCTCGGTGGCGGTGCACCTGGTGCAGCGGGGCTTCAGCCATCCGGCTGGTGACCGCCAGCGGCGAGGAGCACGGCGGCACCTGGCACGAGCACGGCACGGCCACGGCGGAGACCGCTCCGCTGCTGGAGTCGCTGGCAGTCCTCGGCAACGCCGACCAGCCCCGGCTCGACCCGCGGTGGCTGTCGGAGGGCGGTCACTCGGGGCTGCTGATCGCCGTGCTCGGCGACCTCGGTGACCACGACATCCCCGTCGCTGAACCGCATGCGGCACCACGCCTCGAGCGCGATGGCGATCGTGCTCGACGTACCCGCGCTGGGACCGGCACGTCCGGCCCGAGGAGGCCACGTCCGCCGAACGCACCGCCTGGCTCGGCGCGAACGGCTGGCGAGCCGTCACGGCCGGGCCGCAGGTCCCGCTCGCATCGGTGTGGCAGGAGCTGGGCAGCGCCGGCCGCACCACCACCGCCCGCCCTCGCACCGCGCCGGGCATCGCGGCCGACACCGTCACCGGGACCGCGCCATGACATCGCTGCGCGACCTGCGCCCGACCACGACCACGCTGTCGCTGCTCGCTGCACTCACGACATGGGTCACGTTGTTCGCGTGGATGCCGTTCGCGGAGGTGCCGTCCGGCTTCATGGGGCCGCTGCTCGTCGCCTGCTTGCTGGTCGCCGTCAGCGGGATGCTGCTTCGCGCGGTCCGCGTCGCCGCTCCCCTGGTGGCGCTCATCCAGGTCGCCCTGCTGACCGTGTGGCTGCACCACCGGCTCGCGGGAGCCGAAGCGCTCGCCGGATACCTGCCGACGCCTGACTCGGTGCGCGCGATGGCCGACGCGGTCGAACGCTCCTTCGTGGCCGCGCAGACCTTCTCCGCCCCGGTGCCCGCGTCGGTGCCGGAGTTCTACCCGCTGATGATCATCATGGGCGCCGCGACGGCCGTGATGGTGGACTTCCTCGCGGTCGGGCTGCGGCGCGCGCCGCTCGCGGGCCTGCCGCTGCTGGCGGTGTACACCGCGCCGGTCAGCATCCTCGCCGGGGGCGTCTCGTGGCCGAAGTTCACCGCCGCCGCTCTCTGCTTCTTGTTCCTGGTCACGGCCGGGGAGGACCTGCGGCTGTCGCGTTGGGGTCAGCGGCTGACGCCACGTGCCGGCCTCTTCGACAACGAGCGCGCGGTGGTGGGCGGCCCCGCGGTCTGGTCGGCTGCCCGCCGCATCGGGCTGGTGTCGACCGGTCTCGCGGTCGTCGCCCCCTTCTTGGTGCCGACGATCACCGCGAGCTGGTTCGACGGCGGCAACGGTGACGGCACCGGCACCGGCAGCGGGGTCGACGTCACCAACCCGATCGTCGACCTCAAGCGCGACCTGGCTCGCGGCGCCGACGTCGATCTGCTCACGATCAAGACGACGGACCCCGACCCGTCGTACCTGCGGCTGTCGGTGCTCAACTCCTTCGACGGTCAGACCTGGCGACCCTCCAGCCGGCAGATCCCGATCAAGCAGCGGGCCGCCGGTGCGGTCCCAGCCGCGCCGGGGCTCGACCCGGAGATCTCCCGCAAGGAGGACGAGGCGACCATCGAGGTCGACGACGAGTTCGGATCGCGGTGGCTGCCGACGCCGTACCCGGTGACCGCGGTGGACGCACCGGGCGACTGGCGCTACGACCGCGCCACGATGGACTTCATCAGCGCGGCCGACGACCAGACCACGGCCGGCCTGACCTATCGGCTCAAGTCGCTGCGGCTGAGCCCCACCGCACGCGAGCTCGCCTCTGCCCTCCCGGCGCCGTTGTCGGTCTCGCAGCCGAACACCGCTCTCCCCCGCGGCTTCCCGTCCTACGTCCGGCGGCTGGCCCAGAACGTGACCGAGCAACAGACCTCGAGGTTCGAGCAGGCGGTGGCGCTGCAGCGCTGGTTCCGTGAGGACGGCGGTTTCCGTTACTCACTGAGCCGGGCGTCGGGCAACAGCGCCGACGACCTCGTGAAGTTCCTCAGCACCGGCCCCGGCGGGCGGGTGGGCTACTGCGAGCAGTTCGCAGCGGCGATGGCACTCATGGGCCGCAGCCTCGGCATCCCGTCCCGGGTCGCCGTCGGCTTCCTGCACCCCGACCAGGCCTCCCGCGACACCTATGTCTACAGCTCCCACGACCTGCACGCCTGGCCGGAGATGTACTTCGGCGGGGTGGGCTGGGTCCGCTTCGAGCCGACGCCGTCGTCGAGGACGGGCGCGGTTCCGGCGTACACCACGCAGCGGCTGCCGCAAGCATCGGCCAGCGCTGGGAACTCCCCGAGTGCCGCGCCCTCGAACACCCGACTCGACAAGACCCAGGACGGCGCGACGGCCACGAGCGAGGACACCTCGGGCTCCTCCGGTGGCGGCGCCGGCGCGCTCGTGTGGGTGCTGCTCCCGGTCGCGCTGGTCGCGCTGCTGTTGGCCCCCCGGACGGTGCGCACCCTGGTGCGGCGCCGTCGCTGGGCCGGCGCCCAGGACGCGCGCGGTTGGATCGAAGCCGGCTGGCGCGAGCTGCGCGACAGCGCTCTCGACCTCGGTGTCGGGTGGGACGACCGGGTCACGCTGCGCACCACGACGGCCGCCCTGACCGCTGCGTTCACCTGCCCACCGGACCCAGAGGACCCCGCTGTGCGCTTGCCACGACGAGGACCCGGCGCCGTGCCCGAGGCCGAGGAGGCGCTGCACCGGCTGGTCGGCCTGCTGGAACGAGCCAGGTACTCCCGCGGCCTGCCCGCGGACGCCACCAGCGCTCAAGAGGTCGCCGTCGACGTCGACATCTGCGTCGCCGCGCTCCGAGCGGGCGTCGACCGGCACCGGGTCGTGCTGGCGCGCTGGCTGCCGACGTCAGTGCTCTCGGCCGCGCGGGCACGGCAGACGGCGCGCACCCGCCGCGGCCGGCTCATCAGCGAGCCAGGTGTGGACCGCGCCGTTTAGCTGGTCAGTAGCCGTTCTGGTCGCGACGGCGGCGCCAGCGCTCCTCGAAGCGCTCCATCATCGAGCCGTGCGAGGAGGAGCGTCGGCCGAGGCCCTTGGGCGTGCCCTTGGAGCCGCCCTTGGTGCGTTTGCGGGACCTGCCGCCCTCGATGACGCTGAAGGTCGCGTGCGGGCCGGCGTCGGACTGGCCGTTGCGCTCGGGGGTCTTGTCCTGGCCGCGCCAGGAGCTGAGCGCGACGTACGCCGAGGCGAGCATGACCACGAAGCCGACGATGCCGACCGGGATCAGCTGGATGACCGCACCGGTCATCAGCACGCCGATGCCGAGCACGAAGACGACGGCAGCGATCAGCGCGCGTCGACGCGCCGTGGCCCGCAAGCGTGGCGCCTCGCATGGTGGAGGCGAGCTTGGGGTCCTCGGCAACCAGGGCGCGCTCCATCTGCTCGAGCAGACGAAGCTCCTCTTCCGAGAGCGGCACGTTGTCCTCCCGCCAGCCAATCTTGTGACTCAGTCTAGGCAGCACTCGCGGCAACCGGTACCCGAGCCCGAGAAATCCACCGCGAAATCCACCGGGAAAATGAGCGGTGAGCTAGACGGACTCGAGCTCGAGGAGCTTCTCGCGCAGCGTGTTGGTGGCTCGACGGTGCACCTGGCTCACCCGGGACTCGGTGACCCCGAGCACGCGGCCGATCTCGGCGAGGGTGAGGCCCTCGAAGTAGTACAGCGCGATGATCACCTGGTCGCGCTCGCACGAGCTGGTCGACGACGCGCATCAAGGACGCGTTCACGTCGCCCTGCTCGACGTGGTGGTCGGCGGCCGAGGCGAGCTCGTCGGCGAGGTCGAAGTCGTCGAGGTTGGCGTGGTTGGAGTTGGCCTGCCGGCTCAGGTCGCGCAGCTGCTGGACCGGGATGCCGACCTCGCGGGCCACCTCGGTGTCCTCGGGCGCGCGGCCGAGCCGCTCCTCGAGCGTGACCTGCGCGCGGTGCACCAGCCGGAGCTTGTCGCGCACCGAGCGCGGCACGAAGTCCATCGACCGCATGCCGTCGATGATCGAGCCGCGGATCCGGGGCACCGCGAACGTCTGGAAGGACAGCCCGCGGGCGGGCTCGAAGCGCTCGATGGCGTCCATGAGGCCGAGCACGCCGTCCGAGACCAGGTCGTCCTGGTCGACGGAGTCGGGCATCCGGGTGCGGAGCCGGCCGGCGACGTACTTGACGAGCGGGGCGTACTGCAGCACGAGCCGGTTGCGCAGCCCCGGGTCGTTGGTCGCCCGGAACTCGCGCCAGATCTGCTCGAGGTCCTCGCTCGGGGTCATCGTGGCCACTCCGGGCTTGCCTGCCGCCGGCATGCGGGACCTGGAACGCGACCAGCGCACTGGCCGGGGTCGCGCTGGTAGCGATCGATCAGCTCGGTGGTGGCGCCGTCGAGACGCTCGTGCAGGGCGCGGCGGTAGTCGGTCAGCTGGCTCTCCGCGGCACGGAGGCGACCTACGGCCGCGTTGACCTCGGCGGTGTCGTTGGGGTCGAGCTCGGTGACCCACATGTCGGCGAGGACCGGGAGCTCGGGCAGGTCGTCGGCGGCGCGGACGTTGACCAGTGCGGTGCGGCTGCGCCCGGAGCCGGTGTCACCGAGCACCCGGATCAGCTCGTCGAGCCGCAGCGGGCGCTCGTGGTGCGCCTCGGCCTCGAGGACGTCGATGCGGGCGTGCACCAGCCGGCGCCAGTAGGAGATCTTCTCCTCCTCGTCGGCCAGCTGACGTCGGTACGAGCGCAGCTCGCCGAGCGAGAGGCGGTCCAGCGAACGCGAGGGTTCGGCAACGTCGGTCAGCGCGAGGCTGCCGTCGTCTCCATCACGCGAACTCATCAGTCCTGTCTCCGTCGTCAGGTTAATCGCCTGGCGATCGCCCCCCAGGGGACCGCACGACTCATCATCGACCGTACGCCGCGAGGGTGGGGCCGGATCAGGGGCATTCGAACGGGATCAAGCCGGGATTGAGCCGAAGGGAGCGCACAAATAGTCCTTTCGGGCTATCAAGAGTAGTCACCTCGGATGCCGACACTCGGTGTGACTGCTCGACAGACTGGCCGTACCTGGGAGATGGCGGGTCTGCGCAGTTCGACCACCGTGAATGGCAGCCCCCCGCCGTTCGCGGAGCCGACATCAAGCCCCCCGATGTTCGGCCTCGGCGGCCCCTGGTCCTCCCCCCGGACCGGGGCCGCTGCTAATTCCGGGCGGTTTCCGTCTCTGCACCTACTCGCCGGGCATCACCAGCGTCGCCGGCCGGACCGCCTCGTCCCCGAACCGCCGCACCGCCCGGTCCATCGCCACGTCGGCCTCGGACCAGCCGTGCTCACGCTCCCCGAGGACCAGCTGCCGCTGCACGGTGGCTCGTGGCACCAGCCCCTCGACCCGCACCCCCACCAGCCGGATGCGGGCCCGCTGCAGGCCGAGCGCGGTGAACAGGTCGCTCGCGGTCCGGTAGATCTCCTGCGTCACGTCGGTGGCCTCACCCCGCGTCTTGGACCGGGTGATCGTCGTGAAGTCGGCGAACCGCACCTTCAGCGTGACCGTCCGGCCGGCCACCTCGACGGCCCGCATCCGTCCCGCCACCTTCGCCGAGAGCCGCAGCACCTCACGCAGCACCACGGCCCGGTCGTCGGTGTCGCGTCCGAACGTCTCGTCGGCCCCGATGCTCTTGTCGGGCTCCGCGGTGCCACGACGCGCGGTCACCACCCGCCGGTCCTCGCCCCAGGCGAGCTGGTGCAGCTGGTGTGCCATGTGGACGCCGACCGCTCGTTGCAGCGTGGTCAGTGGCGTGTGGGCGACGTCGCCGATGGTCATCAGGCCCAGCCGGTGGAGCAGCCCGGTGGTCTTCTCCCCCACCCCCCACAGCTCACCCACGTCGAGCGGGTGCAGGTAGGTGGTCACCGCCGAGGGTGGGACCACGACGATGCCGTCGGGCTTGGCTCTCCGGCTGGCGAGCTTGGCGACCGCGACCGTGGCGGCCATGCCCACCGAGCAGGTGACGCCCTGCTCGTCGTAGATGCGGGCCCGCAGTCGCTGCGCGATGGAGTACGGCGACCCCAGCCGTCGTACCGAGCCGGACACGTCGAGGAACGCCTCGTCGAGGGAGACCACCTCGACCAGCGGGGTGACCTGGCGGAAGGTCTCCATCACCGACTTCGAGACCACCTCGACGCTCTCGGAGCCGGGAGAGACCGCCACGACGTTCGGGCAGAGCCGGCGGGCGCGGGTCATCGGCATCGCGGAGTGGATGCCGTAGGCGCGGGCGGGGTAGTTCGCGGACACCACGACGCCCCGGTAGCCGCCGCCCACCACGACCGGGACGTCGTGCAGCTCGGGGCGGTCGCGGATCGCCACCGAGGCGTAGAAGGCGTCCATGTCGACGTGGAGGATGGGGCACTCCCACGACGCCTGCTCGGGACTCAACCTGGCACCTTGGTGGGGCTGGGCGACTGCCTGGGCACCCTGGGCGCTCTTTCGCACCCACGGGACGGCTGCGCCGAAGGGCCCGGGGGGCGCGGGCGCCGGCCGGATTGTCTTGCTGACCGCCTTTTTTCGTTGCGGCGCTTTTATGCCCCCCGGACCCTCCTTCTCCGCCGCCCCTTGGCTGTGAGTGCGCAGTCGCACAGCGGCCATGGCCAGGGCCGCCGCCTCGGCTGTCCGTGCACCGTCGCACCACGGCCGGGCTCTGGGGAACTAGCGGCGGGTGGCGAGGGCGTGGACCTGGGTGGCGAGGGCGAGGTACTCCGGGCGGGTCGACACGGCTTGCTCGAGCTCGACCAGGGCCTGGGCGGCACCGGGCTCGAGGTCGACCAGGGAGCTGGGGACCAGGTCGACGAACACCCGCACGGCGTGCAACGACTGGACGTCGAGCCCGTGCTCGTCGAGCAGCGCGGTGATCTCGTCGGCGGTGAACCGGCGCTGCCGCACCTCGGTTGCAGGGCCGGCAGGAGGATCGGTGTCCAGCATCGACCGGGCCTGGCCGAAGTGGCCGGCCATCGCGCGGGCGACGACCGCGGCGTGCCGCTGGCTGACCAGCAGGCTGAGGGTGCCGCCGGGGCGGAGCACTCGCGCGAGCGCGGCCAGCGCGGTGGCCGGGTCGTCGACGATCTCCAGGACGCCGTGGCAGAGCACCACGTCGGCCCCCTGCTGCTCACTCGGCTGTTTGCCGGCATGTTCACCGGTGTGGGGCAGCAGATCGGGCAGCAGGTCGGGCAGGTCCTCGAAGCCGCCCTGGCAACCGGTGACCCGGTCGGCGACACCGCTCTCGTCGGCTCGACGGGACAAGATCGCGAGGGCGTCCGGGCTGGGGTCGACGACCACCACCCGGTGGCCGAGCTCGGCGACCCGGACCGCGAACCCGCCGGTGCCGCCGCCGATGTCGACGACTGCCGCCGGCTGTCCGGTCGATCGGCTGGTCTCCTCGAGCACCTCACGCACCGCGTCCCACACCACGGCCGTGCGCGCCGCGGTGCGTCGCTGGAGGCTGCTGCCCGCGGGGTACTGCGGTGGCTCGGCCGGCATGGCGCCCACCCTAGTGACCACAGGACATGTGTCCCGACGGTGGACATCCACCTCACCTGCCTCTCATGCGCCGGAACTACCGGGAGACGAGTGCCACAGCTTGCGGGGGGCCGATGACTTCGGTTTGCGGGAGGACGTCTTGGTGTCCTCGCCGGGCGGCTTGATGTCGGCGTACGGCGACATCGTGAAGCCGCTGGAGTGCACGAGCACCCGGCGGCGACCCATGCCGCCGGCGGCCGAGCCGTGACCCTCGCCGGCATCGGGCTGGCTGCCTGCGTCACCGAAGCCCTCGGGCACCGTCGCGATCACCTCGTGGACGGCGTCGACCCCGCCTCGCTGCCAGGCGTCGTGCAGCACCGGCAGCTCCCAGCAGCCGGTGGCTCGCAAGGAGACGCCGTTGCGGCCGGTACGACGCAGCACGCCGCGGACCACCAGGAGCCAGGAGTGGAACACCGTGGCGGCGTACGGGCCCTGCACGTCCTCGAAGAAGGTGGCGTCGACCGGCCCGGTCGCGTCGTCGAGGGTGAGGAACACGACCCGGCGCCCGGACCGGACCGGGGGTGTCTGGGTGGCGACCTTCACCCCGGCGACGAGGATCTCCGACCTGCTGCGCTGCCGGAGCAGGTCGGCGGACCTGGTCACCTTGATCGCGTCGAGGAACGGGTCGTAGAACCGCACGACGTGCCGGCTCGCGTCGAGACCGAGGATCTCCAGCTCGGCACGCACCCGCTCGGAGTCGTTCATCTCGGGCAGCCCGCTGACCTCGCCGTCGACCGGCGCGTCGCCGAGGTCCAGCGCGAGCTGGACGGAGGTGACCGGGCCGGCCCGTCGGGTCGCCTGCGACTGCCGGGCGGCCTGCTCCCAGACGCCGGCCTGCGCCTTGGTCGGGTGCATCCCCGACCGCTGGTCCCACGGCACCTCGCCCTGCGGACCCTGACCGCGCTCTTGGCCCGGCCGCTGGTCGTGGCGCGGCTTCGCGTCGCGCTGCTGCCCGCGGACCAGTTCGTCGGAGCTGTTGCGGCCCGCCGCGTCGGCGGCGCGCTCGATCGCCGCCAACCGCCCACCCGCCGGTGCACCCCGGGCAGCCAGGCCACGGCCACGGCCCTTGCTGGCCCGGTCGACCGCCCGCGCATGACGGTCGAGGTCGGCCACCTGCAGCAGCAGGTCGCGCCGGGTGACCTTGCCTCGACGACGCACCCCCGAGCCGCGGGTGCCAGCCGACCCGATGTCGATGCCGTAGACCGTGTCGAACCCGCCGGCGAGCACCAGCCGCTCCACGACCGGCCGGGACACCTGGGCGCGGTGCCAGAAGTCGGTGAGCGACTGGTAGGGCCGGGCCGCCACGATGCGGTCCACCTCGGCCTCGGAGATCCCCTTCAGCTCCGACAAGGCCAACCGGATAGCGGGATCCTGCTCGACGTACTCGACGACGAACGTCTTCTCGCTGGCGTTGACGTCGAGACCGAGCACGATGATGCCGAACTGACGGGCGTCGTCGAGGATCAGCCGCTTCGGGTACATGCCCGGGTCGTGGGTGAGCACGCCCGACAAGAAGTGCGCCGGGTAGTGCGCCTTGAGCCAGGCCGACTGGTAGGTCGGCAAGCGCGAACGCCGCGGCATGCGCCTTGCAGAAGCCGAACGATGCGAACGCCGCGAGGATCCTCCAGATCTCCTCGACCAGCCGGCGGGGGTAGCCGAGCCCCATCGCCCGCGGGAAGAACCACAGCTTGGTCTCGGCCATCCCCTCGACGTCGCCGAGCGCCCGGCGTGCCTCGTCGGCCTCGGCGAGGCTGCAGCCGGCGAACCGGGCGACCATCTCGATCACCTGCTCGTGGAACACCACGACGCCATGGGTCGGACCGAGGATCGGCCGCAGGTCGTCGTGGAGGTAGCCGGGCATCTTCCAGCCCTGCTTGGCGTCGAGGTACGGCGTGATCATGTCGCTCTTGACCGGCCCCGGCCGGAACAGCGAGATGTCGGTGATGATGTCCTCGAAGGACTCGATGCCGGACTTGCCGACCAGCTCGCGCTGTCCCGGCGACTCGATCTGGAAGCAGCCGAGCGTCTTCGCCTGCGAGATCATCGCGAAGGTCTGCTCGTCGTCTCGCGGCACCTGCGCCTCGTCGTCGAGGTCGATGTGCACCCCCTCGAGCCGCTCGATCTCGGCGACCGCGTGCGCCATCGAGGACTGCATGCGGATGCCGAGCACGTCGAGCTTGAGCAGCCCGAGGTCCTCGACGTCGTCCTTGTCGTACTGGCTCATCGGGAACCCGGCGTACGACGCCTCCACCGGTGTCCGGTCGAGCAGCGTGGTGTCGGACAGCAGCACCCCGCACGGGTGCACGGCGATGTGACGGGGCAGGCCGTCGAGTCGCTCGACGAGCCGGAACAGCAGGTCGAGCCGATGCTCCCCCAGCCCGGACGCGCGCAGCTCCGGCAGGTCGCGCAGCGCGACCCGCGCGTCACGCGCCCGGATGTGCGGGAACGCCTTGGCGATCGCGTCGATCTCACCGACCGGCATGCCGAGCGCTGCGCCGACGTCGCGCACCGCGTGGCGGACGCGGTAGGTGTCCATCATCGAGACGCACACGCAGCGCTCCCCGCCGTAGCGGTCGAGGATCGCCTCGTAGACCTCGAGCCGCCGCGCGGACTCCACGTCGATGTCGATGTCGGGCAGCGCCTGTCGCAGCGGTGAGAGGAAGCGCTCCATCAACAGGTCGTGGCGCAACGGTTCGACACCGGAGACGCCGAGCAGGTAGTTGACCAGGCTGCCGGCGCCCGACCCCCGCGCCGCGCACCGCACCCCGAGGTCCTTGATGAGGTCGGTGACGTCGGCGACGGTCAAGAAGTACGGCGCGTAGCCGAGCCCGCCGATGATCTGCAGCTCGTCGTCGAGCCGTTTCCAGATCCGCTGCCGCGGCTGGTTGCCGTAGCGGTCACCGACGGCGGCCTCGCACCGCGACCGCAGCACGGTGTCGGGACCACCCGATCCATGGCCTGCGCTGGCATGGTCGAACTCGGGAAAGTGCACCTCGCCGAGACCGAGGTCGGCGCGTGGGTCGAGGGCGCAGCGGTCCGCGACCACCCGGGTGTGCGCGAGCAGCCGTCGCGCCTCCCGCTCGCTGTCACCAAGGCCCGCGAACCGGCAGACCTCCTCGGCCACCTCCGCCATCTGCTTGCCGGACTTCAAGAACCCCTCGGCGTTGCCCCGATCGACATGACGGATGTCGAGAGGGACCAGGCGCCGGGCGGCGTCGAGCACGTCGACGGTGGGTGCGTCGGCACGGTCGGCGTAGCGGACGGCGTTGCTGAGCACCGCCCCCAGCCCCGTCGACCGGGCGAGGCCGGCCATCCGGGCGGCGTGCGGCGCCGACCCCGGGCCGGACCCGGGCAGCCGGTGGGAGACCAGCTCGACGAGCAGGTCGGCACGGTCGGCGATCGTCAGCCACGGCGCGAGCGCGGCATGCGCGAGATCGTCGCGGCGCAGCGTCACGGCGCGGCCGAGCTCGGAGCCGGGACCGAGCATCACCACCACGTCTCCCGCGGCGACCTGGTCGAAGACGTGCTCGGCGACCAGGTCGAGGGAGCTCACCGGCCGTCCCCGCTCGCCGGCCAGGTGGGTGGCCGAGACCAGCCGGCAGATCGCGGCCCAGCCGCGCCGGCTGCCGGCCAGGAACGTCGCCCTGGGCAGCTGGTCGTCGCGGAACGCCCCGCCGCGCACCGGGGTCCGGGTGTGCTCTGGTCGACCCAGTGAGTGACCCAGTGAGTGACCGGCTCGACCGCCCGGGGTGGGCAGCGTGAGGGTCGGCGCGAACGCGAGGTCGACCCCGAGGACCGGCCGGATGCCGCCTTGCAGGCAGGCCTTGGCGAACCGGACCGCGCCGTAGGCGCCGTCACGGTCGGTGAGCGCGAGGATGTCCATCTCCTGCTCGGCCGCTCGCTCAACGAGCACGTGCGGGTGGGAGGCGCCGTACTGCAAGGAGTAGCCCGACGCGACATGCAAATGCACGAAGGGGTCAGGCAATTGAGCGGCCCTCGACGGGAAGGTGCTCTTGGATCGGGACGTGGCGAGCCATGCCGAGGGACTCCTCGACCAGGCCGAGGAACCGGTCGGCGTCACGCACCAGGTCGTCGGCCTCTCGCTCGGTGACCGCCCGCCGCGACCCCGCCTCGGCCGCCGCCCGCTTGGCGGCGCCGGCGGCGAAGAACGACGCCCACTCGCCGAGCTCGGGAGCGACCTCGGCCAGCAGCACCCAGGCGTTCTTCTGCCTGCCGCGGCGCGGCGGTCGGACCGGGTTGGCGCGGGCCGCCAGCAACGCAGCGGTGGCACGGAGGGCGGCGACGTGGGCGCAGGCGTAGCGCCGGGGGACGTCCGGGGTGGTCATCGCCTCCCGGAGCGAGTCGGCGGCCCGGGCGAGGTAGGCGTGGGTCGCGGCCGGGAGGTCGACGGGCGGCCTCGTCGTGCTGATCGTGCGGGTCGGGTTGGTCGTGCTGGTCATGTTCGCCCCTCTCAGTCCAGGCACCGGATGAGTCGCCAGCCGCCGTCGGCCCAGTCGAAGACCAGGTCGAAGACGCCGCGGTCCGTCCGGAGGCCGCGGGAGGCCTCGACGCGCCAGAACTCCCGCTCGGTGGCCAGCTCGGTGGCGACGGAGCCGACCTGGTCCTCCCAGTCGTCCGCACCGAGGACGGCATGGGCCCCGCTCGAGTGCCACCACGGGCCGGTCTCCACCCACTGGGCGAGCACGGCATGCACCTTCCACAGCCGGCCCTGCCACAAGAACTGCTCGGGCCCCTCGACGAGTGCCTCGACGGGTGACTCGGTGGGGCCTGCCCCTGACCCGGGGCCGGCCACCCGTCCTCGTCGCACGTCCACCGGGTCGTCGTACCGTCGCATCGCAGGCCACCCTCCGCCGAGCTGCTCACTCGAACACATGTTCGAATGCCTCGACGGTACACCCGCCCACCGACGCCTCGTCAAGAGCGGGATCACCGGCCGTCTAGGGTCGCGCCATGTCGCCCGACCAGTCCCCCGACCGGCCCCCCGAGCACGCTGCCGTCGCCCGCTTCCGCACCGAGCTCGAGGCACGCGGCGGCACCGGCGAGATCGTCGTGCTGCCCGACTCGGTGCACACCGCGGCCCTCGCGGCGGCGGCGCTGGGCTGCGAGGTCGGGGCGATCGCGAACAGCCTGCTCTTCGACGCCGACAGCTCCCCGGTGCTGATCCTCACCTCGGGCTCGCACCGGGTGGACACCGCCGCCACCGCCGAGAGGATCGGCGTCGGCGGCCTGCGAAGGGCGACCCCGGAGTTCGTGCGCGAGCACACCGGGCAGGTGATCGGCGGCGTCTCCCCGATCGGTCACCCGATCCCGGTGCCGACCTACATCGACCCCTGGCTGCGCAGGTACGACGTGGTGTGGGCCGCGGCCGGGCACCCGGCAGCGGTGTTCTCCACGACGTACACCGAGCTCGTCGCGATGACCGGCGCGGTCGAGGCCGACGTCGAGTCAGGCGTGGAATAACTGCTCGCCGCCACGAGCGCACCTTCCTAGCCTGGGGCGATGGACCTCGCCGATCCGGAGCAGCGCGAACGGCTGCGCGACCACCTCGGCGGGCTGCTGCGCGGCCGCCTGACGATCTGCGGCATCGGTCCGCTCGCCGGGCTGGTCGACCTGGTCTCGATCGTCGAGCGCTCAGGTGCGCCACGCCCCCTCGTGCTCGCCAACGGGCTCGGCGCCGGCCCGACTCCGACACCCGAGCAGGCGGAGATCGTGATGTTCGACATCCCTCCCGCGCCCTCCATGACCGAGGACCTGCGCCGCCACGACGCCATCGTCCGCGACCTGCCCGACCACGTCGTCGAGGCGATCGGCGCCTACGACCCGCAGTGCGAGGCGGTCTGGGTGGTCGGGCCGTTCATCGGGACCGAGCCGGTCCTGGGCCGTGACGTCGTCACAGGCAGGCCCGCGAGCTGGTTGGCGCTCGAGGACAAGCTCGTCGCGGACGGGCTCTGGGACGCCGTCGGCGCACCCCGCGCCGAGAGCCGAGTGGTCGCCGTCGAGCCCGAAGCGCTGCGCACCGCTACCGAGCAGCTCGACGACGGTGACGGCGTGGTGTGGGCCGGCGATGCCCGCGACGGGTTCAACGGCGGCGGCGAGTTCGTGCGCTGGGTGGCGGCACCGGAGGACGCCGCGAGTGCCCTCGCGTTCTTCGCGCCGCGCTGCGACCGGGTGCGGGTCATGCCGTTCCTCGAGGGGGTGCCCTGCAGCATCCACGGCCTGGTGCTTCCCGACGGGACCGCCGTCTTCCGGCCGGTGGAGCTGGCGATCCTGCGCGGGAGCGGCCGCCGCTTCCTGTTCGGCGGGCTGGGCACCACCTGGGACCCACCCGCGGCCGATCGCGAGGCGATGCGCAGCCTCGCCCGCGACGTGGGCGAGCACCTGCGCGAGATCGCTGGCTACCGGGGCGCCTTCGGCATCGACGGTGTGCTCGGCCGCGACGGTTTCCGGCCGACGGAGCTCAACACCCGCTTCGCCGCCGGGCTTGCCTCGCTCGCACGCAACCTCGACCCGACTCTGGTCCAGCTGGTCCAGCTCAACCTCCTCGCCGGCCGCGACCCCGGCGTCGACGTCGAGTCCCTCGAGTCGTGGGCCCTCCCGGCACTCGACGCCGACCGGTTCGCGCGTGCGGTCGCGGTGTCGCCGCGGCAGGTGGTCGAGCACCCGGTCGACGTCTCCGTCGGCTGGGCGGGTGAGGTGGGCGCCTCCGACCTGGTGCGCTGCGACGACGAGACGCCGTGGACCGTGTCGACCGGGCCCAGCCCGTCCGGCACCTACGCCCGGCTCATGACGCCCTCCCACGGCGTCGACGGGATCCGGGCAGCAGACCTGAACGTGGCGCTCCTGCGGTTCCTCGACCGCGAGCTCGGCACCGACTTCGGCGAGGTGCTCGCTCCTCTCGACGTACGGCGTCGATGAGTTCTCGCGCCGCGCGAGGTCCAATAGGAGAAGCGACCGAGGAGGCACCATGGACGAGAGGTTCGACGCAAAGCTGCAGAAGAGCCCGGCCAAGGGCGGCTGGACGTACGTCGTGTGGCCGGACTCGGCCAGCTACTTCGGCACCCGCGGCCTGGTCAAGGTGCGCGGCACCGTCGACGGTCACCCGTTCCGGAGCTCCTTCATGGCGATGGGTGACGGCACCCACAAGCTGCCGGTGAAGGCCGACGTGCGGAAGGCCATCGGCAAGGAGGCCGGCGACGAGGTGAGCGTCGTGCTCGAGGAGCGGCTGGAAGGCTGAGCACTAGGCTCCGGCGCATGGCGCGCGTCGTGGTCGTGGGGGGTGGGTTCGGCGGCACCGCTGCGGCTGCTCGGCTGGCGAAGCTCGGTCACGACGTCACCGTGGTGGAGCGAAGCGACCGTCTCGGCGGGGCCGTCGGCTTCGTCGAGCAGGACGGCTTCCGCTGGGACGCCGGCCCGACGTCGACCGCGCTGCCTGCCGTCATCCGGGACCTCTTCCGCAAGTCCGGCCGTCCTCTCGACCGCGAGCTCGACCTGGTGCCGGTCGAGCCGATGCGCGAGCACCGCTTCGAGGACAAGAGCGTGCTGGCGATGCCCTGGGGCAGCCGGGCGGCGCAGCTGGAGGCCGTCGAGGAGGCGCTCGGAGCCGGGACCGGGCGGCAGTGGGTCGACTACGTCCACTCGTTCGCCGAGTCGTGGGACCTGCTGCGACGCGTCTACCTCGAGCACCCCTACTCCCCCGACCACGTCGACAAGGCCACCCGCTCGCTGCTGCACACCAGGAACACGCTGCACAGGATCGTGACGAAGACGTTCAAGGACGAGCGCTTGCAGGCACTGGCGCTCTACCCCTCCCTGATGGACGGCCACGACCCGCGCAACGTCCCGTCCTGGATGGGCATGTGGTCCTACGTCGAGCAGAACTTCGGGATCTGGACCGTGCCGGGCGGGATGGGCGCGCTCGCCGAGGCGATGACGAAGCGGCTCGGTGAGCGCGGCGTGACGGTGCTGACCGGGACGACCGTGCGCGACCTGCGGCTAGCGGGCGAACGAGTCGTCGGAGTCGACACCGACGTCGGCACGATCGACGCCGACAAGGTCGTGGTCGCCGTGGACCCGCGCGGCCTGCCGGCGCTGAAGCCCTACGTCGACCGCACGATGCCCGCGATCCCTCCGGTCGTCTGCCACCTCGGACTCGTCGGCGACGTCCCGGACCTGCCGCACGAGGTCGTGCTGCACGGCAACCCGACCCTGGTGATCCGCACCAACGGCACGGCGCCGGAGGGCGGCGCAGCGTGGACGATCCTCGGCCGCGGCCGGCTCGCCGAGGACGTCGTGACGGCGATCGCGCGCGGCGGCATCGACGTTCGCGAGCAGGTCGAGGTGCGCATCGACCGCTCCCCCCGCGACCAGGTCGAGGAGCTGGCCGGTTCGTCGTACGGCGTGCTCTGGCAGGGCAGAGCCACCATCGACCGCAAGCTCGAGGCAGCTCCGCACGAAGGCGGGTACGCCGCCGGGGTGCATGCCGCTGCTGGGGCCGGCTTGCCGTTCACCGGTCTCGCGGCGGCAGTCGTCGCGGAGAGGATCGGGCCCGCCTGAGGCTGGTCAGTCGCGAGCCATGGCTGCGGCTGCCTCCTGCTCGAAGTCGAGGTAGCTCTCCTCGCTGACGTCGACGCCCACCCCGAGGATCGTGCCGCCGGTGAACGCGAACGGGCTCGTGTACTCGGCGCTGACGTTGTCGGCGCTGTCGAAGCCGACGCACAGCCCGTCGCCGCACAGCGTGAACTTGCCGACCTGCGCACGCATCGGGCCCTCGGCGACGGCGTCGTCGTCGACGAACAGCCGCGCCGTCCCGAGCGACTCACCGTGCTCACCCGCGGACTCGCGGGTGAACTCCACACCAAGTGCGTGAGCACCCGGCGTCAGCTCACCGGACACGAAGCTCTGCTCGGGCTTGATGCCGAGGAAGTTGTAGACGTAGTGCAGCCGCCTGTCCTTGACGAACAGCGCGTGCCCGCCGAACCGCGACCCGTGGGCGAAGAGCACCCCGGCCGAGTCCTCGGTGAGCTCGACGTCGGCGATGATCTTGTAGGAGCGGCCGCGCACGTTCACCGCGACGCCCTCCGGCACGGGCGCGGCGTCGGGGTAGTAGACGTACCGGGAGCGCGGCACCTCGGCCTGCGGTCGCTCGGTCATGATCATCTCCAGGGGCAGCCGGTCGTCGAGCGGCAGCACGAGGTTCGCGTCGGCCTCCGCGAACCACAGGTCGACCAGCTCCTTCAGCTTCTCGGGGTGCTCGGCCGCGAGGTCCTTCGACTCCGAGCGGTCCTCGTCGACGTGGTAGAGCTGCCAGCGGTCCTGGTCGAAGTGGCCCTTGCCGCTGATCGGCGCGTGCACCGCCGCTGCCTTCCAGCCGTCCTGCCAGATGCCTCGGGTGCCGAGCATCGCGTAGTACTGGCGCTCCTTCTGGGTCGGTGCATCGGCGTCGGCGAAGCTGTACCTCATCGAGACACCGTCGAGCGGGTGCTGCTCGACGCCGCGGTACACCGACGGCATCTCGAGCCCGGTGACGTCCAGGATCGTGGCCACGACGTCGGTCGCGTGGTGGTACTGGTGGCGCATCTCGCCGCGCGCCTCGATGCCCTTCGGCCAGCTGATGACCATGGGGTCGCACGTGCCGCCGGAGTACTGCGCGTACCTCTTGAACATCTGGAACGGCGTGCTGAACGCCGCCGCCCAGCCGGTCGGGTAGTGGTTGTAGGTGTCGGGGCTGCCGAGCACGTCGAGGTACCTCAGGTTCTCGGAGAGCTCGTCGGGGAAGCCGTTGAAGAACTTGTTCTCGTTGACCGACCCGTGCGGGCTGCCCTCGCCCGACGCGCCGTTGTCGGCGCAGTAGAGCACCAGGGTGTTGTCGAGCTGCCCGGTCGTCTCCAGGTAGTCGACGATCCGGCCGACCTGGGCGTCGGTGTACTCCGAGAAGCCGGCGAAGACCTCGGCCATGTGCGCGAACAGCCGCTTCTCGTCGTCGTCGAGCGTGTCCCACGGACGTACGACGTCGCCGGGGTTGGCGACGTCTTCGGGCATCGGGTTGGAGGGCGTCAGCGCAGTGCCCTCGGGGAGCACGCCCTTGGCGATCATCTGCTCGAGCACCCACTCGCGGTAGGCGTCGTAGCCGTCGTCGAAGGCGCCCTTGTACTTGTCGATGTACTCCTGCGGGGCGTGGTGGGGCGCGTGGTTGGCCCCGGGGCAGAACCACAGGTACCAGGGCTTGGAGGGGTTGGAGGAGTTCTGGTCGCGCAGCATGCCGATCGCCCGGTCCGCGAGGTCCTTGGACAGGTGGTAGCCGTCCTCGGGCCGGTAGGGCTGCTCGATGAAGTGGTTGTCCTCGACGAGGTCGGGGAACCAGTTGTTGGTCTCGCCGCCGAGGAAGCCGTAGAACCGGTCGAAGCCCTTCTGCAGCGGCCACTCGGAGCGGCTGCCGCCGCCGGAGATGTCCTCCTCGGGGACGTTGTGGTTCTTGCCGACCCAGAACGTGCTGTAGCCGTTGTCCTGGAGCACCTGCCCGATCGTGGCGCACTCTGCGGGCAGCCGGCCGGCCGCGCCGGGGAACCCGTTGGTGCCCTCCATGATGCTCGCGCAGCGGTTGACGTGGTGGTTGCGGCCGGTCAGCAGGCAGGACCTCGTCGGCGAGCACAGGGCCGTGGTGTGCCACTGCGTGTAGGTCAGCCCGTTGTCGGCGAGACGCTCCATCGTCGGCATGCTGACGCGGCCGCCGTACGGCGACCAGGAGGCCATCCCGGTGTCGTCGTAGAGCACCAGGAGGACGTTCGGCGAGCCCTCGGGTGCTCGCTTCAGCTCGTAGGGAGTCCAGTCCGGGATCGAGTCGCGCACGTCGACCTGGATGACTCCGTTGAACTCCTCGGCCATGACGAACCTCTCGCTCGATGTTGAGTTCGAGGCTGCGCCAGCGGGCGGCGGGTAGCGTCGCCCGATCCGGGTGAGAGGTCTCAGGCGAGGGTGCTGCGCAGGCCGGCGTAGATCTCGCGCGTCGCCTTGGAGCGGTTGAGCGTGTAGAAGTGCAGGCCCGGTGCACCGCCGGCGAGCAGGTCGTCGCACATCTCGGTCGCGATCGCGATGCCCTCGGCGCGTACGGCGTCGCGGGTCGCCGTCGAACCGCGAGACGCGCTCGACGACCTCGTCCGGCATGGCGGCGCCGGAGAGCTCGGCCATCCGGGTGATCTGGGCGAGGTTCGTGATCGGCATGATGCCCGGGATGATCGGGATGTCGACGCCGAGCGCGCCGACTCGTTCCACGAGCGCGAAGTAGTCGGCCGGCCGGAAGAACAGCTGGGTGATCGCGAACTCAGCGCCGGCCCGCGGCCTTCGCCGCGAGGTACCGCGGCGTCGCTGTCGGCGGACTCGGCCGCCGGGTGGACCTCCGGGAACGCCGCGACGCCGACGCAGAAGTCGCCGAGCCCGCGGGTCATCTCCACCAGCTCGACGGCGTTGTTCAGGCCGCGCGGGTGCGGCTCGAACGGGCGCGGTCGGCCCCTCCGGCGGGTCGCCGCGCAGCGACGAGCACGTTGCGCACCCCCGCGTCGGCGTAGGAGCCGATGACCTTGCGCAGCTCCTCGCGCGAGTGCCCGACGCAGGTCAGGTGGGCCATCGGCGTCAGCGTGGTCTCACGCGCGATGCCCTCCGTCACCCGGATCGTGCGGTCGCGGGTCGAGCCGCCGGCGCCGTACGTCACCGAGACGAACGTCGGCTGCAGCGCCTCGAGCTGGCGCAGCGTGGTCCACAGCTGCCGCTCCCCCGCCTCGTCCTTGGGCGGGAAGAACTCGAACGAGATCGAGCGCTCGCCCGATGCGATCAGGTCTCCGACGCGGGACGCGCGACCGGACGGTGAGGTCGAGGGAGGTCCGAGCGCCATACGCAACAGGATAGGGGGCGCGCGGTCCGCGCCTCACGGGTGTCCATCCGGGGTGCGCGTCGGCACGCTCGGGCCGCCGTAGGCTCGCCGACGTGACCTCGAGCTGGGACGCGGACGCGTTTCCGCGCCGGCGATCTCAGTCCGCGCTCGACGATTTCATCGACGTCCAGGCAGTCCGCCTCGAGCCGCTGGGCGAAGACGCGGCCCGGCTGGTGGCGCGCCGCCCGGCAGGCGGTGACGGGCGGCAAGCGGTTCCGGGCTGCGTTCTGCCACTGGGGGTTCCGGTCGGTGGCCGACCCGATCGACCCCGGCGACGAGGCGGCGCTCCTGCGTGCGGCCGCCTCGCTCGAGCTGCTGCACGCGAGCGCGCTCGTGCACGACGACTTCATGGACGCCTCCGACACGCGCCGCGGCCGCCCGGCCACCCACAAGGCGTTCGAGGCGCTGCACCGCGAGCAGGGCTGGCCCGGGCGACCCCGAGCAGTACGGCGCCTCGGCGGCGATCCTGCTCGGCGACCTGCTGCTGTCGTGGTCCGACGAGATGCTCCGCACCTGCGGCCTGCCCCGACGACGTCGTCGACGACGCCCTCGCGGTTCTTCGACACCACGCGCAGCGAGGTCATCACCGGGCAGTTCCTCGACGTGTCGGCGCAGGCGCGCGGCGACGTCCGACGTCGACCAGGCGATGCGGGTGCTGCGCTACAAGTCCGCGAAGTACTCCATCGAGCGCCCGCTGCACGTCGGCGCCTCGCTGGCCGGCGCCGAGGCCGGACGCTGCTCGACGCGCTCGGCGCTTCGGGCTGCCGCTCGGCGAGGCGTTCCAGCTGCGCGACGACCTGCTCGGCGTCTACGGCGACCCGGACGTCACCGGCAAGCCGGCCGGCGACGACCTCACCGAGGGCAAGCGGACCGTGCTCGTCGCGCTCGCGATCCAGCACGCGTCACCGGAGGACGCCGCGCCGCTCGACGCGGCCCTGGGCTCTGCCGCTGACGCTCGACGAGGTCGCCGAGCTGCGGCGGATCATCGACGACTCGGGCGCGCACGCCGAGGTCGAGCGGCGCATCGACGAGCTGACCGACGCGGTCGCTCGCCGCGCTCGACGAGGCACCGATCACCGACGCGGCCCGCGAGGCGCTGCGCGAGCTGGCGGCGGCCGCGACCCAGCGCGTGATCTAGCCGGCGCGCTGTCCGGTCAGTGCTTGGCCGGCAGCTCGGGCACGTCGATCGCCGGGCCGTCGCCGCGCAGCAGCGCCGCGAACTTGCAGCCCCGGTCGGCGTTCGCGCGTCCGCCGAGGACGCTCAGCGCGACCTTGAACGCCTGCTCGTCGTGGCGTGCCAGCGGGCTCCAGCCGTCCCACAGCAGCACGACGCCCTTCGTGGTCGTGGCTGTCCACGTCGCCCAGGCAGTCCGACAGCGCGTCGAAGCTGGCTCCCCGGTCGTCCTCGGCGTTGAACGCGTGCGCCGCGGCCTTGAGGAACGACTCCTTGTCCTCGATGGTCCAGCCGTCGAGGTAGACGAACTCCCAGCCGGCGTGCTCGACCGCGTGCTGCACGTCGGGGACGTGAGCCGCGCTGTGCCACTGGTAGAGGTCGGGCGGGTTGTGCCCCGCCAGGAGTGCTGCGAGTCCGCTCATCTGCCATCCCTGCGACGTCGATGTCTCGACCAGGGGCGGCGCAGCGGTGAGGACTCACCGGTGACCACCCGCTAGTCCTTCACGGGTCCGAGGCTAGCCCCGGTCTCCGCCTGGCAACAGGGGCAATCTGTCGGCGCTCGAGCCGGCGGTGGCTAGAAAGCCATCGCCTGGGCGCGGCGCTTGACCTCCGAGCCGCGGTTCTCGCGCAGCGCGTCGATCGGTCGGCCCGGCAGGGTGTCGTCGGGCGTGAACAGCCAGGTGAGGGCTCCCTGGTCGTCGTACCCGCCGTCGTGGAGCACGGTCAGCACGCCCGGCACGCCCTTGACCACCAGGCCGTCCTGGATCAGCGCCGCCGGGACCTTCTGGCCCCCGCTCGGGACCGGCACGACGCGCGGCCAGCTGGTGCTCGCGGATCAGCTGGCGGACCTTGCTGACGCTCACGCTGCAGCCGCTCGCCCGCCTGAGCCCAGTCGAGCCACTCCTCGACCAGCGTCGACAGGTGCTGCAGCCCGGCTTCGGGCGCCTCGGTGTCGCTCACGCGGGTCACTATTTCACGCTCGGGCGCGGTCTGGTCGAGCACGGTCGAGCACCCCGGTCCTTGACCACATGCGTCACTTCAGTCACAGTCGTGAGCTGGTCTACGAAGGGATCCAGCACGGTGACTTCCCCCACCGGCAGCCCCCGCAGCCGTGTGAACCGGTTGCTCAACCACCTCCTCACGAGCGGCACCGCAGGCGCGGTGCTGCTGCTCGGCGCGCCCGCGCTGGTCGACGCGCCGCCGGCGGCCACCCCGCCCGCGGTGGAGACCGCAGACACCACGGTGACGCTGGTCTCCGCCGGGGCACGGCACCGTTGGCCCGGCCACCCGGGACGCCGGGTCGTGCGGCACCGGGTGCGACCCGGCGAGACCGTCACCGGGCTCGCGGTGCGCTACCACGCCTGGACCCGCGAGCTGCTCAAGATCAACCGCCTCTCCCGCCACTCGACGCTGTACGTCGGCCGCGTCGTCCGCATCCCGGTGGTGCTGGCGGCGGTGCCCCACCGGGCCCACCACCGCCACCATGCTCGGCACCACGCCAAGCGGCACCACGCGAAGCGGCACCACGCAAGCGGCACCACGCGAAGCGGCACCACGCCAAGCGGCACCACGCCAAGCGGCACCACGCCAAGCGGCACCACCACGCCGCGGCACCCCTGGCGCCACTCCCACGCGAGCCGCGCGAAGGTGCGCCGGGTGATCGCCCGCACCGCGCGGCGCCACCACGTCTCCCCGCACACGATGCTCGCGATCTCCTGGCAGGAGTCGGGCTGGCAGCAGCGCCGCCGCTCCTCAGCCGGCGCGATCGGCGCGATGCAGGTGATGCCCGCGACCGGCCGGTGGATCTCGCTCTACGTCGGCCGCCGCCTCAACATCTACGGCCTGCGCGACAACGTGCTGGCCGGTGTCGTGCTGTTCAAGGTGCTGCGCGGCATGGCCCCGTACCGCCGCTCGATCGGCGGCTACTACCAGGGCCTGCGCTCGATCCGCCATCGCGGGATGTACCCCTCGACGCGTCACTACGTGCGCAACGTCGTCGCCATCAGACGCGCCCTCGACCGCGGCTGGCGGCCCGGCTGAGCCGCGCCAGGTCCAGGTGAGTCTCGCCACGCCGACCGCCCTACGGCGCCGGGAACCCCCCTTGCGCGCACCTAGACTCGTGCGGTGAGCCGGGACTTCCCCTCGCCCGGCAGCCAACGGAGGTCGAACCGTCGTGGACCGGACTGCCGCTGACCCGTTGATCGGACGGGTCCTCGACGGTCGCTACCGGGTGGGCCGACGCGTCGCCCGCGGGGGCATGGCCACCGTGTACGAAGCCGTCGACCTGCGCCTGGACCGCGTCTGCGCGCTCAAGGTCATGCACGCCGGCCTCGGCGACGACGACGACTTCGCGGGCCGCTTCGTGCGCGAGGCACGCTCGGCCGCGCGGCTGTCCCACCCCAACGTGGTCGCGGTCTTCGACCAGGGCGACGACGACGGCACGTTGTTCTTGGCGATGGAGTACGTCGCCGGCCACACCTTGCGCGACATGATCCGCAAGGAGGCCCCGATGCCGGCGGCCAAGGCGCTGGCGCTCATCGACCCCGTGCTCTCCGCGCTCGCAGCCGCGCACCAGGCCGGGATGATCCACCGCGACGTGAAGCCCGAGAACGTGCTGCTCGCCGACGACGGCCGCGTCAAGGTCGCGGACTTCGGTCTGGCGCGCGCGGTCAGCGCGGAGACGCAGCACACCGCGACCGGCGGCGTGCTGATCGGCACGGTCTCCTACCTGTCCCCCGAGCTGGTCGCCGACGGTCGCGCCGACGCCCGCTCCGACGTGTACGCCGCCGGGGTCGTGCTCTACGAGATGCTCACCGGCCGCAAGCCCCACGAGGGCGAGTCGCCGATCCAGGTCGCCTACAAGCACGTGCACGAGGACGTGCCGCCTCCCTCGCACGAGGTCCCCGGCATCCCGGCGTACGTCGACGCGCTCGTGGCCCGCGCGACCGCACGCGACCGCGACCTGCGCCCGGCCGACGCGCGCGTGCTGCTCCACCAGGTGCGTCGCGTCCGCGCGGCGCTCGACCACGGTGTGCTCGACGACCCGGACCTGACCGACGACCTCACGCCCACGGTGCCGGTGCAGCGGCTCTCCCGCGACGTCGACGACATCGACTACCACGACGAGCAGGTGCGGCCGGTCGTGTCGGCCGCCCAGGTCGCAGTCGGCGGCCGCACCGACGCCGACAGCCCCGCCATCCTCGACGACGCGACCGACGACACCGACGTGATCGGTCTCAGGTCGCCGGCGCGTCCGACGTCTGCACCGACCCGCGGCGCGCCCCCGGGCCCGGCGCCGCGCCCGGCTCCACGGCAACGCCGGTCCCGACGCGGCCTGGTGCTGCTGATCGTCGTGCTGCTGCTCGCGGTCGGCGCGGGCGTCGGTGGCTGGTGGTTCGGGGCCGGTCGCTTCGTGACGACCCCCGGAGTGCTCAACCTGACTCCGCGCGCGGCCGAGGTGAAGGTCGAGGCGGCCGGGCTGGCGTTCACGATCGGCGGCCGCGACTACTCCGAGACCGTGCCTGCCGGCCGCGTGATGAGCACCGACCCGTCCGGCGGGGACAACATCACCCGCGACGGCACGGTCACCGCGACGCTGTCCCGGGGCCCCGAGCGGCACAAGGTGCCCGTGCTGCGCGGCATGTCGCTCGACGCCGCGCAGGCGGCCATTGCGGACGCGCACCTGTCCTACGGCGACGCGACGTACGTCTTCGACGACAAGGTCGCCAAGGACGTCGTGCTGCGCTCGCGACCCGGCCATCGGTGCGTCGCTGCGCCGCGACGCCGCCGTCGACGTGGTGGTCAGCAAGGGACCCCACCCCGTCAAGGTGCCCGACCTCACCGGCAAGGACGCCGACGACGCGGTGAGCACGCTGAAGAAGCTGCACCTGAAGGCAGACATCTCCAAGGAGAACAGCGACACCGTCGACCGAGGAGACGTCATCTCGCAGTCTCCCGACAGCGGCAAGCTGCGCCGCGGCCAGACCGTCGACCTCGTGGTCTCCAAGGGGCCGGTGCTCGTCGAGGTCCCCGAGGTGCAGCGCCTGAGCGCCGAGCAGCGCCACGGCCAAGCTCGAGGCCGCAGGCTTCGCGGTGAACGTCGTCAAGACGCAGTACTACATCGGCCTCGGGCTCGTCGTGCGACAGGACCCCGGCGCCGGGTCGCGAGCGCCGAAGGGCAGCACGATCACCATCGCGGTCGTCTGACCCATGGCAATCGCAGTGTTCGCCACGGCGTACGGCGACCCCGAGGAGGCGCTCAGCCTCCGTGAGGTCGAGCTGCCGCCGCCTGGCCCGGGGCAGGTCTCGATCGACGTGCGTGCCGTGTCGATCAACGCCATCGACGTGAAGGCCTACAGCGGCATGTTCGGCACCGACGAGTCGAAGCTCCCGATGAAGCTCGGCAGCGAGGTCTCCGGTGTGGTCAGCGCCGTCGGCCCTGATGCCGACTGGTCCTGCCGGCCCGCTCGCCGTGGGCGACGAGGTCATCGGCTACCCGGTCAGCACCGCCTACGCGAGCGCGCTGAACGCGAAGGCGACGTCGGTCTACCCCAAGCCCGCCTCGCTGTCGTGGGAGCAGGCGGCCGGTCTGTCGCTGGTCGGCGTCGCCGCCTTCCACCTGCTCGAGGCGACGCACGTGGGCGAGGGCGACACGGTCCTGGTGCACGGTGCTGCCGGCGGCGTCGGGCTGATGGCCTGCCAGCTCGCCGTCGGCCGCGGTGCCACCGTGGTCGGCACGGCGGCCTCGTCGCGGCACGAGCTGCTGCGCAGGCTTCGACGTGGTCCCGGTGGAGTACGGCGACGGGCTCGCCGACCGGGTCCGCGCCGCCGCCCCCGGAGGGGTCGACGTCGGCCCTCGACACCGTCGGCACCGACGAGGCGGTCGACGTCTCGTTGGCGCTGGTGGCCGACCGCTCGCGCATCGCGACGATCGCCGCGTTCGGCCGCGCGGGCGAGGCCGGCATCGCCCTGCTCGGCAACGGGCCCGGCGCGGATCCCGGCACCGAGCTCCGCAACGGCGCCCGGCTGCAGCTGACCGACCTCGCGGCCAAGGGCGAGCTCGAGGTGGTGGTCGGCCGCGAGCTTCCCGCTCGCGGAGGCCGCCGCGGCGCACCGCTTCGTCAAGGACGGGCACGCCGGCGGCAAGGTCGTGCTCGTCCCCTAGGTTCGAGCAGTGGCAGCCCGTCGTACCTCCCTGCTCGCCACGCTGACGCTGCTGGCGATCACGGCCACGTGGGGCTCGACGTTCTTCCTCATCAAGGACCTCGTCGACCGCATGCCGGTGCTCGACTTCCTCGCGGTCCGCTTCGCGATCGCCAGCGTCGGGCTCGCGCTGCTGTTCCCGCGCGCGCTGGGCCGGCTCGGCAGGGAGTCGTGGCGCCACGCGGCCGTGCTCGGGCTGCTGTACGGCGTCGCGCAGATCATGCAGTCGACGGGGCTCGCGCACACCCCGGCCAGCGTGTCCGGCTTCATCACCGGCACCTACGTCGTCGCGACGCCGCTGTTCGCGGCCGCGCTTGCTGGGCACCCGGATCACCGCCGCTCACCTGGGGCGCGGTGCTGCTGGCGATGGCCGGGCTCGGCGTGCTGACGCTCAGCGGTTTCTCGGTCGGCTACGGGCGAGGCGCTGACGTTCGTCGCCGCCCTGATCTACGCGCTGCACATCGTCGGGCTCGGCGCGTGGAGCAACGCCGCCGAGGCGCCCGGGATGGCGATCGTGCAGCTGATCACCATCACGGTGGTGTGCACGGTGATGACGCTCCCGAACGGGATCACGCTCCCGTCGACCGGGCGTGACTGGCTGTCGGTGTTCTACATGGCGATCGTTCGCTGGCGCGCTCGCGATGGCCGGGCAGACGTGGGCGCAGGCGCACCTGCCGCCGACGCGGACCGCGATCATCATGAGCATGGAGCCGGTCTTCGCGGCCCTGTTCGCGGTGCTGCTCGGGGGCGAGGACATGACCACGCGCATGGTCGTGGGCGGGTTGATGGTGCTGACCGCGATGCTCGTCGCGGAGCTGGTGCCGCGTCGCCACATCGAGGCAGAGGTGCCGCACATCGCGGTGTGAGCGGCGGAGAGCCGAGTCCCGCATCCTGGATGCCGATCCGCACTGACGCACGAAGGCCCGCTAGTCTCGTCGCGTGCGTGAGAACTGGACCTATTTCTTTGGCTACTCGCCCGGGGCATCCGAGCGGGCGGTCCGGTAGGTCCTCCCGCACACACCGGAAACCGACGCCCCTGGCCACACGGCAGGGGCGTTTCTCATGCGCGACCCTCGCCAGCACCCGGGGCCCCTAGGAGATCGAGGAGCACACCATGGTCGTCGTCATGTCACCCGACGCCACCGACGAGGACGTCGCGCGCGTCGTCGAGAAGGTCGAGAGCGCCGGCGGGGAGGCGTTCGTCAGCAAGGGCGTGGTGCGCACCATCATCGGCCTCGTCGGGGACATCGAGTCCTTCCACAACCTCAACCTGCGCACCATGAGGGGCGTCGCCGACGTCCACCGCATCTCCGACCCCTACAAGCTGGTCAGTCGCCAGCACCATCCCGATCGCAGCACGGTCTGGGTGGGTGGCGCCGACCACCGCGTGCCGATCGGGCCTGACACGTTCACGTTCATCGCGGGCCCGTGCGCCGTCGAGTCGGCCGGCCAGACGCTGGAGGCGGCCGAGATGGCGAAGGCGGCCGGCGCCACGCTGCTGCGCGGCGGCGCGTTCAAGCCGCGGACGTCGCCCTACGCCTTCCAGGGGCTCGGGGTCGAAGGCCTCGAGATCCTGTCGTCGGTGCGTGAGGCGACCGGGCTCCCGATCGTCACCGAGGTCGTCGACGCGCGCGACGTGCCGGTGGTCGCCGAGCACGCCGACATGCTGCAGGTCGGCACGCGCAACATGGCGAACTTCGGGCTGCTGCAGGCCGTGGGCGAGTCGGGCCGGCCGGTGCTGCTCAAGCGCGGCATGACCGCGACCGTCGAGGAGTGGCTGATGGCCGCCGAGTACGTCGCACAGCGCGGCAACCTCGACGTGGTCCTCTGCGAGCGGGGCATCAGGACGTTCGAGCCCGCCACCCGCAACACCCTCGACATCTCCGCGGTGCCCGTCGTGCAGGCGACCAGCCACCTCCCGGTGATCGTCGACCCGTCGCACGCCGCGGGGCGCAAGGACCTCGTCGTGCCGCTGTCACGTGCCGCCATCGCGGTCGGTGCGGACGGTGTGATCGTCGACGTACACCCCGATCCGGAGCAGGCGCTGTGCGACGGCCCGCAGGCGTTGCTCGGCGCAGACCTCCGGGCCCTCGCGCAGGCCGTGCGCCAGCTCCCGCCTGCCGTGGGCCGCGTCGACGCCTCCACCCGCACCCGCACCACCACCAGCGTGGCCTGACGCCGAGGCGCCTCATTCTGCGTCGTGAGAGACGCCGAGGCGCCTTGTTCTGCGCAGGATCAGGCGCCTCGGCGCGTCCTGGTGCGCAGAATGCAGGCGCCTCAGCGGGGGTTGGGAGCCGGTGTGGTGCTGGACGGCCTGCAGGTGCAGCTTGTAGAGGCGGGCCTGCTGGTCCTCGGCGCGCTCGATCAGGGTCTCGACCTCCTCGGTCGGCACCCGGTCGTCGTCGATGATCGCGGCGCGCAGCACCTGGAAGCCGCAGAGCTTGCCGTGCACCCCGACCCGCAGCCCTTCGATCTCGATCACGTCGGAGAGCGGTGAGCGACGCACGAGGTAGCCGTTGGGCTTGAGCCGAGCGGCCTTCTCACCGACCCAGCCCAGCACCAGCATCGGCTTGTTCTCGCGAACACCGAGACGTCGCATGATCGACACCAGCGACTCGCGGTCCTCCTCGACCTCGTCACGCAGCCGCGCGAGCTCCTCGCCGTGAGCGCCACGCAGGTTCGAGGCCGCCCTTCGGAACAGCTCCACACCGCCGGTCGCGCCGGTCAGGTGGTCGTTGAGGTAGATCGCCGAGCAGCTCGTGGTCCGTCATCTCGGTCTCGTACCCAGGCGAGCTGCGCGGAAACGAGACGGCTCAGGCGAGGACCTTGGCGAGCACCGCTGCCGCGGCTCTGGGCGTCCTCGCGCGAGACGTCGAGGTGCGTGACCAGCCGAAGCGCGCGGGGACCGACCGCGGAGACCACGACGTCGTGCTCGCGGGCAGCGGCCACCACCGCCGCCGCGTCGGGTACGTCGACCACCACGATGTTCGTGTCGACGCCTGCCGGGTCGACGCCGCACGCGTCCGCGAGCAGCCGGGCGTTCTCGTGGTCGTCGGCCAGCCGTTCGAGGTGGTGGTCGAGCGCGTAGCGACCGGCCGCCGCCAGCACCCCGACCTGTCTCATGCCGCCGCCGAGGCGCTTGCGCCAGACCCGGGCGTCGTCGATCACGTCGGCGTCGCCCACGACGAGCGACCCGATCGGGGCGCCGAGCCCCTTGCTCAGGCAGACCGCGAGCACGTCGGCCGTCGCGGCGTACTCCGAGAGCGGGACGCCGGTCGCGACGTGCGCGTTCCAGAGGCGGGCACCGTCGATGTGCACGCCGACACCACGCTCGTCCGCGAACCGACGCACGGCCTGCATGTCCGCCAGCGACGTGACCGCGCCGCCGGCGAAGTTGTGGGTGTTCTCCATCGAGATGGCCCTCGTGGCCACGAAGAACGGCCCCATGTCCGGGGCGAACAGCTCCTCGATCTGCGCCAGCTCGACCGGCCGGCCGCTCCAGGTGCGCATCGTGAGCCCGGCGACTGCCGCGTGCGCCCCGAGCTCGGCGCGCGCGATGTGCGCCGACGAGTGGCACAGCACCTCCTGCCCGACCCCGACCAGCGAACGGACCGCCAAGACGTTGGCCATCGACCCCGTCGGCGTGAACAGCGCCGCGGACTTGCCGAGCAGACCAGCGACCTGCTCCTCGAGCGCACGCACGGTCGGGTCCTCGCCGTAGACGTCGTCACCGACCTCGGCGGCGGCCATCGCCTCACGCATCTCACGCGTCGGCTTGGTGACGGTGTCGCTGCGCAGGTCGATCATCGGGCTCAAACGTCCGTCGGCGGGACTACGGGCACGTTCGTCGGGTCGGCCTGGCGCAGCATCTCCGCGACGAGGAACGCCAGCTCCAGCGACTGCACGCGGTTCAGCCGCGGGTCGCACACCGACTCGTAGCGGTGAGCGAGGTCCACCTCGAGCAGCGCCTCTCCCCCGCCGACGCACTCGGTGACGTCGTCCCCGGTCAGCTCGACGTGGATGCCGCCGGGCCAGGTGCCGAGCGCTGCGGTGCACGTCGAAGAAGCCCTGCACCTCGTTGATGACGTCGTCGAAGCGTCGCGTCTTGTAGCCGGAGCTGGTCTCGAACGTGTTGCCGTGCATCGGGTCGCACACCCACGCCACGACGACGCCGGCCGCGGTCACCTTCTCCACGAGCTCCGGCAGCCGCTCCCGGATCCGGCCGGCGCCCATCCGCGTGATGAACGTCAGCCGGCCGGGCTCGTTGTCGGGGTTGAGCCGCTCGGCCAGGGCGATCGCATCGTCTGCTGAGGTGGTCGGACCCAGCTTGACGCCGATCGGGTTGCGGATGTGCGAGAGCAGCTCGACGTGGGCGCCGTCGAGCTGCCGGGACCGCTCCCCGATCCAGACGAAGTGGCTGGACACGTCGTAGGGAGTCTGGGTGCGCGAGTCGATCCGGGTGAGGGCGTGCTCGTACTCCAGGATCAGCGCCTCGTGGCTGGAGTGGAAGTCGACGCGGTGGAACTCGTCGGGGTCGGCGCCGATGGCCTGCATGAAGGTCAGTGCCCGGTCGATCTCCTGGCCGAGCGCCTCGTAGCGCTTGCCCACCGGGGAGTCGCGGACGAAGTCGGTGTTCCAGGTGTGCACCTGCCGCAGGTCGGCGTAGCCACCGGTGACGAAGGCGCGCACGAGGTTCAGCGTCGCCGCCGAGGAGTGGTAGACCTCGACGAGCCGGGCCGGGTCCGGCACCCGCGCCTCGGCGTTGAACTCGAAGCCGTTGACGGCGTCGCCGCGGTAGGCGGGCAGCGTCACACCGTCGCGGGTCTCCAGGTCCGAGGAGCGCGGCTTGGCGTACTGCCCCGCGAGCCGGCCGAGCTTCACCACCGGCACCGACGCCGCGTAGGTCAGCACGACCGCCATCTGCAGCAGCACCCGCAGCTTGTTGCGCACGTTGTCGGCGGTCACGCCGTCGAACGTCTCGGCGCAGTCGCCGCCCTGCAGCAAGAACGCCTCACCGCGAGAGACCGCGGCCAGCTTGGCCTTGAGGTCGTCGCACTCACCGGCGAAAACCAACGGCGGCACGCCACGGAGCCGAGCGACCGCGGCGTCGAGCGCCGCAGGGTCCGGCCAGGACGGCTGCTGTGCGGCGCCCATCCGACGCAGCGTCTCGAGGTCGGGAACCGCCGGTTGAGTCACCGTTACAGCGTACGACGGCAGGTAGTGTGCCTCCGTGCCCGAGGTGCCCGCGGTGACTGTGCGCGATGCGCAGAAGGGCGACGCCGCGTCCATCGGCGACATCTGGTCCTCGGCCGTGCCCTACCTCGTCAGGACCTCGGCGCGGGCCGCTGCCGACATGCGCGAGGACAAGACGCTGCGTCGCAAGCGCTGGGTCGGCGTGGTCGACAACATCGTCTCGGGCACCGCGACCGCCCGTCAGGTCGGGGAGCACGAGGTCTTCGTCACCGTCGAGGTGCACCGCGAGCACGGCAGCCGCGGCGTCGGCACCGCCCTGCTGCGTGACGGCCACCAACGCGTTCCCCGGCGCCACCATGCTGCGCTCGGTGAGCAACGGCGACCCGATCTCGCTGTCCTTCGCGGTGCGCAACGGCTTCCTGCCCGAGGGGGAGCACCACATCGCGTTCGTCGACCCCGCGGTCGTCGACCCGGTCGAGCGCGGCTCCTCGCGACCTGCGCCCGATCACCCTCGACGCGCTGCCCGACCTCCGGATGCTGCTCGAGACCTACAACCTCTCCGCCGGGGACGACCCGAGCGGCCTGTCGCGGCGATACACGATGTACCAGCTGCGGGCCGACTGGTGGGACAGCCCCGACAATGCTCCGGACCTCTCGATCGGGCTCGTCGACGACACGACGTCGCGCCCGCTGCTGGCGTCGTTCACCAGCGTCCAGGTGGACCGGCAGCGCGGCCGGTCGTGGAGCAGCATGACTGCCACGCATCCGTCGTACCGCGGCCGGGGACTCGCCACCTGGGTCAAGCAACGCATGCTCAACTCGCTCGTCGACGCCGCCATCACCGAGGCGTGGACCGGCAACGACTCGACGAACAAGCCGATGCTTCGGGTCAACGAGACCATCGGCTACGAGCCCACGGCCACGTCGATCAGGCTGGCCCGCCGGGTGCCCGGCTAGGTCCGGTCAGCCGTCGATCTTCTCCACGTCGCGGAAGGCGGTCTTCTTCGCACGCACGCCGCGGTTCCACAGCCAGGTCAGCAGCCACAAGATGACACCGACCCCGAGCAGGTAGGCGGCGATCTGGTACTGCTCCAGCTGCTCCTCGCTGCGCGCCCACGGACCGGCGAGGAACGCGCACGTCAGTGCGCCGAGCACCGGCAGCGCGGTCGGCGCCCGGAAGTGATGGTGGTCCACCGGGTTGCGACGCAGCACCAGCAACGCGACGTTGACGACCGTGAACACGCACAGCAGGAGCAGTGACGTCGTGCCGCCGAGAAGCGCGATCGCGGTGGCGCCGTCGGCACTGCCGCTGGCGCGCACCACGTAGACGATCAGGCCGAGCGCGATGAGCGTGGTGAAGACGATCGACACCCACGGCGTACGACGGACCGGGTGCACCTTGCCCAGCGAGCGCGGGAGCACGTCCTGGTTGGCCAGGCCGTACAGCAGCCGGCTGGCCATCAGCATGTTGATGAGCGCGGAGTTGGCGACCGCGAACATGCCGATGAACGGGAAGATCGTGTCGAACGGGAGGTCGGGAGCGCCCGCGGCGACGACCTGGGTGAGTGCCGACCCCTTGGCCTCGTCGGCGAGGTTGCCGACCGGCACCAGGGCAACCGCGCTGATCGACACCAGCACGTAGACCACGCCGGTGATGCCGAGCCCGGTCAGCATCGTCCTCGGGAAGTCGCGGGCGGGGTCCTTGCACTCCTCGGCCATGTTGACCGAGTCCTCGAAGCCGACCATCGCGAAGAACGCGAGCGACGTGGCCGCGGTGACCGCGAAGAACGCGCTCTTGCCGCTGCTGGACTCGAACACCACGACTTCGGAGAAGTCGGCGTTGCCGCCGACCATCGCGTAGAGACCGACGAAGATCACCAGCAGCAGGCCGGACAGCTCGACCAGCGTGAGCACCACGTTGAGCTTCACGCTCTCGCCCACGCCGCGGAAGTTGACCGCGGCGATCAGCAGCATGAACCCGATGGCGATGAGGGTGATGGCCAGGCCGCCGACCTCGAAGCCGAGCTTGAACCCGTCGTTGACGAAGCCGGCGAACGCGTTGGCGGCCGTGGAGGCGGACGTGATGCCGGACGACATCACGGTGAACGCGACGATGAACGTGAAGAAGTGCACCCCGAACGCCTTGTGCGTGTAGAGCGCGGCGCCTGCTGCCTGCGGGTACTTGGTCACCAGCTCGAGGTAGGAGATCGCGGTGATGGTGGCGACGATGAACGCGACGAGGAACGGCGCCCAGGCGGCTCCTCCCACCTCGGCGGCGACCTGCCCGGTGAGGGCGTAGACGCCCGTGCCCAAGATGTCGCCGACGATGAACAGCAGCAGGAGCTTGGGACCCATGACCCGCTTCAGGTCGGGTTCGGGGCCGTTGTAGTCGGGCTGCTTCTCCTCGAGGTTCGCGGTCATCGGCGGATCTCCTCTTTCCCGGGGGCCTCACCTACCCGCCGCGAGGGAGCGGCGAAACAACGCTTGGCCTGCACAAACGGTTCAGCGTCGGGCGAGGGTCAGCATCATGGCCTGCGATGCAGCAGGAGCGGGAGCACCACGGACGCGCCCGCGCGTCGCAGCAGCGCGGAGGCCGACCGTCACGGGCCACAGCGACGACGACGCGTCCACGACCAGCAGCACGACGCATCCGGCCACCGCACCGGCGAGCGGGCTCCGCGTCGAGGTGGTCGCGCCAGTACGCCGCCTCGTCCGAGGAGCTCATGTCCCGCAGGTCGGGAGCGGGTCGTGGCCCGGCCAACGAGGCCCTGGTCGAGCCGACCCACCTCTGCGAGATGGTCCGCCACCGACGCCGTCAACAGCGGCGACCCGGTCGCGGTGAGGTCGACGACCACCTCTGGACGTGCCGGCCAGCTCGAGCGCCACTCGGCGAGCAGCCGCACGCACGCATCGGTGACCTCCGTCGGAGCCGGCGCGTCCCGGGCGAACATCGCGGCGACGGTCTCGCGCCACTCCGGGGCATCGGCGAAGACCAACGTGCGTCCCGGTGCGTGGGCCTCCTCGGCGGGGATCTTGCCACGCGACCCGAACGCACCACCGGGCCACATCTTGCGTGGCTCGAGGACGTGCACCTGGCCGCGCAGCAGCGCGGTCACCGTCGCGACCGTGTCCGCCGCCGGCGTCACCGTCGAGGAGCGTCGGGCAGGCCACCTCGGCACACCGAGCAGCGGCCGCACGGCTCCGCGGCAGGGTCGTCGAGCGACTCCTGCAGCAGCTCCATCAGGCAGCGCTCGCTGCGGACGTAGGCGCGCATGATCTCCGCCTCGCGTCGACGTACGGCGACCACGCCGTCGTAGTGCTCGCGGTCGTAGCGACCACTCGACCCCGGTGCCGAGCCAACCGCCCTCGACACGGTCGACGACGCCGTCGACGGCCAGCTGCTTGAGCATCAGCTCGACCCGGCCGCGGCGCACTCCCGACTGCGCCTCGATGGCGGGCACGCTCGAGGGCTCGTCGCGCGAGCGGTCGAGGACGTCGAGCACCGAGCGCACCTGCTCGGGCACCGGGATCGTCGCGGTGGCGAAGTACTCCCACACGCCGGCATCGGCGTCGGACGGCAGCAGCACGGCGTGCGCGTGGTCGATGGCACGGCCGGCTCGACCGACCTGCTGGTAGTAGGACACCGGTGAGGGCGGTGCGCCGACGTGGATCACGAAGCCGAGGTCGGGCTTGTCGTAGCCCATGCCGAGCGCCGACGTCGCCACCAGCGCCTTCAGCTGGTTGTCCCGCAGCGCGTCCTCGAGCTCGTGCCGTCGCGCGGCGTCGAGCTTGCTGGTGTAGGCCGCGACCGCGACGTCGTCGCCGTGCACCTCGCGCACCGCGGCGGCGAGCCGCTCAGCGTCGGCCACGGTCAGCGTGTAGACGATGCCGGACCCGCCCAGGCGCGGCAGGTGGTCGACGACCCAGGCATAGCGCTCCAACGGCGACAGGCGCGAGACGACCGAGAGCTCGAGGCTGGCGCGGGCCAGCCGGCCGCGCAGCACCAGGGTCGCCTCGCCGAGCTGCTGCGCGACGTCGTCGGTCACGCGCTGGTTGGCGGTCGCGGTGGTGGCGAGCACCGGGGTGGACGGGTTGAGACGCTGCAGCACGTCGGAGACGCGGCGGTAGTCGGGACGGAAGTCGTGACCCCAGTCGGAGACCGCGTGCGCCTCGTCGATCACCAGCAGCCCGAGCCGGCCGGCGAGCCCGTCGAGGACGCGGCGGCCGAAACCCGGGTTGGCGAGTCGCTCCGGCGAGACCAGCAGCACGTCGACCTCGCCGGACTGCAGCGCGCTCTCGATCGCCGACCACTCGTCGACGTTGCTGGAGTTCAGCGTCGCCGCCGACAGCCCGGCCCGGGCAGCGGCCGCGACCTGGTCGCGCATCAGCGACAGCAGCGGGGAGACGACCAGGGTCGGGCCCGCGCCCTCGGCCCGGCGGCAGGCGCGTGGCCGCCCAGTAGACCGCCGACTTGCCCCACCCGGTGGCCTGCACGACCAGCACCCGCGAGCCGTCCTCGCACAGCGCACCCACCGCCACGGCCTGGTCGTCGCGCAGCCGCGCGTCGGGCCCGGCCATCGCGGCGATCACGCGGCCGGCGACTGCAGCGCGCTCGTCGCTCAGCGGCTGGGTGGAAGTGGGCATGCGCCCACCGTAGGTGTCGAGTCCGACAAGCCGTCGCCCGCGGCGGATCAGCCGAAGAAGACCTCGGCCTCGGCGTACTCCTCCGGCTGAACCAGCTTCAGCTCACCGGTGCCCTCGGCCAGCGGCACCCGCACGATCTCGGTGCCGCGCAGCGCGACCATCGTGCCGTAGTCCTTGTCGGCGACGGCCGTCACCGCGTGCAGCCCGAAGCGGGTCGCGAGCCACCGGTCGAACGCGGTCGGGGTGCCGCCGCGCTGCACGTGGCCGAGCACGACCGCGCGGGCCTCCTTGCCGGTGCGGCCCTCGATCTCCTTCGCGAGCCGGTCGCCGATGCCGCCGAGGCGGACGTGTCCGAACGAGTCCTTCTCACCGCTGACGAGCGTCATGTCGCCGCCCTGCGACCGGGACCGCGCCCTCGGCGACGACGACGATCGGCGAGTAGTGCGACTCGAACCGGCTGCTCGACGTACTCGCACACCCGGCCGATGTCGAACGGCAGCTCCGGGATGAGTACGACGTTCGCGCCGCCGGCGAGCCCGGCGTGCAGCGCGATCCAGCCGGCGTGACGGCCCATCACCTCGACGACGAGGACGCGGTGGTGCGACTCGGCCGTGGTGTGCAGCCGGTCGATCGCCTCCATCGCGATGTTGACCGCGGTGTCGAAGCCGAACGTGAAGTCGGTCCCGGACAGGTCGTTGTCGATGGTCTTCGGGACGCCGACGACGTTGACGCCGAGGTCGGCGAGCCGGGTGGCGACGCCGAGGGTGTCCTCGCCGCCGATCGCGATGAGCGCGTCGACGCCGTTGGCGGCGAGGTTCTCCTTGATCTGCTCCACGCCGCCGTCGATCTTGAACGGGTTGGTGCGCGAGGACTTCAGCACCGTGCCGCCGCGCGGGAGGATGCCGCGCACCTGGTCGACGCCGAGCGGCGTCGTGAGGTTCTCCAGCGGCCCGCGCCAGCCGTCGAGGAACCCGACGAAGTCGAAGTCGTACACCCCGACGCCCTTGCGGACCACCGCGCGGATCACCGCGTTCAGTCCGGGGCAGTCGCCGCCACCAGTCAGCACTCCCACACGCATGTGCTGGGTCCTTCAGCCGGGTGTGAGGTTGGATCGTGCGAAGTCACTGGCTGAGAACGTTCGAAACGCAGTCTCGTCTCCTACGGTCGTGCCGCAAGGATGCCGCAGCATGAGCGTGCTCGCGATCGACGCAGGGACGACCGGGGTGACGGCGCTGTGTCGTGACCCACGAGGGAACCATCGCCGCCAAGGGCTACCAGGAGTTCGCCCAGCACTTCCCGAAACCGGGCTGGGTCGAGCACGCGCCGGAGGAGATCTGGCAGGCGACGCTCGAGGCCACCAAGGCCGCGCTCAAGCAGCACGACGCCGACGACCTCACCGGCATCGGCATCACCAACCAGCGCGAGACCGTGATGCTCTGGGACCGCGAGACGCTGGGCGCCCCTCGCCGGGCGATCGTGTGGCAGGACCGTCGTACGGCGTCGATCTGCAAGCGGATGCGCGAGGACGGGCACGAGGACCGCGTCGCCGAGCTGACCGGGCTCCGCCTCGACCCGTACTTCTCCGGCACCAAGCTCGTCTGGCTGGCCGAGGAGGAGCCGAACACCTGGGCGCTGGTGGGCGACGGCCGCTACGCGGTCGGCACCGTCGACTCCTACCTGATCGCGCGCATGACCCGCGGCACCTGGCACGTCACCGACGTCTCCAACGCGTCCCGCACGCTGCTCTTCGACCTCGAGCAGGGCGACTGGAGCGACGAGCTCTGCGAGCTGTTCGGGGTGCCGCGCGACGCGCTCCCCGAGGTGGTGCCGTCGTGGGGCGAGATCGCCACCACCGACCCCAAGTCGTTCCTCGGCCTCGAGCTGCCGATCGCGGGCATCGCGGGCGACCAGAACTCCGCGCTGTTCGGGCAGACCTGCTACGAGGTCGGCGACTCCAAGTGCACCTACGGCACCGGCTCGTTCATCCTCACCAACACCGGCACCGAGGTGGTCCGCTCCGACGCGGGCCTGCTGTCGACGGCTGCCTGGCGCTCCCCCGACGGCGAGACGACCTACGCGCTCGAGGGCGCGATCTTCGTGACCGGCGCCGCGGTGCAGTGGCTGCGCGACGGCATCCAGATCGTCGGCTCGGCGAAGGAGACCGAGGCGGTGGCCGCGTCGGTCGACGACTCCGGCGGGGTGGTGTTCGTGCCGGCGCTCACCGGCCTCGGCGCCCCCGACTGGGACCCGCACGCCCGCGGCACGATCGTCGGCATCACGCGGGGCACGACGCGCGCACACCTGGTCCGCGCGACGCTCGAGGCGATCACGTTCGAGGTGCGCGACGTCGTCGACACCCTGCCCTCGAAGGCCGCCCTCACGTCGCTGACCGTCGACGGCGGCGCCAGCGCCAACGACCTGCTGTGCCAGCTGCAGGCCGACGTGCTCGGCGTACCCGTCGAGCGGCCGAAGATCGTCGAGACCACCGGCCTCGGGGCGGCGTTCCTCGCCGGCCTGGGCACCGGCGTCTGGTCGTCGACCGACGAGCTGCAGGAGACCTGGCAGCTCGACCGCCGCTTCGAGCCCGCGGGCGACCGCGAGCAGGCCGACGCCGCGCACGCGCGCTGGCGCAACGCCGTCGAGCGCTCCAAGGACTGGGCCGACTAGCGCCCGAGGCTGGATCAGAGCTGGGCGCGGGCCTCCTCGAGCTCCTCCTGCGCCTCGGCGTACCGCTGCTCGGCCTTCTGCTTCTTCTCCTCGGCCTTCTCGGACCTCGCCGTCCAGCGTCTCCAGCTCGTGCTCGAGCTCGGCCACCCGGCCGCCGCGCCTCCTCGAGCTCCTCGGCCGCCTGCAGCGTGCGCGCCTGCACCTTCTCGACCCGCTTGCCGGCCTTGCGCACCCGCTTGCGCGCCTCGTCGGCCTCGGCGACCGCCTGGTCGACGGCGGCCTGCAGGGCCCGGCGCTCGTCGGCCGCGCGGCTGCTTCTCCTCGTCCTCGGGCGCCCGCTCCGGCTCGGGTACGACGGACAGGTCGGCCCGCTTGCGCTCCGGCATCGGCCGCGCGGTCGCGGGGTCATGCCCGATCGCCTCGGGCACCGCGACCGCGTCGACGACGTCGGCGGCGCCGACACCGGTCGCCTCGAGGGCGGAGACCAGCAGGCCGCTGCGCACCGCGGCGGCCGCGTCCTCGTCGACCATCGCGGCGTGCAGCGTGCCCTGCACCTGGTCGGCGACCGACTCGGTGATCCGCTGTCCCGAGCTCACCGGCCAGCTCGCGACCCTGCCGGGTGACCGCGGTCGTGAGCTGGCGCCGCTGGCGGGTCAGCTCGCGCAGCGCCTCGCCGTCGAGGTCGGCCTGCGCCTGTCGCAGCGAGGCGCCGAGCTCGAGCACCTGGGTCATCTGCTCGCCCTGGTGGCGCATCATCATGTTCACCACCCAGGCGGCCACCGACGGCTTGCGCAGCTCGGAGACCTGCTTCGCCAGCTCGGCGTCGCCGTCGGCCTTGGTCTGCTTGGCCCACTGGTTGCGGGTGCCGGTGAACTCGGCGGGCAGCAGGGAGTACAGCTCCTCGGCGATGCTCAGCAGCGAGTCGTCGGCCACGCGTCGAGGATAAGGCGTCTACTCGTCGTCGAGCCCCTGCTCGATGGCGTAGCGGACCAGCTGCACCCGGTTGTGCAGCTGCAGCTTGCGCAGGGTGTTCTGCACGTGGTTCTGCACGGTGCGGTGCGACAGCACCAGCCGCTCGGCGATCTGCTTGTAGGACAGCCCCTTCGCGACCAGCCGCAGCACCTCGGTCTCGCGCTCGGTGAGCCGCGGCGCGTCGGGGTCGACGGCCGCGGCCCGCGGCGTGTCGGAGAGCCGGCGGTACTCCCCCAGCACCAGCCCGGCCAGCCCCGGGGTGAACACGGTGTCGCCCGCGCGCGACCGCGGCGCACGGCCGCGAGCAGCTCCGGCCCGCGAGGCGGACTTCACGAGGTAGCCGGTCGCGCCCGCCTTGACCGCCTCGAGCACGTCCGCCTGCTCGCCGGAGGCCGACAGGATCAGCACCCGCACGCGTCGGGTCGGCCTTGACCAGCGTGGCGGTCACCTCGACGCCCGTCGGGCGCGGGGATCTGCAGGTCGAGCACGACCACCCGCGGGCGGAGGCCGCCGCGCGCGGGTCAGCGCCTCGGTCCCGGTGCGCGGCCGTCGCCACCACCTCGAAGCCGGCCTCGGTGAGGTCTCGGGCCACGCCGTCGCGCCACATCGGGTGGTCGTCGACCACCATCACCGTGAGCTTCTCGGTCTACGTCCACTCGCGTCCTCTCGGTCCTGCGCACGTACCGTGGTCGGAGCGCAGTACCTTGCAGCGGTACCGACTCAGGCGGGCGGACGTAGCGTCCACGGCGGTCACCAGCGGCTCGGCGTCGTCGGAGCGATCTCGACGTGCTCGACCTCGCCCTCGAGCAGCAGCGACCAGCCGACCTCGTCGGCGCCGGCTCGGCACCCGGATCCCGGCCCAGGCCGTGACGCCGTCCAGCACCGGGCCCCACGTGGTCTGCGTCCACGTCCCGAGCCGGAACGGTCCCCCGGGTGCCGGTGCGACCCCGGCGAACGCGTCGGCGAGGTCACGGTGCTCCCAGGCGAGCAGCTGCACGGCCGCCGTACCCGTCTCGTCGACGGCCGCTGCCAGGTCGGCTGTCGGGGTCCACCAGGCCCAGGACCCGCGCCGGGCTCCCCCAGTGCGCGACCAGCACCGAGGAGACCGTCAGCCCGGCCCGCGCCGGGCCCGTGCCCGGTGGTCCACAAGCGTCACCGCCGCGCCCGAGCCGCCCGCGCAGCCGCCGGACCGGGTCGCGCTCGCGGCTCGGGCTCGGCGAACGGGTGCTCGGGATGGATGGTCATCGCGGGCAGGGTAAAGAGCCCGGCTCCGACCGCGTGAGCCCGTGCATCGGCCGTTCGGGCGCACCCATGGCCATTGGGGCTCGTCCGGACACCCGGATCGACAGAAATTTTCCCTATGAGTCCTGGGGGATTTGTTCAGATTCCGCCCCGGTTGCTCCGATACTGGAACTCGGAGGGAAGTGGGGACCATGACACCGTTGGGAACGCTCGCGTATCTGAGGCCGTGTGAGGCCTCGACGACGCCTTCCTGTACGACGTCTTCTGCCACCACCTGGGAGAGCGAGGTCGCCGCCCTCCCCAACCAGAACCTCGCCCAGCACGTCCTGCGCATCCAGCACATCGCCCAGGAGCGCCGCTTCGCCAGCCGCTACCCCGGCCACGAGCGCTTCGTGGTGCTCGTCGGCGACGAGCCGGCGGGCCGCCTCTACGTCCACCAGCAGCGAGCTCGACGATGCACGTCGTCGACCTCACCCTCATGCCCGAGTACCGCAACCAGGGCCTCGGCTCGCAGATCCTTCGCGACCTGTTCGACCTCGCCGCCCGCACGGACATGACGGTCACGCATGCGCGTCGGAGCGCCGCAACCGAGCAGGCCACCGACCTCGCGACCGCGCTCGGCTTCCGGCTGGTCAACGTCGACGACCTGGACAACTACTTCGAGTGGTCCGCGACCGAGCCCCCTTCGGACATGAAGGAGGACATCGTCGACATGAAGGAAGACGTCGTGGGCATGAAGGAGGAGCAGCCCTCGGCCTGACCACGGAGCGACCCTCGCGTCCTCACCGAGCGCTGACCGTCCCTACGGCGTCTGCTCGACAGGACCGCCAGCTCCCACTCGGTGCCCTGCACCCGGGCGCCGTCACCAGCTCCGCGCTCCCGCCCAGGTCCGCGCATCCGGCCCTGGATCGACTCCGCTGACGCCCGAGCCGCCCCTCGCCGACCGCCTCCTCCAGCCGCCCGGTCGCGAATGCCCGGGCCCGTCGTCGCGGACGTCACCACGACCTGCTCCCCCGGCCTCCTCGACGAGCACCCAGGCCGGCGCCTGCGGCCCGACGTGCGGTGCGACGTTGTCCAGGCAGGCCCGTACGACGGACGTCAGCTCGTCCGACGACCGGTCGGGCAGCGGCACCGGTGCGCGGACGCCGGAGACCGTGACCGTGCGCGACGGCAGCCGGCCGAGCGCCTCCACGAGGTCGACCGACCGGTGCCGTTCGGCGGCGCCCGAGTCGCGCTGCATCGGCGTCGCCCTGCACCAGCGCCCGCAGCGCGACCTCCTGCTCGCCGGCCAGCCGGCCCAGCTCGGCGCCTCCGCCGCCGATCTCGGCGCCCCGCCGCTGCACCAGCGCGAGCACCTGCAGCACCCCGTCGTGCACGGCCCGCGCCAGCCGGGCCCGCTCGGCCATCGACGGCGGCGACCCGCTCCGCCTCGGCCGCGGGCCTCGGTCGCCTCCCGGATCAGGCCCGTGGAGTAGCCCACGACCCCGGCGGCGAGCAGCAGCAGGAAGATGTTGCCCCAGGTCGTGCCGGTCGGACCTCGGTGTGCACCGAGAGGTCCAGCAGCGACATGACGACGGCGGCCGCGACCCCGCCCGGCCAGCCGCGCACGACCGCCCACGCGAGCACGGCCGCCATCACCCAGAACGACGGCATCGTCGAGGCGTGCCGCTCGAGCATCGCGTCGCTCTGCACGTACGGCGTGGACAGCAGCGTGGCGGCGGCGACCGCGAAGTCGGCGACGCAGCAGCGGCAGCCCACGCCGACGCGGGGCGTCGTACGCCCAGGCGGCGAAGAGGGTCCACGCGACGATCACGCCGACCACGAGCCACCCGGCGACCGGGTGCTCGAACTCGCGCCACCGGAGCGCGTTGAGCACCACCGCGTAGGCCGGCCACCACGAACCGCAGCACGGCGAGCGCGCGGAACAGGGTGGTCTCCACCTGCGTCGGGACCGGGTCGAGCAGGCCCGTGCGGCGGCCGTCGCCGCTGATCAGCGAGGCCGCGAGGACCGTGCCAGGGCCGCCATCGGTCAGGAGGCTCGGAGCTCGGTGCTTCCGCCGTCGCCGGGCACGTCGGGCTCGGCGGCCGGCTTCTTCGCCTCCTTGTCGAGCGCCTTGGCGCGGGAGGCGTACATGTCGACGTACTCCTGGCCGGAGAGCCGCATGATCTCGTACATGATCTCGTCGGTGATCGAGCGCAGGATGAACCGGTCGTTCTCGAGGCCCTCGTAGCGGGAGAAGTCCAGCGGCTTCGCCGAACCGCACCATCGGCCGGGTCAGCGAGCCGAACTTCTTGCCGGGCGGGGCGACCGCGTTCGGTGCCGACCACGGCGATCGGGACCACCGGCACCTTCGTCTCGAGCGCCAGCCGCGCCACCCCGGTCTTGCCGCGGTAGAGCCGGCCGTCGTGGGAGCGGGTGCCCTCGGGGTAGATGCCGAACAGCTCGCCCTCGCCGAGGATCCGCTTGGCGGCCTTCAGCGCGCCCTCGGCGGCCGTCGCGCCGGACCGGTCGATCGGCACCTGGCCGGCGCCGGAGAAGAACTTCTTCTGGAACCAGCCCTTGATGCCGGGGGTCGTGAAGTACTCCGCCTTGGCCACGAACGTGACCCGCCGCGGCAAGGTCAGCGGCATGAACAGCCAGTCGGCGTAGGACAGGTGGTTGCTGGCGAGGATCGCCGCACCCTCGGCCGGGACGTGCTCGGCGCCCTCGGTCTGCGGGTCGGAAGACCAGCTTCAGCACCGGCCCGAGGAAGACCCACTTGAGCAACCAGTAGAACAAGTGCAGACCTCCTCGCGGCCCGTCACCGTGCGCCGGCAACACCGCCGGCGAGGGCTGCCGGCAAAGAGTGCGCCGGCACATGAAAACACTAGGGCACACCCTTCCAGGCGTCACCGTGGCGTGCGACCATTTCCCGGACGGTCGGAGCGCGGTCCACCGCTCGGACTGCGGTCTCACCTCATCACCAGCTCATCCCCAGACACGCCTGAGCCAGCCTTGCCACCTGACCGTCAGCCCGACTCGTCGCTCGACCCGTCCCGTCGACCGCATCCGCCGACACCGCGACCGGCGCCGAGCCGTTCTTCGCCGACGCCGTTCCCGACGCCAGGGACGGGCAGCGGGTCGGGGTGCTGCTGCGTGCAGGGGTTCACCGGGTCGCCCGCGTCGATGACGCCGTGGGGCCGCTACCTCGCCGAGCAGGGGTTCGGGCGTCGCCGTACCCCGCCTGCCCGGGCACGGCACGACCTGGCAGGAGCTCAACCGCACCCGCTGGCCGGACTGGTACGGCGAGGTCGACCGGGCCTTCGAGAAGCTGCGCGCCAACCACGACCAGGTGGTCGTCGGCGGCCTGTCGATGGGCGGCGCGCTCGTCGCTGCGGCTCGCCGCGGACCGGGGCCGCGACGTCGCCGGGCGTCGTCGCTGGTCAACCCCGCCGTCAACACCGAGCGCAAGGACGTCCTCGCGCTGCCGGTGCTCAAGCACGTCGTGCCGTCCTTCCCGGGCATCGCCAACGACATCAAGAAGGCAGGGCGTCGAGGAGCACGGCTACACCCGCACCCCGCTGCAAGGCCGCGCACTCGATGATGCAGGCGTGGAAGCCGCTGCGCGACGGACCTGCCCAAGGTCACCCAGCCGCTGCTGATGTTCCGCTCGCGCGATGGACCACGTCGTCGACCCCTCGTCGGCGGCGATCATCCGGGCGAGCGGTGTCGTCGCGCGACCTGACCGAGCGGCATGCTTGAGAACAGCTACCACGTGGCTACGCTCGACAACGACGCCCCGACCATCTTCGAGGAGTCCGCCGAGTTCGTCCGCCGAGTGACCGGACCATGACATCCACAGGGACGCCCGCAATTGACCGCCTGAAGACCTCCTCATGACGCTGCCAGACGACCCGAACCGCGACGACCCCGGCAGGGGCACGCCGCCGAGCACGGGCCGAGCGACCAGCGACTACGACGCCGTCGTTCCGCACCATCGTCGAGGGCTACGGCGAGCGCCCGGTGCTCGACCCGGACGAGCCCGACGAGGACGACGCCACCCCGCGAGCACGCCGGCGCCGGCTGCCCGACCCGGGGCTCTTCGACACCTCGCACCTGCGCCGAGGAGCGGACCGGCCGTCGAGCCGGCCCGGCACCGCAGCGGCCAGGGCGCGGAGCGAGAGGAGCACTTCGTCCCGCCCGAGCCGCCGCCGGTCCCCCGCGCGACACCCGCCCGCAGGGCCGCCTGGTTCGGCCTGTTCCTGGCGCCCCTGGCGATGCTCGCGGCCGTGGTGCTCGGCTGGGTGCTTCCCGACTGGCTCTCGATGCTGCTGGTCGCCGCGCTTCGTCGGCGGCTTCGTGTTCCTGGTCGCGACCATGCCGCGCGAGCGCCGCGACGACGGCGACGACGGGGCGGTTGTGTAGCCTCGCCGACTGATTCAGGCGCGACCGCTCGCCGGCTCGTGCCCGCAGCCGGGAGGACCACCTTGTTCGTGAGCGAGACCGTCGAGATCTCCGGGCACCTGATCGACACCGGCATCTTGTCGCGGGTCCTCGACGACATCCGCGAGTACGGCGGCGACTGGGTGATCGACCGCTTCGACGTCGGCCACGAGGCGGTCGACCTCTCCCGGGCGACGATCACGATCTCCAACGACGACGACGAGGCCCTGCAGCGGCTGCTGATGCGGTTGCAGAGCCGCGGCGTCAACCAGGTCGACCCCGGCGAGGCCGAGACCGCCGCTGTGCGAGGTCGACGGCGTCTTCCCCGACTTCTTCTACTCCACGACCAACCTCGCGACCCGGGTGCGGCTCGTCGGGACGCTGGGTGGCGGTCGAGAACCCGGAGATGGACTGCGGCCTGGTCGTCGACGACGCCGGCGACGCGGTGCGCGTCTACACGCTGCCGATGGCCGACGTGAAGGCCGGCATGAAGGTGGTGTGCGGCGCCTCAGGGCATCCGCGTCGACGCCCCCGTGCTCACCAAGGCGGAGGGCTCGTTCGGCTTCATGGAGTCCGACGTCTCGAGCGAGAAGCCGCAGGCGGTGCTCGTGCGCCAGGTCGCCGACGGCATGCGCGAGGCCAAGGCAGCGGGCAAGAAGGTGCTGTGGGTCGGCGGCCCAGGAGTCGTCCACACCGGCGCGGCGCCGGCGATGGTCGCGATGGTCGACGCCGGGTTCGTCGACGTGCTGTTCGCCGGCAACGCGCTGGCCACCCACGACATCGAGTCCTCGCTGTTCGGCACCTCGCTCGGGGTCGACCTGGCCCAGGGCCGAGGCGTCGAGCACGGCCACGAGCACCACATCCGGGCCCTCAACACGATCCGCAAGGCCGGCTCGATCGCGGCGGCCGTCGAGAGTGGCGTCCTGACCGGCGGCATCATGCACGCGATGGTCACCGGCGGGAAGGACTTCGTGCTCGTCGGCTCGGTGCGCGACGACGGGCCGCTCCCCGACGTCTACACCGACGTGCTCGAAGGCCAGCGGGCCATGCGCGCCGAGCTGCCCGGCGTGGGGTTCTGCCTGATGGTCGCGACGATGCTGCACTCGGTGGCGACCGGCAACATCCTGCCTGCCTCGGTGCCCCTGGTGTGCGTCGACATCAACCCCGCCACCGTCACCAAGCTGGCCGACCGCGGCTCGTCCCAGGCACGCGGCATCGTCACCGACGTCGGGCTGTTCCTCGAGCAGCTCGCCAACGAGCTGGTCGACGGCTACGTGACCAAGCGGTCCTGACCGCGACGCAGCCGCAGGTGCACTACTGGATGAGACGCACCGGGTCGCCGTCGATGCTCGACTCCCACGAGGTCGTGTCCTGCGCGTTGGTGGTGCCGGTCAGGTCGTAGTAGAGCTTGACCCAGCAGCCCGTCGCCGAGTCGTCGCTGCAGGTGTAGGTGTTCGGGATCGGGATGTAGATGCTCTGCCACTTGCCCCCGAACGTGCTGTCCACGTTGAACTTGCAGTCGGCATCGGTCCCGTTCAGCTTCCCGACGGTCCGGCAGTTGCCGAACGTGATGCCCGACTCCTGCGGGGCGACGAACGTGAGCGTGCCGGTGCCGGTGATGTCGCCGATGTCGAACAGGCTCACGTTCAGCGTCTGGCCCGCGGCCGTGCTGGGGACTCGCGTCAGGAAGAACCGGCTGGACCCGCTCTGCACGTTGGCGTAGACCGCCATCTTGTTGAAGGCCGCGATCGAGATGTTGTCCTTGGCAGACGACGACGAGGTGGAGTAGCCGCGCAGCGAGAACCGGTTGTGGCCGTTGCCGTTGTCGGAGCCGATGCCGTTGGTCTTGACCTGGATGGCGAACTTCGTGTCCTTCGGCGACGCTGGACACGTGTGCAGAGCGTGACCCACCGGCGGAAGGTCGCGGCCACCGACGCCTTGTAGCCGGCGTTGTCGGTCTTGTCGAGCGCCTTGGTCGAGAGATCGCCGTCGTAGCCGGGGTAGGTCGTGGCGCCGGGGCATTCGGTGTTCGTGAGCGCCGGCCAGGTCCAGGGACGGGTGGGGTCGGACGCCGCACCCATCTTGCGGACGGTGAAGTTCGTCGCCACCTGGTTGTGGTGCCCGTCGCGGAGTCGAAGTCGTTGTCTCCGGTGCAGAACGGGCCGTCGTTCGGGACGTAGCGCGTCGCGGGGTCCGTGACGACCGTCTTCGTGCTGGGTATGGCCTTCGCGCCGGCGAGGTTGTTCGACCTCGCAGTGGTCGCCGACCGCGATCAGCGCCGGGTCGAAGGCCTCCAGCTGCAGGCTCGATGATCGCCTGGGCCGCCGTGACCGTGTAGATGTACCCGTTGGGGTCGTAGTCGGTGTTGGGTCCGGTGCTCGTGGTGCAGCCGTCGACACCACTGGCGCAGACCTTGTTCTGGAACGCGTCGCCCTTCGGCTTGTCCGCCTTGGGGCTGCCGACGTTGGCCCAGAAGTCACCCGCGTCCGAGCAGTTGTTGCTCTTGTTGGTCGACTGCGTCGGGGTCGGCGCCGAACTCGTTGCAGGGGCTGCCCATCGACAGGCCGCCCGCATAGTCCGCGACCGCGTGCGTCCGACGGTGGTGCTCGACACCCCGATCGCCTTGCCGAACTGGTTCGCGATGGTGCTGCTGACCGTCACCACCAGCTGACTGGACTTCTCACCCTCCTCGACGGTCACCACGACACCCGAGGCGGCGTCGTCGTAGCCGTTCTTCTTCGCCTCCGCGAGCGCCGTCGACTTGGCGGTGGGGAAGTCGGCGGGCAACCACACGACGCCCGCCAGCGCGGCCGCGTCGGCGGCTCGTTGGACTCGCTCCGCCTCGACGTACCAGCGGGCCGTGTCGACCGAGAGTGCGCAGCAGCCGAGGAAGACCGCGGGGACGAGCAGTGCCACCACGGTCGCGTAGAAGCCCCGCTCGTCACTCTTGCGACTGCGGAGCTTCGCGGACGACCGCGCTCAGCAAGGCGCTCATCCGTGCTGCCCCGCAGCGCAGGACGATGGCAGTGAGCGGCTCGAAACGCATGATGGTTCGGTCGCTGACCGTCTTCGACGTCCCGAACATCTTGGTGACGTAGGGGTGGGTGGCGTTCAGGTAGACACCCACCGAGTCACTGTTCGACACACAGGCGTTGATCGTGGAAGAGGTCCAGGTCCCGTTGCCGGGGACGTACTTGAACTTGTCCGAGGCCTTGACCCAGACGTACTCCACGCAGGCGCCGGTCGTTCTGCAGTCGGCGATCGGGTCCGCGGACCATCCGGTCAACGTGCCGGGAAAACCCTTGGCGTTCGCCTTGTAGATGAGCATGTAGTTGATGGCGTCCTTGTTCAGAGCAGAGCTCTGCGTCTGGATCGCGTTCGCGGCGAGCTTGGCCAGCTGGGGCGCACTGGCGTCCGCGCACTGTGTCCCGGTCTCAGCGGGGGGACCCAGGTCGCACTTCTGGACCCCAGCACCGGCGTTCGCACTCGCGATCCGAGCCCCGCTGCGCGAGGCCGAGGTGACAGAGACGTAGTCGCGGAGAAGGAGGGAGAACTCGATGATGCCGATCACGAACAGCAGCAGCAGCGGCACCAGCAACGCCGCCTCCACCGCGACAGCACCTCGCTGCCCGGTGCGCCTGCGGTCGCGCGCGCGGCGTCGCATTCGATGCAACATGTGTTTCCTCCCGACCTCAGCGTAGGGCCGGGCGCGGGCGAAAAGTCCGTTTTCGACAAACTGCTGGGCGCTCACTGGTCGGCCGTGCGAGTCAGCCGCCGGGAGCCTCGAGGTAGACCCACTGGTCGTCGCGGTCGACCTGGCGCCAGTGCAGCTGGTGCCGCATTGCGTCGCTGAGCGCGGAGCCGTGCCTGACCACGGCCACCCGCGCCTTGCTGTCTGCCAGGAAGTCCTGCCACCCCGGCTCCACGTCGACAAAGTCGGCGTAGCGCTGGATGTAGTCGACCGAGTAGGCGTCGAGCATGCCGTCGATGACGGGGTTCAGGCCGGGGTACTTCCACTCGATCCACCCCCCAGTGGAGTCCTCCACAGCGACCGGGCTGCCCGCCGGGAGGGCCGCCAGCCGGCTCCCGAACCCGTCCGGCACCTGTCCCGGACGGTCGGCCGTCGACGGCACCGCGACCGCGAGTCCGACGAGCAGGGCCACCGTGCCGCCTGCCAGCACGAGCCACTCGAAGCGTGGCAACCGCATCGGGACCGGACGCTCACCCAGCGCTCCCTGCATCGCGCCGGCAAGCAGCGGGGCGACGAGCACACCGCCGCACGAGACCATGCGGCCGACCAGCATGGTCTCGCCGCACGCGAGCAGGAGCAGCAGCACATGGGTCCACCGGACCTTGCGCCCAGCGGTGGCCCAACGCAGCACCACCAGCCCGATCATCAGCGCCACCACGAACGCCTGGACCTCCCGGAAGGAGGTGGCCGCCCACTCCCCGATCAGCGGCGTGCGCGCGCCCACCGCCAGCTGGGTCCCGAGCAGGGCGGGACCGATCGGGGTCAGGCACGCCGCCACCACGGACAGCACGGGGACGGCCAGCATGCGCAGGGCGGCCCGCCGGTCGACCGCACGGTCCAGCAGCAGCCCGACGCACCAGACGATGCCGACCACCACCCCGAGGGTCCACATGCCGTGCGCGGTGGCCCACAGCCAGGTCAGCGGGATCAGCACCCACGGCGCCTTGCCGGTGCGCTCGGCGCGGAACCAGGCGCCGACCACGAAGACGAGCATGATCAGCGTGACCACCTGCGGGCGGGCCGAGAGCTGCGCGGTGGCGCCGATCACGGCGAGCCCGGTGGCGACCGTCGCCGGCAGCGCCTCGGCCTGCCGTCGGCAGAGCACGTACAGGGCGACCACGAACACGAGGAACAGCGCGCCGAACAGCCAGGCCACGCCCGGTAGGCCGAACCACTGCTCGAACTGGGCCGCGAGCATCTCCGTGGACCACTGCGTCGGCAGCCACGAGACATCGCCGAACGACGACAGCCGGCCAGGATCGCCGAGCGACCACGGTCCGAGCAGCTCACGGCCGATCCGCAGGTGGAACCAGGTGTCGCCGTTGTCCAGCGGCATGGCCGCGTGCAGGGTCACCCTCGCCATCACCGCGAACAGCGCCACGAGCGAGACCACGGTCCACAGCTTCGAGCCGGTGGCCGCGGAGCCCGGCTTCTTCGACGAACGTCCGGCGGACCCGCGCTCGTCGTCGCGCGCGACGTGCCGTCCGGTGTCCACGCTCACCCGGCCAGTATCCGGCCGACCGACTCGCTTTGCGTCGACATCGCCGGATTGCCGCGGTCCACGCTCAGACCAGCTCTCAGAACAGCTCTCAGACCAGGGTCAGATCAGTGCCCGGGCGAGGTCCGCCGCCCCGACCATGCCCGCACGCGGACCCAGTGCCGCCGCGACAACAGGCGGCACCGGTCGGTGCCCCCGTCCCGTCAGCGTCCTGCCGAGCGCCAGGCGCGCCGGCTCCAGCAGCAGGTCGCCGGCGTCCGAGACACCCCCGCCCACCACGATCAGCTCCGGGTCGAAGCCGGCGGCGAGGCCGGCCAGCCCGGTGCCCAGCCAGGTCCCGACGGTGCGCAGGATCTCCTCGGCGGCCTCGTCGCCGTCCTCTGCCGCGTGGGTCACCACGGCGCCAGTGACCCGGTCGGGATCCCCGGAGACCAGCTCGCCCAACCGCGCCGCCGCCGGTGACTGGGCGCGGACCAGCTCCTGGGCCTCGCGGACGATCGCGTTGCCGCTGGAGTACTGCTCCCAGCAGCCACGGTTCCCGCACTCGCAGCGACGACCGGCAGGCACCACCTGCATGTGGCCGAACTCGCCGGCCAGCCCGTTGGCGCCGCGGAAGACCTGCCCACCGACCACGAGAGCGCCACCGATCCCGGTGCCCAGCGTGATGCACAAGACGTCGCGAAATCCCCTCGCGGCGCCGAACCGGAGCTCCGCCCAGGCGGTGGCGTTCGCGTCGTTGTCGACGAGGACGGGCAGCTCGAGCCGCTCCTCCAGCGCCTTGCGCAGCGGCTCGTCGCGCCACGACAGGTGTGGCGCGAACAGCACGCGCTGACCCTCGCGGTCGACGAAGCCGGCGGCACCGACGCCGACCGCTGCCACGTCGTACCTGTCCCGGAGGCTCTCGACGGCCTCCGCGATCGTGTCCTCCACGACTGCCGGGGCCTTGCTCCGGTGCGGGGTGACTCGTCGTGCCACGTCGTGCACGACCCCGTCGATGTCGACCGCCCCGGCCAGGACCTTGGTGCCGCCGATGTCGACGCCCAGCACCCACTGCTCAGTCATGGTCGCCAGCTCATCGTCGCCTGCTCAGGGTCGCCGGGCGAGGTCGGCCGCGCCGATCATGCCGGCCTTGTTGCCCAGCACGGCCGCCCGGACCTCGAGCTCGGGACGGTAGTGGCGCCCGGTCAGGTTCGCCCGGTAGTGGGCGCGCACGGGGTCAAGCAGCAGGTCGCCCGCCTCCGAGACGCCGCCCCCGATCACCACGACGGCCGGGTCGAGAACCGCTGCCAGGCTGGCGATCCCCTCCCCTATCCAGCGTCCGAGGGTGGCCAGCTGCTCCCTTGCGAACTCGTCGCCGTCCCGGGCGGCCTCGGTGATCAACGGTCCGGTGATCGCCTCGACGTCGCCACCGGCGCGGTCGAGCAGCGTCTTGGCGATCAAGGAGCCGTGCCGGGCCTGGTCTCGGGTGTCGCGCACCAGGGCCGTGCCGCTTGCGTACTGCTCCCAGCAGCCGCGGTTGCCGCAGCCGCACAGCCTGCCGTCGGGCACGACGCGCATGTGGCCGATCTCCGCCGCCACCCCGTAGGCGCCGCGGTGCAGCTCTCCGTTGAGCACGATGCCGCCGCCGACACCGGTGCCGACGGTGACCAGCAGCGAGTCGGCGACGTCCTCGCCCGCGCCGAACGCGAACTCGCCCCACGCCGCGGCGTTCGCGTCGTTCTCGATGACGACGTCCAGACCGGTCCGCTTCTCCAGGTCGGCTCGCAGCGGCTCGTCGCGCCAGGCGAGGTTGGGGGCGAACATCACCGTGGAGCGGTTCGAGTCGACGAATCCGGCCGCCCCCACGCCGACGGCGTCGATGTGATGGCTGCCGCGCAGCTCTGCGACCAGGTCGGCGATGTCGGTCGCGATCGCCTCCCGGTCGGTGGCCGGCGACTCGCGGCGGGCGGTCGCGAGGATGGTGCCGCTCTCGTCGACCACGCCCCCCGCGATCTTGGTGCCGCCGACGTCGACGCCGACCGTGAGACCCATCAGTCGTCGTCCTCCCACTCCCCGTCGTCGAGGTCGATCTTCTCCACCGAGCCTTCGCGCCCGGCCCCCTGGTCGGGGACGGGCGTCGCGAGGACTCCGGCAGCAGCCTGCAGAAGCGAGCTTGCTGCTGACGATAGGTGCTGTCGCACCTCCGGGCTGGTGCTGCGCACGAGTGAGATGGCTTGGCAGACCGGGCAGTAGCGGCAGTCCTCGCTGCCGGTCGCGATGTGCTCGTTGATGTCGCGCAGCGAGGACGCCGCGCCCGACATCGCCCCCGTGGTCGCCTCCGCGTAGTCGCTGCCGCTCTCCTTGGCCCAGTCCTGGAGGGCCTGGAGGAGCTTGACGGCCTCCTCGCCCACGCTCCCGACCGGCTCGTCGCCCTTGCCGTCGCTCATCGGTCGCCCCCGGCCCGCTCACCGGGTCGAGCGCGGTCGTCCTCGGTTCCGGCCGGGTCGACGGGCGTGAACCTCACCCGCAGCTCGCCGTCGTCGATGCGGGCGCCGGAGACGGCGTGCTTGCCGAGCGCTGCTGGGAGCGCGATCAGCCGTCGGTAGGACCCCACCGTCACCACGAGCTCGTCTCCATGTCTGGCCAGATCGATGTCTGACTTGGCGACAAACGGTAGTGCGATGCGCAGCACGGCCCCGGTGCGGGTGCGCGCAACGCGCATCGGCGGCTGCCCTGTCGGTGGCGCCAGCGGGTCGTCCCCGTCGTACGCCGCATGCGCGAACTCCGTGAGGGCGTCGACCCCTACCGGCTCTGACGGCTGGTACGACGAACGCCACACCGGCAGTCCCGTGAAGGAGCTCTCCACCTCGGCCAGGACGTCGGCCTGCGCGGCCACCCACTGCTTGCGCCAGTCGTCGGCGCCCTCACTGGGGAAGACCCGGTTGGCCAGCACCCCGTCGACCCGGTAGCCGAACAGCGACAGCGTGGTGAACGACCTCCGGGCCTCGGCGACGACGACCTGCTCGGGGGTGAGCACCAGCCGGACACTCGCGTCGTCACCGGTGAGCAGGGCGTGCACCTCCTCGAGGTCGCGGTGCAGCCGCTCGATCGCGTCGAAGACGCCGTCTTGGGGCATCGGCACGCCGGCGGCCCGCGCGAGCACCGGCCGCAGTGCCTTCACGATGCGCCGCTCGGCGGGGAAAACCCGGTCCATGTACCAGCCGAGGGCCTCCGGCAGCGCCAGCAGCCCCGCATCGGACGCAGCGCGCGCCTGTATTTGGGCGAGGGCGGGATCGACGTTGCCGCCATTCTGCGACGGCTTCCAGCGGTGCCGCTGTCGATCGAAATACCAAATGCCACGAAGCTGGCTGCACTCGGGCCTGAGCAGTATGCCCGGCTGTGCATCGAGACCGCCCGGAGCTACTTGGCCGCCAGCGCGTATCGCCGCGCCAGCTAATTCTTGCGACGCGGCTCCAGATAGCGAAGCACAGCTTCGACATGCATCTTCTTGTGTCGCTTGCGGACCGCGGGATCGGACAGGTCACAGTCGAAGATCGTCCCAAACGTAAAGCGGTTCGATACGCGGAAAATGCAAAACGCACTGATCATCAGATGCAGGTCGAGGGCGTTCACATCGCTGCGAAACACACCTTGCTTGGCGCCGCGCTCGAGTATCGACGTCAGCACCCGAATGACGCTTGCGTTGCGCTGCTTGATCGAAGGGAGCTTGGCGATGTTCTTACCCTGGTGGACGTTCTCCACGCTGACCAGGCTGACGAAGAACGGATGATTCTCGTCGTAGTCGAAGGTGATCTCGACAATGCGTCGGATCGCCTCGGCCGGTTCCGCATCGTCGATGCCTTCATGGCTGTCCAGCGAGCGAATCTCGGAGTAGGCCTTCTCGAGCACGGCACGGTACAGGCCCTCCTTGCCCTTGAAGTAGTAGTAGATCATGCGCTTGGAAGTGCGGGTGCGTTCGGCAATCGCATCGACGCGAGCACCACTCAAGCCGTACGTGGCGAACTCCTCGGTGGCGACGGCGAGAATGTCGGCTTTTGAGCGCTCGGCGTCGTTTGCAAACTCTTCCCCCGCAGTCTTGGCCGCGGCTTTCTTCTTGCGACTAGCCATCAACGAAACCCTCTAACCCGGCAGCGGGCGGATGTTCTTCGATGCGTGACAGTACACCATATGACGCCGGCCGAGAATCGCACCTGCCTGCGTACAGGCACAAGGGGATCGGCGGGTCACATCTGCGTGGAGAGCGGCGCCGAAGGATCGGGTGACGGTGGCAGGTTCTTGAATCGCGACTGTGCGGCCAGCCGGATGGACGTGTTGCGCGCACCGTAGCCGTCATACGTGCGGCGCTGGACGATCTCGAAAAAGAACCGCTTCGCGAACGCGCGTGTATAGAGATGATGATACTGACCGGCGCTGTCTTCATCGTAGAGGATATTGAAGTCCGCCATGCGAGCGAGCACTGAGTCTTCCAGGCCATAGCGCGCGCCCAGGTCCCCATAGTAGTTGGGCGGAATCGACAGAAACTCCATTCCGAGGTTTCGTAGCCTGGAGGCTGTGGCGAAGATGTCTTCAGTTGCGAACGCGATGCTTTGCACGCCCGCGCCGGCGTACGTATGCAGGAACCGTGCGACCAGGGTTTGCGTTGCGGCCGAGCCATTCAGCACAACGCGGAAGCTGCCGTCGCTCGATCGCACTGCCTGACTCATCACCAATCCGACAGGGTCCGCGATCTCCATGGCCGCTGTCTTGTCGACTTGCAACAGTGTCACGTAGTAGAGAAGCCAGGAAAGCATCTCCTCGTACTGCATCGACTGCGCGAGATGATCGACTCGCTTGATGCCCGCATCGTTCGGCGGCTGGCGACCGGGGAGGGCCTCGAATTCAGTTTCCCAAACCGATGCCGCATCGGCATCCGCAACGAAATAGATCAAGCTACCGCCGACGCCGCGAACCGCTGGAATCTCGAACTCGCCAGGCGCCACTGCCTGAGAGAAGCTGCTCACCTCCAGTTGACGCGCACGCTTGAGCGCGGCCAGTGGATCCTCGACGCGTAGCCCTATTGCACAGACCGAGGCGCCGTGCACCGTGTGGTAAGAATGTGCGAAGCCTTCGGGCTCGCAGTTCACCACCAGGTTGATGTCCCCCTGGCGCCAGCGCGTCACCGCCTTGCGGCGATGGCGATCGGTCGCCGTGAAGCCTAGAGTCTCCAACATGTGTCCCAGCTGCGGCGCCTCTTCCTCACTTGCGCAGAACTCGATGAACTCGACGCGTCGGCAGCGGATTCTTGGATCTGCAACGTGCCGGGCTCCGGCCGAGCGCTGTTCCACTTGCTCGAACAGATAGATGAGGGAGCGCATCCCGTCGATTGCAATATCCGCCGCGGGTCCCGCGAGGAAGCGGTCGTTGAATATCTCCAGCGAAAGGACGCCCGCGTAGCCGATCTCATTCAGTACCGAGGCGTACTCCACGAGCGGCAGGTCCCCTTGCCCAGGCATACACCGGAAGTGACGACTCCACGAGAGGATCCATCGACAGCGCCGGTGCGTCGGCGATCTGAACATGGAACAGCTTCGCGGGGTCGATACTCTCGAGGCTTGCAATCGGCACGCCCCGCGCCAAAGAGCTGAAGGAATCGAGCACCAATCCGACGCAAGCGTGATCGACTTCCCGAACGATGTCCCATGCTTGCCGATGGTCCCAGACGTGGCGACCCCACGCGAGTGCTTCGTAGCCGACACGCAGTCCGCGAGCGGCCGCCCGGGCCCCGAGCTCGCGGAAGTCGTCGACGATGCGCGCGCGGTCGCCGAGCGACTCCGGTGACACGTTCGAGCTCACGAGTACGAGGTCGGTTCCCAACTCCTCCATGACGTCGAACTTCCGCTCGACACGGTCGAACACGCGCGTGCGCAGCTTCGCGGGCATCCCTTCGACGTCGCGCAGCGGCTGGTATGCGACGCACTCGAGTCCCTGGTCCCGCATCATGGCACCGACGACCACCACCGGCTCAGGACAGGCGAGTAGATCGCTCTCGAAGATCTCGACTTTCTCGAAGCCAGCGTCTGCGATCGCGCGCAGCTTGGTACGCAGCGTTCCGCTCACTGAGATCGTAGCGATGGACCTCTGCATACACCTCCTTCAGAACCAGAGCCCGACGTTGGTAGGGGGTCGCTCGCCAACGTCGGGCTTTGGTGGGCCGCACACGGCCCTCGACCTGCGGCTCGCGGCAGCGCTCGGCTACATGCGCACCCGCACACCCATGTAGTACGAGCGGCCGAGCACATCGAATACGGATGTATCGGTTCCGGTCTGCGAACTCGATACCGTCACCGGGCCTTCATCGGCGAGATTGGTGACTCCGAGCCGCAACTGCCACGTTGAGTTCACGTCATACGACGCAAAGAAGTCGAACAGACTGTAGGTCGCAACACCTATCCCAGGAGTAGCAGGGGTCGTGACGGAGGTCACATCCGCCATCGCATCCATGTACCGCCAGCGCACGGAGGCCATCGCTGGGCCGAACGCGACGCCAACGGTGGTTAACGCTTTCCACTCCGGGAACGTGTTCGATACGGTGTGGTTCGCCGCGATCGTGTTCGTGCCAGTGAAGTCCTGGAACGCCGATCCGGGCAGCGTCTGCACCGAATAGTCGAGCAGATAGCCGATAGCCGTGTTGAAGCGCAGTGTCCACTGGTCGTTCAGGTCGATGGCCCAGTCAAGCTGCAGGTCAACGCCTTCTGTCTTGAGCCCGCCGAGGTTCAGGTACGGCGTTTCGATGAGCTGCAGCAGCCCGTTCGCATCCCGCGTCAGCAGCTGACAGAACTGATTGTCGGCCGCGAACGTGGGATTTGAACCGTCAAGGTTGTAACACTTGCTGAGGGCGGACAGACCAGGCACGACTGAGATCACGTCGGTGATCTCGATGCTGTAGTAGTCGATTGATGCCGAGAGGCCACTGAGCAACTGCGCCGAGGAGCGCGAAGTCCACGACAGGCCGAGGTTGTACGTATCGGCCGTTTCAGGCTGCAGGTCCGAGTTACCTTGAGTCAGACCAGCGGTTGCCGTCGTCGGGAACACATACGTGTCGATGATCGCGGCTGGAATCCCTTGCGCCAGGCACAAACCGCGCACGCTCGCGCCGTTGGCGCCAGTACGTGCGGTCGAGCGCACGTCGCACGGGTCGCCGATCGCGGCCGGCGGCGTACCAAATGCAATCTGCGCACCGCTCGCTGCCGCAAACAGCTCGCCGATATTCGGCGCACGTACGGCACGCTGATAACCGCCGCGGATCAACAAGCTGTCGATCGGCTCCCAGCGAATGTCGCCTTCGTAGCTGTCGACGCTTCCCGAGGTCGAGTAGTCAGACCGGCGGAACGCGCCGCCGATGTTCAGCTTGTGAATCAGCGGAACGTCCGCGAGCAAGGGCACGTCGATCTGTGCCGCGTACTCATCGACCGAGATTTCGCCGGTCGTGGCCTGCGAAGCGATTACTGCCTCGATGTTCTGGGCCGCAAGCTGTGAGTCCGGCCGGTAGTCGTACGTGTTCTTGCGGTGGTCGGCGAGTAGCGCGACCTTCACCTCGCCTGCCGGCAGCGAGAACAGCGGTCCCTGCACGACGCCCTGGTAGGTTGTCTGGCTGAGATCCTCGGTGCTGTGCGCCGTCGTCGTCATGTAGCGCAGGCACGCATCGGAGACCGTCGAAGCATTGGACAGGCCGAACGGGTTGAAGCCACCGGCGCAGATCGAATTGCCGCCATCCGGCGCATTGAGCAGGTTCTGCACCTGACTCTTGAGCACGGCGTTGTAGTTGGTCTGCACATGTTCCGTCGTGTCGTACGCCGCGAACACATCCCAGGTCCAGCCAGCGAACGGTAGATTGCCGCGCACGCCGCCGAGGTACTGGGCGGTCGTGTACTGCTCGTCCCAAGACTTGAACGGCAGGCCGACGTAGCGCCCGTTCCATGTGAACGGCGCACCCGGCGTCGCTCGACGCCAGGAGCGTCCGCAGGTCGTTCGGGATGAATGGGTTGGTCACCGGGATCGTTGTCAGGTTGCCGAACTGCGTCAGGCTGTTGCCCGAATTTGTGGTCACCGTCGAGTCGACATACAGGATCTGCCCGTACGTCGTCACCGGCCCGAGCTCGTAGTCGAACTTGCTGAAGACCGACTTGCGTTCAAGCGGATTCTGGACGAAGAACCCCTTCTGGACTGGCATGCGGACATTGCCAGCGATAATTCGGTAATCGTCCGTCGTCGGCCCCTTGTAGTTCTTCGCGCCCGTCTGCGTGAACAGCGTGCCGTCTTCGTTGAAACCGAGGTTCAGCGTGTTGGCTACCGGTGTCGCCGCGCCGTAGCCCGTGAATAGGTTGTTGACAGTGGTTTGGTTCGGAAGGTTCGTGGCAGACGGTACGAATGTACCCTGGCCGATGAACGAAGACGGTGTCAGCAGATCGAAAAACGGCATCCGGTCCTTGCCGAGCAGGTTGCCGCGATCGGTGTACCCGACCGACAGCAACGCATGGCCGCCGCCCTCCGCGAACGTCGTGCCGAGCGCAAGCGACGCCTTGGTCTGCGCGCGATCACCGTGCTCAGTGTTGCCGTACTGCGCATCGAAAGTCGCGCCTTCGAAATGATCCAGCGAGATGAAGTTGACGACCCCGGACATCGCATCCGAGCCGTAGACCGCAGACGCGCCACCCGTGATCGTCTGGACGCTCGACAAGATCGACTCCGGCACGAGATTGATGTCGACCGTGCCGAAGATGTCCGCCAGCGGCAATCGCCGGCCATCAAGCAGCACCAGATTGCGGTTCGCGCCGAGGCCATGGAGGTTGACGGTGGCATGGCCGCCGGTACCTTGCCCGCCGTTGCCCGCGCTGCCCGAGGGCGCGAACTGGGGCATCTGGTTAAGCGCCGCTTCCAGCGTCGGCGTGCCGCTCTGCTGCAGACTCTCGATCGTGGAGATAACGATGGGGCTCGGCGACTCGCGATTTGGATCCGTGATCAGCGACCCAGTGACGATGATTTCTTCGAGGCGCGTTTCCGCACGATCCGGGTCATCTTGTGCCGCCCCCGCACTGCCGAAGCACAGCACGGTCGACACGCCCACAGCCAAGCTGTGCGCCGCCGAGTGTCGCCCGTCCTTCCCACCGCTGCTTGCTGAACGCTTCATCTGCTGCCCCCGTCGGTCCAATATTTGTGGTTATGTACGAACTAGTGTGTGCGTACAATATTCCGTCTTTGCTGCCGGTGGCAAGCGTGGAGTCGGCCCGCATCGCACGGCGGGGGACGAACGGCAGGTAAGCCGTCGCGCAATCGATCGGCAGCGCGAGCTATTTCGACTGAGCCGAGGGAAGCGGTCTCACGGCAATTCTGTCGCCCTGGTACGCACCGAGCCAAAGCTCGCTGCCGACGATGCGGGCAGCTGACACTCCATTAAGTGCAGCGTTTGGTTCGCCATATGCAAGAGTCGTGAATTCGAGGGTCTGCGGATTCATCTCCGCAACGACATACCCGCGGTGGCAGCGCATATCGTCAGCCTTACCAGCAATGATCTTTCGCGTGCCACCGCACGCCGGCTCGTCGTACCGCATGCCCGCCAGGATGAGGCGCGATCCGTCCCAATGGATGTTGTCGGGCATAAAACCAGGCGCGGTCGCTTTCCGCAAAGGTTGCATCGTATCGTCGCGTGCGTAGACAAGGACCGCGCGCCAACCGAACGCCACCACATAGAACTCACGATCGTCGAGGGAAGTCTCGATGCCATTGTTTCCGGGCAGCTGCGTGCCAGGTAGCAATCGGAATGACGGCGCACCCGGCCGCCATTCGTAGAGCCTCCGGTGACGTTACCCCGGACAAAATCGGTGATCGACGTCCCGGGATGCGTGAGCACGGACGCGAATCGTTCCGTCGGAGTACGTGGCAACACTGTTGGCTGGCGTCTGCGGTGGCATCAGGACGCAACCGATCCAGCGAAGCAGCGGCTCACGTTGCGTCGTTTCGATGCGGAACACTTCGATGCTCTCTCGTCCGCCATGGTTCGCCACGTACAGCTCATGTAGCGAGCCACGCACGGTCCGCAGAGACAAACCCTGGGCATTGAACATTGAAGGATCGGGCGCGCCAGGGCAGCCCTGGAAGCGCTGACTTTCCCAACTGAGCTGATCCACGGCGCCGGTGTACCAATGCCGCAGCATGCGTGTGCGAGTGTCGACGAGCTTCAGCCCCGCACCGTTGGCGAAGCCACTGAACACCAACCACGGCGTGTTGGGGATGCGCGCAAGATCCTCCGGGCGCTCCGCACCGCAAACTGAAGTCAAGACCGGCGTTCGGTTCGCAGCGGTCGAAGGCCTCGGACATTGACGATGATTCACGGGATGTGCGCTGCCCTAACGTGCATGCAGCACAGAGCAGCGTGAGTGATGCGATCCCGTGCAAGGCGATCGAGCGGCGTCGGATTCCGCGCATGCGCTCAAGTGATAACAGTGGAGCTCAACGCCCAATCCCAACGGATCGCGAAAGAAGAGCTGAGTGTCCCCGAGAACTGGAACCTGCGTTATCCGATATGCGATTTGACGCTCCTTCAGCCTAGCGATGACAGGCGCAAGATCGCCGCAACGAAACGAGACGTGATCGATCGGGCACTGGCCCGCCCCACCCTCGTCGGACTCCACGAGGTGAAGCACTGCTTGATCCTGCGCGTAGAGCCAACAGCCGTTGGACGCGAAGGGTGGTCGCCAGCCCGGCCGCAGGCCAACCACTTCGCAGTAGAACTGCTTCAGTCTCGCGACGTCCTCTGCGCGGGCGCGGACGTTCACGTGATGGATAGTTTGGATCGTCACGAGGACGCGAGGGGCTGAAGCCCCTCGTGCCAATGTTGCTACTCAAACCCCAGCTGCAGGCCGAGATAGTAATAGCGACCGAGGATGTCGTACGTCCCCGGCTGAGTCTGCCCAATCGTGCCACCGACGATCGGCGGCTCTTTGTCCAGTCACGTTGTTGACGCCGCCTCGGACATTGACCGTGCCGTTGAATCTGTATGCAAACGTTGCATCGAACAGGTCGTAGCTGGGCACGCCGGGAGCTGAGGCTGGCGGGACGTGTGACCGACGTGATGTCGTCCATCTTCGGCAGGTGCCGCCAGCGCACGCCAAACTGCACGCTTGGCAGTCGATACGTGGAGCGAAGTCAACGCCTTCCAATCCGGAATCGGGATACCGCCGTTCTGCGTACCATCGATGGTGCCGGCAAACTCTTGCCAAGGCGACCCTGCCAGCAGCTGCACCTCCATATGAGTTGGTGAAATTCACCAGCAGGTTGAGATCGAGGCTGCCGGGACCGATCGGCCATGCGCCAGTCGATCTGCGTGTCCACGCCACTCGTGCGCAAACCGCCCAGATTGAGATACGGTGCTGCGACAGTGTCGACGCCACCCGTAGTCGGGTTGCGTCTCAGCGTCTGAGCAGAACGGGTTTCGCCGGATCAAACGCCGGATTTGCTGCCATCGAGGTTGTAGCACTTGCTGAGCGCAGTACCGCCTGCAATCGGAGCGATCACATCGCTGATGTTGATGCCGTAGTATCGACCGAAACCGAAAGATCCCGACCCGCGCCGATCGAACTCGGTTTGATGAAGACGCCAAACGTGATGGTATCGCCTCCTCGGGCGTGAGATCCGTATTGCCGCTGTTGATGACGCCGGATCACGACCGTCGTATATTGATAGGTATCGGCGATTGGCGCCGGCACGCCGGTGGCCACGCATAACTCACGAACGGCTGCACCGCTGGCTCCCGTTCGCGCGGCAGCCCTCACATCGCAGGGA
>CAVRFR010000021.1:0-28401 GCA_963720435.1 uncultured Actinomycetota bacterium | reverse complement strand
CGACAGGTGGCGATCGCGGCATCGTCGTGGGAGTGACGAGCCCCTGAACAGGGGGGCGCCCGGCAGTAGGGTCGCCTTCTGATGGGGTCGAGGCAGGGGTACGACGAGCGGGCGCGCGCACGCTGGGCGGACGAGCCCGCCAAGCGCCCGGGCGCACCCCGTTCGAGCGCGACCGGGCACGCCTCGTGCACTCGCCGGCGCTGCGCCGGCTCGCGGGCAAGACCCAGGTCGTGGGCCCGCAGACCGACGACTTCGTCCGCAACCGGCTCACCCACACCCTCGAGGTGGCCCAGGTCGCCCGCGAGCTCGGCCGGACGCTCGGCTGCGACCCCGACCTGGTGGAGACCGCGGCGCTGGCGCACGACCTGGGGCACCCGCCGTTCGGGCACAACGGCGAGCGGGCTCTCGACGAGCTCAGCGGGCCGTGCGGCGGCTTCGAGGGCAACGCCCAGACCTTCCGGCTGCTGACCCGGCTCGAGGCCAAGACCGTCGACGCCGACGGTCGGTCGGTCGGCCTGAACCTCACGCGCGCGACGCTCGACGCCTGCACGAAGTACCCCTGGACCCGCGACGCCGCCCCGACCGGCGCCGTGCAGCCCGACGACTCCGGGGCGCTCACGCAAGTTCGGCGTCTACGACGACGACCTCGCCGTGTTCGGCTGGATGCGCGACGGTGCCCCGGAGCTCGCGCGCTGCGTCGAGGCCCAGGTGATGGACCTCGCCGACGACGTCGCCTACTCCGTCCACGACCTCGAGGACGGCATCGTCGCGGGCAAGGTCGACCTCGCCTGGCTTCGCGACGCGGTGGTGCGCGGTGACGTGTGGCGGACCGTGCGGGAGTGGTACCTCCCCGGCGTCGACGACGCCGAGCTCGACGACGCCCTGCGCCGGCTCCACACCGTCGGCTCTTGGCCTCGGACGCCGTACGACGGGAGCCGGCCGGCGCAGGCGGCACTGAAGAACCTCACCAGCGAGCTGATCGGCACCTTCTGCACCCAGGTGCGCGACGCGACCCGGGAGAAGTACGGCGACCGCCCGCTGGTGCGCTACGCCGCCGACCTGGTCGTGCCGCGCCAGACGGCCCTGGCGATCGCCGCGCTCAAGGGCGTCGCGGCGCACTTCGTGATGCGGGCCGACGACCGGGTCGCGCCTGCTGTCCCGCCAGCGCGACATCATCACCGAGCTCGTCGCCCAGCTGCGCCTGCGCGGCCCGGCCGAGCTGATGCCCGCGATGCGCGAGGACTTCGACGCCGCAGACTCCGACGCCGCCCGTCTCCGCGTGATCGTCGACCAGGTCGCGTCGCTGACCGACTCCTCCGCGCTCGCCTGGCACGCCCGCCTCCGCTGACCTCGCCGGTTGGTCGAGCCTGTCGAGACCACTCCGGAGTGCATCTCGACAGGCTCGATACGGCCGACATGTCAGGCGTGGGGGAGGCGGCACGTAGACTCGGCGAGCGTGGCAGGGCTGATCCGGGACGAGGACATCGCGGAGGTGCGCGAGAAGGCCCGCATCGACGAGGTCGTCTCCTCCTACGTCACCCTCAAGCACGCCGGCGGCGGCTCGCAGAAGGGCCTGTGCCCCTTCCACGACGAGAAGTCACCCTCCTTCAACGTCAACCCGAGCAAGAATTTCTTTCACTGCTTCGGCTGTGGAGAAGGCGGCGACGTCATCTCCTTCTTGATGAAGATCGACGGCATCGGGTTCAGCGAGGCGGTCGAGCGGCTGGCCGACAAGTACGCCGTCCAGCTCCGCTACCAAGAAGGCACCGGCGAGCGCCCCGCCAAGCGGGAGAGCCACCTGCGACCACGGATGCTCGAGGCCCACAAGGTGGCGCAGGCCTACTACGCCGACCACCTCGCGACGCCCGAGGCCCAGCAGGCCCGGCAGTTCCTGGCCGAGCGCGGGTTCGACAAGGACGCCGCCGAGACGTTCGGCCTCGGCTTCGCCCCGCGCGGTGGTGACGACCTGTTCAAGCACCTTCGGCAGAAGGGCTTCCAGGACAACGAGATCGTCACCGGCGGCCTGATCGCGGAGGGCAACCGCGGCCACTACGACCGGTTCCGCGGCCGGCTGCTGTGGCCGATCCGCGAGACCAACGGCGACGTCATCGGGTTCGGCGCCCGGCGGATCTTCGACGACGACCGCATCGACGCGAAGTACCTCAACACCCCCGAGACGCCGATCTACAAGAAGAGCCACGTGCTGTACGGCATCGACCTCGCGCGCCGCGACATCGCGCGCGCGTCGCAGGCGGTGGTCGTCGAGGGCTACACCGACGTGATGGCCTGCCACCTCGCCGGCGTGCCCACCGCCGTCGCCACCTGCGGCACCGCCTTCGGCGACGACCACGGCCGGGTGCTGCGGCGGCTGCTGCAGGACCACGACGAGTTCCGCGGCGAGGTGATCTTCACCTTCGACGGCGACGCCGCCGGGCAGAAGGCGGCGCTGCGGGCGTTCGAGGGCGACCAGAACTTCGCGGGCCAGACCTACGTCGCGGTCGAGCCCGACGGCCTCGACCCGTGCGACCTCCGGCTGCAGCACGGCGACGCAGCCGTCCGCGAGCTGGTGGCCCGGCGGATCCCGCTCTATCGCTTCGTGCTCGCGAACGTCGTCACCCGCTACGACCTCGACCGCGCCGACGGCCGCGTCGACGCTCTGCGTGAGGCGGCGCGGCTGGTCTCGGCGATCCGCGACCGGTCCAAGGTCGAGGCGTTCTCGCGCGAGCTCGCCGGCATGGTCGGCGTCGACGTCGACGAAGCACGGGCCGAGGTGCGCAACGCGCAGCGCCGCAGGCCGGGCAGCAGCGACCAGGTCCAGGCCGGCGGGCCGGCTCGCGCCCCCGAGCAGAACCTCCCCGACCTGCGTGACCCGCGCTTCGCCCTGGAGCGCGAGACCCTGAAGCTCGTCGTGCAGCACCCCGAGCTCGTCGGCACGGCAGGCCAAGGACGTCGACGCCGACGACTTCACCCATCCCACCTACCGCGCGGTCTGGGAGGCCGTGGTCGCCTGCGGTGGCACGGCCGACGCTCCCGACGGCGAGGTGTGGGTCTCCAAGCTGCGCGACAGCGTCACCGAGCCTGCGCTGATCCAGGCGCTGTCGGCGCTGGCCGTCGAGCCGGTGAAGAGAACTCCCACGACGTCGTACGCCGCGCAGCACGTCTACCGGCTGCAGGAGGTCACCGCCCTTCGCCGCATCGCGGGCGTGAAGTCGAAGCTGCAGCGGACCAACCCGGTCGAGAGCCCCACGGAGTACAACCGCATGTTCGGCGACCTCGTCGCGCTGGAGGCCCACGCCCGCGCGCTGCGTGAGAAGGCGATCGGCGGGGACGTGTGACGCGCTTCCTCGGCGGCGCCAAGGCGCCCGCCAGCGTGCTGGAGCGTGCCCGTCTCTCCCGCGGCGAGCGCGTGCTCGCGAGCGCTCCCGCCGGCGACGACACCTGGCTGCTCGGCACCCGCGACGCGCTCGTGATCGTCGGCGCCTCTGACGCGACTCGGGTGCCGTGGGAGCGGATCGAGACCGCCGACTGGGACCGCGACCAGGAGCGACTGCGGGTCGCGGAGGTAGGTGAGTTCGGGCTCGCGCGTCCCGTGCACACGTTCACGGTCGCCGAGCCGCGCAAGCTGCTCCAGCTGGTGCGGGAGCGGGTGATGGCCAGCGTGGTGCTCCAACGCCGGGTCGTGGTCAGCGGCCGGCAAGGCGTCCTGGTCGTCGCCCGTCGCGCTCCTCGCGGCAACGGCGAGGTCATCTGGGCGTGCGAGTACGACGAGGGCGTCGACCCCGACGACCCCACCGTGCGACTCGTCGTCGACGAGGCGCTGGCAGCCGCCCAGGGCGAGGTCGGGCCCGGCCCGCTTCCGATTTAGCAGGGTCTGACCGCGCTTGCTAACCTTGGGCGCTGCACGATCCCCTGTAGCTCAATTGGCAGAGCATTCGGCTGTTAACCGGAGGGTTGTTGGTTCGAGTCCAACCGGGGGAGCCAAACCTACTGTGAGACCAGCGCCCCCTGGAACGGCTTCTTGGGGGACTGCGGCAGGCACCCTGGCTTGTCCTTGTACTTCCCGACGAGGTGGTACTCACCGCCGCGCGTGCCCTTGATCATCTGGGCGACCTCGCCGGTGCCGAGCACCGTGAAGTGGTAGTGCACCTTGCCGGCTGCCGCTGGACGTCCGAAGACGAAGTTGACCATGCAACCGGTCGTGTCGTTGACGATGCCGTCGTAGGCCTTGCCATCGAAGCTCAGCCGCCCTTGGCCCTGCGAGCCGCGCGGGTAGTCGTAGGACACCACGACGTCGCAGGCCCCTGACTTGCACGTCGGCTTCATCGTGATGATGAATCCGTTGCCGGTGTCGTACTTGCCCTCGACGCGTGGTGCCGACGGTTTGGGCGAGGCGCTCTTCGACGTACGGTCCTGCGACGAAGCGTCGTCGGTGCCGTCGCCACAGGCTGTTGCCGAGAACATGAGTACGGCGCCCGCAGAGCACGCCATGAGTCGACGAAGCATCGTCGTCCCCCGATTGATCCGGTCCACCCCAGGCAGTCACATGACACACGGAGCGGGTCAGCCCTCACAAGAGTCGATCCGGGTCATTCGCCGCTAGTCCTCCCGCCGCCAGCCTCACCCCGACTTGGCGACCGTCAGCAGGACGACGCTGTCCTCGACGGCTGTCAGAGAATGCCGGGACGTGGGCACGACCAGAAGGTCCCCCGGTGAGCCGTTCCACTCGACGTCCCCGGCAGACAGGGTGACGCGTCCCTCGAGCACGTGCACGGTCGCCTCGCCGGGGTTCTCGTGCTCGGCGAGCTCTCGGCCCGCCACCAATGAGATAACCGTCTGGCGCAGCACGTGCTCATGTCCGCCGTACACAGTCTTCGCGGCGCGGCCGCTCGAGGCGCGTCGTGCAGTTGCGAGCTCGAGGCGGCTGAGGGCTGTCAGTGAGAACTTCTCCATCGCATGCCTTCCGGGACCTCCAACCGACGCGCCAAGGTCCGGGGCGCTCTGCGGGGCGAGCCTACGCCCGATCCGTGTCCGCCCACTCTCACGCCGTTGGCGTGGCGCTCCGCGGAGCCGTTGACTCCGCAGAGCAACAATCGCCAGTGGACTACATGGACCAGGTGACAAAGCAGATGTCGCACCGGTACTCGCCATCGATGATCGACCTCGCGTCCGAGCCTTTGGTGCGTCGCCACACGTGGTCGTGATCGGGCGGTGACGTGTCTAGCGCCGGGTCGATCGGGTGTGCCGGCGTGTGGGGACCGCTTGGGGGTGGGTTACCCGCCGGGACACTCATGCTTGCGCGACTAGGTGCACAAGGTCAGATGACATGTCGAACCTGAGGTTTCTGACGGGCCGGCAATGGGATGCTTCATCTGGGCCGACGTCGAGATCGTGCGCCGAGAACGGAGTCACCCTGGTTGGTGAGATCGCGAGACGTGGTCTCGGCGTTTACACGCTAGGTGGGCCCCATGCCTTTACGAAAGGCCCGTTAGAGCCCCGCCATCGTTTCCACATGGAACTCAGCGCGGGCGAGCCGCGCCATAGGCTGAGGGGTTGTCGACCCCCAGCACGGGTCGAAGGTCCCGCGAGGGGTGACGTGGGCCCCTGTCGGCGGGCCGGTCGTGGCCGGAGACTGGGGCTATGAGGACCTCTGTCAGTTGCGCATGGTGCAGGGCTGCGGTGGACCCAGGTGGACAGCCATGAGCTTCCCCGTGCCGATCGGCGCCACCGAGTGTCGCGACCTCCTCGCGTGCGGGGTCGTGGGACGAGTGGCTATGGCGACTCCCGTCGGGCCCCGCATCGTCCCCGTGAGCTACAGCCTGTATGGCGACGCGATCGTGTTCCGCACTGCCCCGTACAGCGAGCTGAGCACCTATGGATGGGACACCGACCTGGCTTTCGAGGTCGACGACCTCGACTACGACACCCAGCAGGGATGGAGCGTCGTCGCAGTCGGGCGGGCGCACGTCGTGAGCGACCACGACGAGGTGCAGCGCATCCGCCGTGAGTGCGAAACCCAGCCGTGGGCCGCTGGCACGCGCAACCTGTACGTGGCGCTCGCGTGGCGCCAGCTCACCGGAGTCCGGCTGGGTGACCACCGACCCCAGTCACCGGCGATGACGCCCGTCCGCCACATCGTGTGAGCCTAGGCTCGACCCATGAGCCCTACCCCCGAGGGCGGGCCCGATCTGCCGGCCGATGCCCGTTCACTGCTCGATGCGGTTGTCGCGATCAGCTCCGACCTCGACCTCCACAGCGTGCTGGACCGGATCGTGGTCTCGGCGTGCCGGATGACCGGTGCGCGGTACGGCGCGCTCGGAGTGCTCGGCAGCAGCGGTGGCGACCTGGTGGACTTCGTGACGTCCGGCTTCACGCCGGAGCAGCACGCAGCCATCGGTGACCTGCCCCGCGGCAAGGGCATCCTGGGTCTGCTCATCAAGGAGCCACGGCCGCTGCGATTGCGTCCCCTCCAGGCGCATCCTGCGTCGTACGGGTTCCCGCCCGGACACCCGCCCATGGAGACGTTCCTCGGTGTGCCGGTGCGCATCCGGGGGACGGTGTTCGGCAACCTGTACCTGACCGAGAAGGCCGGTGGCACTGCGTTCACCGAGCAGGACGAGCAGCTCGTCGATGCACTCGCCCGCGCGGCCGGATACGTGATCGACAACGCCCGGTCGTTCGCTCGCAGCGAGCGACGGCGGCAGTGGCTCGAGGCGTCCGCGGAGATCGTGGAGGCGCTGCAGCCACCGGTTCAGCTCGACGCCGCTCTCGGTCGGATCGTGCAGGGCGCCTTGCGGGTCTCCGGGGCCCTGGCCGTCGCTGTGGTGCGGCGCCGGGAAGAGAGGTACGTCGTCGAGGCCGCGGACGGCTCGGAAGCCGACGCGTCTTGGCGCGCTCGTGGAGGAGCTCGAGCGACCACATCGAGCCGCTCCGAGACACGAGGCCGATCTTGTCGTCGTATCGACGAGGGGACCAGGGCACCGTCGTGCTGGTGCCGTTACGTGCCCACCTCGTCGACACCGGAGTGCTGCTCGTCGTGCTCGGCCGCCGGGCAGCGGGACCCTCGCCGCCGACGAGGCCGAGATGCTCGCGTCGTTCACCGACCAGGCATCGCTCGCCCTCGACCGAGCACAGGCAGTCTCCGACCGCGAAGAGCTGATGCTCGTCGCCGACCGAGACCGGATCGCACGCGACCTTCACGACCTGGTGATCCAGCGGCTGTTCGCGACCGGGCTGCACCTGCAGGGCGCCCGTCGTACGGCGACGGGGGACGACATCAAGGCGCGACTCGACGACGCCGTCGCCGACCTCGACGTGACGATCAGGGACATCCGGTCGACGATCTTCGACCTGCAGCTGCCACACGACGCATCGTTGCGCAGCGAGCTGCGTGGCGTCGTCAAGGAGTACGTGCCAATCCTCGGCTTCACGCCTCTGGTGCGCACCAGCGGTCCGGTGGACACTGCCGTGGCCGCAGCCACTGGCGCTCAGATGCAGGCGGTGCTGCGGGAAGCCCTTTCCAACGTGGCGAGGCATGCCGACGCCGACGCGGCGGTCGTGGAGGTCGAGGCCTCTGGCTCCGAGGTGACCCTGCGGGTCACCGACAACGGTCAGGGGCTGCCGGCCGAGCGCCGGGAGAGCGGGCTGCGCAACGTCCGGCGCCGCGCCGGGGACCTCGGTGGCACGGTGAAGTTTCTCGAGGAGGAGCCGCACGGGACACGGCTGGAGTGGACCGTGCCACTCGACAGTGCCGAGGCTCCATCGTGAGAGGCCACAGGCCCCGCTCGCCGTGAGGCGAACGGGGCTTGTTTGGTTCCCCCACCGTGACGCCTCGGGACCGAGGTGCCACGGGTCTGGAGGTCACCGCAGGATCGGGTGCGCGGCAACGAGGTGCTGGCGGGACCAGAGCCTTGCCGAATCCCCAGGTGTCGCCGGCAAGGGCGAGGCCGAGGACCACCATGCTGATCGCGCCGAGGATGTGGTCGTCGATGACCGGGTTGTTGGCCGGCAGCAGGGCGACGCTCCACATCATCAGGTACATCAGGGCGCCGGCCATCGCACCAAGACGCATGGCGATGCCGAAGGTGAGTGTCACGCCGATGAAGAGCAGGCCGAGCATGAATGCCCAGTTGACCCAGGCCTCACCGGCGATGCCGTTGTAGAAGCCCTTGAACGGACCGGTCGCGCCGAACTGCAGGAAGCCGAGTGTGGGGTTTCCGCCGTGGAGCCAGGCATCCTTCGAGAAGAAGTCGATGCCGGTCTTGGCCCCGGCGTCATTGGTGATCGCGCCGGTCGAGAAGCCGAGGGCGAGCAGCTTGTCGAAGAAGGCCCACAAGAAGGTTAGCCCGAACGCGATCCGCAGCACGGCCAGGGCTTGGCGCAACGGTCCACTGCTGACCATGCTGCCCCGCGGCGTGGTCGGTGACCGGCGTGGTGCTGCCGGCGTGGTGTGGACGCTCTTGAAGTGTGCTCATGGGTCTCTCCTGTGGGTGGCCATCGGTTGCGATGACACCTTCAGACTGCCGTCAACAGGACGCCGCGGGCAGTGCCGTCGGACACGCCCCGGAGGGACCTTGGTCCCGCGCTCAGCCGAGCAGCTTCGACGCGAGCACGGCGGCCTGGGTGCGGCGCTCCAGCCCGAGCTTCGACAGGATGCTGGACACGTAGTTCTTCACGGTCTTCTCGGCGAGGAACAGCCGCTCGCCGATCTGCCGGTTGGTGAGGCCCTCAGCGATCAGCCGAGGATCTTGCGCTCCTGCTCGGTCAGCGACGCGAGCTCCTCGTGCTCGGCCGGACCGTTGCGCAGCCGCTCGAGCACCCGCGCCGTCAACGTGGGGTCGATCAGAGACTGTCCGCCAGCAACCCGTCGTACGGCGTCGATGAGGTCGTTGCCGCCGACCTGCTTGAGCAGGTAGCCAGCGGCGCCGGCGAGGATGGCCGCGAACAGCGCCTCGTCGTCGTCGTAGCTGGTCAGGATCAGGGCCTTGATGCTCGGGTCGACGGACCGCACGTCTCGGCAGACGTCGATGCCGCTGCCGTCGGGCAGCCGCGCGTCGAGGACGGCGACGTCGGGCCGCAGCGCCGGAATGCGCGCCGTCGCCTCCGACGCGGTCCCGGACTCACCGACGATCTCGATGTCACCGTCGCTCTCCAGCAGGTCGCGCAGCCCGCGACGGACCACCTCGTGGTCGTCGAGCAGGAAGACGCGTATCGGGTCGGGGGGCACGTGATCGTTCTACTCCCTGATTGCGGCGCGGTCCACGGACGTGCAGGTCACCGCAGCCCGACTAGCTCTCGCGCGGCACGGTCTTCGGCCACCGTGGTGGTCGTGGCGCCGCGTTGCAGCGAGCCGAACAGTCCTAGCAGGGCGAGCGCCACCGCGGAGGCGACGACGACCTGATCCAGCGAGGCGTCGGGGTCGTCATTCAGGTACATGACCACTGCCATGGCGGAGACCGAGGTGGCGAGGAAGGCGTAGGCGCCGACGATGATCTGCATCGGACGCTGTGCCCAGGCCCGGCCAGCCAGCAAGCCCGCCCCGACGACCACAGCGGCGGGTACAACGATGCCGAGGTCCATGAACTTCACGAGCCAGAAGGCAGTCGGACTGGTCAGGTAGCCGACGTTCGACGGGCTGTCGGAGAGGGCGTCGAGGTACGTCGGCAGGTGCAAGCCGAACGTCACGACCGCTGCGGCGATGAGCAAGAGCACTCCGGCGGCCCGGTCGCGCCGGCGCGACGCGGCCCTGACGGGCTCATGCGCGGCGGCCCGCCACGAGGCTCCGGCAACCGCCAGGGCCAGCACGAACAGGCCGATGAGCAAAGGAAAGAACAGTTCGACGTTTCCGGCCCGCACCGCGAACTCGTTGCCGAGAGCGAGCTGCGGGTAGATGTAGGCGGCGTACACCGCAGGAGCCAGCCCAAGGTGGGCGAACGGCCGACCGAGCAGCACCAGAACGCCCACCGTGATGCTGAACGGCGCGACCAGGAACAGCCCGGCAGCGTCGCTCCCCACGATCTGGTTCAGCGAGGACTGCGACGTGCGGTAGTCGATGACTCCCAGGACGAGGGGACCCAGCACGGACACCACGGCGATCGCCAGACCTAGCGCGATCAGGCCTGCTCCAACCCCGAGGGGCCGTTCACGTCCCATGTCTCGACCGTAGGCGGGGCCATTGCCGCTTGGCAGGGTGGGAGGTCCCGCCCGCCCAGGACCTTCGACCTAACCCCAGCCGAGCTTGTAGACCTCGAACGGGGTGGCGTGGGTGACGTCCATCCGCTGGCCGGTGGCGCGGGACATTCCCTCGAGGAACTCGGCCGGGTCGAAGTTCTCCCAGCCGAGGCCGTCGATGTAGGCCTTGTGGGCACGCAGCGACTCGACACCCTTGTCGAAGGTGTCGGTGATCTCCACGCCGTGCGTGCCGTTCGGTGAGCCGGCGGCCCACACCTCCTTGACGCCACCCCACGGCTCGAGCTCGCCGACGAGCTGGTCGTTGAAGACCCAGCGGTTGCCGGAGTCGCGTACGGCGTCGAGGGTGGCCTTGCCGGTGGCGATGTGGTCGGCCTGGTTCAGGTTGGTGCCGCCGTAGGTCTCGCGCATGTTGTTGGTGATCACGATCTCCGGGCGGTGCCGGCGGACCTCCGCGGCGATGACGCGACGCAGCGCGACGCCGTACTCGAGAACGCCGTCGGGCAGGCGCAAGAAGTGCACCTCGTCGACTCCGACCGCGCGCGCCGACGCGACCTGCTCGGCCTCGCGCACCTCACGGCTCTCGTCGGGCACCATGCCGTCGATGCCCGCCTCGCCGCTGGTCACCATGCAGTAGACGACCTGCTTGCCCTGCCCGGTCCAGCGCGCGACGGCCGCGGCCGCGCCGAACTCCATGTCGTCGGGGTGCGCGACGACGCACAGCGCGCGCTCCCAGTCCTCGCGCAGCGGTTCCAGGGCAGGTGGTCGTTCCTCGGTCATGGGTCCACCTTGTCACCGCGAACCCAGGATCGTCAGCCCGGGAGCCAGGAGACGTGTCCGGCAAGCAGGGCATAGCCGACGAACGCCACCACGTCGAGCACCGTGTGCGCGACGACCAGCGGGGTCACCCGCCCCCAGCGGGAGTACAGCCAGCCGAACAGCAGCCCCATCGCGGCGTTGCCGAAGAACCCGCCGAGCCCCTGGTAGAGGTGGTAGCTCCCGCGGATCAGCGCGCTGATCGTGATCGCGACCGGCGTGCGCAGGCCGAGCTGCCGCAGCCTGGTCAGCAGGTACGCGACGACGACGAACTCCTCGAGCAGCGCGTTCTGCAGCGCCGACAACAACAGCACCGGGTAGCGCCACCACACCGAGGGCAGGTCCTCGGCCACGACGGTGAGGTCGACGCCCATCGCGTGCGTGATCAGGTAGAACGCCAGCCCCGTGCCACCCACGACCGCGGCGAGCCCGAGGCCGGCGAAGATGTCGCGGCGGTACTGCGATGCGCCTCGCGACCACAGGCCTCGCGGGTCGTCGTCGGAGCGGGCGAGCAGGTACAGCACGAGCAGCACCGGCACCACACCGAAGAACAGCGCGAGCAGCTGGTAGGTCAGGTCGAACCAGGGCCTGCCCGGAGCGAGGCTGCTGTTGAGCACCGCCTTCTGGCTCGACAGGGCGCCCGGCTCGGTGGCGGACTCCAGCAGGTTCACCAGGGCGTAGACGCCCGAGCGTCCCAACGACAGGGCGAGGACGACGACGAGCTCGAAGACCAGCAGCCGCCGGGGCAGTGGTGAAGGGGCGGGCGCGGTGCTCATCCTCCGTTGGACGAGAAGTGCTGGTAGTCAGGGTGTGCCCAGCGCGCACCCCACGGCCAACCGTTGCGCCTCATGGTGCTGGCGATGACGCCGGACCGCAGGATCATGCCGGTGCGCACGTTCTTGCGGTTGAGGTAGGTCCTGGCCCACGACGGGTAGACCCGGCTGCCGACGACGTACGGGTTGCGCACGGTGTTGATGTCGATGGCGTTCCCGTAGGAGTGCTGGGAGACGCGGTAGGGGTTGCCCGTCACCGGCCGGCAGTTGAACGCCGAGGTGTTGTCGGCCTTCATCGCGGCGATGTCCGACTGCGTGGGCGTGCGGCGGCCGTGCGCGTAGTACGCGTCGGTCGGCTTCATCGACCGGACCGGGAAGCGCTTGGAGAACGATGCCTTGAAGACCTTCAGCAGGTCGGAGACCGCGCCTGCGCGGACGATGAGCGATCCACGCGCGACGACGTGCGAGTAGTTGAACCGGTTGATCGTGATCCGTCGCAGACCCTTGGGGCCGACCGGGCAGCCCGACCGGTAGGAGTAGGGCACCGCACCACGCGTCAGCGGCCCGGAGACGTGGACCTCCGGCCTGGCGACGACGGTGCGGCGCACGCGGCTCGAGGACACCTTGCGGCCGTCGCCCCAGGTGGCGACCGCGCGGAAGGTGTAGGTCCTCGGTGCGTTGGTGGTGAAGCCGACCGCGTAGCGGCCCTTGGTGCCCGCACGGTCCTTCTTGTACGCCTTCCAGTGACCCTTGACCAGCCGCTGCACCCGGACGTCGACCGGGCGCGGCACGGCCGGGCTGACCGTGCCGTGGATGCTGTAGCGGTGCAGCGCCACGACCGGGCTGGCGAAGGAGATGCTCACGGCCCGCGGCGGCTTCACGTTGACGGTCACGGTGCTGGTGGCGGTGCTGGTCCCGTCGGAGACGGTGTAGTTGACCGTCTGGTTCCCGCGGTCCGACGTTCGCGCCGTGAACTTGATCGTCGAGGCCGTGAAGGTCACCCGGCCGTCGAGCGGATCGGCGTCGGTGACGGTCAGCGGGTCGTCCTCGGGGTCGGTGTCGTTGGTCAGCGGCTTGACGGTCACCGCGCGCCCGGCCTCGACGGTCGCGGTGTCCGGGTGGGCGACGGGTGGCTCGTTCGGGGGCGGCGGCTCGGCGGGTGGGTCCGCCTGTTCGGCCTGCGGCGTCGGGCCAGGTGTGACCTCGGCTGACGCCGTGCCCGGCACGCCGACGAGGGCGACGGCGAGACAGCTGACCGCCAGGCTGGTGGCGGCGAGTCCGTAGGACTTCATGTGGACCGTTCCTGTCTTCTGGTCACGAGCGGAGCAGACGGACGAGTCTTGTGGTGTCAGCATCGGTCAGCGGGTCGTCACCCTGTACGGCGACCAGGGCGACGACGTCACCGTCGAGCACCGCCAGCTCCCGCCAGGGGTCTGACTTCGGCGTGCGGTCGTTGGCCAGCGCATCTCGTGCCGGGTGGGTGAGATCCGCGACGAGCGTGCCGATGGCCGCGCTGCTGCTTCGGCCCGCGCAGGCCTGCAGGTTGCTTGCGCGACCGTCGAAGAACGCGCGCGACCGGGCTGGGCTCGCGAAGCTGGCGCGCACCGCGATCACCTTCGCGCCGTGGAGCGTGTAGTCGACCTCGAGCGCATGGTCCGGTGCCGGCATCGGTGCCTTGCGAGCGCAGCCGAAGGGCACCGCGGTCTGCACGATCTCCTGGGGGCTGCGGGCCAACGACGGCGTGCCGTTGCCGGCGTAGCCCTCCTCGGCGTCGCCCGGGTCGATGGCGTACCTCCAGCCCGCGCCGAGCTGCTTCGGTGTCGGGAAGGACCGCTTCGACAGCGGCCCCGAGGACGTGGCGGGCTTCTCCATGGAGCCTGGCGACGGCACCCCCGGCGTGCGGCTGGGCGTGGCGCGGGGCGACGAAGGTTCGCTGGGGCTGCCTGTCGCCGACGGATCGGACGAGCTGGACGATGCTGCGGCCTGTCCGGACCCGGCCGCGCTGCCGCTGCAGCCCGCCAGGGTGGCGAAGGCAGCCGCCGTCGCAGCGGCGACGACTCGCCGTGCCACCTCCCGAGTCACCGGTTCAGACTAGATGGCCGCTCCGGGTCGCCGTGGTGGTCTGCCGGACGGCCGGCCCTGTCCGGGGCGGTCGAGGCGTCAGCGTTGACGCAGTGCGGCTGCCATCTGCTCCACCGTGCGCTCGATGATCGGCCGAGGCGTCGCGAAGTTGTAGCGCATGAAGCCGGCACCGGCTTCGCCGGACAGCGGTCCGTCGGTGAGCGCCACCCCGGCGTGCTCGAGGAGGAACTCGGCCGGGTGGTCGCCGAGGCCGAGGCGGCGGCCGTCCAGCCATGCCAGGTAGGTGCCCTCCGGCGGCGTGTAGCCGATCTCGGGGATCTGTTCGGCAAGCAGCTTCTCGAGCAGCGACCGGTTGCCGTCGAGGTGGTGCCGAGCTCGTCCAGCCACGGCCCACCCGACTGGTACGCCGCGATGTTCGCGACCACCCCGAGGGTCGACGCGCCGTGCTCGAACATGTGGCCGTGCTCGGCCCAGGTCTCGGCGTCACGGTCGTTGCTCAGCACGAGCTGCGCGCACTTCGTGCCGGGGAGGTTCCAGGCCTTGGACGCGGACACTGCGGTCACCGTGTGGTCGGCGCGGCCGGCGACACCGTCGAGTAGGGGACGTGGCGATGTCCGTCGTACACCAGCGGGGCGTGGATCTCGTCGGAGAACACCCGTCCGCCGTGCCGCTCGACGACCTCGGCAACGGCGCAGCATCTCGTCGCGTCTGGAGGACGCGACCGGTCGGGTTGTGCGGGTTGACGAGCACCAGCAGGTTGCCGCCGGCGGCGAACGCTGCGTCGAGTGCGTCGAGGTCGTAGACCGCTCGGCCGTCCTGGCTCGCGAACGGCACCTGGATCACCTTGCGGCCGCGGGTGGTCGGCATCCAGACGAACGGCATGTACGCCGGCGTCGGCAAGATCACGGGGGAGTCGGGCTCCGAGAAGTGGTCGATGGCGGCACGAGCCCGGCGGCGACGTCGGCCAGCGGTCGCACGCGTTCGGCTGGCACCTGCCAGCCGTAGCGCTCTCGCGCGAAGCCCGAGAACGCCTCTCCCAACCCGACGAGCAGACCGTCCGGCAGGTAGCCGAGCAGGCCTCGGTCCACGGCCTCGTGCATCGCGTCCGCCACCGCCGGCGCCGTGCCGAAGTCGGCTTCGGCAACGAAGGCGCCGATCGCATCGGGGTGTCGCGACCACTTGAGGCCGCCGGCTGCGCGCAGCTGCTCGACGGTGACGTCCACGTCCGGGGACTCGTTCATGAAACCTCCTGCGGCTCACGCTACGACGCCGGGTGGTGGAGCCTCCCCCTGAACCCCGCAGGACGGCCGTACGGTCCTCTTGTGATCAAGTACCTCGGCTCGAAGCGCCGCGCTCGTGCCGGTGCTGGGCGAGATCGCGGCGAGTGTGGAGGCCCGGACCGCGCTCGACCTCTTCACCGGCACGACCCGTGTCGCTCAGGAGTTCAAGCGCGCGGGCATGCACGTCACGGCGGCCGACGTCGCGACGTACGCCAGGTGTTCGCGCGACTGCTACGTCGCGACCGACGCCGCGACGTCGACGCGGGAGGAGCTCGCACGCGAGCTCGAGCGGCTCGAGCGCGCTGCCGGGCGCGCCGGCTACGTCACCGAGACGTTCTGCGTGCAGTCGCGCTTCTTCCAGCCGCCCAACGGGCGCGCGCATCGACGCGATCCGCGACGCGATCGAGGCCGACTACGCGGCGTCGCCGCTGTACCCGCTCCTGCTCACCAGCCTGATCGAGCGGCCGACCGGGTCGACTCCACGACCGGCGTGCAGATGGCCTACCTGAAGCAGTGGGCGCCGCGCGCGTCCACGCCGCTCGAGCTGCGCGTGCCCGAGCTGCTGCCCGGCCCGGGCGCGCGCCGTGCGCGGCGACGCCTGACGACGTCGCCGGCTCGGGCCCGTTCGACCTCGCCTACCTCGACCCGCCCTACAACCAGCACCGCTACTTCACGAACTACCACGTCTGGGAGACCCTGGTCGCGTGGGACGCGCCCGCGCACTACGGCATCGCGTGCAAGCGGCGTCGACAGCCGCGACGCCGAGACACGCAGCGTGTTCAACGGCAGGCGCTCGATGCCGGACGCGCTGGCCGACGTGATCGCGGGTCGACGGCCGAGGTCGTCGTCGTGTCGTACAACGACGAGTCGTGGGTCACCGCCGAGCAGATGATGCGCTCGCTGCGCGTGGCCGGCCACGAGGACGTGCGCATCGCTGGCCTTCGACAGCAAGCGCTACGTCGGCGCCCAGATCGGGATCCACAACCCGTCCGGCGAGAAGGTCGGCACGGCCTCGCGCCTGCGCAACGTCGAGTACGTCTTCGTCGCGGGCCCCAGCGACAAGGTCGAGGCCGCCATGCGCGCCGTCCCGGCCGATGGAGCGCCCCGCACCTCTACCCCGGTTGGCTAGGCTGGCGCGTCGCATCGGGGGCGGTAGCTCAGCTGGTTAGAGCAGACGACTCATAATCGTCCACGCGCGGGTTCAAGTCCCGCCCGCCCCACGTCGTTGAAGTGCGGGTTTCTCATTGCCGATCCCGGTACGCTCACGATGACGGCGCGTCACGAGCCAAGACCCCGCCTGTAGCGGCCGACTTTCAGGTCACGTTCGCTTGCTCGGCGGGAGCAGTCCATTGGTTCAAAGAGTCGTCTGGTCGGATCAAGTCACCCTGCCGCCGACTGGCGCAGCGTGCGCACGGCACGTCGGTTCATCGAGGGCCTGCTGGTCGAGCGCAAGCTGGACTACCTCGTCGAGGACGTGCGGCTGGTGACCAGTGAGCTGGCCACGAACGCCGCTCGGCATGCACGGAGCTCGTTCACCGTGCTGCTCGAGGGCCTCACCGACTCGGTGCGACTGACCGTCACTGACAGCTCCCGCTTCCGTCCGGTGCTGTCGGCTGCCCCCGGGTTGGCGACCGCCGGCCGCGGCCTGCACGTGGTCGGCTTCTACAGCCGCGACTGGGGTGTGAGGCAGGGGAGCCGGAACGGCAAGTCGGTGTGGGCGTCCTTCGACATGCGTTCTCCTTCGAACGGCAACCAGGGGCGGGCCGACCCACGACGTGCTGCCCCTGCCTCGGGCTGGCCCAGCCAGTCGGGGCTGATGCTCTCCGGCCTCCTCAAGGAGGTGCAGTCGGCTCGCATCGGCTTGCGAGAGGCTCGTTCGACAGGGCGCGCGGAGCTCGTGCACGCGGCGCAGACCCATCTGGTCGCCACGCTCAGTCAATATGTCGAGGCGCTCACGGCGATGCGGCTCCCGGTGCCCTATGCCCTGCGCGACGAGCTCCGGATCTACGGCGGGACCCTTCGTGCATCGGGCGCCACCCGCTCTCGACTGCCCGAGGGGATCGAGGACGGAAAGCGGGCGTAACGAACCTGCCTCCCGACAGTTGTACAGGTGTCAGTACTGACGAAAGTGTCGGATCGAGCGGTTTGGGAGGTCGCGGTGGCACAGCCCGAGTGGTTCTTCGACGACGCGCTGTCGCGGGTGCGGTGGGAGTGGGCGGCGTCCATGCGCCGGCCGGAGCACGGCGGCGACCGCGAGCCGCAGGACGGGGCCGCCCGCGCCGCGAGGTCCGGCCCGAGAACGAGGACTAGCCCACTGCGCTTCTGGGACTCACGAGACGTACGGTGAAGGACGAGAGCACTGCAGGCTCTCGAAGGCGCTTCGATGTCTCGTCCCCCGGGCACGAAGCGTACCCCCCGGCCCCGCCCCGACCCCGTTCGGGACGGGCCCCGTCAGGCGTTTCACTAGACGGCGCGTCGGTGTGACATGTCGCCCGATCCCGTGACGAACGGGGTTACGAAGCCGTAGCAGCGCGGGTAAAGCCACGAGTAGCAGCCATCGTCCAGACCCTGCGATCTGCGTGGATCCCTGTCGACGAGTGGAAGTTGCTTTCAGTGACCAACTGGTCACACACAAAGTCTTGGGCCAGCGACCCGCCCGCAGTGGCGGGCGCGCGCCGGTTCGTGCGCACGTGCCTGACCTCCCACCGTCGCGAGGATCTCGTCGACGACGTCGTGCTGGTCGTCAGCGAGCTGGCCACCAACGCGGTCGTCCACGCCAGCACCGTCGTTCAGCGTCACGCTCGCCGGCCGGCTGGACTCACTGGTCCTGACGGTGCGTGATGCCTCTGCTTCCGTACCCGCAACGCGCGTGACGATCTTTACGGCCTCGGGGGGCGCGGCCTGCGGATCGTCGACGCGCACTGTTCGGCATGGGGATTCAGCCCGGAGGTCGAAGGGGGCAAATCGGTCTGGGCGTCGTTTGACGGGGGTGCCCAGGCAACGGCCATCCGGGTTGACGGGGAAGAGGTCGGGGAGGCCGTGCGCTAGCGCGCCCCTCCCCGATCCCGCTCGCGTCCTCGCGGACGTCGACGTGGCGACGAGGCGTCAGGCCTGGCGGTTGGACTTCTCGAGCACCTCGGAGGCGTCCAGTCTCCCGCGTGACGATCCGCTGCGCGACATCGCTGAGTCGCTGGTTCGTCGAGCGCGCGTGTGCTCGCAGCGCCTCGAAGGCCTCGCCCATCTCGAGGTTGCCGCTCTCGGCGAGCACGCCCTTGGCCTGCTCGATGATGATCCGGCTGTTCAGGGCGTTCTGCAGCTGCTCGGCGAGGAGCCCGGCGACCGAGAGCGAGCGCTGCTGCAAGATGGCGATGGTCGCGACGTCTGCCAGCGCCTGCACCACCCGGTGGTCCTCATCGCTCAGCGGTGACTGGGTGTCACTGAACAGGTTCAGACCGCCGATGCGGTCCTCGCGCAGCCGCAGGGGCACCGCATGCACCGAGCGGAAGCCGCGGTCGAGCGCGGCCGGCGAGAACCGCGGCCACCGCTCGAGCGTCTCGTTGAGGTCGGGGACGTTCACGACGTCTCCGGTGCGGACGGACTCCAGGCACGGCCCTTCCTCGTTCTGCAGCTGGAAGAGCTCGAGCAGCCTGGCGTCCTCGTTCGAGGAGGCCATCGGGTGGAGCGTTCCCGAGCCGTCCAGGAGCAGCAGGCCCGCTGCCGTGACGTCGAGCAGCTCGACGCTGCGTCGTCGACCAGGTTGCCCAGCAGCTCCACGACGTCGTAGTCGTCGACGAGGGTGTCGGCAAGTGAGACGAAGCGCTCCGCGAGCATGGCGTACTGCTCGACGCTCTCGTCTCGTCCCAGGTCCTGTCGGCGCCCCCGACTCGGCCCCGGACGGCTCGGTGGTCCGGTGGCGGAGCCCGGCGTTTGGTCATCGTTGTTCATGCTTGCTCCTTCCGGAATCGGAGGTCGCCCCGGACCACGTCCGCGGCGATGTCGGCGACTGGCCGCCCGGCGGCGTACGCCGAGGCGCGAAGTCGCACCAACGCCTCCTCGATGCTGCTCTCGAGCTGGACCATCACCATGCCCGCCGCCTGGTGCACGACGAGCTTGAGCGACTGGTTCTCGTCGGCCGAGCGGTCCCCGTCGACGGTCGAGCAGGTGCCTGCCCATCGAGTCGACGGCGGCCAAGGTGGACGTGAGCTGTGCGTTGCTCATCGCGCCCCGGAGTGGTGCGGTAGAGGTCGACGACCCCGAGCGCGACGGGTCCGACGAGCATCGGGAACGCGAAAACCGCGCCGACCCCCAAGCTGGTCAGCCTCGGTCCCGGAACACCGGCCACCGCTCCGGGCATGCCCTCGCCTGGTCGCGAGGTCCGCCGCCATGACCGCAGCGCCGGAGGCGCGACCTCCATGCAGGGTCCCTCGCCGAGGGTGAGCTGCAGGTCCTCGATCGCCGCCGCCACCGCGTTCGTGGCGTGCACCATGACCGGGTTGGCGCCGTGTCACGGATCGAGACGCCGCACCCGTCCACCCCTGCGTGGTCTACGCAGGCAGTCGCCAGTGCCGTCATCTGGGCACTGTGGATGCGATCGTGGCGTCGCGACCCACGAGGAGGTCGCTCACGTCCCATGGGACGGCCCCCTTCCAGCAGTTTCACCAACGTTTAGTACAGATCCCACCGTACCGCCGTTTGGTTGCGTCCGCGGGGGCCGTGCGCTTGGCGCACATGAACGGACGACAGCCGAACGCGGCGCGCGGACAGCTGGTGCGCGCTGAGACCACTGGTGCTCGCGGGCCTCAGGAGGCGAGGATCTTTGCCTTCTGCTGCTCGAACTCGGCGTCGGTGAGGACACCTTGCTCGTGCAGCTCGCCGAGCTGCTTGAGCTGGTCGAGCTTCTCATCCGTGCCGCTGGACTGCGGCGGGGGCGGCTGCTGGTAGGCCTGCTGTGGGGCGGCCTGCTGCTGCTCGTAGGCCTGCGCCTGCTCCTGCTGCTGCCACCGCCCGGCTTGGCGGCGAGAGACGCGGTTCGACACTGAGGTGGCGGTCCCGGCGATCACCGCGGTGCGGGCGACGCCTCGAAGTAGACCTGGCATCTGGTGTTCCTCCTTGGAACTGAGTGAGTGCTGACCGCCGGACGGCGCCGGCGCCTACTGCTGCTCGGCCGCGTCGACCGCCGCGAGAATCGCCTGCACGGGGATCCGCCCGTTGGCCACCAGCTGACCGCCACCTCGACGTACGGCGACGGCGAGCGGGGCAGCCCAGACGTTCTCGTAGACCAGGACGGCCGCCGAGCTACCCGGCTCGAGAACGCCGCCTGCCTCGGCCAGGTCGTCCTCGCCGAGCAGTCCGGAGGAGGCGCCCTCGAACACCGCCAGGTCCAGCTCGCCGTCCGCGTCGAAGTCGGCGACGGCGAGACCCGACACCGACCCGTCCTCCTCCTTCTTCACGAACAGCAGGTCGAGGATCCGGATGATGCCGCGGTCGACGAGGTCGACGAGCAGCGGCAGCCCTTCACCGGTCATCTTGCTGCCGGGGAACTCCACGACCAGGTAGTCGACGGGGCCCATCTCTTCGATGTCTTCTCGGTCCAGCTGTTCTGTCATGCGCGTTCTCCTCTGGTCCGGCCGTCTTGGCCAGACCGTATGCGCGCGTCCTCGACGACAACCTCACCCGGAAAGGATGAGCCGACCGGTCCCGGATCGTGGCCGTCGATCGCCAGGGGACATGCTGGGTGCATGAGCGACATGTGGATCGCCCCCGAGGACGACCCGAGGACCTATGGAAACCCGGTCGGCGAGCTCGCGACCTACCAGGAGTACCTCGCCAACTACCGGCTCACCATCGAGCTGAAGTGCGAGGGTCTCGACCCCGAACAGCTCGCGCGCCGGTCGGTGCCGCCCAGCACGCTGACCCTGCTGGGAATAGTGCGGCACCTGGCGGGGGTGGAGAACCAGTGGTTCCAGCGCGTGCTGCAGGGGCTGACCGACCCGCCTCGCCCCTACAGGCGCGACGAGGACCCCGACTGGGTGTTCACCGGTGCCTTTCCCGAGCAGGAGGTGGTCGACGAGGCGTTCGCCACCTGGAAGGCCGAGATCGCGAAGGCGGACGCCTGGCTCGCCGACCTCGACGAGGCCGAGCTGGGTCGCGAGGTCTCGATGCACGACGACACCGCGTCGATCCGGGACGTGCTCGTCCACATGATCGAGGAGTACGCCCGGCACGCCGGGCACGCCGACCTGCTCCGCGAGTGCATCGACGGCCGCACCGGGCAGTAGCGCCGGCTATGACAGCCGCTCGATGAGCCGCATCGCGTCGTACGGCGCGAAGCCCTTCATGTCGTTGTCGAAGTAGACGAACACCTCGCGGCCGTCGGACGACCAGCGGCGGCACTTGGCGGCCCACTCGTCGAGCGCGTCGTCGGTGTAGCCGCTGGCGTAGAGCTCCTGGTCTCCGTGCAGCCGCGCGTACATCACCTCGCCCGTGAGCTGCTCGACCTTCGGCCAGCGACCCGCGGTGTCGGCGAGCACGCACCCGACGCCGTGGCGGCGCATCACGTCGTAGGCCTCGTCGACCGCGAACGTCGGCGAGCGGAACTCCAGCGCGTGGTGCAGCGGCCGGTCCTCCTCGGCCGTGGTGAGGGACCGGCCCTCCTTGACCTTGTCGTCGTGCCGCTTCGCGAGCGCTTCCGCCTCGCCCGTCGTACGAGGGAGCAGGGAGAAGAACCCGTCGAGCACGTCAGCGTCGAATCGCAGCGTCTCCGGCAGCTGCCACAGCACCGGGCCGAGCTTCGGGCCCAGCCCGAGCACGCCCGACGCGAAGAAGTTCGCGAGCGGCGTCTCCACGTCGACCATGCGCTTGAGGTGCGTCACGAACCGGCCGCCCTTCACCGCGAACACGAAGTCGTCCGGTGTCGCCTCGCGCCAGGAGGCGTACGACGACGGCCGCTGCAGCGAGTAGAACGACCCGTTGATCTCGATGGAGGTGAGCCGCTCGGAGGCGTACTCCAGCTCCCGGCGCTGTGGCAGCCCCTCGGGGTAGAAGTCGCCGCGCCAACCGTCGTAGCGCCAACCCGAGATGCCGACCCTGATGCCCACGACCACATCCTGCCCGCTGCGCGATGTGGCACACGACGCTCTCTCGGGTCGTAGAAGTAGAACGTGTTCCATGCGACGATTCCGCCATGAACGACGTCGCCCGGCCCCGTCTGGAGGGCACTGTCGCGGTCCGCGACGGTCGCCGCCTGGGCTTCGCCGAGTTCGGGTCGCCGCACGGTGACGCGGTGATCTGGATGCACGGCACACCCGGTGCCCGGCGGCAGATCCCGGTGGAGGCGCGGGCGTTCGCGGACCGCGAAGGTCTGCGCATCATCGGCGTCGACCGCCCTGGGATCGGCTCATCGACGCCCCACGTCTACCGCAACCTCGCCGACTGGACCGATGACCTGGTGCTGCTCGCGGACACCCTGGGCATCGCCAGCATGCGGCTGATCGGGCTCTCCGGTGGCGGCCCCTACGTGCTGGCGGCCGGAGCGGCGCTGCCCGACCGGGTGCTGGGCGTTGCGGTCATCGGCGGGGTCGCACCGTCGATCGGGGACGACGCCGTGGGTGGGGGAGTCGTCGGGTTCGCGAGGCACCTCGCGCCGTTCGTCGCCGTCGGCCGGGTGCCGATCGGCATCGCGCTGACCATGGGCATCCGGCTGGTGAAGCCCTTCGCGGGCAGGTTCCTCGATCTCTACGCGCTCGTGCAGCCCGAGGGCGACAAGCGGCTGCTCGGCCGGCCCGAGATCAAGGCGATGTTCGTCGACGACCTGCTCAACGGCAGCCGCAAGCAGGTCACCGCGCCGCTGTCGGACCTGCTGCTGTTCAGCCGCGACTGGGGCTTTCGCGTCGAGGACGTCAAGGTGCCGGTGCGCTGGTTCCACGGGGACGCCGACCACATCGTGCCGTTCGCGCACGGCGCCCACGTCGTGGACCTGCTGCCCGACGCGACCATGGAGACGATGGCGGGGGAGAGCCACCTCGCCGGCCTCGGCCGCGCCGAGGACATCCTCACCGCCCTGCTGCGGCTCGGCTAGCCGCCGAGTTGTCAGGTGGTGTGGGGGCTACAGCCCCTCAACCGGCTGACAACTCGGCGAGCGAGGCGCTCTCGTCGCGGAGCCGGTCCGCGGTGATCTCCTTGCCGACGATCGCGCGGATGTGGTCGGTCGCGTCCCAGTCGTTGACGTGCATGCCGGCGATCACGCGGCCGCCCTGCAGCCAGAACGCCGTGAACGTGCGGCCCTTCGTGTCGCCGCGCAGCACCACGTCGTCGTACCCGTCGGGGCCGACGCTGCCGACGTACTCCATGCCGAGGTCGTACTGGTCGGTGAAGAAGTACGGCAGCCGGTCGTAGGTGATGTCGTGCCCGAGCATCGCGTGTGCCACCGTCTCGCCCTGCCCGATCGCGGTGTCCCAGTGCTCGACGCGGATCCGGCGGCCGAGCACCGGGTGCTGCTGGTTGGCGATGTCGCCCACCGCGTAGACGTCCGGGTCGGAGGTGCGCAGGCGCTCGTCGACCAGCACCCCGTTGTCGGTGTCGATCCCGGCCGCCTCGGCGAGCGAGACGTTGGGGGCGACGCCGATGCCGACCACGACCAGGTCCGCCTCGACTGTGCCGCCGTCGCCGAGGTGTACGACGGCCCGCCGGCCGTCCTTCTCGATCGCAGTCACCTCGACGCCGGTGCGAAGGTCCACCTCGTGCTCGCGGTGGAGGTCGGCGAAGATCTCGGCGACCTCGGGGCCGAGGACGCGAAGCAGCGGCAGGTCCAGCGACTCCAGGACCGTCACGGCAGAGCCCGCCTCGCGCGCGGCAGCGGTGACCTCGAGCCCGATCCAGCCGCCACCGATGACGACGACCGAACGGCCCTCGCCGAAGGACTCCTTGAGGCGCTGGCTGTCCTCGATCGTGCGGAGGTAGGCGACGGGAGCGCCGGAGTCGTCGGCCATCGCGAGGTGTCGTGGGCTGGCGCCGGTGGCGAGCAGCAGCTTGTCGTAGGACTGCTGAGCGTCGGCGGTGTGCACGACGTGGGCACCGGTGTCGACGGAGGTGACGGTGGTGCCGAGACGCAGGTCGACGTCGTTGTCGTCGTACCAGTCTGGGTCGTGGACGAACGCCGTCTCGAGGTCGTCGTTGCCGAGCAGGTAGCCCTTCGACAACGGCGGCCGCTCGTAGGGCAGGTGGTGCTCCTCGCCGAACATCACGACCGACCCCTCGAAGCCGGCGCCTCGCAGCGCCTCTGCCGCCTTGGCGGCGGCCAGCCCTGCACCCACGACCACGAACGTCTGGCTCATCGTGTCTCCCAGTCCATTTGTCGGCTCCTGGTCAGTGCGAAGAACTCTGCCCTGGCGGCGGCGTCCTCTCGCAGGTGACCGAACAGCGCCGACGTCACGGTCCGGCTGCCGACAGCGCGGGCGCCTCGGACGCTCATGCAGGTGTGCTCGGCGGTGACGAGCACCCCCACACCCCGGGGCGCGAGATGCCGCTGGAGGTGGTCGGCGATCTGCTTGGTCAACCGTTCCTGAGTCTGGACACGCGAGGCGTAGAACTCAACCACCCGGGCGAGCTTGGACAGCCCGAGGATCCGCTCGCCCGGCAGGTAGCCGACGCTCGCCCGGCCCGTGAAGGGCAGCAGGTGGTGCTCGCACAGCGAGCGGACCGGGATGTCCTCGACGAGCACCAGCTCGTCGTAGGCCTCGGAGTTCTCGAACGTCGTGAAGTCGAACGCGGGCACGGTCAGCATCTCGGCCAGCGCGTGGCTCATGCGCCGCGGCGTCTCCGCCATGTCGGGGGAGTCCACCGGCAGGCCGAGCGCCGACAACAGGTCCCCGGCGGCCTTCTCCGCCGCGACCAGGTCCACGTCGGCCGCCGGGTGGGTCATCCGCGGGCGCCAGCGGTGCGCCAGCTCGGGGGTGTCATCTATAAGCATGATTGGTGTACGTTAGACATCCGATCGTTCTTTAGTCAAGGACTGTGTCCGGTAGAAGGGATCAGCGTGGCGGACGAGCTCTCCCGGCAGGCAGCGCGCATCGGTGCGCTCGCCGAGCCGGTGCGCCGCGAGCTCTACGAGTACGTCGTCGCGCAGCCCGACGCGGTCAGCCGTGAGCAGGCCGCGGACGCCGTCGACGTACCTCTGCACACGGCGAAGTTCCACCTCGACCGCCTCGTCGAGGAGGGCCTGCTGGAGACGGAGTTCCGCCGGCTGACCGGTCGCACCGGGCCGGGTGCCGGCCGCCCCGCGAAGCTCTACCGCCGCGCCGACCGCGAGCTCGCGGTCTCGCTGCCCGAGCGTCGCTACGACCTGGTGGGCGAGATCCTCGCGGCGGGTGTCGAGCGCTCGTCCGATCACACCGGCACCGCCGCCGAGGCCGCGGCGACCGTCGCGTCCGAGCGGGGCCGGACAGCCGGAGCAACGGCGAAGTCCGGTGGCGACGAGTCGGAGCGGGCGAGCCGGGCACTGGCACGACACGGCTACGAGCCGCGTCTCGACGGCGACCACCTGCTCCTCGTGAACTGCCCTTTCGACGCTCTGGCGCGCGAGCACACCGAGCTCGTGTGCGGGCTGAACGAGGCCTTCGTCGGCGGCCTGCTCGAGGGCGCCGACTGCCCGCACCTGTGCGCACAGCTGGAGCCAGAAGAGGGGCTCTGCTGCGTGAAGGTGCGTCCAGCCCCTTCTCGCTGACGGGCCCCGTTGACTCGGCTGGAAGACTGGCGGCGTGAGCACCTTCGAGGGGGTCCACGAGCCACTGGTGGCGCGCGACGTGCTGCTCGGGCGCACGACCCACGTGCGCCGCATCGTGCCGAACAAGACCCGTCGGATGATCGGCGCCTGGTGCTTCTTGGACCACTACGGACCCGACGACATCAAGGCGACCGGCGGCATGTGGGTGCCGCCCCACCCGCACACCGGCCTGCAGACAGTCACCTGGCTCTTCGAGGGGCTCGGTCTCCACACCGACAGCCTCGGCTCGCGGCAGCTGATCCGGCCCGGGCAGCTCAACGTGATGACCGCCGGGCACGGCATCTGCCACGCGGAGGTGTCGCCAGAGGAGGCGCCGACGCGTCTGCACGGCGTGCAGCTCTGGGTCTGCCTGCCCGATGACTTCCGAGACAGTGCCCGGCCGGACTTCACGCACCTCCCCGAGCTCCCGTCGTACGACGACCGGGGCGCGCGGGTCCGCGTGATGGTCGGCTCGCTCGGCGGCGAGACGTCGCCCGCTCCGACGTACACACCGCTAGTCGGCGCCGAGGTGACGCTCCAGCCGGGCGCCGCCACGACGCTCGAGCTGGAGCCGTCGTTCGAGCACGGCGTGCTCGTCGCACAAGGCTCCTTGCGCGTCGACGGCGAGGGCGGGCCGCTCATCGAGCACTACGAGATGAGCTACCTCGGCGACGGCCGCCGCGAGATCACGCTGGCTGCGGAGGACGGCACCAGGAGGACACCATCGTGCTGCTGCTCGGCGGCGAGCCGTTCGAGGAGGAGATCGTGATGTGGTGGAACTTCATCGGCCGCAGCCACGAGGAGATCGTCGAGCAGCGCGAGGCGTGGAACGGCACCGGCATCGAAGACCGCCCCGAGCGCTACGGCACCGTCGAGGACTTCGATGGCGACCGGCTGCTCGCCCCACCGATGCCGAACACCCGCCTGAAGGCCCGCGGCCGCACCAGCTGACCCCCTCAATCCGTGGGTCCGAAGGTAAAATTGTTGCAAATGTGGCCCGTGTGCCCCCTGGTGCGTCACAATGGCATCACAACTACACACCTGTTCGTGAGGCAGTGAGCTTCTCGATCCATCGCAGACCGCTGGGGAAGGCGTATCTAGCGCCGGATCTAGGAGGCCACGGTGACCACACGAACTGCGACAAGCACCGGCACGCGGGCGACCACCCGAGGCGTGCTGTTCGTGCATTCCGCGCCGTCCGCGCTGTGCCCGCACATCGAGTGGGCGACCGGCGGCGCGCTTGGCAACGCCGTCAACATCGAGTGGACCCCGCAGCCCGCGCAGCCCGGCACCTACCGCGCCGAGTACTCCTGGGCCGGTGAGGCAGGCACCGCGGCCGCCATCGCCTCGGCCCTGCGCGGCTGGCAGCACCTGCGCTTCGAGGTCACCGAGGAGCCGACGGCGTCCGGACAGGGCGGCACCGAGGGCGCCCGCTACTCCTGCACCCCCGACCTCGGGCTCTTCCACGCGGTCACCGGCGTGCACGGCGACATCATGATCCCCGAGGACCGTCTCAAGGCCGCCGTCGTGAAGTCGGCCGTCGGCGAGACCACGATCGAGATCGAGATCGACCGGCTGCTCGGCAAGCCCTGGGACGACGAGCTCGAGACCTTCCGGCACGCCGGTGAGGGCGCCCCGGTCAGGTGGCTGCACCAAGTCGTGTAGCTGTGGTCTGACCCAACTGGGTGACCTTTGCCGATTCGGCTGCGCGGGAGGAGGTCGCAGCCATAGATATGGCGCGTGACTTCTCGGATCACGCGCACCGTGCTGGCCGTCGGTGCCGCGGCGCTGATCGCCGCCTGTGCGCCGGCGTCGTCCTCGACGCTGCACGCGGCCGGCACCGCGCCCGCTCCTGCTCGGCGCCCACAACGACACCAGCACCCCGTTCAACCTGGTCTCGGTCCCGGCGCTGCGCCACCATCGCTACGACGGACGCGGCCTGCAGGTGGGCAAGGTGCTCGAGCGAGAGGACGCCTGGACCCGCTATGCCGTCAGGTACCGCAGCGGCTCGAAGACCATCACCGGCGTGATGAATGTCCCCAACGGGCCTGGCCGTCACCCGCTTGTGGTGACCGCGCACGGCTGGCGCAACCCGCTGCTCTACACCAGCGGCTCCATGCTCGATCGCGAGCAGGCTGCGCTCGCCAAGAGCGGCTTCGTGGCGCTCCAGGTCGACTACCGCAACTACGCGCGGTCCAGCCGCGAGTCGGGTCGCCCGGTCGCGCACCCGCTCGGCTATCCCGAGGACGTCATCAACGCCGTGCGCGCCGTCAAGCAGGCGAAGCTGCCCTTCGTCGACACCTCGCGCATCGGCCTGTTCGGCCGCTCCATGGGCGGCGGCGTGGTGCTCAACGCGCTCGTCGCCCAGCCGCACCTCGCGAAGGCGGCCGTGCTCTACTCGCCGGTCAGCTCGAGCGCCGCCGACAACTACCAGCGGTGGGTGCGCGGTGACCGGTCGCTGCGCCATCGGGTCGTCGCGGCGTACGGCACACCTGAGCGCCGACCG
>CAVRFR010000020.1:0-30252 GCA_963720435.1 uncultured Actinomycetota bacterium | reverse complement strand
CGCGAACGCGTGGTCCGGTGGTTCGACAACTTCGAGACGCGACACGGCACCGCCGAGCTGTCGGTGTCGTCAGGCGGCCTCACCGCTGTCGCGGTTGACGGTGCCTCTGCCGTCGCCCGGCTGCCGTTCGCGACGCCGTACGACGGACCGCCCGACCCCGAGACCTTCGCCTCCGCAGCGGAGCCGCCTCGGCACTGGGGCGTCTTGCTCGTCCGCAAGGGCGGCTTCGCGATCGCCCGGCTCGCCGCGGGCTCGATCGTGGACTCCAAGGTCGGCCGACGCCATGTCCAGGGGCGCAGCAAGGCGGGCGGGCAGAGCCAGCAGCGGTTCGCGCGACGCCGCGACAACCAGGCCCGCGAGGCCTACGAGGCTGCCGCCGAGCACACCCACCGACTGCTCACGCCGTACCGACTGACCGCGCTGGTGTGCGGCGGCGACCGGTCCGCGGTCGACGCCGTGCTGGCGGACTCCCGGCTGAGCGCCCTGACCGAGATCCGGGCCGAGCCGTGGCTCGCTGTGCCCGATCCGCGGCGCGCCGTGCTCGAGCAGGCGGTCCTCGATGGTCAGTGCGTCGAGGTGACGGTCACTGATCGTTAGGTGGCACGGGGAGGCGCGCCAGCACGTCGAGGTGCCTTCGATACTGGGGTGTGCGGGGGTAGTTGCTGTGGGTGAGCACCTCGAGGAGGTAGCCCGAGTTGTCGAGTTCGTCGGCGCGCCTGTCGATCGAGTTCGCAAGGAAGGACGACACGGGGAAGCCGAGGTAGTCGGTGGGCCGCCACAGACTGCGCCACAGCACGACTCGTCCGGCGGTGAGCCGCGCGGTCAGCGATCCCTCACTGCGGTCCCAGTCGCCGGGACGTTCTTGCTCGTTGATCTCCGTCCGCCAGGGGTCGCCCGACCAGAAGCCTGCGGCCCGTGCGGGTGAGGTGCCCAGAACCGTGGGGCCGAGCAGATCCGGGAAGATGCGCGAGAAGTACGCGCGCAACTGTGATCCGTAGGTGAGGAAGCGGACCCGCCCCTTGCGTACGTCCTCGCGCAGGCCCGGACGCATCAGGGCGGCCACGGAGAGCACGCCCCCGAGGCTGTGCGCCGAGATCACGACGCGGTTCCCACCCCGCCGCTGACCGTCCAGCACCTTGCCGTCCTGCTCGAGCCACCAGGCCACTCGCTGTGTCAGCTCGGGCACCGCGCGCTCGGCGTAGCACGGTGGCGCGAAAGGGTGCGCCGAACGCGGCAGGAAGCTCACCAGGTCCCAGACCAGGCCGAGCGGGCGACGGCCACCGCCAGACCCTTTGGCGAGCGCACCGAGCAGGGTGACGCTGGCCACGGCGATCGCCGGCGTGGTGACGTCCAGCGGCCGCAGCCAGGTCGAGCGGGCCGCCGCAGGATCGGTGAACCACCCGACGGCCAGCGCCATTGTTGCGGCGACCGTGGTGAGCACGCCGGTGACGACCAGCAGCCCCACGAGCTTCTCCGCACGATGGGCAACGCGGGCAATCAGCCGGGCGCCTTGCACCGCTCGGCGGGCACCCTCGTGCCGCTCCGCGGGGATCTCGGGGCGTCGGGTTGAGATCCCGAGCGCGGCCAGTCCGCCGACCACGACCACGATGAGGGCGAGCACGCCGACCGCTCCCAACAGCAGGTACGGGAGCGGTGCGGTCAAGACTGGGTCCTGGCTCCCGCAGAGGTTGCCGCAGGTGTCGTACTTCGGGGGTGGGGTCGGCTTCGGGATGCGCGCAACGAGCTGGCTCGCACCCTTCGAACCGTTGAGCCAGTCGCCCACCCCGAGGACGACTGCGGACGACATGATGCCTTGGGCGAGCAGCGCGGCACCCAGAAGGATGCCGGGGCCGGCCCCGGCCCAACCGTGGAACCGTCTCAGCCCGCCCTTGGTGACCAGGAGCCCGACGAGCGTTGCCGCGACCAGCACGATGATCGCGACCGCCACCCAACGCGCCCAGCCGTGGGGCGAGGTGAGCACGGCCAGTGAGCCGGCCAGCGCGATGGCGGTCGTCCACGCCAGCCAGTGAGCGCTGCGGAGGAAGAACGCGCCCACGACGAGCGCGAGCATCACGATCAGCAGGATCGTCGGAAGCCCGTCGACGCCCGGCAGAGTCCTTCTGGACGGAAGCTCCGGACGCTTCCACAGCAGCAGGGCCTCGGCGAGCACCAGCACGCCGATCGAGACGATCATCAACCACATCGTCTCCAGCGGTCGACGACCTGTGGGCCGCACCCACCCGAAGACCGCTGCAAGCAGGAGCAGCAAGGCAGCGGCAATAAGGACGGTTGCGAAGAGCCACCTCTGGCTCGCGTCGATCTCGTGCTGGAACTGGCATTCCGCGCCCGACAGCAGCAGGCCGGACAGGCAGCTCGGCCGCGTGGTGAAGGTGGCTGGCCACGTCAGGCATGCGGCGACGATCGTGAAACCGACCGCCAGGTTCAGGTGGGTGATGCGCCCGACGATGCGGTCCCGGCTCCACATGTACTTGTTCGTGAGAAGGGGGCCCGGATCGTCCGAGTCCTTCGGCTCTACGGGAGCGGCGCCGTACGCGCGCTCGTAACGCGACCGGCTGAGGGTGGACAGCATCCACAGCCCGAGCAGCACCGCGAGCGGCACCAACGAGAAGACGGCGAGCCGGACCGACAGCGGGACCGAAGCGAGTCCGCCGAGGAAGCCCGGCAGCCGGGTGCAGACCATCGCGGTGCTTCCCGAGGTGCCCTGCGGCCGGAAGCACTGGTTCGCGACGAGGTCCATGCCGATGTCGGAGAGCGTGACAGTCAAGAACGCAGTGAGGCACAGCCCGAAGACGCGGATGAGGCCGCCACCAGGCCCGGAGCCGGGTGCCTTGTCCGGCGCGTTGTCGAGACGTCGCGTCCAGTAGGCGACGTTCGCGAGCCCGAACGGGAGCAGCAGCGTCCATCCGATGGCGATGAGACCGGCGACCACCTTGCTGCCCGCGCTGATCCCACCGCCGGGGCTGCGTCGGGCCAGTCCGCCCCAGGAGTAGGCCTCTCGAGTGATGCGGTCCGGGACACGGCCTCGGGTGCCCGCGTTCCCTGGCGCGCCGTCCGGCCGCTTCGGCCGCCAGAAGCCGGCGAGGCTGTCGCCCAGCACCTCGGCGACCTGGTCCTCCGGCAGGTCGAGCACCGCCGCAGGCGGTGTGTTGTTCACGCCGTGGACCCGCAGCTCCAGCACCGTGCGGTCGTCCGGTTCCTGCGGTTTGCCGTTGTCCTTCTCAGTGCGCCTTGCTGTCGCCCTGCTCCTGCGTCACGAAGACCACCCCCGGTCCGGTCGCGGATATCGGCACCCTAGTGCCGGCCGGTCGGGTTGCGCGCGCTCTGCAATCATCGGCGCGTGTCGTCGCAGGAAGAGGTTGCCGCGACTCTGCGCGCCGCAGGATGCGTGTTCGCGGAGGACGAGGCGGCGATGCTGCTGGACGCGGCGGGTTCGCCGGCAGAGCTCGACGCGATGGTGGCGCAGCGCGTGGCAGGGCTACCGCTCGAGCAGGTCGTCGGCTGGGCCGAGTTCTGTGGACTGCGGCTCGTGGTCGAGCCGGGGGTGTTCGTGCCACGGCGGCGCACCGAGGCATTGGCGCGGGAGGCCGTCGCGCTGGCAAGGACGGTTCCTCAACCGATAGTGGTCGACCTGTGCTGCGGCGTCGGTGCACTGAGCGCGGCTGTGGCTCACTCAGTGGACGGCGTGGAGCTGTATGCCGTCGACGTCGAGCCGGCCGCGGTCCGGTGCGCCGACCGAAACGTCGGAAAGGTCGCAACGGTTCTCGAAGGTGATCTCGACGAGCCCCTGCCCGCGGCGCTCGCAGGCCGAGTCGACGTACTCGTCGCGAACGTGCCGTATGTCCCCACCGCCGACATCGCCCTGCTTCCGGCCGAAGCCAGGCTGCACGAGCCGCGGGTCACCCTCGACGGCGGTGAGGACGGGCTACGGGTGCTCGCTCGGGTCGCCGAGCGCGCGCCTCGTTGGTTGCGGCCTGGAGGGTCGGTGCTGTGCGAGACCAGCGACCGGCAGCGCTCCGACGCGATGGCGATCTTCACCGACCAGGGACTCTCGCCGCGGGCTGTGGTCGACGACGACCTCGGCGCGACGGTGGTCGTCGGTCGCCTCATGGCGCCGGCTAGTGCATCTGGGTGATGGCGTCGCCGGGCAGGCGCGCGCATGCTGGCCGGAGCGCATGCGGTGGAGGGAGTCCATCATGACGTGGTTGATCGTTCTCGCCGTGCTGGTGGTCGGCGCAATCCTGGGCCGGGTGATCTATCGGAGGAGCCAGAAGAGCTCCGAGCCGACAACCGGCAAGCCGGTCAATATTCGCGACCTGCAAGGCAATGTGGAGACCAGGGACATGCACCACAGCTGGCGCCGCGACTTCCGCGACTAGTGCGGGTGCGTCACCGAGAGAAGCCAGGTCGTCAGTCGTCGACGCCGCGTGCGGTGAGCGCTTCACCGAGTGCGTCGGCGTGGCGCAACGACCGCACCAGGAGGGGTACGGCGAAGGCGCGCGGGCTCGCGGTCAGACCACGGGCACGTTGTGCGTCTCGGACCTCTTCGGCAAGGCCGAGCACGACGGGGATGCAGCGGATGCCGAGCGCGATCATCAGCCCGACACGTTCCGGGTCGACGCGGAAGACGCGCAGCGGCCGGCAGCCGACCACGACGGCATCGACCAGGTCCGTCGTCCGAGTCGTCAGCGTCACCAGCGCCGCGAGCAGCACCAGCACCGCGAGGACCCCGACGACAACGAACGCTCGCTGCCAGCCGTTGACGATCACGTGGAAGATCGCCGTGAACGCGCCCACCCACAACAGCGGCCGGAGCTGACGAGCCAGCGTGCGGAGCGGCATCCTGGCGACGACGTACAGCATGGCGACCACGGCGAGCGCCGCCAGCACCTGCCACGGGTGGTCCAGCAGCAATGACCCGACGCCCGCCGCCAGCAGCACCAGGAGCTTCGCGCCCGCGGGCACCCGGTGGAGCGGGGAGGTCCCGGGGACGTAGAGCCCGAGCGGGTTCATGTCATCAGCTTCCGGTAGTGCGCGACGGCCGCCGAGGGGACGTCGTCGCAGACCAGCCGGCCCTCGTCGAAGACCAGCACGCGGTCGTAGCCGTCGAGCAGGTCGAGGTGGTGGGTGACCAGCAGCACCTGCAGCGGCAGGCCGGCGACCACGTCGGCGACCATCTGCGCGTTGCGCAGGTCGAGCAGCGTGGTCGGCTCGTCCATCACGAGCACTGCCGGCTCGGTGACGAGCACCGAAGCCAGCGCGAGCAGCTGCTTCTGCCCACCTGAAAGCAGATGGGCGGGGTGGTCCGCGTGCTCACCGAGCCCGTACGCCGCGAGGGTCCGGTCGACCCGCGCCTTCACGTCGGCCTTGGACAACCCCCGACGGCGCAGGCCGAACGCGACGTCCTCGGCGACGGTGGGCATCACGATCTGGGCGTCCGGGTCGGTGAAGCAGAAGCCGACGCGTCGACGCACCTTGCGCGCATCGCGGCGGGTGTCGAGGCCGTCGACGGTCACCGTGCCCGTCGTCGGCAGGACGAGGCCGTTGAGCATGCGCACGAACGTCGACTTGCCGGAGCCGTTGGCGCCGATGATGCCGATGCGCTGCTCGGAGAGGCGTAGGTCGACGTCTTGGAGGACGGATCGGTCGCCGTACAGGTGGCTGACGCCGCGCGCCTCGATCACGGGCATCGTTCGACCACCATCGCGACGCCCTGGCCGCCGCCGACCGCGATGCCTGCCACGCCGTAGCGACCTTGCCCGCCGCGGACGAGCTGGGAGAACAACCGCACCGCGAGCACGGCGCCCGACGCGCCCCACGGGTGGCCGAGCGCGAGCGCTCCACCCTCGAGGCAGACACGTTCCGGGTCGAGCGACAGCTCGTCGCAGCAAGCCAGCACCTGACCTGCGAACGCCTCGTTGAGCTCGACGACGTCGACTTGGTCGAGGCGTAGCCCGGCCAGTGCAACGGCCTGCTCGACCGCGGGGACCAGGCCGAGGCCCGGCAGGTTCGGATCCACGCCTGCCGTGGCCGTCGCGAGCACGCGCAGCCCTGGCCCGCCGAGCTCCCGATGGGTGTCGGCGTCGACCAGCGCGACGGCGGCTGCGCCGTCGTTGACGCCGCACGAGTTGCCCACCGTCACCGTGCCGCCGTCGGCTGTGGAACGGAACGCCGGGCGGAGTCGCGCCAGCCGCTCGGCCGTCAGGCCGTGCCGGGGCCGCTCGTCGCGCGAGACCCCGGCTACCGGGACGACCTCAGGGTCGAAGCCGCCCCCGTCCCGCACCTTGGCGGCGAGCGCGTGCGAACGAGCCGCGTAGGCGTCCTGCCGCTCTCGTGAGACCCCTGCCTTCTCGGCCAGGACGTCGGCGGCGAGGCCCATGTCGGGGTCACCGAGCGACTCCGGGGCGAACGGCGCCCGCTCGTAGCGCTCCGGTGGGTCGCCCGGCCAGAACCGCAGCGGAGCGGTCGACGCCGACTCGACGCCACCGGCGAGCACCACCCCGCGCGACGACCGCAGCATGGCCACCGCGACGTCGATTGCGGCGAGCCCCGAGCCGCACTGCCGGTCCACGGTGAGCGCAGGCACCTCCACGGGCAGCCCGGCCGTCAGTGAGGCGACGCGGGCGATGTCGCCACCCGGGCCCATGCAGTTGCCCAGCACCACCTCGCGAGGGGTCTCGGGCACTTCCTTCGCGAGGCGCGTGAGCAGCGGGGCCGCGAGGTCGGGAGCCGTCACGGCCGACAGTGCGCCGCCTGCAGTGCCGATCGGCGTACGCAGGGCCGCGACGATCACGGGGGAGTCGGCCGGTTCCACGTGATGACGTTAGAGCAGCCGCATCGAGCGGGCGTCGTCGCCGGAGAGCAGTGAGACCAGCGCGGCCCGGTCCGTCTTGCCGGCGCTGCTCTGCGGAAGGCGCGTCACGTGGAACCACAGCCGGGGCAGGAGAGGCCCGGTCAGGTGCTCGCGCGCGATGGCGCTTGAGGTCTGCGAGGTCCGAGGGCCGGGTCAGCGCGACCGCGAGGACGGCTCCCAGACTCGCGTTCGGCACCGCGACGACGGCGATCTCCCCGCGCGCCGCGGGTCGCAGCAACGCCTCCACGTCGGCCGGCTCGACGGTCGCGGTGCCGACCTGGACGGCCTCCGCTCGGCCCGCGACGGTCAGGACGCCGCCGTGGAGCGATCCCCGGTCGCCCACCGTCGCGTAGCCCTCAGCGTCCACCCGGAGCGGGCCGGGCGGTCCGTCGTACCCGTCGCAGAGGTACGGCGTCCGCACCCAGATCTCACCCGCGCGGACCTCGACGTCCACGCCAGGGAAGGGCGACAGGTCATCGGCGTGCGAGCCCCACGCGACGAACGACAGCTCGGCGGCGCCGTAGTAGTGGTGCACCCGCGCTCCGTTGCGCACGGCCGCGTCGTGCCGGTCCCGGTCGAGCCGGTCGCCGGCGACGATGACGCAGAGCCCGTCGTGGGGGGTGAGGTCGTCGAGGCCGGACGGCGTGAGCACGGCATGGCTCGCGTCGCTGGGGGAGTCGACCAGCGTCGCGCCCAGCACCGTGGCGTGCACGGCTGCGAAGAGGTTCATGGTGGCCGTGAGCGGGCCGGGCACCCACACCCGCGACGAGCCGTCCAGACCGGTCAGCCGCTCCACGGTGGCGAACGACGCCAACCACGACTCGGTGCTCCGGACCACGGTGCGTGGACCTGCCGTCGTGCCGGCGGTGGTCAGCGCGACCGGCTCGCCGGCGTCGTGGGCGGCGAGGAACGCCGCGACGGGGTCGTCCGCCGACGTGATGGGACGCCGCTGCTCAGACAGCTGTCGCCTTCACCTTGCGGCGGGTCTCGCCGAGCAGTCCCGGGTAGGCGGCGTGCACGCCACGCGCGATGACCGCCGCGAGCACCGCCTTGACCAGGTCACCCGCGAGGAACCAGCCATTGAGCACGACCGCGTGCCAGACGCCGATGTCCAGCACGGCGACCATGCCGACGATGCCGAACGCGTAGAGCACCACGATGCCGCCGACGACGTTCGCTGCGATCCCCCAGCCGAGCCGGTACGACGGACCGCCACGCTCGGTCAGCCAGCCCACGACAAAGGCGGCCACCGGCCAGCCGAGCAGGAACCCGACCGACGGGGAAGCGAACACGCCGAGCCCACCGCGCCCGCCTGCCAGCAGAGGGAGTCCGACCGCGACCAGGACCAGCAGCAGGGCCACCGAGAGGAAGCCGCGTCGCGCCCCGAGGATCGCGCCCGCGAGCATCACGCCCATCGACTGGGCGGTGATCGGGACGGCGTTGCCCACCGGGAAGACCGCCGGGATCACGCCCAGCGCCGCGACCACACCGGCGAACGTCGCGATGAGCGCGAGGTCGCGTGAGGTCGAGCGGTGGGCCGGCATGGGGCGGATTCTAGGGTGCCTGGCCCGCGGGCCGTACCATGACCACGTGAGGTGTGCCGTCGACTGAGCCCGGACCAAGGCTGTGCGCGTCCTGCCCTGCCTGTCCTTTAGTCCTGTCCGTCCCAGCTCGTCGAGGTTCCACCCATGATCACCGCACACCGCCTGGAGGTCCGCGCCGGCGCGCGCCTGCTGATGACGGACGTGTCCTTCCGGGTCGCGCCCGGCGACAAGATCGGCCTGGTCGGCCGCAACGGTGCCGGCAAGACGACGCTGACGAAGATCCTCGCTCGCGAGGCGCTGCCCGCGTCGGGATCGGTCACCGGTGGCGACAGCGTCGGCTACCTGCCGCAGGACCCGCGCACCGGTGACCTCGACGTGGTGGCCCTCGACCGCATCCTGTCCGCGCGCGGTCTCGACGAGGTGGTGCGTCGGCTGCGCGAGGCCGAGTCCGAGATGGGCTCGGACGACCCCGCGACCAGGGACAAGGGCATGCGGCGCTACGAGAGGGCCGACGCTGCGCTGCACGCCGGCGGTGGGTACGCCGCCGAGGCGGAGGCTCGGCAGATGGCATCGAGCCTGAACATCGAGGACCGGGTGCTCGGCCAGCCGCTGCGCACGCTGTCCGGTGGGCAGCGCCGACGCGTCGAGCTGGCCAGGATCTTGTTCTCCGGCGCCGACACGTTGCTCCTCGACGAACCGACCAACCACCTCGACGCCGACTCGATCGGGTGGCTGCGGGAGTTCCTCAAGGCGTTCAAGGGCGGGCTCATCGTCATCAGCCACGACGTGGCACTGCTCGAGCGCTGCGTCAACAAGGTGTTCCACCTCGACGCCAACCGGGCCGAGGTCGACATCTACAACATGGGCTGGTCGACGTACCTCGCCCAACGGGAGACCGACGAGCGACGCCGCCGACGCGAGCGGCAGAACGCCGAGCGCAAGGCGAGCATGCTGCTCGACCAGGCGAACCGGATGCGCGCCAAGGCGACCAAGGCGCAGGCCGCGCAGTCGATGATGAAGCGCGCCGAACGGCTGCTCGACGGCGTCGAGGCGGAGCGCCGCAGCGACCGGGTGGCACGCATCAAGTTCCCGGCACCGGCGCCGTGCGGCAAGACCCCGCTCACGGCGGCGGAGCTGTCGAAGTCCTACGGCTCGCTCGAGGTGTTCACCGACGTGGACCTGGCCGTCGACAAGGGCAGCCGCGTCGTCGTGCTCGGCCTCAATGGCGCGGGCAAGACCACGCTGCTGCGCATCCTGTCCGGCATCGACGCACCCGACACCGGCCAGGTCCAGCCCGGGCACGGCCTCAAGCTCGGGTACTACGCGCAGGAGCACGAGACCCTCGACACCTCGCTGACCGTCCTCGCGAACATGCGGCATGCCGCACCACACCTCACAGACACCGAGGCGCGCAGCGTGCTCGGGTCGTTCCTGTTCAGCGGAGACGACTCCGCGAAGCCCGCGTCCGTGCTCTCCGGCGGAGAGAAGACCCGTCTCGCGCTTGCCATCTTGGTGGTGTCGAGCGCCAACGTGCTGCTGCTCGACGAGCCCACCAACAACCTCGACCCCGCCTCCCGCGAGGAGGTCCTCGGCGCGATCCGCAGCTACCAGGGCGCGATCATCCTGGTCACCCACGACGAAGGGGCTGTCGAGGCTCTGGAGCCCGACCGGGTGCTGATCCTGCCCGACGGCGTCGAGGACCTCTGGAACGCGGACTACGCCGACCTCGTCGCGCTTGCGTGAGGGTGCGGCCCACTAGGCTGCCCGGGTGACCAGCGCAGACGTGGACCCGGCAGTGCTCGAGGCCGGTGGCCTGATGTTCGAGGAGAACGGGCTGGTCGCGACCATCACGCTGAACCGCCCGGACTCCAAGAACTCGCAGACGCCTGCGACGTGGCAGGCGTTGCGCATCATCGGTGCATCGTTGAGCCAGGAGGTCCGCATCGTCGTCGTCCGCGGCGCGGGTGACACGTTCTCCTCCGGACTCGACCGGGGGATGCTCGCACCGGAGGGCGTCGACGGCGAGACGAGCGTGATGCAACTGCTCGACATGCCCGACGGCGAGATGGCTGAGAGCATCGCCACCTGGCAGGAAGGCTTCACCTGGCTGCGCCGGCCCGACATCGTCAGCATCGCCGTCGTACGTGGGGCGGCCGTCGGCGCGGGGTTCCAGCTGGCGCTGGCCTGCGACCTCCGCGTGCTCGCGGACGACGCGCGCTTCTCGATGCGCGAGCCGATGCTCGGTCTGGTCCCGGACCTGACGGGAACAAAACCGCTCGTCGATCTTGTTGGCTACTCGCGGGCCCTGGAGATCTGTGCCACCACCCGGTGGGTCGCGGCCGACGAGGCCCGCGAGCTCGGACTGGCGACCGTCGTCGTGCCCGAGTCGGATCTCGAGGATGCGCTCGCTGACCTTGTCGGGGCTTTGACGGCCCCCATCTACGGAGCCGTCACGGAGACGAAGGCGCTGCTGCAGAGCGCTTCGGAGCAGAACCTGGACAACCAGCGGCTGGCCGAGCGCGAGGCACAGGTTCGCAGGTTCCGCGACCTGGCGTCGCTGCTGGGGGAGTAACCACGAGGAGGTGAGCAGATGTCCATGGGATCCGGCATGGGTCCGGTGTGGCGTCACATGCGCACCGACCGGGCGGTCACGGAGCAGAAGCTCGCCAAGAACACCGTCCGTCGCGTCGTCGGCTTCGCCAAGCCACATCGCCGCACGATCGCGTTCTTTCTTGCGCTGACGGTCATCGACGCCGCGATCGTCGTGGTGACCCCGCTGCTGGTCAAGCAGATCGTCGACAACGGCATCCTCAAGCAGGACACCGCGCTGGTCGTCGGGCTGTCGCTGGCCGCCGCAGGGGTGGCAATCCTCGACGCGGGGCTCGCGGTCGGCATGGGCTGGATGTCCGCCCGCATCGGTGAGGGCCTCATCTTCGACCTGCGCACGAGTGTGTTCGCCCACGTGCAACGCATGTCGCTGGCCTTCTTCACGCGCACCCAGACCGGTGCGCTGGTGTCGCGGCTCAACAACGACGTGATGGGCGCGCAGCGAGCGTTCACATCGACGTTGTCCTCGACCGTCTCCAACCTGATCAGTGTGGTCTTCGTCGGGGTCGTGATGATCGCGCTGAGCTGGCAGGTGACGCTGCTGTGCCTGGCGACGTTCCCGATCTTGTTCATCTCGTCGCGCTGGGTGGGCAACCGGCTCGTCGGGATCACCCGCGATCAGATGCAGGGCAACGCCGACCTCGGCAACTCGATGACGGAGCGGTTCAACGTCGGCGGAGCGATGCTCCTCAAGCTCTTCGGCCGGCGCAACGAGGAGGACGAGCAGTTCGGGGAGAAGGCGGCTGTCGTCCGCGACCTCGGCGTGCGCATCGCGGTCATCACCCGGGTCTTCGGCGCGACGCTCATGTTGATCCCCGCCCTGGCGACGGCACTCGTGTACGGCGTCGGGGGAAGCCTGGCCATCCAGGGCACGCTGACTGTCGGCACGCTGCTCGCGCTCGCGACGCTGCTGCTGCGGCTGCTCGGCCCGTTGCAGGGTCTCTCCAACGTGCGCGTGGACGTGATGACCGCGCTGGTGAGCTTCGAGCGGGTCTTCGAGGTGCTCGACCTGCCGTCGATGATCAAGGAGAGCGACGACGCGGTCGTCCTGCCGCGCACCGCCGCGAAGGTCGACTTCGACCACGTGGCGTTCCACTACCCGCGCGCCGACGAGGTGTCGCTGGCCAGCCTGGAGTCGGTGGCGCGGCTGGAGTCTCGCGACCACGGCATGGTGCTCCACGACGTGTCGTTCACCGCCGAGCCGGGCAGATGATCGCGCTGGTCGGTCCCTCCGGCGCAGGCAAGACGACGATCACGCACCTCGTCGCCCGGCTCTACGACGTGACCTCCGGCGCCGTACGCGTGGACGGGCACGACGTCCGCGACGTCACGCTGCAGTCGCTCGAGGACGTCGTCGGCTACGTCACGCAGGACGCCCACATGTTCCACGACACCATTCGCGCCAACCTGCAGTACGCACGCCCGGACGCCGACGACGCCCAAATCTGGGCCGTGCTCCACGCCGCCCAGATCGGCCAGCTCGTCGGGAGCCTGCCCGACGGCCTCGACACCGTGGTCGGCGACCGCGGCTACCGGCTCTCCGGCGGAGAGCGGCAGCGGCTCGCCATCGCACGGCTGCTGCTCAAGGCGCCGTCGATCGTGGTGCTCGACGAGGCCACCGCACACCTGGACTCCGAGTCCGAGGTGGCCGTGCAGCGCGCCCTCGACCAGGCGCTGGAAGGCCGCACCTCGCTCGTCATCGCCCACCGGCTGTCCACGGTGCGCAACGCCGACCTGATCCTCGTCGTCGACGGTGGCCGGGTCGTGCAGTCCGGGAGCCACGCCGCCCTGCTCGCCGAGGGTGGTCTCTACGCGGATCTCTACGAGACCCAGTTCGCGGTCCGCTCGGCCTGAGCGACGCACGCTTTCCTAAAGTGGGCGCATGGATCTCGGACTGACAGACAGGGTGTACGTCGTGACCGGCGGGTCCGGCGGCCTGGGACGCGCGAGCGCCGAGGTGCTCGTCGGCGACGGCGCCAAGGTCGTGATCAGCGGCCGTCGACAAGACGCGGTCGACGAGGCGGTCGAGCAGCTGGGGGCGGAGCGCGCGACCGGCGTGGTCGCCGACAACGCCGACACCGGCACGCCGGCCCGGCTGGTCGAGGCCGCCCGCTCGACGTACGGGCGGATCGACGGCGCGCTCCTCTCGGTCGGTGGCCCAGCGGCCGGTGCGCTCATGGACACCGCTGACGACGACTGGGCGGCCGCTGTCGAGTCCGTGCTGCTCGGCGGCATGCGGCTCGGCCGCGACATCGGCCGCGAGCTCGGCGAGGGCGGCGCGATCGCCTACGTGCTCTCGTCCTCGGTCAGGTCCCCGATCACCGGTCTGGCGATCTCGAACGGGCTGCGGCCCGGACTCGCGATGGTGGCGAAGAACCTGGCCGACGAGCTCGGGCCGCGCGGCATCCGGGTCAACGGGCTGCTGCCGGGCCGCGTGGAGACCGACCGCGTGCGCTACCTGGACGAGCAGAGCGGGGACGCCGAGGCGGCCAAGGAGCGGGCGACCCAGCAGATCCCGCTGGGCCGGTACGGGCAGCCGGAGGAGTTCGGGCGGGTGGCGGCTTTCCTGCTCTCACCCGCTGCGAGCTTCGTCACCGGCGCGATGGTCCCGATCGACGGGGGCATGCTGCGTGCCCTGTGACTGCCCCGTGGGTGCGCGGGCCTTGCGACGCTCGTCCCAGACGAGGTAGAAGAAGCCGCCGACCGCCAGCAGGCCGAAGAACCACCACTGCAGGCCGTAGAAGAAGTGCGGCCCGTTGCCGAGGTCCGGCAGCTCGGTCTTCACCAGCGGCTTCGACGGCGCCGGTGTCTCGCGCTCCGCGTCGACGAAGCCGCGATAGAGCGTCAGGTCCGTGCTGCCCTCGATGGCCCGGCTGGAGATGCTGCGTGCGGAGCTGTCGGTGACCTCGGTCGCGTCGCCGGTGGCATCGGCTCGCACGAAGCCGACGACGGTCACGTCGCCAGCGGGCGGCGCAGGGGAGTCGACCTGGTCCGACCCGACGTTTCCGGTTCTCATCCAGCCGCGGTCCACGAGCACGGACGAGCCGTCCTCGGTCCGCAACGGCGTCACGATGTCGACCCCCGACGCACCGTCGCGGGTCTGGTAGCGGATCACCACCGACTCGTCGGCGACGTAGGTGCCATGGAGGGTCACCCGGCGCCACTCGTCGGCAGCTCGCACCGGCCGATCGGTCGACATCACGTCTGCCACGGGCGCGGCCCGGGCGGAGAGGTTCTGGCGGATGTGCGCGTTGGCGACCTCCCGGTCGTCCAGCCGGTGGAACTGCCAGCGCCCCAAGAAGTAGCAGCCCACCCCCAGCACCACGACGACCAGCGCGAACAGCGCCCACCGCCGGCTGACCAGGAACCTCACAGCTCGACCCTATTCCGCCGGGCGCCACCGCCCGCTCTCCTGGGGCGGGCCTCGTAGACTGACGGAATGACCTCTGCACCCCTGGCTGACACGTTCGGTCGCGTCGCGACCGACCTGCGCGTGTCGCTCACCGACCGGTGCAACCTGCGGTGCTCCTACTGCATGCCCGCCGAGGGCCTGGACTGGCTGCCGACCGAGGAGGTGCTCACCGACGACGAGGTGGTCCGGCTGATCACCATCGCCGTGGAGCGGCTCGGCGTGCAGGAGGTGCGGTTCACCGGCGGTGAGCCGCTCCTGCGACGCGGCCTGCCCGACATCGTCCGTCGTACGACGGCGCTGGCACCGCGACCGGAGACGTCGATCACCACCAACGCCCTAGGGCTGACCCGCACCGCCCGGACGCTGGCCGAGGCCGGCCTTGATCGGGTCAACGTCAGCCTCGACACCGTGCGCCGCGAGGACTTCCACACCATCACCCGACGGGACCGCCTCGACGACGTCGTCGAGGGTCTCGAGGCGGCCCAGGCCGCCGGGCTGGGCCCGGTCAAGGTCAACGCGGTCCTGCTGCGAGGAATCAACGACGACCAGGCTCCCGAGCTGCTGCGCTGGTGCATGGATCGCGACTATCACCTCCGGTTCATCGAGCAGATGCCCCTTGACGCCCAGCACCAGTGGAGCCGCGAGCACATGGTCACCGCGGCGGAGATCTTCGAGTCGCTGCGCACCGTGTTCTCGCTGGACCCGGCCGTCGAGCCACGGGGCAGCGCCCCGGCCGAGCTGTTCACCGTCGACGGGGGACCCCACACCGTCGGAGTCATTGCCTCGGTGACCCGCCCGTTCTGCGGCGACTGCGACCGGGTGCGGCTCACCGCGGACGGGCAGGTCCGCAACTGCCTGTTCGCCCGGGAGGAGAGCGACCTGCGCACCGCGCTCCGTGAGGGCGCCGACGACGCCGAGATCGCGGACCGGTGGCGCGTCGCGATGCTCGGCAAACGTCCGGGACACGGCATCGACGACGTCTCGTTCCTGCAGCCGGCGCGGCCGATGTCCGCCATCGGGGGCTAGCTCGCGGCCGCAGTGCCGCAGACACCGGCACCCAACAGTGCCATGTGACGCCCGAGATGATTCTGGCCTGCCAGAATGTTGATATGCGCCTGTTCACCGCGATTGTGCCTCCGATGGAAGTCGTCGAGGAGGTCAAGCGCGTCGTGCAGTCGGTCAACCCCCCGATCAACGCGACGGAGAAGCGCGGTTCTCGGCCGAAGCTCGCAGCCCGTCGCTACCGCGGCGCGCACGCTGCGGGCCGCGACCCGGTCAAGGCCGAGGACGCTGCGCCGGTGGAGACGGAGCCGACGACCCACGAGCTCGACTCACCAGACGTGGAGGACATGTACCTCCCACTGGCCGGGTTCGGCAACGTCGCGCTGGGCGACGCGACGAAGCTGGCCGACGCGCTCCGCACGCAAGTGGCCGCGTGGTCACAGGCCGAGCTGGTGTTCGCCGGCGCGGCGGCCCTGGAGTTCCCCGGCGACCAGTCGGTCTGGGTCAAGATCGATGGCGATCTCGACGCGCTGATGACGATCGGCAAGGGCGTCCCACTCGCGGTGCAGCGCAAGGGCTTCTTCGTCGACCGCCGCAAGTTCCGGCCTTGGCTCTCGGTCGGGACGATCACCGAGACCACCACCGCGCCGTACCTCGAGCGGCTCGTCGCGGCTCTCGACGGGTTCCGCGGGGAGCCGTGGACCGTCGCCGGGGTGTCCTTGATGAAAGGGCTTCCCGACGCCGACGGGCGTCGGCGGTTCGAGGAGATGGAGTTCCTGCCCCTCGCGGGTGCCTGAGCGACCTACGCGAGCGGTGCGCCGGTCGGCGGCGTCGGCTCGATGACCGGGACCGGGGCGTCGATGTCGGGGGCGATCAGTGCCCGGTTGCTCTCGACGACCTCGAGCAGCTGCTCCAGCGGCATCGGCCGGTGCATGAGGTAGCCCTGCGCGTACGGCGCGTGCACGTGCTCCTGCAGGTGGTCGAGCTGGCTCGCCCGCTCGATGCCCTCGACGACGACGTCGAGTCCGAGCGCCTGACCCATCATCGTGATCGAGCACAGCAACGCGCACGAGCGCTCGTCGCGATCGATGCTCTCCGAGAACGACAGGTCGGTCTTGATGATCTGCACCGGCATGTCCTGCAGGTAGCCGATGGAGGAGAAGCCGATGCCGAAGTCGTCGATGGCAAACGGCACGCCACGGGCCGCCAAGGTCTTCATCGCCTCGAGCGACGCCGGGTCGTTGCCGACGCCGTCCCGCTCGGTGATCTCCAGGATCAGCGCGGCCCCACCCATGTTGCTCAGCGCGCGCTCGACCTTGCTGACGAAGTCGGGCTCGCGCAGCTGCTTGGCGGAGATGTTGACACTCACATTGATGTCGCCGCCGGCCGCCTCCCAGATCGCCTTCGCGTCGCGGGCTGCCTTCTCCATGACGACGTCGCCGAGCGCGACCACCAGGCCGGTCTCCTCGGCGACCCGAATGAACACGTCGGGGGGCACGTCGACCCCGTTGGACTTCCAGCGGGCCAGCGCCTCCACCCCGGTGATCCGGCCGGTCGAGGCCCGCACCACCGGCTGGTAGACCAGGCTCAGCTCGCCCGCGGCGACGGAGGTGCGCAGCGACTCGACGAGCTCCAGGCGCTGCAGCCGGGAGCGGCCGATGGCGCGTTCGTACTCGACCCACTGGTTCTTGCCGCGCGACTTCGCCTCGTACATCGCCAGGTCGGCGTTTCGGAGCATGCTCTCCGCGGTCTCGCTGCTGTCGCCGAACGCGACCCCGATGCTCGCCGAGAGCGAGAGGTGGTGCCCGGCCACGTGCGCGCCCCGGGACAGGGCGGAGAGGATCCGCTCGCAGGCCGAGCTGACCTCGGGCGGGTGGACGTCCTCGAGCAGCAGTGCGAACTCGTCACCGCCGAGCCGTGCCACCGTGTCGCTTTGACGCACGCAGCTGCTGAGTCGCTGGGCCACGTCGATCAGCACGGCGTCGCCGGCCGCGTGACCGAAGCGGTCGTTGACGGGCTTGAACCCGTCGAGGTCGACGAACAGCAGCGCGATGCGGGTGCTGCGGCGCCGCGACATCTGCAGTGCGTGCTCGACCCGGTCGAGCAGCAGGCCGCGGTTGGGAAGGTTCGTGAGCAGGTCGTGGCGGGCGAGGTGGGTCATGTCCTCGGTCAGCCGCAGCCGCGCGAACGCGTCCGAGGAGACCGCGACCATCGCCTCGAGTGCCTGCTGGTCGGCAGTGGTGGTGGACCGCGCACGGTGCCGGGCGGGCGCGACGATCCAGCGGTCGCGCTGGCCGTCGCGCAGCTGAGCCCCGACCTCGTGTGCGCCAGGGGGGGTGGCGCGCACCTCGATCTGACGGATCCGCAGCAGCCGCTGCGCGTCGTCGACGAGAGCGTCGACGACCTGACGAGTGTCGGACAGTGTCTGCGCGCGGACGGCGGCGTCGAACAGCACGCCGAGGCGCCGTGCGTTCTCCGCGCCACGAGTCACCGAGCGGGTGGCGACTAGCAGCGTCGCCAGCGGCACCCCGAGGAGGATCAGCGTCCACCAGGGCGTGGCTCGAGCAACCACGGCACCGAGGTAGCCGAGGAGGTCGAACGGCACGAAGCAGGCGATCGCGACCAGCGTGCCGCGCTGCACCAGGTGACCGCTCAGCGGCGTACGAGTCTCGACCGCCACGGAGACAGCCGAGAGCACGAAGTCGGACGCGAAGTACGCCGCCGCGGCGACTGCGACCGCGAGCAGCTCGATCGGCTTGCCGACCCCTGCCTCACCGCCGCGGATCGCGTTGAGCACCACTGCGGCGACGGCGCCGCCGATGATGCCGACGCCGACGTTGAACAGCTTCACCATGGAACGCTTGTCCGAGGTGATCTGCGTGATCAGCACGCCGATCGACCACACGACGAGCGCCTGGTCCGGTGGAAGCGTGCACAGCAAGAACATCAAGATCGTCGAGTCGAACCCGACCTCGATGCCGCCGTCGCCGCTGTCGAGCACCATCGGGAACTTCGCGATGACCACGATCAGCGGGATGCTGAGCAGAGCCAGCTCCGGCAGCCTCGCGTCGTCGGAGACCACCTGGAAAGTGGCGTAGAACACCAAGACCAGACCCAGCGCGAACACGCCCAGGTCGAACCAACTGCTGCGCGATGCCAACAGCGCAGCAAGGCGACGGGTCATGGGTCCTCCGGATAGGGGTACACAGCCCCACCATTATCGGGCAATCCGGGTCGCCAACGAGGGGTTTTGACCCACGCGGGGGGTCTTCACCCCTCCGGCGTGCCGGCGGCTCCCACAGGCTCGACATCGCGGAGGAACCCCCGGGCCCCGAGGAACTGCGAAAGCGACTCCCGGTGGTCGTCGCACGCCAGCCAGGTCTTCCTGCGCTCAGGCGTGTGCAGGCGGGGGTTGTTCCACTTGAGCGCCCACACGGCATCGGCGGAGCAGTCCCGCGCGGAACAGGTCAGCGGCATACCCGTCACCGTAGCGAGGCCCGCTCGGCGCAGAAATATGACCGCCGGACGACCACGGGGGGAGTCGTCCGGCGTTGTGACAAGGCTACGCCGACCCTCACCCGGACGTCACGGGGTGCCTGAATCGTCTGAGATGTCCTAATGTCTGGACCGCGCGCCCGCTATTCGTGCTCAGGGCGCCTCGTGCGGGGTCGGAGAGCCGCTCTCAAGGGCTCGCGTGGTCGGGTCCGGCTCGAACCAGTCCGGGCCGCCAGGGTCGGTCGGGGCGTTCGAGTTGGCGACGATGACGGCCACTGGCGGCAGCACCAACGAGGCGACCAGGAAGATCCACATGAACCAGTGCCCGATGCACACCACGGCCAGCACGAAGCACACGGTGCGGATGCCCATCGAGATGAGGTAGCGCCGTTGCCGGGTCGCGACGTCGTCGCCGTGGCTGCGGTGCGCCGTGGTGATCCGGACCGGCTCCGGTTCCCTGGCCATCACCCCACCGTACGTCGACCCGCTCTACGATCACAGGGCATCTAGGCCCCAGCCAGAACTCGACTCGAGGAGTGACATGACCAACCGTGTGTACCGAGTGACCGAGGTCGTCGGCACGTCGCCGGACGGCATCGACCAGGCCATCCGCAACGGGATCGAGCGAGCTTCTCGAACGCTGCGACACCTGGACTGGTTCGAGGTGACCCAGGTGCGTGGTGCGGTCCGCGACGACACGGTGGAGCACTTCCAGGTTGGCCTCAAGCTCGGCTTCCGCCTCGAAGATGACTGACCGGACGCCCGCCGGCGGCGTTGTCGGCCGCTCGAAGTGACTCCGTCACGTCGTCGCGACCTCCGCCTTGCCGGACGAACGCCCGGACCAGCCATCTTTGGTATAGAGAACGTTCCCGCTCGATTCCTTGTACTCGGTGGTAGCCGATAACGTCGCGTCGCATGAGCAGATCGGTACTCGTGACCGGCGGCAACCGGGGCATCGGCAAGGCGATCGCGGAGGCGTTCGTGGCGGCCGGCGACCAGGTGGCGGTGACGCACCGCTCCGGTGAGCCGCCCAAGGGCGCGCTCGGGGTGAAGTGCGACGTGACCGACGCCGAGTCGGTCGACGCGGCGTTCGCGGAGGTCGAGGAGGCGCACGGCCCCGTGGAGGTGCTGGTCGCCAACGCCGGCATCACCCAGGACACCTTGCTGCTGCGGATGAGCGACGAGGACTGGTCGAGCGTCATCGAGACGAACCTGACCGGCTCCTTCCGGGTGGCGAAGCGTGCCGCCAAGGGCATGCTCAAGCTGCGCCGCGGCCGGCTGATCTTCATCTCCTCGGTCGTCGGGCTGCTCGGCTCGGCCGGGCAGGTCAACTACGCCGCCAGCAAGGCGGGCCTGGTCGGCATGGCCAGGTCGATGGCCCGAGAGCTGGGCAGCCGGTCGATCACCGCCAACGTGGTCGCCCCAGGCTTCGTGGAGACCGAGATGACGGCCGTCCTCCCCGAGAAGCAGCAGCAGGAGTACCAGGCGCAGATCCCGCTGAAGCGGTTCGCCACCGTCGACGAGGTCGCGGGCGTGGTGCAGTGGCTCGGGTCGGACGCGGCGGCGTACATCACCGGCGCCGTCATCCCGGTCGACGGCGGCCTCGGCATGGGGCACTGAGAAGCCGGACCACAACGGCCAGATCGACACACAAGCGCATCGAGACGACAGGGAGTACGACGAGCATGGGCATCCTCGACGGCAAGCGGATCCTGGTGGCAGGCGTCACCATGGACTCCTCGATCGGGTTCGCGGTGGCACGGATCGCGCAGGAGCAGGGCGCGACCGTGCTGGTCTCCAACTTCGGTCGCGCGCTCGGCATCACCAAGCGGATCGTCGGCCGGCTCCCTGAGCCGACGCCGGTCATCGAGCTGGACGTCACCGACCCCGAGCACCTCGAGCGGCTGCCGGACCTGGTCCGCGAGCACGTCGACGGGCTCGACGGCATCGTGCACTCCATCGCGTTCGGCAACCCGGAGACGTTGCTGGGCGGCAAGTTCCTCGAGGGCCCGTGGGACGACGTGGCGCAGGCCGTTCAGGTGTCCGCCTACTCGCTGGCGTCGCTGGCGACGGCCTGCAAGCCGTTGATGACCGACGGCGGCTCCGTGGTGGGTATGACGTTCGACGCGACCGTCGCTTGGCCGGCGTACGACTGGATGGGGGTGGCCAAGGCCGCCCTGGAGTCGTGCGCGCGCTACCTCGCCCGCGACCTCGGCCCCCAGGGGGTCCGGGTGAACCTGATCTCCGCCGGTCCGCTCAAGACCCTTGCAGCCAAGGCGATTCCCGGCTTCGAGGACCTCGAGTCGATGTGGAGCGACCGATCGCCGCTGGGGTGGGACGAGAAGGACACCGAGCCGGCCGCGCGCGGCGTCGTCGCACTGCTGAGCGACTTCTTCCCGGCGACGACGGGCGAGATCGTGCACGTCGACGGCGGCTACCACGCGATGGGCGCCTGAGACCTCAGCGATAGCGTGCGCGGCATGACCTCCGCACTCGTCGAGCTCCGTGTCCTCGAGGGGCCGAACCTCTACTTCCCCCGCGCGGCGATCAAGCTCACCCTCGACCTGACGTCGTTGGACGAAGCACCCGGCGACGTCACGCTCCGCTTCGCCTCCAGGATCGGGCTGCGCGGGGCGCGGCCTGGTGAGCCGGGCAGCGGCTTCCGGCAGCGGTTCGCCGCCCGCGCGGTGGGCAGGCTGGTGCGGCAGATCGCCGGCGAGGCGGGCACCAGCAGGCTCGCGGTCCGGGTTCGTCCCACAGCCGACGTGCACCAGGTCGTGGTCGCCTACCCGTGGCGCAACCGCAACCGCGCCCAGCAGCTGGGCCGCGCGGTCGCAGCAGTGCTCGACGGACTCGCGGCGCCCGGCGAGGCCGCGGAGCTCGTGGAGGACCTCGTCTCGCGGGCCGCCGCCGAGGTGCAGGAAGCCGACCTCGGCGCCGCACCGACCACCATCAAGCCGCGGGTGCCGATCGTCGCGGTGACCGGCACCAACGGCAAGACCACGACCTCGCGGATGGTCGCGCACATCGCCCGCACCGCGGGCATGCACGTCGGCTGGTCCAGCACCGACGGCATCTACGTCGACGGCGAGCTCGTCGAGGCGGGTGACTACTCAGGTCCCTCGGGGGCCGGCCGGGTGCTCTCCCACAAGGAAGTGCAGCTGGCGGTGACCGAGACCGCACGCGGCGGGATCCTGCTCAAGGGGGTTGGAGTTGCGTACAACGACGTCTCGGTCTTCACCAACGTCTCGGCCGACCACCTCGGGCTGCACGGCATCGACACCCTCGACCAGCTGGCCGAGGTCAAGGCTGTCGTCTGCCGGATCACGCGGCCCAACGGCTGGGTCGTCCTGAACGGCGACGACCCGCGGGTGTTTGCCACGCACACGAACATCAAGGCCAAGCCGTGGGTGTTCTCCCGTGACCCGGACTCCCCGACGGTTCGCGAGACGCTCGACAGCGGCGGGCGAGCCACCACCGTCATCGACGGCTGGCTGTCGGTCCTCGCACCGGGATCCGACGCGGACCCGCTCGTGGAGGTGGTCGACATCCCGATGACCCTGGCCGGGCTGTCCCGCTTCAACGTCGAGAACGCCCTTGCCGCGGCCTCCGCCGCACTGGGGATCGGACTGTCACGCGAGACGGTCGCAGAAGGGCTCCGGACGTTTCGCCCCGACCCCACGCACAACCCGGGTCGGATGAACATGTTCAGCCGCGACGACGTCACGGTCGTCATCGACCTCGCGCACAACGAGGCCGGGCTCGAGGCGCTGCTGGAGATCATGGGTGGGGTACGGCGTCCCGGTGCGCGGCTCCTGCTGGGGCTCGGAGCCGTCGGCGACCGCCAGGACGACCTCGTCGAGAGCCTCGGGGAGATGGGAGCGCGCGGCACCGACGTGACGGTCATCGGTCACAAGCAGAAGTACCTCCGCGGTCGCTCGATCGAGGAGCTCGACGTCCTGTTCCGGGCCGGCGCCGCCCGGGTCGGCGTCGAGGACCTGCCGTCGTACCCGACCGAGCTCGACGCCCTCGAGGCACTGGTCAAGCAGGCGGAGCCGAGTGACGTCGTCGGGCTGATGTGCCACGAGGACCGGGAGGGCGTCTACGAGTGGCTGCGTGCGCACGGGTTCACGATCGACTCACCCGAGACGCTGCGGGAGAAGGTCCGGTCGGCGCAGGGATGAGCGGCACCCCATGAGCACCGAGAAGCAGGCGCTGCTCGACGCGCTCGAGGCGCAGCGGCGTCACGTGCTCGGCAGCCTCGACGGACTACCCGAGGAGGCGCTGCAGCGACCGGTGCTGCCGTCCGGCTGGACGTGCGCCGGGCTGGTACACCACCTCGCCCTCGACGTGGAGCGCTTCTGGTTCCCGGTCGTGATGGCGGGCGAGAAGGCTGGCGACGAGACGGCGAGGACACCCCAGACACGGAGAACGCCTGGGAGGTCCCGGCGTCGACGTCACCGCAACAGGTGCTCGAGATCTACCGCGAGGAGTGCGCGCGAGCCGACGCGGTCGTGGCGCGCATGTCCCTGGACACCCCGCCCGCATGGTGGCCCGACTTCTTCGGCGACTTCCGCATGGACGACCTGCGCGAAGTGCTGCTGCACGTCATCGTGGAGACCGCCACGCACGCAGGTCACCTCGACGCTGTCCGCGAGCTCATCGACGGCCACCAGTGGATCGTGCTCACCGAGTGACGCCCGACTAGCAACAGGCTCAGGTCTCGGAGGTCGACGGCGTGAAGTCCGGGTCTCCGACGGAGTCGTCCAACGAGCCGGACCCGGCCTGGGCGAAGTTCGACCAAGTCTCCAGCTCTGCCATCACAGCCGGGTGCTTGTCGACGCAGATCACCACGAGGTCGCCGGGGTTGGCGCGAGACATCGCGTGCCGCACGGCGTCTATCTCCTCCAGGACGATCTCGACCTGCTTGCAGCGGCCGCCCTCGTCCATCGTCTGCCGCACACCCTCGGCCACCAGGGCCGCGGTCTCGCCGCGCTTGCGCCGCCGCAGCGCGTCGTCCTCACGCACCACTACGACGTCGAAGTGGTGGGCGGCGACGGCGCCGAGCTCGCGCATGTCGTCGTCGCGGCGGTCGCCCGCGGTGGCGACGACACCGATGCGCGAGGGGCGTCCGAGCTCGCTGGTGGTCGACAGGCTGTCGCCGACCTGGTCCACGAAGTCACCCAGCATCCGCATGCCGGGAGCGTTGTGGCAGTAGTCCACGATCACCTGGACGCCGTTCACGTCGACCTCGTTGAGGCGGCCGGGGGAGAGGTAGTAGCTGGTCGAGAACGTGCGCAGGCCCTGCCGGATGTCGTGCAGCGGGGCACCGGCCGCGAACGCCGCTGCCGCTGCGGCGAGGGAGTTCTGCACGTTCATGCGGGCGCGCCCGTTGAACGTCGAGGGCAGCAGGTGCGTCCAAGCGAGCTGCATCTCGCGGCGACCGTGCTTGACCACGATCATCTCGCCGCGCTCGCTCGGGTCGAGCACCAGCGCCTTGCCGCCTCGACGGCAGTGCTGGTCGATCATGTCGCGCTCCTCCGAGCCCGGCTCGGCCATCGAGAACCACACCACCTGGCCCGAGCAGCGACGGCGCATCTCTCGCACCAGCGGGTCGTCGGCGTTCAGCACGGCGTGCCCGTCGCGGGGCACCGCCTCCACGAGCACGGCCTTCACGTCGGCGAGCTGCTCGACGGTGTCGATGCCGCGCAGGCCCAGGTGGTCGGGCTGCACGTTGAGCACGACTGCGACGTCGTTGCGTTCGTAGCCGAGCCCCTCACGGAGGATGCCGCCGCGCGCCACCTCGAAGACCGCGAAGTCGACGCGGGGATTCTGCAGCACCATGCGGGCCGACTTCGGGCCGGACGCGTCGGCGCGGATCACCAGCCGCTCGTCGATCACGACTCCGTCGGTCGAGGTCATGCCGACCTTGCGGCCCATGCCCTTGAAGACGTGGGAGATCATCCGCGACGTGGTCGTCTTGCCGTTGGTGCCGGTCACCGCCACGATCGGGATGCGGCTTGCCGCTCCGGGCGGGAAGAGCATGTCGACCACGGGCTTGGAGATGAACTGCGGGTCGCCGATGGTCGGGTGGGTGTGCATCCGGAAGCCGGGCGCGGCGTTGACCTCGCAGATCGCACCGCCCGTCTCGCGCACCGGCTCGGTGATGTCCGGGCAGATGAAGTCGATGCCCGCGATGTCGAGGCCGACCATGCGGGCGGCCTCCTCCGCGATCTCGACGTTCTCGGGGTGCGCCTCGAACGTGCGGTCGATGGAGATGCCGCCCGTGGACATGTTGCCGGTCAGCGTGAGCTTCACCATCTCGCCGACCGGCGGCACGTCGCCGAGCTTGTAGCCCTGGTCGGCGAGCAGCGCGTTGGCGGCGTCGTCGATCTTGATGCGGGTGAGCACCTTCTCGTGGCCGACGCCGCGGCGCGGGTCCGCGTTGGTGAGCTCGACGAGGTCCTCGATCGTGCTGTGCCCGTCACCGATGACGTGGGCGGGCACGCGCTCGGCGACCGCGGCCAGCCGGCCGTCGATGATCAGGCAGCGGTAGTCGCGGCCGGTGATGTAGGACTCCACGATCACCCAGCCGCGACGCGACTGCTCCTGCGCCACCGGGAAGGCCTCACGCACGTCCTCGGCGTTCTGCAGGTCGAGGCAGACGCCCCGGCCGTGGTTGCCGTCCAGCGGCTTGACCACGACGGGGTAGCCGATCCGCTCGGCGACGACCACCGACTGCTCCATCGTGCGGACCGACTCCTGCTTCGGGACCGGTAGGCCGGCCGCACCGAGCAGCCTCGTGGTGAGGTCCTTGTCGGAGGCGACGTCGACGGCGATGGCGCTGGTGGCCGACGTCATCGTGGCCCTGATGCGCTTTTGGTGCACGCCCTGGCCGAGCTGGACCAGTGAGTGCTTGTTGAGGCGGATCCAGGGGATGTCGCGGGAGACGGCCTCGTCGAGGATCGCCTGGGTGGACGGGCCGAACGCGCTGCGCTCGGCGCGGATGATGAAGCTCTCGAGCTCGTGGTCCCAGTCGAAGTTCGGGTCGGCGTCGACGAGATGGTTGACGAGGCGCACGGCGAGCCGCGCGGCGGCCAGGCCGACGTTCTCGTCGACGTACCCGTAGATGATGTTGTAGCGGCCCTTCTCGCCCTTGACCTGCCGCGTCTTGCCGCGGCGGATGTCGTGACCGACGGCCTGCTGGAGCGCGAGCGCGACGTGCTCGGTGACGTGGCCGAGCCAGGTTCCTTCGTTCAGCCGCTCGACGAAGCCACCGCGGCGACCGCGCGAGCAGGAGTGCTCGCGGAGCCCCGGCAGCATCTCGAGCAGGTGGTCGGTGAAGCCGGTCAGGGTGTTCGTCGGGTAATCCTCGAGCGAGCCGAGGTCGACCACCAGGTGGATGGCCTTGTCGTACGACCACACGTTCGCGCCTCGGTAGACCCTCGTCTCGAGGATCGACAGGTCGGGCGAGGGGGTCGTCATGGATGGTCTCCTTCGTTGCTCTCGTTGCCCACCCGACGGGCGCGGCGGCGCTTCAGAGCGCTCGGCGACACGTCCCCGGTGGCGATGTCTTGAGCCAACCGTCTCAGGTCCTGTCCCGCAACCGCGAGCTCCTCCGCGACGCTGGGATCGACGACCGGCTCCTGCCTCACCAGCACCTTGTCGGTGAGGTTGAACACTGCCCCGGCGGGCAGGACGTGCAGCACCACCCCGGACGCCAGCAACGGAGCGGTACGACGGGCCTCGTGGGCGTTGGACACGACATTGCGCCCGTCGACGATCGTGACCACCCCGCGCCCTATGACGCCCAGCCGCTGGACGCCGTTCTCCTCGGTGATCACCGCGCCGGTGTCCTCGTCGACGCCGATGCCGAGGAGGCCCGGGCTCTGCGCGACCAGCATCAGCAGCCGCCCGTAGCGGTTGCGCTGCGCGAAGTGCTGGTCGATCACTACGTCGCGCACCAGACCGAGTCCCGCCGCGAGCTGCGTCATGCGCTGCTTGGGAGTCGTGCCTCCGGGGCCGAAGGCGACCATGTGCGAGCTCTGGATGCTCGCGCCGGCGCTCGTGCCGCCGACGACCGCGCCCCTGTCGTGCGCGGCGCGGATGGCCTCCCCGAACGCCGTGCCGTTCACGATCCCCGAGAGCTTCAGCTGGTTGCCGCCGGTCATGAAGATCCCGGTCACGTCGTCGAGGAGACCGACGACGTCGGGGTCCTCGGCCTCCTCCCGGCTCTCCGGACGGGCGGCGACCACATCACGTGCACCGAGCTTGCGGAAGAGGGCGTCGTACACCTCGACGACCTCGGGACCCAGCGTGCTCGCGGTCGGCACCACGGCGATCTTCGCGTTGCTGCCCCCGGCCAGTGCGACGAACGTCTTCAGGACGGTCCGGCGGCCGAGCTTGTCCTCGGCGCCACCGATGGCCATCAGCGGTCCGGGGCCGGTAGCGGCAGCTTGACCAACTGTCGAGGCAGGGGCCGCCACGTCGCCCGTAGATGGGCCGTTCGACATGCGGCGCAGCCTACGGGGTGCGAGAGTTGACCCGTGACGGGAGGGCAACGCCTGATCGTGATGCGCCACGCCAAGGCTGAGCCTTACGCGGCCAACGACCATGTACGCAGACTGACCGACCGAGGCGTTGTGAGCGCCCGAGACATCGGTCGGCAGCTGCACGCCCAGGGCCTGACTCCGGACTACGCCGCGGTCTCGTCCGCGACGCGCACCCGCCAGACCTGGGCGGCGCTCAGCGAGGCCTTGGACGTGTCGGGCTGCCAGGTGAGCTTCGACGACGCACTGTTCACCGGCAGCGCCGACGTCGTCGTGGAGGCACTGCACGCGGCACCCGCCGAAGCCGAGACCGTGATGTTCGTCGGCCACAACCCGACCGCGGCGTACCTGTGCCACTACCTCGACGACGGCGGGGGAGACCCGGCCGCCGTCTCGGAGCTGCTGAAGGGCTTCCCGCCGAGTGCCGTCGCCGTCCTCGAGATCAACGTGCCCTGGGCCGAGCTCGGCGCCGAGACCGGTCGCGTCGTCGGCTACTACGTCGGCCAGGGCTGAATCAAGGCAGGGGCGGCGCGGGGGTGGTGAGGCCCTCGAGGGCGTCGGCGGCCTCGACCTCCTCCCGGCTGATGCCGAGGAGGTACATGATCGCGTCGAGGTAGGGGACGTTGACCGCGGTGTCGGCGGCCTGCTGCACCACCGGCTTGGCGTTGAACGCGATGCCGAGCCCGGCGGCGGAGAGCATGTCCAGGTCGTTCGCGCCGTCGCCGATCGCCACGGTGGCCCCCTCCGAGACCCCTGCCGCGGCGGCGAACTGGCGCAGCGCGTCTGCCTTGCCGGCGCGGTCCAAGACTCGGCCGAGGATGCGCCCGGTGAGCCGGCCGTCGACGACCTCGAGCTCGTTGGCGGCGGCGAAGTCGATGCCGAGGTCGGCCGCGATCCGGTCGGTGATCTGCGTGAAGCCGCCGGAGACGATGGCGAACCGGTAGCCGAGCCGCTTGAGCGTGCGGACGAGGGTGCGGGCACCCGGGGCGAGGGCCAGCGCGCGGTACACCAGGTCCAGCGCGCCCGCGTCGAGGCCGGCCAGCAGCGCCACGCGCTCCCGCAGCGACTGCTCGAAGTCCAGCTCGCCGCGCATCGCGGCCTCGGTGACGCTCTGCACCTGTTCCAGGCAGCCGGCGTACGACGCGAGCATCTCGATGACCTCGCCCTGCACGAGCGTCGAGTCGACATCCATCACGACCAGGCGCATGCCGCGCCGGAGCAGGGTCGCCGGCTGCACGGCGACGTCGACGGCTTGTGCCGCGGCCTCCTCGGCGAGCGTCACCCGGAGCTGGTCGGGGTTGGCGCCGGAGACGTGCAGCTCGATCGCGGTGACGGGGTAGCGCGCCATGCGCTCGATGCGGTCGATGTTCGCGCCGGTGTCGGCGATGCGGCCGGCGATCGCGGCGACCGCGGAGGACCGCAACGGCGTCCCCAGCACCGTGACGTGGCTGCGCCCTTCGGAACGCTGTCGGTTGTCGCCGGTGCCGCGGTCGACCTCGACCTGCATGCCCAGGTCAGTGGCGACCTGCTCGAGGGTGCGCTGGAGACCCTTCCAGTCCCGCGGCTGCGTCACCAGGACGCCGAGCACCAGCCGGCGCCGAAGGACGATCTGCTCGATGTCGAGCACCTCGACGCTGAACCGCGCGAGCGTGCTGAACACCGTCGACGTCACGCCCGGCCGGTCCTTGCCGGTGAGCGTGATCAGCAGGGTCTTCGGGGCCTCGCCCGGTCCTTGTGTCATGGCGGTGCTGACGTTATCGCCGCTGGAGTCGCGATGTCGGCGGGCGGTCGTACGGTGAGCGCCATGACCCACACACACCACGCACTCGACTACGTCGAGATCGCCCAGCGCGACGTGGCTGCGGCGAAAGACTTCTACGGCTCGGCGTTCGGCTGGGAGTTCAACGACTACGGCCCGGAGTACGCCGGGATCCGCGCTCCGGAAGGCGAGGGGGAGGTCGGCGGCCTCAACGGCACGACCGCACCCTCACCGGGCGGACCCATGGTGCTGCTCTGGTCCGACGACCTGGACGCGACCGTGACCGCTGTCGAGGCGGCCGGCGGCACGGTGGTGACTCCGCCCTTCGACTTCCCGGGTGGGCGGCGGTTCCACTTCGCCGACCCAGGCGGCACGGTCCTCGGAGCCTGGTCGGAGCGCTGATCCTCACACCGGCGAGGGTGGCCACACCCGAGCCGTGCAGGCCGCAACCAGGGCCCGGCGGCTCGCCCGTTCGAGCGGCATCAGGGCCGAGCGTCGGGCGCCGGCCTCGGCCGCGCTGACGCTGCCGCCGTCGTCCTCCAGCGCCAGCTCGACGATGCTGTGACAGCGAAGCGCGTCGGAGGCGAGCCGGGCGGCGCGCGCGGGCATCACGTCGGGGAGATCAGCGGTTCGCCCGTTGCGCAGCGCCATGAGCTCGTCGGCGACCTCAGGGCGCCAGCGGGCGACCTCCAGGTCGGCGAGCGTGTCGGCGGTGCGCAGCAGCGTCTGGCGAAGGGTGGCCTCCGCCTCGGAGACGTCGGGCAGCTGACGGTGCGAGCTGGCCTGGTGGCAGGCCCACTGCACGCCGGCGCCGACGCGGTGCGGGACCAACCCGAGGTCGGCACCCTCGAGCACCACCCCCTCGCCGGCCTCGACGACCTCGGTGTTGAACGCCGCCGGGCCGCCCAGGCCGACCAGGTCGCCAGGCACGGGCAGTGCCAGCCCGGCGCCGTCGCACGGTGGCTGCGCAGTGATCCGAGGGCGATGATGAGCGGCTCGCTGCCGGCGAGGCC
>CAVRFR010000019.1:0-13008 GCA_963720435.1 uncultured Actinomycetota bacterium | reverse complement strand
GTCGAGGTCGAAGTCTTCGGCACCCTTGTAGATCGGCGACTCTCCGGTCGAGCCGGTGATGACGGGGAAGACGGTCACCTGGAGTCGGTCGACGAGGCCGGCAGCCATCAGCGAACGGTTCATCGCCAGGCTGCCGTGCGAGCGCAAGGGCGTGTCGGACTCCTCCTTGAGCTGGGCCACGACGTCGACCGCATCGCCTTTCACGACGGTCGCGTCCGGCCAGTCGAGAGGTCCTTCCAGCGTGTTCGACACCACGTATGCCGGCAGGTTCACCATCCGATTCACCCACGGGTCGCGGACCTCTGACTCCTCGGTGCTCCCGGCCAGCATCCCCACGAAGGCCCGGAACGTGTTCGCGCCGAAGACCATCCGCTGCTCCCCGCCGTGCAGCTCATACCGGTGGTCGAGCAGCTCCGGCCCCTGCTTGCCCCAGTAGCCGGTCCAGTCGGATCCCTCGGCGGCGGTTCCGAAGCCGTCGAGACTGGAGAACACGTCAAAGGTGTAGGTGGCGGTCATGTCGCTCTCCTCGGTGGCGTACGTCGATGTGAGTACAGACTGCAGCGCGCCGCAAGAGTCATCGCCCTTGGTCAGGGCGAGCAGCAGCGACATTGGTTGTGGAGAGTGCGCCTGGTGCTGGCCAGGGTGGCCCGTCTCGGAGCAAGCCCAGAATCTGCAGGGCGTGCCGCCGCCCGTTCGGGAACTCGTCGCGCGCATCCCAGCGCCATGCCGCGACCATCGCGAGGATGAGCCGACGACACTCCTGAAGCAGAGCCTGGTCGAGACCCGGATAGAGGACGCTGACCTCGTCCGACACGTGTGCAACGTCGAACTCGATGGGCCCACGGCAGCAGGTCTCGAAGTCGATGAAGAGCGGGCCGTCTGGGGTGCCCAGGAGGTTCCCAGGATGCGGCTCCCCGTGCAGGAGCTGGTCCTCGTGCACGTGTTCGCGGATTGCTCGACTGGCGGTGTGGAGCGTGTCGAGCAGCAGAGAGCGGTCGGTCTCAGGGAGCGCCGGAGACTCGTGTCGGTGCACGAGGAGCTGCTCAGCTGCGGCGATTCGTTCCGTGAAATGCGGCGCCGCGATCTCGACGCTGCGCATGGCCGCGTGCAGTCGACGTAGGGCATCTGCGTACTCGGCCGGTGAGCCCAGGTCGGCCATCGGGGGGTAGTAGGACCAGAACGTGACGGCAAAACCATCCCGCTCGTACACCTTCGGTTCCACCCGAGGATCGAGCGAGGCGACCGGGGCCGCGACCGCGGCGAGGCTCCTGGCGACCTGAATCTCAAGAGCGGCGACTTCTCGCCCAACCGGTGCAGCTCGGGCGAACGTGTCACATGGCAGGAGGCGTAGGGCGAGAGTGTTCGAGTTCTGGATCACGACCGCCTCGTCGACCTGTAGGTCGACGGCCTCCGCGAGTGATGACGCGGCGACGATGGCGCGTGGTACGACCCGGTCATCCACGAGTTGCATCCTCACATGTGCGCCCCACCCACCAGACACGGCCGGCGTTGGCCCACGCAGCTGCCGCAACACCTAGCAGCACGAAGCCACTCGTCACTCCAAGTGCCATGCCTGGTTTGATGCCCTGACAACCGCGATCAGCCGGTGACGCTGGCTAGAGCGTCGCCGAACAGGCTTGCGCCGCCCGCCGGGACGCCACCGGTGCCCGGCTTCCAGAACCGCGGCGTACCCCCACCGAACGGGATGATGTTGACCATCCCGGTGGCGTTGGCGGTGTCGTCGGGGACCCCGACCAGCAGCACCCGTTCTGTCGCCCCTTCGACCACCGCTAGCGCGCTGCCGAAGTGGTCACCGGCGGCGGCGGCACCGGGAATGCCGGCAGTGTTCTGGGTGTAGGTCGACTCGGAGCCCAGGTTTTTGATCGGGAACACCTGCACCATCCCGGTCTCGTTGGCAGCGCCGTCCTCCTTGGTGGCACTCACTGCCAGCCGGGTGGCGGTGTCGCCGAGACCGGGCGCGGCCCAGGCGACCTTGTCGCCGAAGATGTCGCCCGGCTGGGTGGAGTCGCTGACCCCGGCCGTGTCCTGGCTCAGGGACGACCCCGGATCGAGGTCGACGCCGTCACTGGAGAACAGCTGGACGATCCCGGCATTGGCGTCAGACCCGACGTCCTCGCCGGGCACCCCGACCGCCAGCCGACTGGTGCCGCCGACCTGAACGGTGTCGAGGCTGCGGCCGAATTGGTCACCGGACTCCACGCCTCCCGGCACCCCGGCCGCTTTTTGGTCCAGGCCGATGCCTGCCTCGGCGAAGTCGTAGATGTCCTGCACGATGGTGACCGCGCCGGCGTTGGTGACCGACCCGACGTCCTCGTTCGGCACGCCGACCGCACAGTCGACGAAGTCGTCGACGCCCGACAGGTAGTTGAGCGAGACCGCCGCCCCGAAGCGGTCGCCGGCCTCGGCGCCGCCGGGGATGCCCGGGCTGTTCTGGGTGGTGAGGGTAGCGACGTTCCCGCCGTCGAGCGGTGCCAGGAAGGCGACCAGGCCCGCGTCGTTCTTGCCGTCCACGTTGGCACCAGGCGCCCCGATGGCGACCGCGTAAGCGGAGCTCGCCGGCGTGCCGCCCTGACCGACGTCCTCCAGCGCGTCCACGGCGTAGCCGAACTGGTCACCGGCCGTGATCGGCAACCCGAAGTTCGTCTGGGTGAGGTTTCTCGAGGCTTTGCCCATGCTGAGCCCGGCCGCGCTGCCGAAGATGACCTGGGCGTAGCCGGAGTTGCTCTGCCCGTTGATGTCCTCGTCCGGGGTGCCGACCACGACATCAGTGAATCCGTTGCAGTCGATATCGGCCACGGCGATCGAGACGCCGAAGTGGTCGCCGCTCTCCGCTATCCCGCCGATGCTGTCGAGACCTTGGTAGATCACCCCACGTGAGCCCTCGCCGACCTGCCCGTCGGCGTCGCCGAACAGGACGACGATCCGACCGGCCCCGGCCTGGCCGTTCACGGTGGCGTACGGGTCGGCGACGACCGTGTCGCTCCGACCGTCATTGTTGAAGTCGGACTCGACGCCGACATCGCAACCAGAGGCGGCCGCGTACGCCGGTCTGTCGCCGTCCGCGAAGGCCGTCGCCCCCAGGAGAACCAGACCGCTCAACAGACTTCCGACCCTGGACCTGCGCATGAGCGACCTCCGCGATGACGACATTGTCAACGAAGAGCACATCGTCCCATCGCAGATACGTGCTGTCAGTCCCGATCGGAGGCCGCCCCCGGTTACCGGGTGCAGACCACCCCGTCCATGTCTACGAGTGCGGGCACTTCGACCCCTACGTGGAACCACACTTCGACCAAGTCGTGTCCGACCAATTGGCATTCCTGCGCGCCCATGCTTCAGGGAGGCCGAGCGGTGGTGTCAGTGCTTGCTTGTGGGTCGGCTCGTGTAGGCGATGCCGTGTGGGTTGGTCCAGTGGTAGGTGCCGGGGCCGGCGCGTTCGTAGCGCCAACTGGTGAAGGTCTTGAGCCGGTGGTGTCTTCGGCAGAGGCAGGCGAGATTCGCTGGGTTGGTCTGGCCGGGTGGTCCGCCTTCGTCCATCGGGACGTAGGGCTGGATGTGGTCCTGGTCGCAGCGTCTGGCGTCGACGTTGCAGCCGGGGAAGACGCAGTGGCCGTCGCGGAGGATGACGAGGTCTCGCATCCAGGCGGGTGGGTCGTGCTGGTCGACCGCGCCGGTGATCGCCAACTCCTTGCGCTGCTGGCCGGCCGCTCCCTGGTCCTGGGCGGGTTGGCCGAACAGGTCGAGGGCGCGTTGCGGGTGGGCGAGCAGCCCCAGGGCGGCGGCGCGGCGGTGACCGAGGGGTGAGTGGTCGCCGAGGCGGCCCAACTGGTTGGCGAGATCACTGACGGTGGCGTCGAGGTCGTGGGCGTCGACCGTGTCCAGGGTCGCGTACAGGCTGGCGGAGCCGAGGGTGTCGTCGTCGTGGTAGTCGAAGACCACGTCGCGGTGGTTCTTGGCGGCTTCTTCACGGGCGCGAGCGTTGTCGGGCTCGAACCGGATCAGCGCCTTCTCGACGAGGCCGGTCAGGTTGGGCACGATCCGGTTCTTCGCGCCGGCGATCGCGGCCTGCGGTCAACGAACGCCGCTGCTTCACGGCCAGGCTGATGGTCTGCTCGGCGGTCTTGCGGGCCTTCCACGCCTGCAACGAACCGTCCTGCACGAGTGCCCACAGCCGGGGGAGGCGGTAGCGCAGTTCCAGCGCATCGGTGACCAGGCCGAGCGCGCAGAGGTAAGAGACGTCGAGGGCGGCTCCGAGCTCCTCGACCGCTTGTTCGGCGACCGGAGGGGTGCCGGCTCCGGCGACCGGCTCCGGGTCGTCGAGGAGACTGGCCGAAGGGTTCCAGGTTGCCGTGCAGGTGTCCTCGGTGACCGGGAACAAGTGCACGACCTGGATCGCGAGCGCAGCAGCCGCGCCTCTTCGCGACCGGTCGGCTGCGCCGCGCCGAAGCCGCGGCGAGGAGCGTCTCGCGGACGTCGAGGTCGAGGACCTCTGCGGTGCTGCTCATGGGTAGGAATCTAGACCCGACCACCGACACTTCTTGGGGGAGATTCTCGTTGTCCACAAAGGGATTCTCAAGATTTCTCGGGAGACTCCCGTGGCCATCTCGAGTGGTTTCGAGGCTCGCTCCGCTCGCACCTCAACCACCGTGACGGCTCGCTTGCACCTCAACCACCGTGGGAGTGGTCTCGACAAGCTCGACCAGCCGTGTGTCAGACGGATGCGAGGAGCAGGCCGGCGAAGAGGCCGAGGGCGTAGAGCAGCTCGGCGATCCCGGTGCGCTGCAGCACGGGGATGAGGTCGCGACCACCAGCTCCGGTGAGCACGAGCCGAGTCGCGGGCACGGCGGGCAGCAGGAAGACGAGCCCCAGCAGGGCGAGCGGGCTGGTCGAGAGCGCGAGCAGCGCGAGTGCAACGACGGCGACAGCGACCAGCAGTGCGTAGAGCGCGCGAGTGCGTTTGTCGCCGAGCACGACTGCCAGCGTGCGTTTGCCGGAGACCCGGTCGGTCGGGATGTCGCGCAGGTTGTTCGCAACCAGGATCGCGCACGCCAGCGCACCGACTCCGACGGCCGCGCACCACGCGGACGCCGGCAGCTCCTCGATCTGGACGTACGTCGTGCCGAGCACGGCCACCAGGCCGAAGAACACGAAGACCATCACCTCGCCGAGCGCGCGGTAGCCGTACGGCGTCGAGCCGCCCGTGTAGAACCACGCGGCCAGGATCGCCACCGCACCGACGAGCACCAGCCACCACGTCGTGGTCGCGGCGAGCACCAGCCCGGCCACCATCGCCACCGCGAACGCGCCGAATGCCGCAGCCTTCACCGAGCCGGGCGAGGCGACGCCGGAGCCCACCAGGCGCAGCGGCCCCACGCGATCCGCGTCAGTGCCCCGGATGCCGTCGGAGTAGTCGTTCGCATAGTTGACGCCGACCTGCAGCGCGACCGCGACGACCAGGGCGAGCGCAGCCTTCCACCAGACCGCGGCGTCGACGTACGCCGCGACGCCGGTGCCGGCAAGCACCGGCGACACCGCTGCCGGCAGGGTGCGAGGGCGCGCGCCGGCGAGCCACTGCGAGGGCGTCACCGTCGGGGTCGTCACAGTGCGCGATTCTCGCAGCCCTAGCGTTGGCCGGGTGAGCAGCCTCCAGCCGGTGCAGGGCAGTGCCGCCGAGATCCTCGCGCTGCTCCGAGAGTGGGACGAGGCCGACGACCCGGCCCCGCTCGTGGTGGAGACGTCGGGTTCGACCGGTCGGCCCAAGGGCGTGGTGCTGTCGCGCGGAGCGATGCGTGCCTCCGCCGACGCCACGCACGACCGCCTCGGCGGCCCGGGGCAGTGGTGGGTCACCCTCCCGCCGACGTACGTCGCTGGGCTCCAGGTGTTGTTCCGGTCCGTCCGTGCAGGCACCGATCCCGTCGAGGACGTCTCGACGTTGAGTGGCCCACGGCGCTACGTCTCCCTGGTGCCGACCCAGCTCGGGCGCATGCTCGACACCGATGTGCGGACGCTGAAGGCGTTCGACACGGTGCTCGTCGGCGGGGCTCGGCTGGAGCCGCGGGTGCGCGAGCAGGCGGACGAAGCCGGAGTGCGGGTGGTGACGACCTACGGCATGAGCGAGACCTGCGGCGGCTGTGTGTACGACGGACGCCCACTGAATGGGGTCAAGGTGTCGACGGACGACGGCGGTCGCATCAGGATCCGGGGACCCATGCTGTTCGACGGCTACCAGGGCGAGGTGGGATCGCCCTTGCAGGACGGCTGGTTCGTCACGCAGGACCTCGGCAGCGTCGAGGACGACGGCACCGTGACGGTGCTCGGCCGCGTGGACGACGTGATCGTCTCCGGCGGCCTCAACGTCCCGGCCACGGCGGTCGCACAGAGACTGCGCGAGCACCCCGAGGTGCGCGAGGCCGAGGTGGTCGGCGTGCCCGACGCGGAGTGGGGTCACCAGGTGGTGGCGGTCGTGGTGGGAGGCCCCAGCCTCGACGAGCTGCGTGACTGGGTGTCGCGCGAGCACCCTCGGGCGTGGGCGCCACGACGCGTCGTACCCGTCGCCCAGGTGCCGCTGCTGTCGAACGGCAAGGTCGACCGGCTCGCCGTCGAGAAGCTCGCGCGCGAATGAACGTCTTCTCGATCCCGATGCGCACCCGCTTCCGCGGCATCACGGTGCGCGAAGGCGTGCTGCTGCGCGGCGACGCCGGGTGGGGCGAGTTCAGCCCGTTCCTGGAGTACGACGCACGAACGGCCGAGCCGTGGCTTCGGGCCGCACGTGAGGCCGCCGACGACGGCTGGCCCGCCCCCGTCCGGGACCGCGTCCCGGTCAACGTGACGGTGCCCGCGGTCGGGCCCGACGAGGCCGCGGCGATCGTGCGCTCGAGCGGTGGTTGCCGCACCGCCAAGGTCAAGGTGGCCGAGCCGGGCCAGACACTTGCCGAGGAGCAGGCCCGCCTGGAGGCGGTGCGCGACGCCCTCGGTCCAGACGGCCGCATCCGCATCGACGTCAACGGCGGCTGGTCGGTCGACGAAGCCGTGACCCGCATCCCGGTGCTCGCGAGAGCCGCCGGCGGCCTCGAGTACGTCGAGCAGCCGTGCGCCACCGTCGAGGAGCTGGCACTCGTGCGCCGCAAGGTCGAGGTGCCGGTCGCTGCCGACGAGTCGATCCGCCGAGCCGCCGACCCCTACCGGGTGCGCGACCTGGAGGCTGCCGACGTGGCCGTGCTCAAGGTGCAGCCGCTCGGCGGGGTGCGCGCCTGCCTGCGCATCGCCGAGGACGTCGGGTTGCCGGTCGTGGTGTCGAGCGCCCTCGAGACGAGCGTCGGCATCGCCGCGGGTGTGGCGCTGGCGGCCGCCCTTCCGGAGCTGCCCTACGCGTGCGGCCTCGCGACCGTGCAGCTGCTCGTTGACGACGTCGCCGTCGACCCGTTGCTGCCGCGCGACGGCACGCTGCCCGTCGTACGACCGGAGGTGGACGGCGCCGCTCTCGCCCGCACCGGCGCGGCGACAGACCGGCAGCGTCACTGGGAGGAGCGGCTTCGGGCGATAGGTTCCACGCCATGACACCGGCGAACGCGTCGACGGCGCTCGCCACCGTCGTGCTCGACGAGCTGGTTCGTTGTGGAGTGCAGGACGTCGTGCTGGCGCCAGGCTCGCGTAGCGCGCCACTGGCCTTCGCCGCTCAGGCCGACGCGGAGCGCATCCGGCTGCACACGCGCATCGACGAGAGATCGGCCGGCTTCCTTGCGCTGGGCATCGCGCGCACCAGCCGCCGGCCCGTCGCGGTCGTGACGACGAGCGGCACAGCCGTCGCGAACCTCCACCCAGCCGTGCTCGAGGCGTCGCACGCCGGGGTGTCCCTGGTGCTGCTCACCGCCGACCGCCCCGCGCGGCTGCGCGGCACGAACGCCAACCAGACCACGGAGCAGGCGGGCCTGTTCGGTGGCGCGGTGCGGCTGCAGGCGGACGTGCCCGCCGGCCATCCAGGCAGCGGCGAGGTCGAGCGGCGACAGATCGTGGGCTGGCGGGCTCTGGTCGCCCGCGCGGCGGGCATGGCTTCGGGCCGACTCGGTGAACGCGCCGGACCGGTGCACCTCAACCTGCAGCTCGAGGAGCCACTGGTGCCCGAGGCCGGCGACGGCTGGGGCAGTCCCCTCGACGGTGCTCCGCACGGTCATCGCTGGATGACGCCGGGCGACCCACCGCTGCTGCAGCCGACGCCGATCAGCCACGACCTGCGGACGGTGGTGATCGCCGGCGACGACGCAGGTCCGCCCGCGCGCGTGCTCGCCGAGGCCGCGGGCTGGCCGCTGCTCGCTGAGCCGACCAGCGGCTCGCGCACCGGCGACAGCGCGATCCGCACCTACCGACTGCTGCTTTCCGACCCGGCGCTCGCCTCACGCATCCAGCAGGTCGTGGTGTTCGGTCACCCCACGCTCTCGCGGCCGGTGACCCGGCTGCTCGCCCGCGACGACATCGCGCTGTACGCCGTGCGAGGTGCGTCGGGCTGGAGCGACCCGGGCCATCAGGTCCACTTCGTCGTCGACCGCGTCTCGCTCGAGGGCGTCGACGGGTCGTGGTTCGCAAGCGAGCGCACGCAACAGGCGGGCAGCGAGCCCGACCCGTGGGAGCAGGAGTGGCGCGACCGCGACGCCGATGTCTCCCGGCGTCTCGACGAGCTCCTGGTCGCCGAGGAGACCCTCACGCCGCACCAGGTCGCGGGTGCGGTGAGCGACTGCCTTCCCGCTGGCGGCCTGCTGTTCGTGGGCTCGTCGAACCCGGTCCGTGACCTCGACCTGATGACGGCGCGCTACACCGTCGGCGAGCACCGCATGGTCGTCGGCAACCGCGGTCTCTCAGGCATCGACGGCGCCGTCTCCAGCGCCGTCGGAGCCGCGCTCGGGCGCCCGCACAGCAGCCGGTCGCTCGCGCTGCTCGGCGACGTGACGTTCCTCCACGACGCGAACGGCCTGGTGCTCGGCCCCGACGAGGAGCGGCCCGACCTGACGATCGTGGTGGTCAACGACGACGGTGGCTCGGTGTTCGCCTCGCTCGAGCAGGGCGGGCCGGAGTACGCCGCGTCGTACGACCGGCTCTTCGGCACCCCGCACCACGTCGACGTCCCCAGCCTGTGCGCGGCGACTCGCACCCCGCACTGGCAGGTGGGGTCCTTGGAGGAGCTTCGTCATGCGCTGGCGAACCCCGCCGGCGGCATCGAGGTCGTCGAGGTGAAGGTCCGCCGTGACAACCGGCGGGCCCTCGACGCTGCGATCCGCGCCCTGGTGTAGCTACGCAGCCACGGGCAAGGCGACGAGCTCGGGCTCGGTCCTCGCGGCGACCGGCTTCGCCTTCGGCTGCGGCTTGAGCAGGTGCCAGGTGCACATGCCGACGAGCACCGTCGGTGCGCATGCCAGCGCGAACGCCGCCTGGACCCCGACGAGCTCGGTGAGGACACCCGCGAACAGTGCGCCCGCCAGCTGCATCGCCATGAAGCAGCCAGTGAAGAACGCGAAGGCGGTGGCCCGGTGGCTGGCCGGGATCCGGGCCTCGGCCACCACGAACAGCGGCGTGACCATCATGTCCAGCACGCCTTGCGCGACCACGCCGACGATGCCGACAGGTGTGCCGCCGAGGAGCAGGAACGCGACGATGGAGACCGCCGACAAGATCACGTTGGCCGCGACCACGAGGCGCACCAGCCGCAGTGGGTCGGACCACGACGGCAGGAAGAAGCCGGTGGCGATCGCTGCCAGCGGCATCGCGGTGTAGAGCAGGCCGGCGCCGATGCCGGTGCCGAAGCCGAGGTGGTCCGCGTAGACGACCGTCAGCGACTCGATGCCCATCTGACCGAGGCAGGAGACCGCGACGACCGCGAGGGCGATCGCGACCAGCCGGTCGGAGGTGACGATGCGCACCGACTCACGCAGATGGGTGCGCGCCTTGGTGACGTTGCCACCAGAACGCGTCGAGGGCACTCGCAGCACCAGCAGCGCCGCGACGAGGAAGGTCACGGCGTTGAGCAGCAGCACCCCGCGTGCCCCGAAGACCGTGACGAGCACGCCGCCGCCGGCGTACCCGATGAGGATGGTGACCTGCGCGGTCGTGGCGAACATGACCAGCGCCTCGGAGTACCTCTCCTTGGCGATCATCGGGATCGCGGCCTGGTACGCCGCGCCTGACGGCACGTCGCCGAACGCCGCGACGAACGCCAGCGCCACCATGGCCGCCGGTGGCATCGGCACGAGCGCGAGTGCGACGAAGATCGGTAGCCGCACGAGGTCGGAGACGACCAGCACCGTGCGGTGGGGGAGCCGGTCGGCGTACGTCGCGAGCAGCTGACCCGGACCGAGGAACGGTGCGTAGCAGGCGGCCGTCGCGGCGCCGGCCCACAACGCCGAGCCGGTGCTGGTGTAGACGAGGGTGATCAGCGCGATGCGCGCGGCCCAGTCGCCGAGCTTGGAGACCACGCGCGCTGTCCAGAGCGCCTTGAGGGCCGGGTTGCCGGCGAGCACGGCGTACCTGCTGAGCCGGCTCTGCCGGTCTGCGGTCGTGGTGCTCATCAAGGCTCCCTGCCTGCAACGGATTTGTTGGTGATCGGTGATTGGTGATTGGTGATGTGGTCGGCCGCGCGGGGCCGGGGCTTTCGATGCCGGCCCCGCTGCGACCACTCGGGTGGTGCGACGTCAGCTGGTCCTCCGCCGAGCCACCCCGTCCACTTCTGGGATCACCACTCCTTGCCCGAAACCGTCATGACGCACCTCCCAGCGCAAATCGGTTACTCCCTGCGAAAAGGAGATTAGGCCGCAATTGCGACGACACGCGCGATGTCCGACATGAATTAGCTAAAAATAACTAATTTTATAGTCAAACTAGACTATTACCCGTCAGTCAGGGCGTGTCGGATAAACATTGCTGGGACAATCTCGCGCCTTTTTGCGGGGGTGGCTCGCAGTCTTCTCGCGCGGTACGAAGCGCGCAAGTGTCATCCCGATAACTCGACGCGCGAGACCTCGATCAATGACGCGGTACCGCACCTGTCAGGGCACTGTCCGCGCTTCAACGAGCGGCAACCGGTTCGGTCACGGTTGCTTGAATGGCACGGTGGAGATCGCCCTCTCGCTGGCCGCGCTGGCCGCCGTCATCGTCGTCGTCGCTGGTTTCAGTCGGCGCTACGACCTCCCGGCCCCGATCATCTTGGTCGGCCTCGGTGCGGCGGGCTCGTTCCTGCCGTTCGTTCCCCAGGTCCACCTGACCGAAGAGGTCGTGCTCGTCGGCCTGCTGCCGCCGCTGCTCTACTCCGCCGCCCTGCAGACCTCGCTGGTGGACTTCAACGCCAACCGTCGCTCGATCCTGCTGCTCTCGATCGGGCTGGTCGCTTTCACCACCGCCGGAGTCGCGGTCGTCGCCCACTACGTGCTTCCCGGAGTCAGCTGGCCGGCGGCGTTCGCCCTCGGCGCGGTCGTGGCGCCGCCGGACGCGGTCGCTGCGACATCGATCGCCCGTCGGATCGGCATCCCACGCAGGATCGTCACGATCCTCGAGGGCGAGTCCCTGCTCAACGACGCCACCGCGCTGGTCGCGCTTCGCACGGCGATCGTGGTCGGCGCGACGTTCTCGGTGGTGCAGGTGACGCGTGACTTCGTGGTCGCGGCAGGCGCCGGCGTGGCGGTCGGGCTGCTGATGTACTTCGTCGTGGGGCGCGTACGACGACGCGTCCAGGACCCGGTCATCGACACCAGCCTCTCGCTGGTCACTCCGTTCGTCGCCTACGTCGCGGCGGAGGAGATCCACGGGTCCGGAGTGCTCGCCGTCGTGGTCGCAGGCCTGCTGCTCGGTCACAAGGCGCCGGTCCTGCAGACCGCGACGTCACGCATCGCGGAGCGGCTGAACTGGCGCACGATCCAGTTCCTGCTGGAGAACGCCGTCTTCTTGCTCATCGGGCTGCAGGCCCGCTGGATCATCGCCGACGTCGCGGACAGCGGGGTGCCGGTGTCGGACGTCGCGAGGCTGTGCGTGGCGACCTTCCTGGCCGTCGTGGTGCTGCGTTTCATGTGGGTGTTCCCCGCCCGTTACCTGCTGGTGCGTCCCGCACCCGATCCTTCGACGGGCCGCGTCCCGTCGTGGCGTTTCACTACCGTGCTGGGCTGGGCGGGGATGCGCGGCGTCGTCACCCTCGCCGCGGCCTTCGCGATCCCGGAGTCGTTCGCCTTCCGCGAGACTCTCGTGCTGACCGCGCTGGTGGTGGCCGCCGGCACCCTGGTCATCCAGGGCTCGACCCTTCCCTGGCTGGTGCGCGCGCTCGGGCTGAGCGCCCCCGACCCACGCGAGGACGCGCTCGCGCGGGCCGCGCTCTTCGAGAAGGCGACTGCCGCCGGGCTCGAGCGCCTCGAGGAGCACACCGGCGACGACGACCCGTTCGACACCTTGGAGGAGCTGCGCCGCCGGGCAGCGCAGCGCAACACCGCGGCCTGGGAACGGCTCGGCGGCACGCACCCCGATGAGGAGACACCCAGCGAGGCCTACGCCCGGCTGCGTCTGGAGATGCTCGACGCCGAGCGGGCGAAGGTGCTGAAGGTGCGCAGCACCGGCACCATCCCGCACGAGGTCGTCGAGGACGTGCTGGCCGTGATCGACGTCGAGGAGTCGATGCTCGACGTCCGCAACGAACGAATCGCAGAGCTGGAGAACGCAGATACCGTCAGCGGTGTGATCGGCAAGACGTTCTCATGCCTGCACCTCGACGAGGCTCCGGTCGACGTGCCCACCGAGGGCAACGACGGCGAGTGCGCGGACTGCGTCCGCGACGGGCACACCAACTGGGTCCACCTCCGCAAGTGCCTGACCTGCGGTCACGTCGCCTGCTGCGACTCCTCCCCGCGCAGGCACGCGAGCGTCCACTTCGAGGAGGTCCAGCATCCCGTCATGCGCTCGGCCGAGCGCGGCGAGGAGTGGCGCTGGTGCTTCGTCGACAACAGGCTCGGTTAGCAGCAACTA
>CAVRFR010000018.1:0-18246 GCA_963720435.1 uncultured Actinomycetota bacterium | reverse complement strand
GGGCGGTGGTGCTGGTCCACTACGCCGGCATCGCCTGCGACGTCGAAGGAGCTCGCCGGGTGCTGGCGGACCGCCCCGACATCGCGATCATCGAGGACAACGCGCACGGCCTGTACGGCGAGTGGCGCGGCGAGCCGCTGGGGAGCCTGGGCCGGTTCTCCGCGCAGAGCTTCCACGAGACCAAGAACTTCACGTGCGGCGAGGGTGGTGCGCTGCTGCTCAACGATCCTGCCGACGTCGACCGGGCCCGCGTGCTGTACGACAAGGGCACCAACCGCCGGGCCTTCCTGCTCGGCCAGGTCGACAAGTACTCGTGGAAGGACAACGGCTCCTCGTTCGGCCTCGCCGACGTTCTCGCGGCGTACCTGCTGGCCCAGCTCGAGCAGCGAGACCTGGTGCAGGCTCAGCGCCGGGCGGTGCACGACCGCTACCTGGAGCTACTTGCGCCGCACAGTGCCGCGGACACATTCCAGCTGCCGGAGGAGCCCGACGACCGCCGTTCGGCCTACCACATGTTCTACGTGCTGCTGCCGGACCGGAAGCGGCGGGATGCGGTGCTCCGTTCGATGCGGGACAACGGAGTCACGCCGACGTTCCACTACGTCCCGCTCGACAGCTCCGACGCGGGCCGGATGTTCGCCGCGCGGCGCACCGAGTGCCCGGTGACGGAGGACATCAGCGGCCGGCTGCTTCGGCTGCCGTTCTACAACGACCTCACCGAGGCCGACTCGCAGCGGGTCGTCGACACGTTCTTGTCGTCCGTGCGCGCGGCCGCGCAGGTCTGAACGTGCCGTCCAACCTGCAGCCGGGGTCGTCGTCGATCCACCAGCCCGACTACTGGTGGTACCGCGCGCGGACCCAGCTGCTGGAGGCGGTGCTCGCTCCCCATGCCGGGAGCGGTCGGCTGCTGCTCGACGTCGGCAGCGCCGACGGGCCCAGTGTCGGCTGGCTGCGGGCCGGGCACCGCAGCATCACCCTCGATCTCTTCCCCGACGGGCTCGAGCCGGGCGAGGGCGTGTGCGGGTCGGCCACCGCGCTCCCCTTCGCAGATGGCTCGTTCGACGTGGTTTCCGCCTTCGACGTGGTCGAGCACTGTGAGGACGAGAGCCTCGCGATCGCCGAGCTGACCCGGGTGCTCGAGCCGGGCGGCCGGTTGCTGCTCTCGGTGCCCGCCTACCAGTGGGCGTGGTCGGACCACGACGTGCGAGCCGGTCATCACCGCCGCTACACGCGCCCCCGGCTGGTTCGGCTCGTCGAGTCGGCAGGGCTCCGAGTGGACCGGTCGACGTACGCGTTCTGCGCGGTGTTCCCGTTCTTCGCCGCCGAGCGACTCGTGCGGCGGCTGCGACGCAGCGGGCGCGAACCGCAGGGGCTTCCTGAGGTGTCTGGTGTCCTCGACCGGGTGCTGATGCGCCTGTGCGAAGCGGAGACGCGGGTGCTGGGCCGCCGCGACCTACCCGTCGGCTCGTCGGTGTTCCTGGCTGCGACCAAGCCGAGCTGAGCTCGTGGCTCGCTGCTCGACCGCCGACAGCATGAAGAACGCAAGCACCTCGGCCACCAGGAACGACCAGACCACGGCGTCCTCGACGCCTTGGTCGGCAGTCACGAGCCCGGCGAAAGCCAACGCGGCGATCGTCACTGCCAGCAGCCATGCCCTTGCCACCGCGCTCGAGCGCGACTGCGCCAGCGCGCTCACCATCACCAGCAGGTTCGCCACCGCAATGGCGCAGCCGGCGGCCACGACGGCCGTCGGGAGGGACCCGATCACGACGTCCTCGCCGAAGACCAGCTGCAGCGCGAAGGGGCCCAGCCAGGCACCACCGGCAACCGCCAGCACCACCACGACCGCGGTCGCCACCCGCAGCCGCTGCCGCATCATGCTCAGCACCGCGAACCGCTGGTCGACCACGAGGGCGGTCACGCGCGTGGTGAGCTGGGCGACCATCCCCAGCGCGAGGATGTACGGCGCCCGGAACAGCGCCAGCGTCACGAAGAGTGTGGTGACCTGGCGTGGGGTGCCACCGGCCAGCGCCAGCACCACGGGGCCACCGGTCAGCACGCACTGCCCGATCAGCTGCGCGAGGCTCGCACTGGCGAGGAAACCGAGAGCGTTCGGCGCCTCGTCGTCGGTGGTCTCGTTGCTCAGCCGCAGCGCCGACGGCCAGATCGCCACGAGGTGCCCGGCGACCAGGCACAGGCCGTAGGCGACGACCCGGTCGTCGCCGGTCAGTATCAGCACCGCGACACAGAGGCAGCGCAGACCGTTCTCGGCCACCAGGCTCCAGCCGACCGCCTTGAAACGGCCGCGCGCGCTCAGCCCGCCGCGCACCCCTCCGATGGCGCCGGACCCGAAGGTGACAGCCGCGACCATCGCCGGGAACCAGAGGTCCGGGCGGTGGAACAGCGGCTCACGCAGGAGCCACGCCAAGGCTCCCGCGAGCACCGAGAGCACGACGAGCACCGCGACCAGGCGGGGGACGTTGTGGCGCACCGCGCCCTCGCCGTGGGCGACGATGGTTCTCGCGACCCAGTGCTGCAGCGGGAACGTGATCGCCGCCCCCGCGAAGGCCCAGTACGACCAGAGCACCGAGACGGGGCCGGCCGCCGCCACGCCCAGTGCTCGCGTGGTGAGGGCGAACAGCAGGTATGCCAGCAGCCCGCTCACGGCAGACCCGACGGCGAGCGCCGCAGTCTGGTGTCGGCTGCTCGTCATCGCGCGGCCAGGACGGCCCGCTCGTTCGCCCTGGACATCTCGTCCAGCTTCTCCTGGCCGAGCGACTTCCGGACGAACCAGGTCCACCCCGGAGCCCCACCGACGTTGCGGTACTCCGAGCGCAGCGTCTGCCTGATCCAGGGCGGCGGCCGCAGCGTGCCCAGTGCGATCACCGTCGGCCGGCTGCGCGTCATGGACCGGCCGAACCCGGCCTTGCCGCCGGGGTAGGTGTCGTCCAGGTAGGCCGACAGCCCGCTCGAGAGTGTCTGGTACCTCGTCGGGTTGGTCTTGCCCGCCAGCACCAGTGGGGTCGGCGCCTCGATGGACACGATCGAGTAGCCGGCCGGCAGCCGGTCGGTGACCGCGGTGACCGAGGCGCGCTGCTCCGACAGCTGGTGGTCGCGCTCGGTTACCGAGTACACGAGTCCGGTCACCAGGGCGAGGGCCACCCACGTGCCGACGAGAACCAGGCAGAGCCGCATCGGGAGCCACTTCGTGGCCGCCTTGGCCAGCCCCCCGATTCCGAGCGCGGCCATCGGGAGCACCGGGAACACGTCGGCCCAGCTGTCGAAGTCGCGCAGGCACCAGACCAGCCCGATGACGGTGGCGAGGCCGAGTGCGGCCACCAGCACCTGCGACTCGTCCGAACGCCAGGTGGCCGGGCGCAGCGCCAGGAGTGCCAGGACGATGATCGAGGCCAGGCCGAGCAGCAGCGCCCACACCGTCACGCCGTACCCGACGACCATGCTGGTCCACGCCGCGTGCAGGTCTTCGGTGATCGGGTCCGGGACCGTGTAGCGGGCGTTGATCAGCAAGAAGCCGTCGATCGACGCCTTGAGGCTGCCGGCGGCCACGGCCGCGAGCCCCAGCACGACGACCGGGATCAGGCCGCCCACCCCTACGCGCAAGAGCGACCGGAACCGTTGCCCGCGCGGCATCACCAGCACGGCCACCAGTGCTGCCGGCATGACGGCGAAGAACGCGGTCTGCAGCGTCAGCGTCGCCAGGCTGATGAAGACGCCGGCGAGCAGCCATCGTCGGCGCTCCATGGCCCACACGCTCAAGATGATGAGCAGCACCATCGGGGTCTTCTCACGAGGGCCGTCTGCGGCGTACTCGAGGAAGGCGTGGAAGCACATGAAGGTAGCCGCGGCGGCCAAGCCGGCAAGCGGTGTGCGGAACACGTTGCGGCCGACGACGTAGATCATGCAGACCGCCGCCACCGCGAACAGCATGAAGAACATCCGCGCCCCGAGCACGTCGTCGATCCCGAGGGACCTGGCGGCGAGGATGGCTGCTCCCGGCAGCAGGTGGGCGAGCGGACCCGCGCGGTTGAGGACCCCGAGGTACGGCGGGACGCCGTCGGCGACCTGCTGCCCGGCGTAGGTGTAGATGCCGAGGTCGCGCGAGAGGTAGCCGCTGAAGCCGTGGAGCGCGAAGACGACGAGCGAGACACCACCGACCACGTAGGTCAACGGGTCTGCGAGGCCCGACCGGGCGGGAGCCCAGCGTTCCCGCGAGACAGGCATGTCGCTCCTGCGTCAGGCTCGTGATCCCCGGTGGGGTGGCGCCTGAATGTACCAACGCCCTGCGCGGCACGGTCCGGCCCGGCCGGTAAGTTGCGGGCATGTCACTGCCGTCGCGCACGCCGTGAACCGTCGCGTGAAGCGGGTGGCCGGGGCGCTCGCCCGACGGCTGCCCCCGACGCTGGTCCGGACGGCCGCCGGCGTGCGTCGACCAGGCGCGCGGCTCACCGCCGTCGTACCCGTCGGCGCGCACGACCTGCTGCGGTTGTCGGACTTCCTCGCCGGGATCGGGCGACAGCGCGGCCGGGTCGACGAGGTGCTGCTGGTCGTCACGGCACAGGGCCCCGACGTCGACAAGGTGCTGGCGAGGCAAGGCCGCCCGAGCTGGCGCGTTCGGGTGCTGCCTCTTCCGGGCGCGTCTCGGGCTGCCGCCGTCACAGAGGGGGTGCGCCGCGCTGCCGGCTCACTCGTGATGGTCTGTGACGCTGCTGACGACCTGGCGGTCGAGGCGGTGCCCGACGCGATCCAGCGGCTCGAGGACGGCGACGCGGACCTGGTCGGCGCGAGCGAGGCCGACCTCGGTCGCGCGCGGCTCACCGACCTCGTGTTCCGCAAGTCGTTGTGGGCGCTCGGGCCAGGCGCAGTCGCAGAGACCCCGCAGGGGAGCTGGGTGGCGGCGGCGAGGCTGCTGCTGGCCGCGGAACGCTGCGCGCCCGGGCCGGTCGCACGCCAGCGCGGGGATGACTCAGGGCCGGAACGCTTCGGGACACTGCCACGGCTGGCGCCGACCGCGGGCGCTTGGTGGCAGGACGTGCGCGACCTGCTGGACCGCGTGGAGGAGCGTCGGGCGTCGGCCCCGTTCCTGGTCTGGCTGCTCGACGTGGAGCTCCGCCGCTACCTCGAGGACGTCGAGCGCGCCTCGGACGAGGACTGGGAGGTGCTGCGGTCGGCGGCACGGGACCTCCTGGCGCACATCTCGGCGTCCGACCTCGCCGTGGTGCACGTCGAGCCGCGGGTGATGGCATGGCTGGCCGCCGCCGACGAGCGAACCCGCCTCGAGGACCTCGCCGCCGACCGCTGGCTGTCCGAGGGAGAGTTCCCGATCGAGGTGCGTGACGGGGTTCCGTACGCCGTGCTCGCGCACACCGAGGGCGTGGTCCCTGCCGAGGTTCTCGCACTCGAGGAGCCGGACACCCCGCTCGACCTGTCGGTGCGCGCGAGCAAGCATCGCGACGACGGCCGGCTGGAGCTCACCGTGCTCGCGTTCGTGCGTCGCGTCGAGGCGGCGCCGGACCACACCGAGGCCCGGTTCTGGGCGGTTTCGCCAGGTGGCGCACGGGCCGAGCTGACGGTGTCCCGCAGCTGCGACCCGGAGGCGAACCTGCTGGCACGTGATCGGTACGCCGACCACACGACCGAGGTCTACACGGTCGTGCTCGAGCCCGGGTCCACCGCGCTCGAGGCCGAGCTGACCGTGGCCGGCGTCACCCGTCGTTGCCGGCTCGAGCCGCCGGTCGAGCCGCCGGTCGAGACGCCACCGGGCACCTGGTGCGCCGATTCGGTCGAGCTGGACGACGAGGTGCTCGTGGTCCGTGGCGACGTCGACGGCCCGCACCCGGACGAGGCGACCCTGCACCTCTTGGTGCAGGGGCGGCGGGTCCCCGGGGTCACCACGGTGGCAGGCGCCCGCTTCGAGTCCCGGCTGCCGCTGCGCGACGACCCGTGGGGGCTCGGGGAGCGTCCGGTGGCCGGCGGCACCTACCGGCTGGTGGTGAGCCGTCCCGGAGCCCCGACCCAGCGGCTGGCGGTGAGCGGAGAGGTCACCGCGGCCTCGTCGCTGCGCTCGACCGACCACCGCGTGCGAGTGCACCGTGGACCGTCCGGTGGCTGCCTGGTCACGCTGGCGCCTCCCCTCGCCGACGACGAGATCGGCGCCTTCGCGCAGCAGGAGCTGCGCCGCTGGTACGCCTCCGAGACCCCGCCGGTCGACCCGGGCCTGGTCCTCCTGCAGTCCTACACCGGCCGGACCCCCACCGACAGCCCGCTCGCGATCCACCACGCGCTGCGGCGGCTGCGGCCCGAGCTGAGGCTCTGCTGGGCGGTGAGCGACAGCTCGGTCCCGGTGCCGGATGGCGGCGAACCCGTGCTGGTGCGCAGCCGCGCGTGGTACGCCGCGCTCGCCTCCGCGGGCCACGTCGTGACCAACGTCGACATGGAGCCGTGGTTCGTGAAACGGCCGGGGCAGCGGCTGCTGCAGACCTTCCACGGCTACCCCTCGAAGACGATGGGACTCGGGTCGTGGACGTCGAAGAACTTCACGCCGAAGCGGATCGAGCGGCTGCTGCGCCGCACGTCGGGCACGTGGGACCTGCTGCTGACGCCGACCCCGGCGATGGACGTGCACTACCGCGAGATGTACCGGTACGACGGCGAGATCCTCGCGACCGGCTACCCACGCGACGACGACCTGGTCAGCGAGACGGCCGACGCCACCCGCGCGGCCACCCGGGCACGCCTGGGTATTCGTGCCGACCAGCATGCGGTGCTCTACGCCCCCACCTGGCGCGACGACCTCGCCACCAACTTTCGCGCCGCCGAGATGTCGACGACCTTCGATGCCGCGGGAGCAGCGACGGCACTCGGCGACGACTACGTCGTGCTGGTGCGCGGCCACCGGTTCCACAGGCGGCGCGACCTCGGGGCAGGGGTCCTCGACGTGACCGACTACCCGGAGATCAACGACCTGCTGCACGCCAGCGACGTCGCAGTCCTCGACTACTCCTCGCTTCGGTTCGACTTCGCGCTCACCGGTCGTCCGATGGTGTTCTTGGTCCCCGACCTGGACCGCTACGAGAGCGCCGTACGCGGCTTCTTGTTCGACTTCCGGGCGTCCGCGCCCGGCCCGTTGGTCTCGACCACCGCCGAGGTGGTGGACAGGTTGCGCGACCTCGACGCGCTCGCCCGCGAGCAGCGGGCCGTCCTCGACGCGTTCAACGCGGAGTACAACCCGTTCCAGGACGGGCACGCCGCGGACCGGGTCGTGCGTCACTTCTTCGGGCCCGAGGACCCGCCTGTGTAGCATCTCCCGGGTGCCGCTGGGGAGGCACCGCGCCCGTGTGACGCCTTGTGATGCCCCCGTGATGCCCTGTGATGACTGCCGGAAAGAGACCTTGATACGCCCTCCGCTGCGCCCGCCGGCTGCCGCGCGCCGTGCCAGGCGCCTCGCCGGCCGGGTCGCGCGCCGGGTTCACAACAGCGCGGTCGCCCACCGGGTGCTACCTCCGACGGTCAGCGTGGTGCTGCCGATCTACAACGTGGAGGAGTACCTCGCCGAGTGCCTGGACAGCCTGCAGGCGCAGACGTTCCCGCGGTTCGAGGTGATCGTCGTCGACGACGGCTCTCCGGACTCGTCGCGAGCCATCGCTGAACGCTACGCAGCTGCCGATCGGCGCATCCGCATCGTCACCAGGGAGAACGGCGGGCTGGGCGCCGCCCGCAACACCGGCATCAAGAAGGCGCGCGGTCGGTTCCTGACGTTCGTGGACAGCGACGACCTGCTGCCGGAAAGCGCGCTGGAGGTTCTCGTCGGCAGCGCGCAGGCGACCGGAGCCGACATCGTCGCCGGGGGTGTCCAGCGCTTCGACCCGCACCGGTCCTGGCGCCCGGACTGGGTGCGAGAGGTGCACCTGTACCGGCACGAGAACGTGAAGATCGAGGAGTTCCTGCCGCTCCTGCGCAACCTCTACACCTGGAACAAGCTGTTCCGCCGCGACTTCTGGGACAAGCAGGGACTCTGGTTCCGCGAGGGCGTCGCCTACGAGGACCAGCCGATCATCACCCAGCTGCTCGCCCGTGCCAGCGGCATCGACGTGCTGACCGACGTCGTCTACTCCTACCGGATGCGAGACGACGCGAGCTCCATCAGCCAGCAGACAGCGACGCTGAAGGACCTCCGCGACCGGCTGTCGGCGTGGCAGGAGACCAGCGACGCGCTGCTGCGCGATCACTCGAAGACGCTGTACGACGCCTGGTTGCTGACCCTGTTCAGAGCCCACTTCCACTGGTACCTGAACAGTCCCGGAACAGCAGACGAGACCTACTGGCGCGAGCTGCAGGCGGCTGTCGCGAAGCTTGCCGACAACGCCTCGCCACAGGTCTGGCAGGCCACGGCACCGGCGAAGCGCGTGCTCATCGAGCTGACCCGGCAGGGCCGGCACAGCGACGTGTTGAGCTTCGTGGGGCTGGACGCCCGACGCACCGAGCGCTGGCAGGCTTCCGCGACCCAGGACGGGGTCTTGCTGAAGCTGCCGTTCTTCGGGGATCCAGCACTGCCCGACGAGCTCTTCCTGCTCCGCCCGGAGCAGCTCGAGCTGGCGCACTCCGTCGAGTCGTTCCGCTGGCTGGCCCCTGACACGGAGCCCGGCGGAGAGTGCGAGATCAAGGGCTGGGCGTACCTGACGAAGGTCGACCTCGCCGAGCACCCGGCCACCGTGACCTTGCTCCTTCGCGGCTCCGACGCGGGGGTCGAGCGCGAGATCCCCACGTCTCCCGCGGACAGCATGCTTTTCGCCCCGCCGGTCGAGGACGACTGGTGCGACTACCGGCCGGGGAGGTTCACCGCGAGGTTCGATCTGGGCGACGTGGTGGCCTCGGGCAAGCAGCAGGAGACGTGGAGCCTGTTCTTGAAGGTGCGCTCGGCCGGCTTCACGGTCGTCACGCCGGTGACCCAGGTGATCCGCAGTGGATCGGCCGGCGTGATCGCCCCGAGAACACTGGCCAGCGGCGACCTGGTCGTCGCCGAGTGGCGCTTCAGCGAGCCGCTCCGCTTCCGTCTCGTCCCCACGCGCTTGCACCTCGACGACGTACGCCTGAAGGGGCGTCGGCTTCGCGGCACGGTCTCCGGGGAGCTGGCAAGCGACATCGTGCGCGTGCAGGTGTCCGGTGGCCGCAGGCGGGCCGACGGGTCCGTGAAGCACACCGCCTCGGGCACCAGGTTCGACGTGGAGGTCCCGTCGCCGCCCGACCTCCGCCCGGGCGCGCAGCAGAGGTGGAACGTCCAGGCGGAGACCGCGGGCGGTGACTGGCACCGCCTCACGGTCCCGTCCGAGCCGGAGCAGGTCATGACCGGCAAGCGTCACGTGCTCGCGCTGACCCGCACGCTGCGCGGCCACCTTGCGATCGACGAGTCTCCCCTGCGGGTGCTCGCAGAGCAGGTCCGCATCGGCGAGGACACCGTGACGGTCTCGGGGTCTGTCGCCGGGAAGAATGCCGTCTCGGTCTCGCTCGTCACGAAGGGCAAGAAGGCACGAGCGATCGGCGAGCAGGCCCCCGTGGTCGACGGGCGCTTCTCGGCACAGCTCCCGCTGTCGCATGACGCGATGCGCTTCGGCAAGCAGCCGCTGCCGTACGGCGAGCACGACATGAGCGCCCGGGTCCACGGGCAGGACGGCGATCACGTCGAGGTCCCCCTGCGAATCGCACTGGAGCTGAACAACACGCTTCCGGTGGGGATCCGCACCGACCTCGTGGAGGGCCGGCTGGTCCGCGGTCGCGAAGGCACGCTCCGGGTGTCGTTGGACCGGCCGGTCGGGGTGCACCGCGGCCGCTTCCAGCAGCATCTGCTGCGCTCGACCACGACGGTCGCGGAGAAGGCCACGCGCGGGGTGATGTTCCGCTCCTACTTCGGGGAGCAAGCAACCGACAACGGTGTCTCGATCCAGCGCGAGCTACGACGGCGCGGCTCTGACATGCCGGTCTACTGGGCCGTTCAGGATCTCTCGGTCGCGGTGCCCGAGGGCGGGATCCCGGTGGTCGTGCACACGCCGCGGTGGTACGAGCTGTTGTTCTCGGTGAAGTACTACGTCGACAACATGTACCAGCCGGAGTACCACCAGAAGCCGCCCGGCCAGATCATCGTGCAGACCTTCCACGGCTACCCGTTCAAGCAGATGGGACATCCGCACTGGCGCAACCTCGGCTTCTCGCAGGTTCGCATCGACTCCTACGACAAGCGCAGCAGGGACTGGGACTACCTCGTCTCGCCGGCCCGGTACGCAACGCCGCTGTTGACACGCGACTTCGCCTACGAGGGCGAGGTGCTCGAGATCGGGTACCCGCGAAACGACGCGCTGCTCGCCCCGGACGCCGATCAGGTCCGCGCCGTCGTCCGCAGCGAGCTGGGAATATCCGAGAACCAGACCGCAGTGCTCTACGCCCCGACGTTCCGCGACTACCTCGCGAAGCGCGACAACCGTGCGCGAATGGCCGACTTCCTCGACTTCAAGGCCGCCACCGATGCCTTGGGCTCCGACTACGTGCTGCTGGTGAGAGGTCATGCCTTCAACGCGCGTGCCCGTCAGCGGGTGGGGACGGCAGGTCGGGTCATCGACGTCACCGACTACCCCGAGGTCGCCGATCTCTACCTCGCGTCGGATGCCGCGGTGGTCGACTACTCCTCGCTGCGCTTCGACTACGGCGTCACCGGCAAGCCGATGATCTTCCACGTCCCCGACATCGAGCGCTACCAGAACACCCGGGGCTGGTTGTTCGACTTCGAGTCGTCGGCCCCCGGTCCACACGTCGCCACGACCGCCGAGGTCGTGCGACACCTCGTCGACCTCGACGGTGTGCGGAGGTCCTATGCCGAGGCCTACGACGCGTTCCGCGAGAACTTCCTGGACCTCGAGGACGGGCACGCGGGCCGGCGGTTCGTCGACGCCGTGTTCGCGCCGCGGGGGGACGTGTGAACGGCGAAAGGCCGAGGAGCGGCGACGCGGTCAGACCGGTCGTCCCGGCCCGTATAGTGCGGACGGTTCAGTCAGAGAGGGTGGCATGACACAGCGAACTCGAGCGCTCCTTGGGACCGCACGCGCGCGGGGGCGCGCGCTCGGTGGCCGAGTCCGCGCACGGGCTGCGGGCAGACCCTCCGGAGCTCTCGAGGCCGACGGCTCCGGCAATGGCGTGCACGGCATGGTGGAGCAGTTCTCCAAGCGCCTGATCGTGGGCTGGGTCTCGGTCCCGGCCGGCTCCCCGCCCACCAAGGTCACCCTGCACCTGGGCCCGCTCCAGGTTGCGGCGACCTACGCCACTCCCGGCGCTGCCATGTCGGGCTTCAACAGCTCGTTGCGCGGCAAGGCCCCCAAGGGCGCGGCGGCCGAGGCCCGGCGGAGGGCCGAGAGCATGGACCACCCCTGGCAGCTGCCGAACATCCCCGGGCCGGCAGACGACCAGCGCAACAGCAAGCAGGAGGTCCGCACCTTCTCCTTCCGCGTGCGTGGCATCTGGCCCTACGCCAAGAAGCGCACCCAGGTCAGGGTCAAGGTCGACGACCGGCCACTGCCCATCTACGGGCACGGCATGTTCTTGTCGCCGCCGAGCAACGGCAAGCGGTCTGTGAAGAAGCTGCGCGAGAAGTTCGAAGCGGGATACCTGTTCTCACAGACCGGCAAGCTCCAGCTGTCGAAGAAGCTCGACGAGGACTGGCAGCGCCGAGTCATGGAGATGTACCAGCTGGTTCGGCGCGTGGTCGCCGAGGAGTGCGGCTACGACGTGTTCTTCGTCTACGGCACGCTGTTGGGCGCGGTTCGCGAAGGCGGCTACATCGGGCACGACATCGACTTCGACGCCGCCTACGTATCCAAGCACTCCCGCCCTGCCGATGCCGCGCACGAGCTGGCGGAGCTCGGTCTGCGGCTGATCGAACGCGGCCTCGACGTGCGGTGCATGGCGACCGCCCTGCACATCCACGACCCGAGTGATCCCTCGGCCCGCATCGACTTGTTCCACACGTTCTTCAACGAGGAGGGCCTGCTCTCCTTCCCCTTCGGTGTCGCCGGCACGAGCGCCGTACGCCGGGAGGAGTGGCAGGGCACCCGCGAGATCGACTTCCCCGGCGGACGAGGCCTCGTGCCTACGAACGCCGAGGACGTGGTGCGGCTGCTGTACGGCGAGGACTGGCGTCGTCCGAAGCCCGGCTTCAACTGGAACCTCGACCGCACCGACAGCGCGGGAGCCGGCCTGGTGTCCTCGGCGGAGCGGGAGAAGGTCTACTGGGCGAACTTCTACGCGCGCATGGAGTACACCGAGGGCTCGACCTTCTTCGAGTTCGTCAACGCCCAATCGGACATCCCCGCGCAGGTGATCGACATCGGGTGCGGCGACGGCCGGGACTCGTGCGCCTTCGGCGCAGCGGGCCGGCAGGTGGTCGGGCTGGACCGCTCAGATGTGGGCATCGAGCACGCGGCCAAGCACGCCGAGGCGTCCAACCTGGCAGACAAGGTCTCGTTCGAGGTGTGCGACGTCAGCGATGCGGAGGCGTTGAAGACCCTGTTCTCGAGCCGCATCCCGGATGGTGAGCCGGTCTTGTTCTACCTCCGGTTCTTCCTGCACTCGATCCCCGCGGACGTCCAGGCAACCTTGATGGGCTCCATCCGCGACCACGCTCGCGAAGGCGACATGTTCGCCGCGGAGTTCCGCACCGACAAGGACGAGAAGAACACCAAGGTCCACGGCAAGCACTACCGCCGCTTCCAGAACGCCGCCGAGTTCTCGGCCCGGCTCGTGGCCGACTACGGCTTCACCCCGTTCCACGAAGAAGAGAACACCGGGCTCTCCCCGTACAAGGGGGAGGACCCGGTCCTGTGCCGGGTCCTCGCGCGGCGTTGAGACGACCATGACTGGCGTCCTCGTCCTGATCACGGGCACCGGTCGCAGCGGCACGAGCACGGTGTCGGGCGCGCTGCACCACCTCGGACTCTTCGTGCCCGGGCCGTACCTCAACGCCAACGCCTCGAACCCGAAGGGCTTCTACGAGTCCAAGTGGGCGGTGCAGTTCCACAAGGGACTGCTCCACGAAGCCGGCCTGGACGACTTCGACGCCCGGCCCTCCGCGCTCGAGATCATGCGGCCGTTCCTCACCGCGGACGTCAAGGCCGGGCTCGTCGACTGGCTGGCCAAGCAGGCGGCGCAGGACTCGCAGGTGGTGGTCAAGGACCCAAGGTCGGTGTGGCTGCAGCACCTGTGGGGCGAGGCCGCCGCCGAGGCCGGGCTCGAGATCAAGTACCTGTCGATGCTGCGTCATCCCGCGGAGACCATCGGCAGCCGGACGGCGTACTACGCCAAGAACGCCGATGCCCTGCAGCGGCGTCGCTACCAGACCTTCAGCCTGGCCCGGTGGCTCAACAGCTCGCTGATCAACGAGCGGGAGACCAGAGGCCAACCGCGGACGTTCGTCTCCTACCCCGATCTGCTCTCGGACTGGCGCCCGGTCATGCGTCAGGTGAGGGACGACCTCGGGCTGAGCTACGACAGCGACCTCGAGGGCGGGGAGAAGCACGCGGTCGACGACTTCATCGACCCCGACCTGCGTCGGGTGCGCGTCACCTGGGACGACCTCGACGTCCCGCACACGCTGCAGACCCTCACCGAGTCCGTCTACCAGGAGCTGGTGGGGCTTCGAGGCATCGACGACGAGACCCAGGTGCGCGCGCGGCTGGACGAGGTGAGCACCAGCTACGAGCAGCTCTACGCGGAGTCGGCTGCGATCGCGCACGACGAGTACCAGGCCGACCTGCGGGTCGCGCGGCTGCAGAGCGAGCAGAAGGGTCGCGAGGAGGGTCGCGCGGACGCCGAGAAGGCAGCCAAGAAGGCCAGGAGAGCGGCTCAGGAGAAGGCGGCTGCGCGGCCCGAGCCCCCGCCCGCGGCCGATCCGGCGGACCGGCTCGTCCGAGACGTCACCTCCACCGAGCTGCTGCGTCTGGTGGGTGGCCGGTTGCGCGGTCGCATGCGCCGCCGCTGATCAGACGAGCCCGGCAGCATCCAAGGTCGGCGCGAACGGGTCGTCCTTGCGGACGTCGATGATGTGCCCGGTCTGGTCCGAGAGCAGCACGTCCAGGGACGTCCGCGCCACCGAGACCGACTCGAGCAGTGACGTCGTCGGCTCCTTGCCGAACGCCTGGGTGCGCATCGGGGTGGCGGTCCGCTCCGGGTTGACGCAGTTGACGCGCACCCCGGAGCTCGCCCACTCGTCCGCCAGCGCCTGCGTGAGGTTCACGACTGCTGCCTTCGCCGAGGAGTAGAGGCTGTAGCCGGCGCGACCACGCGTGTAGGAGCTCGACGTGAACAGCAGCAGAGACCCCTTCGTCTGCGCGAGGTGAGGGAGGAACTCCTGCGCGATGAAGATCGGTGCGAGGTAGTTGACCTCGGTGGCGGCGTACACCGTCTCCTCCGACGTCTCAACCAGGTCGCCACGAGGCAGCACCCCGGCGGTGTTGACCACCAGGTCGATGCGACCGGTCTCGTCGACGACCTTGCGGGCGGCCTCGGCGACGTCGGTGCGTCGCTCGACGTGCGTGTTGGTGCCCGAGCGACTGAACCTGAAGACGTTGGCACCTGCGTCCTCCGCAAGCGTCGCGATGTCGGCGCCGATGCCGTAGCTGCCTCCGAAGACCACGACGGTGCGATCCTTCAACGCGCGGCGGTAGGACTCGTCCGTCCCGGGCGCGGGCAGGTCGCTGCTGGTGAGCTGGAACAGCTTGTCAGCGAGGTAGACGTCGATGGGCTCGGTGACCTTCATGTTCCGCTCGTCGCCCCGCACCACCGAGATGGGGACTTCGGGCAGGTAGCGGAGCACCACGGTGCAGTCGTCGGTCGCCTGGAAGTCCGGGTCCTCGCGAGCGATCTCGTACGCGCGCTTGATCACCGAGGAGCGGAAGCACTGGGGCGTCTGGCCCCGCCGCAGCGACGCGCGAGGGGGCACGTCGCTGATGACGTCGTCCGGTGTGACCTCGATGATCGTGTCGGCGGACGGGATGGCGACGTCGACCGCCTGGTGGTGCTCGAGCGCGTCGAAGCACTCCTGGATGATGCGAGGCGTGACCAACGGCCGCACCGCGTCGTGGAGCAGGACGTTGCACTCCTCGTCCGGCAGCTGCGCCAGCGCGAGCATGGTGGTCTCGCTGCGGGTGGCGGCACCTTCGAGGATGCTCACCACCTTGCCGTAGCCGCCGGAGTTGACGATCGCGCGGACCGCATCGAGGTGGCCGGGGGCCATCATCACGATGATCTGGTCGACCATCGGGTGGCTGTCGAGCGCGGCGAGGGTGTGCTCGAGGATCGGCCGGCCGGCGATCTTGATGAGCTGCTTGGGGATGTCGAGCCCGATCCTGGTGCCGACGCCGCCCCCGAGGAGAACGGCGACGTTGGCTCGGCGTGAGGGCGTGGCGGGCTCCATGAGAGGAACTTTGTCAGACGCGCGCGCCCCGGGCGGTCTCGACCTCGGTCACCTGTCGAGGTCGCCGACCACGAAGAACATCGACGACAGCACCGGCACGAGGTCCGCGACGAGGCAGCCGGGCAGGAGCTCGGGCAGCACGGCGACGTTGTTGAACGAAGCGCTGCGCAGCTTCATCCGCCACGGCGTCCGCTCGCCGCGCGAGACCAGGTAGTAGCCGTTGATGCCGAGCGGGTTCTCCGTCCAGGTGTACGTCGACCCCTCCGGCGGTCGCAGCACCTTCGGCAGCCGCACGTTGACCGGGCCGCGGTCGAGGGTCCGCAGCCGCTCGACGCAGGCTCGGACCAGGGCGAGGCAGACCGCGGTCTCCTCGTGCAGCACCGCGAACCTCGACCAGCAGTCGCCCTCGTCGCGGGTCGGGACCCGCAGCACGCCGTCCGCTAGCAGGTCGGCGTAGGCGAGGTAGGGCTCGTCGCGTCGCAGGTCGAGGTCGACGCCGCTCGCGCGAGCCGCCGGCCCGCTGACGCCGTAGGCCGCCACGGACGCAGGGGAGAGCACGCCGACGCCTCGTGTCGCCGCCTGCAGGTCGTCGTCGGCGAGCACGAGGTCTGCGAGCCGGATGAGGTGAGTCTCGACGTGTTCAGCGACCGCCTCGACGCGATCCAGCCAGCCCGCGGGCAGGTCCTCCTTGAGGCCACCCACCCGGTTGAACATGAAGTGCATGCGGCCACCGGAGACCTCTTCCATGGCAGCCTGCACGACCTCCCGAGCGGCGAAGGCCTCGGCGCCGGCGTCCTCCTGTCGTCCGGTCGGGGCGCCACCAAGGAAGGCGAGGTGGCTGAGCACCCGGTTCAGCTCCGCGAGCAGGGTGCGCGCCCAGGTCGCGCGCACCGGCACCTCGAGCCCGAGCAGGCGCTCGACGGCAAGCACAACGCCCAGCTCGGAGGAGAACGCCGAGAGCCAGTCGTGACGGTTCGCGAGCACCAGCAGCTGCCGGTAGTCGCGTGCCTCGAACAGCTTCTCGGCCCCGCGGTGCAAGAAGCCCACCACCGGCTCGCAGGCGACGATGCGCTCACCCTCGACGCCGAGCCGGAGCTGCAGCGCGCCGTGCGAGGAGGGGTGGTGGGGTCCGAGGTCGAGTGACAGCACATGTGTGGACCCCGGGTCAGGGCGGGTTGGCGCACCCGCGCCGACGTTGACCGTGAGGTGCTCGGGTGCCACGGCACCATGCTTCCACTGTGCCTGCGCCGTAGCCTCGGTGGCGTGGACGATCTCTTCGCACCCCCCGGTAGTGACTGGCAGCCAGTGTCCACCGCTCTCGCGCGGGTCCGACGGCTGATGCTGCTCGCTGTGGCCGGACTGGTCCTGGCGGCCTTCGTGGCCGTGGCGCTGGTGTTCTCTCTGCCGGCCTGGACGTGGGCGGTCGCGCTGCCAGGCGTCGTGGTCCTGACTGTGTGGGGGTGGTGGGCGACGGGCCGCAACGCGCGTTCGTGGGGGTACGCCGAGCGCGAGGAGGACCTCTACATCTCGCACGGCGTGATGTTCCGTCAGCTGGTCGTGGTGCCCTACGGGCGCATGCAGTTCGTCGACGTACAGTCCGGGCCGCTGGAGCGGGCCTTCGAGATCGCCGCGGTGCACCTGCACACCGCGAGCCCCGGCACGAGCGCCCGGATCCCCGGTCTGCCGGCGGCGGAGGCGACGCGCTTGCGTGACCGGCTGACCTCGCTCGGTGAGGCGCAGGCAGCGGGGCTGTGAGCGAGGCTCCCGAGCAGGATTCACGTCGTTACCGGCGGCTGTCCCCGTTGACGCCCCTGGTGCGGAGCTTCATCCTCGTCGTCGTCGTGCTGGGCTCCACGTGGGACGACCTGCTGCGCGGCGACGTCGGGCCGATCGGCTACGTCTTGCTGGCGATGCTGGTCGCCGGTGGGGTCTTCGGAGCCGCGTCGTGGTTGCGCACGAAGTACTGGATCGAGAGCGACGAGCTGCGCGTGGACACCGGGATCGTTTCCCGCCAGTCCCGCCGCATCCGCGTCGACCGGCTGCAGGGCATCGACATCGTGCAACCGTTCGTGGCGCGGCTGTTCGGTCTTGCCGAGCTGCGGATGGACGTCGCCGGTGGTGGGTCACGGGAGGGCACGCTGGCCTACTTGAAGCTGCGCGACGCCGAGGACCTGCGGGAGCTGCTGCTCTCGCGACGCGACGCGGTGCGCGCCGCCCACACAGGTGAAGAGACCCCGACCGATCGGCCCCAAGCCCCGCCCGCGCCGGCGCGCGAGCTGGCCCGCCTCGACCTCGGAACGCTCGTGATCAGCCTGCTGCTCTCGGCGGAGGCCGTCGGGTTCTTGATCACCGGCCTCGTGCTCGGCATCGGGTTCGCGGTGCTCGGTGAGTTCGGGGCACTGCCGGGCGTGCTCCCTGTCCTGATCGGGTTCGGATTCACCGCGCTGCGCAAGCTGTCGGCGTTCTACCAGTTCACGGTGCTGGACTCGGACGCCGGTCTGCAGATCCGTCGCGGGCTGCTGGAGCGCAGCTCGCAGACGATCAACCTGGGCCGGGTGCAAGGCGTCGTGATCAGCGAGCCGATCCTGTGGCGCCGCTTCGGCTGGGCCAAGCTCGACGTCGCGGTCGCCGGCTACGCGCAAGGCTCGGACTCCGACGGCCGGCCCTCGGCGTCGACGGTGATGCCGGTGGCGCCGCGGCCGGTCGTGCTCTCGCTGGCACGCCGGCTGCTGGCGGCCTCGGGGGCTCCCGACCCGGACGAGGTGCCGCTGTCACCG
>CAVRFR010000017.1:0-5740 GCA_963720435.1 uncultured Actinomycetota bacterium | reverse complement strand
TCCCGCTGGACATCGCGCCGTCGGCGAAGCCGAGGCGGGCGCTCTGGGTGTGCTCGCCGGCGAACAGCAGCCGCCCGTGCACCGGGTCGGCGAGCAGGTCGGCCAGCTTTGGCTCGGCTCCGATCGAGATGTGCGTGTAGGCGCCGCGGGAGTAGGGGTCGTCGCTCCACCTGGTCGTAGTCACCTCGACCGGCTTGGGCACCTTGGTCCCCGCGGCGTCGGCGATCATGTCGAGCAGCCGGTTCTCGTTCTTGAGGTGAGGGACCGCACTGGCGAAGATGTGGGCCACCAGCGTGGGTCCGTTGCCGAGGGCGTGGTCGTCGAAGACCCAGACGGCGGGCAGCTCGGGCTCCGCGGGGAACAGCACCAGGTGTGACAGTCCCGCCGCCTCCCACCACGGCTCGGCGAAGGTGAGGGCGACCTTCTCGTAGGCTCCGAACCCGAGCCAGGTGATCGCGTCGACTCGGTCGCGCGGCAGAGCCGGGGTGAACGCCGGCACACCACCCTTGAGCACGCCGAGGGGCACTGCCACCACCGCGTGGGTGCCCTGCTCGTCGCAGCCGGGCCCGCTCACGCGAACGGTCTCGTCCGTGATGTCCACGTGCGTCACCTCCACACCCAGCCGTACGTCGACCCCGTCGGCCATCGCATCCACCAGGCCGACGTACCCGGTCTCGGGGAGGTCACCGAAGAAGTCGCCGCCGTACTCCTGCTCGGTCCACAGCCAGCGCCACGACTCCTCGGTCGCCGCGCCGGCGGCGTCCGCCTCGACCAGCGCCTGCAGTGCCTGTCGTGCGCGACGTGCCTCACCGACGGACAGTCCGGCGTCCTCGACGAACGCGTCGATGCCCTCGGCCGCCGTCATGTCGGGTGCGGCGTGGAGCTGCTGGCGCGCCACCTCGGCCGGGAACGTTTCGAACTGCATGGCGAGCGTGGCGGCTGCCTCGGCGTCGTCGAGTCGACGTCTCTCGGCGACGTCGAACCACGTCATCGCGCCCAGCGGGTTGCCCGGCCGGCAGTGCACCGCGACCCGGTCGGCGAACTCCCTCATCGGGTTGCCCTCGGGGTGGTGGATCCAGGAGCCACCGAGGTCGAGTGGTCTGCCTCCTCGCACGACCGTGTGCAGCCTGCCGCCGATGCGGTCCCGCGCCTCGAGCACGACACAGTCGACACCGGCCGCGGTGAGCTGCTTCGCGGCGGTCAGCCCGGCGATGCCGGCTCCGACGACGATCACTCGTTCGACGGGCTGGGCTACCGGCTCCGTCACGGACTCGCCTCGCTCGCGCACCCGTGGTCGTCCTCACTCGGCGTCATTGCATCAGCCTCCCCCCATAGCGCGCGCCTCCACCAGTCCGCGGCGCGAGTTTGCTACCAATGGTCCATCCCTGTGGGCGGTGTCGGCAGCCCTGGAACGGAGCACGCGATGAAGAAGCTCGTGATCGCCGTTGCTGTCGCCTTCGTGGCGTTCTACCTGTTCACCCGGCCTCAGGAGTCGGCCAACGTGGTGCACAGCGCGATCGACCTGGTGACCAACGCGTTCGACGCCGTCATCACGTTCCTGACCGCGTTGTTCAACTAACCCCGATGGCCGAGCGCCCGCGCCGCTGGCCGTTCGGTGTCGCCCGGGCGTTCAAGGGTGCGCGCCTGCGCCGAGTGCGTCGAGCCCTGATCAAGGAACCCGACTTCCACGAGGTGCTCGTCGATGCGGGCTCGCTCGAGGACTCCTTGGTGGCCTCGCACTGGGTGGTCTACGTGCCGCGCCTGCTGGAGCTGTTGGCCGGTGTGTTGTTCCTCGGGATCGTGCCGGTCTCCTCACCTGACTCGGCCTGGCTGCCGCTCCTGATCGGTGTCGGCCTGATCGCCCATGCCGCCTGGCAGTCCTACGTGACGTTCATGGACGTGCTGGTCATCACCGAGATCCGGATCTTCCGCATCACCGGCGTCCCGCTGCACAAGCGGGCGAGCATGCCACTGTCCCGCGTGCTCGACATCACCGTGGATCGCCCGCTGCTCGGGGCGATCCTGCACTTCGGCCACATCACGTTCGAGTCGGCCGCTCAGACCCAGGGCATGAAGGACGTGAGGTACGTGCCCGACCCGTTCTACTGGGAGAAGCTGATCCTCTACCACGTCCACGCCGCCAACAGCCGCACCACAGGGGGCGGTGCCCAGGCCAAGGGATCGTCGCGGTGACGTTGCCCTTCGACCCCATCGACGAAGCGGCCCGGCAGTGGGGACTGCGGTGGGACGCCGTCGACCAGATGCACGCCGTGACCTCGTTGATGCGTGTCCAGCAGCTGCTGCTGGCCGAGCTCGACGACCTGCTCCGACCGCACGGGCTGAGCTTCGCCCGCTACGAGGCGCTCGTGCTGTTGACCTTCTCCCGGGCCGGGTCGCTGCCGCTGGGCAAGATGGGGGAGCGGCTGCAGGTCCACCCGACCTCGGTCACCTCGATCGTCAACCGGCTCGAGGCCGCCGGTCACGTCGTACGACGTCGCCACCCGCGTGACGGCCGGGCGGTGCTCGCCGAGATCACCGCCGAGGGCCGCGCCGTCGTCGAGGCGGCCACCGCCGACCTGGTCGGCGCCCGCTTCGCCCTCTTCGACGTCCCCACCGACGACCTCCGCGCGATCTCCGCCCTGCTCCGCCCCGTCCGCAGGGCCGCTGGGGATTTCTGAGTGCCGCGCGAAGCGCGCGCACGCGGAGCCGAGGCGAGCGACTTCTGCGGGCCCATACGCAGAATCAGGCGCCTCGGCAGGTAATCGCCCGCAGAATCACGCGCCTCGGCGACCCCGGAGGGTGGGTCGAGTATGGGCATGAGACGCGACCAGGGTTCGTTCTGGAAAGACAGCGATGGCCTCGCTAAGGGGACCATGGCGAAAGCCGCACAGCCACCCCACACCTCCTGTTTGCCGCAGATAGTTGGACGTCCTACTATTTCAAGATGGCGGAGAACAGCGAGATGAACGCGCGCGAGCGGTGGCAGCAGCGCTACGAGCGTTCGCGGGTGCGCGAGGCCGACTTCACGACGCTGTCGGGCATGGAGGTCGAGCCGGCGTACGGCACCGACGACAGCGAGTGGCCGGGGGAGTTCCCGTTCACGCGCGGGTTGTACGCCACCGGCTACCGCGGGCGGGCCTGGACGATCCGGCAGTTCGCCGGGTTCGGCAACGCCACGCAGACCAACGAGCGCTACAAGATGATCCTCAACCGCGGGGGTGGCGGCCTCTCGGTCGCCTTCGACATGCCGACGCTGATGGGTCGCGACTCCGACGACCCGAAGAGCCTCGGCGAGGTCGGGCACTGCGGCGTCGCTGTCGACTCGGCCGCCGACATCGACGAGCTGTTCGCCGGCATCCCGCTCGGCGACGTGACGACGTCGATGACCATCTCCGGCCCGGCGGTGCCGGTGTTCTGCATGATGCTGGTGACCGCCGAGCGGCAGGGAGCAGACCTGTCGAAGCTCAACGGCACGCTGCAGACCGACATCTTCAAGGAGTACATCGCCCAGAAGGAGTGGCTCTTCCCGCCCGAGCCGCACCTGCGCCTGATCGGCGACCTGATGGAGTACTGCGCCGCCGAGATCCCCGCCTACAAGCCGCTCTCGGTCTCCGGCTACCACATCCGTGAGGCCGGCTCGACCGCCGCGCAGGAGCTGGCGTTCACGCTGGCCGACGGCTTCGGGTACGTCGAGCTCGGGCTCTCGCGCGGCATGGACGTCGACGCGTTCGCGCCGGGCCTGTCCTTCTTCTTCGACAGCCACCTCGACTTCTTCGAGGAGATCGCGAAGTTCCGCGCCGGGCGCCGGATCTGGGCGAAGTGGCTGCGCGACGTCTACGGCGCGAAGACCGACAAGGCGCAGTGGATGCGCTTCCACACCCAGACCGCGGGTGTCTCGCTGACGGCGCAGCAGCCGTACAACAACGTGGTCCGCACCGGCATCGAGGCGCTCGCGGCGGTGCTCGGCGGCACGAACTCCCTGCACACCAACGCCCTCGACGAGACGCTGGCGCTGCCGAGCGAGCAGGCCGCCGAGATCGCGCTGCGCACCCAGCAGGTGATCATGGACGAGATCGGCGTCGTCAACGTCGCGGACCCGCTCGGCGGCTCGTGGTACGTCGAGGCGCTGACCGACAAGATCGAGGCCGAGGCCTACGAGATCTTCGACCGGATCCTCGCCAAGGGGGGCTGGACGGGCTCGGCGCACGACTACGAGGCACTCGCCGCTCAAGTGGCTGAGGGCACGGCGGCCCAGGCCCGGACCGCGAACGCCTGGCCGATGACCAAGGGCATCCTGCGCGGCATCGAGGAGGGCTGGTTCATGTCGGAGATCGCCGAGGCGGCCTTCGAGTACCAGATCGCGCTCGAGAAGGGTGACAAGAAGATCGTCGGCGTCAACGTGCACGAGCCGTCGGTGACCCACGACCTGGAGATCCTGCGCGTCTCGCACGAGGTCGAGACCGACCAGGTCCGAGAGCTCGGCGCCCGGCGTGACGGCCGCGACAAGGAGACGGTCGACGCCGCGCTCGCGAAGCTCGTCGAGGTCGCGCGCACCGAGGAGAACACCATCCCCGCGATGCTCGAGGCGTGTCGCGTCGAGGCGACGCTCGGCGAGATCTGCGACGCGCTCCGCTCGGAGTGGGGGGAGTACCGCGAGCCCGCGCGGTTCTAGTCCCGCGTTCGTACCGACTCGGAGCATCGGCGAAGATAGGCGCATGAGTCAGCAGTCCTTCTCCCGCCCCGGTGCCGTCGACCTGTCGGGCCTGAAGCGGCCCGCCCAGTCGGCCCCCGCAGGCGCCCCCTCGGGCGCACCCGGCGGCTCGTACTCCGTCGCGCTCGACGAGCAGAACATCCAGCAGATCCTGCAGACGTCGATGAACGCGCCCGTGCTGCTGGTGGTCTACTCACCGTCGCAGGCGCCCGAGAGCGCACGCCTCGCCACCGATCTCGAGACTCTCGCCGGAGAGTTCGACGGCCGCTTCCTGCTGGGCAAGGTCGACGCCGACGCCTCGCCCCAGCTCGTCCAGGCGCTCCAGATCCCCTCGGTGCCCCTGGTCGCGCTCGTCGTCTCGGGCCGGATGATGCCGCTGCTCCAGGACGCGCCGCCGCTCGCGGACCTGCGTGCGCTGCTCACCCAGGTGCTCGAGCAGATGGCCACCCAGGGCGTCACCGGTCGGCACCAGCCGCAGTCGGGTGCGCAGGAGCCTGTCGAGGACGGCGAGGAGCCGCAGGAGTACGTCGACCCGCGCTACGCCCCCGCGCAGAACGCGCTCGCCGACGGCGACATCGACACGGCGGTCGCCGAGTACCAGAAGCTCGTCGACGCCAACCCCGCCGACTCCGAGGCGGCCGGCGGTCTCGCCATGGCCAAGGTGCTGCAGCGCACCCAGGGCGTCGACCAGGCCGCGGCACGGGAGGCTGCTGCCGCCGCCCAGGACGACGTCGACGCGCAGACGCTCGTCGCGGACATCGACATGCTCGGCGGGCACGTCGACGACGCCTTCGCCCGGCTCGTCGACCTGGTCCGTCGTACCAGCGGCGCGGAGCGCGACCAGGCCCGCACCCACCTGCTCGGGCTGTTCGCCGCCGTCGGCAACGACGACCCACGGGTCCTCAAGGGCCGCCAGCAGCTCGCGTCGGCGCTCTTCTAGCCCTCAGGCCCTGCCGGACTCGGTATACGCCGTGCCGCCGCCCTCGAGAGTGCGCAGGGCCGCCTCGATGCGCCGTGCGGTGAAGTCTG
>CAVRFR010000016.1:0-90901 GCA_963720435.1 uncultured Actinomycetota bacterium | reverse complement strand
GCGGACCGACGCGTAGGGGTCGTTGGCGGTCTTCTCGGCGAGGTACGCCGCGCGGACCCGCTTGCGCTGCATCTCGACGTGCTCCTCGTAGGCGCCGTAGGCCATGCCCATCAGCGGGGTCGAGATGGTCGCGGTGAACACCGAGTGGAACGGCAGCTTGTAGAGGTTGCTGGTGTTCTGCTCCTGCCCAGGGCCGAAGCAGCGGCCGGTGTCGGACATGCTCAGCGTGAACGCCTCGGGCACGAAGACGTCGTCGACGATGATGTCGTTGGAGCCGGTGCCGCGAAGGCCGACGACGTTCCAGACGTCCTCGATCGTGTAGTCGCTGCGCGGCACCATGAACGTGCGGAAGTCGACGACGTTGCCGTCCTCGTTGAAGACCAGTCCGCCGAGCAGCACCCACTGGCAGTGGTCGCAGCCCGAGGAGAAGCTCCACTTGCCGCTGAGCTGGAAGCCGCCGTCGGTGATCTGCGCCTTGCCGGTCGGGGCGTACGACGAAGACAACCGCGTCGAGGTGTCCTGGCCCCACACCGCCTGCTGCGCCTCGTCGTCGAACAGCGCCACCTGCCACGGGTGCACGCCGACCACGCTGGACACCCAGCCCGTCGAGCCGCAGGCGCTCGCGATGTCCCGCGACGGCGCTGTAGAAGTCGATCGGGTCGGCCTCGAAGCCGTCGAACCTCTTGGGCTGCAGCAGCCGGAAGAAACCGGTGGACTCGATGTCCTTGATCGACGCCTCGGGCACCACCCGGAGCCGCTCCGCCTCCTCCGCGCGCTCACGCAGCGTCGGCAGCAGGTCGCGGACTCCGTCGAGTACGGTCGAGCTCATCTGCTACTCCCTGGTAGGCCCTGCCGGGACCGCGTGTCGTGTCCCTCACGCCATACTAGAACACGTTCTTGTTTTCTGCGATAGTCCCGCGTGAAATCCGTGTTTCAGGGGTGCACGGGCGCGGCGTCGAGTTCTCCGGTGCGCCGCATCACCTGCCACCGAGCCGCACCCCGTAGGCAGCGCTCGCGACGCGACTGGACGACGACGAGGTACATCAGCTGGCGGTAGACGAACTGCTGCAGCGGCAGGCTCCACAGCGGCCCGAGGACTCGCCGTCGAGCCGGAAGGCGTACGCGGCGGTGACGCAGCTGGAGCGCCGAGGAAGCCGAGCCAGACGGCCAGCGATCTGTCGGGACCGGGTCGAAGACGAGGGCGTAGACGCGCGGCGATGTCGATGACCGGGGCGAGCAGCGGCAGCAGCACCTGGAACGCCAGCAGGTAGGGCAGGCCGCGCCGGCCGAGCTTGCCCGGCGCGGCCCGCGCTCGCACGACGGCGCCGCGGTGCTTCCACATCGCCTGCATCGTGCCGTAGCACCAGCGGTAGCGCTGCCGCCACAGCTGCCGCAGCGATGGCCGGCGCCTCGGTCCAGGCGCGGGCGTCCGGGCGTAGACCACGCGCCAGCCCGGCGCGGCCGATCGCCATGGTCAGGTCGGTGTCCTCGGCGAGCGTGTCGTCGCTGACGCCCGCCGACGTCGCTCGAGCGCCTCGCGGCGGAACGCGCCGATCGCGCCCGGGCACGGTCGGCATGCACTCGCAGCACGTCGAACATCCGCCGGTCGAGGTTGAAGCCGATGACGTACTCGATGTGCTGCCAGCGGCCCGAGCAGGCCCCGGCGGTTGCCGACCTTGGTGTTGCCGGAGACCGCGCCGACCGCGGGGTCGGCGAACGGCGCGACGAGCGCCCGCATGGCGTCGCGGCTCGAAGACGGTGTCGCCGTCGACCAGGACGAGGATGTCGTGGCGGGCCGCGGCGATGCCGGTGTTGAGCGCCGCCGGCTTGCCGGCGTTGGCCTGCCGGATCAGACGGACGTTCGGGCAGGCCCAGGCGCGCGACGACCGCGGCCGTGTCGTCGGTCGAGCCGTCGTCGACCACGATGATCTCGAGGTCGGGATAGTCGCTGGCCGACCAGCGACCGCACGCGTGGCGGCGATGCCCAGCTGCCTCGTTGTACGCCGGCACGACCACCGAGACGCCGGAGCAGGTGTGCGCTCGACGAGCGCGGCCGCGCCGGTCCGGCGGGCATGGCGCCGCGGCCAGCAGCAGCACGATGAGCGTGCGGAGCAGCGCGAGCACGGCGAGCGACGACGAAGGCGATGTCGATCACCGTCGACCGTGCATCGGCCGAGAGCCGCACCACCCCGCTGACCAGGTGGCCCGCGGAAGCGCTGCGACGGCGGTCGCCGGCTGCCACGGCGGCGAGTGCCGACCGCCGTACTCACGGTGTCGAAGGTGTAGCCCTGCGCCTGGAGGTCCGTCGATCAGCTGGTCGAGCGCCGCCACCGTCTGCGCCCGGTCGCCGCCGCCGTCGTGCATCATCACGACCGCGCCGCGGCCCGTGCTTCGGCATCGCGGCCGCGACGATCTCGGCGACCCCCGGCTTGGCCCAGTCCTCGGGTGTCGAGGTCGGTGTAGACGACCGCGGTAGTTGCCGACGCCCGGCGAGCGCCTGCCAGTCCGCGGCGGTGACGTCGCCGACGCGGGAGGAGTACGGCGGCCGCAGCAGGTTGGTCGTGTGCCCGGTGGCCGCCGCGATGGCCAGCTGGGTCTGGTCGAGCTCGGCGTCGCAGCCGCCAGCGAGGCGTTGCGCGAGATTGACGTGGGTGAACGTGTGCGACGCCGACCTCGTGGCCCTCGGCCTACATCCGGCGGACCAGGTCCGGCCGCTCGGCGACGCGGGAGCCGATCACGAAGAACGTGGCGTGCACGCCGTGGCGCGGCGAGCACGTCGAGGATCTCGCCGCGTCCACGGCGTCGGGCCGTCGTCGAAGGTCAGGACGACGTGCCGTGGCGGCACGCGGAGGCCGCCACGGGTGGGATCCGAAGGGTCGACGATGGGTCCGCCACGATGCACGGCTGCGGGCACGGCACCGTCGCCGGGAGCCGAGCGCGGAGCCTGCGCGCCCTCCCCTACTTGGCCGGAGGTGATGCCGGCGACCACCAGGAGGAAGAAGAGGGTCACGAGCATCAGGACGAGCACGGCCCAGTGGGCGCGTGGTGTCCGCGGTGGTCGTGGCGCCGAGGGCGCTGTGGGGGCCCGGCGGCTAGCCGGAGCCACCCGTGCCGGACTTGCCATGGCTGGCCCCGGACTTGCCGGGGGCGGTCGTCGAAGGGTCGGCCGACGCGGTCGCGCGGTTGGCGCGGGAGTTGGAGAAGGCCGAGTTGCCTCGCGTGGGCGTCGCGGCCTTCGGGTTGCGCGGTTTGGTGCTCGGCTTGCCCCGCGGCTTGTCCGGCTGCGGGGTCGGCGTCGCGCTCGGCGGCGCGGTCGGGGAGTTCGCATGGGTGGGCTCGGCGGCAGGCGGTGCGGTGCTCGTCGTACCCGACCCGGCAGAGCCGGTCGTGCCGCTCCCCTGGGCTCCGGGTTGCGGTCATCGCCTTGCGCGACGAGGTCCGACCCTTTGCGGAGGCACGATCTGCCCTGGTGACCGGGTCACCGGCCGTGACCGCGTCTCGATCGGGTCCGGTCGGCGCGTGGGGCGCGGTGGTAGCGCGATCGGTCACCTGGGCTTCCCTGGTGGCCTGATGCTCCTGCTCATGACTCGGGCCGGGGACCAGTCGGTTCCAGACCGGGTAGCGACACCCCCGTCACGAGGGACAGCGCGAGACCGACGCTGGCCAGCGCGAAGACCCCGACCACGGCACGGGCCACGAGCTGCAAGGTCACGCGTCGCACACCGGAGTCGTCGGAGAAGACGGGTGTGCCGGCCCTGGCCATCGGTTCTGGTCTCGCCCTTCCGGGTCTTTGCGCCGTTAGCGGCGGTTTTGCCTGGAACATGCTAGCCAGGGTTGGCTCGACGGGTGGGCTACTAGAAGGATTCCACCGGGCCGATGTCGAGAACCGCATCCCGGCTCCGTCCCAGGGGTGAGGACGGCACCACCAGACCGCCGCCGTCCACGACCTCAAAGGAGACTACAAGATGCCGAAGTACCTGATCCTCAAGCACTACAACGGCGGTCCCGAGCCGGCCAGCTTCGCCCCGATGAGCGAGTGGACGCCCGACGAGATCTCCGCGCACATGAACTTCCAGCACGAGGTGATCGACATGCTCACCGAGCGCGGGGAGTACGTCGACGCGCAGGCGGTCAGCCCCGACGGCGCGTGGGTGCAGTACGGCGGACCCGACGCCGCGCCGGTCATCACCGACGGACCGTTCCCGGAGACCAAGGAGCTGATCGCCGGCTGGTTCATCATCGACGTCGACTCCGAGGAGCGTGCCTACGAGGTCGCGGCTCACGTGTCGTCGGCGCCCGGCAAGGGCGGCGAGCCCGTCCACGAGTGGCTCGAGGTCCGACCGGTGATGGAGTGACGCTCGCGTGAACGCTTCGTCCGTCGACGAGGAGCTGCTCCGCGACCTGACCCCGCAGGTCCTCGGTGTCCTCGTCCGTCGTGGGGCCGACCTCGCGACGGCCGAGGACGCCGTGCAGGAGGCGCTGGTGGAGGCCGCCCGGGTGTGGCCCGAGCAGCTGCCGGACGAGCCGCGCGGCTGGCTGATCACGGTCGCGCAGCGCAAGCTCGTCGACGCGGTCCGGTCCGAGGCCGCGCGGCGGCGCCGCGAGGACGCGGTGTCGGTGCTCCCGGAGCAGGGACCGACCGAGCAGGCCGACGACACGCTGCTGCTGATGTTCCTGTGCTGCCACCCGGCGCTCAGCCCGGCGTCCGCGGTCGCGCTGACGCTGCGCGCGGTCGGCGGACTGACCACGCGCGAGATCGCCGAGGCGTTCTTGGTGCCCGAGGCGACGATGGCGCAGCGGATCTCGCGGGCGAAGCGGACCGTCGACGGAGCACGCTTCTCGGCGCCGGCGGACGTCGCGGTCGTGCTGCGGGTGCTCTACCTGATCTTCAACGAGGGGTACGGCGGCGGGCGGATCGACCTGGCCGCGGAGGCGATCCGGCTGACCCGGCTGCTGGCGCTCGAGTCCGACGAGCCCGAGGTCGCCGGGATGCTCGCGCTGATGCTGCTGCACCATGCGCGCCGCGACGCGCGTCACGACGAGCACGGCGCGATCGTGCCGCTCGACGAGCAGGACCGCAGCCTGTGGCACCGCGACGAGGTCGCCGAGGGCGTGCGCATCCTGACCGCGGCGCTGGCCAGGGAACGGCACGGTGAGTACCAGGTGCAGGCCGCCGTCGCGGCGCTGCACGACGACGCCGCCACGGCCGAGGAGACGGACTGGCCGCAGATCCTCGTCGTGGTACGACGAGCTCGTCGCGCTGACCGACAACCCGCTCGCCGCGCTGAGCCGCGCGGTCGCCGTCGGTGAGGCCGACGGACCGCTCGCCGGGCTGCGCGCTCTCGACGGCCTCGACGAAGCCCTCGGCGAGCACCACCGGCTCCACGCCGTGCGCGCCCACCTGCTGGAGCGAGCCGGTGACCTCGACCAGGCGAACGAGCTCTACCTGCGTGCCGCCCGGCTCACCACCAGCGTCGCCGAGCGCGACCACCTCACGAAGCTCGCCGCCCGCGCCCGGGCTGGCTGACGAGCGGCCGACCGTCGAGCCCTAGGGTGACCGCGTGACTCGATTCGTGCTGATCCCGGGAGCCGGCGGCGCTGCGTGGAACTGGCATCTCGTGGTGTCGCTGCTCGAGGACGCCGGCCACGAGGCGATCGCGGTCGACTTCCCCGCCGACGACGAGGACATCGGCTTCGGGGAGTACGCCGACCTCACCGCCGCGGCGTGCGGGTCCCACCCGGACATCGTGCTCGTCGCGCACTCGCTCGGCGGGCTCACCGCCCCCTTGGCGGCCGAGCGCGTCGACGTACGACAGCTGGTGCTGCTCAACGCCATGATCCCGCTGCCCGGCGAGACCGCCACCGAGTGGGGCGAGGCCGTGGGGTCGACGGAGTCTCGGCTGGCGGCCGCGGCCGCGGGCGGCTACTCGACAGACTTCGACCTGGAGACGTACTTCTTCCACGACATGTCACCCGAGCTGGTGGCAGCCGCGATCGAGAGCGACCAGCGCGACGAGGCGGCGAGGAGCTTCACGGAACCCTGCGACTTCACCGCCTGGCCGGCATCGGTGCGTGCGATCGCAGGTGCGGACGACCGCCTCTTCCCGGTCGAGCTGCAGCGGCGCGTCGCGCGCGAACGGCTCGGCGTCGAGCTGGAGACGATCCCCGGCGGCCACATGGTCGCGCTCTCCAACCCCACCGGCGTCGCGAACGCCCTGCTCGATCAGTCGCCCCAGTCGAGCTGATGCTCGGGCGTGCCGGCCCGGCGCCCGTAGTCCTCGGCCTCGGCGCGGCCGGCCTTGTCGCCGACGCGGTAGCGGAACACCCGACCGGAGAACACCACGACGTGGTCGTCGCCGACGCGGAAGTCGGCGTACCACCCGTCGTCGGCAAGCAGCATCTCCGCGAGGACTGAAGCGAGCTCGTCGGCCCGCTCGTCGGGTGCCTCGAAGTTCACGAACGTCCACACGTCGGGCTGGGTAGGAACTGTCCCGCGCGACACGTCTTGACGACCGAGCCGCGTCACGACGAGGTCCGGCACCTTCAGGTCGGCACCGACAGCAAGGCTCTCCGCGAGCAGGCATCCAGTGAGCATGCGCCGATCCTGCCAACTCACTCCGACACGAGGCTCACCAGGTTTCGAGGCCTCGGCTAGCGCCTCGGCACCTCAACCACCGGTGGGTCTCACGGTGGTTGAGGTGCGAGCGGAGCGAGCCTCGAAACCACCGCACCCGCGCAGAGACTCAGCCCTGCGCTCGCTTGAGCTCCAGCGCGATGTCGATGAGCTGGTCCTCCTGGCCGCCGATGAGCTTGCGCTCCCCCGCGACCTGCAGGATGCGGGCGCCGGAGACGCCGTAGCGCTCGGCGGCGTTGCCGGCGTGCTTGAGGAAGGAGGAGTACACCCCGGCGTAGCCCATCATCGCGGTCATCCGGTTGAGCTGGCACTCCTCGGGCATCACCGGCCGGATGACGTCCTCGGAGGCGTCGAGCACCTTGAGGAAGTCGACGCCGGTCGACCAGCCGAGCTTGTCGCAGGCGCCGACGAACGCCTCGTGCGGCGTGTTGCCGGCACCGGCGCCGAAGCGGCGGACCGAGCCGTCGATCTGCGTGGCGCCGGCCCGGGCGGCGATGATCGTGTTGGCGACGCCGAGGCCGAGGTTCTCGTGGCCGTGGAAGCCGACGGTCGCCTCGTGGCCGATCTCCGCGACCAGCGCGGAGACCCGGTCGGCCGTCTGCTCCATGACGAGCGCGCCGGCGGAGTCGACGACGTACACGCACTGGCAGCCGGCGTCGACCATGATCCGCGCCTGCTTCGCGAGCACCTCCGGCGGCTGGGTGTGCGCCATCATCAAGAACCCGACGGTCTCCAGCCCGCGCTCGCGGGCGAGCGCGAAGTGCTGCTCGGAGACGTCGGCCTCGGTGCAGTGGGTGGCGATGCGGCAGATCGAGCCGCCGTTGTCCTGCGCCTCGAGGATGTCGTCCTTGGTGCCGACGCCGGGCAGCATCAAGAATGCGATCTTGGCGTGCTTCGCGGTGTCGGCGGCGATCTTGATGAGCTCCTGCTCGGGCGTGTGCGAGAAGCCGTAGTTGAACGACGAGCCGCCGAGCCCGTCGCCGTGCGTGACCTCGATGACCGGGAAGCCGGCGTCGTCGAGGGCGGCGACGACCGAGCGCACCTCGTCGGCGGTGAACTGGTGCCGCTTGTGGTGCGACCCGTCGCGCAGGCAGGTGTCGATCAGCCGCAGGTCGCGCTCGTCGTCCCAGGTGCGGGTGAGGGTGTTGAGGTCGCTCATCGGGTCTCCTCCGATTGGTCTCGACAGGCTCGACCAGCCGACTGGCGATGCGCTCGCCGACCCGAGTGGCGGCGGCGGTCATGATGTCGAGGTTGCCCGCGTACGGCGGCAGGAAGTCGCCCGCGCCCTCGACCTCGATGAAGACGCTGACCTTCTTCTGGCCGCGGGTCACCGCCGACGGCTCGTCGATCTGCGGCTCCTGGAGCAGCCGGTAGCCGGGCACGTACTCCTGCACGGCGGCGACCATGTCGTTGACCGACTTCACGATCGCGTCCTCGTCGGCGTCGGGCGCGACGGCGCAGAAGATCGTGTCGCGCATGATCATCGGCGGGTCGGCCGGGTTGAGGATGATGATCGCCTTGCCGGTCTCGGCGCCGCCGATGGTCTCGACGCCGCGCGCCGTCGTACGAGTGAACTCGTCGATGTTCGCGCGGGTGCCGGGCCCGGCCGACACCGACGCGACGGAGGCGACGATCTCGGCGTACGACACCGGCGCCGCACGCGACACGGCTGCCACCATCGGGATCGTGGCCTGGCCGCCGCAGGTGATCATGTTGACGTTCGGCGCCTCGGTGAGCTGGTCGAGGTTGACCGACGGGATCACCGCCGGGCCGACGGCGGCTGGCGTCAGGTCGACCGCCCGGATGCCGGCCTCTTCGTAGCGGGGGGCGTACTCGCCGGTGGACGTAGGCCGACGTCGCCTCGAACACCAGGTCGGGCAGCTCGTCCTGCTTGAGCAGCCAGTCGACGCCCTCGTGCGTCGACTCCAGGCCGAGCTCGGCGGCCCGCTTGAGCCCCTCGCTCTCCGGGTCGACGCCGACCATCCAGCGCGGCTCGACGACGTCGGAGCGCAGCAGCTTGTAGAGCAGGTCGGTGCCGATGTTGCCGGAGCCGACGATGGCGGCGGTCTTCTTGGTCATGAGGTTCCTCCACTGAACGAGAGCGTGACCGAGCCGAGCCCGTCGAACTCGGCGACGAAGTCGTCGCCGGGCCGGGCGTCGATGGCGCGGGTGCAGGAGCCGGGCAGGATCACGTGGCCGGCCTCGAGCCGCACGCCGAAGTCGGCGACCTTGCGCGCCAGCCAGGCGACCGCGGTGACGGGGTTGCCGAGCACGGCGTCGGAGCGACCCTCCGCGACCACCTCGCCGTTGCGGTGCAGTCGGGCGTCGATGGTGAGCAGATCGAGGTCAGAGGGCTTCACGCGCTCGGGGCCGAGCACGAAGCCGGCCGACGACGCGTTGTCGGCGATGGTGTCGACCAGGCCGATCTTCCAGTCGGCGATGCGGCTGTCGATCAGCTCGATCGACGGGGCGACGGCCTCGGTCGCGGCGAGTACGTCGTCCACGGTGCACCCAGCGCCTGGAAGCGCCGCACCGAGCACGAATGCGACCTCGACCTCGACACGCGGGTAGCAGTAGCGGCCCGCGTCCACCGGCGAGTCGGAGGAGACCTCCATGTCGGAGAGCAGGTGGCCGTAGTCGGGCTCGTCGACGCCCATCATCTCCTGCATCGCCTTCGACGACAGCCCGACCTTGTGGCCGAGCACTCCCGCCCCGGCCGACAGGCGTCGACGGATGTTGAGCAGCTGGATCTCGTAGGAGTCGACGACGTCCATGTCGTCGTACCGGTCCACGAGCGGAGGGATCGGTGCTCGGTCGCGCTCAGCGGTCAACAGGAGGTCCGCGGCCTCACGGCGCTGGTCGTCAGACAGCATCGGCCACCTCCGCGCCGACCGCTCGCCCCGCTCGACGCCCGCTGAACACGCAGTCGGCCAGCGACAGGCCGCTGACGTAGGACTTCGAGCAGATGCCGGCGGCGGTGCGACCCGCGGCGTAGAGCCCCGCAACCGCAGACCGGTCGTCGCGCAGCACCTGGCCGGTCTCCTCGTCGACGACCAGCCCGCCGAGCGACATCACCGGGCACGGGAAGCGGACCGACGAGCGGACCGAGACGTCGACCATGAGGTACGGGCCGGTCTCGATCGCCTGCAGCTGGTCGCGCGGCTTGCCGAGCGGGTCCTCGTCGCCGGAGCGGACCAGCTCGTTGAAGGCGAGCACGGACTTCTCCGCGACGTGGGTGTCGATGCCGGCCTTGGTCGCGACCTCGCGGATCGTGTCCCCGGTGATCGCCGCGCTGCCGAGCATCGACTTCACCTGGAGCCGCTGGAACCACAGGGTCTGCGACGGCGCCTGCTTGGTGGCCTCCTCGAGCAAGGTCGCGTCGACCAGCAGGTAGGCCTTCCCGCCGTGCTCGTGGATGACGTGCTCGGCCACCGCGGCGCCGTAGAGCGACTCGTTGCAGACCCGCTCGCCGCTGGGGCCGAGCAGCAACCCCTTCGCGAGTGCGGACGGCGGCGTGAAGAACCGCCACGCCGAGAACCGGTCGAGGTGCTTGGTCGCGCCGCCGGCCGTGACGCCGAGCTCGATGCCGGAGCCGTCGTCGGCGAGCGTGCCGAGCGGCAGACCGCGTGCGTAGCCGGGGCCGTGCTCGCGGACCATCGGCCGGTTGAACGAGAAGCCGCCGGTGCTGAGCACGACTCCCCGGTGGCCTGCACCCGCCAGGGGCGGCCGTGGCGCCGCTCGATCTCGAGGAGCCGACGGCTGATGCGCTTGCCGACCGGGCGGTACCAGAGGTTGAGCTTGCCGACGTTGGCGGCGAGCAGCCGGTGCTCGCGTCGTACGCGCGCGGGCGCCTCGTGCATCGACAGGCACTCGACGCCGACCACCCGGCCGAACGCGTCGGTGACCAGTCCGGTGGCGCGGGTCTGCCCCTGCACGCGGACGCCTCGTCGCAGGGCAGCATCGCGCAGCGGACCGAAGAGCGTCTTGCCCGAGGTGCCCTTGCCGTGGGCGCGGTGACCGCGGGCGGCGGGCGCGGCGACGGCCCGCGAAGGACCGGCCAGCTCGTTGCCGGAGTAGTAGAGGTAGTAGTCGTTCGTCGGGTACGACGTCTTGTACGGCGCCGCGCTGCCGTTGAAGGGGACGCCGTTGCCCTTGAGCCACCCGAGCATGTCGACCGACTCGTCGCAGAAGCGGCGCAGCGTCTCCTCGCGGACGGCGCCGGCGGTCTCGAGCTGCAGGTAGGAGTACATCTGCTCGGCGTCGTCGTCGATGCCGGCCGACTGCTGCTCGGGGGTGCCGCCGCCGGCGTACACCACGCCGCCGCTGATGGCTGTCGCTCCGCCGCCGTTGAACCGGTCGAGCACCAGCACGTCGGCGCCGGCGTCGGCCGCCTCGATCGCGGCGCAGGCCCCGGCGCCGCCGAACCCGACGACCACGACGTCGGCTGTGGCGTCCCACGGACGGTCCGTCACGGGCGCTCCTGCCTGCCGGGTGGACGCGCTCCCTGTGGTGGGCACAGAAATAGAACGCGTTCTCACTTTGCCGCCTAATGATGCCTACGCGCGCGTCCTGATGCAAGGCTGCGACCGTTCCGCACAAATCTGGAACCTGTTACAGTTTTGCGGTGGCCGAGGTCGTTGACGTGGTCGTCGTGGGCGCCGGCGGAGCGGGCATGACTGCCGCCCTCGCCGCGCATCACCGTGGCCTCGACACCCTGCTGATCGAGAGCAGCCCGTGGTTCGGCGGCTCGACCTCGCGCTCCGGCGGCGGGGTGTGGATCCCGAACAACTATGCGCTCGAGAAGGCCGGCAAGACCAACTCGCTGGCCGAGTCGCGCGAGTACCTCCGCACGATCATCGGCGACTCCGTCTCCAAGGAGCGCATCGACGCGTTCTTGACCAAGGGACCGGAGACGCTCGCGTTCGTGCGCGACCACTCGGCCGCGAAGTTCGTGTGGGTGCCGGAGTACTCCGACTACTACCCCGAGGCGCCCGGCGGCCGCGCCCACGGCCGCAGCGTCGAGCCGGTGCCGCTCGACGGGCGCATCATCGGCCCCGAGCTGGCCCGCCTGCACCCGGCCTACACGAAGGCGCCGGTCGGGCTGGTCGTCACGCAGGCCAACTACCGCTGGCTCAGCCTCGGGATGCGCACGATGCGCGGGCCGATCACCGCAGGCAAGGTCGCGGCGCGACGGGTGTGGCACGGGCTGCGGCACCGGCTGATGTACGGCATGGGCAACGCGATGATGATCGGGATGCGCAAGGGCATGCTCGACGCGGGCATCCCGATCTCCTACGAGACCCCGCTCGTCGGGCTCGTGCTCGAGGACGACCGCGTCGTCGGCGTGCGCGTGCTCAAGGACGGCGAGGAGCAGGAGATCCGCGCGCGACGCGGCGTGGTCATCGCCAGCGGCGGCTTCGAGAAGAACCTCGAGATGCGCGAGAAGTGGCAGCGCGCGCCGATCACCGTCGACTGGACGACCGGCGCCTCGACCAACACCGGCGGCGGCATCCAGGCGGCGATCGCCGCGGGCGCGGCCGTGGACCTGATGGACGACGCGTGGTGGGGCCCGTCGATCCCGCTGCCGTCGGGGCCGTGGTTCTGCCTGGCCGAGCGGAACCTGCCGGGTTCGATCATCGTGAACCAGGCGGGCCTTCGCTATGGCAACGAGGCGGCGCCGTACGTCGACGCGGTGCACGCGATGTACGACGGCGAGGCGGCCACCGGCATCTCGCACGTGCCGTCGTGGATGGTGCTCGACCAGCGCTACCGCAACCGCTACCTGTTCGCGGGGCTCGGCCCGCGCCAGCCGTTCCCGGGGCGTTGGTACAAGCACGGCACGATCGTGAAGGCCGACACCATCGAGGAGCTGGCGAAGAAGGTCGGCGTCGACCCCGCGGGGCTGGCGGCGACGATCACGCGCTTCAACGAGATGGCCCGCACCGGCGTCGACAGCGACTTCCACCGCGGCGACAGCGCCTACGACAAGTACTACGGCGACCCCCGCAACAAGCCGAACCCCTCCCTCGGCGTCATCGACCAGGCGCCGTTCTACGCGGTCAAGATGGTGCCCGGCGACCTCGGCACCAAGGGCGGCGTCGTCACCGACGAGCACGCCCGCGCCCTGCGCCCCGACGGCTCGGTGATCCCGGGCCTCTACGCCGCCGGCAACGCGTCGGCCGCCGTCATGGGCCGCACCTACGCCGGCGCCGGCGCCACCATCGGCCCCGCCATGACCTTCGGCTACATCGCCGCGAACCACATCGCAGATATCCAGCGGTCCGCCGCCGACTCCGCTTCGGTGGTTGAGGTGCGAGCGGAGCGAGCCTCGAAACCGACTCGACGATGGAAGCGAGAGGTAGTCCATGCCCATCGACCCCGACAAGGCGGTTGGCGCCCAGCTCCCCGACCTCGAGTTCTCCTGGACGTCGTCGGACGTGCTGCTCTACCACCTCGCGCTCGGCGCCGGCTCCCGTCCGGGCGACGCAACCGACGAGCACGCGCTGCGCTACACGCTCGACAACGAGCAGCTGCAGGTACTCCCGTCGTTCGGCATCGTCGCCCCCCACTTCCACGACACCGACCCGCCGTCGCTCGAGCTGCCCGGGCTGCGACATCGAGCTCTCGCAGGTGCTGCACGGCAGCCAGGAGGTCGTCGTCCACGCGCCTCTGCCCACGTCTGCCTCCGCGACGCTGCGCACCAAGATCAGCGACGTCTGGGACAAGGGCAAGGCCGCGGTGATCGTGCAGGAGGCCGAGGCGATCGCCGACGACGGGACATCGCTCTTCACCACCCGCTCGAGCATCTTCGTGCGCGGCGAGGGCGGCTGGGGCGGCGACCGCGGCCCGTCCACGAAGGTCGAGCTCCCCGACCGCGAGCCCGACGTCGACACGTCGTACGCCACGACTCCCAACCAGGCGCTCCTCTATCGCCTCTGTGGCGACCGCAACCCGCTGCACATCGACCCGGAGTTCGCGGCAAACGCGGGATTCCCCGCGCCGATCCTGCACGGCCTCTGCTCGTACGGCGTCGTGCTCCGCGAGGTCGTCGACGCCGTGCTCGACGGCGACGCCACGAAGGCCGGCGGCTTCTCCGCCCGCTTCGCCGGCGTGGTCTTCCCCGGCGAGACGATCCGCGTCCGCGCCTGGGACGAGGGCGAGCAGGTCCTCGTCGCCGCGACCATTGCGTCCGACAACGCCGACCGCGACGGCGCCCCAGTGCTCAGCGACTGCGTCCTCACCCGCGCCTGAGATGGGTTGGTTCTCCCTGCCGGACGAGCGACCCGAGGGACTCGACTCCCCGATGACCGCCAAGATCATCAAATACATGGCCCGAGCGCAGGTGCGCGTCTTCAAGCTCACCAACGGCCGCATCGGCAGCAACTGGCGCATCGGTGCCGGCTTCCGCAAGCCAGTGCCGACGCTGCTGCTGGAGCACACCGGCCGTAAGTCGGGGCGCCGCTTCACCACCCCCGTGCTCTACCTCGAGGACGGCGCACGACTGGTCGTCGTGGCCTCTCAAGGTGGGCTTCCCAAGAACCCGCAGTGGTTCCCCAACCTGATGGCCCACCCCGACACGGTCGTCCACCTCCGCAAGGCCGACCCACGCCCGGTGAGGGCTCGCGTCACTGAGCCGCACGAGCGAGCCGCGCTGTGGCCGAGGCTCGTGGACCTCTACGCCGACTTCGCGAAGTACGCCGCCTGGGCCGACCGGGAGATCCCGGTCGTCGTCCTAGAACCACGCCCACCCTCATCGACCGCTCCTCAGGCCGCCCTCCCGTGTGAGGAGCGGCGCCCCAGACCTCGCGGCGAGCTCGGCCGCCCAGTCTGCGATGACCAACACGTCCGGGTTCTCAACGGCTGTGCCACGGACGACGCCGGTCCACACCGCGCAGGCGAAGACCCCCTCGGTCACGCCCGGCTCAGGCGCCACCAGCAAGGGCAGTCCCGCCGAGCGGCGCGATGCCGGCTTCCAGGTGAAGCCAGGGACTGGTCCACGTCGCAGCCACCTGCTGCTCCTGGTCGGTGCTCGGTCGCCAGGTCGCCGCCGAGGCAACCAGCTGCGCGAAGCCGAGAACGAGCACTCCGTCCGACGTACCGATGCGGTGCAGGAACGTTCCCGGGTCACGTTCGTACTCGTCGCTGCGGAGCTGGTCGACGTCGAACCCGAGCCCGAACAAGCGTTCATGCCACTGGTCGCTGACGGCGCGCTGTGTCGTGGTCAGCCCCGACAGCTTCGCGCAGGAAGACCCGGGGCGTCACTGGGCTGGACTCGGCTCCGGGACAACCGCGTGCGATCGGCCTTCCCGCCTCTCGTCGAGAAGGGCGGCCACTTCCTCGGGCACACCTTCGGCGTCTCCGAACTTGGCGCCTTCGATCTGGGCACCGCCGAACTTCGCACCATCCAGCTTCGCCCAGCGGAAGTCGGCACCTCTACAGTCGGCGCCCGTGAAGACCGCCTTCCGCAGCTCCGACTCCAGGAACACCGTCTGGTTCGCGACCACGGCCTTGAAAGAAGCCCGGTCGCACTTCGTGCCGTACAGGTCGGCTCGCGAGAGGTCGAGCCTCCACGTCTCTCCCGTCTTCTGCCCGAGGTATGCGTTGCTGAGGTCGCAGTTCTGAAGATCGGCGTCCTGCAGGTCATGCGCGTAGCGCAGCCCGTCCGCAAGCACCTTCTGGACCAGTGGCGGTTGCTCCTCGCGGAGCATGCCCGCCATCACCTCGACGGCTTCCTTGACGTACGGCCTCCCCTGGGCGCCCTGCTCGGTGTGGCTGTCGAAGAACCGGCGAAGGAGCACGGCGCCGGCCATACGTGAGGTCGAGTTCTCCGATGCCAGTGACTCCACGGTGGAGGCGAACGAGGCGCCCACTTCCGCCAGGCGGTCCCGCCTCGACCGATAGTTGAAGTACTTGAAGATCCCGAGCACGGCAGCCGCCAGCGCGGCCAGCACAGCCACCCAGCCCTGCAATCCCCTCTGGAGACACCTGTTCTCCTCCGTGCGCCACGGATTCTCATGGGCGCGGTAGCCAGGCTGATTGGTGCGTCATCCGCGACGCGCCGTACGGCGGCCAGGTCAGGTCGTGAGACTCAGTTGTAGCCGCCCCTGGTCGGCCAGCCTTTTGTGCTCAGGTACCAGACCGCGGAGGTCAGCACGAGGGCGACCAGCAAGGTGAAGATCAGGCCCCCGGCTACCGGCAGAAACCACCCGGGTGCGCGCTTCGACCGGACCGCGGTGATCTTCACGACGATGGCCCCGAAGAAGATGCAGCCGAGCACGCCGTGGATGACGGCACGCGCGGGCACCTTGTAGCCGTCCGCGGTCGTCCCGTACTCCAGCCCCAGGGCGAACAGGCAGTTGTAGGCGATGAACAGAGAGAGCACGAGTGACCACCCCGGAGATGCGGTGCGCCGTGCCCAGCCACGACGGCGCCTCGATCCCGAGCTTGCCGTAGATCAAGAGCGCACCGATGACCTGAAACACCGCGAGCACCCCGACGACTGTCGCCACCACGACCTTCATGCCGATCACCGTGCTGAAACCGAGACTGGTGTGGAGCGAGCGACGGGTCGTGGACCCGCGCCGAACACCCCGACGAGAACCGCGACGACCGCGCCGACCGTGAACGCCGTCAGCGGGACGGCCATGCTCTTCTGGGCGGTTGCGTCTGCCATTCGCTCAGAATGCTCCGGGTCATGCGGGTTGTGAAGCCGCACGAAAGCCACGTTCGGCACCTTGCGGGCGTCTGTGAGCCGCGATGGCATCGCGAGACGGGACCCCTCCACTCTTCGCGGAGACGCTGCAAGGATGGCTGATCGAAGGAACCGCTGACTTGGAGTACGCCGATGCCGGATGTCGAAGGACCGCCCGAGGGTGCAGACGATGTCGTCGTGGGCAGCGGGGCGCGCGACCCCGAGATGTACACGAAGAGAGGCAAGCTGCGGCGCACGGCGTACGAGGCCGAGCTCGGCAAGCTGCAGGAGCAGCTGGTGCTGCTGCAGTACTGGATCCAGAGCCAAGGCCTCAAGGTCCTGGTGATCTTCGAGGGGCGCGGCTCGGCCGGCAAGGGCGGCGTCATCAAGACTGTCACCGAGCGCACGAGCCCGCGCATCCTGAAGGTCGTCGCGCTCCCGAAGCCGACCGAGCGGGAGCGGACGCAGTGGTACTTCCAGCGCTACGTCCAGCACCTCCCCGCCCAGGGAGAGATGACGCTGTTCGACCGCAGCTGGTACAACCGCTCGAACGTCGAGTGGGTGATGGGCTTCTGCGAGGAGCCGAGCTGCAGGAGTTCCTGCGCAGCTGCCCCGAGTTCGAGCGGATGCTGGTGCGGTCCGGGATCGTCGTGCTGAAGTACTGGTTCTCAGTGAGCTTCGAGGAGCAGCGCCGACGCTTCGAGGCGCGCAACGCCGAGCCGCTCAAGCGCTGGAAGCTCTCCGACATGGACCTGGCCGAGCACGAGCTCTACGTGCGCTACTCGATGGCCAAGGACATGACGTTCCAGCACACCGACATCAAGCAGGCCCCCTGGTACGTCGTACCGTCCGACGACAAGCGCGCCGCCCGGCTCAACTGCATCAGCCACCTGCTCGCGCAGTTCGACTACCAGGACGTCGCCCCGCCCGTGGTCGACCTCCCGGAGATGAAGCCCATCCCCTACGTGCGCCCGCCGATGCAGGAGCAGACGTTCGTCCCGCAGGTGTACTAGCGGATGCTTTCCCAGCCGCTCAGCGCCAACCAGCGGGCGGGTGGGCACGCAAGGGAACGATCACCCAGAGCACGATGTACGCGCACACCGCGACCAACGACGCCACGATCCCGGCGGCCCGGTTGATGGTCAGGTCGAAGGCCAAGAAGACGACACCGCACGTGGTGAGTGCGGCCAGCACCAGCCCGGTCCGGGCGATCTTGTTCGCCGTCTCGACGAGCCATGGGCGTCGGCCGCGACGGAACAACAGGCGGTGGTAGGCGATCGGGGCGAGGACGGCAATGGTCGCGCTTATCGCCCCGCTCAGCACGACCAGGTAGGCGACCCGTTCGACGCTGTCCAGGTCGTCGAACTTGTCGGTGAACGGCACCGCGAGCAAGAACCCGGTCAGCACCTGCACACCGGTCTGCGTCGATCGGAGCTCTTGAATGAGCTCTGTCCAGTTGCGGTTGATGGTCTGCTCGGGGAGGCCACCGGCCGACGGCTCCGGCGTCGTCATCTCACGAACGTACTCGTCCGAGCGGCCGCTGCACGAGGTTCGTATCGTTCCCGGGTCAGCTGACCTGCGCGGTCAGGTAGTAGGCGAGCTGGCCAGCCATGCCACCCGTCGCATCCGGCAGGTACGGCGCCGGGCCGGTGATGTCCAACGCCTTCCACACACCCTCGGCCTCCAGCCGCTCGATCACGGCCGGACACTCGCGGGGCTCCCACAGGTCCTCGCGCAGCGTCACGATGACCAGTCCCCCGGGCCGAACGACCCGGGCGAACTCTCGCCACACCGCCTCGACGTCCGGGAGATAGGTCATGACTCCGACACACAGGACCGCATTCACGCTGTCCGCGGTGACTTGGAGCGGCTGTTGGAGGTCTGCCGTCTCGAGCCTGTCGTAGACGCCGGTCTCCTCCGCCACCTGCAACGACGCGCGTGAGATGTCGAGACCGAGGAGCTGTCCGTCAAAGCCCTTGGCGCGCAGGGCTTTGCCGACCATGCCCGTGCCGCAACCCACGTCGAGTATCGAGCCCGCGTCCGGGAGTCGGGTCAGCGCGGTCTCCGCGACCACGGCTGGCGCCTGGTAGGACCACGTCGCCAGATCGGCGTCGTAGGTCTCGGCCCACTTGTCGTACGTCCCGGCGACCTCGCTCGCATCGGTAGGACCTTGCAGCAACCAGTCGTCGATCGGAGTCTCGTCAGCAGCCATCAACCCAGCGTCTCATGCGACAGGCGTGGTCGATCCGCGCACGGGCGGCCACGTGCAACCGGACACGGCGGGTCAACCTATCCGGCGGGCTTCTGGCTGCTTGCCGGCTGCTCTGGCTTGGGGACCTTCGGGTACGAGGCGGTGAGTATGAAGTCCCGGCCGGACGTGGGTGGCTGCGTCGTGTTCTCCACCGTCTCGCCCTTGCCGAGCACCCAGATGCTGGCGGTCACCTCTGTGCTGTACACGGGGGCTCGGGCCACGCTGTCCAGCGTGGCCTTGCCCGTCTCGTCGGGATAGACCTCGACACCGATGAGGTCACCGTCGACGGTTCCTTCGGGCGCGTTGCTGATGACTGCGACTTGTAGGTGCTCATCCTGGTCGAGCCCGTCCACCGACCCGGACAGATGCACTTCGACGGCGCTGTTCCTCCCGTAGGTTGCCGAGAGCCCCGCAAGGTTGCGTGGATCGGTTGGCGCGCTTGAGATCGCGAGACCGCCGGCGACCGCCGAGGTCGTGGCTGCTGACCGAGAGCCGCTGTGATGAAGAACCAGGACGCGAACCGGACAGCCCACTTGCCTCGATTCGCCTCCTGCACGTACCAGTCCTTCACGTCCAGGAGGTCGTCGGTGCTCAGCACCGCGAACTGGGGGCGGCTGCCGAAGAGGGCATCGCGACGGCGATGCCCGCCAAGACGCTGGTGGTCAGCGCTCCGACAGGCACGACAGGGATCTCCTGCCAGTAGAAGGTGGTCCAGGTGAAGGAGATGGCGGCGGCGACACCACCGAGGCCCGCGAGAAGGGCGCCGACGATTGCGACTCGTGCGGACGACCGCCTTGTTGTGGTCGGCGATACGGGCCAGGACCTGCGGGGTACTGATGTCCTCAGCGGCCTTGGTCCACCGCGCGACTTCGGCCTCCGACATGGAGGCCTTGCCCGTCGCACGGGGTGAAGGGGTCGTGGTTCGGTTCGTCCTCAGTCATCGCACGACGACAACCACGAGGATCGGTCCAAAGTCGAGTTCATGCGATGAACCTCCGCGAGGCTGGCGTGGGCACCTACTGCGACCATGGAACTCGACCCAGGTAGCCCTGGGAGCGGTTTCGAAAAACCTTGTCGCGCTCGAGAGGGCTCCATGCGAGGTCATCTCGTCAGCACCAGCCCGCTGGTGGGCACGCCGGTGCCGGCGGTGACGAGCACGCGAGAGGCGTCGTCGACCTGGTTGACCGACGTGCCGCGGATCTGGCGGACGCCTTCGGCGATGCCGTTCATGCCGTGGATGTAGGCCTCGCCGAGCTGGCCGCCGTGGGTGTTCAGCGGGAGCCGGCCGCCGAGCTCGATGGCGCCGTCGGCGATGAAGTCCCTGGCCTCGCCGCGGCGCGCAGAAGCCGAGCTCCTCGAGCTGCATGAGGACGTACGGCGTGAAGTGGTCGTAGAGCACGGCGGTGTCGATGTCCTGCGCGGTCAGCCCCGACTGGCGCCACAGCTCGCGGCCGACGACGCCCATCTCGGGGAGGCCGCCGACGTCGTCGCGGTAGTACGACGTCATCACGAACTGGTCGGGGCCGCTCCCCTGCGCTGCCGCAGCGAGAACAGCGGGCGGCTGTGCGAGGTCGCGCGCGCGTTCGGCGCTGGTGACGACGATCGCGACGGCGCCGTCGCTCTCCTGGCAGCAGTCGAGCAGGTGCAGCGGGTCGGCGATCATGCGTGACGCCTGGTGGTCCTCGAGCGTGATCGGCTTGCCGTAGAAGAACGCGTCCGGGTTCGTCGCGGCGTGCTTGCGGTCGGCGACGGCCACGCGGCCGAAGTCCTCGGACGTCGCGCCGTACTCGTGCATGTAGCGGCGCGCAGCCATCGCGACCGTCGCGGCCGGCGTGCCGAGACCCATCGGGTAGGTCCAGGCGTTGTCGAGGCCGTTCGTGTTCACCTGCGCGTTCGCGGCCGAGGACACCTGCCCGAAGCGCATGCCGGAGCGCTCGTTGAAGCCGCGGTAGCAGACCACCACGTCCGCCACGCCGGTCGCGACCGCCATCGCGGCGTGCAGCACCGTGCCGCAGGCCGCACCGCCGCCGAAGTTGATGCGGCTGAAGAACCGCAGCTCCGGGATGCCGAGCTCGCGCGCCAGCGCGATCTCCGAGCTGCTGTCCATCGTGAACGTGACGAGCCCGTCGACGTCGCGCGGCTGCAGTCCCGCGTCGGCCAGCGCGGCCAGTGTCGCCTCGACGGACAGCTGCAGCTCGCTGCGGCCGGACTCCTTGGAGAACTCCGTCGCCCCGATGCCGGCGATGGCGGCCTTGCCGGACAGGGTCATCGCGGCACCGCGATCGTGACGGTGCCGGTGACGTGGTTGCCGAGCGAGTTCGCGCCCTGTACGTCGACGAGCCACCGCTCCTCGGAGGTGTCCTCGACGCGCTCGCGGACGGAGCCGGTGAACGTCAGCGCGTCGTACGGGTAGGCCGGCACGCCGAGCCGGATCTTCACGCCGCGCACCAGCACGTCGGGGCCGGCCCAGTCGGTGACGAAGCGCTCGACGAGCCCGGTCGTGGTGAGGATGTTGAGGAAGATGTCCTTCGACCCCTTCTCGTGCGCGAGGTCGCGGTCGTGGTGCACGTCCTGGAAGTCGCGAGTCGCGATCGCGGTGCTCACCACCAGCGTCGGCGTCACCGGCAGCTCCCACGCGGGGAGCTGGGCGCCTGGCTCGAGAGTGCGTCGTCATGCCAACCTCCACGCCGGCAGGGTGAGCTCGTCGTCGACCGTCACCATCTCGACCTGCACGGGCGCACCGATCTCGACGCCGTCGTCCGGGGATGCGTCGAGCAGCTCGCCGACCATGCGCACGCCCTCCTCGAGGTCGACGAGCACCAGCACGAACGGCACCTCCCGACCGGGCACCGGCGGGTGGCGGTGCACGACGTAGGAGTGCACGGTGCCGCGCCCCGACGCCACGAGATAGTCGCGGGTGTGCGCGTGGCACGCCGGGCACGACGGGCCGGGCGGGTGCCGCAGCGCCCCGCACGAGGCGCACCGCTGCACGCGCAGCTCGCCAAGACGCGTGCCCTCCCAGAAGAACTCGGTGTCCCGGTTCAGCTGCGGTCGAAGGACCGCCGAGGTTCGACAGGCTCGACCACCGTGGCTTCGCCGTTCTGCTCGGCCGGCTTGAACTTCAGGATCCGGAACAGCATCGTCGCGACCTGCTCGTCGCCGACGCGCCAGATGTTGCGAGTTGTCGAGAAGTAGCCCTCGCCCAGCGCGGTCTGCTTCGGCCCGACGACGCTCTCCAGCCGCGTGGTGATCGTCAGCTGCTCGCCGCGGCGTAGGTAGCGGTCGTAGGTCTGCTCGCAGTCGGTCGCCACCACGGACGTGTAGCCGGCCTCGTCGAGCATGTTCATCGTCGCGTACAGCGGGTCGTCGGGGTCGCGCAGCGGGTTGAGCCCCTGCATCGTCCAGACCTGCACCATCGCCGGCGGCGCGACCGGGCCGCCGTGCAGCTCGGTGTCGCCGACGTACGCGGGATGCCGGTCGCCCATCGCCTCGACCCAGTTGTTCACCATGGGCTGGTTCACCGGGTCGCGGCCGGGTCGTGGCGCGGACTCGCCGAGGGCCTTGATGCGCTCGGCCTCGGCCATGATCTTCTCGTGGCTCAACGGGGCACCCTCGGCAGCCCGAGCCCGAACATCGACACGAGCTCCTTCTGCACCTCGTTGACGCCGCCGCCGAACGTCAGCACGAGGTTCCGTCGGGCCACGCTGTCGAGGTAGTGCATCAGCTCCGCGGTGTCCTCGTCGGCCGGGTCGCCGTAGCGGTGCACCAGCGCCTCCAGCGCACGGCCCAGGTCCTGCACCCGGTCGGACGCGAAGATCTTGCTCGCCGAAGCATCGGCAACCGTGACCGGCCCCGAGGCGCCCGGCGTTCGCGACCTGCCAGTTGAGCAGCTCGTTGACGCGGAACGCAGCGGTGACGGTCGCGAGCGTCGTGCGCACATCCGCCCGGTCGACGACGTCGTGCGCCACCGCCCATGCGTGCACCCGGTCGCGCAGTCCCTCGAGCCGGCCGGCCGGGCCGAGCATCACGCGCTCGTGGTTGAGCTGCGTGGTGATCAGCTTCCAGCCCTCGTTCTCCTCGCCCACGAGCATGTCGACGGGCACGCGGACGTCGTTGAAGTACGTCGCGTTGACGTGGTGCGCGCCGTCGGCGGTGATGATCGGCGTCCACGAGTAGCCGGGGTCCTTGGTGTCGACGATCAGCACCGAGATGCCCTTGTGCTTGGGGGCGTCGGGGTCGGTGCGCACCGCGAGCCAGATGTAGTCCGACGCGTGCCCGCCGGTGGTCCAGAGCTTCTGCCCGTTGACGACGTAGTGGTCGCCCTCGCGGCGTGCGCTGGTGCGCAGCGACGCGAGGTCGGTGCCGGCGTCGGCCTCGCTGTAGCCGATCGCGAAGTGCACGTCGCCGGTGAGGATGTCGCCGAGGAACATGTCCTTCTGCTTCTGCGTGCCGAACGCCTGCAGCGTCGGGCCGACGGTCTGCAGCGTCACCGACGGCAGGGGTACGTCGGACCGGGCGGCCTCGTTCGCGAAGATCTGCGACTCGGTCTCGCCGAAGCCGCGGCCGCCGTACTCCGTCGGCCAGCCGACGCCCATCCAGCCGTCGGAGCCCATCTGCTTGATGACGCGGTGGAACACGTCGCCGTGCCGCTCGGTCAGCAGCGTGCGGCGGTCGGCGGGCTCGATGAGCTGCTCGAAGTAGTCGCGGATCTCCTGCTTGAGCGCGCGCTGGTCCTCGGTGAGCTCGAGGTTCTTGCCCGCGGTCTCCTGAACGGGAACGGCCTCGAGCGTCTGCTGCGGACCGCCGAGCAGCCGGGAGAGGTCCTTGCTCCAGCCGTAGTAGCGGTGCAGCGGGTAGGTGACGTCGACGCCCATGCCACCGTGCAGGTGGTGGCAGGTGTGCAGCGCGGCGGGCCCCTCGACACAGAACCAGTGCGCCGCCACCGCGAGGTCGTCGTCGGCGTCGAGACCCTCTGCGACCCGCCAGGCGGCCGAGGCCGCGGCGAGTCCGATCAGCCGCGAGGCGACGTAGACGTCGGAGGTCTGCTGCGAGACCGCCTGGAACTCCGCGAGCGCGCGGCCGAACTGCTCGCGCTGCTTCACGTAGTCGGCGGTCAGGTCGCGCGCACCCGCGACGATGCCGTCGGCCAGCAGGCAGAGGGCGGCGATCGCGTGCTCGCGCAGCACGCGGTGGGCGTCGCCTCTCATCACGGCGGTCTCGTCGACGTGGACGCCGTCGAGCACGAGCGTGTGCTCCCGCTCCCCGCGCGACGACGCGGTGGCGAGCTTCGCGACGCCGTCGGCGGCTGGGTCGAGCAGCACGACGACCGTCTCGTCGCCACAGGTGGCCGGCACCAGCACGACGCGGGCGTCGTCGACGTACGACACCCCGACGACGCGGCCGTCGAGCAACCCGTCGTCGCTCAAGGTGGTCGCGGGTCGCGAGGGCAGCGCGGCCCCGGGCTCCCCGAACGCGACGGTCAGCACAGTCCCGCCGTCGGCGATGCCGGACAGCAGCTCCTGCTGCTCTTCGGAGCCGCAGCGGGCGATCGTCAGCGTCGCGCACGCGAGGGTCTCCACGACGGGTGCCTGCACGGCGTGGCGGCCCAGCTCGTGCAGCAGCACGCCGACCTCGAGGAGGCCCGAGCCCGTCGCCGCCCTGCGCCTCGGGGACGGGGTTGGCCAGCAGGCCGGCCTTCGCCAGCTCCGCCCAGACCTCCTGCCAGGCAGGAGCGTCCTCCCCGGTGCCACGACTCAGCGCGTCCCGGGCCACCCCTCGGATGGCCTCTTGGGTCTCGCTGGGCGTGAAGTCCACCGGGTCTCCTCAGCGGGGCAGCGTGAAACTGTAACGTGTTCTAGTCTACCGTGGGCCCCGGTGGTGGCCGCAACCCCTGTGCACACCTGGAGGAGTCATGTTCGCGCTGCTGTCAGGCTCGTCGCCCAGGTGTCTTCGCGATGCCGTGCACCTCCCCCAGGTGGCGATCCCTGAAGGCTACGACCTCGAGCTGCCCGGCCGCGGCACGACGTACGTCACCGACGTCCCCGGCCCCGAGGGCGCGCCCACCGTGCTGCTGCTGCACGCGGTCGGCTGCACCGGCATGCTCACGTGGTTCCCCGCTGTCGAGGCGCTGTCGAAGCGCTACCGCGTCGTGGTGTTCGACCAGCGCTGGCACGGGCGCGGCATCCAGAGCGACCGGTTCTCGCTGTACGACTGCGCCGACGACGTCGCCGCGATCATCGATGCGCTGGAGCTGACGAACGTGATCGTGGCCGGCTACTCGATGGGGTCGATCATCGCCCAGCGGGTATGGCGCCAGCACCCCGAGAAGATCGCCGGGCTGGTGCTCTGCTCGACGACCGACCGCTTCCGCAACACGCCGTCGGAGACGGTGTTCCACCAGAGCATGGGCCTGACGATGGCCGCACTGCGTGGCCTCTCGCGCTACGCGATCGTGCGGCGCACCGCACGTCGTGCCGCCCGTGGCGCAGCCCGCGCTCTCGACGTCGAGCCGACCGACATCCACGACTGGGCGCTCGAGCAGTTCCGGAGCACGTCGCCGTGGGCGGTCGCGCAGGCCGTCGCCGCGCTGGGCAGGCACCACTCGCGGCCGTGGCTGCGCCGCATCGACGTGCCCACCGCCGTCGTCATCACGACGAAGGACCACGTGCTCCCGACCGACCGTCAGCGGGCGCTCGCGGCGCGGATCCCGGGAGCCACCACCCACGAGGTCGCCGCCGGCCACGCCGCGTGCGTGCTGCAGTCGGACATCTTCGTGCCGGGGTTGCTCGAGGCGATCAACGCCACGGCGGCCCGGGTGCGCGACCGCGCTGCCTGACCTGCCACGCCACTTCCGCTTCGCGCCGCACCGCGGCCATGGTGGGGAGAACCCGACGGTCAAGACGGCGGTCAACTGGCTCGTCACGCCCCCCAGCTGTCTCTAGCGTGGAGGCATGTTCAACCGGATAGTGGTGAAGCCCCTCCTCGAGCTGGGCTATCTCATCGCCGCGCTGCCCCTCGCGGTGCTCGGCTTCACCACTGCCGTCGTCGGCCTCACGCTCAGCATCGGCCTGCTCCCGCTCTTCCTCATCGGGGTCCCGCTGATCGCCGCCACCGCCTACGCGGTGCACGGCTTCAGCCTTCTCGAGTGCGGCCTCGCCAACGCGCTCCTCGACGAGGAGTTGCAAGCCCGCCACGCACCCCGCGCAACCGGTCGCGGTTGGCTCTCTCGGCCACTGTCCTACCTGCGCTCACCCGAGTTCTGGAAGGAGACCGCCCACGCCCTCATCGCTCTCCCGCTCTCGGCGGCCGCGTTCGGCATCGTGGTGACCCTGTGGTCCTGCGCCTTTGCCGGGCTGCTGCTGCCGGTGTACGCCGGGTGGCTGGCCGGCGGCAACGCAGTGTCGTGGCTGCACTGGGACAGCCGCCTGGAGACGGCGGCCGGCGTCGCGGCCGGGCTGATGCTCCTGGTCGTCGCACACCTCGTCAGCGGGTTTCTCACCGAGGCCCGGGTGGCACTCGCCCGAAGCCTGCTCACGCCGAGCGAGAGCGACCAGCTGCGCGCACGCGTGTCGACCCTCCAGGAGAGCCGAGCCCGCGTGGTCGACGCCGCGGACGCCGAGCGCCGCCGGATCGAGCGCGACCTGCACGACGGCGCTCAGCAGCACCTGGTGGCGATCGCGATGAACCTCGGCCGCGCCAAGACCAAGATGGACACCGATCCCGAGGGCGCCAAGGAGCTGGTCAACGAGGCGCACGACGCCGCCAAGGACTCGATCACCGCACTGCGCAACGTCGTCCGAGGCGTGCATCCCCCGGTGCTCGTCGACCGAGGCCTCGACGCCGCACTGTCCGCCCTCGCGGCTCGCTCCCCCGTGCCGGTGAGCCTCGACGTTGCTGTCGCAGACCGCCCCAACGCAACCGCGGAGGCAGTCGCCTACTTCGTGGTCAGCGAGGCGCTCACCAACGTCGCCAAGCACTCCGGGGCCACCCGCGCCACCGTGCACGTCCTGCGTGACGGTGACCGACTCCTCGTCTCCGTGTCCGACAACGGCCGCGGCGGTGCCGATGCCGCACCAGGCAGCGGCCTGACCGGGCTGCGGGACAGGGTCGAGGCAGTGGACGGGACCCTCTCGCTGCAGAGCCCGCCATCCGGTGGGACGACCAGTCGCCGTGGAGGTGCCATGCGCATCGTGATCGCCGAGGACTCGGTGCTGCTCCGCCAGGGCCTGGTCCGGCTGCTCGCCGACTTCGACCTCGAGGTGGTCGCCGCCGTCGACGACGCCGACGAGCTGCTGCGGGTGGTCGACGAGCACCGGCCGGACCTCTGCATCGTCGACATCCGGATGCCTCCCACGCACACCGACGAAGGGGTCCGCGCCGCGCTGGTCATCAGGGCGCAGCACCCGGAGGTGGCCGTCTTGATGCTCAGCCAGTACGTCGAGGAGCGCTACGCCACCGACCTGATCGCCTCTGACACCCGCGGTTTCGGCTACCTGCTCAAGGACCGCGTCGCCGACGTGGCCGAGTTCGTCGACGCCGTACGACGCGTCGCCGCCGGCGGCACCGCCCTGGACCCCGAAGTGGTCTCCCAGCTGCTGGTCCGCAGCCGACGGGCCGAGCCGCTGGCCCGCCTGACACCTCGAGAGACCGACGTCATGCGCCTGATGGCGGAGGGCCGGTCCAATGCCGGCATCGCGACCGAGCTGGTCGTGAGCGAAGGCGCTGTCGAGAAGCACGTGACCTCCATCTTCACCAAGCTCGGGCTGCCGGCCGCCGAGCAGGAGAACCGCCGAGTGCTCGCCGTGCTCCGGTGGCTCGACGGCGTCTGACCCCACCCATCCCTGACCTACCCGCACGCGACTGGAGAGCACCATGAACACCTCGACCGAACACACTCAGCGGATCCCCACCCACGAAGCCGTCCCGACGCGCAACAACGGCCGCCGCACGGCGGCGAAGGTGCTGCTGGCCGTGGTGTCGATCGCGCTCGTCGCGTGGTGCGCCCTGACGGTGGTCAGCTTCCTCGGCCGCGACACCCAGCGGAACAGCGCGACGTACGACAGCGTCCAGGCCGTCGACCTGGACCTGGCGTTCGAGAGCGTCACCGTCGTCGGTCAGCCGGGAGCCACGCGAGTGAGCATGCAGCGCTCGTACACCTGGTCGATGTCGCGGCCCCGCGTCACCGCGGACGTCGTCGACGACCGACTGACGATGACCTCACGCTGCAGCTGGTCGCTCGGACTCGGCTGCACGGGCTCCGTCCGGCTGGTCGTTCCGCCCGGAACCACCGTTCGCGTGCTCGCCTCCGACGGCGACATCTCGGTGCGTCACATCGCGGCCGATGTCGACATCGAGTCGTCGGACGGCGACATCGACGTCACCGATGCGACTGGGGGCATGCGGCTGCGCAGCAGCGACGGCTCCGTCACCGCCACCGGCGTGCGCTCCTCCAGCGTCGACGCGAAGACGTCGGACGGGCCGGTGCGACTCGACTTCGCTGCCGCGCCGACCGATGTGCACGCGGTCAGCAGCGACGGCGACGTGGTGGTGCGGGTGCCCCGAGACGGCGACCCCTGGGCCGTGCACGCGTCCACCAGCGACGGAAGCCGCTCCGTCGACATCGCCACCGACCCGGCCGCCTCACGCCGCATCGAGGCGCGCACCAGCGACGGGTCGATCACGATCGGCTACATCGACTAGCCCAAACGTTTGGTTGAGGGGGCCGAGGCGCTGGCCGAGGCCCTCGAAACCACCGTTCAGGACTTCTTGGCGGCGGACTTCTTCGCAGTCTTCTTGGTGCTCTTCTTCGCAGCCTTCTTGGCCGGCTTCTTCTCGGCCTGCTCGACGGCCTTCTTGAGCGTCGCGAGCTCGTCGGGGAAGAGGCGGGCGAGGTCCCACACGCGGGGCATCAGCTCGCGGCAGGCGATGAGGCCGACGTGGACGGAGCCGTTGTTGGACATCACGGTGATGTTGAGGCCGGCGCCGTGGAAGACCGGGCCGAGCGGGTAGAGCGCGTCGATCTTGGCGCCCATGAAGTACAGCGGCACGGGTGGGCCGGGGACGTTGGAGATCACCAGGTTGTGCACCACGGGGTGCTTCTCGGCGAGACGCAGGCCCGAGTAGACGCGTACGGCGAGGCCGAACGTGCGCGGCGCGGCGAACTCCGCCCACTCCTGCAGCGTGTCCGCGTCGATCGCCTTGTGGTGCTCCTTGGCGTTCTTGTTGCTGCCCGACATCACGCGGAGCCGCTTGATGGGGTCGGCCTCGTCGGTGCCGAGCTTCGTGAACAGCGCAGAGACCTTGTTGCTGCCGCCCTCCTTGCTCGACATCTCCCGCACCGAGACCGGCACGGTGGCGAGCAGCGAGGAGTCGGGCAGCTCGTCGCGCTCGAGCAGGTAGCTGCGCAGCGCTCCCCCGGCCACCGCGAGGACCACGTCGTTGACGGTGGTGCCGGTGGCGTTCTTGATCGCCTTGATGTCGTCGAGCGACATGTCGGCGAGCGCCACCGAGCGGTGGCCGGTGATGGTGCCGTTGAACGACGTGCGCGGCGCGGTGAGGGGCGCGGCCATCGCCGTACCCTCCCGGGCGCGGCCCACGGTCCGGGTGACCAGCTGGGCCGACGGAGCGAGCAACCGCGCGACGTCGAGGGGCTTGCGCGCCATCGACAACAGTCCGCGACCGGCGAGCTCCAGCTCGCTCGGCGAGCGGCCGAGGTCGTCGGGGTCGACCGGCGCGAGCGAGCCGCCGTCGGGCTCGAGGCTGCACAGCACCGACAGCATGCTGGAGCCCGAGACGCCGTCGACGGAAGCGTGGTGCATCTTCGAGAACACCGCGACCTTGCCGTTGGAGAGCCCCTCGATGACGTACATCTCCCACAGCGGGCGCGTGCGGTCGAGCGGGATGCCCGCGAGGTGGCCGGCGATCTGGGTGAGCTCCTCCTCGTCACCGGGCGCGGGCAGCGCCATGCGGTGCACGTGACGGTCGATGTCGAAGTCGTCGTCGTTGACCCAGACCGGGTGGTCGAGCTTCATCGGTACGGTGCGGAGCTTGCGGCGGAACGACGGGATCGCGCTCACCCGCGCGTGCAGCTCGGCCTTGAACGCGTTGAAGTTGTAGCCGCCGGGGATCGTCTCCGGGTCGAGGACGACGATGCCGCACACGTGCATCATCTGCGCGGGCGTCTCCAGGTAGAGGAAGCTCGCGTCGAGACCGGACAGTCGTTCCATCGAGGCATCATCTCACAGAATTGGAACACGTTCTATTTGTCGGGGAGTGCACAGGAACACGTTCTAACACCCCGTTACGCTGATCGTATGCCCTTCGCGCGACGCCAGGCACTGACTGCTGCGATGACCCTGAACGCCCTCCAGCCGGTGCCCAGCTACTACGCGGGCATTCCCGCGATGTTCGGCGGCTGGCTCACCTCGGAGCTCGCTCCCCACCTGCTGACGATCACCGCGACTGGACACGATCCGCGAGCTCGTGCGTCAGCCGGCCGGTGGCCGCAGCCGCGCCGGTCTGGCGCTGGCTGCCGGCAGCATGGCGGGGCTGGGCACGCTGATCGCGCAGTCCGAGCGGGCGAAGACCCACGTGGACCGGGCGCTGTGCGAGGGGCTCGGCGACGACTACCGCGACCAGCTGTCGGAGCACCACGACGACCTCGACCTCTCGACTCCGCTCGGCCAGCTCGCGATGCCGTTCCGGATGGGCAACGAGGAGGTCGAGGTCCTCAAGGACATCTCGTACGTCGACCACGGCCGGCGTGGGCTGCTCGACGTGTACCGGCCCCGCGACCCCAAGACCGATCGCGCTCCCGTGATGCTGCAGGTCCACGGCGGCGGCTGGACGATCGGCACCAAGGACCAGCAGGGCCTCCCGCTGATGCTGCACATGGCGTCGCACGGCTGGGTGTGCGTGGCGATCAACTACCGGCTCAGCCCGCGCGACGCCTTCCCCGCCCACCTGGTCGACGTGAAGCGCGCGATCGCCTGGATCCGCGAGCACGGTCCGTCGTACGGCGCGGACCCGGAGTTCATCGCGATCACCGGCGGCTCGGCCGGCGGGCACCTGACCGCGCTCGCGGCGCTGACGCCGAACGACCCGGAGTACCAGCCCGGCTTCGAGGACGTCGACACCACCGTGCAGGCCGCCGTGCCGCACTACGGCGTCTACGACTTCGCGGGTGCGTCGGGCACGCGCAAGGCCCGGCTGATGCGTGACGGGTTCCTCGGCCCGCGGATCCTCCAGAGGGACCCGCGTAGCGAGATCGAGGAGTTCGAGAAGGCCTCACCGATGCTGCGGGTGAGCGCCGAGGCGCCGCCGTTCTTCGTGATCCACGGGCGGCACGACACGCTCGTCGAGGTGTCGCAGGCGCGGCAGTTCGTCGACGCGCTGCGCGGCATCTCCAAGCAGCCCGTGGCCTACGCCGAGCTGCCCGGCACGCAGCACGCCTTCGACGTCTTCCCGTCGATCCGCAGCGCCCACGTGGTGCGCGGGGTCGACCGGTTCCTCCGGTTCACCCACGACCGCTGGGCCGACGAGAGAGCGATCGGCAACGCGATCCACGGTGGTTGAGGTGCCCGAGGCGCTAGCCGAGGGCCTCGAAACCTGGTGACCCCGGGCAGGGTCTGTGCCCATCCGGCGGCGATTTCGAGGCTCGCTTCGCTCGCACCTCAATCACCGTGGGTGCTCAGCCGCGAGGTAGCCCGAGGATCCGCTCCGCGGCGACGTTGCGGAGCACCTGCGTCGTACCCCCTGCGATGCTCAGGCACCTGGTCGTCAGCGCCTCGTGCCAGGCGGCCTGCGCGGTCTCGTCGCCGAGCACCGCGCGCTCCCCCAGGATCTCGAGCGCGAGCTCGGAGGAGTCCTGCCGCTGCCGGACCCCGACCAGCTTCCGCACGCTCGACTCCGGGCCCGGGCCCTGACCGGCGAGGGAGCGGTGCGTCGCCCGCAGCCCGAGGGTCTTGAGGGTGGTGGCCTCCGCGACCGCGGCGCCGACCCGCAGGAGGACCGCCTCTCCCGCAGAGTCGGGCAGAGCGGCGAGCGTCCGCTCCAGGCTCACGCCGAGCGAGCTGCCGCTCATCGCCACCCGCTCGTTCGCGAGCGTGGTGCGGGCGAGCTTCCAGCCGTCGTCCACCTCGCCGACCACGCAGTCGTCTGGGACGAAGACGGCGTCGAGGAACACCTCGTTGAACAACGCGTCGCCGGTCATCTCGCGCAGCGGGCGGATGTCGATGCCGTCGCTGGTCATGTCGAGCAGGAAGTAGCTGATGCCCTGGTGCGGCTTGGCGTCCGGGTTCGTGCGCGCCAGGCAGATGCCCCAGTCGGCCTGCTGCGCGAGCGAGGTCCAGACCTTCTGGCCGGTCAGCTTCCAGCCGCCCTCGACCCGCTCGGCCTTGGTCCGCAGCGAGGCGAGGTCGGAGCCGGCGCCGGGCTCGGAGAACAGCTGGCACCAGGTGATCTCGCCGCGCAGAGTCGCGCCGACGAACCGCTCGCGCTGCTCGTCGGTGCCGTGCTCGAGGACCGTCGGCGCGGCCCACGCGCCGATCATGAGGTCAGGCCGCGCGATCCCGGCTGCGCGGAGCTCGTCGTCGATCACGATCTGCTCCAGCGGCCCGGCGCCGAGACCGTACGGCTCGGGCCAGTGCGGTGTCAGCAGTCCGGTGTCGACGAGCGCACGCCGTCGGGCACTCGCGTCGGCGGCGGTCACCTCCGCGACCCGCTCCCGTGCGTGCTCGCGGGTCCGCTCGGCCTCGTCACCGAGGTCGATGTGCGTCGTACGACGCGTGCCCGCGAGCGCCGCGTTCGCGAGCGCGAGGCGGCAGGCGTCCGAGCCGCCGAGCAGCTGCCGGTTCGTCATCGCGCGGCGCAGGTACAGGTGGGCGTCGTGCTCCCAGGTGAAGCCGATGCCGCCGAGCACCTGGATGCAGTCCTGGGCGTTGGTCACTGCGGCGTCGAGCGCCACCGCGCCCGCGACGTCGGCGGCGAAGGCGAGCTGGCCGGGCTCCTCGTCGTACGCCGCGGCGGCGTCCCACGCGACCGCAGCCGCCGACTCGGAAGCCTCGAGCATCTGCGCGCAGAGGTGCTTGATCGCCTGGAACGACCCGATCGTGCGACCGAACTGCTCGCGGACCTTGGCGTAGTCGACGGCGGTCGTGAGCGACCAGCGTGCGATGCCCGCGCCCTCTGCCGCAGCGAGCGTGAGCGCCACCGCTCGCACGCGATCGGCGGTGAGCGGCAGCTCCGCCGCCGGCGGTACGTCGACCAGCCGCACGGATGCTGCGCGACGCGACAGGTCGGCCGACTCCCCCGGCTCGACCGTCACGCCGGCGGCGGTGGCGTCGAGCACGACCCAGCGATCGGCGGTGCCGACGAGCAGGTGCGTCGCGCCCGCCCCGTCACCGAGCACCGCCACCTCGCCGCTCACGCCGTCGTCGAAGGACAGGTCCGACGGGCCGAACGACACCGCGACGCGGCAGCTGCCGTCCGCGATGGCGGCGAGCAGGTCGGGGACGCCGGAGCGGTCGGCGTGCTCGGTGAGAAGAGTCGCGGCGACGGCCGTGGACAGCACCGGTCCGGGCACCATCGCGGCTGCGCATGCCTCGACGGCGCAGGCGAGGTCGAGGAACGAGCCACCCGCACCGCCGTGCTCCTCGGGCACCGCGATGGAGACCACGCCGAGCTTCGTCAGCCCGTCCCAGACCTCCGCGAACGCGTCGGCGCCCTTGCCCTCCGCCGCCTTGACGGTGTCGGTGGTGGCGACGTCACGGGCCCAGTCGGCGAGCGCATCGGCCAGCGCCTGCTGGTCGTCGGTCAGCCCGAGCGGCACGATGGCACCTCAGATCGTGGCAACGGCGGAACTAGAACGTGTTCCAGTATGCCACGAAAGCGTCAGGCACGGTCGGCCCCGCGTAGCAGCGCACGCGCAGGTGCTCGGCCCGCGAGCCGCACTCGTCCATCGACAGCAGCCGCCAGCCGCCCTCCTCGAAGAGCCGCACCGCATCGGCGTGGCCGTCGACCACCTGCAGCACCGGGGACAGGCCTTGTGCCCGGATCTCGGTGACCGCGGCTTCGAGCAGCGCGGAGCCGAGGCCCAGCCCGCGTGCCTTGGGCCGGACGAACAGCCGCGACACAGCCGCGAGCTCCGTGGCCTCGCGACCGGTCATCTCCCGCCAGCGGTAGCGGCTGGTGCTGTCGTGGCCGACGCGCGAGATCGCGACATGGCCGAGGATCTCGTCCTGCCGCTCGACCACCCACGCGTCGATGACGTCGTCGTCGCAGAGCCAGGCTCGCGGCGCATCCAGAAGCTCCTCGGGGTAGTGCGACTCGTAGTGCACGACGCGCAGCAGCCGCGCACACGCCGCCACGTCCTTCTGACGTCGCCGCCGCAGCCCGCGCACCCCTGTCGACTTCACCGTCGCCCGGCGCCGCTGCTGAGGTATCGCGCCGCCGTCCACCGGCGTCCAGAAGCGTCGCCGGTGCCGAATCAGTCCACCGCCAGTGATGCTCATGCCTTCGTGCCCCCTCCGGCCGGATCCCGTCTCGCACTCTAGACGCGACGGGGGCCGTGGCGGATGACCTCACAGAACTATGCTTCTGGCCCAAATGAGCCGTTTTTCACGCTTGCCACCCGATCTGCTCGCGCTCGCTCGCGAAACCAAGGGGTTCATGCCCGAGGACGAGGGCGCCCTGCTGTACGACGTCGCGGTCGGCGCGCTCGCGCAGGGCCCGGGGCTCGAGGTGGGGACCTACTGCGGCAAGTCGACGATCTACCTCGGCGCCGCGGCCCGGGCTGCGGGCGGCATCGTCTTCACCGTCGACCACCACCGCGGCTCGGAGGAGAACCAGGTCGGCTGGGAGTACCACGACACGTCTCTCGCCGACCCGGAGTTCGGGCGGCTCGACACCCTCCCGACGTTCCGGCGGACCATCAAGCGGGCCGGTCTCGAGGACGAGGTGGTCGCGGTGGTCGGCCGCTCCACGACGGTCGTCGGCCCACTGGCGCACGCCCCTCGCCCTGGTGTTCGTCGACGGCGGCCACACCGACGAGCACGCCGGCAACGACTACGAGGGCTGGGGCCGCTGGGTCTCGCGCGGCGGCACGCTCGTGATCCACGACGTGTTCCCCGACCCCGCGGACGGCGGCCAGGCGCCGTACCGGATCTATCAGCGGGCGCTGGCGAGCGGCTTCGACGAAGCCACGTCGCTCGGCTCGATGCGGGTGCTGACCAGGGTCCTCGGCGACGCCGGCGACCCCGTCAGCTGAGGCTTCCACCGGCGGAGCCGACTCCACCAGCCACAACGCGTGCTTGTCGGGCAGCCCCTTGAGCTCGACGGCGTCACGCTCGGTCAGCTCGAAGCGGGCGTTGCCGGCGAGCGCGGCGGCCACCGGCTCGGTCACCAGGATCTCGTCGCCGTCGGCCTTGGCGCCGACACGGGCCGCCATCGCGACGGTCTGCCCGAAGAGGTCGCCGTCGCGGGCGATGGCCGTGCCCTCGTGGATGCCGATGCGCACCTTGAGCGGCGTGCGCTTGAAGCCGCCCTTCCGGAGCCCGGCCAGCGCCCGCTGGATCGACAGCCCGGCCTTCACCGCGTCGACCGGAGAGGTGAACACCACCATGAAGCCGTCGCCCTGCGACTTCACGATGTGGCCGTTGCGGCGCTCGACCTCTGCCCGCACGAGCGTGTCGTGGGCGATCAGCAGCCGCACCCAGCCCTCGTCGCCCAGCTCCGCGTTGAGAGCGGTCGAGCCCTCGATGTCGGAGAAGAACACCGTCACGGTGCCGTCGTTGGCCGCCATCTTCGTGATCTCGCTGCGGTCCTCGATCGCCCAGCGCGACAGGTTGTCCATGGACTCCATGAGCAGCCCGCCGACGCCCTGGTCGCGCACCTTGAACGCGGCGTCCACCATCGTCCGCATCGCGCGCTCGGCCCGACCCAGGGACCTCGGGAGTGCGGGGATCTCCCCGGTGTCGCCACCGGCCGCCTCGATCTCCGCCTCGAGCACGTCGATCCGTCGCTGTGCTCGCTGCAGCCGCCTCACCCCGACCACCAGCACGACGACCGCTGCCACGAGCAGCACGCCGAGCACGACGATCAGCGCGATCGCGCCGCCGGAGGCGAACCCGCCGTCTTGCATCTGCTCAGCCGAGGCGCGCCGAGCTGAGCGCCGGCTCGCAGCCGCACTCGAGCCCGATCTCCGGGAACTCCGCCGGCATCGTGCTGCCACGGAAGATGTCGGACCCCGGGGTCGTGCCCGACAGGGCGTCGACGGCGAGCACGACAGCGGCAGAGGTGTACGTCGTCTGCTGGCCCGGCCACCTGACCTGGTCGGGGTAGACGTAGCCGGTCCAGTAGGAGCCGTCCTCGTGGCGAAGGTGCTGCATGTCGCGCAGCAGCGTCAGCGCTCGTTCGTTGTCGCCGAGGGTGTCCAGGGCGAGCACCAGCTCGCACGTCTCCGCACCCGTCACCCACGGGTTCGTGTCGACGCACCGGATGCCGAGCCCGGGCACGACGAAGTCGTCCCACCTGCTGTCGATGAGGGCGCGACCCGCGTCCCCACGGACGGCGCCGCCGAGCACCGGGTAGTACCAGTCCATCGAGAACGTGGACTTGTCCATGAACAGGTCGCGGTGCTCGCGCAGTGCGTGCCCGAGCCGCCCGGCCGCGAGCTCCCACTCCGGCTGCGCGTCGTCCATCAGCTCGGACAGCGCGACTCCGGCCTTCAGTGCCTGGAAGATGCTGGAGCTGCCCGCGACGAGTGCCTCCTCGTTGACGTGGCCGCCGGCCTCCTTCGACCAGGCGATGCCGCCGAACGGCAGCTGCAGGGAGACCACGTAGTCGAGCCCTCGTCGCACGGCGGTCCAGTAGCGGTGCACGAACGCCTCGTCGCGTCGTACCAGCCAGTGGTGCCAGACCCCCACGGCCAGGTAGGCGCTCATGTTGGTCTCGCCGCTGGCGTCCTCGACGACACCGGCCACCAGCTTCATCGGCCAGGAGCCGTCCTCGCGCTGCGTGGCCAGGCACCAGTCGTAGGCGCGCTCCGCCGCCGAGATCTCGCCGCCGAGCACCAGCGCCATGGCGGCCTCGACGTGGTTCCAGACGTCGGAGTGCCCGCCGAACGTCCACGGGATTGCACCGTCGGGCTCCTGGACGTGCGCGATCGACGAGGCGGTCGCCGCGACCTGGTGCCGGTCGAGCAGGCCGGGCAGTGCCGGCACGTGGACGCTCATGAAGTCAGCTCCGGCTTGCTGAGGTAGAGGACCAGGCTCTTGCCGATCAGCGGGTCGAGCGCCCGCTCGGCGAGCCGCGTCGCAAGCGGCTTGCGCATGATGTCCCACACCAGCAGCCGGTGGTAGGCCTTCACCAGCGGGTGCTGCTCCTTGTCGACGCCGACCGCGCACTTGATCCACCAGTACGGCGCGTGCAGGCCGTGCACGTGGTCGCGGCCCTCGAGCTTCAGGCCGGCGGCCTGCAGCTTCTGCACCAGCTCGTGGCCGGTGTAGATGCGGATGTGCCCGCCCTCGTTCTGGTGGTAGGCGTCGGACAGCGCCCAGCAGATCCGCTCCGGCAGCCATCTGCGGCACGCTCACCGCGATCGTGCCGCCGGGTCGGAGCACGCGCACCAGCTCGGCGATCGCGGTCGTGTCTTCGGGGATGTGCTCGAGCACCTCGGCGGCGACGATGCGGTCGAACTCCTCGTCGGCGAAGGGCAGCGAGAGCGCGTCGCCCTGCTTGATGTCCGCCTCGGCGCCGAGCGGGACCTCGCCCGCCTCACGCATCGCGCCGAACAGCTCCAGCACGTCGGCCAGCTCGTCGCCGTCCTGGTCGAAGGCGATGACGTCGCCGCCGCGCCGGAACATCTCGAAGGCGTGCCGACCGGCGCCGCAGCCCATGTCGAGCACCCGGTCACCCCGGCGCAGACCGAGTCGTTCGAAGTCAACGGTGAGCATCGGGTCTCCTCGCGTCTACCTGGTGGGCGCCGCTGGGCGCGGGGTGTCGATGGCGCGCTGGTACGCCGCGGCAGTCGCCTCGGCGACCGCGCGCCAGCTGAACTCGGCCTGGGCACGTGCGCGGCCGGCAGCGCCCATCCGCGCACGCCTGTCGGGGTCGTCGAGCAGCCGCTCGAGTGCCGTCTCGAGCTCGCCGACGTCTCCGGGCGTCACCACGTCGGCGCACATCCCTGGAGGGCCGACGACCTCGGGGATCGCGCCCGCGCGGCTGACCACCAGGGGCGTCCCGCACGCCATCGCCTCGACGGTCGGCAGCGAGAAGCCCTCGTAGAGCGACGGCACGCAGGCGATCTCGGCCGACCCGACCACCGCGGCCAGCTCCTCGTCGGAGATGCCGTTGACGAAGCGGACCGAGTCGGTGATGGCCAGCCGGTCGATGAGCCGCTCGGTCTGACCGCCGGGCTTGGGCCGGCTGATGAGCAGCAGCTCGACATCACGCTCGGTGCGCAGCTTCGCGAACGCCTCCAGCAGCGTCGCGATGCCCTTCATCGGGGTGTCCGCGCTCGCCATCGCAACGATCCGGCCCGGCACCCGGGGTGCGCTCGGAAGGGTGAAGACCTGGTCCACGCCGAGCGGGATCACCTCGATGCGCGCCGGGTCGACACCGAACTCCGTGACGACGTCGCGAGCCGAGCTCTCCGACGGGCACAGCACGTGGGCCGACGCCCGGGCGACCTTGCCCTGCATCCGCAGGAAGCCGTACCAGCGACGCAGCGACAGCCGCCGACGCCAGCTCGTCGCGCTGGCGAGGTCGACGCGACGGTCGTAGGTGATCGGGTGGTGGATGGTCGTCACGACCGGCAGACCGGCGCGCTCGATGTCGAGCAGCCCGTAGCCCAGCGTCTGGTTGTCGTGGACCACGTCGAACTCGTCGAGCCGCTCACGCAGCACACGCGCGGCGCGCATGCTGAAGGTCCGTGGCTCCGGGAAGCCGGCGGTCCACATCGTCGCCACCTCGAGCAGGTCGATGCGGTCGCGGAGCTCGCTGGGACGCGGCGTACGGAACGGATCGGGCTCGCGGTAGAGGTCGAGGCTCGGCACCTTCGTGAGCCGGACTCCCCGGTCGAGAACCGGGTAGGGCTGTCCGGAGAACACCTCGACGTCGTGGCCGAGGGCCGCCAGCTCTCGGCTCAGGTGTCGTACGTAGACGCCCTGTCCGCCGCAGTGTGGCTTGCTGCGATACGACAGCAGGGCGACGCGCAACCAGACCTCCGACTAGCTCGTGGACAGCTCGTGGACGGCCCGTGGGCCGCGCCGAATACTGTGGCTCGAGACTGAAACGTGTTCCTATTATGCAGGTTCGCGGTGATAGCCTACGGGGTGGGTGAGGTCCGCCATCTCGGGTGTCACCACACGGCGTCCGCTCGATGGGAGGGTCACATGAGCAGCCTCAACTCACTCACCTACGACGACTTGGGCTCCGCGGCCCAGCGGGAACGTCGCAAGCGGATCCTCGACGCCGCGATCACGCTCGCCTCCAAGGGCGGCTTCGAGCAGATGCAGATGCGTGCCGTCGCCGAGCGTGCCGACGTCGCGCTGGGCACGCTCTACCGCTACTTCCCCTCCAAGATCCACCTGCTGGTCTCCGCGCTCGCCATGCAGTTCGAGCAGGCCCGCGAGAACTTCGACCGCAAGCCGATCCCGGGTGAGACGCCCGGCGACCGCGTGATGTACGTCCTGGGGCGCACCACCCGCACGCTGCAGCGCGACCCGAACCTCACCGAGGCGCTCACCCGCGCGTTCATGTTCGCCGACGCCTCGGTCGCCAACGAGATCCACGTCGTGGGCATGCACGTCACCCGCATGCTGATGGCCGCGATGCGTGACCCCGAGGAGGTGATGGCGTCCTCCGAGCCGCCAGAGCCCACCGAGGAGGAGATCGCGATCGCCAAGGTGATCGGCGACGTCTGGCTCGCCAGCCTCGTGCAGTGGGTCACCGGCCGCGCCTCCGCCAACGACGTCGCCAAGTCCATGGACGTCGCCGTCCACCTCTTGCTCCGCTGACCGGCCCCCTTCGGTGGTTGAGGAGCCTCGTGAGCCTGCGAGCGAGGCGTCTCGAAACCACCGGACGTGGGCAGGGACTCACTGCCTGAGTCACCCGGTTTCGAGGCCCTCGGCTAGCGCCTCGGGCACCTCAACCAACGTTCGGGGCTCAGCCGCCGAAGGCGTGGGTCGCGGTGGCGCCACCGTCGACGACGAACTCGCCACCGGTGCAGTACGACGACTCGTCGCCGGCCAGGAAGACGTACATCCCCGCGACGTCCTCGGGCAGGCCGACCCGCTTGAGAGCGACGCGGCTGCCGCCCCACTCCATCGCGGCGTCGCCGCCGTGGATGCGGGTCATGCCGGTGTCGATCATGCCGGGGTGCACGGAGTTGACGCGGATGCCCTTCGGGCCGAGCTCCATCGCGGCCGCCTTGGTCATCCCGCGGATCGCGAACTTCGACGCGGTGTAGGCGACCAGGAACGGCATCCCGCCGAGGCCCTCGATCGACGAGGTGTTGATGATCGAGCCGCCGCCGGACTCCTCCATCGAGGTGGCGACCGAGCGCATGCCGAGGAAGGTGCCGTACTGGTTGATCCGGATCAGCTTGTCGTAGGCCTCGAGCGTGGTCTTGGTGAGCTCCTCGAACATCAAGATGCCGGCGTTGTTGACCAGCACCGTCGGGGCGCCGTACGACGTGCGGGTGGTCTCCACCACCGCGGCCCAGTCGTCCTCGCTGGTGACGTCGAGCTGCAGAACTGGGCAGCGTCGCCGAGCTCCTTCGCGAGCACCTCGCCGGGCTCGTCGGCGATGTCGGCGATCACGACGCGAGCGCCCTCGGCGACGAAGCCGCGACAGATGGCCGCGCCCTGTCCCTGCGCGCCACCGGTGACGATGGCCACCTTGCCGTCGAGTCGTCCCATGTCCTGCTCCTGTCGGGTCGTCAGCCGAGCGGCTGTGCGTCGATGTTCATCACGGCGTCGGCCGCGAAGCCGACCGCGGGGTCACGGTCGGTGAAGTACGACCCGACCTGCTTGTCGAGGTCGGCGAGGTCCCATGCGTCGCCGCTGGCGTCGAAGCGCTGCTCGACGGTCGGGGCGGCGAGCAGCGCGACCATGCCGCCGTACACCACGAACACCTGGCCGGTGATCCGGTCGGCCGCCGGCGAGGCGAGGTAGGCCACCAGCGGAGCGACGTGCTCGGGCGACAGCGGGTCGATGCCGGCACCGGACTCGTCGGCACCGAACACGTCGGCGGTCATGGCGGTGCGGGCACGCGGGCAGATCGCGTTCGCGCGCACGCCGACGCGACCGAGGCCGCGGGCCGTCGAGAGGGTGAGCGCGGTGATGCCGCCCTTCGCGGCGGCGTAGTTCGGCTGGCCGGGAGAGCCGATCAGGAACGCCTCGGACGCGGTGTTGACCACGCGCCCGTAGACCGGCTCGCCGGTCTGCTTCGACAGCGACCGCCAGTGCGACGCGGCGTTGCGCGAGAGCAGGAAGTGGCCGCGCAGGTGCACCTTGAGGACGAGGTCCCACTCCTCGTCGGACATGTTGAACAGCATCCGGTCGCGGAGCACGCCGGCGTTGTTGACCACGATGTCGAGGCGGCCGAGGTCCTCGGCGGTCGCCGTCATCAGCGCGTCGGCGGTCGACCGCTCCCCCACGTCGCCTGGTACGACGGACGCCTGCCCGCCGAACCCGCGGATCTCGTCGGCCGCCTCGTCAGCCGCACCGGGAAGGTCGTTGAGCACCACGTGCGCACCGGCTCGGCGCCAGGGCCACCGCCTCGGCCCGGCCGAGCCCCGCACCCGCACCGGTCACGACGGCGACGCGGCCGTCGAGCGAGAGCGAGGATGCGCCTCCGTCGTGGGAGCAGTCATCGAGTGGTCAGTCCTCCTTGAGCGACAGGGCAGCCTTGGGGCAGGCCGCCACCGCCTGTTGCACGAACGCCTTGTTCTCGTCGGTGACCTGGTCGTCGAGGATGTTCAGGTTGTCGTCGTCGTCGAGCTCGAACGTCTCGGGTGCGAAGCTCTCGCACAGCCCGTTCGCCTCGCACAGGTCGTAGTCGGCGATGACTCTTCATGTCCTGCTCCTGCTGTCATTAGCCGTCATCTTGCTGTGGTCCCAGCTGGCCACCTTCGTCGGCGTCACCAGCACCCCCACCCGCTTGGTCACCTGTCGCTCCACCTCGGCCTCCCCGATCTCGCCGAGGTCGACGCCGCCGGCCATCCGGCTGGCGACCGCGGTGCCGATCTTGCGGATGCCCGGCTCGTCGCGCACCAGCTCGGCGGTGCCGGTCAGGAGACGCCGCGCAGCTCGAAGTAGTCCTCGCCGTCCTCGACCAGGCAGGTGATCCGCGGGTCGCGCTCGAGGTTCTTGATCTTCTGCGAGCTCGCGTAGGTCCAGAACGCGATCTGCCCGTCCTGCATCACGTAGAACAGCGTCGTCAGGTGCGGGGCGCCGTCCGGGCTGACGGTCGCGACCTGCACCTTCATCGAGTCGTCGAGGAACGTCTCGATCTCGGACGGGCTCATCCGGACGCGCTCACGGCCGCCCTCTGGAGCGCGACTGCGACACCGACGCCACCTCCGGACCGGATGGAAGAACTGGAACGTGTTCTAGTTTATCTCACAGTGCCTGGATGTTGTCCACCAGCCAGCCGTCGCCGTCCTTGACCAGCGTGACCTCGACCCGGTTGAGGTCGACTCGCGGCTGCGGGAGGTCGTTGCGGGTCGTGGTCTGGTTGACGAACAGCAGCGCCTTGACCTTGTCCTTCTTGGCACTGACGACCGACGAGGCGACGACCTGCGCCTTCACGACAGCCTTCAGGCCGGGAGCGTCGGCGCGAACGCGGTCGGCGGTGTCGCCGTACTTCTTCTTGAACTCGGACGTCATGAGCTTCTGGGCGTCGGCCGTGCTCTTGTCCAGGCTCCGGTAGTCGTAGGACAGGATCTTCTCGATGTCGTTGACGGCGCTCACCTGGCCGGACGAGCGGGCGTCGGCCTGCTGCCGGTAGCCGTGCCAGCTCAGCAGCAGGAACGCGTCGGCCGCGAGCAGCGAGCACGACGAGCACCGCGAGCACGATCGCCACCACCGGCCGCGCCAGAGCCGGGAAGCGGGTCTGGGCGGCCGGCCCTCGCGCCTTCGACTTCGCGGTCTTCGCCGACTGGGCGGTCTTCGACGTGCCGGCCTTGGGCGGCGCGGCCGATTTCGGCTTGGGCGCCGCCTTCGGCGACGGTCACCGTCTTCGAGCCGGGCTTGGCCACCGGCGCAGGCGGTGCCGACGACGGCGTCTCGGCAGTCTCGTCGTCCTCCGGGGCAGCCACGTCGGGCTCAGCCGGGGACTCGGACGGAGCGGACTCCCTCTCGGAGATGCTGCCGGTCAGGTAGGAGTGGCAGAAGCGGCACTTGACCGCGGCCTCGCGGATCTCCTCCGCGCAGTACGGGCAGATCTTCATGCCGGGGCTCGGGTCTGACGAGGTGGACATCGGCGCCGCTCATCCCACGAACTCGAGTGCTGAGGTGAGCCACTCACCGTCCACCTGCTGCAGGTCGAGCTGCAGGCGGTAGTGGCGCGGCACGGGCTTCTTGGTGCTCTTGTTGGTCACCGGAGCTGTCGGCGACCACGATCACCCGGGCGGAGTCCTTGTCCATCGACACGACGCCGGCCGAGACGACCTTGCCCTTCGAGACCGACTTGTTCTGCCGGGTGAGCTTCTCGATGGCCGGGCTCTGCTTGGTGAACTCCTTGCCGAACTCGCCGGTGGCGCCCTTCTTCACGCGCTCGAGCGACGTCTTGGCGGTCCGGTAGTCGAGGGTGGTGAAGGCCAGCGTCTCGGCCTTTGCGGCTGCCAGCGCGTCGTCGTACGCGTCGTGGGTGGACTTCTCGTCGCGCCACTTGGAGAACATCACGACCCCGAGGGCCAGCAGGACCACGAGCAGACCGATGAGCGCGAGCGACACCCAGCCCAGCCGAGACGCGGCCGGGGACTCCGGCTTGCTCACTGACCGGACACCGGCCCGATGAGGAGCCACTTCCACGAGTCGTCGCCGAACAACGCGCGTTCGCCTCCCAGGCCACCGATGCTCACACTCGACCCGGGGGCGGCGGTGTTCCCGCCCGCGGAGCCTGAGTCGACGGTACCCGTGCGCGGGTCGTACGGCGCGACGCGGTATCCCTTGCCGCCGGGGGCCGGGTACTTCGGCGCGTACTTCGTGCCGCGCATGTTGATCGGCGGACCGGACGCGCAGTGGGCCGCGTAGTACGGCGTGGCGTCGCTCAGGTCGTTGCCTTGTCGCCAGCGGTCCTTCGGCAGGTAGCCCTTGCGACAGGGCATCGGGGCGTCGGCTCCGAGCTGCATGTTGATGTGTCCGAAGCCGTCACCGGGCGTGCCGCTGAAGCCGGAGGCGATCATCCGCGGGAACGTCACCAGGATCTGCTCGACAGCGTCGAGCCGCACGGTCACGACCTGCTGCACGGTGACCAGGTTGGCCAGCATCACCGGGAGCGTCGGCTCCAGCTGCTTCATCAGCGCGTCGATCTCTCGGGCCGCCGGGACCGCCCTGGGAGATGACGGTGCGCAGGTTGGCGTCGGAGGCGGCCACCGTGCCGGTCACGTCGGCCAGGTCCCGGGCGAACGACTTGATGTTGTCGCCCTCCTTTTGCTGGGTGCGCAGGACGGTGAGGCCGTTGTCCAGCAGCGAGATCGTCTCGGCCTGGTGGTCCTGCGCTTCTCGGATGAAGGTGTCACCGGAGTCGATCATCCGCTGCAGCGGACGGCCGGTGTCGTGGAACATCAGCCCGGTCTCTTTCACGACCGTCTGGAGGTCGTGCTTGTCGAGCGACTGCACGAGCTCGTTCATCTGGATGAGCAGGTCGTCCTCGTCGACCGGCAGGCTGGAACGGTCTCCCTTGATGGTGTCGCCGTTCTCGGCGTAGGGACCCTTCTGGCTGGTCGGCTCGAAGTCGAGGTACTGCTCCCCCACCGCCGAGAGGTTGTGGACGTACACGGGCGAGCTGAGCGGGATCTTCGTGCCCTGGTGGAGCGTCAGGTCCAGCTCGACGCCCTCCTCGGTCACGTGCATGTGCGAGATGCGGCCGATCTTCACACCGCGGTTGGTCACCTCGCTGCCGGTGAACAGGCCGGACGACTTCGGCAGCGTCACGTGCATCTCGAGGTTGCGACCCAGCATCTTGTCGACGAAGCCGAGATAGCTGGCGGTGACGTAGACGATGCCCACGGCCGAGAGCGCGAGGAACGCGATCAGCCTGACCTTGATGCCGCGTCTCAACATCAGATGTCCCCCGTTCGGGGCCCGTTGATGCTGGGCGCGAAGCGCCACGGTCTCGGACGGGGGACATCAAAGCCCCTCCCCGAAGAAGCCGCCGCTGGTGGTGACCGAGCCGTAGTAGGCGATGCCGTTCAGCCCCGGAAGGTCGGGCAGACCGCCGCCACCGCCGCCGTTTCCGCCGCCATTGCCGCCGCCGCCGCCGATCTTGGGAGGCTTGATCTTCTTGGGCAGCTTGGGGAGCTTCTTGTTGGGCAGCTTGAGGTTGCCCTTCAGGCCAGGGATCTTCAGTGCGCCGAGGCCCGGGATCTCGGGCAGCGAGAGCGGCTTGTCCTCGATGCCGTAGAACTTCAAGAAGTTCCCGAGGTTGACGTCCATCGCGATCGAGGTGTTCGCGTAGTCGCCCTTGACCACGGTCGTGCCCGCCGGGAACGGGAAGCTGATCATCAGCGAGAGGCCCTGTGGCAGCGAGTCGCCGGCCTTGTTGAGTCCGTGCAGCACGGGCTGCAGGTGCTTGAGGTCGGCGAGCAGGTCGTCCTTGGTGCTGCCGATGACCCGGGTGCCGACCCGGCCGAGCCGATCGAGCTGGTGCAGCATCCCGATGAGCTTGGCGTGCTGGGAGCGCAGCACGTCGATCGCCGGCCCGAGGTTGTCCAGGGCGGCCGTGAGCGTGCGCTTCTCGCGGTTGAGCGTCGCCGTGAGGTTGTTGATCGAGTCGAGGGCGCGGACGATGTCCTGCTTCTGGTCGTCGAGGGTGCCGATGAACGAGTCCAGCTGTCCGAGCAGGTGACGCAGCCGGTCCTGGCGGCCGCTCATCACCTTGTTCAGCTCCACCGAGATGGTCTTGATCTGGCCCACGCCACCACCGCTGAGCAGGAACGACAACGCGCCGAGCACCTCTTCGACCTCGGGGTTGCGTCCGGTCGACGACATCGCGATGTCGTCGCCGTCGGACAGCCGGCCGACCGGTTCGCGGCCTGCGGGCGCCTCGACCGCGACGTACTTCTCGCCGAGCAGGCTGACCTGGCGGATGTCGGCGATCGAGTTGTCGGGCAGCTTGACGTCGTCGCGGATCCGCAGGGTGACGCTGGCGTGCCAGCCCACGCGGCGCACGTCGGTCACCTCGCCGACCGTCACGTCATTGACCTTGACCGGTGAGCGGGGCACCACGTTGAGGATGTCCTTGAACTCGGCGGTCACGTCGTAGGAATGGTCCGCGTCGACCGGGTGACCCGGCAGCGGCAGGTCGTAGGCACCGTCGAACTTGCAACCCGACAGGGCGAGCGCGGCGCAGACCACGCCGACCAGGCAGGCAGCGGAGCGACGGAGGGTACGGCGGCGCCAACGGGGCGCGAATGTGGTCATCCGCCACCTCCGAGCAGCTGGCCGAGGTTGTTGGCGGGGTTTCCGCCGCCGAGCTTGGGCGCACCCGGAATCTTGGGCGCTCCCAGCGCGGGTGCGCCGGCGCCACCGGTGAGCCCACAGTCCTGGCCGGGCGGGACCTGACACGCCGGCAGCTTCTCCAGCACCGCGGTGAAGATCGCGCACGCGGCCTTCTGCAGCGTCTCCGGGATCGTCTTGTCGGCCTGGACGATGGCGCACAGCGACCCGTCGGCGTCGTCGAAGTTGCCGCCGATGGCGAACCGGCCACCGATGGACGCAGTCGGGGTGTCGTAGGCGAGTGCCAGGTTGCCGGCGCCCAGTGGCCCGGCCTCGAGCGCCTTCGCCAGGTTGTCGCGCTGCTTCGCGACGACCCCGACGACCTCGGTGAGCGACTTGAGGTTCTTCGAGAGCGCGTTGCGGTTGTTGTGGACGAACGACTTCACGGTGCCCACGGCCTGGGCGAGTGCCGCGAGCAGCTGTCGCAGCTCCGAACGCTCACCGGAGAGCTGGCCTGAGACGCCGGCGAGGTCCTCGATGAAGGAGCGCACGACCTTGTCGTTGTCGGCCAGCACGGTGCTGAACTGCGAGAGCTGGGTGACCGTGTCGAACAGCGGGCCGCTGCCCTTTCCGAAGGTCTCAGACGCCTTGGACAGGTCGTTGATCATCTGGTTGCCGCGGGCACCTTCGCCCTTCAGCGTCTTCGGCGCCGGCGTGGAGCAGGTCGTTCAGCGCGCCCGTCTTGTTCGCGCCGCTGGGGCCGAGGGCGTTCGAGAGCGTCTTCAGGCTGGCGTAGATGCGGTCCAGCTCGACCGGGGTGCCGGTCTCCTTCACGGGGATGTCCGCGCCGCTCGCCATGACCTTGCCTGAGTCGTACGCCGGCGTGAGCTGCACGAAACGGTCCGCCACCAGTGTGGGCGTGACGATCACGGCGGTGGCGTTGGAGGGCACCTTGTACTTCGAGTCCCACTCCATGTCCACGCGCACCGAGTTCCCCTCCGGTACGACGGACGTGACGCTGCCGATCGGGACCCCGAGAACGCGCACCTCGGAGCCCTTGTAGATGCTCACGGCGCGGGAGAAGTGGGCGGTCGCGGTGGTGGAGTCCGGCTGGGCGCGGAACGTGAAGAAGGTGGCTGCCACCAGGATCACCGCAACGGCGATCGCTATCGCGCGGCCGCTGACACCATTGAGGATCTTCATCAGATCTGCCCGCCTGTTCCGGGCTGGAACTCCTTGGGCAGCCCGAACATGTTGACGACGTAGCCGTCGAACCACGGTCCGGTGCCGATGATGTTGCCCAAGATGGTGGCGTAGGGCCCGAGGTTGCGGATCATGTCGCTGAGCTGCTTCTCCTTGCTCTGCAGCAGCGAGAGCACCTGCTGGAGCGAGCCCAAGGCGGGGCCGATCTGCTTCTGGTTGTCGGTGGCGACCCCTTCGAGCTGGATCGCCATCTGCCGGGCGTTGACCAGCAGCGTGTGGATCGCGGTCTTGCGGGCCTCGAGCTCCTGGAAGACCTGGCTCGCCTGCCGCATCAACGTGGTGAGGTCCTCCGCGCGGTTGGCCAGCAGCTTGCTCACGTCGTCCGAGCGGCGCAGCAGCGTCTGCAGCTTGGCGTCGCGGCTGGCGATGGTGCGCGAGAGCCGCGAGATGCCGCGGAAGCTGGAGCGGATCTCAGGGCTGGCGGTGTCGAGCGTGGTGCCCAGGGTCTCCAGCGCGCTCGCCAGCTGTGGCGTGTCGATGCCCTCGGTGGTCTTGGTGAGGTCGGTGAGGACCCCGACGATGTCGTAGGCGGACTCGGTGCGCGAGGTCGGGATGGCGTTGTCGGTGTCGAGCTGGCCGCTGCCGGCGGGCTCGAGGTTGAGGTACTTCTCGCCGAGCAGGTTCAAGACCTCGACCGAAGCCTTGCTCTGGTTGCCGAAGTCGTAGCCGTTCTTGACGCGGAAGTCGACGACCACCGTGTTCTGCTCGAGGCTGATGTTCTCGACACGGCCCGCGCGGATGCCTGCGATCTGCACCATGTTGCCGGGCCGCAGCCCGCTCGCGTCGGTGAACTCCGCGTGGTAGACCTTCCCGCCGAAGCCGGGGAACTTGGAGAGGTTGAACGCAGCCGCCATCACCAGCATCAGCACCACCAGCGTGTAGGTGCCGAGCCTGAGGACCTGACCGTCGCTGTAGCCCCTCAAAACGCACACCGCTTCACGTTGCTGTGGAACGCGATGTTGCTCAGCTTCTTCTGGAGCGGCTTGAGCAGCGTCTTCTCGATGATGGGGTCGACGTTCGTGAACTTCGGCAGCGTGATGTCGCCCCGGAAGCCGCAGAGGTAGTAGTTGTACCAAGACCCGTAGGTGCCGGTGCGGGTCTGGTCGGTGAGCGCCTCGGGCAGCTGGTCGAGCAGCGTCTTGATGATCGCGGTGTTCTTCGGCTTCGAGAGCCGGGTCGTCAGCTCGCGCAGCTCGGCGATGTCCGACTTGAGCAGCGGTCGGCCCTCGGTGAGGAAGTCCGCGACCACGCGGGTCAGCTGGGACATGTTGGAGATCGAGGCGCCGATGACCTTGCGGTCACGGGCGAGCTGGCCGGTCCAGCCCTTGAGTGCGGTGACGAGGTGGTTCAGCTGCTCGTGCCTGTCGTTCACGGTGCCGAGGATCGTGCTCAGGTTGTCGATGACCTCACCGATGAGCTGGTCGCGGTTGGCCAGGGTGTTGGTCAGCGATGCCGTGCTCGCCAGCAGGCTCTGGATGGTGCCGCCCTCGCCCTGCAGGGTCCGCACGATGTTCAGCGAGAGCTCGTTGACGGTCTTGGGGTCGAGCGCGGAGAACAGCGGCTTGAACCCGTTGAACAGCACCGTGAGGTCGAGCGCTGGGGTGGTCTGGGAGACCGGGAGAGTCTGGTCCGCCTTCAACCGAGGCGCTCCGGCGTCGCCTTGCTCGAGGCCCATGTAGCGGTCGCCGACGAGGTTCAGGAACCGGATCTCCGCGCGGCTCTTGGTGGTCAGCGGCACGTCCGACTTCACCTTGAAGGTCACGAGCGCTTCCGTGCGGTTGAGCACCTCGACGTTCTTCACCTCGCCGACAGAGACACCCGCCACGCGGACGTCGTCGCCCTTGAGGAGCTGGGTGGCGTTGGAGAAGACCGCCTTGTACGTCGTCTGGTCACCGAGTCCGATGTGGCCCATGATCACGACCAGCAGGCCGGTGACGATCACCGACGCGAGGCTGAAGATGCCGAGCTTGACCGCGGCCGAGGCCGTCACGGTGTTGCGGTTGGCAGCGGTCATGAGTTGATCACCTGCCCCCGCATCAACGGGCCGTAGATCAGGCTCGACATCGAGGAGAACCGCGTGGCCGGCTTGCCGGAACGGGTGGCGAGGTATGCCTCCACGACGCGCTGCTCACCGGGCGTTCCGGCGTAGCCGCTGGTGGTCCCGGCTCCTCCGAACAGCTGCTGGAGGGGGTCGGGCGCGCTGGTGCCCGGCAGCTGGCTCTGCGAGGGGTTCGAGTCGTTGTCGCTGCCGTCCTTGAGCGGGTTCGCGCCGATCGGCACCTTCGGGTACGGCAGACCGAGGCACCACGGCCCGTGCCCGACCTCGCCGTACACCGGCTTGTCGTTCTTGTCGTAGGCCGACTTCTGCGTCGCCCCGATCTCGAGCTTCTGGTAGATCCGGTTGTTCCGGAAGATCGGACGCAGCCGGCTCGTGTAGCGGTCGAGGCCCTTGAGCAGGCAGGGGTACTCCGGGGAGTACGTGTCGAGCAGCCGCATCATCGGCCGCGAGAGCTCACCGAAGCGGATCAGGCCGGCCTCGTTGTCCGCGAGCACGCGGCTGGTCGTCGAGGACACCCCGGCGACGTCGTCGAAGAAGGCCCCGAGCTGAGCGCGCTTGTCGATGAGGGTGCGGCTGGTCACGGTGGCGTTGCGCAGCAGCCGCATCAGGTCGGGGGTGGCGATCTCGTAGGTGTGCGTGACGTCTGCGAGCGCGATGAGGTCCTGCCGGAACGTGCCGAGGTGCGGCTGGATGCCGGTCAGGTAGGTGTCCAGGCGCTCCATGCTCTGGCCGATCTTCTCGCCACGGCCCTCCAGCGCGGTGGCGAGCGCGTTCAGGGTCGCGTTGAGGTCCGCCGGCCGCACCGCCCGCAGCAGCGGGAAGAGGTCGGCCAGGATCTGGCTGAGCTCGACGTTGGTGGTGACACGAGAAGACGGGATCACGTCGCCGTCGGTGAGCGTCTTGCTGGAAGGGTTCTTCGGTTCGGTGAAGGCGATGTACTTCTGGCCGAAGAGCGTGGTCGGCAAGATCTCGACCCCCACGTTCTCGGGGATGGCGGTGGCCGACTTCGGCGAGAGGGCAACCGTGATGGTCGCCTTGGTGCCGTTCTGGTCGACCTTGCGCACCTGGCCAACGAGCACGCCGTGCTGGCGAACGTCGCCGTACCTCTCGAGCTGCAGGCCGGCGCGGTCGGCACGGATCGTGACGGTCTCGACGCTCTGGAAGGTCTTGTTGTAGATCGCGATGGAGAAGGCCACGAGCATCGCGATGACCGCGAGGAAGACCAGCCCGAACAACACCAGGCGGCGATGCTCGCCGCGGGTGTCGTGGATGACGTTCACCAGCATCGGTCCACCCCCCTCACCCGGTGATCCGGACGGTGGTGGTGGAGCCCCAGATGGCGAAGCTCAAGAAGAAGTCCGCGACCACGACCGTGACGATCGAGGTGCGGATGGCGCGGCCGACTGCGATGCCCACGCCCGCGGGGCCGCCGGAGGCCGTGTAGCCGTAGTAGCAGTGGATCAAGATGATGGCCACCGCGAGGAAGATCAGCTTGCCGAACGACCAGAGCATGTCGATGGGTGGCAGGAACTGGATGAAGTAGTGGTCGTACGTGCCCGGCGACTGGTGGTAGATCAGCGTGGTGATCAGCCGGGGCGAGAGGTACGACGCACACAGCGCCACGACGTAGAGCGGGATGACGGCGATGAAGGCGGCGATGATGCGGGTCGTCACCAGGAACGGCAGCGACGGCACACCCATCACCTCGAGGGCGTCGATCTCCTCGCTGATCCGCATGGCCCCGAGCCGGGCGGTGTAGCCGCAGCCCACGGTCGCGGCGAGCGCGATGGACGCCACCAGCGGCGCCACCTCGCGGGTGTTGAAGTAGGCGGAGATGAACGCCGTGAACTTCGCGACGCCGATCTGGCTCAGCGAGGCGTAGCCCTGGATGCCGACCTCGGTGCCGGCGAAGAACGCCAGGAAGGCGATGACGCCGACGGTGCCGGCGATCAGCGAGAGGCCGCCGACCCCGAAGGACACCTCGGCCAGGGTGTTGAAGATCTCGCGCCGGTAGCGGCGGATGGCGCGAGGCGTCCACGCCAGTGCCTTGGCGTAGAAGAGCAGCTGGTCGCCGTACTCCTCGAGACGTTCGCGGCGCTCCTTGAGGATGTTGGAGCCAACCGACCCGATGCCAGACATCAGAACCCCGGGGGTGGCACGACTTGGAAGTAGATCGCCGTGATGATGGCGTTCAAGAAGAACAGCAGCATGAACGCGATGATCACGGACTCGTTGACCGCACGGCCGACCCCGCTGGGGCCGCCGCCGGCGTTGAGGCCCTTGTAGGCGCCGACGATCGCCGCGAGGAACCCGAAGATCCCGGCCTTGATCATGGCGAGGACCAGGTCGGTCAGGGAGGCCAGCGCGGTGAACGAGGACAAGAAGGCACCGGCGGAGCCCCCGGCCACGATCACGGTGAAGAAGTAGCCGCCGAGGATGCCGGCCCCGATCACGAGGCCGTTGATCATCAGCGCCACGAAGACGGTTGCGAGCACGCGGGGCACGACGAGCCGGGCGATCGGGTCGATGCCCAGCACCTCCATCGCGTCGATCTCCTCACGGATCTTGCGGGCGCCCATGTCGGAGCAGATGGCCGACCCCGCGGCGCCGGCGATGAGCAGCGCCGCCGCGATGGGAGCCGCCTCGCGCACCACCGCCAGCACGGCGGTCGCACCGGCGAAGGACTGGGCGCCGAGCTGGCTGGTCAGGTTGCCTACCTGCAGGGAGATCACGGCACCGAAAGGGATCGACACCAAGATCGTCGGCATCAGACACACGCTGGTGATGAACCACGCCTGCTCGATGAACTCACGGGTCTGGAAGCGGGTCGTGAAGACGAGCTTGGACACCCGGACGACCATGAGGGCGAGCTCACCGGGTCCACGGACCACGGAGACAGCGCTGATCGCCACCGCTCACCTCCGCCCGGGACTGATCCCGGCCCGCGAGATCCGCCATCTCGCGTCTCGCCCGAGATCGCTGCCCAATATTAGAACGTGTTCTCATTTTGCGCCAGGGGCCGTGCTTCGCCCCAGGCCTGCCGAGCCCACGGAGTCGGACCCCCCGACGGGGAGGTTGTTCCCCGTTTTGCCCGACCTCGCACCCCCAGGGGCCCAGATCGCATCATGCACCGGACCCTGTCGGGTGCGTGGGCGTTCAACGATCTTCGACGGGAGAAGTTAGGGCAGGGCCGCCGCAGGCGGGGATTCTCGCCAGGAGCTCCTCAGAGAACGCCGTCTCGGCGGGCCCGCTCGACGATCCCGCGGACGTTCTCGATCCCGCCGCAGCCGTCGTCCAGCAGGGCGTTGCGGGCCGCGGCGAAGGCGGCTCCGAGGCGCCGGCGCACGTCCTCGGCGACCTCGTCCCGCGCCGGGTTGAGGATCGTGAGCTCCTCCTCGGTGAGGTGGTGGTTGACGGCGCCGGCCAGCTCCTCCACCAGGTCGTCGAAGTCCTCGCCCTCGAGCTCGGCGGCCTCGAGCACCTTGAGCAGGGCGGCGTGGCCCTCGGCGTGCTCCTCCTCGCCGTGCTCGGCCTCGTGCTCGTCGATCGCGTTGCGACGGCGCAGCGTCGGGTAGACCTCTCGCTCCTCGGCCTCGGCGTGCGCCACGTGCAGGCTCGCGAAGGCGCGCCGTGACCGCGTCGCGGTCGGAGCTGCTGTCTCGCAGCTCCCGGAGCAGCGCCTCGAAGCTGCGATGGTCCTCGAGGATCAGCTCGACCACGTCCCCCTCGGTGGGGCGCGCCAGGTCCGTCAACGAGCCGTCGGTCATGCCCGGGAACCTACCGCTCGGCCTCGGCGTTGCCGTCGGCACTCTTGTCGGCACTCTTGTCGGCACCCGTCGTCGTCGCTCTCCTCGGCGTCCTCGAGCGCGGCTGCCAAGGGGCTCTCCACCTCGACGCCCTTCGCGGACGCGATGAGGCTCGCCACTGCGGTGACGCCGAGCACCACGACGATCACCCCGAGCGAGACCAGGGTGTTGATGTCCGGCGCCCACTCGATGGGCTTGCCGCCGTTGATGAACGGCACCTCGTTCTCGTGCATCGCGTGCAGCACGAGCTTCACGCCGATGAACCCCAGGAGCACCGCGAGGCCGTAGGACAAGAAGACCAGGCGCTTCAGCAGGCCACCGATGAGGAAGTACAGCTGGCGCAGGCCCATGAGCGCGAAGATGTTCGCGGTCAGCACGAGGTACGGCTCCTCGGTCAGGCCGTAGATCGCTGGGATCGAGTCGAGGGCGAACAGCAGGTCCGTCGTACCCAGCGCCAAGATCACCAGGAACATCGGGGTGACCACCCTGCTCCCGTTCTCCTTCACGAAGATCTTCGTGCCGTGCCAGGTGTCGGTGGCGGGCAGGTGCCGCTCGACCCACTTGATGAGCCGGTTCTCCTCGTACTCGTCCTCGCTGCTGTTGCCCTCCCTTGGCGAGCTTGATCGCCGTGAAGACCAAGAAGAGCCCGAAGATGTAGAAGATCCAGCTGAACTCGTTGATCGCGGCCGCTCCGACCGCGATGAAGATCGCCCGCATCACCAGGGCGAGCACGATGCCGATCAGCAGCGCCTCCTGCTGGTACTGCCGGGGCACCCCGAACTTCGCCATGATGATGATGAAGATGAACAGGTTGTCGACCGAGAGCGAGTACTCCGTCAGCCACCCGGCGTAGAACTCCACGCCGAACTCGTGGCCCGCGAGGATCCAGACGCCGGCACCGAATGCGACGGCCAGGCCTATGTAGAAGGCAAGGTAGGCCGAGACCTCCTTCATCGAGGGCTCGTGCGGGCGCCGGCCGACGATGAACAAGTCGAACATCAGCACCGCGACAGTCGCGCCGATGGTGGTCCACCAGACCCAGGTGGGCACGTCCACGGGAAACCTCTTCTCCGGAAAGTTGTGCAGCAGCGCTGCATGACAAACGATCCGGAGGTCTCTTCCGCCCACTTCACATGGACCAACGGCACCGGGACCGACTCCCGAGAAACCTGGGGCCGGCGACCGTGGTGACGGCACCGTTGCGAAGGAATACTCCCCTCCACCGGGGCCCAGTCTCCCAGATCGCGTCCAACCGGGCGACCTTTGGCACAAGCAACCTCTTCTAGGCTTGCCGGGATGCCCATCGACCGCCCGCACGATCCGCGCGTGGGCGCTGGTCATCGCACTTGGCGCGGCGGCCAGCCTGGCTGTTCGCGCTGGTCCGGCTGCCCTCACCGGTGCTGTTCGGCTCGCTGCTCGCCGGTATGGCGCACGCACTGATCGCCCGCGACGAGCTGGAGATGCCGGGCTTCGTCTTCCGGCTGGGCCAGGCGCTCGTCGGTGCGGTCATCGGAGCGCTGGTGCAGCTGCCCACGCTGACCCAGCTCGCCGGGAACTGGCCGTCGGTGACTGCTCGTCACCGTGGGCACGCTCGTCATCAGCGTGGCCGCGGGCCGACTGCTTGCCCTGCACCGCGACGTCTCCCCGGCCACCGGAGCCTTCGCGCTGGTCGCCGGCGGCGCTTCGGGGATCGTCGCGCTGGCTCGCGAGCTGGGAGCCGACGACCGGGTGGTCACCGTCGTGCAGTACCTCCGGGTGCTGCTGGTGCTGCTCGCGATGCCGCATCGTCACCACGCTGATCTTCCACCCGCCCTCCGGCGCCGGCACGCTCTCGACAGGCGCCACCCGCTGGGGGCCCGACCTCGCCTTCGTGGCGCTCGTCGGTCGGGACTCGGGCTGCTCCTGCAGACGCGTCGTGACGCGCGCCGGCGACCGCGCTGCTGGGGCCGATGCTGGTGGCCGTCGCGATCTCGGCCAGTGGCGTGCTCGGTCAGGTCTCGGTGCCCCCAGCACTGGAGGCACTCGGCTACGCGCTGATCGGGGTGCGGGTCGGGCTGCGCTTCACCCGAGCCAGCCTGCGCAGCATCGCCAAGCTGCTGCCGCTGGCGACCTTCCTGATCCTCGCCGTGATCGCGGCCTGCGGCCTGCTCGGCGTCGTGCTCTCGGCGGTGACCGGCGTCGACGAGCTCACGGCGTACCTCGCGACCACCCCCGGCGGGCTCTTCGCGGTGCTCGCCACCGCCGCCGACAGCGGCTCGGACGTGACCTACGTGCTCGCCATGCAGGTCATCCGGCTCTTCGCCATGCTGCTGTTCGCCCCGCTGCTCGGCCGCTGGCTGCGACGGCCGGGTGAGTCGTCCCGACCGTCGAGGTCAGTCCAAGCAGAACTCGTTGCCCTCGGGGTCCAGCATGACGATGTGGCCGGAGCCCGCCTGGTCGGCCTCGAAGCGCTGCACCCGGGTCGCACCCAGCGAGACCAGCCGCTCGCACTCCGCCTCGAGCGCGGACATCCGCGCCTCCGTCTCCAGGCCCGGCGCGGCGCGGACGTCGAGGTGGACGCGGTTCTTGGCGGTCTTGCCCTCCGGGACCTTCTGGAAGAACAGCCGAGGGCCGTTGCCGTCGGGGTCGTGGACGGCCGAGCGGTCGTTGCGGTGCTCGGGCGGGACCCCCCAGGCCTCGAGCGTCTCCTCCCACGAGCTGAAGCCCGGCGGTGGGTCGTCGAGCCGGTAGCCCAGCACCTCCGCCCAGAAAGCCGACAGCGCGGCGGGATCGGCGCAGTCGAACGTCACCTGCACCTCACGAGCCATGACAGACCTCACTTCCGGGGTTCGGGGTGGCTCCTAGACTTCCTCGCATGAGCGCGGCCACTCCTTCGAGGCTGCCGTGGGACGAGTTCACCCTGGACCCGCGGCGTCCCGACGCCGCGCGCGCTGCGGGCCTCGGACAGGACCGCGATGTCGTCCACGGCGTGCTCGCCGAGGGGTACGCCGAGGGGCGCCTCACCAAGGACGAGTACGACGAGCGGGCAGGCGCGCGCCGGGCCGCCAAGACGCTCGGCGAGCTGCCGGCGATCATCGCCGACCTGGTGCCGAGCGTGGTCCGCAGCGCACCGGCCGACCTGCACGCCCAGGCGGTCGAGTGGTGGCAGTCGCAGCGACGCAAGGCGCTGCTCGGGATGTTCCTCGGGCCGTCGCTGGTGTGCTGGGTGATCTGGGCGTGTTGGGCCTCGATGAGGCGACGGGTTCCACCCGGGATTCCCGTGGCCGATCTTCGTCAGCCTCGTCGCGCTCATGCGGGTGGGCCAGCTGACAGCGAACAAGGGCGACCTCATCGCACGCGAGCAGGCGCGGCTGGAGAAGCGCGAGCTCAAGGCGCTCGGGCGACGCCGGGACGGCAACCCGCACACGACGTGGTGGTGACCTCTCATGCGTCCCAGCCGTCGGGGCGGTGCTTCTTCGGCAGCTTGGAGACCACCAGCCGGTAGGACTCGTCGACCGCCTCGACGGATCTCGTCGTCGGAGATCGCGCCGACGGTCGACAGGGTGTTCCAGCCGGAGCGGCCGATGTAGGCCATCACGGCCGCGTCGTCGGGGTAGCGGGCCAGCCACTCGTCGGCCTCGTCGCGAGTGGTCCCGCACTTCACGCCGACGCCGGTGTCGCCGAGGAACGCGAAGATCTTGCCGCCGCCTGCCGCCTCGGCCACCTTGGCGACGTAGTCGCCCTCCCACGGCTGGTCCGGCCACGCACCGGGCTTGGACAGGGCGTAGGCGCGGAGGCTCCTCCGGGGTCACCGGGCGCCGGCCTCGACCATCTGGCGCAGCTCGCGCTTGAGGTCCTGGATCTCGTCGCGCAGCCGGGCCGCCAGCTCGAACTGCAGCTCGGCGGCCGCGGTGTGCATCTGCTCGGTGAGGCGCCTGCACCAGCTCGGCGAGGTCCTGGCTCGGCATGCCGGCCAGCTCGGCGGCGTGGCGGCCGGTGTCCTTGCTGGAGAGCCCGGGCACCGGCGCCTTGCCGCGCGACTGCTGGCGCCCGCCGCCGCCCGAGCAGCTCGGCGGTGTCCTCGTCCTCGCGCGCGAGCATCTCGGTGATGTCGGCGATCTTCTTGCGCAGCGGCTGCGGGTCGACGCCGTGGGCGACGTTGTAGGCGACCTGCTTCTCCCGGCGGCGGTTCGTCTCGTCGATCGCCGACTCCATCGAGGGCGTGACCTGGTCGGCGTACATCACGACCTGGCCGGACACGTTGCGGGCGGCACGGCCGATGGTCTGGATCAGCGACTTGTCGGAGCGCAGGAAGCCCTCCTTGTCGGCGTCGAGGATCGCGACCAGCGACACCTCGGGAAGGTCGAGGCCCTCGCGCAGCAGGTTGATGCCGACCAGGACGTCGTACTGCCCCAGCCGCAGCTCTCGGAGCAGCTCGATGCGGCGCAGGGTGTCGACCTCGCTGTGGAGGTAGCGGGTGCGCACCCCGGCCTCGAGGAGGTAGTCGGTGAGGTCCTCGGACATCTTCTTCGTCAGCGTGGTGACCAGCACGCGCTCGTTGCGCTCGACCCGGGTGTTGATCTCGTGGATCAGGTCGTCGATCTGCCCCTTGGTCGGCTTGACGATCACCTCGGGGTCGACCAGCCCGGTCGGCCGGATGATCTGCTCGACGACCTCGCCGTCCACCTTGGCCATCTCGTAGTTGCCCGGGGTCGCCGAGAGGTAGATCGTCTGGCCGATCCGCTCCAGGAACTCGTCCCACCGCAGCGGCCGGTTGTCCATCGCGCTGGGCAGCCGGAAGCCGTGGTCGACGAGGTTGCGCTTGCGGGACATGTCGCCTTCGTACATCCCGCCGATCTGCGGCACCGCGACGTGCGACTCGTCGATGACGAGCAGGAAGTCCTCGGGGAAGTAGTCGAGCAGGCAGTTCGGCGGCGAGCCGTGGGAGCGCCCGTCGATGTGCATCGAGTAGTTCTCGATGCCGGAGCAGGAGCCGACCTGGCGCATCATCTCGACGTCGTAGGTCGTGCGCATCCGCAGCCGCTGCGCCTCGAGCAGCTTGCCCTGCCTCTCGAACGTCGCGAGCTGGTCCTCGAGCTCGAGCTCGATGCCGCGGATCGCCCGCTCCATGCGCTCGGGGCCGGCGACGTAGTGGGTGGCGGGGAAGATGTGCAGCTCGGTGTCCTCGGTGACCACCTCGCCGGTCGAGCGGGTGCAGCGTCATCAGCCGCTCGATCTCGTCGCCGAAGAACTCCACCCGGATCGCGAGCTCTTCGTAGACCGGGAAGACCTCGAGGGTGTCGCCCCTGACCCGGAACGTGCCTCGGCTGAACGCCATGTCGTTGCGGGTGTACTGGATCTCGACGAGCCGGCGCAGGATCGAGTCGCGGTCGCGCTCCTCGCCGACCCGGAGGTTCAGCATGCGGTCGACGTACTCCTGCGGGGTGCCGAGGCCGTAGATGCACGAGACCGTCGAGACCACGATCACGTCGCGGCGGGTCGAGCAGCGAGTTGGTGGCCGAGTGGCGCAGCCGCTCGACCTCCTCGTTGATCGAGGAGTCCTTCTCGATGTAGGTGTCCGTCTGCGGGACGTAGGCCTCGGGCTGGTAGTAGTCGTAGTAGGAGACGAAGTACTCCACCGCGTTGTTCGGGCAGCAGCTGGCGCAGCTCGTTGGCGAACTGCGCGGCCAGCGTCTTGTTGGGCTGCATCACCAGCGTCGGGCGCTGCAGCTGCTCGACCGCCCAGGCGATCGCTCGCGGTCTTGCCGGTGCCGGTCGCGCCGAGCAGGACGACGTCCTTCTCCCCCGCCTGGATGCGCTTGCTGATGTCGGCGATCGCGGTCGGCTGGTCGCCGGACGGCGTGTAGTCGGACACCACCTCGAACGGGGCGACCCGCCGCTGCAGGTCGGTCACTGGCCTCATGCGCGCCAGCGTACGACCCGCCTCCGACAGGTCCGCCCGCGATAGGTTCGCCCCGTGAGCAAGCGTCGCCGAGGTCTGTGGTCGGCGTCGACCCGTGACTCCGTGGCCGGCCTCGCCAGGCGCGCGCTGCTGACGCTGTTCGGCGTCCAGCTCCTCCTCGCCGTCGTCCTCACGCTGGTCGACTCCTACCGCCGCCGCGGCAAGAAGCCCAAGCCGTTCCCGACGACCCCGCCGGCCGAGGTGGCGATCGGCGAGGGCACCGTGACGACGTACACCTTCGGCCAGGACCTGTACGACGACATGCTGGCCGCCATCGAGAGCGCCCAGCACCGGATCCTCTTCGAGACCTACATCTGGAAGGCCGACGCGACCGGCGAGCTGTTCAAGCAGGCGCTGAGCCGGGCGGCCGGGCGCGGCGTCGAGGTCTACGCGGTCTACGACGGCTTCGCCAACCTGGTGGTCTCGCCGCTGTTCAAGCGGTTCGGGCCGCGGCTGAAGGTGCTGGAGTACCCGGTCTACAACGCGGGCTGGCGGTTCTTCGACCTGCGGCGCTACGGGCGCGACCACCGCAAGATCCTCGTCGTCGACGACCGGGTCGGCTTCGTCGGCGGCTACAACGTCGGCGCCGCCTACGCCACCGAGTGGCGCGACACGCACGTGCGCATCACCGGACCGGGCGTGTGGGACCTCTCGCGCGCCTTCGCCGACTTCTGGAACCTGAACCGCCGGCCCAGGCACGGCATCCGGCCGCTGCTGCTGGAGACGGCCGCCGACTGGGAGCCCCGGATCCGGGTGCACCGCAACGTGCCCGCGGCTGTGGATGTTCCCGATCCGGTCGATGTACCTGGAGGCGATCAGCCGCGCCTCGCACCACATCTGGATGACGCACGCCTACTTCATCCCCGACACCGACTTCGTGGACGCCATCAAGCAGGCGGCCCGCCGCGGCGTCGACGTGCGCGTCCTGCTGCCTGCCACCTCCAACCACGTCGTGGCCGACTGGCTCTCGCGCGGCTACTACGGCGAGATGCTGGCCGCCGGGGTGCGGATCTTCCGGTTCCAGGGCGCGATGGTGCACGCGAAGACCTCGACGATCGACGGCCGCTGGTCCACGGTCGGCACGGCGAACATCGACCGGCTCTCGATGACCGGCAACTACGAGATCAACGTCGAGCTGATCGACGCCTCGTTCGCCGCCGAGATGGAGCGGATCTACGAGACCGACCTGTCGAACTGCGTCGAGCTGACCGCCGGCGACCTGGGCCGACCGGGGCATCCACAAGAAGTTCACCGAGCTCGTGCTCGCCCCGCTGCGGCCGCTGCTGTAGGCAGGGACGATGAGTGACGACGCAGCCAGACGACGAGCCGAGCGGCTCGAGAACGCCGCCGCCCACGCCGAGGCGCTCAAGCGACGCAGCGAGCAGGAGTCGGCGGAGGCCCAGAAGCTGGTCGACCGGTTCGTCGCCCGGGCCACGGAGGCGGGGCTGCCGACCGAGGAGCTGACGGCCCGGCCCTGGTCGGGACGCGGCCGCTACCGAACCGGCGTGGTCGGCTGGTACCTGCGCCGTGACCGCTCCGTCGGCGTGGGACAGGACGGCGGCTCTACGTGCTCGTCGTCGCGCCCCAGCGCTTCGGTCGCTGGCGCACCATCACCCTCGAGCCCAGCCCGCCGCCGCTCCAGGTGGGCAAGGGCGCCCGCGACGGCGAGTCCGTCGCCCTCGACGTCCTGCTGGAGTCGCGGCTGCAAGCCCGTCGGACTCCGGCTGACGGCTGGCACCCGTCTGAAAGTCACGCTTGCGACAGCAGACCGCGTTCGCGCCTCGCCGTTGCGCCAGCCGCAGAGCCAGTCAGCCCTGCGGGCTCGAGACGTCGAGCTCGCCGTCGGCGTACCACTTGCGGATGACCTTCTTGTCGAACTTGCCGACCGAGGTGCGTGGCACCGCCTCGATGAACGCCCAGGCGTCGGGCAGCTGCCACTTCGCCACCGACTTCGCGAGGAACTCGCGCAGCTCTGCGGGCTCGACCGTCGCCCCTTCGCGGAGCACGACGGACGCGAGCGGCCGCTCCGACCACTTCTCGTCGGGGATCGCGACCACTGCGGCCTCGACGACGTCCGGGTGCGCCATCAGGGCGTTCTCCAGGTCGACCGAGGAGATCCACTCGCCGCCGGACTTGATGACGTCCTTGGAGCGGTCGGTCAGCGTGATGTAGCCGAGCTCGTCGAGCTTGCCGACGTCGCCGGTGCGCAGCCAGCCGTCGCGGAACTTCTCGGGGTCGTCGTCCTGGTAGTAGGAGCCGGTGACCCACGCGCCGCGGACCTCGAGCTCGCCGACCGCCTCGCCGTCGCGCGGCAGCTCCTCGCCGGAGTCCCCCACGATCCGGCCCTCGACGCCGGGCAGCAGGCGGCCCTGGCCGGCGCGGTAGTGCCACTCGTCGTCGCCCTCGACGCCGGCCGGCGGCCGGGCCAGCCGACGCCGACCGGCGAGGTCTCGGTCATGCCCCAGGCCTGCTTCACGTAGATGCCGTGCCGCTCCTGGAGCGCCTGCTGCAGCGAGACCGGCACGGCGGAGCCGCCGCACAGCACCAGCTTGAGGTGCGAGGACGAGCTCGAGGTCGGGGTGCTCGTCGAGGTAGCTCAGCACGTCGTTCCAGACGGTCGGCACCGCGCCGGACATCGGTGGGCTTGGCCTCGCGCATGAAGCGGCACAGCGGCTCGGCCTGCAGCCAGCGGTCGGGCATCACCAGCGACGCGCCGGTCATCAGCGCGGCGTAGGGCAGTCCCCAGGCGTTCGCGTGGAACATCGGCACGATCGGCAGCACCCGGTCGTGCCAGGTCATCCCGGCGCGATGCCGAGTGCAGACGCCCATCGAGTGCAGGTACGACCGTGCGGTGGCTGTAGACCACGCCCTTCGGGTTGCCGGTCGTGCCGGAGGTGTAGCACATGGCCGCGGCGTCGTGCTCGTCGATCTCGGGCCAGTCGAAGGTGGCTCGGCGGCCTCCAGCAGCTCCTCGTAGAGGTGGACCTGCTTGCCGCTGTCGCGCGAGCAGGTCGAGGTTCGCCGTCGCCGCGTCCGGCCCGGCGACCACGACGTGCTCGACGGTCTCCAGCGTGCGGCAGCTGCTTCGCGAGCAGCTCGACGAGCGAGTCGTCGACGATGACGACCTTGTCCTCCGCGTGGTTGGCGATGTAGGTCAGCTGCTCGGGGAACAGCCGGATGTTCAGGGTGTGCAGCACCGCGCCCATCGACGGGACGGCGAGGTAGGCCTCGAGGTGCTCGACGTTGTTCCACTGGAACGTCGCCGACCCGCTGGTCGCCGTCGATGCCGAGCGAGCGGAGCGCGTTCGCGAGCCGCGCGGCGCGCTCGCCGATCTCCGCGTAGGACCTCGTGCGGGAGCCGTCGGCGGTGGCGGTGATCGACCTGGCCGTCGCCGTTGACCGTCGTGCAGTGACGCAGGATCGCACCGATCCCCAGCTGGAACTCCTGCATCGTGCTGCGCATTGGCGTGCCTTCCTCCGTTGGACTGGTCCACCGCTTGGGCGCATCCTGCCCACTCGCTCCGGAGGCGTCCAGGGGTCGGGGGTGGGACGGTTCAGTACGGTCGCCCCATGGAGCGAGCAGCTGCGGCCCTGTCCCGCAAGGCCTGGTCCGACCTCGAGGCGCTGCACGTGGTGGGCTACTTCGCACCGCAGGTGACCCAGAGGTACGTCGACCTCGGGCTCGACCCGCGGCTGTCCTACTTCGCCTCCCGCGCAGCCGCCTTCGGCGAGGCCGGACCGGGGCTGACGATCGCCACGTTCTACGTCTTCGCGCCGTGGCTGGTCGAGGCGGCGCTCCCCGGCGCCTGGGAGATCGCGTCCCCGGCCCAGCTCGTCGAGGCCAGGCGCGCCGGGATGAGCGACGCCCTGCGAGACGTCCTGGGCGAGCCCGAGGTCGACGAGGCGCTCGGCATCGCGCGCGAGGTGTGCGCGGGCCTGACCGCGCAGGGCCGCCCGCTGTACGCCGCGCACGCCGAGCTCCCCTGGCCCGAGGACGACCTGCTCGCGCTGTGGCACGCCGCGACCCTGGTCCGCGAGCACCGCGGCGACGGCCACGTCTCGGTGCTGCTGGCCGCACGAGGTCGACCCCGTCGAGGCCACCGTGCTCGGCGGGCTCTGGTCGGGCACCACGCGCTTCCTGCGCAAGACGCGCGGCTGGAGCGACGAGGAGTACGCCGCCGCCGCCGTCCGGCTCCGCGACCGCGGCTGGCTCGACGCCGACGGCGCGCCTCACCGACCTCGGCAAGTCCGAGCGGCAGCCAGATCGAGCACGACACGGACCGGCTCGCGCTCGAGGGCTGGGCCCACGTCGGCGTCGATGCGACCGCCCGGCTCGCACGAGCTGGTCGGCACCGCTGCGGGAGAAGATCCTGGCCTCGGACGTGATGCCGAGGTCGCTGCGTCAGCGACTCCTCGAGGTCAGGAGCCCGGAATCCGCATGACGCGATGGAGGGCTAGTGCGGTCCCGACGTCGCCCTTGACCTTGATCGACCCCGCGCATCACGGCGGTCACCGGGTTGAGGTGGCCGAGCACCAGCTTGAGGAACTGCGTGCCTCCCAGCACGATCGTGGCGTCCCGGTCCCCCTCGCCGTCGCGCTCCACGCGACAGCTGCCCTGGTCGACGTACACCACGACGCGGTCGCTGTCGCCGTCCGGGCGACCGTCGACCCGGAAGCCGACGGCGAACGTGTGCTTGGCGGCCTTCTCCGCGTCGAGGAAGTCGGGCATGCGCGTGATGACCTGGTCGAGCACCACCTCGACGGAAACCGCCACCCATGACCCGGTCGAGGTGGGCGTCCTTGACGCCCTTGATGGCCCGCGAGGCGGCCTCGGGGTCGACCTCCGACGGGTCGACAGCGACGCCCGGCTGCCCGGGCACCTGGAAGACCCCGCCCATGCGGAGTGCCAGGTCCTCGTCGCCGTCGACGTGGAGGCGACCGCCGAGCAGCAGGATCGCGGCGTTGCGGCCGCCGGACACCAGCCGGACGAACTCCAGCGCGCCCATCGAGACGCGGACGTCGGGGTCGCGGCCGTCAGCCGCGACGACCGCCACACCGTTGCCGTCGAAGGCCAGCGTGTGGCGCTCCGCGTCACCCTTGGGTACGTCGATCGACGAACTCCACCAGCCCGTTGAGCTGCGCGAGCCGGTCGGGCGATCGCGAACTCGCCCAGCCTGCCGAGGATCAGCCGCACCGCGCATCTCCCGCACGTGCGGCACCGCGACCAGCTTCTCGACCTGCTGGTCGTCGAGCTCGTCGACGAGCGAGACGACCCGCTCGGGCTGCTCGGCCGCGAAGAAGGACTCCACCTCCGACGAGCGACAGGTCCCCCAGCTCGAGGGCCGAGCTCAGACGAGGCGGCATGCGGTCACCATAGGGTCCGGGTTTCCCCGTGTGTGCTCCTCGAGGTCACGCGGATAGGGGCTGTCGACTGGGGCGTCGTTCCAGTGCGTGCATGAGTGCCGCGGACGAGGGAGGCGGGCCGGAGGCCCGACGACTGAGGAGAAGGTGCTCAGGTGCGTGCTGGGGCGGCGCACCGCCGACATTCGCCCTATCCGCGCGATCTCTGAGGTCCGGTTTCCCCGTCGGTGCTCCTCAAACGGGCAGGTGGCGGCGTGGCGCCATCCGTGGGCCACGTCGCGGCCGGGAGAGCCCGGCGAGCTCGATCAGCCGCTGCACCCGGTAGCGGTGCGGACGGTACGGCTCGAGCAGCTCCGCGAGGCCGTCGTCGTCGACCTCCTCGCCGGTCAGCGCCCAGCCGACGTTCTTGGCGATGTGGTAGTCGCCGAAGCTCACCGCGTCGGCGTCGCCGTGCGCGCGGAACCGCACCTCCGCGCTCGTCCAGACCCCGACGCCGGGAAGTGACCGCAGCCGCCGGTCGACCTCGTCCGACGGCAGCCCGACAGTGCGCTCGAGCGACCCGGCCACCTGGGCGGCACGCACCGACGGCGCGCGACCGCGCCGGGTCGATGCTCATCCGCAGCCACTCCCAGGACGGGATCATCCGCACCGTCTCGGCCGACGGCTGCACCCAGACGCCGCGCTCCTCGCCGGCGCCCGGCGCCCGCTCGCCGAAGCGGTAGACGAGCTTGCGGAAGCCGCCGAGCGCCTCCTGCCCGGTGACCTTCTGCTCGATGATCGCGGGCACCAGCGCCTCCATCACCCGGCCGGTGCTCGTGACCCGCCAGCCGGGGCGGCGGCGGTGGGCGTCCGCGAGCACCGGGTGCGACGGGGCGAACCCGGTCGGGTCGTCGTCGGCCCCGAGCATCGCCGGCACGCTGTCCAGGGCCCACGTCGAGCCGTGGACCCCAGGCGGCGGCATGCACCTCGCCGTCGGCCGGCCTCGACCGGAGCCGGAGCGTCGCCGTGCCCCTCCGGGCGTGCGGAGCCCGCGCCAGACGGTGCCGTCGGGGTCGGTGCGGAACGTCGGGTCGGCGCTGCCCTTTCGCAGGATCGAGAGGGTGGTCCCCATCGCGCACGGCCACGAGGGCCGCCACACGCGTTCGGCGGGGAGCACGGCGTCATTGTTGCGCAGCCGTTGGCGCCACGCCGCGACGAGTCGTCGGTGGTGTCGGTGACAATGACGGCATGCTGCTCGCCGACCTCGTCGAGGCCCGCAAGGCCGTGCGCGCGACCCGGTCGCGCAAGGCGAAGACCGCCGCGCTGGCGAGCGCCCTGGCGGCGGCCGAGCCCGACGAGGTCGAGACCGTGACGTCCTACCTCTCGGGCACGCTGCGTCAGCGACGCACCGGGCTGGGCTGGCGCAGCCTGAGCGCGCTGCCGGCGCCGGCGGACGAGCAGCAGCCTCACGGTCGCCGAGGTGCACGACACGTTCGAGGAGCTGAGCCAGGTCGCGGGCGCCGGGTCGCAGGCGCGTCGCACCGAGCTCGCCGAAGGACTGTTCGGCCGCGCGACGGCCGACGAGCAGGACTACCTGCGCGGCCTCGTCACCGGCGAGCTCCGGCAGGGCGCGCTCGACGGCATGGTCCTCGAGGCGGTCGCGATCGCCGCGGACGTGCCGGCCGCTGCGGTGCGCCGCGCCTCGATGTTCGCCGGCTCCACACCGCCCGTCGCCGCCGCTGCGCTGACCGGCGGCGTCGAGGCGCTCGAGACGTTCACGCTGCAGCCCGGCCGGCCGATCCGGCCGATGCTGGCCTCCAGCGCCGCCGAGGTCGACGAGGCGATGGCCAAGGCGGGCCCGGACGCCGCGACGGTCGCCGTGGACAGCAAGCTCGACGGCATCCGCATCCAGGTCCACAAGTACGACGGACAGGTGCACGTCTACACCCGCAGCCTCGAGGAGATCACCGACCGCGTGCCCGAGGTCGTCGAGGCCGTCGCGCCACTGCCGGCCCACACCCTCGTGCTCGACGGCGAGGCCATCGCGCTCACCGAGGACGGGCCGGGCCCGCCCGTTCCAGGAGACCGGGGCCCGCACCGCGAGCCGGGTCGACGTCGCCACGCTGCGGGCACAGGTGCCCCTCACGTCGTACTTCTTCGACCTGCTGCACGTCGACGGCGAGAACCTCGTCGACGCCCCGGGCCACGAGCGCTTCGAGCGGCTGTCGCAGGCGCTGCCGCCGGAGCTCGTGGTGCCGCGCACGGTGACCGCCGACCCCGACGAGGCCAAGCGGCTGTTCGCCGACGTCGTCGCCGCCGGGCCACGAGGGCGTGGTCGTCAAGAGCCTCGACGCGCCCTACGAGGCCGGCCGCCGCGGGGCCGGCTGGGTCAAGGTCAAGCCGCGGCACACCCTCGACCTCGTGGTGCTCGCCGTCGAGTGGGGCAGCGGCCGGCGACAGGGCTGGCTGTCGAACATCCACCTCGGCGCCCGCGACCCCGATGCCGACCCCGAGTCCGGTGACCGCTGGGTGATGCTCGGCAAGACGTTCAAGGGCATGACCGACGAGATGCTGACGTGGCAGACCGAGCGCTTCCTCGCGCTGGAGGAGTCACGCAGCGCTCACGTCGTGCACGTGCGCCCGGAGCAGGTCGTCGAGATCGCCTTCGACGGCATCCAGACCTCGACCCGCTACCCGGCGGGGATGGCGCTGCGGTTCGCGCGGGTGCTGCGCTACCGCGACGACAAGACCGCCGACGAGGCCGACACCGTCGACATGGTCAGGGCGCTGCAAGGCCGACTAGCCGACGCGCCGGTGTACGCCTCGTGTCACGACCGGTGACACGCCCGTAGCATGCACGCATGAGCTCCCAGCCGGTTGAGATGCCGCAGGACGGCCGACGCACGGCCGCCGCGGCCCGCCGACGGCTGCGCGAGAAGGAGATCCTCGCCGCGACCCGGGCGCTCTTCGACGCCCGCGGCGTGCGGGACGCGCAGATCGAGGACATCGCACGCTCCGTCGGGATCAACCGGGCGATCATCTACCGGCACTTCACCGGCAAGGAGGAGCTGTTCGCGCTCACCCTGGTCGGCTACCTCGACGAGCTGTCCGGGCGGCTGCAGCAGGCCGGCGCGTCCCTGGACGCGGCCGCCCGAGGAGCGGCTGAAGGCGATCACCGCCGCGTTCGTCGACTACGGCCTCGAGTACCCAGCCTTCGTCGACTGCGCCCTCACGCTCATGCGCCGCACCGGGCCGGAGCTGCTCGAGGAGATCAGCGAGGGGGCGATGTACCGCCTCGGACGCGGCATCGCCGCCTGCCTCGCGACTCTCGGCCGAACCATCCAGGCGGGCGTGGACACCGGGGTCTTCCACACCGACGACGTCGACCTGCTCGCGAACACGCTCTACGCCAGCGGCCTCGGCGGCATGCAGCTCGCCCGGGTCGGCATGCTCGTGAAGGAAGCCGCTCCCGGCGTACCCATCACCGCCAGGCTGTCACCCGAGCAGGTCAAGGAGCATCTGATCGCCGCCGCGCTCGCGATGGCCGTTGGCGCTTCCTGACCGCCGTACTCCCCCCGAAGAACTGGCACATACCCAGCGTTGTAACGGCAGGTAAGTGCCGGATTACCAGGTCGACCTGGTAATCCGGCACCAGCAACCGGCGGCTACTTCTCCAGGATCGCGGTGACGCCCTGGCCGCCGGCGGCGCAGATCGAGATGGCGCCGCGGCCGGAGCCCTTCTCGTCGAGCAGCTTCGCGAGGTTCGCGACGATGCGACCACCGGTGGCCGCGAACGGGTGACCGGCGGCGAGCGAGGAGCCGGCGACGTTGAGCTTCGAGCGGTCGATCGAGCCGAGCGGCGCGTCGAGGCCGAGGCGCTCCTTGCAGAAGATCGGGTCCTCCCACGCCTTCAGGGTGGCGAGCACCTGCGAGGCGAACGCCTCGTGGATCTCGTAGAAGTCGAAGTCCTGCAGGGTGCGGCCCTCGCGCTCGAGCATCCGCGGCATCGCGTAGGCAGGCGCCATCAGCAGGCCCTCGCCGCCGTGCACGTAGTCGACGGCAGCGGTCTCGTACGCCGTGAGGTAGGCGAGCACCTTCCAGCCGCGCTTCTCGGCGTAGTCCTCCGAGCACAGCAGCACGGTCGAGGCGCCGTCGGTCAGCGGCGTGGAGTTCGCGGCGGTCATCGTCGCCGCCTCGCCCTTGCCGAACACCGGCTTGAGGGTCGACAGCTTCTCGAGCGAGGAGTCCGCGCGCAGGTTCTGGTCGCGCTCGAGGCCGAGGAACGGCGTCACGAGGTCGTCCTCGAAGCCACGGTCGTACGCCGCGGCGAGGTTCTTGTGCGAGGCCACCGCGAGCTCGTCCTGCTCCTCGCGACCGACCTGCCACTCGATTGCGGTCAGCGCCGCCGACTCACCCATCGAGAGGCCGGTGCGGGGCTCGCTGTTCTGCGGGATCGCCGGGCACCAGGTGCTGCGGGCGCACCTTCGCCAGCGCGGCGAGCCGGCCCTGCAGGCTCTTCGCGCGGTTGGCCTCGAGGAGGATCTTGCGCAGCTTCTCGCCCACCGCGATCGGGGCGTCGGACGTGGTGTCGGCGCCGCCGGCGATGCCGACCTCGATCTGGCCGAGCGCGATCTTGTTGGCCACCTGGAGGGTCGCCTGGATGCCGGTGTCGCAGGCCTGCTGGATGTCGTAGGCCGGGGTCTCCGGCGCGAGCTTGGAGCCGAGGACCGACTCACGGGTGAGGTTGAAGTCACGGGAGTGCTTCAGGACCGCTCCTGCGACCACCTCGCCGAGACGCTCGCCCTGCAGGCCGTAGCGGTCGACGAGCCCGTCGATCGCGGCGGTCAGCATGTCCTGGTTCGAGGCCGTCGCGTAGACCGTGTTCGAGCGGGCGAACGGGATGCGGTTGCCGCCGACCACGGCGACCCGGCGGGTCTTGGCGATCATGGTGTGATGCGCTCCTCACGTTGGTGGGCACGGTCCCGGGGTAGGTTACCGATGGGTACATACTGACCCCACCGAGGCATGGAACCAACGCCTTGAGGCCCACATCACGAACCGCCACCTACCGGCTCCATGAGCCCGAAGTGAGGAACGACGAGGGATGAGCGACCGCTACCAGACCCTGATCCACACCCCGATCGGTCAGCTGCTGGCCAAGAACCTCGGCCTGCCCAACCCGGTCAAGCTGGACCGCTGGTCCGAGGGTGACCCGCTGGTGCAGGGCACCGTCGGCGTCGGGGGCGACCGCGCCGGTGGCCGCCTCGGCAAGGCCCTCATCGCCTCGCTCGACGAGCTCGGCATCGCCGCCGTCGAGGAGCCCCCGGCCGACCAGAAGTACAAGGGCCTGGTGTTCGACGCGACCGGGATCACCTCCTCCGACCAGCTCGTCGCGCTGCAGGAGTTCTTCACGCCGCTGCTGCGCAGCCTCGAGGGCTGCGCGCGGATCGTGGTGCTCGGCACGCCGCCGGAGGCCACGAACTCCGCGGAGGAGCGCGTCGCGCAGCGTGCCCTCGAAGGCTTCACCCGCTCCCTCGGCAAGGAGATCGGGCGCGGCGGCACCTCCCAGCTCGTGTACGTCGCACCGGCCGCCGACGGCGCGATCACCTCGACGCTGGCGTTCCTGCTCTCGCCGAAGTCGGCCTACGTCTCCGGCCAGGTCGTCCGGATCGGCGCGCACGGCGCGACCGCCGAGGCCGAGAACGTCACGGACTGGACCAAGCCGCTGACCGGCAAGGTCGCGATCGTCACCGGTGCCAGCCGCGGCATCGGCGAGCAGATCGCCCGGGTGCTGCACCGCGACGGCGCGACGATCCTCGGGATCGACGTACCCCAGGCGGCCAGCGAGCTGCAGGCCGTCACCGGTGAGCTCGAGGGCGACCACCTGGCGCTCGACATCACCACCAAGGACGCGCCGAAGCGCATCGCCAAGCACGTCAAGGACACGTACGGCGGCGTCGACATCGTCGTGCACAACGCCGGCATCACCCGCGACAAGCGGCTGATGAACATGAAGTCGGAGAACTTCGCCTCGACGATCGCGGTGAACCTGACCGCGCCCGAGCGCATCACCGCCGAGCTGCTGGCGCAGAAGCTCATCAACGAGAACGGCCGCGTCGTCGGCGTCGCCTCGATCGCCGGCATCGCCGGCAACATGGGCCAGACCAACTACGCGGCGTCGAAGGCCGGCGTCATCGGCTTCGTCGACAGCCTCAAGGACGAGCTCGACAAGGGCATCACGATCAACGCGGTCGCCCCCGGCTTCATCGAGACCAAGATGACCGCCGCCGTGCCGTTCGCCACCCGCGAGGTCGGCCGCCGGCTCAACGCCCTGTCGCAGGGCGGCCTGCCGGTCGACGTCGCGGAGACGATCGCCTGGTACGCCAACCCCGCCTCCACGGCCGTCAACGGCAACGTGGTCCGGGTCTGCGGCCAGATGATGCTGGGCGCCTGATGGCGGGCACGACCAGCGACGCCCGCGTCGTCGACGGGGCCCCGTCGACGATCCCGCTGATGGTCAAGGCCGCGCTGCCGGTGATCCCCGGGGTGAACCTGGTGCCGGGCGTGCGCAAGCACGGCGACGAGCTGCCGTCGTTGGCGCTGACCCGGCACGACGTGCCCATCGACCGGGAGCACGTCGCGGCGTACTCCGAGGTCTGCGGCTTTCCGCTCAAGGACAGCCTGCCGCTGACCTACCCGCACATGCTGGCGTTCGGCCTGCACATGTCGATCATGACCGACAGCAGCTTCCCGTTCGCCGCGATCGGCACGGTGCACCTGGGCAACGCCATCACCCAGCACCGGCCGATCTCGGCCACGGAGACGCTGCGGGTGACCGCCAGGCCGGACAACCTCCGACCCCACCCCAGCGGCAAGGTGTTCGACCTGGTCACCGAGGTGCACTCCGGTGACGAGCTGGTGTGGGAGGAGACCTGCACCTTCCTGCGCAGGGGCGGCGGCGACCCGACAGGCCAGGCGCGCAAGGAGGCTCCTGCCTCTGGGCTGCAGATGTCGGACCCGCCCAAGGGCGGCGGCATCGAGTGGAAGCTCGGCGGCGACCTCGGCCGCCGCTACGCAGCGTGTCCGGCGACCACAACCCGATCCACCTCTACGGACTGACCGCCAAGGCTTTCGGCTTCCCACGCCAGATCGCGCACGGCATGTGGAGCAAGGCGCGCTGCCTCGCCGCGCTCGACGGTCGGCTGCCCGACGCGGTCACCGTCGAGGTCGCGTTCAAGAAGCCGATCCTGCTGCCGGGCACGATCGCGTTCGGCTCACGCCGCGAGGACGACGGCTACGACTTCTCGCTCACGCGCCCGAAGGACGGTGCTCCGCACCTGCTCGGACGCGCCCGCCGAAGGCGTAGCCCACGCACCGGGGTCGACTGGTCGAGATCCTGCGAGTGGCGTCTCGAGGCTCGCTGCGACCTCAGACCTGAGGCTGGACCACTGAATACCGCGAGTAACCAACTCGTCACGACCTCGTTGTCACTCCCACACGAGGGAGTGGACCATGAGCCTTGCACGCCGTCTTGTCGCCGCTGCGGCGGTTGCTGCCGTCACCGCGACCGTCCCCGTCCTGACCGCGACGCCGGGCGCGTCCGCGGCCACGCAGGCCGGCCCGCCGTCGGGCTGGAAGGCCCGCCCCGCGACGTACGGCGTCAACGTCACCGAGGACGTCAAGGTGACGATGTCCGACGGCACCGTGCTGCGCGTCAACGTCTACCGCCCTGCGAACGCCGACGGCACCGCGGTGGCCAAGCGGTTCCCGGTGATCCTCACCCAGACGCCGTACAACAAGTCCGCGCCGCAGCTCGGCTTCCGCAACGACTACCTGGTCGAGCGCGGCTACGTGCAGGTCGTCGCCGACGTCCGCGGCACCGGCTCGTCGCAGGGCGCCTGGGACTCGTTCGGCGCGAACGAGCAGAAGGACGGCGCCGAGCTCGTGAAGTGGGCGCACTCCAGCGCGCGGCCCTGGAGCAACGGCGACGTCGGCCTGTGGGGCATCTCCTACGCCGCCATCAACCAGTTCTTCACCGCAGCGCAGCACCCTGCCGGCCTCAAGGCGATGTTCCCGATCGTGCCCGCGGGCGACGTCTACCGCGACGTGGCCGCCAGCGGCGGCCAGATCGACAGCGGGTTCATCCCGTTCTGGCTCGGGCTGGTCACCGCGACCGGCGTCGTGCCGCCGGCCTACACCGCTGTCGACCCGGCGAGCGGAGTCGGCACGCTGCTGCAGCACGCCGGCGGTGCCTTCGCGTTCCAGGGCCCGACGATCGCCGACGCCGTCACGGGCGGCGACAAGTCCTACGACGGCTCCTTCTACAAGCTGCGCTCACCGCTGTCGGTCGTCGACAAGGTGAAGGTGCCGACCTTCGTGACCGGCGGCGAGTACGACCTCTTCCAGCGTGGCGAGCCGATGCTCTACCAGCGGCTGCACGACAACGGCGTGCCCAGCCGGCTGCTGATCGGCCCCTGGACGCACCTGCAGGCGTCGTCCGCGCCCGGCCTGCCCGCAGGCACGCTCCCCTCGCTCGACGACCTGTCACTGCGGTGGTTCGACAAGTACCTTCGCGGCGCCGCCGACAAGGCGCTCGACACCGACGTGAAGCCGGTCAACTACTACGAGATCGGCTCCGGCCAGTGGCGTACGGCGTCGAGCTGGCTGCCGAGCGACGTGCACGCCAAGGCCTACCGGCTCACCGGGACCGCCACCCCGGGCACACCGGGTCAGCTCACCACCGGGACCGTCACCGGCTCCGGCGACGACGACGTCTACCCGGTGCCGGTGACCGGGCTGTGCACCCGCAGCGCGTCGCAGTGGACGGCCGGCCTGGCAGCGGTCCCCGGCTGCGAGACCGACAACAGCGTGAACGACCAGGCGGGCACGTCGTACCAGACGGCGCCGCTGACCAAGGACGTGCACGTCAGCGGCCCGATCAACGCCCGCCTCTACGCCTCCACCACCTCCAAGGACGGCATGCTCTCGGTGCACGTCGAGGACGTCGCACCCGACGGCACCGTCGACCGGCTGACCGGCGGCTGGCAGGTGCTCAGCCACCGCGCTGTCGACGGCTCGAAGGTCGTCAAGCGCGACGGCGACGTGCTGCAGACCTACCACCCGTTCACCAAGTCGGCCCAGCTGCCGGTGGAGCCCGGGAAGGTGATGGGCGTCGACGTGGAGGTCTTCCCGACCGGTGCGGTGCTCAAGGCTGGCCACCGGCTGCGGGTCACCGTGCAGGCCTTCGACACCCCGCACCTGGCGGCGCCGCTGCCGCAGCTGCCCGACCAGGCCACCGGCATCATCACGATCCACCACTCGGCGACCTACCCGAGCCGGTTGGTGCTGCCGGTCCGCGACCGCTGACTTGTCAGCCCGTGTGGGGGCTACAGCCCCCTAACGGGCTGACGACTCGGCGGACCTGGGCCGGATCAGCCCCTCCTGCGCCACCGAGGCGACAAGGCGGCCGTCCTGGGTGAACAGCCGCCCGATGGCCAGGCCGCGCCCACCCGAAGCCGAGGGCGACACCTGGTCGTAGAGCAGCCACTCGTCGGCGCGGAACGGCCGGTGGAACCAGATGGTGTGGTCCAGCGACGCCGACTGCACCTTCGGGCTCGACACCGCGAGGCCGTGCGGCACCAGGGTCGACCCGAGCAGCGTCATGTCGCTGGCGTAGGTGAAGGCGGCGCGGTGGGTGAGCTCCTCGTCGTCGAGCTTGCCGTTGACCCTGATCCACAGGCGCGAGCGCGCCGGCCGCCCGTCGTCGGGAAGCCGGCCGCCGGGCCGCGAGTCACCGATGGCCCGCAGCTCGAGCGCGGCCCACTCCGTCAGCCACTCGTCGGCGTTCTCAGGGGCGCGGCGACGGAAGAGCTCCCCCATGTCCATGGAGTCCTCCGGCGACGGCATTCACCCAGTACGCCGGGGCGAACTTCGGCAGCCTGGCCGGATTGCTGATCATCCCGATCGCGGTGCTGACGATGATCCTGATGTTCCGCATGGCGGCCAACTTGCAGGCGCTCGGCCGCGACGGTCAGACGTGGAAGAAGGGCTGGGGCATCGCCGGCTGGTTCTGCCCGCCGTGTGCGGTCTACGCCATCCCGTGGCTGATGTTCCGCGAGCTGTGGAAGGGTTCGGACCCGGCCGTCGCCCCCCACGATCCGGCGTGGCGCAACAGCATCGTCTCGCCACTCATCAACGTGTGGTGGGTGCTGTACGGACTGGTGCCGCTGATCGGTTTCGTCACAGCAGCGGGGCTCGTCAGCAACTTCGGCAGTGCCGAGACCTTGGCCGAACGCACCGAGGACTACCTGGCGATCAACGTCGCGCTCACGTTGGTCGGCGTGGTCGCCGCGGTCGTGTACCTGATGGTGATCCGCCAGCTGTCGGCTCGCCACATGGCAGCGACCCACGAGGCGTGAGCATCTACCTGGTTCGGCATGCCAAGGCAGGCAGCCGCAGCCACTGGGACGGCGACGACCTGATGCGGCCCCTGTCGAAGAACGGCTGGGCTCAGGCCGCAGGCGATCGCCAAGCGGCTGGCGCCGCGCAGTCCGTCGTCGTTGTTCAGCAGCCCGTTCCTGCGCTGCCGGCAGACCCTCGAGCCACTGGCCGCGGCAGTCGACCTGGACATCGTGAACGACGAGCGGCTGGCCGAGGCCCATTCGTTCGAGGACTCCCTCGAACTGCTGGCCACCGTCGCCGGATGGCGCCGTGCTGTGCAGCCACGGCGACGTCATCCCCGACACCATCGCCGCGCTGCAGCGCCGCGGCTGCGTGATCGACAGCCATCCCGATTGGCGCAAGGGCACGGTGTGGACGCTGGAACGTGCAGCCGACGGTCAGTTCATCAGCGCCAAGGTGTGGGGTCCGCCTGACCGTGCCGCCAACTTCGTCGACACCGACCGGCTCAGCCTGTTCGCTGCGACAAAGTTGGAGCTGGGGTCAGGTGGAACGGGTCAAGCGGGTGGGCCGAGTTCCTCGTTCACCAGGCCCTGCACGTCGCTCGGCGGGTCGTTCGCTTCGCACAGGCGACGTTGCTCGGCCACCAGCGCCATGTCGGGTGGATCGGTGAACCGGAAGACGGCGACGGCGTACAGGCAGTGCGCGTCGGCGTAGGTGGGATCGTCCTGGCCGACCCGTTGAACCCAGCGAGCGCTGCCTCGACCATCGTCGTCGCGGTCGCCTCGGGCCGCTGCTGCGAGTCGAGCACGAGCAACCATGCCGTGTACGTGCGCGCCTCGCTGTTGTCGGGTCGAGCTCGGCGACCATCGCGTACGTTTCGGCGGCTGCCGCTGAAATCTCTGGCGAAGAACTGCGACCGCGCCTGCACCAGCAGCGCGGCGACGTCGTCGACCGCCTGGCCGCCGGTCATCGTCTCGCCCGCCAGCCGCTGACCGGACGAGCGCGCCACCAGCCAGCCGCACAGCACGGCGAGCGCGAGCACACCGACGACCGCGGCCGCGACGGCTCGTGGACTCGACCGGCGACGCGCCGGCATCGCCGCGCGTCCTTCGTCGATCGCGCGCAGCACGTTGGCGGCGCGTGCGGTGTACCCGTCGCGCAGCACCTCGAAGTCGTGCTCGTCGACGTCGCCGGCATCGATGCTCGCGGTCGAGGTCGGCGAGCGACCGCAGCAGGAACCGGCGCTCGTCCTCGAGCTCGGCCAGCCGATCAGGGTTCATCGGCTCGGCTCGCAGCGCGGCGGCCACCAGCTCGCGATCGTCGTCGGTCGGGCATCGTGTCGGCGGCGCGCCTCCATCGTCGGAACGCGACACGCCAGCCCAGCGATCGCGCAGACCGCGGCGAACGCCGGCAGCGCCCACACCAGCGCGTCGAGGCCCGTGGCCTTGGGCACCAGCAGCAACCGCGCGTCGCGCTGCACGAAGAAGGTGATGATCTCGTCGTCGGTCCGCTCGCCGGCGTCGACCTGCTCGCGCGATCTCGGTGCGGATCGTTGGCCGACGCGTTGTTGCGCGACTCGAACACGCTCTCGCCGTCGCAGATCGGGCAGGCCAGCCGCTTGCGAGATCGCCTCGACCCGCTCTTCGGCGGTCGGCGCCGAGTTGTCGGAGTCGATGCCGACGACCAGCAGTCCGACCACGACCACGGCCAGCAGCACCCAGCCGGGCCAGCCCTTGGCGCGCTTCCACGCCGCCGACGGCATCAGGCGCAGCGCCTCGCGGAGCTGCTGCAGCAACGTGCCGACACCCTCGGCGGTGATCTCGCCGCCGAACCGTGCGCGCACGAAGCCGTCGGGATCGATGATCCACGTCTCGGGCACCTGCGCGACACGCCGAACGCGACGGAGATCGACCCGTCGGGGTCGCGCACGACCGGCCAGTCGCCGCCGTGCTCGGCGAAGTACGCGCTGACCGCCTCGTCGCTGTCCGTCGTTGACGACCGTGTACAGCTCGGCGCCGTCGGGCGAGCGCCTGCTGCTGCTGCGTCGAGCGCGATCAGCTCGGGGTGCTCGTTGACGCACGGCACGCACGTCGGGTCGAAGAAGTTCAGCACGACCCAGCTGCCCTTGCGGTGGCTGAGGTCGAACGTGCTCGCCGTCGAGCGTGGTGCTGATCGCGCCCGGCGCCGGCTTGTCGATGAGGAACGAGTCGATCGAGTCGTTGCGCGCCGGGTCGCTGCTGGCCAGCACGACGAACAGCGCGCCGATGATCACGGCGACGGCGAGCGCGATGAACGGGGCGACGCGCCGCCGACGCGCTCGTCGCGGCCGCGTCGGCGCGGTCTCGACGTCAGACATGGACCTCGGCCTCGTGCTCGCTGGTGTCCGGGTCAGGCGTCAGCGTCGGGCGACGGTTCGGGCCGGTCGCCGGTCGGGATCCTGGCCGACGCCGGCGACGTGGGCAGGCGGCGACGCTTGCCGGGGAACGCGGCCAGCACCGTGCCGACGGCCATCATCCCGCCGCCGATCCACAGCCACACGATCATCGGCTTGATGAAGACCTTGATCGTCGCCTGCGTGTCGCCGGCCTGCGACGCCGGACTCGAGCGTGAGGTAGATGTCCTTGGCGAACCCGGTCTTGCACGCTCGGCGTGGCGATGTCGGTGCCGACGTTGCGTGAACCGGGTGATGCGCCGGGCTGTACGCCTGGCCGCCGTCGATGCTGCACGTCGGCCTTCACGCCGTTGGCGCGGTCCGTCGCTGAACGCGCGCACCTCGACGAGCTCGAACGTGTGGCCGGCGAACGCCACCGGCTCGCCCTGCTGCAGCGTGAACTCGCCGACGCGCGTGTAGCTGTTGGACGCGGCCAGCGCGACGGCGATCAGGATGACGCCGAGGTGCACGACCATGCCGCCGTTGGCGCGGCCGACCAGACCGCGCCAACCCTGCCGGCGGGTCGCGAGCACCAGCTGCCGCAGCGCCGCGCCGCCGGCGAACCCGCCGAGGCCGAACGCGATCAGCGGCGCCAGGCCGTCGGCGCCGACCAGCACGCTGACCGCCAGCGCGATCGCACCGCACCACGCCGGGCACGAACAGCCGCTCGCGCAGCAGCTCGGTGCTGGCCTTGCGCCACGGCAGCACCGGGGCGACCGCCATCAGGAACAGCAGCACGATGCCGATCGGCATCGCCAGCTGATCGAAGAACGGTTGCGCCGACGGCGATCTGCCGGTCCTGCAACGCCTCGACGATCAGCGGGAACACGGTGCCGAGCAGCACGACGAACGCGAACACGGTGAAGACGACGTTGTTGGCCAGGAACGCGCCCTCGCGCGAGACCGGCGAGTCGATCGCGCCGGGCGAGCGCAGCCGGTCGCCGCGCCACGCGATCAGCGCCAGCGACACCACGACGATCAACCCGAAGAACGCCGAGCAGGTACGGCCCGATGTGCCGTCGCGAGAACGCGTGCACGCTCTGGATGACGCCGCTGCGGGTGAGGAACGTGCCGAGGATCGTCAGCGCGAACGTCGCGATCAGCAGGCTGATGTTCCACACGCGCAGCATGCCGCGGCGCTCCTGCACGAGCACCGAGTGGATGTACGCGGTGCCGGTGAGCCACGGCAGGAAGCTGGCGTTCTCGACCGGGTCCCACGCCCCACACGCCGCCCCAGCCGAGCACCTCGTAGCTCCACCACCCGCCGAGCAGGATGCCGATCGTGAGGAAGCCCCACGCGAACAGCGCCCAGCGGCGCGTCTCCATCAGCCATCCCTCGCCGACGCGACCGGTGACCAGCGCGGCGATCGCGAACGCGAACGGCACGGTGAACCCGACGTAGCCGAGGTACAGGATCGGCGGGTGGAACAGCACGAGGATGTGGTTCTGCAGCAGCGGGTTCGGCCCGGGACCGTCGGTCGACGCCGGCGCGCGCCGGTCGCGAACGCGTCGGCCGGGCCGAACGCCAGCAGGAAGAAGAACGCGGTGACGACGAACATCACCACCAGCGCCCACGCGACGAGCGGATCGTCGAGGCGCTTGCGGTACCGCCGCATGATGACGGCCGTGTAGCCGGCGAGCGATCGCCAGCCACAGCAGGATGCTGCCCTCGAGCGCGCTCCACAGCGCGGTGACGTTGTACAGCACCGGCGTGCTGCGCGAGCCGACCTGCTGCACGTAGGCGAGGTCGAAGTCGCGCGTGATCAGCGCGCGCACCATGACCGACGACCGCGGCGCGCAGCCGACAGCGCGGCGAGCCATGCGTAGTTGGCGACTGCTGCGCAGCAGCCGGCGGTCGCTCGGTGACCGTGGCCGTAGCCGAGCGCCGAGCGCGCCGAACACGCGACGAGACCAGTCCGACGATCAGGACCGAGTGACCCGAGCAGCGCCGTTCACGCTGTGTTGCGAGCATGCCGCCGATTCCGCCTGGTCCGAGTCGATCGCCGTTCTCGGCCTCGTACTCGTTGGCGTGCTTGACCTCGACGCTGGTCGCCGTCGAACGACGCGTCGTCCGTCGTCGCCACCTGTCGAGCCGGCCGTGCACGACCACGGGCACGCACTCCTGGAAGATGCCCGCCGGGCTCGCCCTCGTAGCGGACGGGCAACTCGACGCCGTTGAACGCGATCACGAACGTGGTGACCCCGTCGCCTCGACGACGCGTGCCCTCGTCGACGGTGCCCTGCACGCGCAGCCGGCGACCCGCCTCGCAGCCGTCCTTCACGCCGATCTCGTCGACGTTGCAGTAGTAGTCGATGGCCGACGTCAGGAACTTGGTGACGACGACGCCGCCGCCGACCAGCACCAGGCCCAGCACGGCCGAGCGCCGGCCAGCGCTTGCCGCCGCGCGGGCGGACGCCGTTCGGATCGAGGCCCTCGCGCGGGCTCAGGTCCACGGCTTGTCCTCGTCGGGCAGTTGCTCGGCCAGGGCGCGGCCGCGACGCAGACGTGCGCCACGCCAGCACGGCCGCGGCGCCGAACGCGACGACGTACGACGGTCAGGATGAACCCGATGTCGTCCATCAGCCGATCCCTCGCTGCATCGACTGCAGCCCTCGGCGCGGCGCTCGGCGAGCGCATCGTCGAGGCCCCGGTCGTCGAGCGCGTCCTGCATCGCCAGCACCCGCTGGCGGTGCAGCACCAACCACACGTACAGCAGCGTGAACGCCACCGGCGCCGAGCAACAGCGTGAACAGCATCAGCCCGTCGAGCGTGACGTCGCTGTTGCCGGCGACGCTGGCGTCCTGGTGCACGCTGCGCCACAGCTTGACGCTGAAGTGCACGAGCGGGATCTCGAGCACGGCGAGCAGCGCGACGACGGCCGACCGGCGCGCCCGCTGCTGGTGGCTGCCGCCGAGGCCGCGCACCGCGAGGTAGCCGACGTAGGTGATGAACAAGAACGCGGTGGTGGTGACCCGCGCGTCCCACACCCAGAACGTGCCCCAGCTGAGCCGGCCCCACAGCGCGCCGGCGAACAGGGTGACGGCCATGAACAGCACGCCGATCTCGGCGCTGGCGCCGGCGATGCGGTCCCACGTGAGCGACGTGGTGCGCTTCCACAGGTACGCCGCCGACGAGACCGCGGTGACGACGAAGGCGAGGTACGCGACCCACACCGTGCCGACGTGGATGTAGAGGATGCGCACGCTCTCGCCCTGCACTGCGTCGGCCGGCGAGAGGAACAGTCCGAACAGCGCGAGCGGCGGCGAACAGCGACGATGGTGGCCAGGCCGAGGCAGCGGGTGAACGGGGTGCCGGTGCTGCGGCGGCTGCGTCGACGCCGGCCGGCGGGTGTCGATCGGGGGTCGGTGTGGGCGGTGATGGCCACGTTGCGCTGCGCCTCATTCCTCGATGAGCGGCCCGAAGGCCAGCGTGCCGCCGACACCGAACAGGCCGGCGAAGATGGCGAGCAGCCCGACCCACGGCCACCCTTCGTCGCGTCGCTGCACCGCCGGCGCCGAGCGCTGCTTCGGTCGCTCGTGTTGCACCGATCAGTACCGGCGCCACCACCGGGAACAGCAGGAGCGGGAGCAGTGTCTCCCGACCCTTGGTCCCGGCAGCGAGACCGCCGTAGAGCGTACCGACGAAAGCCAGTCCGCAGGTAGCGGGCACGAGCGCGTGACGACGAGCACGAGCACGCCCATTCCGGTCGGCTCGGCCTGGTACAGCACGATCGCGAGCACCGTGAGCAGCGGCCTCCAGCACCAGCAGCTGCAGCGGCGAGGGCCATCGACTTGCCGAGGAAGATGCCCGCCGGGTCGACGCCGGCCACGCGGATCGCGTCGAGCGCGCCGTCGGCGGTCTCGACCGCGAACGACCGCTGCACGACGATCAGCAGGCTGAACATCGTCGCCAGCCAGATCAGCCCCGGAGCGACCCGCTGCAGCACGGTCGTCGCTGTCGAGCGCGAAGGCGAACAGCACCATCACCAACGCGGCGAACGGCAGCACCTGGTTGATGACGACCCGGCTGCGGCGTTCGATGCGCAGGTCCTTGGCGGCGACCAGGCGAGCGTCGGATGACGTCAGGTCATGCCGGCTGCCGGGCGCCGCCGTGCTCGCCGCGTCGTGGACCTGGCCGCCGACCACGTCGACGACACGCGTGGCCAGCGAGCCGGCGCGCTCGAGCTCGTGGCTGGCGACGATCACCGTCGCGCCGGCCTGCGACCGCGGCGCGCAGCGTGGCGTCGAGCTCGTCGCGGCCGGCGGCGTCGAGGCCGGCGTGCGGCTCGTCGAGCAGCCACAGCTCGGCGCGGCGGGCGACCAGGCAGGCCAGCGCGGTGCGTCGCTTCTGCCCGGCCGACAGCTTGCCGACGGGCACGTCGGCCAGGCGCGCGGCCAGGCCCATCCGTTCCAGCGCGCCGTCGATCTCGTCGGCGCGACGCGCCGACGGTCGCTCCCCAGAAGCGCGACGTTCTCGGCGACGGTCAGGTCGGTGTACAGCCCGTTGGCGTGGCCGAGCAGGCCGACCCGGCTGCGCACCGCCTGCGCGCTGCGTGCGCAGGTCGCAGCCGGCGCACTCGCCCGTCGCCACGCGCCGAGCGGCAGCAGGCCGGCGCACAGCCGCAGCAGCGTGGTCTTGCCGGCGCCGTTGGGGCCCCGCAGCAGCACGATCTCGCCGCGCGTGCACGACCAGCGATGCGCCGGCCAGCGCGGGGAACGTGCCGAGCACGGCGACGACGTCGACGAGCTCGACCACAGGCGCCTCGCCCGCGGGCGCATCGGGGTCGACGAGCGGTTCCATGGCGACGTGCCACGCTACCTGTACGGTCATCGGCGGGACCCAACCGGTAGCGTCACCCCTCGTGCCCGACGACGACACACCGGTCTCTCCGGCGGCACGGCTCACGTCGGTCTCCCTGCACAGTCGCCCGTCGGCAGCAGCCGTTGGAACGACGCCGCAGCGGTGAAACCCCCGCGGCTCAGCCGTTGGGATCGCCCCAAGGAACCGCACGATTGGCGATGGGTGCTCGGCATCGTCGGCCGCACGTCTGGTCACGGTCGGCCTGCTGATGTTCGCCTTCGTCGCCTATCAGCTGTGGGGCACCGGCATCCAGACGGCGCGCGAGCAGAGCCGCCTGCGCCGCGAGTTCGCCGAGATGCTCGAGACCACCGTGCCACTGACCAGCCTGGCGCCGGTCACCACGATCGAGCCGCCCGACGACCGACCCAGCGGCACCGACCACCGAGCGTCGACCGCGACCACCCAGGCGACCATTCCGATCGAGGAGCTGCCGCCGCCGGTCGTGACCGCCCCACCATCGGGCGGGGCGCTGGCCGAGTTGGAGATCCCCAGGATGGGCCTCGAGCGCAAGGTGGTCGTCGAGGGCGTCAGCCCGTCCGATCTGCAGGACGGGCCGGGGCACTTCCCCGAGACGCCGCTGCCGGGTCAGTTGGGCAACTCGGCGATCGCCGGCCATCGCACCTCGCACGGCCAACCGTTCCACCGCATCGATCAGCTCGTCGTCGGCGACGAGATCAAGGTGACCACGCTGGCCGGCACGTACATCTATGTGGTCACCGGGCAGACGATCGTCTCGCCGAACGACTACGCGGCGGTCATCCCCACGCTCGATCCCACCAAGGCGACGCTGACGTTGACGTCGTGCCATCCGGCGCACAGCACCAAGCAACGCATCGCCGTGTTCGCCGAGCTCGACATCGCCAGGTCGTCGCCGATCACGCTGCCGGCGTCGGCCGCCGGCGACCAGCCCGACTCGAGTCTGCCCGGCGAAGAACTGCCCGACGAGACGGTCGCCACCGACCCACCGCCGACATCGACCGAGACGTCGGCGACGACGCCCGCCGAGACCACGACCGGACGAGACGACACCAGCTTCGACCGCACCGGCTCGCGACCACGCCCTGTCGATGACGAGGTCGATCCGCCGGCCGACAGCGTCGAGGCGTTCGGCAACGAGTGGTTCAGCGATCCCGACGCAATTCCTCAGGTCGTGCTGTGGGGGCTCGCGTGCACGGCGGTGGCGTTGGGGGCGTATGCGGTGGCGCGCCGGGCGCGGCGCTCTGTGGCTCGGCGCGCTGGTCGGGTTCCTGCCGTTCGTCGTCGTGCTGTACTTCTTCTTCGAGAACGTCAACCGGCTGCTGCCCCCCAACCTCTGACCAGCAGATTTGTCGGTGTACCAGGTGTTCTCTCTCACAGGGCGCCACTCGGTAGAGCACCCCTACCGCGCCGAGCGCTCGAACAGGTGAGCCGTTCGACGCTCGAGTCATTCCGTGGCGGTGTGTTGGCGTGCGCACAGAACGATGGTCCGGTGTGGCGCATGATGTGGTGCATCAGCTCCGTCGAGGCGGACATACCACAGGAGAGATCATGAGCAGCAACAAGCCAGGCAAGCCCTATCGCAAGATCGACGAGGCCGGTGCCGACACCACCGAGGGCCACGGTCGCCGAGGGGTTCCCGGCGACGAGAGCGTCAACCGTGACATCGACAGCACCGAAGGCCACGCCATCAGGGCAGGCAAGGTCGAGGACGCAGACACCGAAGGTCACCCGTTCAAGCGGGTCACCGAGGCGGCCGGCGACGATCAGGACACGCAAGGCCATCCGCTCAGAAAGTGACCGATCGTCAGACGCGTCACGGCCCCGGCAGGACATCGGAAACGGGTCGTGTTCGTAGCTGTCCCGTCGCTCGGGTTTCTCAGCTGTCGACGACGGCACGACATCATCGGCGTGATCGACGCTGCAGGATCGATGCAACGTCGCACGCCATTGGTACCCTGCGCGCATTCTCTTCGAGAACGTCAACCTCTGCTGCCCCCAACCTCTGACATGGATCGCTGACATGGACGCCGACATCGTCCCAGTCGATCTGGCGCAGGATCTGGCCGCGATCCAGGCGAATCGACACCAGCTCGCTGACTCGTGGTGGCTCCGCGGTCAGTCGTACCGACACGTCTCGACGTTGACGTTCGCGTGGTCGATCCGCCGATCACCAAACGATTCCCGCTCGAGCATCTCGATGCCGCTGACCGTCCGTGGGACGAAGGGTCGGTGGCGCTCGTCGACGATCGCATCCGGTTCGGCGCCGGCTTCGAGGCGTGGCACCGGCGGCTGGTGCTGTGGCACCTCTACGTCGATCCGTCGGTGCGCCGGCAGGGCATCGGGCGCCAGCTGATGGGTCTGCCCGGGCCCGGGCCGAGCGGCTGGACGCCGAACATCTGTGGCTCGAGACGAGCAACCTCAACGTCTCGGCCGCCGAGTTCTACACCTCGGTCGGTTTCGAGATCTGCGGCTTCGACCTGACGCACTACGCCGGCACAGCGGCGGCAGAAGAGTTCGCGATCTTCATGTCGGCGCCCGGCCGGGTGCTGCGCACGTTCAACCGCTGAACCGGCAGCTCGTCACGGGGCGCGCTGGTGGCCCTCGTCCTCGATGGTGAACCAGTGGTGCCCGTACGCGCCCGAGACGAACTCGACCCTGCCTCGCGGACCGAGCTCGAGATCGTGTCCGGCGTTCATCAAGTCGACGATCTCGGGCGGCGCGACATCACGCGTGATCGGCACATGCAATCGCACCTCGCCGGGTTCCGGGGAGAGGTTGTGCACCAACAAGATCGACCGCCCTTCCCCAGCCACCATGTGAGCGATGACCGACGGGCAGCCGGAGTCGAGGATGGTCATCTCGCCCCACCCCAGCTCGGGTGTCTCCCGCCGGCGCCGGATCAGCCGCTCCATCCAGTTCAACAACGAATCGCGGGTCGCGCCGCTGATCCTCGACGTTGATCGCCCAACGGCCCGAAGCGGCCCGTCGGCTGGGGCCGCCGCAGCCGCGACGGGCGGCCGGTCGAGAAGCCGCCGTTCGGCTGCGCCGTCCACTGCATCGGGGTGCGCACGCTGACCCGCCCGGGGATGTCGAGGTTCTCGCCCATGCCGATCTCCTCGCCGTAGAAGAGCACGGGTGCGCCTGGCAACGAGAACATCAAGCTGTACGCCATGCGCAGGCGCGCCTGATCGCCACCGAACATCGACGGCAGCCGGCGGCGCAGACCACGCCCGAACAGCTGCATGTCCTCGTCGGGTCCGAACGCGTCGAACACCTCCTGCGCGCTGGCGTCGGTCAGCTTGTCGAGGGTCAGCTCGTCGTGGTTGCGCAGGAAGTTCGCCCACTGGCACTGATCGGGGATCGGCGGCGGCGACTCGAGCTGGGCGATCAGCGGTGAGGCGTCGCACCGCGCCAACGACAGGTACGTCGCCTGCATCACGTTGAAGTCGAACAGCAGTTGCATCTCGTCGCCCGGGTCGTCGCCGAAGTACTTGACGAGATCCTTCGGCTTCAGGTTCACCTCGCCCAGCAGCATCGCCTCACCGTTGCGCCGGCTGACGACCGAGCGGATCTCCTTCAGCAGCACGTGCGGGTCGAGCTCGGGCGCGTCGGTGATGCCGCCCGTCTCGAGCAGGAACGGCACTGCGTCGACGCGGAAGCCGTCGATCCCCAGCTGCAGCCAGAAGCCGGCGATCCGGGCGATCTCTTCGCGCACCGCCGGGTTGGCGATGTTGAGGTCGGGTTGGTGCGAGTAGAAGTGGTGCAGGTAGTACTGGCCGGCCTTGTCGTCCCACGCCCAGATCGACTGTCTCGGCATCGGGGAACACGACATCGGCCTTCGGTGCTGCCGGCGGTTCGTCGCGCCACACGTAGAAGTCGCGAAACCTGCTGGTCCGGCTGGCACGCGCCGACCGGAACCACGGATGACGGTCGGACGTGTGGTTGACCACCAGGTCGATCAGCACCCGCAGCCCACGGTCCTTGGCGGCGCGGACGAGGACGACGAAGTCGCCGAGCGTGCCGAGCTTGTCGTCGACCGCGTAGTAGTCGGTGATGTCGTACCCGTCATCCCGGTTCGGCGACGGGTAGAACGGCATCAACCAGATGCAGCTGACGCCCATGCCGGCCAGGTAGTCGATCCTGCGGATCAGCCCGGCGAGGTCACCGATGCCGTCGCCGTCGCTGTCGAGGTACGTCTCGACGTCGAGGCAGTAGATCACCGCGTTCTTCCACCACAGATCGCTGTCGCGGGCCGTCGCTCATCGCCGCAGCTCCGGCAGCGACGTGTTCGCCGAAGGCATCGATGAACTCACATTGTCGCTGGCCGACGTGGTGCAACATCAGGGCGTCGACACCCAGATCGCAGATCGCCGCAACTGGTCTCGATGGACGGCAACGTCGGCCGAGACGATCACGCAGCCGCGCACGTCATCGACGCTGACGTGCTTGGCCAGCGCGTCGAACTGCTCGGGCAGTTCCAGGTTCCACGCGACATCCGAGCCGAACACGTTCGACCGCCACTGGTCGAAGGCGATCGCCTCGGCCTCGGCCTCTGTCGGGGCCCACGACAGGTGCACCTGGACGTAGACCGGCTTGCCCGCTCCCCCGCCGGCGCGAAACGCATCGATGACGTCGCGCAGCACGGGCAGCGGTTGGTTCATCGTGATCAAACCGTCGGCCCAACCTCCCACCACCCGCGCGGTCGCCGAGCTGACCGCGGCGCCGAACAACGACGGCGGCTGCGGCCGGCAAGGTCCACAGCCGCGCCCGATCGACGATGACCGAGCCGCGGTGATCCACCTCATCGCCGGCGAGCAGCGCGCGAATGACCTCGACGCATTCCAGCAGCCGGGCGTCGCGCTGGGCCTTGTTCGGCCATCGATCGCCGGTGATGTGCTCGTTCGACGCCTCGCCGCTGCCGAGCGCGGCCCAGAACCTGCCGGGGAACATCTGCGCCAGCGTGGCGATCGACTGGGCGACGATGGCCGGGTGGTAGCGCTGGCCCGGAGCCGTGACGACACCCATGTCGAACGACGTCGCCTGCAAGGCAGCGCCCAGGAACGACCAGGCGTAGCCCGACTGTCCCTGCCGTGCGCTCCACGGGGCGAAGTGGTCGCTGCACATCGCCGCGTCGAAGCCCGCGCCCTCGGCGCGGACCACCGCGTCCAGCAGCGCGCTGGGTGTCATCTGTTCGTGTGACGCGTGAAATCCGACCTGCACCATGCGCTGCACCGTTCCCACAGCTGGCCGGGCGCAATCACCCGTCTTGCATCGGGCAGGTCAGCTGCCGCGGAACTGCGGCCGGCGCTTCTCGAGGAAGGCCGTGCGACCTTCGCCGGCGTCGGCGCTGTCCCAGGCCGCCAGACGCGCTCGCTCGAACAGCTCGTCCGCGTCCGGAGGTGGGGCCAGACCCTCGAGCGCCAGCTTGTGGGCGGCGATGGTCAGCGGCGCCAGCGCAGCCAGTTCGTCGGCCCAGGCCAGCGCCTCGGCCAGGCCGCCACGGCGATGCACCGGACCCATCGCCAGCAACTGCTCGCCGGTGTAGGTCTGCGCGCCCAGCAGCATCGCCCGGGCCACCGCGGCGCCGAACTCGCGCGCCAACCGATCGACGGTCCAGCGATCGACAACGAGACCGAGCTTGGCCGCGGGGATCCCGAACACGCTGGACGGCGTGGCCACCCGCAGATCGCAGGCGATCGCCAGTTGCGTTCCGGCGCCGAGGGCCGGTCCATCGACCGCGGCGACCGTGGCGATGCCCAGGTCGGTGAAGCCGCGCAGCGCGGCGACCAGTGCGGCGACGAACTCGCCACCCTCGACGCCCGTCAGATCGGCACCCGCGCAGAACGCCGGTGGCGCACCGGTCAACACCAGCACGCGTGCACTGCCGGCGACCGCTTGGCGTTGTGCGTCGGCGAGTGCCACCAAGGTGGCGTGGTCGACGGCATTGCGTCGCTCGGGCCGATCGATCGTGACGACGACGACGCGATCGCGCCACTCCACACGTACCATGGCTCGACTGTATGCCGCCCAGCTCGACCGACCCCATCCGCGCCCGCCGGCAGCAGATCGCCCACTGGACGCTGATCGCCAACCGCATCGGGTACCTGTGCTTCGCGGCGGCCATCGTGTGCTTCGTCCTGGCGTTCGCGTTCGGCTTCAACGCCACGATGTCGGCACTGATCATCGGCGCGCTGATCGTCGGCTCGGTGTTGCTGGCACCGGCGATCGTGCTGGGCTACGCGGTGAAGGCGGCCGAGCGCGACGACCGCGAGCGCGGGCTGTGACGGCTTTGTCGATCCCCCTCGGGCCGTTACCCTGACGTGAAATGACTGTGATGAACATCCGCCTTCCCGCCGGCGAGCGGCGCGACCAGATTCTGGACGTCGCCGTCCAGGTCTTCGCCAAGCGTGGCTACCACGGCACCTCGATGAACGAGGTCGCCGAGGCGGCCGGCGTCACCAAGCCGGTGCTGTATCAGCACTTCGACTCGAAGCAGGACCTGTACCTGGCGTTGCTCGACGACGTCGGCAACCGGATGAGCACCGCGATCACCAAGGCCACCGCTGGTGCGACCAACGGCAAGACGCAGACCGAGCTGGGGTTCCAGGCCTACTTCCGCTGGGTGGCCGACGACCACGACGCGTTCCTCCTGCTGTTCGCCACGCAGGCAAACCGCGACGCCGCGGCCACGCGGGCGATTCGCAAGATCACCGACGACGCGGCCGCTGCGATCGCCCCGCTGATCGCGGTCGACATCGACCCCGAGAAGCAACGCACCCTGGCCCACGGCCTGGTGGGGCTGGCCGAAGGAGTCTCGCGGCGGCTGGTCGAGCGCGGCGAGGACTTCGACCCCGACGAGCTCGGTCGCCTGGTGGCCAACCTCGCCTGGGCCGGCCTCAGGGCGATCACCCCCAACAGCTGAATTCCCGCGGAACTTTGTCGCTGCCAACCGGTTCAGCCGGTCGACTGCGACGAAGTTGGAAAGGACCTCATGCCTTCGCTCTCTCGGCCCTCGGCAGACCAGCTCGCGGCGATGGTGCAGCGCTGTCAGCAAGCACCGTTGAACTACGAGTCGGGGTTGCTGGATCGCGCGGAACACCAGCGACGGTGGTTCGTCGATCGAGCCGACGTGTCGATCGGACAGGGTGCGGCCGACTTCGATGCTGCCTGCGACTCATTGCGCGCGTGTGGGCACAGTTTCCGCCGGCGTGGACGATCATGGCCACACCGCTGGCGCCACTCGAGCCAGGCGCGATCGTCGGATACTCGGCTCGCGCGCTGCGGATCTGGTGGAGCTACAGCTGCCGGATCGTGGCCGTCATCGACCAGACCGACACCGACGGCACCCACAGGTTCGGGTTCGACTACGGCACGTTGCGCGGCCACGCCGAGCGCGGTGAAGAGCGCTTCCTGGTGTCGTTGACACTCGGCGGTGACGTGCGGTTCAGCCTGTTCGCCGTGTCACGACCCGCGCGCTGGTTCACCTGGATCGGCCTCCCTTGGACGCGGCGCGCCCAGGCGCGCTTTCGAATCGACGCTCCAGCGGCGATGCGCGCCGCCGTCGCTGCCGCCCGAACCCGCTGACGCTTGATCAAACTTGTCGTCGCGACGACGCTCAGCGACTCGGATGCGACAGATGTGCGGGTTGGGTCAGGGTTTGATCGCGAGGCCGCGGTAGCTGTCGACGAAGCCGTGTTGCTTCAGCACGGCGACGATGGGTGCGTCGTTGGCGATCGACTCGCCGTTCACCTTGCGGACCTCGACGGCGCGCGCCCGCCCGTCCTTCACCAGCAAGCCCAGCGCGTCGGCCCACTCGCCCTGCTCGAGTGCGCCCGGGAACGTGACCAGGTGGTGTGACCGCCGATCGAACCACACCAGCGGCTGGCCGAGCGACAGCACCACCAGCGCGCCAGCACTGCGCGCCGGCCGACCGGGCGACTGCGGCCACGGGATGGCCGCACCGTACGGCTGCGCCGGGTCGGTGGCCGCCAGCACCAACGGTGTCGGCATCGTCTCGGGATGCAACTCGACGTCGGGCATCTCGCGCATGCTGCGCAGCCGGTCGACCGCGCCAGGCAGGCTGAACTGCGCTGCACCCAGCCCGCTGACGAAGTAGCCGCGCCTGGCCTGGCCGCGCTCTTCGAGCACCTTCAACACGCCGTACACACCCGAGTACCCACCGATGACGCCTTCGGCCAACACCGCCTCGCGGGTGACGACGCCGTATCGCTCCATCATCTGCAGTGCCATCGCATGTGCGGCCACGGTGCTGGTGGGGGCCGGCTGCAGCAACGGTGCCACCAGGCTCCACCGGCCGGCGCCGGCCGGTGGGCCGATGCGGGTCAACCGGCCCGGCCGCGGCCGGGTGCGAGGTGCGTTGCGAGCTGGTGCCTTGGTGCGGGCGCCGTGCAGCACCGACCGCAGCGGCGCCAGCGAATCGTTGGTCACCTCGCCCGCCCACACCAGGTCCCACAGCGCAGCCAGCGTCTCGCCCTCGGTCGCGCTGGGCGTGGCCGAGCGCACCTGCCCCCAGAAGCTGGCACCCGCCTGGCCCAACTGGGCGCGGATCGCATCGTGGAGCT
>CAVRFR010000015.1:0-42293 GCA_963720435.1 uncultured Actinomycetota bacterium | reverse complement strand
CTTGGCGCCGAACTTCGTCGCGCATCACCTTTAGCCCAGATCCAGCAGACCACCCCGAAGCTCGCGACCTTCCTCAAAGATCGTCGTTGGCGAGGCGAAGGAGGAGGAGAGCCGGGCGGCAGAAGTCGTCGAACATCGAGGCCGGCCTTGACCGCAGCACCGAGACGTCTTCGATGCCGTAGACCACCCTAAAGGCTGCAATCTCCTGCGCGGCAGTTCGCCCCTGCCTCGGCCATGTCGGTCACCGCGGAAAGAGATCGAGATCGTCTTCCAGCTTCGGCACGCTAGACCGCCTTGCAGTCTAGGCGGAGATTGTCGCTGGTGCGCCCGGCGGCGGACTGCTGCGGCGGGTAGATATAGGTTCCGCGGCGATGTACTCCTTGAGAACGTCGTTCTGTACGTGCCGGTGATCTTGTCGAAGCGACGCCCTGCTCCTCCGCGACGGCTAGGTAATCAGCACAGCAGCGCGGCCGGAGCATTTATAGTCATCGAAGTCGAGACGTCGTCGAGCGGGATACCGTCGAACAGCGGCGGCATGTCGTCGATGAGTCGATCGCGACGCCGACCTTGCCGACCTCGCCGTGCGCGATTCGGAGTCCGAATCGAGACCGATCTGGGTCGGCAGATCGAACGCGACAGAGAGCCGCTGGTGCCGTTGCGACGAGCTGCTTGTAGCGCTCGTTGGTCTCCTCCGCGGTGGCGAAGCCGGCGTACTGCCGCATCGTCCAGGGCCGACCGGTGTACATCGACGGGTAGACGCCGCGCGTGAATGGGTATTCCCCCGGTCGCCAAGCCGCGCCTCGGGGTCCGAGCCCGCCAGCGACTCGGCCTCGAGAGCGACTCAGAAGTGCCGGACTCGGTGCGACCTCGTCGCCCGCGCCGGCGTTCCGGCGGTCGGGAGCTCGCCTTCGGTCATGCGGCTCGAGGGTACGGGCGCGCCCTCCGCCGCCGCACTGTGAGACTTCCCACTCGGGCACCACGGTGGTTGAGCGTGAGCCGAGGAGGTTGAGGAGGGTCGGCACGGACCGAGCCTGCGAGGGGCGCGCGACCCGTCTCGAAACCGGCTGCGCGTGGGCGAGCGACGCGGAGGCTCGATCCCTCGCACATGCTTGGATCGAGCATGCGAGGCGAGCTCGCAGGAGCAGGTGGAGGCGGCTTTCGCTCGCATGTCCGAGGTGGACGAGCTGATCCGGTCTGTGTGCACCCGCAACGACAACGCCCCCGAGGTGGCACGAGCGCTCCACGCCGAGCCGCGCTCGCGCAGCCCGCTGCACGGCCGGCCGGTGCTCGTGAAGGACAACATCGACACCGCGGACCTGCCGACGACGGCGGGGTCGCTGGCACTGGCCGGCCAGCCGAACCCTCTCGCAGGACGCGCCCCTCGTGCAGCGCATGCGGGCGGCCGGGATGGTCGTTCTCGGCAAGGCCAACCTCAGCGAGTGGGCCAACATCCGCGACCTCGGCTCGACGTCCGGCTGGAGCGCCCACGGCGGTCTCACTCGCAACCCGCACGCGCTCAACCGGTCCGCCGGCGGATCGAGCTCGGGCAGCGGCGCAGCCGTCGCGGCCGGCATCACGCCGTTCGCGGTCGGCACCGAGACCGACGGCTCCATCACCTGCCCGGCGGCCTTCAACGGCGTGGTCGGGATCAAGCCGACGGTCGGACTCCTGCCCACCCAGGGCGTCGTGCCCGTCGCCGGCTCGCAGGACGCACCAGGCCCGATGGCCTCGACGGTGCGCGATGCTGCTGCGCTGCTGAGCGTGCTGGCCGGCAACGGCATCGACTACGCCGCCTGCGCACGCGACGAGCGGCTCGCCGGCAAGCGGATCGGCGTGCCGCGCAAGGAGTACTGGGGCTACAGCACCCACGCCGACGGCCCGGCCGAACGCGCATTAGGGCTGCTGGCGGCGGCGGGTGCCACGATCGTCGACCACGCCGACGTATCACGACCGAGGGCTTCGACGATGACGACGAGCTCGTCGTGATCCTGGCCGAGCTGCGCCACGAGATGGCGGGCTACCTCGCCACGCGCACCGGTTCGGTGCCGCGCACGCTGGCCGACGTGGTGGCGTTCAACCGCGAGCACGCCGACACCGAGCTCGCGCACTTCGGGCAGGGCCTGTTCGAGCGGTCGCTGCTGGGGCCGGAGGTGGGCAGCGAGGAGTACGCCGCGGCGCGAGCGCGTTGCGTGCGTGCCGCGCGTGACGAGGGCATCGACGCCGTACTCCGCGAGCATCGGCTCGACGCCTTGGTCACGCCGTCGTACGCGCCGGCGTTCCCCATCGACCTGGTCAACCCCGAGGCGCACAGCCCCTCGTGCACGAGCGTGCCGGCGATGGCCGGCTACCCGCTGCTCACGGTGCCGACCGGGTTGGCTGCCGGGCTCCCCGTGGCGGTGTCGTTCTGGGGGACGGCCGGCAGCGAGGCGACGCTGGTCGAGATCGCGCACGCGTACGAGGTCGCCCGCGACCGCGACACCGGCCCGATCCCGCAGCCGACCTTCAAGCCCTTCGTCTGAAGGGTCAGCGGGAACGGCCGCCGCGGATGACCAGGGCGACCCAGGCGATCAGCGCGGTGCCTGCCGCGAACAGCCAGGCGCGCTGCTTGGGCCTCTCGAGGGCGGTCGCAACCGCAGGATCACGCGCCTCGACGGGGGTCGGGGCCGCAGGATCACGCGCCTCACCGTTGTCGGTGGAGAGGACGGCGCCGGGGGCGCGCATGGCCTCGGCGGTGCGCTGCTCGAGAGCGAGGGGTGAGGTGTAGGCCCACGCGGCGGCGTACATCACCAGCCGGGAGAAGTAGTTGATCCAGATCAGCAGGATCAGCGCGACGCCGAAAGCCTGGAAGGCCGGCTGGCCGCGAGTGTGCGCGAGCAGCGTGTTCGCGACCAGCTTGAGGATCTCGAAGCCGATGGCGCCGAGCAGAGCGCCGCCGAGCAGGGCTCGTCGCGGTGCGTGGGTATCGACGAGCATCAGCTTGAACATCGCCACCAGCAGCACGGTGGAAGCGCCGATCGCGAGCGCGTGGCCCACCACTGTGAGAAGCAGGGCCGGAACGGTCGAGTCGGGGTCGACGCCGATCCAGTCGAGGATCGACTCCGAGAAGCCGGTGACCGCACCGGACAGTGCGACCGACACCAGCAGCACGATGCCGACGATCACCAGGGTGCCGAGCTCGCGCAGCTTGCCGAACAGGAAGTTCGGGTGCTCGCGGCGAGGTACGACGAACATCACCTCGAGCGCCTGCCGGGTGGCCGACAGCCAGCCGAGACCGGTGTAGAGCAACGCCAGCAACCCGATGAGGCCGACGGTGCCGGCGGCCTTCTCGATCTCGCTCAGGTCGATCTGGCCATTGCCGTGGCCGACGACGCCGGGCAGCAGGGACTTGATCTGGTCGATCATGTCGCCCTGGATCTCGGGGTAGAGCAGGGCCAGCTTGCCGACGAAGAAGAACGCGATCGCGAGGATCGGGAAGATCGACAGAAAGCCGAAGTAGGTGACGGCGCCGGCCTGTGCGTTGCCGTTCACCGAGCCGTAGTGCTGCACCATCCGCACCGCATGGTCGAACAGCGGGTAACGCTCACGCAGTCGGGCGACTGCGTGGGTGACGCGCTGCTTCAGGGAAGGCATGCAGGTGTTCTACCCACCTGCGGCCGCCGTCAACGCGAAGTCACGTGTGGGCACCCACCCCACGGTGTCCTTGTGCATGTAGAGGTGGAAGCGGTCGACGACGAACTCGCACTCGAACGACTCGAGGTCGCCGAAGGCCCGGTCGAGGGTGTCGTTGTCGACGTGGTGGGCGACGGTCACGTGCGGGTGGTACGGGAACATCTGGTCCGCGGACAGTGGGCCGCGCCGCACCGAGAAGGCCAGCTGCTCACACTCGGAGATGCCTTCGGCGAGGGTGACGAACACCACCGGCGAGACCGGCCGGAACGTGCCAGTTCCCCGCAGGTGGATCCCGAAGGCATGGTGCATGGCAGACGCCTCGGCGAGGTGCTGCTCGATCTTCGGGAGGTCGTCCTGGTCGATGACGAACGGCGGCAGCAGCGTCACGTGCGTCGGGATGCCGCTCGCGGTGTCGTCGCCGAGCTCGCCGCGGTACTCCTGCAGCCAGCCGCCCCACGGGTCCGGGACGGCGATGGCCACGCCGATGGTCGTCATGGTCCTCACTGCCGACCGAACCCCACCCGCTCGTAGACGTCGGCGAGCGTCTTCTCCGCGACGGCTCGCGCCTTGTCCGCACCGGCGTCGAGGATCGCGTCGAGCTGCGCGGTGTCGTCGAGCAGCTCGAGCGTGCGGTCGCGGAACGGCGTGACGAAGTCGACCACGGCGTCGGCGAGGTCGGCCTTCAGGTCGCCGTAGCCCCGTCCGTCGTACGCCTTCACGAGGTCGTCGATGCTGCGGTCGGTCAACGCGGAGAAGATCGTGAGCAGGTTGGAGACGCCCGGCTTCTCCGCCACGTCGAAGCGGACGTCGGTCTCGGAGTCGGTCACCGCCGAACGGATCTTCTTCGCCGACACCTTGGGGTCGTCGAGCATCTCCACGATGCCGTTCGGCGAGGACGCCGACTTCGACATCTTCGCGGTCGGCTCCTGGAGGTCCGCGATCTTCGCGGTCTCCTTGAGGATGTACGGCTCGGGCAGCGGGAACGCCTTCTTGTAGCGGTGGTTGAACCGGCCGGCGAGGTCGCGGGTGAGCTCGAGGTGCTGGCGCTGGTCCTCGCCGACAGGGACGTACTGCGGCCGGTAGAGCAAGATGTCGGCCGCCTGCAGGATCGGGTAGGTGAAGAGCGCGACGGACGCAGCACCTTCACCGCCCTTGGCGGACTTGTCCTTGAACTGCGTCATCCGGCGGGCCTCGCCGAACCCGGTCAGCGACTGCATCACCCACGTGAGCTGGGCGTGCGCCGGGATGTGCGACTGCACGAACAGCGCCGACCGCTCGGGGTCGATGCCCGCGGCGATCAGCTGTGCGGCCGCTCGTCGGACCCGCTCGCGCAGCAGCTTGGGCGCCGGAGGGTCGACGGTGATCGCGTGCATGTCGGCGATGAAGAAGAACGGCTCGTAGTCGTCCTGCAACGCGACCCACTGCCGCAAGGCGCCGAGGTAGTTCCCGAAGTGGAACGAGTCGGAGGTCGGCTGGATGCCGGAGAGAACCCGAGGGCGGGCTGCACCCGAGGAAGACGGGGCGTCGGACATGCGGGTCATTCTGGCAGGAGCGGCCAATTCGAGGGCTACTGGGCGGCGTCCTCGGGCGGCTCGATGCTGATGGGGTGCTCGGGGTCGACCACGATCACCGGGGGTACGGCGCTGACCAGGACGCGGCCGACGCGTCGCCCGTCGATCTCACGAACCGTGATGCGGCGCTCGTCGAAGTCCACCCAGTCATCGACCTGCGGGAGCCGGCCGAGCCTGGCCATCAAGAAGCCGGCGACCGTCTCGTAGGGGCCCTCGGGGAGCTCGATGCCGGTCTCGTCCTCGAAGTCGTCGAGGTTCAGCAGCCCGTCGACCTCCACGTCACCGCCCCGGAACACCGTGGTCTCGGCCTCGTGGACGTCGTACTCGTCCTTGATGTCGCCGATCAGCTCCTCGACGAGGTCCTCCATTGTCACGATGCCTGCGGTGCCGCCGTACTCGTCGGCGACGATCGCGATGTGCATGCCCTCTCGCCGCATGTCCGCGAGGGCGGCGAGGATCGGGCGCGTCCAGGGCAGCACGAGGGTCTGCCGGGCCAGCTCGCCGACGCGTAGCGAGCGGCCGGACATGTCGGGCCCGAGCAGGTCGCGCACGTGCACGAAACCGATGACGTCGTCGGCGGACCCGCGGATCACCGGGTAGCGCGAGTGCGGCTGTTGCAAGGCCTCCTTGGCGGCCTTGAACACCGGCGTCGACGCATCGAGGAAGTCGACCTCGGTGCGCGGGATCATCACCTCGCGGATCTGCCGGTCGCCGGCCTCGAAGACGTCCTCGACGATGCGGCGCTCTTCCTCACCGAGCGTCTCGTGGGTGTTGACGAGGTCGCGCAGCTCCTCGTCGCTCATCTGCTCGCGTTGGGCGCGCGGGTCGCCGCCGGCCAGCCGGACGACCACGTTGGTCGACGCCGACAGCAGCCAGATCACCGGACGCGAGATCTTCGCCACGCGGTCGACGGTCGGTCCGAGCGCGAGCGCGAAGCCCTCGGCGCGCTGCAGCGCGAGGCGCTTGGGCGCGAGCTCGCCGAGCACGAGCGAGAAGTAGGAGATCGCGACCGTGACGAGCACGAGCGCGACGATGTCGGCCGCACCCTCGGGCAACCCGAGGTCGACGAGGTGCGGCGCGAGGTCGCCGGACAGCGTGACGCCACCGAAGGACGCGGACAGGAAGCCCGCGAGGGTGACGCCGACCTGGACGGCTGCCAGGAACCGGTTGGGGTCCTCAGCCAGTCGGGCAACGGCGGCACCGCGCCGACCTCGGGAGGCAAGACCCCTGACCTGGCTCTCGCGCAGCGACACGAGCGCGATCTCGGCTGCCGCGAACATGCTGCCGACCAGGATGAAGACGAGGATCAGCCCGATGTTGCCGAGCGTGCTGCTCATGCAACAGTCACCGGTCTATGGCCATCGTCCATGGCACAACGATAGGGGTTGGCAGGGCGGCACGAGACTCGGAAGGGTGTGACCCGTGAGGTTCCCCGACGACGTACCGGTGCTGACCGACGGCATCGTCACGCTCCGCGCGCACACCCTCGCCGACGTCGACGCCGTCTTCGAGCAGTGCACCGATCCGGTCAGCCAGCGCTGGACCACGGTGCCGGTGCCCTACACGCGCGACCACGCCGAGCGGTTCGTGCGCGAGACGGTGCCGGCCGGGTGGGGCGAGAGCCACTGGGCGTTCGCGGTCGAGGCGGTCGACGAGCTGGCGGACCCCGGCGGGGAACCACGCTTCTGCGGCACCGTCGAGCTGCGCGACGAGGGCAACCGGCGCGCCGAGATCGCGTTCGGCGCGCACCCGTGGGCGCGGGGTCGCGGCATCGTCGAGGCCGCGTTGCGGCTGCTGCTCGAGTGGGGCTTCCACGAGCAGCGGCTGCGCACCGTCATCTGGTGGGCGAACGCCGGCAACTGGGCGTCTCGTCGGGTGGCCTGGAAGCTCGGGTTCTCCTTCGACGGCACCTTGGACCGTTGGCTCCCGCAACGCGGGGATCTGCTCGACGCATGGGTCGGGGTGCTCCACGTCGACGACGAGCAGGCGCCGCGCGGCGAGTGGCTGACGGTGCCTCGGCTCCTCGGGGACCGCGTGGTGCTGCGGGGGCTGCGCGACGACGACGTCGACCGGATCGTCGAGGCGTGCACGGACGAGCGCACCACGAGCTGGATCAGCGCCATCACCCAGCCGTTCACGGCCGAGACCGCACGCCAGTGGTTGTCCGAGTGCAGCGAAGGTCTCGCGAGTGGCCGAAGCGTCGCCTGGGCGCTGGCCGATCCGGGCTCGGACCTGCTCGTCGGCGCGGTCAACGTGTTCGGCATCAAGAAGGGGCGCGAGGCGGAGATCGGCTACTGGACACACCCCTCGGCCCGGGGAACGCGGCCTGATGACCGAGGCGTGCGGCCTGGTGGTGCGGCACTGCTTCACGCCGTACGCCGAGGGCGGACTGGGCCTGGTCCGCCTCGAGGCGATCGTGGCGGAGGGCAACACGGCGTCGCAGCAGGTCGTCGAGACCAACGGCTTCATCCGGGTCGGCCAGGAGCGGCGGGCGCTGCGGACCGGCGACGGCAAACTGGTCGACGCGCTGCGCTACGACCTGCTGGCCGACGAGCTCGACGGTTGATCCGACGCTTGTCGAGATCACTCCGGAGTACGGTCTCGACAAGCTGCGATTCCAGGTCCCTGAAACCGGGGTTAGCGCGGAGCGACCTTGACGGTGACCGACGACGCGCCGCGCGCGTTGCGTGAGCACCAGGGTGCTGGCGGAGGAGCCGGAGACGACCTTGGCTCCGGTGACCTGCACCCGGTAGCCCGAGGGGTAGTCGAGCCTCGGCACCGAGACGAGGGTGCGAGCGCCGGTGCCGAAGCGGCCGGGCAGGCTGCCCGCCTTGCTGGTCGTCCACGTCATCGTGAAGACGCGCGTGCCACGGTCGTAGTGGTACGCCGACGGCGTGCCGGCGACCAGCAGCGGGTGCGGCACGACGAGCGCAGCGAGCTTCGCGTGGTCCACGTTGGCGCCGGTCGGTGGCTTGGACGGGTCGAAGACCAACGCCTGCTTGTTGCCCGGGCCGGTCGTGGTCGGGTCGTTGCAACCGCAGTAGGCCCAGTACTGCCAGCCCATCCGGTACTTCATCGCCAGGTCCGAGACGCCCTCGAGCGTCGCCCGGTCCGTCGTGGCGCCGAACTCCGTGAGCAGCGGCGGGACCCCGTGAGTGGCGGCCTGCTTCTCCGCGTTGTCGAACGTCAAGGTGTCGAGGGTCTCCTTGCACCCGGTGTAGACTGTCCGCGACCGCCGACGTCCCGCAGTAGTCGTGGAACGAGAAGCCGAGGCGGCTGCCGTGCGGCGCCACGTAGGTCGGCACGCCGTCGTTGAAGAACAGCTGCGGCTCGTAGAACACCGGCGTGAGCTTGTCGACCGATCGCACCGCGTCGATGACCTTCTGGGAGAAGGCGGTCAGCTGGGCGTCGAAGGCCGGGCAGCCGACCGGGTTCAGGCAGGTCGACCACTGCGAGCCCGGGAACGGCTCGTTGAAGATGTCGATGCCCGAGCACCCCGTCCGTCGTACGGAAGTAGCGCGCGACGTGCTTCCACGCCGCGGCGTAGCGGTCCTGCAGCCCGACGCCACCGGGGCCCGGGTCGTTCGCCCAGAAGTGGTCGAAGGCACGCCACAGCGCGGCCATGCCGAAGTAGTTGCCGGGGAAGCCCGCCTGCGGCTGAGCCGGGACGCCGTCGTCCTGGACCGCCCAGTCGGGCGCGCCCTCGCCCTGGTAGCGCTCGTTGTAGAGGTCCTGGTGGAAGTCGAGCAGGGTGGCGATGCCGTGCTTGTGCAGGGTGTTCACCGTGCGGCGGACGCGAGCGATATAGGCGTCGTCGTACTTGCCCGGCTGTGGCTCCACGGCCTTCCAGATCAGCCCGAGCCGCACCGAGGTGAAGCCGTTGCGGGCCAAGAACGCGGCGTCGTCGTCCCCGAAGCCCGGCGTGGCCGGCACGTACGGCGCGCGCTTGTAGACCATGTTCACGCCGTGGTCGATGCGCACCCGACCGGCGCCGTCGACCAGCCAGCGTCCGACAGGGCGCGGCCGGATGCGGCATCGGGGCTGGTGCTCTTGGCTGCCCGCTGCTGCGCCACACCCGGCGTCGCCCCCAGGACGAGACCGGTCAGCAGCAGGGCGAGCAGCGGCAGCAGCACACGCAGAGGACGTCGGATCACGCCAGGACAACGACGAGAACGCGTTCTCGTTACAAGCCCGCGAGACGCGACCTTGACAGTGATGGTGTCAGTGTCAAGACTCGCGGTCATGCTCCCCCGCAAGCACTGGCAGCGGCACATCGCACGGCTCGACCCGGAGCGCGACTACCAGGAGATCTACCGGATCGTGCTCACCCACGAGTTCCCGTGGGACATGAACCAGTCGCTGTCGTTCGCGCTGTTCCGCACCTACGCGGTGCCCTCGATCGGGCGGCTGCTGGACCAGACCGGGCACTTCGAGAACGACACCCAGAAGCGCTACGACGACACCGCGCTGCTGCTCGACGAGCCGTCGCTGCACGGCCTGCACAGCGACCGTGGCCGCCGCGCGGTCCGCCGCATCAACCAGATGCACGGCGCCTACGACATCTCGAACGACGACATGCGCTACGTGCTCTCGACGTTCGTGGTGGTGCCCAAGCGGTGGCTCGACGACTACGGCTGGCGGCCCATGTCACCTGTCGAGGTGCGCGCGAGCGTTCGCTACTACATGGAGCTCGGCAAGCTCATGGGCATCAAGGACGTCCCCGACACCTACGACGGCTTCGAGGAGCTGCTGACGTCGTACGAAGCCGAGCACTTCGCGTACGACGAGGGGGCCCGCCGGGTCGCGGACGCGACCAAGGACCTGCTGCTGACGTTCTACCCTTCGTTCATGGCGCGTCCGATGGAGCTGTTCAGCCGGGCGCTGATGGACGAGCCCATGCTCGACGCGTTCCGCTACGACAAGCCGTCGGCCGGCCGTCGTCAAGGCCACCCGGCTGAGCATGCGTGCCCGCGCTCGCGCAGAGGCGTTGCTGCCGGCGAGGCGAAAGCCCAAGACGGTCGCGGACAACCGTCGCATCAAGACCTACCCGGACGGCTTCGACATCGAGCGGCTCGGCACGTTCCCGCGTGGCTGCCCCGTGCCGCACGAGGACCAGGCGTCCTGATGGCCGGGCCGACCCGAGGGTTCGTCGGCCGTCGACGTCCGCAGCGACCGGACCGGCTCCCGCCGGGTCAGTACGACGTCGGCCGCGACTGGCCCGTGCTGACCGCCGAGGTGACGCCCCGCTTCGACCCCGACGACTGGACGATGACCGTCGACGGGCTCGTCGACGAGCCGCGCACCTGGAGCTGGGAGGAGGTCCAGGCGCTCCCGGGTCGGAGTACGCAGGCGACATCCACTGCGTCACGACCTGGTCGAAGTTCGACACCCGCTTCGGCGGCGTGTCCGTCGACGTGCTGCTGGCGGCCGCAGCGACCACGTCCCGAGGCGACGTTCGTGCTCGCGACCAGCACCACCGGCTACACGACGAACCTGCCGCTCTCGGACGTGACCGACGGCAAGGCCTGGGTGGTGTGGACCTACGACGGCCGGCCGCTCCCGCGCGAGCACGGCGGCCCGGTCCGGCTGCTGGTGCCGCACCTGTACTTCTGGAAGAGCGCCAAGTGGGTCACGCGGCTGACGCTGCTCGACCACGACCAGCAGGGCTTCTGGGAGCGCAACGGCTACCACGACCGCGGCGACCCGTGGCTCGAGCAGCGCTACCAGGGCGACTGATCTCGGATGACGGTGACGCAGATGCAGGGGTGCGCGGCGCCGAAGGGTGCCTGGTGCATCGGCGTGGTCCGCGAGGTCAGCCACCCGGTGCCCGACGCCGTGCTGCTGCGCCTCGAGGTGCAGGGCCGCATCGAACCACCTGCCGGGCCAGCACTACGTGTTCCGGCTGACCGCCGAGGACGGCTACACCGCCTCCCGGTCCTACTCGGTGGCCTCGGCGCCCGGCGACCCGCTGCTGGAGTTCTACGTCGAGCGGCTCGACGACGGCGAGGTCTCCACCTACCTGGCGGACGTCGTCGAGCCCGGTGACGAGCTCGAGCTGCGCGGACCGATCGGCGGCTGGTTCGTCTGGGAGGGCGAACGCCCCGCGGTCGGGGTGGCCGGCGGCACCGGGGTCGTCCCGCTCGTCGCGATGCTGCGCCACGCCCGAGACCTCGGCCGCGAGGACCTGGTGCGGCTGGCGGTCTCGGCCCGCACGGCCGACTCGCTCCCCTACCGCGACGAGCTCGCCGGGCAGACGGTCCTCACCACGCGCGAGGCGCACGGCGAGCGCGCGGCCGGGCGGATCGCCGCCGCCGATGTCGCACCGCTGCTCGAGGCGGCACCCGAGGCCGACGTGTTCGTGTGCGGGTCGGCCGGCTTCGCCGAGGCCGCGAGCATGCTGCTGGTCGACCTCGGCGTCGACCCCTCCGTCGTACGCGTGGAGCGGTTCGGTCCTACCGGCTGACGGCGATCAGCCCAGGATCGCCAACGCCTCGTTGAGCGTCTTCGACGGACGCATCACCGACTCCGCCTTGTCGTGGTCGGGGCGGAAGTAGCCGCCGATGTCGGCCGGCGAGCCCTGCACGCCGAGCAGCTCCTCGTTGATCGCGTCCTCGCCGTCCTTGAGCGCCTGCGCGACCTCGGTGAAGGCCTCGGCGAGCTCCTTGTCGTCGTCCTGCGAGGCGAGCTCCTCGGCCCAGAACAACGCGAGGTAGAAGTGGCTGCCGCGGTTGTCGATCTCGCCGACCTTGCGGCTCGGAGACTTGTTCTCCTCGAGGAACCGGCCCGTCGCCTTGTCGAGGGTCTCGCCGAGGATCCGCGCGCGCTCGTTGTCGGTGCTGGTGGCCATGTGCTCGAGGCTGACCGCCAGCGCCAGGAACTCACCGAGGCTGTCCCAGCGCAGGTGGTTCTCCTTCACCAGCTGCTGCACGTGCTTGGGCGCCGAGCCGCCGGCGCCGGTCTCGAAGAGACCACCCCCGTTGATGAGGGGTACGACGGACAGCATCTTGGCGCTGGTGCCGAGCTCCAGGATCGGGAACAGGTCGGTCAGGTAGTCGCGCAGCACGTTGCCGGTGACCGAGATGGTGTCCTCGCCCTTGCGGATCCGCTCCAGCGAGAACGCCATCGCGTCGACGGGCTTCTTGATCTCGATCTGCAGGCCGTCGGTGTCGTGCTCCGGGAGGTACTCCTCCACCTTCGCGATCAGGTTCGCGTCGTGGGCGCGGCCCTCGTCGAGCCAGAAGATCGCAGGGTCGCCGGTCGCCGCTGCCCGCGTCACCGCCAGCTTCACCCAGTCGCGGATCGCGACGTCCTTGGTCTGGCACATCCGCCAGATGTCGCCGGCGCTGACCGCGTGCTCGAGCAGCGCGTCACCGCTCTCGTCGACGACGCGCACCGTGCCGGTCGTGGGGATCTCGAACGTCTTGTCGTGGGAGCCGTACTCCTCCGCGGCCCGCGCCATCAGCCCGACGTTCGGCACCGAGCCCATCGTCGAGGGGTCGAACGCGCCGTTGGCGCGGCAGTCGTCGAGGACGACCTGGTAGATCGGGCCGTAGGACGAGTCGGGGATCACCGCGAGCGTGTCGTGCTCACCGCCGTCGGGACCCCACATGTGACCGCTGGTGCGGATCATGGCGGGCATCGACGCGTCGACGATCACGTCGCTCGGCACGTGGAGGTTGGTGATGCCGTTGTCGGAGTCGACCATCGCGAGCCGCGGACCGTCCGCGATCCCCTGCTCGACGGCGGCCTCGATCGCCTTCTGCTCGTCGTCGGGCAGCTTCTGCACGGCCTTGAGCAGCGCACCGAGCCCGTCGTTGGGGCTCACGCCCGCCTTGGCCAGCGCCTCGGCGTGCTCGGTGAACAGAGCCGGGAAGAACGCGCGCACGACGTGCCCGAAGATGATCGGGTCCGAGACCTTCATCATCGTGGCCTTGAGGTGCACCGAGAACAGCACGTCGTCGGCCTTCGCCCGCGCGATCTGCTCGGTGAGGAACTCCCGCAACGGCCCGACCCGCATGACGGTCGCGTCGACCACCTCGCCGTCGAGCACCGTCCACCGAGTCGCGCAGCACGGTCGTCGTACCGTCGTCGCCCACGAGCTCGATGCGCAGCGACTGCTCCTTGTCGACGACCGCGGACTTCTCGCTGGAGCGGAAGTCGTCGGCGTCCATGTGCGCGACGTTGGTCTTGGAGTCGCTGCTCCACTCGCCCATCGAGTGCGGGTGGCGCTTGGCGTAGCCCTTCACCGAGGCGGGCGCGCGGCGGTCGGAGTTGCCCTCGCGCAGCACCGGGTTGACCGCGCTGCCCTTGACCTTGTCGTAGCGGGCGCGGACGTCCTTGTCCTCGTCGCTGGACGGGTTGTCGGGGTAGTCGGGCAGGTCGTAGCCCTGCTCCTGCAGCTCTGCGATCGCGGCCTTGAGCTGCGGGATCGAGGCGCTGATGTTCGGCAGCTTGATGATGTTGGCCTCGGCGGTCTTCGCCAGCTCGCCGAGCTCGGCCAGCGCGTCGTCGACACGCTGCTCGTCGGGCAGCCGGTCGGCGAACTGCGCGATGATCCGCCCGGACAGCGAGATGTCGCGCGTCTCCACCGCCACCCCCGCCGTCGACGCATAGGCCGCGATGACCGGCAGGAACGAGTACGTCGCCAGCGCGGGCGCCTCGTCGGTCTGGGTGTAGATGATCTTGCTGTCCGCCACCTTGGCTCCTGTTCGTCGTCTGCCGGGCCAACTATGCCCGCAGCCCCGGTGGCACGGTAGAACGGATACATGACGACCTCCCAGCCGACTGCCTCACCCAGCTCCGCCACCCCCACGCCGCCCGGCGTCGCCTTGGCCCAGGCTCTCGAGCAGTCGCGGGCGCTGGACCCGCTCGTCTCGTTGCTGCGGCCCTTCGGGGGCTGGTTCGTCTCCGACCCCGCCCGCCGCGACCTGCTGCAGGGCGCCTGGCTCGGCCACGCCGTCCATCCGCCGCTGACCGACGTGCCGATCGGGTTGTTCACCTCCGCGCTGACCCTCGACCTGATCGGCGGCAAGGCCGCCCGACCCGCGGCGCGACGGCTCATCGCGCTGGGCCTGCTCACCGCGCTGCCCACCTTCTGGACCGGCTGGGCGGAGTGGGCAGAGCTGGAGCGGCGCGACCAGCGGGTCGGCGTCGTGCACGCGCTGACGAACGGCACAGCGGTGGTCGGCTTCGCCGCCTCCTGGCGGTCCCGGCGCAAGGGCCAGCACCTCAAGGGCGTGGCGCTGGCCTTCGCCTCGGCGAGCCTGATGGGCGCCGCCGGCTACCTCGGCGGCCACCTCGTCTCCGCGCGCAAGGCCTCCACGCACCACCCCGCCTTCGACCAGAACGATGGTTGAGGTGCCGAGGCGCTAGCCGAGGCCTCGAAACCCGGTGACGTGCCCAGAGAGTCTCTGCTCGCGTCGGGTGGTTTCGAGGCTCGCTCCGCTCGCACCTCAACCACCGAAGGTGGTGACCGTGCCGTCGGGGGCGACGGAGACCGTGAAGGACTCCTGTCCGAGGCGGAGGCCGTCGAGGGTGAACGGGCCGAGGTGCGTGCTGGTGCGAGGCGGGTGCGTGAGCGCTCCGTCGACGACGCCGAGCCCGGCGACGGCGGCGAGGCATGCCAAGGGTGCCGCTGCGGACCACGCCTGGGGGCGGCAGGCCGCGGGGTAGGCCGACGGCTGGGGTACGTCGGACGCTGCGTCGCCGCCGTACAGCTCGGGGAGCCGGAAGGCCACGCCCTCGGCGGCAGCGACGAGCCCGGCCGTCAGCTGCGCCGCCTCGTCGACGCGTCCCTCCAGCGCGAGACCTCGCACGGCGATCGCGGTGTCGTGGGGCCACACGGAGCCGCCGTGGTAGCTGAGCCGTGAGTACCGCGGCGACGACGAGCTCAACGTCCGGAGCCCGAAGCCGGATGCCATGTCGGGAGCAGTCAGCACGGCCACGACGCGGTCGACCTGCGCTGCCGTGAGGATGCCGGTGCCGAGCAGGTGACCCATGTTCGACGTGACGGAGCCGGCCTGCTCGCCGGCGGCATCGAGCGCGATCGCCACGTGCCCGCCTTCGGGAGTCTCCACCCAGAACTCCCGCTGGAAGCGCGCGCGCAGGCCAGCGGCCCACTCGGCCAGCCCCTCGACGCCCGGCTCGCCGAACGCCTCGAGCAGCTCGGCGCCCCGCACGGCTGCCTCGTAGGCGTAGCCCTGCACCTCGCACAGCGCGATCGGCGGCTCCGCCAGCCGGCCGTCGGCGTGCTGCACCGAGTCGACGCTGTCCTTCCAGCCCTGGTTGGCGAGCCCGTGCCCGGAGCTGTCGACGTACCTCAGCCAGCCCGACTCGCGCGACTGGGCGATCACCCACTCCAGACAGCGGCGTGCGGCGGGCAGCAGCTCGCGCACCGCGCCGGGGTCCGCGCCCCACCGCCAGGCGTCGGCGAGCGTGCACACGAAGAGCGCGGTCGCGTCGACGCTGCCGTAGTAGATCGGCGGCAGCCTCATCCCACCGAGCTCGAGGGTGGTGTTGCGGACCTCGTGGAGGATCTTCCCGGGCTGCTCCTCGCTGGTCTCGTCCTCGTGCGCGCCTTGGCGACGGGCCAGGGCGCGCAGCGTGGACATCGCGAGGTCGGTGCCGTACGGCATCAGCAGCCGCGCCGCCCACAGCGAGTCGCGACCGAACAACGTCAAGAACCACGGGCTGCCGGCCGCCAGGAACGCGTCGTCGCCGTCGCGCATCAGCAGCCCGCCGAGATCGGCAACGCTCTGCTCGGCGAGCCGTGACAGCCGGGGGTCTGGGGCTGCCACGACGACATGGAACGGCGGCGGCCCGCCTTCGCCGAACTGCGGCGACCCCGCTGCGTCGAGCCGGAGTCGCACGGTGAAGCTGCTGCCCGGTGGCACCATCGCGCGCCAGACCAGCCGCCGGCCGTCAACGAGATCGTCGCACGCCGGGTCGCAGGCGAGTGAGAAAGAGCGATCCCCCTCCTCCCAGACCAGACCAGCTGCGTTGGGCTGCGCCTCGACCGGCGTGGTCTCGCGGCCCTCACGGACCACCGCCATCGGCGCCAGGTCGCCCACGACGTCGACACACAGCACCAGGGCGACGTCCTCCTGGGCGCGGGAGGAGACCTCGATCTCCTCGACGAGACGCGCGGCGGACAGCGTGCGTCGGCGCTCGACGCTGACGGTGGGGTCGTGCAGCCAGCCGCCGAGTCGGCGCGCGACGTAGGTGTACTCCTGCCGGTCGGCTCCCAGCACCGCCGATCGGACCAGCTCGAGGTCGCTGCCCTCGACACTGACCGTCAGCTCCGTGAGGAGGCGGACGTCGTCGACGAACCAGCCGGCTGCTCCGTCGCGTCGTACCTGCCCATCGGGACCGGACAGCACGATCGCCGGCGCGGCGACACTCACGGCGAGGTCGTGCAGGGCCGGGACCAGGTGGGACGTCACCCGCCGACCTTGCTAGCGTCGGGCAAGTCCCGCAACCACCTCCAGGAGCCCGTTGTGAGCAAGAGTCCCGTCAAGGTGGCCGTGACCGGTGCCGCCGGCCAGATCGGCTACAGCCTGCTGTTCCGGATCGCGAGCGGGGACCTGCTCGGCAAGGACACACCCGTCGAGCTCCGGCTGCTCGAGATCGAGCCGGCCCTCAAGGCGCTCGAGGGCGTCGTCATGGAGCTCGACGACTGCGCGTTCGACACGCTGGCCGGCGTCGAGATCGGGCACGAGGCGAACAAGGTGTTCGACGGTGCGAACCTCGCACTGCTCGTCGGTGCCAAACCGCGCACGAAGGGCATGGAGCGCGGCGACCTGCTCGAGGCCAACGGCGCGATCTTCACCGCGCAGGGCAAGGCCCTCAACGAGGTGGCCGCCGACGACATCCGCATCGGGGTCACCGGCAACCCTGCGAACACGAACGCACTGATCGCGAAGTCCAACGCGCCCGACATCCCCCAGCACCGCTTCACGGCACTGACCCGCCTCGACCACAACCGGGCGCTGTCGCAGCTGGCCGCCAAGACCGGGAGCCCGGTCTCGGAGATCAAGAAGCTGACGATCTGGGGCAACCACTCGGCGACGCAGTACCCGGACATCTTCCACGCCGAGGTCGGCGGCAAGAACGCCGCCGAGGTCGTGAACGACCAGGACTGGATCGAGAACGACTTCATCCCGACCGTCGCCAAGCGTGGCGCCGCGATCATCGAGGCCCGCGGCTCGTCATCCGCGGCGTCCGCCGCCTCCGCGACGATCGACGCGGCCCGTGACTGGCTGCATGGCAGTCCCGCGGACGACTGGGTGTCGATGGCGGTCGTCTCCGACGGCTCGTACGACGTGCCCGAAGGACTCGTCTACTCCTACCCCGTCACCACCAAGGGCGGCGAGTGGGAGATCGTGCAGGGTCTCGAGATCGACGACTTCTCGCGCGGCAAGATGGACGCCACCGCCAAGGAGCTCGAAGAGGAGCGCTCCGCGGTGCAGGAGCTCGGCCTGATTTGAGGGCACTCGTCTGAGTTCGACGTGTGACCGGCGTAACTTCATCGGCCTCTTTGGGTTAACACGCCGCCTTGTCAGTGACAGGCTCGGGAAATGACGAGGGAGAGGAAGCACATGCTCGCAGGCAGGTACTCCCTCGGCGACGAGTCCGGCTGGCGGCAGGACATCTGGCTGGGCCAGGACGAGATTCTCGGCTGGGAGGTCGCCCTCCAGCAGGTCGGCCCGGCCGATCCCGAGGCCGGCTACCTCGCCCGGGCGGAGCGCGAAGCGCGGCGGGTCGCCCGACTGCAGCACCCGCGGATGGTCAGGGTGCTCGACGTCGTCCTTGATGACGAGACACAGGCCTACTGGCTGGTGTCGGAACCGGCCGACGGCATCACGCTCAGCGATCTGGTGCGGAGCCGGGGCCGGCTGATCGTCAAGGAGGCGGCTGCCCTGACGCATCAGGCTGCCGACGCGCTGGCCGCCGCACATGCCGCGGGCATCGTCCACGGCGACGTGGGGCCTGCGAACGTCCTGGTGGACGGTCTCGGGCGCGTGAAGGTGACCGACTTCGGCATCGTGCGTGTTCCCCTGGACTCGACGCCGGACCCGACGGGTGCCGGAAGCGCATCGCGGGCTTTCCTCGCTCCGGAAGTCGTCGCAGGAGGGGCCCGCGACGACGCCAGTGATGTCTGGTCGCTGGGCGCCACCGTCCTCTACTCGCTGTCGGGACGCTCGCCCCATGAGCTAGGGGTTCACCTCTCGGGAGCGCAGGACAGCGCCGGCTTGTCTGGGCTGCTGGATGCCGGCGCGTTGACGCCGCTGCTCCAGGCGACCCTGACCGCCGACCCCGAGCAGCGGTGGCCCATGGCAAGGGTCCGCGACCACCTGGCCGAGTCCTCGGCCGTCGTGGCGCGCCGGATGCCCACGTTGCTTTCGCGTCCCACGCTCTGGCAGGCCGCCGAAGCCGTCCCGACCGCACCGCCGGCCGCGGCAGTGAAACGGCGACCCGCCTTCCTCACTCCGAGTCGCGGCGTGCTGGTCGCAGTGCTGGCGGCGTTCGTCGCCGCTGTCGCGACAGGGATGACCATGTTCGGCGGCGGTTTCGACTCCGAGACGGCCTCCTCCCCGACTGCCGCGCAGCCGCCCGCCGCAAGCTCCTCGCCCGAGCTGCCGATGAGCACGCCGTACGACGCGGCGACCTTCCGCCCGACGAGCGCGCCGTCCGGGAAGGCTTCGGTCCATGCGGCACGTGCTCCGGCCAAGGTCGCAGCGACCCGCCCGACCAGCTCCCCATCCAGCTCTCCGACCGCCTTCTCGTCGTCCTCCTCGGGGGGTCAGGACTCCTCCTCCGGCTCGTCGTCCGGCTCGCACTCGCAGGGGTCACCACGTCCGCCGCAGAGCCCCAGGCCGACCCCGTTGCCGCAGCTGCCGCAGCTCCCGCAGCTGCCCAACCCCGACCCGCTGCCCGACCTGCCGCCGATCGACCCGCCGCCGATCGATCCCCCGCCGATCGACCCGCCGCCGATCGATCCCCCGCCCCTGCCTCTTGGGCGCTGAGTAGCGACCGCTTTACGTCACTGTCCGGAATGCCCCGATCCTGGGTCCGAGTCCGTGGTACGTGCGTCACATCGAGCCGCCGGCAGGTTTAGGCGAGACGGATGCTGCCTATGGTCCAAGTGACGGGCCCTGGGTTACAAGCCGAAACGAGCTGGCGTGATCGCGGGCAGGTACACCCTTTCCGAAGAGCGAGGGCGCGGGGTCACTTTGGCTCGGCCACGACGAGACGACCGGGCGCCGCGTCGCCCTGAAGCCGCTCGGCCCGCTCACCAGTTCCGCTCACCGCGCGCAGGCTGAGCAAGAGGCGCTACTGGCTGCACAGCTGCGTCACCCGAACGCGCTCCGCGTGCTCGACATCGTCGACGACGAGGAGACGGACCGTCGTTGGCTGGTGATGGAAGCCGTGCAGGCCACCACCTTGACCGAGGTTGTTCGTCAAGACGGCCCACTCACGATGGAGACCGCGGCCGAGCTGACGGGCCAGGCGGCCGATGCCCTCGCCGCCGCGCACGCGGCTGGAGTCGTGCACCGTGACGTGAAGCCGGAGAACATACTGGTCGACCGCCTGGGTCATGTGAAGGTGAGCGATTTCGGCATCGCGCGCGTCCCGTTGGACGCGAAGATGTCGCACAAGGATCTGGTGCTCGGCTCGCGGGCCTACCTAGCCCCCGAGGTCGCCGCCGGGCAGACGGGCAACGAGGCCAGCGACGTCTGGTCGCTGGGAGCCACTGTCTACTTCGCCGTCACAGGTCAACCGCCCTACGGGTTGGGGGCACACCAGCGAGGTGGGCTCGACCGCATCGTCCATGACGAGCCTCCCCGGCTGGCTGAGGCCGGGCTGCTGACACCGCTGCTCGCGGCGACCATGACCAGGGATCCGTCGCAACGCTGGCCGATGGCGCGGGTCCGCGACTACCTCGGCGGCACCTCCAGCGTCGTGATCACCCCGGCGACGCCGTCCGTCGCGCCGCAACGGCACGCGCCCCGCGCCCGTTGGGGAGTGCTGGTCGGGCTGGTCTTGGCTCTGGTGGCGTCGGTCGCGTTCGGCGCGACGATGCTGGACCGCGGGTCCGAGGACTCCGACCTCTCGAAGCACCACGACCCCCTCGCCAGGCCATCGGCCACCCTCCCGACCAGCTCGCTCACCGCCTCGCCGGTCGACTCTCCGTCGGCCGCCCCCTCCGCCCCCCGGTCGAGTACCCGCTCCGCCTCGCAGGTGCTGTCGCCCGTCAGGCGCACGTCGAGCGCGCCCCCCGGCTCGGCGCTCGACATCCGGCAAGGCTCGCGGTCGGACTCGCGGTCGGACTCGCGCGGCTCGCGTGCCGGATCACCGTCAGGTGGCCCGACGCACCCTCCGACCACCGCCCAGGGCAGCCCGTCCCCCACTCCGTCGTCTGCTTCCAGCTCGCCGAGCAGCTCGCCCACCGGGTCACAGTCCGCATCACCCTCGGGCTCGCCGTCCGGGTCACCCTCGGGGTCGCCGTCCGGCTCACCGTCGGGCTCGCCGTCCGGGTCGCCGTCCGGCTCACCGTCGGGGTCGCCGTCCGGCTCACCGTCGGGTTCACCCAGCGGTTCACCCAGCGGTTCACCCAGCGGTTCGCCTACCGGTTCGCCCAGCGGTTCGCCCAGCGGCTCACCCACCACTCGCCGTAGCACCCGCCAGCGGCGCGAGGCCGTGCCGTCTAGTCGGCCCGGCGCAGCGGCACGCCCGACTGTGGAGTCCGCCACACCGCCGCCTGCGCGTCTGGTCGCCGAGTGGGTATGACGCGCGAGGACACCTAACATCGCCCGGATGAGCAAGACCGTCCACCGAAAGGCCCCCGTGATCGCAGGCAGGTACTCCCTCGACCGCGAGATCGGGCGCGGCGGCATGGGTGCGGTCTGGCTGGGGCACGACGAGATGCTCGGCCGCCAGGTCGCTCTCAAGCAGATCGGGCTGCTCCCCGGCGCCGACGGCACCGACCTCGCGCGCGCCGAGCGGGAGGCCCGGCTGGCCGCGCAGCTCAACCACCCCCACGTCGTCGCGGTGTTCGACCTCGTCGTCGACGAGGACAGCGGCCACCACTGGCTGGTGATGGAGTACGTCGACGGCAAGACGATCACCCAGCTGGTGAGCAAGCACGGCCGGATCCCGCTCGACGACGCCGCCCACGTCATGGAGCAGGTCGCCGACGCCCTCGCAGCTGCCCACGCCGCGGGCATCGTGCACCGCGACGTCAAGCCGTCGAACGTCCTGGTGGATCGCCGTGGCTTCGCCAAGCTCGCCGACTTCGGCATCGCCCGGATCACCAACGACCCCTCACTGACCCAGACCGGCATGGTGACGGGGTCACCGGCCTACCTGGCGCCCGAGGTCGCCGCCGGCAAGCGTGCCGACGAGGCGTCCGACGTGTGGTCGCTCGGCGCCACGTTGTTCCACATGCTCGCCGGCCACCCGCCGTACGACATCGGCGACCAGGTCCTCGGCGGGCTGTTCCGCATCGTCAACGAAGACCCGCCGCGGCTTCCCGACGCCGGCCGTCTCGCGCCACTGCTCGAGGCGACGATGGTCAAGGACCCCGCAGCAGCGGTGGTCGATGGCCCAGGTCCGCGACTTCCTCGCCGGGTCGCCCGCGCCTGCCGGCGACGACGAGACCCGGGTCCTCGCGCCGACTCCCCCTACCCCCGAGCCGAGCCCGCGCCCGAGGCGGCGGCCGAGCCGACCACCAAGCCGATCAAGAAGCCGATCAAGAAGCCGACCCAGACCACCTCGCCGGGGTTGAACAAGGGGCTGCTGGCCGCGCTTGTCGCTGTCCTCGTCCTCGTGCTGGTGCTCGGCGCACTCCTGGCCACCCGAGGCAACGACGACAACACCCCTACCGCCGGGTCGCCGTCGCCGTCGACCTCGTCGACGCCTTCCGCCAAGAACAGCCCGACGAAGAAGTCCGAGCCATCGCCGACGCCGACCTCGCAGGGCATGGAGTCGTTCATCCGCAGCTACGTCGCCGCGGTCGGGACCAACCCCGACGAGGCGTGGCCGATGCTCACGCCGAAGTTCCAGGCCGAGAGCGGTGGCCTCGACAAGTACCGGAAGTTCTGGGGCGGGGTCGGCCAGGGTCAGGTCCGCGACATCACCGCCGACCCGCACTCGTTGGTCGTGAGCTACCGCGTGAAGTTCGACAACTTCGGCTCCGGCAAGCGACCCACCGTGCTGCAGCTCGTCTACCGCGACGGCCGCTACTTCATCGACGGCGAGTCCACGCAAGGGGCCTGAGTGTCGCCTGCGGGTCAGCCACTCTCCTCCTCGAGAGAGCGAGCGAGCGAGTCGAGGATCAGGTCGAGGCCGAAGCTGAACTCGTCAGCGAAGTCGTAGCCGGGCTCGAGGTAGTACGACGTCGCCATGTCGATCATGTGCGGGTACTCACCCCCCGCCATCTGCTCCATGATCGGCTCGGCCACCTCGACCACGTTGTCCGGTCCCTCGAACGGCAGCGAGGCCTCCTGCACCGCGAACCCGAACACGAAGGCGTCGAGCAGTGCGTAGGCATGGGCGGTCAACGCGCGGGAGAACCCGGCCTCCCGCAAGGTGCCCAGCACGGCGTCGTGATGGGCGAGGTTCGCGGCACCCGGAGACCTGCGCGACTCCAGCAGCAGGATCGCCCACGGGTGCCGTCGGAGCACGCTGAGAGCCGACTCCGCGCGACGGGTGATCTCGCTGCGCCAATCGCCACCGACGACGGGCAGCACGATCTCGCTGAAGACGATGTCGATGATGCCGTCGAGGATCTCGTCCTTGTTCGCCACGTAGTGGTAGACCGACATCGGCTTGACGCCGAGCTTCTCGGCGAGAGACCGGATCGTCAACGACGCCAGCCCGCCCGAGTCGGCGACCTCCACGGCCCCGCGCAGCACGCGGTCGCGGGTGAGCCGCTCGTCGCGCGGGCTCTCCCGGCGCACTGCTCTAGACATCGCAACTCCTGGCCATGGTGTTCTCGTACTTAGTACGATAGCGTCTCGTACTTAGTACGACGACCCCTACCGCAAGGAACGCCATGTCTCACGTCACGCACCGACACCGGCACGATGCAGGCCGTCGTCCACGATTCCTACGGCACCGCCGACGTCCTCCACGCGGCGACCCTGCCCCTTCCCCAGATCACCGCCGACGAGGTGCTGGTGCGGGTGCACGCGGCCGGCCTCGACCGGGGCACCTGGCACGTGATGACCGGCAAGCCGTACCTGATGCGCATCATCGGATTCGGGCTGCGCCGGCCGAAGGACCCCGTGGCCGGCCGCAGCTTCGCCGGCACCGTCAGCGCGGTCGGCGCTTCCGTCACCGAGTTCAGTGTGGGCGACGAGGTCTACGGGATGGCGCGCGGCACGTTCGCCGAGCACGCCGCGGCTCGGCCGGACCAGCTGGCGCACAAGCCCGCGAACCTGTCGTTCGAGGAGGCTGCCGTCGTCCCGATCTCCGCACCGACGGCCCTGCAGGCCCTCACCGAGGCCGGCCACGTCGAGGCCGGCCAGCACGTGCTGGTGCTCGGGGCTTCCGGGGGCGTGGGCAGCTTCGCCGTACAGCTGGCGAAGGCGTACGGCGCCGAGGTCACCGCCGTGTGCAGCACCGCGAAGGTCGACCTGGTGCGAGCCCTCGGGGCCGACCACGTGCTCGACTACACCAAGGACGACTTCGCGGACGGCTCCAGCAGCTACGACCTCATCCTCGACATCGGCGGGAACCCCGCCCTCTCCCGGCTCCGGCGTGCGCTCACCCCCACCGGCACGGCCGTCATCGTGGGCGGCGAGGCCGGCGGCAGCTGGACCGGTGGCTTCGGTCGCACGCTGCGGGCACCGTTCGTGTCGATGTTCCTGCGCCAGCGACTGGCGATGCTTGCCAGCAAGGAGCGCGGCAGCGACCTCGAGGTGCTCAATCCCCTGCTCGAGTCGGGCGCCGTGGCGGCGAGCATCGACCGGACCTACCCGCTCGCGCGAGTGCCGGAAGCCATGCGTCACCTCGAGTCCGGCCGGGTGCGCGGCAAGATCGCCATCAGCATCTGAGGAGATCGCACACAGGCCGAGACCCGCCATAGGGTGACGGAATGCCTGTCCTGGGCACCAAGCTGCACGTCCCGTCGCCACGCCGACAGCTCGTGCCGCGACCGCGGCTCACCGACCGGCTGATCGTCGATCCGAAGTCGCGCCCGCGGCTCGTGCTCGTCTCGGCGCCCGCCGGGTTCGGCAAGACCACCCTCATGACGCAGTGGTGCCGGCGCGAGCTCGGCCGCGTGGCATGGCTGTCACTGGACGACGACCGACGCCGACCTGCGCCGGTTCCTCACCCACCTGGTCGCCGCGCTCCAGACCGCCAGCGCCGGAGGTGGGCGCGGACGCGCTGGCACTGCTGGAGGCCGACCGCGCTCTCCCGACCGAACGCCGTCCTGGTCAGCCTCGTCAACGACCTCGACGCGCTGGCCGGGCCGACGGTGATCGCGCTCGACGACTACCACGTCATCGACGCAGCCGCCGTGCACGAAGCGGTGACGTTCCTGCTCGACCACCTGCCGCCCCAGGTCACCCTCGCGATCACGACGCGGTCGGACCCGCCGCTGCCGCTGGCGCGGCTGCGCAGCCCGCGGCGAGCTCCTCGAGATCCGCGCCTCGGACCTGCGCTTCACGCCCGACGAGGCGACGTCGTTCCTCAACGACGTGATGGGCCTCGACCTCGCCCGGCGCACGTCGCCGCCCTCGAGGCCCGCACCGAGGGCTGGGCCGCGGGCCTGCAGCTGGCCGCGCTCTCGGCGCGCGGCCGCAGCGGCTCCGGCACGTCCGACGGCATCGACGCCTTCGTCGAGGCCTTCACCGGCAGCCACCGGTTCGTCCTCGACTACCTCGTCGAGGAGGTGCTGGACAGCCAGCCCGACGACGTTCGACGCGTTCCTCCTCGACACCTCGGTGCTCGCAGCAGCTGACCGGCCCGCTCTGCGACTCCCTCACCGGGCGCGACGACGGGAGCAGGTGCTCGAGGCCCTCGAACGCGGCAACCTCTTCGTGGTCCCGCTCGACGACGAACGCCGCTGGTACCGCTACCACCACCTGTTCGCGGACGCGCTGCGCGCGCGACAGCTGGCCGCGACAGCCCGGACCGGGTGCTCGAGATGCATCGCGCCGCCAGCCGTTGGTACGCCGAGCACGGCAACCTCGACGATGCCGTCACCCACGCGATGGCCGGCCGACGACGTCGAGCACGCCGCCGACCTCGTCGAGCTGGCGCTGGCCAGGTCTGCGCCAGCGCCGGGAGGACCGCACGCTGCGCGAGTGGCTGCGGGCGCTGCCCGACGACGTGGTCCGCCGGCGCGCGCTCCTTGCCACCCAGATGGCATGGGCCCGGCTCTCCGAGGGCGACCTCGACGGGGTCGCAGGCGTGGCTCGACGACGCGGAGACCGCGATCCAAGAGCCCGGCGCCGACGGCCGACTTCGCCGAGCGACGCTCGCCTGAGACAGCCCGAGCCCGTGAGGAGGAGCTGCGCGGCCTCCCGGCAACCATCGAGATGTTCCGGGCCTCGCTCGCGCAGGCCAGGGGCGACGTCGACGGCGACGGTCGTCCACGCTCGCCGTGCGCTGGACCTCGCCGGGCCGGACGACCACTACGCCACGAGCCGGCGCGGCCGGATTCCTCGGCCTGGCTGCCTGGGCCGCCGGTGACCTGGACAACGCCATCGACACCTTCAGCGAGACGGTGACCAGCCTGCACAAGGCAGGCAACGTCGCAGACGAGCTGGGCACGACCGTCGTCCAGGCGGAGCATGGCGCTGGCTCTCGGCCGGCTCCCGGAGGCCCGACGGCTGTACGAGCGCGCCCTCGCGACCGCCGAAGGTCTGCCCGGCCCGCGTCCTCTCGACGACCGGCGACCTGCACGTCGGCCTGGCCGACGTGATGCGTGAGCAGAACGAGATCGATGCGGCGGCACGACACCTGGAGGTGGCCAGGGAGCTCGGCGAGCGTGCCTCGCTGCTGGAGAACCGGCACCGCTGGTACGTCGCGACGGCCGGGCTGCTGCGAGCGCAGGGCGACCTCGACGGCGCCGTCGGGATGCTCGAGCAGGCGGAGCCGCTCTACCTGCCCGGCTTCTTCCCCGACGTGCGCCCCATCCCCGCTGCCAGAGCGAGGGTCCACATCGCGCAGGGCCGCCTCGCCGACGCGTGGGACTGGGCCCGCGAGCACGGAGTCAGCGCAGACGACCCGCCGGCCTACCTCTCCGAGTTCAACCAGCTCACCCTGGCCCGGCTGCTGGTGGCGCAGCACCGCGCCGACCCGGACGCCGCCACCATCGAGGACGCGCTTGCGCTGCTCGACCGGCTGCTGTCCGACGCGGAAGCAGGTGAGCGTGCCGGCAGCCTCGCCGAGACGCTGGCGCTCCGGGCGCTCGCTCACCACGCCCGGGGCGACGACGACCTGGCGCTCGGCGACCTCGGCCGAGCACTCGAGCTCGGCGTGCCGGCCGGCTACCGCCGCCTCTTCCTCGACGAGGGCCCGGCCATGGACGAGCTGCTCCGAGCTCGCCGCGGACGTAGCCCGAGCCCCAGCGTGCACATCGACGCGCTGCTGAAGCCGGCACCGGCGCGGCCGGACCCCGGCGGCGCCTCCCCCGAGCGAGGAGGCGCTCAGCGAGCGCGAGCTCGAAGTCGTCCGGCTGCTCGCCACGGAGCTGACCGGACCCGAGATCGCGCAGCGGCTGTTCGTGTCGGTCAACACGCTGCGCACGCACACCAAGCACATCTTCACCAAGCTCGACGTGAACACCCGCCGGTCCGCCGTACGCCGCGCGAGCGAGCTCGGCCTGCTCTAGCCACAGATCCGTCAATCACCAACCCAGTCACATCACATGGTGATGTGGGGTCACCCCCTCGCTTCCTAGCGTTCAAGTCAACGCCGGGCGCCCCGTCCGGCCAGGACCAGGAGCCAGTCATGACCGTCACCACCACCGGCCTCACCCGGGCCGCCGGCGTCTCCGCAGCGGTCGCCGGTGCCATCTTCATCGCCGTCCAGATCAACCACCCGGGCATCGACACGTACGTGGCCGAGACCAACGAGTGGGTGGCCCGCTGCACCGCGAAGGGCGTCATGGCCGCCCTCGCGCTCGTCGGCATCACCGGCATCTACCTGCGGCAGGTCCGCGAGACGCGAGTCCTCGGGCTGCTCGGGTTCGTCCTCTTCGCGGCCGGCTACCTGCTGATCTTCGCCACCCAGGTGATGGCCGTGCTGTTCCTTCCCGCCCTCACCGGCAGCGAGCCCGACTTCGTCAACGACGTGGTCGTCGCGGCCGCCGGCGGCACCGCCACCGGCGACATCGGGAACCTGCAGATCCTGTTCAACCTCACCGGTGCCTGCTACCTGCTGGGCGGGCTCGTCTTCGGGATCGCACTGTTCCGCGCGAACGTGCTGGCCCGATGGGCCGCGGTGCTGCTCTCGGTGAGCACGGTCGCCACTGCTGCGCTCGCAGTCCTGCCGGAGTCGTTCGACCGGCCCTTGGCCGTCCCCGAAGGTGTGGCCCTGATCGGACTCGGCATCTCGCTGTGGCGCGACCAGCGGCACCCGACCACCGACGGTCGACGACCACCGTCCACCCCGAGCCCGCCTCGGTCTGATGAGCACCCAGCTCGCAGCCCCTGCGGCAAGGCGGCCGGCCAGGCAACGTGCCTGGCCGGCGCCGGCCGCCCTGGTGGCGCTCTCGGTCATCCCCTGGTCGCCGGCACGCTGAGGCTGGTGCAGCTCGCGGGCGGTCCCGAGGTCATCCCCGCCGACCAGCGGTTCGCCGACTTCCCTGCCCCGGTGATCGTGCACATCCTCGGCGCCGCCATCTACGCCCTCGTCGGGGCCTTCCAGTTCGTGCCGCGGTTCCGCCGCCGCCACCGGAGCTGGCATCGTCGCGCCGGCCGCGTCCTGATCGTCGCCGGACTGCTGGTCGCCGGGTCGGCGCTGTGGATGACGTTGCTCTACGCCGCCAAGCCCGGCACGGGTGACCTGCTCTACGTGCTCCGGCTGGTGTTCGGCTCGGCGATGATCGGCTGCCTCGTGCTCGGGTTCACGGCCATCCGCCGCCGCGAGATCGCCGCGCACCGCGCCTGGATGATCCGCGCCTACGCCATCGCCCTGGCCGCCGGCACCCAGGTGTTCACCGAGGGCTTCGTGGAAGCCGCGTTCGGCACCGGTGAGCTCAGCGGCGACCTCGCGAAGGGTGCCGCGTGGGTCATCAACCTCGCGGTCGCCGAGTGGGTGATCCGCCGCCCTCGCCGACGGCGTGCGCAGCTGTCGCGCCGGGCCGTGGCTACTGCAGGAGCGGTGACGTGAGCGGCGTCGCGACGTACGAGCTCCGAGTCGATGGCCACCTCGACGACCACTGGTCGCCCTGGCTCACCGACCTCACCATCGCGCGCCAGGACGACGGCACGTCGACCCTCACCGGACCGGTCGCGGACCAGGCTCAGCTGCATGGCGTCCTCTCGACCCTGCGCGACATGGGCGTCACGCTCATCTCGCTGCACGTGCTCGATGCACCGAGCGCCTCAGATCACGGTTGATCGAGCCGGATCGTCATCTCCACCGTGACGACGTCGCCGGGCTGAAGACCCAGCGGCTTGCGCACCGCGTCCTTGAGCGGCAGGAGGTAGCCGCCGTCCTTGGGGAACAGCGACGTCTCGAAGTCGGTCTCTGCGACCCGAGCCACGACCGGGATCACTCCCCAGCCGTACGTCGCCATGGCCGCCACCTCTCGGATGTCCGCGGACTCCGGCTCCGGCACCGGGACGAAGTAGTACGGCGACGGCCCGCGCCACTCGATCACCTGGCTCTCGAAGCTCAGCTCCACCACGCCATTCTCATGCCAGCAGTGGCGATGAGTCGCGAGATGTCCGAAGGTCAGTACGGACACAAACGTCACAGCACCAGGGAGATGTCATGGGCAACGTGGTCATGCACAACGTCGTGTCGGTCGACGGCTTCATCGCCGACGAGAACGACGACGTCGGACCGCTGTTCGAGTGGTACTCCAGCGGCGACACCCCTCTGGGCGAAGGCATCGGGATGGTGTCGCGGGTCTCGGCGGACTACGTCCAGCCGACCTGGGACGGCATCGGCTCGATGGTGATCGGTCGACGGCTCTTCGACCAGACCAACGGCTGGGAGGGCAAACCGCCAGCGGGCGAGCACGTCGTCGTCGCGTCACATCGGCCCAAGCCGGACGGCTGGCACCCCGAGGCGTCGTACTTCTTCGCCGGCGACGTGGCCTCGGCGATCGAGCAGGCGAAGGAGCTAGCGGGCGACCGGACCGTCGCAGTGGCCGCCGGTGACGTCGGCGGCCAGGCGCTGGCGCTGGGCCTCGTGGACGAGGTCGCCATGGACGTGGTGCCGGTGGTGTTCGGCAAGGGCAAGCGCTACTTCGGCTCGGTCGACACCCAGCACCTCCTCGAGGACCCCGACGTCGTCCTCCAGGGCGACCGGGTGCTGCACCTGCGCTACCGAGTCCGCCGGTGACCCCATAGCGTGATCAGTGACGGACCCGACTGTCTGGCGGGCCGCACCATGCGCCGGAGGACCGATGCCCGACTACGGGAGACCGATTCGGTTCGGTGTCTTCCCCACGCCCGAGGCGGGGAAGCTCGACGAGGTCCTGGCGCTGGCTCGGGTCGCCGACGAGGGCGGCTTGGACTACGTCGGGATCCAGGACCATCCCTACCAGCGTCGCTTCGTCGACACCTGGATGCTGATGGCGACCGTGCTCGCGAAGACCGAGCGGGTCCACGTCTTCCCCGATGTGTCGAACCTGCCGCTGCGCCCGCCCGCTGTGCTGGCCAAGTCGGCCGCCAGCCTCGACGTGATGTCGGGCGGACGGTTCGAGCTCGGTCTGGGTGCGGGTGCGTTCTGGGAGGCGGTCGAGGCGATGGGTGGCCCGCGGCGGTCGCCCGGTGAGGCGGTCGACGCGCTCATCGAGGCGATCGAGGTGATCCGCCTGATGTGGTCGGACCAGCGCTCGGTCCGCTTCGACGGCAGCTACTACCGACTCGCGGGCGTGAAGCCCGGTCCGGAGCCCGCGCACCCGATCGGCATCTGGCTCGGCGTCGGCGGTCGACGCACGCTCGCTCTCGTGGGCCGTGCCGCCGACGGCTGGGTGCCCTCCAGCGGTTGGGCCACCCCCGACAAGCTGCCCGCGATGCACGCGCGCATCGACGAGGCTGCGGCCGCTGCGGACCGCGACCCCGCGGACATCACCCGCGTCTACAACGTGTGGGGCAGGATCGACGGGGACGGCGGCTTCCTCCAGGGCGACGTCTCGCAGTGGGTCGACGAGCTCACCGAGCTGTCGGTCGAGCACGGCATGGACACCTACGTGTTCGGCCCCGCCGCCGACCCCGTCCCGCAGCTGCAGCGCTTCGCGGCCGAGGTCGCTCCCGCCGTGCGCGAGCAGGTCGCCCGCCACCGCGGTAGTCCGTGACAGATTCGTGGTTCGCGACCCCGCCTGACCACGAATTCGTCACGGACTACCGGAGGGTCAGGAGAGCGGGTCGGGGCTCAGCGTGACGGGCAGCCGCTCGTAGCCGCGCAAGATGCGGGTGGTCCGTCGTACCGCTCCGGGCTCGACGCGCAGATCCGGGTAGCGCTCGAACAGCGTCCGCAGCCCGACCTCCCCTTCCATGCGCGCCAATGCCGCACCCAGGCAGTAGTGCCGACCGGCAGAGAAGGAGACGTGGTCGCGCGCGTTCTCCCGCGTCACGTCGAACCTCTCCGGGTCCGGGAAGACGAGCGGATCCTGGTTCGCGCCCGCGAGGAGCCCGACCATCACCGACCCGCGTCGCATCGAGACGCCCGCGACCTCCGTGTCGGCCACGGTCATGCGCCCGCTGAGCAGCACCGGCGGGTCGACCCGCAGCACCTCGTCGACGGCGTTGGGCCAGAGCTCGTCCTGCTCGGCAAGCAGCTTGCGCTGCGTGGGGTCGCCGGCGATCAACGAGACGCCGTTGCCGAGCAGGTTCACCGTGGTCTCGAAGCCGGCTGCCAGGACCAGCCCGGCGGTGGACTTCAGCTCGGTGTCGGTCAGGCCCACGCCGTCCTCCTGGGCGGCGACGAGCTGGCTGAGCAGGTCGTCACCACCGTGCCGACGCAGGGTGTCGAGGTGGTGCCCGAGCCACGTGTCGAACTCCCGCAGCGCCTTCTCGACGCGACGGAACTCCCGCCAGCCGATGCCGAGGTCGAGGCTGGGCGCGGCCGCGGCGCCGAACCGGAGCACCTTGTCGCGGTCGTGCTCCGGGACGCCGAGGATCTCGGCGATGACGGTGACGGGCAGCAGGCTGCAGTACGTCGAGACGAGGTCGACGGGACTGCTCGGATCGATCTGGTCGAGGAGGTCCGTGGCGATCTGCTGGGTCCGACCGCGCAGCCGCTCGACCGCGCGCACGCTGAAGACGCGCGAGACGAGCTTGCGGTAGCGGGTGTGGTCCGGCGGCTCGGTCACCAGCAGCGAGGGCGGCGTGAGCGGGCCGAGCGGCGCGTCCTTCATGGACCAGGCCTGGAGCCGGCCGAGTACGCCGCTCCCCTCCTCCCCGCCGAACGCGGAGCCGGCATCGGCGTTGGACAGCAGTGCCCGCACGGCGGCGTTGTCGACGCTCACCGAGGCGTACTTGCCCTTGTAGAACGGCCGGTGGGCGCGCAGCTCGTCCAGGACCGGCTCGAGCTCCGCCAGGTCGCTGGACTGGGTGGCGACGAACATCCGACCGTGGAGGTCTCCCTGCTTGGCCGCTCGTTGCAGCAACGTGCGCGGCAGGGCGTGGCCCAGGGACCAACGGACGGCCGCACGGCTGGTGGGCACCGGGCTCAGCTGGGTCACGCAGTCCTCCTGGCTGGATGGCTGTCGTCCCCATCTTGCCCGGCCTCTCCGGGCCGGGGGGTGCGGGATGTGCAATCGCCCGAGCAGGAGCATGCTGAGCCGATGAGCACGGTGACACCGTGAGCGATTGAGCTCGGCACTCGGACAACCCACGGGAGCAAGATGACCATCAAGGACATCGGGCCAGGACCTCAGAGCTTCGACCTCGAGACCGCCACGGTCGAGAACTCGAACTACCGCACGGTCGCGTGGTCGGGGAAGTATCTCCAGCTGACCCTCATGTCGATCGCGGTCGGTGAGGACATCGGCCTCGAGGCTCACCCCGAGACGGACCAGTTCCTGCGGCTCGACGCCGGCCGGGGTCGCGTCCAGATGGGACCGGCGAGAGACCAGCTCGACTTCGACCGGGAGGTCGAGGACGGCTGGGCGATCTTCGTGCCCGCCGGCACCTGGCACAACGTCACCAACATCGGCGACGAGCCGATGCGGCTCTACGCCGTCTACGCGCCGGTCCACCACGCGGCGGGCAAGGTCCAGGCCACCTCGGCCGACGCGGAACGCGACGAGGAGTCCGGCGAGGACGTGCCGCCCGCCTGGTCGGTCCAGCCCGGACCGCAACCGTCCGACAAGCACGCCTGAGGAGCCCTGATGCCGTCGTTCGCCGGAGTGAACCACTTCGCACTCAGCGTCACCGATCTCGATGCCAGCCAGCGCTTCTACACCGATGTGCTCGGCCTGCTGACCGTGCTCGACGTGGGCTATGCGCGGGTCTGCATGCACAAGCCGTCCGGCTTCACCATCGCACTGGTCCGGCATCCGGAGGGTTCCTCGTCACCGTTCACCGAGCTCAACACCGGCATGGACCACATCGGCCTGGCGGTCGAGAACCGTGAGGAGCTCGTGGAGTGGGAGGAGCGGCTCCGATCACTCGGTGTCGAGTTCACACCCATCGAGGACACGCCGCTCGGCCACCACTTGAACTTCCGTGACCCCGACGGCATCGCCCTGGAGCTGCAGGCACCGAGCGAGATGTACGCCGCGGCGCTGAGCGACTTGCGCTCGCGCGAGTACTCGGATGCCGAGATACTCGCGGTCGGCGAGCAGATGCTCGGGAGCGACATCGTGGCGCGCCCCGCCCACTGATGCCAGCTAGAGCCCCTCGGCGATCTGCTTGATCGCTGCCAGACGGCGGTCCCACTCGGCGCCGATGGCGTCGAGCCGGCGCGCGGTGGCACTGAGCTGCGAGCCGATCACCCGGTAGCGCACCTCTCGTCCGACCCGCACCGGCTCGACCAGCCCCACTTGCTGCAGCAGGGCCAGGTGCTTCGCGATCGCCTGCCGGCTGACCGGGAGACGCCCCGCGAGGGCGGACGCCGAAGCGTCGCCCTCGCCGAGCGCGGACAGGATCGTCCATCGGGTCTCGTCCCCCAGTGCGGCACACACCGGCGCGAGCGTTCCGGTCATCGCGACCCGCTCTCGAACAGGGCGACCAGCTTGTCGAGCTCCGCGTCCCACCCCTGGCGGTGGTCGTCGACGAGCGCGGCGGGGTCGGAGGTGTCCTCGAACCCGGTCTCCACCAACGTGAGCTGGGTGCCCTCCGGCACGGGCTCGAGGGTGAACGTGAACACCGTCGAGTGGTCTTCCTCGACCTGGAGGTCCTGGCCTCGGGCGTCGTCGTTGTTCCAGCGGTAGGCGACCATCCGTGGTTCGTCGAGGGCTTCGATGCGCACCGGCACCGCGCGGTGCTCCGGCCAGGAGATGGTGCCCTGCGACCCGACGTCCTTCCCGTCGAGCTTGGTCTGCCCGAACCACTTGGAGATGTGCTCCGGCTCGGTGACCGCGGACCACACCTTCTCGATGGGCGCGGCGATGAGGATGGTCCGTCGTACGGCGAACCCGCTCTCGTCGATGGTGGCCGGCTGGTTGCTCGTCATGCTCTCCATGATCGTTCCTTTCCTTGGGGTCTTCACTTCGCTGCAACTGGTTCCGGAGTGGCTGCCGCCGCGGTCGGCTGCAGGTAGCTGGTGGCCCAGGCCGCGACGACGGCGAGCACCGCGAAGCCGGCGCCTGCCACGACGGCAGCCGGGACTCCCCCGCCGCCGATCGCCAGCCCGCCGGCGTACGAGCCGAAGGCGATGCCGGCGTTGACCGCGGACGCGGGCAGCGACGACGCGAGTGGGGCGCCCGGACCGGCCAGCGCGACGACCCGGTGCTGCATCGACGGGGCCATGCCCATGGCGAACAGCCCGAGGGCGAGCACGACGAGACCCATGAGCACGGGGTCGCCTCCGAAGACGCGCATCGCGACCAGCGCCCCCGTCAGGCCGATCGTGCCGATGACCAGGGAGCGTGAGGCGTTCGCATCGGCGAAGCGACCGCCAACCAACGACCCGACGGTCGTGGCAATGCCGTAGACGAGCAGGTACGCGCTCACGCCGGTGGCGGAGACGCCGGTGACCTTGGTCAGGAACGGCACCAGGTAGGTCACCACCGACTGGAGCGCCGTGAAGATCAAGAAGCACAGGCCGAGCACGGCGAGCACTCGCGGGGCGAACGCGTGGCGCGCCTGACCCATTGCCCGGCTCGCGGGTGAGCTGGGCACCGAAGGCAGCACGCCGGCAGCGACCACGAGGACGATGAAGCCGACCACGACGACGGCGAGGAACGAGCCGCGCCACCCGACCGCCTGTCCCAGCAGCGTGCCCACCGGTAGCCCGAACGCGCTGGCGGTCGCGAACCCCGAGATGACCACCGCCATCGCGCTGCCGGCTCGCTCGGGGGCCACGAGGGCAGTCGCGGTCGTGAAGGCGGCCGCGATGAACAGCCCCTGCACCGCGCCGATGACCACCCGGGCCGCGACGAACAGTGGGTAGTCGGCGACGAGCGCCGGCAGCAGGTTCGCCAGCACGAAGACGGTCAGCGCGCCGAGCAGCACGACGCGGCGATCCAGCCGCGTGGTGAGCAGGGTCAGCAGCGGGCCGCCGATCGCGAGCCCCAGCGCGTTGGCGGTCACCAGTGCGCCGGTCGCGGGCACCGACACCGCGAGGTCCGCGGCGATCAGGTCCAGCAGCCCCACGACGAGCATCTCCGCGCAACCCATCACGAACGCGCCGACGAACAGCACGGCCAGCACAGCGTGGGTGTCGGACCGAGACTCCCGGACAGTCATCGCCTGCCTCCTTGATTGATTGAGTGCAACTCAACAGTTGCAGATCTGTCGAGAGGATGCAACCCCTGAGTTGCACTAGGCAGCCCGGCACTCGGACCGCCGAGCGAAGCGCGCCCTCGCCCGTGTCAGGGTTGATCGATGAGCGAGTCGAGCAACCCCGAGTCCCCCGTCGTCGTGGTCACCGGAGCCAACGGCCTGGTCGGCGCCCGCACCTGCGAGGCCCTGGTCGAGCGCGGCGCGACGGTCCGTGCCGTCGTACGACGCGCCGGCACCGCACCGGCCTCGGCAGGGGTCGAGGAGTGGGTCGGAGACTTCTTCGATCCGGAGCTCGCGGCGGCAGTGGTCGAAGGGGCGGACGCCGTCGTGACGACCGTGCATCCCATGGGGACGGCGCTCGAGAACCAGCACCGGATCGGGGTGGAGGGCACTCCCGTCCTGGCGAGGGCGGCGCGCGACGCGGGCGTCGACCGCCTGGTCCACATCTCCACGGCGGCCGTCTACGACCGCTCCCCCGGTGTCGGCGACGTGGACGAGTCGTCGGCGTTGGTCGACGACGACGCCAACGCCTACGCCGTGACCAAGCGCGACACCGACGCCGCGCTCGCCGAGATCGACGGTCTGACCACTGTGCTCGTCCGTCCGCCGGCGATCCTCGGGCCCGGCGAGACCTCGATCTGGAACACGCTGCGGCCCGGCGACATCCGCGACGACGAGGCGGAGCGTCACGCCGTACCGGAGCAAGACCTTCGCGTGGGTCCACCTCGACGACCTGGCCGCCCTCGTCGCCGACGTCGCGACCGGACGGGTGAAGACCTCGACGGACCCCGAGAGCGGACCGGTCGAGGGCGGGTGCACCGCCGTCAACGTGGCCGGGGACGGAAGCTGCCACCATCCGCGACTACTACGAGACCGTCACGAAGGCCGTGGGCGTCGAGCCGGTGTGGGACGACGAGCCCGCGTGGACCGGCAGGATCCTGGCCGATCGCGCCCGGGGCTGGGGCTGGTCCCCGAAGGTGACGCTCGACCAGGCGCTCGCGGAGATCGACGAGGGGCTGCGCGGCTGAGCCAGGTGAGGCTCCCGGCTGGTCAGTCGGTGCTATGGCCGTTCTCGCCGGCGGGTAGTAAAGAGAGTTGCACGCGGTTGTGCTTCCCATCCGACGGCACTCCCCAACGAGGTTGGGGCGCCGACCACGGGACGGGAGCCGAGCCATGGCCACGACGTCGGGCCGCGTTGACACCCACCCGCACCGCAAGGAGATAGCCCGATATCTGCTCTCTCGGGGTCTCTCCCCGGCGAACGGGGAGGTAGACGCCGAGGACCTGGTCATCGACCTCGGCCGCGGGCACAAGATCTCGTTCCCCGACGGGGCTGACTCCCGAGGCGCAGCCGATCTCGCCCGCACCGGACCAGGACGACGCGCTGCCGGAGGCCGACGTCGTCGTGATCACCTGGACCGTCGACGAGCTCGCGGGCCTTGCCCACGTGATGACCCCGAAGGTCAACGGTGAGCGCTGGCATCCGTACGCCCGGAACTTCGCGGACTACAAGCCGCACATCCGCGCTCACGCACCGTCGGCGCGGGCGCAACGGCTCGCCAGCTACATGCCGACCGTCGTGGGATCCACCCGGGTGCTCTGCATGAAGTCCGAGCTGCACCTCAACCAGGACGGCGTGAGGACCGGTGAGGGCACTGCGACCTTGCCGGTGAAGGACCTGTTCCTGCAGATCATCCGAGAGGCCAAGCCGAAGGTCGTCCTCACGATCGGCACCGCCGGGTCGGTGTTCAACGCCTTCGGCCTCGGCGACGTGGTGGTGACCCGCGGAGCGAAGTTCCGGCTGCAGAACGAGTTCCGCAACGAGCCCTTCAACGGGCAGGTCTACCGCTCCGACTGGACCATCCCGACGGGCCGGCTCAAGGACGCGGCACGTCTGATGCGCACGCTGGCCAACGAGATCAACGAGCCACCGTTCGGGCCGCCGACGAAGAGATACCGGTACGACGGCGAGGTCATCACGACACCGGGCAACGAACCGCAGATCCGGCTCGACGACGGCGACTCGATGCCGGAGTTCCACCCGATCCTCACGACCGACTACTTCGAGTACGGCACGTCGAGCAACCGCCTCGACAAGGAGGGTGCGGCCGTCGAGATGGGTGACGCCGTCCTCGGCATGGCCTGCAGCGAGCTCGCGAACCCGCCGCGCTGGGCCGTCGTACGCAACATGTCGGACCCGACCATCAACGGCGACCTGCCCGCGAAGGAGTACCCGCTCAACGAGCAGACCACCTGGGCCGTCGGCTACTACACCGCCTACGGCAAGTGGACGAGCACCCTCGGCGCCCTCACCACCTGGGGCGTCATCGCCGGCATCGACGAGGAAGGTCCATAGTCACGCTCGAGTGCGGCCCAAGGCGAAGATCGTTCATCACCAAACGGTTGAAACAAGAGCTTGAATACCGTCGGCTATTCGATGAGGGCCGGGTTGCATCGGCTCTGTGGAAAACCGGTCGCCATTCCGTACACCCATACCTCGTCTTGTGATCGCGCCGTGGGGATTTCGGCGCTGTCGACCGTCGTTTTGGGACGGCGACCACGAGACCCGGGCCAGTATGGGTTCCGTGGTCAGCGGTCGCCGACGACATCCAGGACGTTGCAGTCGTGGTCGCGGTAGAAGAATCGGCACCTGCGAAGTCATTCTGCAGGGTTGGTCTCCTTAGCGGCAGCGCTCGTACCGGGTTCGGCCGACAGCACAGCACTCCACGACTCCATAGATGCTGCGACTTCCTTAGAAGTGGTGGTCTTCTCCGTGAGCGAGACGGCGTTGCCTTTGGCGGCTTGCAGCGCTGCACCGGCTAGGTCTGCGACTTCCGGCGTGAGGCTGACGAGCATGGCACCAGTAGCCGTTGAGCAGCGCTCACGATGCCCGTCACAATCGCGGGTACCGCGCCGACAACAACGACAAGAGCGGTCGCGAGTTCCGTGCTAAGCCCCGTCGTTGCAACGAGTATGGCGACCACCGCCGCTGAAACACCGGTTACCGTTTCTGCGGGCCTCCCGGCTTGGCAAATTCTTCTTCTTGGTGTCCTGCGGCAACCTCAACACCCCCATTGAATGTATCCCCTCGGGATTATTCAAGCGGCAGCAACGTGTGCGTGCAAGGGTTGACGCATCCGACTTGGAAGGCAAAAGCGACAATCAGCCACAGGACATTGGTGCCGCAAGACGGTTCGCGTACGCGAGCCCGGTCGCCCAGTGGGGTCCAGCGGGTGATTGATTAGGGATCGCTCGTGGCTTTATTGGGGTCGGACGCGATCTCTCCGTTCCCAACTACTGAGCTACTTGCCTGCCTCTTGCCTCCTGCCATTTCTGAATGAACCTCAAGAAGGTTGCCGAAGTCTCCGCCGCCAAACCGGACCGCGCGGTTCGTTTGTCATTCTTCTTGGAGTTTTTTCATCCGGCAGATTACAACGGTCGTCCCGCTGCGTTTTACTAATGAGGAGGGATGCGGTGGCCGGGCCCCGCAGCCCGGTCGGCCGCAGGGGGCGCGATGACGGCACAGGAAAACGCGCAAAGCGCGATCGCTGAACTCCCCACCGAGGAGCTGCGCTTAGCGCTCGTGCTCAACGGCGGCGTCAGCCTGGCTGTGTGCGATTGGCGGCGTCGCGCACGAGATGGACCGGCTGACCCGCTCGAAGCCGGAGCGGGAGCCCCGCACGCCCTACGGCCCGATACTTGCTGCCGCCCGTGCAACGGCGATCGCGGATATCATCTCCGGCACGTCTGCCGGAGGCATCAACGGCGCCGCCCTGGCCCTGGCCCAGGCTAACCGGCGTGCTGACCTGAGATCGCTGCGGACGTTGTGGGCGGAACAGGGGCGGATGGAGCAGCTTCTGCGCCGGCCGTTTCAGGGGAAGCCCACCTCGATGCTCCGTGGCGACGAGTACTTTCTACCTGAGCTGCGAAGGGCGATGAAGCTGCTCGCCCACCCGTACGCGCCTCCGGAGAAGGCGGCACGGTGGACCTGAGTTTGACGACCACGCTTCTCAAGGGCGCCAAAGCATCACTGTCGACGACTTCGGAGAGCGGATCCCACAAGCGGATCCACAAGGGGACCTTCACGTTTTCAAACCTTGGCGAGGACGGCGAACCGCTGCATGGCGAAGCGAACATTTTCGGGGAACAGCGCATCGCGTCGACGGCTCGGGCACTTGCCCTGGCAGCACGATGCACCGGCTCATTTCCTTTCGCGTTTGAGCCCTCATTTGTCCCCGTTGGGGAGACGGTCGACGGCGACGATCCCCGGGAGGACATGCACGATTTCGCGTCCTGGGCCGCCGACGGTGGCGGGCCGCAGTCACGCTACGCGGTCGACGGCGGGCTACTCGCCAACACCCCATCTGCCCCACGCCCTAGAGGCAATCGCCCGCCGCCAGGCGGATGGGCCAGTGCGGCGTGCCCTGCTTATGGTCTTTCCGCATGCACCTCGGGAGGAGAAGGTGCCGGCTGATGCTCTCTCGTCCCCGCCGAGCGCCACAGGCTCATTGGGCGGCGTATTCGGGAGCACTGTTAGCCCAGGGTGCTCGGAGCTTCGTCGAGGAGGTCGACCAGCACAACGAGCATGCCGCCGAGTGGCAGGGAGGGTACGGGAGCAGGTGCTGGACGGGTTGCCGGCGGCGGCGCCCCGTTGGAGAGCCTCTTCTCGGTGTTGGAGACCGCATGGCCGCACTATCGACACATCCGTATCCGCGATGCGGCGCGTGGACTAGCGCGGCCGGGAAAAGGCACCTCGAGCAGTGGTCCTACGAGCGAATCCGCTCGGCGGCCGAAGAGGCGCAGAGGGCCTGGGTCTTCGGGAGCAATTCCGATCAGGTGGGCCCGGCGCCGCACCCGCTGCCCTACGTACCTCGTGTTTTCCACTGGTACGACGCCACTTGGCAGGGCGAGACGCTCGCGCCGCAGGGATGGCGGTGGGGGGACTCGGGTGCGCTCGGCGTGCTGGAGGCCGCGGGTGCCGTCCTCCGAGAGGCGCTCTCCGTAACTTCAGATGGCGCTTACGCCCACGCGCTGACCGACGCACGCCGACGCGTGGGCACGGAGGTCGCGGAACTGCTGAAAGTCCGCCACCAGATCGACGATCCATGGTTGACCCAGCCCTACCTCAGGAAGCTCGAACCGAACACCGACTACTGGACGGCTCGAACTGTCGCCTACGAGCGCGCGATGGACTCAACGAGAACCAGACCAGTGACCGGGCACTGCTGCAGCGGCTGCTTCCCCGACAAGCCCGGCAGGGATGAGGCGTTGAATCTTCTGATCAATTGGAACGGTGATCAAGGACTGCGGACCACGGCCGCCGTCGAGGTCAGCTTGCGTGCCGTCATCGGATGCCGCTTCCAGCTGCAGCAAATCGCCGGCGAACGCGCCGGGCAGCGTCCGATCTCGGGAGTGGAGAGATGGACCACGTTCCTGTTTGCGCCGCCGGATGACAGGGAGCCGGGTGACGAGTACGCACGTGTTCTCCTGAGGATGCTTGCGCTCGACGCCGGCACCCGCCTGTTGGCGGACGGAGCCCCGGTGGGAGCCCAACTTCCAGTGCGCCTGGGAAAATGAGCCTGCGTACTGCGCACCCGTGGGCGGAGTTCAGCGTTACTCCCGACGACAAAGCTGCCGGCGTCGCACTTGCCCGGTTCGGCGGATTCCTGAAGCGGTCCTGGAGGATGAACGATTGGACATGGGGACGGCTTGACGCGGTGACGATGCTCTGCCAGACGGTGCTCGACCCGCAACGACTGCAACGGATCGCCGCGATGACCGACGCTTCCAACCCTCGCCGGATCGGCGAAGAGATCTTCCGTCAACTCAAAGACACGCTATACGGGGACGCCACCTTGCCCGGTCGAGCTCCAGTACCTCGAGCCCGCAGCGAAAGAGGACTACTGGACGCCGTGGATCCCGACTTGGACTCCCGACACCTCCCTGCCCTCGCACAGTGGGCAGCACTTCCCTTGCAGGCAGAGATCATCCTTGAGGAACTCCCCGTGGTCGCCGCGGCCATCGACGTTGACACCGAGGAAGGGGCAGGGCGCCCGACACGTGGAACCAGGTTCCTCCACGACCGTGCGAGGTTGCTACTTCCAGCAGATCGGCGCCACCACGGCGCCGAACTTCAGCGGCGCCGTAACGACACCGAACCGATTTCAGCTGGGATGCGAGTCTCTGCACGCTTTCGACGGCGCAGGAATCGGCCGCGAGGAGCTCAACGAGGAGACGGGCAGCAATGCGCTCATCCGCACCGTCAGCAACGCTGCCGGGGTGCTAGCGACGGTCATTGACGCTGACGCCGCTCGCTCCGCGCCCGCAGTCAGACCCATCACCTCGGCGGTACGCGGCGCGGTGATGCTGCCGCACTGGATCGTTTCCGGTTTGGCAGGTGGTGGAACCATGGCGCGGTTCCTCGCAAGCCTCGGGCTGGCGCTTGGCGGGGTACTGCTGGTGCTGAGCCTCCTTGGTGTCCTCGGAGGCTTCGCAGCGGCCGCAGGCCTGATCGGCGGAGCGACCCTGCTTGCCGCCTTCGGATACGCGGCTCTTAAGACTGGCAGCCTTTTGCACGCCGGCGCCCTGCTAGCGCCTGTGGTGCCGCTGATGCGTTTGCTGTGCACAGCCAGGTCGCCACCGCCAAAGACGCGGCGGGTCGCTTGCTGCTGGTGGTCGCTGGGGTGATCGCCCTGTACGTTCTCGCGAACCTGCCGTGGCCGATCCGCTTCGCCTCTGCGTCTGTTGGGCGACGCGCTCAGGGCCCTAAACCGGGACCGCAAGGCCGTCGGCGTGGTCGCGGGGGATCGTGTTGGGGGCCGCGTTGTTGATTGCAGGTGCCTGGTGGGCGTGGAGCGCGCTGACGCCGATCCCTTCCAACCGAGGACCGTTTGACGAGTCCGGTAACGCTCGGGCTGGTCTTCTTCGTCGTTTTCACGATCGGTTCGGCACTCGCATACCACCAAGATTC
>CAVRFR010000014.1:0-20438 GCA_963720435.1 uncultured Actinomycetota bacterium | reverse complement strand
CCGCAGCGTCTCCGCGGTCGGCGCGCAGTCGACCACCACCACGTCCCACTGTCCCGACAGCACCTGGCTGCGCAGCTCCAGCAGGGCGAGCACCTCCTCGGCACCCGGGATGACGGTGAGCTCCTCGGCGGTGATCGGGTCGACGCCGGCGGCGTCCAGGACGGAGAGCAGGTAGCGCTGCATGTCGGCCCAGGACCGCTCGAACCGCTTCTGCGCGTCCACCTGCTGCACGTAGAGCCGGCGCGACCGGGGTCGGCTCGGGGCCGATGGCGACGGCGTACGCGTCGGCGAGGGAGTGCGCGGCGTCGGTGGACAGCACCAGCGTCCTCAGGCCCCGGTCGGCGGCGCATGCCGGTGCCCGCCGCGGCCGTGTCTTGCCGACGCCGCCCTTGCCGGTGAAGAGGACGATCCTCATGATGCCGGGTCACGCCAGGGACTCGACGCGCTTCTTGAGGCCCTTGAGCGCGGTGTCGATGATGACCTTCTCCGCCTTGCGCTTGAGCATCCCGATCATCGGGATGCGATGTCGACGGCGAGCCGGTAGGTCACCTCGGTGCGTGCCGTCGCGCGGTCGTCGAGCTCGTAGGCCCCGTCCATGCCCGCAGCATCTTGCCCTCGACCAGGCTCCAGGTGACCGACTCGTCGCCCTTCCAGTCGTAGGCCAGCGTGTAGGCGTCCCTGATCGGGCTGGCGTCGAGCTCGAAGTAGACCTGCTCGGCGCGGCCGTCGGCCCCGTCCTCGACGGGCTCGGCCTTCTTCACCCCCTGCGCCCACACCGGGTAGGAGTCGAAGTCCGCGATCACCGCCATGACCGCGCGGCGTCGGCGGCGATCACGATGCTCGAGCGTGGTCTGCTCAGCCATGAGCTCGTGTCCTACCGCCGCGGACCTCGCGGACCCTATCCGACAGCCGCGGCGCCGCCGCCCGGGTGGACCCGGGTCGGCGGCACGACGGCTCCGTCGGAGTCCGGGAGGAGCGGCCGGTGCGCGAGTTCGCCAGCCCCCTCGACGTACGGGCCCCCGCGACCGGCAACCTCACCGACGACCTGGTCCACCACGCCGCCGAGCAGACCCGAGGCGGTGCTCTCCCGCGCGACGGCGTCCGGGGACTGGCTGGACGTGACCGCGGCCGAGTTCCTCGCCAGGTCGGGCCGTCGCCAAGGGGCTGCTCGCGACGGGCGTCGGACCGGGCGACCGGGTCGCCCTGCTCTCGCGCACCCGCTACGAGTGGACGCTGCTGGACTACGCGATCTGGTTCGTCGGCGCGGTCACCGTTCCGTCTACGAGACCGCGACCGCGGAGCCGGTCGCCGGTTCGTGCTGGACGCCGGCGCCTCGGCCGCGGTCGTGGAGACCGCAGCGCACCGCGCGCGTGTCCGCCCGCGAGCTGACGTGGCGCTGGCCCACGTGGGACCCTCGACGAGGGCGGCGTCGAGGGCCGACCGCCGGGCACGACGTCGCGGACGCCGGCTCGAGCGAGCGGCGCGCCGGGTCGGGCCGTCTCGCCTGGCCACGCTCGTCTACACCTCCGGCACGACGGGCCGCCCAAGGGCTGCATGCTCACCCACGGCAACTTCCTGTTCGAGCTCGGCGTGGCGCTGCGAGGACTCGACGAGCTGTTCGGCGACCGGCGCCCGACGCTGCTGCTCCTGCCGCTGGCCCATGTCTTCGCCCGGGTGATCCAGGTCGGCGCGGTCAGACCAGGGTGCGGCTCGGCCACTCCGCCGGCGCCCGCACTGGTGCGCGACCTCCCGGCGTTCAGGCCGACCTTCCTGCTCGCCGTCCCCCGGGTCTTCGAGAAGCTGTTCAACACCGCCAGCCAGCACGCCGCCGCCGGACGGTCGGGGCGGGCTGTTCGACAGAGCCGCGAGACCGCCATCGCCTACAGCCGCGCCCTCGACGCGGGACGGCCCGGTGGCTGCGCGCGTCCGGCACCGGCTCTTCGACCGCCTGGTCTACCCGGGCTGCGGCAGCCCTCGGCGGCCGCTGCGGTACGCCGTCTCCGGCGGCGCCCCCTCGGCGACCGGCTCGGCCACTTCTACCGCGGCATCGGCATGACCGTCCTGGAGGGCTACGGGCTCACCGAGACCACGGCCGCCGTCACGGTGAACCTCCCCGACGCGCTCAAGTCGGCACGGTCGGCCGCCCGCTGGGCGGGTCGGCGGTGCGGGTCGCCGAGGACGGCGAGCTGCAGGTCCGCGGCGGGCAGGTGTTCTCCGGCTACTGGGGCAACGACGCGGAGACCGCCGCGGTCGCTGACCGCGGACGGCTGGCTGCACACCGGAGACCTCGGCGAGATCGACGACGAGGGCTTCGTCCGGGTGACCGGCCGCAGAAGGAGATCCTGGTCACCGCGGGCGGCAAGAACGTCGCGCCGACGGTGCTCGAGGACGCATCCGCGCCCACCCCCTCGTGGGCCAGTGCCTCGTCGTCGGCGACGGCCGGCCCTTCGTGGCCGCGCTGGTCACCCTGGACCCGGACGCCGTGGCCGTCTGGGGGGAGGCCCACGGCCGCAGCGGCGGGACCGCCGACCGCGCGGCCGACGAGGAGCTCCGCGCCGAGGTCCAGGCGGCGGTCGACGCGGCCAACCGCGCCGTCTCCCAGGCCGAGTCCATCCGGAGGTTCACGATCCTCCCGGGGACTGGACGGAGGAGGGCGGCCAGCTCACCCCGAGCCTGAAGCTGCGCCGCGGCGTGGTCATGCACGAGTTCCGCCACGAGGTCGAGGACCTCTACGCCCATTGACAGGGCCCCCACCGGCCTGCGCTCGGGCGGGTCCGCCCTGACACCTGGGCCTCTGTCGATACGTCCTGACTATTTCAGTCATTCCTGAGACGCGGTGCCTCCCCTGTGGAACTCTTTACTTGTTGGGCTTTGACCAAAGCCCCCCTGGGAGAACAGCCGGGCGCAGCGCGTCCTGCTCTGTTGCGTCCCGAGGGTTGGGAGCAACAAGGAAGACGCATGGGACGCAGGACTGTTCTTCTGATCGTGGCGGCACTGATCGCCGCGCTCGGCACCGGCATGGTGTTCATCTACGTACGAGGCGCCGACAACCGGGCCGAGGCCGACCAGCAGCCGATGCAGGTCCTCAAGGCCGTCCCCGAGATCGACCCGGGCGAGACGCTCGCGGCGGCGCAGTCCGCGGGCAAGATCCAGCTCGGCACGGTCCCGGGGCCCAGGTGCTCGCCGGCGCGGTCAACAGCACGTCGGGGATGGACAAGAGGTCGCGCTCGCGACGATCTACCCCAACGAGCAGATCGTCCGGCAAGTTCGGCTCGTCGGGTGAACAGCAGACGCTGACCATCCCCGACGGCGACATCGCCATCTCGGTGACCCTCTCCGACACCGCTCGGGTCGCCGGCTTCGTCTCCCCGGGTGCCGACGTGGCGATCTTCGCACCCCCAAGGGCGGAACTGGCGAGGTGACGGCGCCCGGCTGCTGCTCCCGAAGGTCCAGGTCATCGCGGTCGGCGACACCACGGTCGTGAACGACCACCACGACGAGGCAGGGGCGCAGACCACCGAGCAGCTTCCGAAGACCCTCTTCACGCTGGCGGTCCCCCAGGCCAGGCCGAGCAGATCATGCTGCCGACGCCCAGGGCGACCTGAACTTCGCCTTGCTCAACGACAAGTCCAAGGTCACTCCCGGACCTGGGACCACCTCCGCGAACCTCTTCAAGTGAGCACCCATGCCGATCCTGGTTGAGAGCAGCAGGTCCAACGCCGACGTCTTGATGTCGGTGACGGGCCGCAGCTCACACGTCGTCAGCTCCCTCGAGGAGCTCAAGAACCTCCTTGTCGGAGTCGCCTGACGAGTACGCGATCGTGCTCGGGGCATCCGTCGACCTCGAGGCCGCCGCGTCGCTCGCCGACACCCTCCGCGTCACCAGGCCGACGATCAGCGTCATCTTGATCCGTCGCCGAGTCGACACCAAGGGTGCTCGCCGAAGCGTTGCGCAGCGGCATGCGAGAGGTCGTCGAGGAGCGTGACCTGACCGGGCTCGGTGCTGCAGTGGAGCCGCGCTCACGAGGTGTGGCAGGCACTCAGCGGCGGCAAGTCGGCAGCGGCGCTGGACGCGAACCGCGGCCGGCTGGTGACGGTGTTCTCGCCGAAGGGTGGTGTCGGCAAGACCACGCTCGCCGTCAACCTCGCCCTCGCGCTGACCCCAGGGCGGCAGCAAGAGGTCTGTGTCGTCGACCTCGATCTCGCGTTCGGCGACGTCGCCATCACGCTGCAGGTCTTCCCGGCGCGGACGATCGCCGACGCCGTACACCTCGAGAGCGGGCTGGACTTCCACGTCGCTGGAGCCACTGCTCACCAGCTTCCGCGACCGCTCTCGGCGCTCGTGGCACCGGTGCAGCCGGACGCGAAGGACTCGATCCCGCCCTCTCTTGTGGGGCGCAGCCTGAGCCCTGCTCAAGCAGCAGTTCGACTTCGTCGTGGTCGACACGTCCCCGGCGTTCGACGAGTTCGTGCTGCAGGCGTTCGACGAGACCGACGAGCTGCTGCTGGTCACCACGCTCGACGTGCCCACCCTGAAGAACGTCAAGGTGGCCGTGGAGACGCTGGACCTGCTCAACTTCCCCAAGCCGCGCCGGCACCTGGTGCTCAACCGGGCCGACGACAAGGTGGGGCTCACCGCCGACAAGGTGGAGAGCACGCTCGGCATGTCGATCACGGCCGCGATCCCGACGTCCTCACAGGTCGCCCACGCGACCACTCGGGCGAGCCGATCCTGCTCTCAGCACCCAAGCACCAGGTCAGCCAGGCCGTGAACAAGCTGGCCGTCCTGCTGTCCGGATCACGCAACGGCGGCTCGTCCACGGCTTCCGGCGCCAGCGCCGGGCACGCCGGAGCCCCCAAGCGCTCACTGCTTCGCCGAAACGGTAGGTAGACCATGAGCAGCCTGGCCGATCGGCTCGCAGCCGCTTCTCGCGACCGCGCCACCAACGTGCCCGCGACGAGCGACTCGATGGCGACCAAGACCGAGCGCCGCGGCGCTCGCGACCCGAAGCCGGAGAACGACTACGCCGACCTGAAGTCCAAGGTCCACAACACCTTGCTGCAGCAGCTCGGTCCCAAGCTGTACGACGCCGAGCTGACCCAGACCGAGCTCGAGCACATGGTCAAGGGCGCGCTGCAGGAGGCGCATGCAGGCCGAGGACATCCTGCTCACGACGGCCGAGCGGACGCGCATCTCCCAGGAGATCACTCACAACATCCTCGGCTACGGCCCGATCGAGCCCTTCCTGCGCGACCCCGACTCACCGAAGTCATGGTCAACGGGCCGGACAGCATCTACATCGAGCGCGAGGGCCGGCCGATCGAGGCGACGGGCGCTTCAGCGACGACTCGCACCTGCGCCGGACATCGACAGGATCGTGGTCCCGCATCGGCCGCCGGATCGACGAGTCCAGCCCGATGGTCGACGCCCGCCTGCCCGACGGCAGCCGTGTGAACGCGATCATCCCGCCGCTGGCCGTACGGGTCGACGCTCACGATTCGTAAATTCTCCGCGACCCGTACACCTCGGACGACCTGGTCGGCCTCGGCACCTACTCCCAGCGCACCGCGGAGTTTCTGCGGTCTGCGTCAGGGCCGGCTGAACGTCATCGTCTCGGGCGGCACCGGCTCCGGTAAGACGACGTTGCTCAACGTCCTCTCGTCGTTCATCCCGACCGACGAGCGCATCGTCACGATCGAGGACGCCGCCGAGCTGCAGCTGCACCAGGACCACGTGGTGCGCCTCGAGGCGCGCCCGCCGAACATCGAAGGCAACGGCGCGGTCGAGATCCGCGACCTCGTGCAGCAACGCGCTGCGCATGCGGCCCGACCGCATCGTCGTCGGCGAGATCCGCGGCGGCGAGGCGCTCGACATGCTGCAGGCCATGAACACCGGCCACGACGGCTCGCTCAGCACGGTGCACGCCAACGGCCCGCGCGACGCCCTGCCCGCATCGAGACCATGGTGCTGATGGCCGGCATGGACTCCGGTCAGCGCCATTCGCGAGCAGATCGCCTCGGCGCGTCGACCTGATCGTGCACCAGAGCCGGCTCAAGGACGGCACCCGCCGGATCACCCACGTCACCGAGGTGGAGGGCATGGAGGGCGACGTCATCACCTTGCAGGACGTATTCATCTACGACCACTCGATGGGCTTCGACGCCGAGGGCCGCAGCCTCGGGCAACTTCGTGCCTCCGGGCCTGCGTCCCAAGTTCATCGAGAAGCTCGCTCACTTCGAACGTGCACATCGACCCGATGATCTTCGCGATGGACGGAGTCTGACGGTGCCCCAAGCAACGCCATGGTCCCCCGGCGGGCCTTGCGGGACCGGCGCGCTCGTCGCGACGGTCGCGTTGGCCGCCCTGGCATCGCCTGCGTTCGCGGACGAAGGCAGCATCGACCACTTCGAGAACGTCAACGGCAAGGTTGCAGGTCCTACTCTCCCTGCCTGAGGCGCCGACGGAGCCGAATACCTGAGCACGTTCGAGATGACGCTCAACGGCAAGCCGCTCGAGTCCGACGCCACCCTCGCTTCCGACGCCGCCACCGACTCCAACGCCGTCCGTCGTACCGCTGTGCTCGCGGTGGACGTCAGCAACAGCATGAAGGCCGGCGGAGAAGTTCATCGAGGCCAAGAAGGCGGCCCAGATCTTCTTTGGACTCGGCCCCCCAAAGACCTCTACGTCGGCATCGTGACGTTCGCCGGCAAGGTCAAACGTCGCCCAGAAGCCGTCCCTGGACCGCGCCGAGTCACCCAGCGTGCTCGACAAGCTCAGCCTCTCCGAGGGCACCTACCTGTACGACGGACTGCAACAGGCCGTGCGAACAGCGGGCTCCGACGGCCAGCGCAGCATCATCGTGCTCTCCGACGGCCGCGACACGTCGACGACGCCGCGCGCCACCGTCCCGCAGCGTGGTGTGGAAGAAGGCCGACGTCAAGGTCGACGTCGTCGCCCTCAAGCAGTCGGCCAAGGGACAAGGCGCGTGCTCGCCGCCGCTGTCCGACGCCGGGAGACGGCTCGGTCATCAGCACCAACAACCCCAAGGCACTTGGCCGCCGTCTTCGCCGCGAGAGGCCCCACACCCTCGCGAAGCAGATCCTGGTCACCGGCGCGGTGCCTCCGGACAACAACAACGAGGGCCTCGCTCGACGTGTCCGTGGACGCGGGTGGCAAGACCCTACACCGACTCTGCCTTCGTCACGCTCAAGAGCGCGCCGGTGGCCACCAAGCCGGCGAAGCCCGCGAACACCAAGCTGCAGGTTGGCGCCCAAGGCGGTCGACATCTCACCGCGAGTGATGCTCGGCGGGCTCGTGGCCATCGGCCTCGGCGTGCTCCTCGTCCTGGTGGGGATGTTCAGCGGGCTGAGGCAAGCGCAAGCAGACACATCGAGGACCGCATCGACGCGTACACCAACGCGGGCCGCGGCAAACGACCCGCGGCCGCCACCGGCAACGACCGTGGACGGCGCAGGCCGTCGACGTGGCCGAACAAGGCCCTGCAGTCCACCGGCGGGTTCGAGGCCAAGCTCAGCGACCGGCTCGAGGCCGCCGCGATCGCGCTGAAACCGCCTGAGTGGCTGCTCCCTGCACGGCGGCATCGCGGTCGGGGACCGCGGTCGTCGTCTTCGCCCGTCACGGGAGGCAACCTGCTTCTCGGGCATGGTCGGTTTCCTCGCCGGCATCTTCTTGCCGTGGTGCTACCTCGGGTTCAAGCGCTCGCGCCGCCTCAAGGCGTTCAACAGCCAGCTCGCCGGCCTGCCTGCAGCTGATGTCCGGCAGCCTCAAGGCCGGTCTGTTCGCTCCCCGCAGGCCCTCGACACCGTCGTGCGGGAGGGCCAGGAGCCGCTGTCGGGCGAGTTCAGGCGCGCTCTCGTCGAGACCCGGCTCGGCGTGCCCATCGAGGACGCGCTCGAGTCGATCGGGGGGGAGGATGGAGAGCGACGACTTCGAGTGGACGGTCATGGCGATCCGCATCCAGCGCGAGGTGGGCGGCAACCTGTCAGAGCTGCTCTTGAACGTCGCGGGCACGTTGCGCGAGCGCGACTACCTCCGGCGCCAGGTGAAGGCGCTCTCCGCAGAAGGCCGGTTCTCCGCCTACATCCTGCTGGCGATGCCGCCCGGAGTGATCCTGTACATGATGGTGGTCAACCCGACCTACCTCAGCCCACTCATCCACACACCAATGGGCTTCTTCCTGCTCGGCGTCATGCTCGGCCTGATGGCCCTCGGCACGTTCATGATGAAGAAGATGATCAAGGTGGAGGTCTAGATGACGGTCGTGATGATCCTTGGGATCGCCGCCATCTTCGGCGGCGCGTTCTTGGCCCTTGCTGCCCTCGCGGTCCTCAACAACGAGGCCCGCGGCGTCTCGAAGTCCTTGGTCGTGATGGAGGCGTTCTCGACAGCGCCCGACGCGCTCAAGAAGGAGCTCGACCCGACGTTCAACGAGCGGGTGCTGACGCCCCTGCTGGGCAGGTTCGTCGGCATCGGGCGTCGACTCACACCCAACGACTACTCCGAGCGCATCCAGCGCAAGCTCGACGTGGCCGGCAACCCGCCGGGCTGGACCGTCGACCGCATCGTGTCGCTCAAGGTCGTCGGGATCGGGGTCGGCATCGTCGCCGGCGCGCTCTTCGCCATGTTGTTGGACTGGAGCCTGCTGCGCGGCCTCATCGTCGCCCTCCTCGGCGGCGTGGTCGGCTACTACGCACCGAACCTCTACCTGTACCAACGCGGACACGACCGCACCGAGAAGATGCAGCGTGAGCTGCCCGATGCGCTCGACCTGCTCACCATCTCCGTCGAGGCCGGCCTCGGTTTCGACGCCGCTCTCTCGCAGGTGGCCCGAAACACCAAGGGCCCGCTCGCCCAAGAGCTCGCACGAGTGCTGCAGGAGATGCAGATCGGTCTCGGCCGCTCATCCGCGCTACGCGCTCTCGGCGAGCGCAACTCGCTCCCGGACCTGCGCTCCTTCACGTCCGCGATGGTGCAGGCCGACGCGTTCGGCATCCCCGTCGGACAGGTGCTGCGAGTACAGTCCAACGAGATCCGGCTCAAGAGGCGTCAGCGTGCTGAGGAGCAGGCGCAGAAGGTGCCGGTGAAGATCATGATCCCGCTGGTGCTCTTCATCCTTCCGTGCCTGTTCATCGCGGTCATCGGGCCGGCTGTGATCAGCTTGATGGCGTCGTTCGGCTCCGGAGGAGGTCTGAGTTGACCCAACGCGAGCAGGTGGCGATCACCAGCCGCGTTTTCTGCTTGGCCGCCATCTTGGGACTGGCTCTGGTGGCGCGAGACCCGCAAGTCGTGGCGAGCGTCGCGCTCGTCGCTGTCGTGGGCGGCACGTCGGCCTACGTGTCGTACACCATCGGCCACACCACGCTCATCCTCGCTGACGGCCGAGACGCTCGTCGTCGGGATCATCACCGGCGTCACGTTCCCCGCAGTCCGTGGTGCTGATGCCCTACCTGGTCGTGCTGCCGCTGCTGGCCGGCCTGTTCCGCGGCTTCCCGGGCGTCTTTATCGCGATGCTCGCCCAGGTCGCCGCCGTCGTCGTGTGCCGGCCTACTCCGGGTCGTTCGAGGACCTCAGGACGGGCGCTGGCGCTTGCGCCTTGGCTGCTGACCACGTTCGGAGGCGGGCTCCTCGGTGTGTGGGCGCGCAGCCTCGGCATCTCACAGGGCATCGACCAGGAGCACGGCAACTACGAGTCGGCCCGACAGCTGCTGACGCAGCTGCGCGCGGTCGCCCGCCGCCTGTCCGCCGGTCTCGACTCCGACGGCATGGCGGCCCAGCTCATGGTGACGATGCACGAGCACCTCGACGACAGCTACGCGGCGGTCTTCGTCAAGATGCGCGGGTCGGTGCTGGTACCCCTCGGCTACCGCGGCATGGAGGCCCGTCAGCTGCTGCTTCCCATCGTACCGATGGTCGAACGTTGCTGGGCCGACATGGAGCCGTGCGTCGGCGTCATCCCGTCCGGAAACCGCGAGGCTCGTCACCGGGTCGTGCTGCCGCTGCGTGTCGGACACCGGATGATCGGCGTCGCCGTCTCCTCCTCGGCCAGGCCGGTGGGAGAGGCGAGCTGGCCGCCCTGATGCGTGAGGTCGAGGGCCACAGCCTGCGGCTGGACACGGCGCTCGTGTTCGACGAGATCCGCTCGATGGCCACCGCCGACGAGAGCCCGTAAATCGTGGCTGTTCTTCCTCTTCTTCCTCCTCGTCGGCGGTGGCCATGGAGCGGATCTCGTCGAAGACGAGCGCGGTGTCCAGCCGCAGGCTGTGTCCCTCCACCTCACGCATCAGCGCCGCCAGCTCGTCCTCCCCGACCGGTCGCGCCGAGGACGACACGGCGACCCCGATCATCCGATGGCCGACCCGCAGCGGGAGGACGACCCGGTGACGCGCCTCGCGGTTGCCGGACGGCACAACGCCGATGCACGGCTCCATGTCGGCCCAGCAACGCTCGACCATCGGGTCGTTGGGGAGCAGCAGCGTGACGCGCCTCCATGCCGCGGTAGCCGAGGGGCACGAGCACGGACCCGCGCATCTTGACGAAGACCGCCGCGTAGCTGTCGTCGAGGTGCTCGTGCATGGTCACCATCAGCTGGGCCGCCATGCCGTCGGAGTCGAGACCTGCGGAGAGTCGGCGGGCGACCGCGCGCAGCTGGGTGAGCAGCTGTCGGGCGGACTCGTAGTTGCCGTGCTCCTGGTCGATGCCCTGCGAGATGCCGAGGCTGCGCGCCCACACACCGAGCAGGCCGCCTCCGAACGTGGTCAGCAGCCAGGGCGCAAGCGCCAGCGCCGCGCATGCTGAGGTCGTCGAACGTGCCCGGAGTAGGCCGGGACGACGACGACGGCGGCGACCTGGGCGAGCATCGCGATGAGGACGCCCGGGAAGCCGCGGAACAGGCCGGCCAGCAGCGGCAGCACGACCAGGTAGGGCATCAGCACGACGGACTGGGGGAACGTGACGCCGGTGATGATCCCGACGACGAGCGTCTCGGCCGTCAGGGTGATGAGCGTGGTGTGGCCGATGGTGTACGACACGTAGGCCGACGTGCCGCCCACGACAGCGACGAGCGCGACGCTCGCCATGACTTGGGGGTCTCGCGCCACCAGAGCCAGTCCCAAGATGGCGGCCAAGCAGAAAACGCGGCTGGTGATCGCCACCTGCTCGCGTTGGGTCAACTCAGACCTCCTCCGGAGCCGAACGACGCCATCAAGCTGATCACAGCCGGCCCGATCACCGCGATGAACAGGCACGGAAGGATGAAGAGCACCAGCGGGATCATGATCTTCACCGGCACCTTCTGCGCCTGCTCCTCAGCGCGCTGACGCCTCTTGAGTCGGATCTCGTTGGACTGTACTCGCAGCACCTGTCCGACGGGGATGCCGAACGCGTCGGCCTGCACCATCGCGGACGTGAACGAGCGCAGGTCCGGGAGCGAGTTGCGCTCGCCGAGAGCGCGCAGCGCGGACGAGCGGCCGAGACCGATCTGCATCTCCTGCAGCACTCGTGCGAGCTCTTGGGCGAGCGGGCCCTTGGTGTTTCGGGCCACCTGCGAGAGAGCGGCGTCGAAACCGAGGCCGGCCTCGACGGAGATGGTGAGCAGGTCGAGCGCATCGGGCAGCTCACGCTGCATCTTCTCGGTGCGGTCGTGGCCGCGTCTGGTACAGGTAGAGGTTCGGTGCGTAGTAGCCGACGACGCCGCCGAGGAGGGCGACGATGAGGCCGCGCAGCAGGCTCCAGTCCAGCAGCATGGCGAAGAGCGCGCCGGCGACGATGCCGACCCCGATCCCGACGACCTTGAGCGACACGATGCGGTCGACGGTCCAGCCCGGCGGGTTGCCGGCCACGTCGAGCTTGCGCTGGATGCGCTCGGAGTAGTCGTTGGGTGTGAGCCGACGCCCGATGCCGACGAACCGTGCCCAGCAGGGGCGTCAGCACGCGCTCGTTGAATGTCGGGTCGAGCTCCTTCTTGCAGCGCGTCGGGCGCTGTCGAGAACGCCTCCATCACGACCAGGGACTTCGAGACGCCGCGGGCCTCGTTGTTGAGCACCGCGAGGGCGGCCAGGGCCAGGAACGCGCCGCCGAAGATGGCGGCGATCCCCAGGATCATCACGACCGTCATCTAGACCTCCACCTTGATCATCTTCTTCATCATGAACGCGCCGAGGGCCATCAGGCCGAGCATGACGCCGAGCATGAAGAAGCCCATTGGTGTGTGGATGAGTGGGCTGAGGTAGTTCGGGTTGACCACCATCATGTACACGATCACTGCCGGGCGGCATCGCCAGCAGGATGTAGGCGGAGAACCGGCCTTCTGCGGAGAGCGCCTTCACCTGGCGCCGGAGGTAGTCGCGCTCGCGCAACGTGCCCGCGACGTTCAAGAGCAGCTCTGCCAGGTTGCCGCCCACCTCGCGCTGGATGCGGATCGCCATGACCGTCCACTCGAAGTCGTCGCTCTCCATCCTCCCCCCGATCGACTCGAGCGCGTCCTCGATGGGCACGCCGAGCCGGGTCTCGACGAGAGCGCGCCTGAACTCGCCCGGACAGCGGCTCCTGGCCCTCCCGCACGACGGTGTCGAGGGCCTGCGCGAGCGACAGACCGGCCTTGAGGCTGCCGGACATCAGCTGCAGGCAGCCGGCGAGCTGGCTGTTGAACGCCTTGAGGCGGCGCGAGCGCTTGAACCCGAGGTACATCCACGGCAAGAAGATGCCGGCGAGGAAACCGACCATGCCGAGAAGCAGGTTGCCTCCCGTGACGGCGAAGACGACGACCGCGGTCCCGACCGCGATGCCGCCGTGCAGCAGCAGCCACTCAGGCGGTTTCAGCGCGATCGCGGCGGCCTCGAGCCGGTCGCTGAGCTTGGCCTCGAACCCGCCGGTGGACTGCAGGGCCTTGTTCGCCACGTCGACGGCCTGCGCCGTCACGGTCGTTGCCGGTGCGGCCGCGGGTCGTTTGCCGCGGCCCGCGTTGGTGTACGCGTCGATGCGGTCCTCGATGGTCTGCTTGCGCTTGCCCAGCCCGCTGAACATCCCCACCAGGACGAGGAGCACGCCGAGGCCGATGGCCACGAGCCCGCCGAGCATCACTCGCGGTGAGATGTCGACCGCCTTGGGCGCCACCTGCAGCTTGGTGTTCGCGGGCTTCGCCGGCTTGGTGGCCACCGGCGCGCTCTTGAGCGTGACGAAGGCAGAGTCGGTGTAGGTCTTGCCACCCGCGTCCACGGACACGTCGAGCGAGCCCTCGGTGTTGTCCGGAGGCACCGTCGCGGTGACCAGGATCTGCTTCGCGAGGGTGCGGGCCTCCGCGGCGAAGACGGCGGCCAGTGCCTTGGGGTTGTTGGTGCTGATGACCGAGCCGTCTCCGGCGTCGGACAGCGGCGCGAGACGCGCCTTGTCCTTGGCCGACTGCTTGAGGGCGACGACGTCGACCTTGACGTCGGCCTTCTTCACCACGCTGCGGACGGTGGCGCGCGGCGTCGTCGACGTGTCGCGGCCGTCGGAGAGCACGATGATGCTGCGCTGGCCGTCGGAGCCCGCTGTTCGCACGGCCTGCTGCAGTCCGTCGTACAGGTAGGTGCCCTCGGAGAGGCTGAGCTTGTCGAGCACGCGTGCTGACTCGGCGCGGTCCAGGGACGGCTTCTGGGCGACGCTCACCTTGCCGGCGAACGTCACGATGCCGACGTAGAGGTCTTTGGGGGCCGAGTCCAAGAAGATCTGGGCCGCCTTCTTGGCCTCGATGAACTTCCCGCCGGCCTTCATGCTGTTGCTGACGTCCACCGCGAGCACAGCGGTACGACGGACGGCGTTGGAGTCGGTGGCGGCGTCGGAAGCGAGGGTGGCGTCGGACTCGAGCGGCTTGCCGTCGAGCGTCATCTCGAACGTGCTCAGGTCCGGCTCCGCGGCGTCCGTCAGGCAGGGAGTAGAGGACCTGCACCTTGCCGTTGACGTTCTCGAAGTGGTCGATGCTGCCTTCGTCCGCGAACGCAGGCGATGCCAGGGCGGCCAACGCGACCGTCGCGACGAGCGCGCCGGTCCGCAAGGCCCGCCGGGACCATGGCGTTGCTTGGGGCACCGTCAGACTCCGTCCATGGCGAAGATCATCGGGTCGATGTGCACGTTCGAGTGAGCGAGCTTCTCGATGAACTTGGGACGCAGGCCCGAGGCGCGAAGTCGCCCGAGGCTGCGGCCCTCGGCGTCGAAGCCCATCGAGTGGTCGTAGATGAAGACGTCTTGCAGGGTGATGACGTCACCCTCCATGCGCTCCACCTCGGTGACGTGGGTGATCCGGCGGGAGCCGTCCTTGAGCCGGCTCTGGTGCACGATCACGTCGACGGCCGAGGCGACCTGCTCCCGGATGGCGCGGACCGGCAGGTCCATGCCCGCCATCAGCACCATGGTCTCGATGCGGGAGAGGGTGTCGCGCGGTCCGTTGGAGTGCACCGTGCAGAGCGAGCCGTCGTGGCCGGTGTTCATGGCCTGCAGCATGTCGAGCGCGGAGGAGTCACGGATCTCGCCGACGACGATGCGGTCGGGCCGCATGCGCAGGGCGTTCCTGACGAGGTCGCGGATCTCGACCGCGCCCTTGCCCTCGATGTTCGACGGGCGCGACTCGAGCCGGAGCACGTGGTCCTGGTGCAGCTGCAGCTCGGCGGCGTCCTCGATGGTGATGACGCGCTCGTCGGTCGGGATGAACGACGAGAGCACGTTGAGCGTGGTCGTCTTCCCCGAGCCGGTGCTGCCCGACACGATGACGTTCAGCCGGCCCTTGACGCATGCCGCTAGGAACTCCGCGGTGCGCTGGGAGTAGGTGCCGAAGGCCACCAGGTCGTCCGAGGTGTACGGGTCGGCGGAGAACTTACGGATCGTGAGCAGCGACCCGTCAACAGCCAACGGCGGGATGACCGCGTTCACACGGCTGCCGTCGGGGAGGCGGGCGTCCACCATCGGGCTGGACTCGTCGACGCGACGTCCGATGCGCGAGACGATCTTGTCGATGGTGCGGCGCAGGTGCGCCTCGTCGCTGAAGCTGCCCTCCACCTTGACCAGCCGGCCACCGCGCTCGATGTAGATGCTGTCCGGCCCGTTGACCATGACCTCGGTGAGGTCGGGGTCGCGCAGGAAGGGCTCGATCGGGCCGTAGCCGAGGATGTCGTCGGCGATCTCCTGGGAGATGCGCGTCCGCTCCGCCGTCGTGAGCAGGATGTCCTCGGCCTGCATGCCCTCCTGCAGCGCGCCCTTGACCATGTGCTCGAGCTCGGTCTGGGTCAGCTCGGCGTCGTACAGCTTGGGACCGAGCTGCTGCAGCAAGGTGTTGTGGACCTTGGACTTCAGGTCGGCGTAGTCGTTCTCCGGCTTCGGGTCGCGAGCGCCGCGGCGCTCGGTCTTGGTCGCCATCGAGTCGCTCGTCGCGGGCACGTTGGTGGCGCGGTCGCGAGAAGCGGCTGCGAGCCGATCGGCAAGGCTGCTCATGGTCTACCTACCGTTTCGGCGAAGCAGTGAGCGCTTGGGGGCTCCGGCGTGCCCGGCGCTGGCGCCGGAAGCCGTGGACGAGCCGCCGTTGCGTGATCCGGACAGCAGGACGGCCAGCTTGTTCACGGCCTGGCTGACCTGGTGCTTGGGTGCTGAGAGCAGGATCGGCTCGCCCGAGTTGGTCGCGTGGGCGACCTGTGAGGACGTCGGGATCGCGGCCGTGATCGACATGCCGAGCGTGCTCTCCACCTTGTCGGCGGTGAGCCCCACCTTGTCGTCGGCCCGGTTGAGCACCAGGTGCCGGCGCGGCTTGGGGAAGTTGAGCAGGTCCAGCGTCTCCACGGCCACCTTGACGTTCTTCAGGGTGGGCACGTCGAGCGTGGTGACCAGCAGCAGCTCGTCGGTCTCGTCGAACGCCTGCAGCACGAACTCGTCGAACGCCGGGGACGTGTCGACCACGACGAAGTCGAACTGCTGCTTGAGCAGGGCCAGGATCCGCCCCACAAGAGAGGGCGGGATCGAGTCCTTCGCGTCCGGCTGCACCGGTGCCACGAGCGCCGAGAGCTGGTCGCGGTAGCTGGTGAGCAGTGGCTCCACGACGTGGAAGTCCAGCCCGCTCTCGAGGTGTACGGCGTCGGCGATCGTCCGCGCCGGGAAGACCTGCAGCGTGATGGCGACGTCGCCGAACGCGAGATCGAGGTCGACGACACAGACCTTCTTGCTGCCGCCCTGGGTCAGCGCGAGGGCGAGGTTGACGGCGAGCGTGGTCTTGCCGACACCGCCCTTCGGCGAGAACACCGTCACCAGCCGGCCGCGGTTCGCGTCCAGCGCCGCTGCCGACTTGCCGCCGCTGAGTGCCTGCCACACCTCGTGAGCGCGGCTCACTGCAGCACCGAGCCCGGTCAGGTCACGCTCCTCGACGACCTCTCGCATGCCGCTGCGCAACGCTTCGGCGAGCACCTTGGTGTCGACTCGGCGACGGATCAAGATGACGCTGATCGTCGGCCTGGTGACGCGGAGGGTGTCGGCGAGCGACGCGGCGGCCTCGAGGTCGACGGACGCCCCGAGCACGATCGCGTACTCGTCAGGCGACTCCGACAGGAGGTTCTTGAGCTCCTCGAGGGAGCTGACGACGTGTGAGCTGCTGCCCGTCACCGACATCAAGACGTCGGCGTTGGACCTGCTGCTCTCAACCAGGATCGGCATGGGTGCTCACTTGAAGAGGTTCGCGGAGGTGGTCCCAGGTCCGGGAGTGACCTTGGACTTGTCGTTGAGCAAGGCGAAGTTCAGGTCGCCCTGAGCGTCGGCCAGCATGATCTTCTCGGCCTGGCGCTGGGGGACCGACAGCGTGAAGAGGGTCTTGGGAAGCTGCTCGGTGGTCTGCGCCCCTGCCTCGTCCGTGGTGGTCCGCTTCACGACGGTGGTGTCGCCCACGGCCACGACCTTGACCTTCGGCAGGAGCAGCCGGGCGCCCGTCACCTCGCCAGTTCCGCCCTTGGGGGTGGTGTTGACGAAGATCGCGACGTCGCGCGCCCGGAGAGACGAAGCCGGCGACCCGACCGGTGTCGGAGAGGTTCACCGAGATCGCGATGTCTCCGTCGGGGACGGTCAGCGTCTGCTGGTCACCCGCCGCGCCGAACTTGCCGGTCACGATCTGCTCGTTGGGGTAGATGGTTGCGAGCGCCACCTGCTTGTCCATCCCCGACGTGCTGTTGACCGCGCCGGTGAGCAGCTGCGCCCTCGGGACCGTGCCGAGCTGGATCTTGCCCGCGGACTGCGCGTCCGCGAGCGTCTCGCCCGGGTCGATCTCCTGGACGGCCTTGAGGACCTGCATCGGCTGCTGGTTGGCCTCGGCCCTGTTGTCGGCGTTGCGTACGTATATCAACACCATGCCGGTGCCGATCGTGGCGATCAGTGCCGCCACGATCAGAAGAACAGTCCTGCGTCCCATGCGTCGTCCTTTGTTGCTCCCAACCCTCGGGACGCAACAGAGCACGGACGCGCTGCGCCCGGCTGTTCTCCCAAGGGGGCTTTGGTCAAAGCCCAACAAGTAAAGAGTTCCTCAGATGAGGCACTCGCGTCTCACGAATGACTGAAATAGTCAGGACGAATCGGACAAAGGCCCCAGGTGTCCAGGTGAGGACCCAGCCCGAGCGCAGGCTCGGTGGGCGGCCCTGTCAGTGGGCGTAGAGGTCCTCGATCTCCCGGCGGAACTGGTGGGTGACCACGTTGCGGCGCAGCTTGAGGCTCGGGGTGAGCTGACCGCCCTCCTCCGTCCAGTCCATCGGCAAGACCGTGAACCGCCGGATCGACTCGGCCTGTGAGACGGCCCGGTTCGCGGCGTCGACCCCCGCCTGCACCTCCGCGCGCAGCTCCTCGTCGGCCGCGAGGTCGGCGATCCCACCGCTGCGGCCGTGAGCCTCCCTCCAGCCGGCCACCGCATCCGCGTCGAGCGTGACCAGCGCGGCGATGAACGGTCTGCCGTCGCCCACGACGAGGCACTGGCTGACGAGCGGGTGGGCGCGCACGCCGTCCTCGAGCAGCGTCGGTGCGACGGTCTTGCCGCCCGCGGTCACCAGCAGCTCCCGCTTGCGCCCCGTCACGCGCACGAACCCCTCGTCGTCGATCTCGCCGAGGTCGCCGGTGGCGAGCCAGCCGTCCGCGGTGAGCACGTCGGCGGTCGCCTCGTCGTTGCGCCAGTAGCCGGAGAACACCTGGGCGCCGCGCACCTGCAGCTCGCCGTCCTCGGCGACCCGGACCGTCGTACCCCCCAGCGGGCGGCCGACGGTGCCGATCTTGATGGCGTCGGGCAGGTTCAAGGTGACGGCGGCGGTGGTCTCGGTCAGTCCGTAGCCCTCGAGCACCGTGACGCCGATGCCGCGGTAGAAGTGACCGAGCCGCTCGCCCAAGCGGGGCTCCGCCCGAGACGGCGTGGACGCATCGGCCGCCGAGGGACTGCCGCAGCCTTGCATAGACCAGTCGGTCGAAGAACCGGTGGCGGCCCCGCAGCAGCAGACCGGGGCGGCCCTCGTCGCCGGCGCGGCTCCAGGCGATGGCGACCTCGGCGGCTCGGTCGAACCAGCGGCCCCGCCCCTCCGCCAGCGCCTCCTGGCTCGCGGTGTTGAACACCTTCTCGAAGACCCGGGGGACCGCGAGAACGAAGGTCGGCTCGAACGCCTGCAGGTCGCGCACCAGGTGGGCGACGTCGGCGGAGTGACCGAGTCGCGTCCGGGTCCGCACCGCCCCGATCTGCACCACGCGGGCGAAGATGTGAGCCAGTGGGAGGAACAGCAGCGTGGAGGACTGGTCGTCGAAGAGCTCGTCGAGGCCTTGCACCGCGACGGCCAGCTCGAACATGAAGTTGCCGTGGGTGAGCATGCAGCCCTTGGGGCGGCCGGTGGTGCCGGACGTGTAGACCATGGTGGCCAGCGAGTCGGGCCGCAGCCCGGCGCGCCGCTCGGCGACTGCCTCCTCGGGACAGCCTGCGCCGAGCTCGACGAGCTGCTGCACCGCACCCTCGTCGAGGCACCACACCTGCCTGAGCGCCGGCGTCTGTCGCACCAGCCTGCTCGAGCCGCTTTCGGTGCTCTGAGGTCTCGACCACCGCGACCGAGGCGCCGGAGTCCGAAAGCACCCAGGCGACCTGGTCGACGGCAGAGGTCTCGTAGAGCGGGACCGAGACTCCGCCGGCGAACCAGATCGCGTAGTCGAGCAGCGTCCACTCGTAGCGCGTGCGAGACAGCAGCGCCACCCGGTCGCCCGCCTCGAGACCTGCCGCGATCAGCCCCCTGGCGACGGCGACCACCTGGTCGCGGAACTGCGCCGCGGTCACCTCCCGCCACTCTCCCTGGCCACGTCCGCTCTCGCGGACGCTGAACACCACGGCGTCGGGATGGTCGGTGGCGTTGGTCACCACGTCGTCGGTGAGGTTGCCGCTCGCGGGGGTCTGGTACGTCGACGGTGTCGCGAACTCACGCACCGGCCGACCTCCCCTCCGGGACCTCGTGGACCCGTTCACGCGGGCGAACAGGCGCCGAGGCTATCGGATACGGTGGCCGCGACGTTTCTCGGCGGAAGGACCCAGCTCATGGCCGAACAGACCACGTCGAGCATCGTGATCTCGGCCGACCCGGCGTCCGTGATGGCCGTCATCTCCGACTTCGAGGCGTACCCGGAGTGGGCACAGGGTGTGAAGAAAGCGGAACCCGTCGAGGGTGGCGGCGGCAACGGTCGACCGGAACAGGTCTACTTCGAGCTCGACGCCAGCCCCATCAAGGACGCCTACACGCTCTCCTACGACTGGCACGGCGACGAGTCGGTGACCTGGAAGCTGGTCGAGGGCAAGATGCTCAAGGCGATGGACGGCGCCTACGAGCTCGACGACCGCGACGGCACCACGGAGGTCACCTACCGGCTCGCCGTCGAGATCAGCATCCCGATGATCGGGATGCTTCGACGCAAGGCAGAGAAGGTCATCATCGACACCGCACTCAAGGGGCTCAAGAAGCGCGTCGAGTCCCTCGCCTGAAGCCGTTCTCGTGCGGGTCATCCTCTTCACCGGCAAGGGCGGCGTCGGCAAGACGACCGCCGCTGCCGGGACCGCGGCCAGCGCGGCAGCGCGGGGCCGACGCACCCTCGTGCTGTCCACCGACGCAGCGCACTCGCTTCAGGACGCCTTCGGCGTGCCCATCGGCGCTGAGCCGACCAGGGTCGCCGACCGGCTCTACGTCCAGCAGGTCGACGCCCAGCAGCGGTTCGAGCGTTCGTGGGTCGAGATCCAGGGCTACCTGCTCTCCGTGCTGGACGCGTCGGGCGTCGACCCGATCACGGCCGAGGAGCTGACCGTCATCCCCGGTGCCGAGGAGGTGCTGGCGCTCCTTGAGCTGCGCACCCAGGTGCTGTCGGGGAAGTGGGACGTCGTCGTCGTGGACTGCGCGCCGACCGCGGAGACGCTGCG
>CAVRFR010000013.1:0-13412 GCA_963720435.1 uncultured Actinomycetota bacterium | reverse complement strand
GTCGGTCGTACGATGGTCTCAGCACCGCGTCGCTGATCCACCGGATGCCTTGACAGGCATATGCCGCATCAGGCATGTTCGAGACCATGAACGACACCCTTGGACCGCGCTGGTCGACCCGAACCGTCGCGCCGTCCTGGACCTGCTGGCCCAGGGCGAGCTGTCGGTCGGCGAGCTCGTCGAACGACTCGGCTGACCCAGCCGCAGACCTCCAAGCACCTGCGGGTGCTGCGCGACGCGGGCCTGGTGCGGGTCGACCAGCAGGCCCAGCGCCGCATCTACGCGGTCGACCCGGCCCCGATGGCCGAGCTCGACCGGTGGCTGGCGCCGTACCGACGGCTGTGGAACACCAGCCTCGACCGGCTCGGGACGCACCTCGACAGTGACGAGAAGAAGGAGAAGTGACGATGCAGACCACCGACGACGGCACCTACCTCGAGGTCGACGGCCGCCCCGCGGTGCGCTTCGAGCGGATCTACCACCAGCCCATCGACCGCGTCTGGCGGCGGTGACCGACCCCGACGAGATGCGGCACTGGTTCCCCTCGCCGGAGGTCAGTCGTCGAGGCCCGCGAGGGCGGGACGATCACGCTCTCCGGCGACCCCGACTCCCCGACGCGACCACGACGAGGTGCTCGCCTGGGAGCCGCCGCACCGCTTCGCCTTCGAGTGGGAGACCGACGAGCTGCACTTCACGCTGAGCGAGCACGACGACGGCTGCCGCCTCGAGCTGGTCAACATCCTGTCCACCGACGGCGCCGCGTCACGCAACGCCGCCGGCTGGGAGATCTGCCTGGGCCATCTCGACCGGGTCGTCGACGGCACCTGGCAGCCGTCGCCGTCGGACGGCGGCATGGAGGAGTTCCTGCCGATCCTGGACAAGTACCGGACGCGCGGGCTGCCCGACGACGGTTGGCTTCCCGGACCCGCCCGCGTGACACTGGGGTTCCATCGAGAGGAGCCCTGGAGTGAGCCCACGCACGGACGCGGAGGTCGCCGTCATCGGCACCGGCAGCATCGGCGCGATGACCCTGTGGCAGCTCGCTCGAGCCGGGGTCGACGCCATCGGCTTCGAGCAGTTCGCCCCCGGTCACGACCAGGCAGCGGCGGGCGGTGAGTCGCGCATCTTCCGGACGGCGTACCTCGAGGGCCCGCAGTACGTCCCCCTGCTCACCCGGGCCCGCGAGCTCTGGCGCGAGCTCGAGGAGGAGTCCGGCTTCGACCTGCTCACGCTGAACGGCGGCCTGATGATCGGCCACCGCGACTCCGGGACGATGACGAACGTGCTCGCCTCGGCTCGCGACTTCGACCTCCCCCACCGCGTGCTCGACGCCGGCGAGATGAGGCGTGAGTACCCCCAGCACGCTGTGGACGACGACGAGATCGCCTTCTTCGACGAGTGGGCCGGGGTGCTGCGCCCGGAGTTCGCGGTGCTGGCGGCGGCCACCGCCGCCCAGGCCCGCGGCGCGCGCGTCGAGACCGCTACCCGGGTGGTCGGCCTCGAGCCCGACGACGAGGGCGTCACGGTGGTCACCGCTGACGACCGCCGTTGCCGCGTTCGGCAGGCCGTGGTCACGGCGGGGCCGTGGACCGCCCGCTTCGCGCCGTCCCTGGCCGGGCACGTGTCCCCCCAGAAGCTGGTGATGACCTGGTACCGCCCGCGAGGCGAGGTCGCGCCCTACCTCCCGGATGCGTTCCCCATCTTCATCCGCGACACGGACGCCGCCTACGTCGTCTACGGGATCCCCACCCTCGACGGTGGCTCGGTGAAGGTGGCGCCGCACACGTCGTACGGCGAGCTGCCGGATGCCGACGACCTCGACCGCAACGTCGCTGCCGCCGACCTGGGGCCGATCAACGACGCTGTCGCGCGCTACCTGCCCGACCTCGTCCCGACCCCGGTCCGCGTCGCCGCCTACATGGACGCCTACACCAGCGACGGCCACGCGATGGTCGGACGGATGCCCGGCGTTCCGAACACGTGGCTGCTCGGAGGCTTCTCCGGCCACGGGTTCAAGATGGCCCCGAGCTTCGGCCAGGTGGCGGCCGAGCTGGTGCAGCACGAGAAGACCGGGCTGCCGATCGAGCACCTCGACCCGGCGCGGTTCCTCACACCGCCCAGGGGCCTTCCGGCGCACTGACCCGCGCCTCGTCGGCCTCCTGGTCGGTCGGCATCTCCTGGCTGCGTCGCTCGGCCTCGACCCGGCGCAGGTAGTGGTCGACCTCGTCCTCCAGACGGGCAGCGTCCCAGTCGAGCTCGGCGGCCATCAGCTCGGCGGCGGTGCGGGCCGAGGAGGTGCCCCGGTCGAAGGTCTCGATCGAGATCCGCGTGCGCCGGGCGAGCACGTCGTCGAGGTGGCGAGCGCCCTCGTGGGTGACGGCGTACACCACCTCGGCCTGCAGGTAGTCGTCCGAGCCGGGCAGCAGCTCGGCCAGCTCGGGGCGCGCGGCGATCAGCTGCAGCACCTCGTCGATCAGCCCGCCGTAGCGGCCGAGCAGGTGGTCGATGCGCGCGAGGTCGAGGCCGCTGGTGCGGGCCAGCGCGACCCGCTGGTTGGTGCGGGCGCCGAAACCGTTGGCGCCGAGCAGGGGCAACCGGTCGGTGATGCTCTCACCGGCCTTGCCGCCGAGCCACTGCGCCGCTGCGTCGACGGCGTCGCGGGCCATCACCCGGTAGGTGGTCAGCTTGCCGCCGGCGATGATCACCAGGCCCGGCACCGACGGCGGGGCCACCACGGTGTGCTCGCGGGAGATCCTCGACGTCGGCTCGGTGGCGCCACGCAGCAGCGGCCGCAGCCCGGCGTACACACCTTCGATGTCGTCGTGGTCGAGCGGCGTCCGCAGGATCTTGTTCACGTGCTCGAGCACGTAGTCGATGTCCGCGCGCGACGCCGCCGGATGGGCGAGGTCGAGCTCCCACGGGGTGTCGGTGGTGCCGATGATCCAGTGGCGGCCCCACGGGATCACGAAGAGCACCGACTTCTCGGTCTTGGTGATGAACCCGAACTCGCTGCGGATGCGGTCGCGCGGGACGACGAGGTGGATGCCCTTGCTCGCCTCGACGTCGAGCGCGCCGAAGCCGCCGAGCATGTCCTGGATCTCGTTGGTCCACACGCCGCCCGCGTTGATGACGACCTTGGCGCGCACCTCGATCTCGCGGTCGTTCTCGAGGTCCATCAGCCGCGCGCCGACCACGCGGTCGCCCTCCTTCAGGAAGGCCACGACCTGGGTGCGCGAGGCGACGTGGGCGCCGTACGCCGCAGCGGTGCGCGCGATGTCCATGACCAGTCGCGCGTCGTCGACCTGGCAGTCGTAGTAGCGGACCGCGCCGGTGAGGTCGTCGGTCCTGAGGTCCGGCGCCACCCGCGCGAGCTGGCGGCGGAAGAGGTGCTTGTGCTTGGGCACGCCCATCTCGTACTTGCCGGCCATCGCCATGCCGTCGTACAGCACCAGCCCGGCGCCGACGTACGGCCGCTCCCACGTGTGGTGCAACGGGTAGAGGAACGCCACCGGCCGAACGAGGTGGGGAGCGATCCGGGTGAGCAGGAGGCCGCGTTCCTCGAGGGCCTCCCGGACCAGCCCGAAGTCGAACATCTCGAGGTAGCGGAGTCCCCCGTGCACCAGCTTCGACGACCGGCTGCTGGTGCCGCTGGCGAAGTCGCGTTGCTCGACGAGTGCGGTGGACAGCCCGCGGGAGACGGCGTCGAGCGCGGTCCCCGCGCCGACCACGCCCGCGCCGACGACGAGCACGTCGAGCTCCTCGCCGTCCGACGCCGCCGCTGCCATGGCATCGAGCGCCTTGGCGCGCGAACCGGGTCCGAGATCCGCAGTCAGGCTCACGCCGCCAGTCTGTCAGGGCCGTGTGACCGGGCCGTTTCGGACGGTCTATACCCCATGCCTGCTGAACCTTCCGCGCCGTCGGGACCGGTGGTCGAGTGGATTCATGGACTGGAACGAAGCGACTCGACGGGCCGAGATCAAGAACCAGCGCTGGGGAATCGGCATCGGCGCACTGACGCTCGTTGCGGCTCTCTTGACGGCCATCGCCGCGGTCCTGGCAGCGAAGGCTGCGACCGAAGCGGTCAGCACGGCACAGGACGCCGTGCTGCGCGCGAGCCGCGAGCAACGGCTCAGCAGCGGCATCGAGTCCATGGGAGGCGACACCTCGGCCCAGCGGATCGCCGGGATCGGCCTGCTGACACGCAGCGTGGCCAACGAGATGAGGCGCGTCGAGGGCACGAAGGAGTCCGCCGACGACGAGGACTGGGAGCGAGATCGGCGCGAGGTCAACGCGTCGTACATCGCCACGATGAACGCCCTGGAGAACTACATCGGCAGCTGGCGTGGGCCGGCCGGCGACGCCGGCGCCGTCGCTCCCCCTCCGGTCGGGAGCCACCGACGTCCAACCAGATCGTGGGGTACGTCGTCCCGAAGGACGTCATCTACGCCGCCAACGAGGTCCGCGTCGCTCACCGGCGAGGACGTCGAGAAGTCTGCCGAGTCACTGGACCTGACGCCCTCCATCGACCTCAGCGCCGCTCCGCTGTCCGGCCTCCCCCTCACCGGCCTCGACGTCAGCTGGCTGGGCACGTTCTACGCGCCCGACATCGACCTGCGGCAGGCCTCGCTCGCCAACACGACGTGGGGAAAGGCGGCCAAGCTGATGGGCGGCCACCTCCAGTGCGCTCGCCTCAACGACGCCGACCTGAGCGGTGCGAATCTCCAGGACGCGGACCTGAGGGGAGCCGACCTGACCGGCGCCGACCTCGAGGACACCATTGTCACGGGCGCCAAGCTCCGCGGCGCCGTCCTCAGCCCTGAGCAGCTCGAGGAGGCCGAGGGCGGGGATCACGTGGGTGGCGCTGACGCGTCTGGGCGAGGCGCCGGACCCGGACTGCATGGAGCACTACGGCGCGATCGGCCCCTGACCCTCAGGCGAGGCAGAAGGACGTGGTCCAGGCACCGGGGGTGAACCCGTGGATCGCGAACAGGGCGGCCGGCAGTAGTGCGATCAGGCCGTAGACCGCCCCCGTGCTGCTGTCGCGAGACAACGGGACGGCGATCACCCACGGGATGGCCGCGGCCAGGAACACCACCAGCAGGGAGACCTGTCCGGTCAGCACCGAGTCGGCGTCCGCCGGCTGGCCGCACATCTCGGTGAACACCAGCGAGATGAGGAGGTCGATGGGGACCGAGACGACCAAGGTGCCCAAGGTGATGGCGACCCAGCCCCAGGTGCCGATCGTGCTGCGCTCGTCGATGTGAGTGTCCATGCGGACAATCGTCGCGATTCGCCCGACCGGCGGGTATCCGTGCTCGTACTCAGATGGCGCAGGTACAAAGCACAAGAGAGGGCCGACGCCCTCTCTCTACTTCAACTTATAACGCACCGGGGGGCTTGCGGCAAGGCCCCGGTGGTGCCGCAGAATCACCGGGCCGAGCACCGAGGAGTCCGCAGCACCCATGAGGAGAAGCACCCTGATCACCAGCGCGTTCGACCTTCCCGACCGCCTCGCCGACAAGGCCGACCCGGCGCTGATCGCCGGCGACGAGAAGCACTTCGCGGCCATCGCGGAGAGCCTGGAGGCGTCGATCGCCGACCTGTCCGACCGTCTCGACGCCGCGCGCAAGGCGCCGGGCGGCACCGGCCGGGCGGCCATGGACCGCGACGAGGAGATCCACCGGCTCACCGCCCGGCTGCGCGCCCTGCGCCGCTTCGGCCTGGACCTCTGCCTGGGGCACGTCGTCGGTGACGACGACCCCGAGCCCGTGTACGTCGGCCGGCTCGGCCTCACCGACAGCGACGGCCGCCGGCTGCTCGTCGACTGGCGCTCGCCGGCGGCGGAGCCGTTCTTCGCGGCGACCCACGCCAACCCGATGGGGCTGGCGAGCCGCCGCCGCTACCGCTGGACCCGTGGCCGGATCACCGACTACTGGGACGAGGTGTTCACCCCGGACGGGCTCGACGGGCGCGCCGCGCTCGACGACCAGTCCGCCTTCATCGCCAGCCTCGGCAGCAGCCGGTCGCCGCAGATGCGCGACGTGCTCGCCACCATCCAGGCCGACCAGGACGCCATCGTCCGCGCGGGGTCGCGGGGTGCTCTCGTGGTCGACGGCGGCCCGGGCACCGGGAAGACCGTCGTGGCACTGCACCGGACGGCGTACCTGCTCTACTCCGACCCTCGCCTCGGGCACCGCCGGGGTGGGGTGCTGTTCGTCGGCCCGCACGAGCCCTACCTCGCGTACGTCGCCGACGTGCTCCCCAGCCTCGGGGAGGAAGGCGTGCAGACCTGCACCGTGCGGGACCTGGTCCCCGAGGGCGCGGCCGCCGGAGCCGAGGCCGACCCCGAGGTGAGCCGCCTGAAGTCGTCGGTGGAGATGGTGCAGGCGATCGAGCCGGCCGTCGCGTTCTACGAGCAGCCGCCCACCGAGGGGATGGAGGTCGAGACCGCCTGGTCCGACCTCTGGCTCAGTGCCGACGAGTGGGCGGAGGCGTTCGAGTCGCCGGACCCCGGCACCCCTCACAACGAGGCCCGCGACCAGGTCTGGGAGGAGCTGCTCACGATCCTCGTGGCCAAGGACGACGAGCGACGCCACGGAGGAGGAGCTCCGCCGGTCACTCGAGCGGAACACCGTGCTGCGATCGACCCTCACGCAGGCCTGGCCGATGCTCGAGCCGACCGATCTCGTCGGTGACCTGTGGTCGGTGCCGGCGTACCTGCGCCTCTGCGCTCCCTGGCTCGAGCCCGAGCAGGTCCGCGCGCTGCAGCGCGAGGACCCGCAGGCCTGGACCGTGTCCGACCTGCCGCTCCTGGACGCGGCGCGGCAGCGGCTGGGCGACCCGGAGGCGTCCCGGCGCCGACGCCGGCACGAGGCTGCCGTGGCTGCCGAGCGCGAGGAGAAGGCGCGCGTCGTCGACCACCTGGTCGAGGCCGGCGACGACGCCGCCGGCGTGATGGTGATGCTCCGCCAGGAGGGCATGCAGGACCGGCTGGTCGACGAGTCCGCCCTGCGCGTCGGCGACCCGGACCTGCTCGCCGGTCCGTTCGCGCACATCGTCGTGGACGAGGCGCAGGAGCTGACCGACGCCGAGTGGCAGATCCTGCTGCTCCGCTGCCCGTCCCGCAGCTTCACCATCGTCGGTGACCGCGCCCAGGCCCGGCACGGGTTCACGGAGTCGTGGCAGGACCGGCTCGAGCGAGTCGGCCTCCACCGGATCGACGTGGCGACGTTGAGCATCAACTACCGGACCCCGGAGGCGGTCATGGCCGAGGCCGAGCCGGTGATCAGGGCGGTGTTCCCCGACGCCAACGTGCCGACCTCCATCCGCAGCACCGACGTTCCCGTCGTACACGGACCCACATCGGACCTGGGCTCGATCCTCGACACCTGGCTCGATGCCCACGCCGACGGAACCGCCTGCGTCATCGGCGATCCCCACGTTCGAGGAGACATCGCGAGTCAGATCGCTGACCCCGGAGCTCTCGAAGGGGCTCGAGTTCGACCTGGTCGTCCTCGTCGACCCGGAGTCGTTCGGTGCCGGCATCGAAGGCGCGGTCGACCGCTACGTCGCGATGACCCGAGCGACCCAACAGCTCGTGATCCTGACCAGCCGTTGAGGGACCGCCTAGACGCGGGTCGGACGCTGGTACCTGCCGCGGGAATCGACGACAACCGCCGTCAACGACACGACCAGCGCTGCGCCCATGAACGCGACGGGCGTGAGCATCATCCAGCCGATCACGAACATCCCGGTGTCATCGTCCATCCAGCTGGTGAAGCAGCCGGCAGAGATACCGATGCCGGCTGACAGAACCACCGCGACCCTCTCGAACCCGCGCGACACCCGGGTGGCAACCACGCCGATCGCGATCAGGACGAGGACCAGGCCGGCGCACTGCGGAACGGTGTAGTCGTTCGAGTCGAAGCCCAGGAACAGCCACCACGCGCCGAAGGTCGCGACGCCCGGGCCGAGCAGGGCGGCGAGGAGGCGCGGGAGGCGATGAGGGGTCGATTCGTTCACGGTGCCTACTGTGCGGGAGGCCATGGTGGACGCGCGTGAGCACTGCTACTCAACTGGCCCGGCGGTTTCTGATCCCGGAGGTCGTCCGTCGTCGTTTCGACCAGGCTCAGTGGTCACAGTCCAGGCAACGCCGTTGCGCTACCCGCGCCAGATTCCCGGCCGTCGCTCTCACCTCATGATTCCCGATCCGCTGCCACGCGCTTCGGTCCTCGACCCAGCCGTACTTCGGTGGGACCAGAAACTCGTAGTCCGGGAGGTGGTCGCAGCCGAACCAGTGGGCTGTTCCGGTGTCGGATATCAGGATGGCGTCCTTCGGCGGTCGGGGCCCGTCGTAGCTCGGGGCGGGATGCACTTTCTCCTTCCTCCGCGGCACGACCGGCTCACCGCCGTGGAGTGGGCAGTTGCACATGTCGACTGGAAAGTCGGTTCGCTCACACCGCTCGACCGTCATGCCGCGATGTTCCCATGTGTGCCCGAGCGGGCCCGGCCCGTTGTGGGTCCCGTTGCGCGCTGACCCGGAGCGCCGTGCCCCTCGGCGTCGCTGCAGCCACGTTTCGCCTTTCCGTCGATGCAAGGAGAATTCCCTGTCCACACAGGGGATTCTCGTCCGGAAACTGTCGGTGGTCGCTGGTTGAATCAAGGCATGACGACGACCGCGGAGAGCCTGGCAGAGCTCGACTCGCCGGCCGACGTGCTCGCGTTCGCTCGGGACAGCCGGGTCGCAGCCATCCACGCCGAAGCCGACCTGCTGCTCGCTGCAGTGACCTGGGCCGAGCAGCACCCGCCGGAGTCGATCGAGGTCTCCGCGACGTGGGCGCCTGCCGGTGACTGCCCGCTGCCGTTGGCCGGCGAGGGCGCGCCACTCGTCGCTGAGTTCTGCATCGCGGAGTTCGCGCTCGCGATCGGCCGCTCCACCGACTCCGGCCGCATCGTGATCGCCCACTCCCTGGAGCTGAAGTACCGACTGCCCCGCCTCTGGGCGCGGACGCAGTCGGGAGACCTCGAGCCGTGGCGAGCCCGACGCGTGGCGGCTGCGACGCTCGGCCTGACGCCGGAGGCTGCCCGCTACGTCGACGACCAGGTGGCGGCCTTCGCCCACAAGATCGGTCCCGCGCAGCTCGACCGGCTCGTGGAGCAGGCCGTGGCCCGGTTCATGCCCGAGGTCGCCGAAGAGAACGCCGAGCGGGCGGCCGAGGGACGACACGTCACCTTCCAGCACCACCAGATCTCCCTGAACGGCACCACCTTCCTCCAGGCCCAGCTCGACCTGGCCGACGCCCTCGACCTCGACGCGGCCATTGCGGCGATCGCCGAGGAGCTCCGTCTGGCGGGATCCACCGACTCTCTCGACGTACGCCGCGCCATCGCCGCGGGCCAGCTCGCGCGACGTCAGCTGGGGCTCGGCCTGGAGCCGGCAGCCGAGGCACCTGACCGGGCCACCACACCCAAGCCGCGCCAGGTGATCCTCTACGTCCACCTCTCCGAGGCGGCCATCAGCGGCATCGATCGGATCGAGCTGGCCCAGGTGAACAACCAGCGCCGCGCCGTGCTCGCCGACCACGTCAGGAGATGGTGTGGGGCCTCCGACACCGAGGTGGTCGTGAAGCCGGTGATCGACCTGGACGAACACATCGGCGTCGCCGGCTACGAGGTCCCCGAGCGGCTGGCCGAACAGATCCAGGTCCGCGACGGCACCTGCACCTTCCCGTGGTGCACGCGTCCGGCCCGCACGTGCGACTCCGACCACGTCATCGCCTTCGCCGACGGCGGGTCCACGTCCTCGTGCAACATCGCACCGCTGTGCCGACGACATCATCGGCTGAAGACCCACTCGCCCTGGACCTACACCGTGATCGACCCCGGCACCTACCTGTGGTCGAGCCCGCACGGCTACCAGTTCCTCCGCGACCGGCACGGCACCAGCGACGTCTCCCGCGAGTGACGACTCCCCTACCGGACTGCGACGACCTCGAGCACCCCCGGTGCGAACCTCCCTCCGAGCTCGCTCACGGCCGCGACCGCCTCGGCCACGAAGGCTGCGCGCTGATGCGCGCTCAGTGAGTCGGCGAAGGCGTGCAGGTGGGGCATCCCGAGCCGGTAGCGCACGACGTCCTCGGGAGTGAAGTCGCCGACGTCGACGGCTGCCTCCGTCACGACCGAGTCGGTGAGGCCGGCCGCCGTCAGTGCCTGCTGCAGAGCATCGGTCGTGCCGACGGCGTGGGCATGTCGCTGGAGGTCGGCGTACCAGTCCGGCCGCACGAAACCATGGGCCTCGGCCACCTCGTCGACGGTGTTCTTCGCCGCCGCCCGTTGGTCGGAGAACACCGAGGCGAGGACGGCGCCGCCCGGCCGAGTCACCCGGCGCAGCTCGGACAGGCCCGCCACAGGATCGGCGAGGTGGTTGACCACGAAGGCGGCCACGACGACGTCGAAGGCGGCGGGGCGGAACGGCAACGCGGTGACATCGCCGGTGACCGCTGGGCCCGACCGCCCGGCATGGGTCGCCATGTCGAGGGCGCGGTCCACCGCGACGACGCGCGCACCACGTTCACGCAGGACGTCGCCGGCAGCACCGGACCCGGCGCCGGCGTCCAGGACCGAGGCTCCGCGCAGCTGCTCATCGGACAGCCGCGCCACGAGATGCCGCGCGAGCGGGCCATACGCAAGCGTGGCGTCGGCCGCCCATGTCGCCGCCATCCCCTCGTACGGACCGCCGGAGGCGCTCACAGCCACCGGGCGCCGTCCACGGCTGCCCGTTCCCACCAGTCCAGCTCGGCCTGGTCGCCCACGGCCTTCTCCCAGCCGAACACCGCGGCCATCCCGAGCAGGCTCAGCCCCAGCTGGCGCTCCCACCAGCCGCTGGTGTCGACGCCGTGGTGCTCCAGCCGTTCCCGGTAGCGCGCGATCGTCGACTCCTTGCTCTCCGGGAGCCGGGCTCGGTTGAGGGCGAGGTACCAGGTGAGGTCCCATGTCGGAGCGGCCTCGCCCGGGTACGCCCAGTCGAGCAGCACGGTCCGACCGTCCGGGTGCCGGCCGACGTTGCCGAACTTCCAGTCCCCGGCCACGAAGGTCAGCGGGGTGGTGCGCAGCGCCTCGGCCAGCGCGCCGGCGTCACCGTGCACCGACGTGGCCAGCTCGTGGAGTCGGGGCGCACGCTCGGGCAGCAGCGCCCAGCCCTCACGGGCCACGGCCAGCGGTCCCGGGACGTCGTCGACCTCGAGCTCGGCAGCGATGTTGTCGGGTGCGAAGAAGCGGAAGCGTCGAGCCAGGTCCTGCAGTCCCAGGTCGTCGTGCCAGCCCAGGAAGTGCGCGTGCATCGCTGCCATGTGGTCGATGAAGCCCGCATGGTGCTCGAGCGCGATCACGGCGTCACCGGGCGGCACGAGGTCGGAGGCGCAGTCGGTCATCAGGACCGACAGCCGGGCGGAAGGACCAGTGCCCTCGAGCGCCATGCCGAGGATGGTGTGGTCGATGACTGGTGGGGTCGCGGCGTACAACCCGGCCTGCCAGGCCTTGAACTCCCAGTTCGAGGTGTTGCCGGTGACCCGCATGATCCAGTCGTCCTCACCGGACAACACCTTGAGGAAGCACCGCTGGCCATCGAGGACCAGGCGCTCGAAGTGGGCCCCCGACTTGGCGTCGGACGTGCGGACTTCGGTCCGTTCGGTGGCACCGACAACGAGTTCTTCCAACGTCGCCGCGGTCCGAGGGGCGTGGGAATCAGTGGACACGGGACGCCTCCATCGGCTCTCAGCGGACCCGGACGCGCACCTTCCGACTGTAGCCGTTGACGTGGTGTGCGTCGCCGGGCTTGACCACCCGGTACAGGTGCCGACCCACGGCCCGCTCGCGATAGGGGATCGCCAGCCGGCGTGCCTTGGAACCACGCGTGGTGAGGCGCTTGGTGGCGATGGTCTTCCACCGGTGCCCGTCGTACCGCTGCAGCCGCACGATCCCGCGCGAACCGGCACGGGAGCGTGACGTCGTGAAGTGGATGACCGCGCCGCGTCGCACTGATGCGCGCGCACTGGCCCGCTCGGACTCGGCAGCCGCCAGGTCGGTCTGCGGGGCGACGTAGGCGTTGATGACGCGAGATATGTTGCCGACCATCTGACTGGTGGCCGGCACCATCACGCTGTACAGCGTGTTCTCCATGGGCGTGGCGGACAGGGTGAACCGGCCGTCAGCAGTGGTCCGGGTGCGGTCGACCGTGGTGCACTCGTGGTCGACGTAGTGCACGCTCGACTGACGGCACATGACGATCGCGCGCCCCACCAGCCCGGGACCGTTCAGGATGTCGGCAGGATCCACGTAGTCCCAGTTCTCGCTGAGCCGCCCCGAGAACTGCACCTCCTGTCCCATCGTGACCGTCCCGAACTGCCCGGGGACACTCAGGCGGGTGCCGACGACGGTCAGCAGGGTGGGAGGTCCGAGGCGTCCCGAGGGCCCACGCGGCACCACCCGGTAGGTCCGGGTGTCCATGGACTCGACATGAGCGTCGCGGTGGCTGCTTGCGCCACCGCGGTACCGCTGGTTCCAGAAGTAGCCGATCATGGCGGGGAACAGCGCCGTGTTCCTCGACTGCACCATGTCGATGTTGACGTCGACGAACCCGGCTGGGTTGCGCCAGGTCAGGGTCGTCGTGTTGACCCCTCCGCCGCCGTTCGGGCCGACGTTCGTGGCCTTCAGGTCCGTCACCGGTCCCAGGGTGGGGGGCTCAGCGGGTACGGCGCCGCCGGCGCCGTGGCGTTGACCGCGATGCTGCCCTCGATCCCCGGTGGACCGTCGGGCACCTGGCAGTTCAGCTGGTACGTCGCCGCGAAGCGGGTCACGTCCCCGGAGGAGTCGCGCTCGATCTCGCTGACGTGGAACGACCCCGTCGCCACGGTCGTGGGCCAGGACTCTCGGTCCGGGAACAGCTCGCTCTGGGTCTTGCCACACATGCGTGCCGTCACGCCAGACCAGCAGTCGCCCGACCTGGTTCGTGGGTTCGGTCTGCAGGGCCTCGACACGGTAGGTCTTCCCGGCCTGCAGGGCCTGACCCGCCGGCGGGACGAAGGTCGCATCGAGGTCCGGGTCCACCCACCAGCCGGTGTAGACGGCGAGCCGGCTCTCGGACGTGTTCAGGTACACGCCATCGTCAGGCTCGGGGACTGAATAGGTCGTGTCCGTCCCCGGGGCGAACGCGTCCTCGCGCGTGACCCAGGCGTAGGACCCGGCCTCCACCGGATCGGCCTGCGCCGGCGCGGCGACGAGCACCCCACCCACGACGAGGAGCAAGGCTGCTCCAGCTGCGACTCGACGAGACAACCCTGATCCGGACACGACGGAACTGTAGGGTCAGAGACGCCCAATTTGTTGTGAAATGCCGCAATTCGCGGAGGCCTTAC
>CAVRFR010000012.1:0-16042 GCA_963720435.1 uncultured Actinomycetota bacterium | reverse complement strand
GGGTCAAGAGCACGAAGAACGTTGCAGTGGCTCCCCGGTCGTTCAGCTCCTGAAGGATGGCATCGGTGTCGCCCGGCTTGGGGCCGTCGTCGTACGTAGCGATCGCGGCGTGGCACGGGCTCTGCACACCGACGATGGAAGAGCCCACCTGTAGCTCCATCCGGCCACCTCCAACACCAACCGCTCGGCCTGTCCCACCTTGCCGCATCAGGTCCTGACGAACTCCGCTCCCCTGACGTTCAACCGGATGCTGTAGAGCGACGTGCTGGCAGTGATGAACAGGTCGTTGCCCCTGGGACCGCCGAACGTCAGGTTTGAGGTGACCTCGGGGACCCTGAGTGCTCCCAACAGGTCGCCACCTTGCGAGTAGCAGTCCAGACCGTCCTGGGTGGAGATCCAGAGCCGGCCGAAGGCATCGAACCGCATTCCGTCGAAGGTTCCGGCGCGGCACTCGGCGATGACCGCGCCACCGGTGAGCCTTCCCCGGTCGTCCACGTCGAAGCGACGCAGATGACGCTCCATGCTGTCGGTGACGTAGAGCCCTGACTGGTCCGGCGAGAACGCGATCCCGTTGGGTTGTGCGAAGTCGTCGGCGACTGCCTCGATGCCAGTGCCGTCCGGTTGGACACGGTAGACGTGAGCGCCGCCCACCTCCGGGTCGGCACGTTCGCCCTCGTAGTCGCTGTCTATCCCGTACGTCGGGTCGGTGAACCACACCGTCCCATCGGCCCCCACCGTGACGTCGTTCGGGCTGTTGAGCCTGTCGTCCCCCACCTTGTCGGCAAGGACACTGAGTGATCCGTCGTGCTCACGGCGAGTGACGCGCCGCAGTCCCTGCTCGCAGCTGAGCAGCCTTCCTTGCAGGTCCCGGGAGTGACCGTTGTGGTGCTGCCCCGTCTCCTGGAGCATCACATCCACCCGCCCAGTGACGTCGTCGTACCTGAGCACCTGGTCGTTGGGAATGTCGCTGAACCACAGTGTTCGGTGTGCCGGGAAGTACACCGGCCCCTCCGTCCAACGGCAGCCGTCATGGAGACGACGGAGAAACCCGTCGCCGTGCACGTCGGCAAAGCGCCGGTCGTAGGTCTCGAACTCGGCCGGGACCAGGGTCACTTGCTGAAGCCCTCGCTCAGTCCGCTGACGAGCTGGCGGCGACCGATCGTGTAGAGCACCACCATGGGGACCGTGCTCAGCACGACGGCGGCCAGCACGGCCGGCACGTTGACCTGGAACTGGCTCTGGAAGGTCCACAGCGCTAGCGGCATCGTCCGCCTGCCGGGGCTCTGGGTGAGGACCAACGGCAACAGGAACCCGTTCCACACGGTCACGCCCGTGTAGACGGCCACCGTCACCATCGCGGGCCTGGTCAGTGGAAAGGCGAGCCGCCACAGCATCGCCCACTCGCTCGCCCCGTCGAGTCGCATCGACTCGAACAGGTCGCGGGGGACGTCGCGAAGGAAGTTCGTCAGCACGAGCACGGCAAGCGGGATGGCGAACGCGATCGAGGGGATCGCGATGGCAGCGAGGCTGTCGTAGAGACCCAGCTCGATGATCACCAGGTAGACGGGGATGATCGCCGCCTGCAGCGGGATGGCCAGGCCCATCAGGAACAGGCTCTGGAATGCCCTGAGCAGCCTGCTGTGTGCTGCACGCACGATGGCGAAGGCTGCCATGAGGGCCAGCACGACGGTGGGGACGGTGGTGCCGACCGTGACCAGCACGCTGTTGATGAAGTACTGCAGGAAGTCGTTCTGGATCACCAGGCGGTAGTTGTCCAGCGTCGGGTCCAGAGGCGGCGCGAAGGCGTTCTGCAGGTAGTAGTCGCTCTGCGGCTTGAAGCTGGTGATGACCATCCAGTAGAGCGGGATCAGCACCACTGCCAACCAGAACCACCCGGCGAGGCCGGCCGGCAGGTTCCAACGGCGCAAGCTGCGACGGCCGGACCGGCGGGGGCCACGCTTCTTGTTGGCCGGCTCGGCCTGGTCGTCGACTTTGGACCCGAGAGTCGTGGTCATGTCACATGCCTTCCAGCTGGCTCTCGTCCGAAGACCCGCCGAGCCTGCGGAGTCCGACCGCGAGCAGCAGGCCAACGAGGACGAGGATCACCGCGATGACGCTGGCGGGGCCCATCTGGTTCGCGCCGAACCCGCGACGGTACATGTCCAGGGCGAGGACGCGAGTGGAGTCGCCCGGCCCACCCGCGGTGAGCACGAAGATCAGGTCGAAGAACGTCAGGGAACCCACGACCATGAGGGTCGACGAGGTGATGATCGTGTACTTCAGCTGGGGCAGCGTGATGCCGAAGAACGCACGCACGCGTCCCGCGCCGTCGAGCGCGGCCGCTTCGTACATGGACGCCGGGATCTGGCGCACCGCGCCTTGGTAGATGAGGGCGTGGAACGGGATGAACTGCCAGGACACGATGAAGATGACCACGCCCATGGCGAGCACGGGATCTCCCAGCCAGTTCTGGGTCAGCAGGGCTGAGTGGAGTCCGGGACCGATGCCGAAGTTCGGGTCCAGCAGCGCCTTGTAGATGACCGCGATCGCGGCCGCGCTGAGCAGCAGCGGGATGAAGTAGAACACCGCCAAGATGGCGCGGTTGCGATGCCGACCGGCGGTGTAGACGCCGAGCAGGATGGCTATCGGCGTCTGCACCATCCAGGAGTACAACATCACCTCGAAGGTCACCCACAGGGAGTGCAGGAGGCCGGAGCTGCCGAGCACCGAGGTCCAGTTGGCGATGCCTGCCGGATGGATGGGCCCGAGGCCGTCCCACCTGGTGAAGCTCAGTGCCAGAACGCCCAGGAGCGGCACGACCGCGAAGAACACGAAAACGGCCAGCGCCGGCAGCGCCATCCACGCCACCGGCCCGTGCTGCCCCGCCCGTTCCCGTCGCGAAGGCGAAGGCCGGGGCGCGAGCGAGGCAGCCTCGGTCGTCATGTGCCGATCGTTTTGTTCATGGTGTCGGCGAACTGCTTGGGGCTGATGTCTTGCTGGAAGAGCTTCCCGATGTTGTCCAGCAGCGCGGTGGCCTGGGCGGGCGGCAGGGCCTGGTCCCACGACTGGGCGAAGACCGAAGCCTTGCTCGAGGTGTCGTAGACGAACTGCAGCCATGCCTTGTCGTTCTCATCGGAGACCCCGGAGATCTGCTCGCCCCCGCTCTTCACCACCGGGATGTTGCCGTTGTCGATCCACGCCTTGACCTCGGTCTCGTCGAGCATCGTCGTGGTGAGCAGCTTCTTCGCCGCGTCCTGCGCCTCCTTGCTGGCCTTGGAGGAGATGGAGACGTACTGGCCGGGGTTGCCGACGGTGTCCTTGGGGTTGCCCTTGCCACCGTCGACCGGCGGGAAGTTCATGTAGCCCAGGTTGCCACCGGTGACGAAGTCGCCACCGTCGGCCTTCATCGACCCGTAGGTCCACGCACCGTGCAGCATCATCGCGGCCTTGCCGGTGAACAGCAGTGCCTGGTCGGCGTTCGCGTCGGCGACCGTGGACTGGAACCCCTTCTGGAAGCCGTTGGCCTTGACCAGGCTCTGCACCTCGCCGAGCGCTTGCAGTGCCGCCGGGTTGCTCCAGGCACCCTTCTCACCGTCGAAGACGGCCTGGAAGACCTCGGGGCCACCGATGCGGTCGAAGAGGAACTCCAGCCACATCATGTTGGTCCACAACGACTGCCCGGCCAGGGAGAACGGCGCGATCCCCTTGGCGTTGAACTTGGGGACGAGGTCCATGATGTCGCCCCACGACTGCGGCGGCTCGGCTCCGACCTGGTCGAAGATCTTCTTGTTCCAGTACAAGACGATCGGCGTGACCGTCTCGATCGGCACGGCGTACAGCTTGCCGTCGACCGTGGCCGCTTCGAACGTGGCCGGGAACCTCTTCTCCTTCAGGTCCGGGTTCTCGTCGAACCAGCTGGTCAGGTCGAGGACCTGGTCGGCTTCGACATAGCTCTTGAGGCCACCGCCACCCCAGCCCCAGATCATCGTCGGGCTCTTGCCGGCGCCGATCGCGGTCTTCACCTTCTGCTTGTAGGCGTCGTTCGCGAAGAGCGTGATGTCGATCGAGGACTTCGGGTTGGCCTTGTTGAAGCGGGCGATGGTGTCCTTGCGGATGTCCTCTTGGGGCGCACCCGAGAGCGTCCAGTACGACGCGACACCCTTGCCGCCACCGGAGCCGCCGCCGGCGCCGGTCTGGGTCGGACCTTCGCCGCCGCAGGCCGCGAGGGCCATGCCCGCGGGGACGCCGAGCCCGACGAGTCGCAAGAAGTTGCGTCGGGACGTGTTCATCGGTTCCATGTTTTACCTCCACGTCGACGACCGCGACCACCACGGCTCGCCACTGTCTGACTCTTCGCCACGTCGCCGGACGACAACGACGACCACTGCCCGCATCGAAAAATATTTCGGTCCCGGACAGGCGAGTTGCTTGGGAGGCTAGGCCCGTGCTTTGGGAGTGTCAAGCGTCACACGCAACCGTTTCCTGGCCGTGATCTGAGCGTGACCCGGCGCGGATCGCGGTTCTGTTGCGGGCGTTCCCAAGCGGAGGACCGAGCGGTACTGTGCCTCTGCGTCGCCTCTGCTTTTCGGGATCCCGATACATCTTTCGGGACTTGCCGAGGGTCGCCCGACTGTCAGGAGGACCCGTGACCGACCCCGTGACCAAGCGAGACGACAGTCACTCCGACCAGGCATGGCAAGACGAGACCCGTCCGCTGTCGGAGCGGGTCGAGCTGTTGCTCGCCGCGATGACGCTGGAGGAGAAGGTCGGTCAGCTCGGCAGTCGCTGGGTCGGCAACAATCTCGCGGGCGAGCCGGGCGTCGAGGGCTCCGACCTGCAGGTCGCGCCGATGCAGGACGTCTTCGCCGCGTCGGGCACGGTGCCGCTGGCCGAGGCGAGCCGGCACGGCCTCGGGCACCTCACCCGGATCTACGGCAGCGAGCCGGTCACGGTGGCCGAAGGCGCAGCGGAGCTGGTCCGCCAGCAACACGTCGTCGTGGAGTCCTCCCGGTTCGACATCCCCGCCCTCGTGCACGAGGAGTGCCTGACCGGCTTCACGGCGTACGGCGCGACGGTCTATCCCGCCGCCATCGCATGGGCCGCAACCTGGGACCCCGACCTGGTGCACCGGATGGCAGCGGCGATCGGCCGCGACATGGCCGCGCTGGGCGTGCACCAGGGCCTCTCCCCCGTGCTCGACGTGGTTCGTGACTACCGGTGGGGACGCGTCGAGGAGACGATGGGCGAGGACCCCTACCTCGTCGCCTCGCTGGGCACCGCCTACGTGCAGGGTCTCCAGTCCGCCGGGGTGATCGCGACCCTGAAGCACTTCGCCGGCTACTCGGCCTCGCGCGCCGCGCGCAACCACGGGCCGGTGTCGATGGGCCCGCGCGAGATGCGTGACGTCATCCTCCCCACGTTCGAGGCGGCCATCGCGGTCGGTGGAGCCGGCTCGGTGATGAACTCCTACTCCGACGTCGACGGCGTCCCGGCAGGCGCCAACCCCTGGCTGCTCACCGAGGTGCTGCGCGAGGAGTGGGGTTTCGAGGGCACGGTGGTCTCCGACTACTGGGCCGTGCCGTTCCTGGCCTCGATGCACCGCGTCGCACCCGGCCCCGCCGAGGCCGGCGCGCTGGCCCTCGAGGCCGGTATCGACGTCGAGCTGCCCGACACCCTCGGCTACGGCGAAGGGCTGGTCGAGCTCGTCCGCTCGGGCACCCTCGACGAGGCATTCGTCGATCGGGCTGCCCGCCGGGCGCTCCTCGCCAAGGCGCAGCTCGGCCTGCTCGATGCCGGGTGGACTCCCGAGGAGTCCGTCGCGCAGGCCGGCGAAGTCGACCTCGACTCATCGGCCAACCGCGAGCTGGCTCGCGAGATCGCCGAGCGCTCGGTCGTCCTGCTCGACGCCGGCACCGCACTGCCGATCAGGAGCGAGCAGCGTCCGATGCCGCAGAAGGTCGCCGTGGTCGGGCCGTGTGCCAACGACCCCAAGACGTTCATGGGCTGCTACGCCTTCCCCACCCACGTCCTCCCCCGCCACCCACGGGCAGGCCTGGGCCTCGAGGTCCCCACCGCCTTGGACGCGCTGCGCGACGAGCTGGGCGAGGTGGAGGTCGTCCACGAGAAGGGTTGCGACGTGATGGGTGAGGACCGCAGCGGATTCGCGGCCGCGGTCGCCGCCGCGCGCGACGCCGACCTCTGCGTGGCCTTCGTCGGCGACCTCGCGGCACTGTTCGGCAACGGCTCGTCCGGTGAGGGTTGCGACGCGGAGGACTTGCGGTTGCCGGGAGTCCAGGCCGATCTCGTCGACGAGCTGCTGGCGACCGGGACACCGGTGGTGCTGGTCGTGGTCTCCGGCCGTCCCTACGCCCTGGGCGAGCTGCACGGGCGCGTCGCGGGGCTGGTGCAGGCGTTCTTCCCCGGCGAGGAGGGCGGGTCCGCGATGGCCGGGGTGCTCTCCGGGCGACTGTGCCCTGGCGGCAAGCTGCCGGTGCAGGTGCCGCGGCGTGCCGGCGGCCAGCCCAGCACCTACCTCCAGCCGCCGTTGGGTGGCATCGAGAGCGCCGGCATCACGACGGTCGACTCCACACCGCTCTACCCCTTCGGGTACGGCGCGTCGTACACCTCCTTCGAGCTGGACGACGTGCGCGCCGACGCCAAGGAGATCGGCACCGACGAGGCTCTGGAGCTGAGCGCGGTCGTGACGAACACCGGCGACCGGGCCGGCGACGAGGTCGTCCAGGTCTACCTGCACGACCCGGTTGCCCGGATCGCCCGACCGGTGAAGCAGCTGATCGGCTTCGCACGCGTGCACCTCGAGCCGGGGCGCTCGGCCGAGGTGGTCTTCGACATCCACGCCGATCGCACCGCCTACACCGACGCGAGCCTGGCAAGGATCGTCGAGGCGGGCGAGGTGCAGCTCGTGGTCGGCAGCTCCGCCGCCGACGAGGCCGCCCGGGTACCCATCCAGCTCACCGGCGCCACGCGCGTCGTCGGTCACGACCGTCGGCTGGACACGCCCGTGCGCGTCGATCACCAGCCGACGCACTAGGCAACCCGGCAGGAGGCCCTGAGATGTCGACGACACAACCCCGCACCACGCTGGCCACGGTGGCCGAGTCCGCGGGCGTCTCCGTCGCGACGGTCTCGAAGGTGCTCAACGGTCGACGAGACGTCGCCCCGGCGACGCGCGCCCGGGTGCAGGAGATGCTCCGCTCTCACGACTACGGCGGCCGGCTGAAGACGATCGAACGGCACCCGACCATCGAGCTGACCTTCCGCGGCAAGATCGGCGCCTACTCCGCCGAGATCGTCCAGGGTGTCGCCGCCGCCGCATCAGACCTCGGTGTCGCGGTGACGATCGGCGTGAAGTCCGTCGACAAGCGACCCTCGGCGAAGATCGAGGCCGCCACCTGGGCCCGCAACCTCGCCGTCAACGGGCGCCGCGCGGTGATCGCGGTGACCGACGAGCTCGGGAACGACGAGATCTCAGCACTCGCATCGCGTGCGGTTGCCGCTCGTGGTGATCGATCCGATGAACATCCCGTCGCCGGAGATCGTCAGCGTGGGGTCGACCAACTTCCGGGGTGGGCAGGCAGCTGCCCGGCACCTCATCGACCTCGGGCACCGGCACATCGCCTACCTGGGCGGCCGGGCGACAGCGGAGTGCAGCCAGGCGCGCCTCGCCGGCTTCCGCTCCGCGCTCGAGACGGCAGGCGTCGGGCTGCCGGCGGAGCACGTGCACAGCACCGAGGACTTCCACTACGAGGACGGTCTGCTGGGGGCGCCCCGGCTCCTGTCTCTCGCACAGCGACCGACTGCGATCTTCGCGGCAAGCGACGAGCTCGCCCGAGGCGTCATCGAGGCAGCGCGCACCTTCGGTCTCTCCGTGCCCGGCGACCTCAGCATCGTCGGGTTCGACGACACCGAGATCGCCCGCATCGCCTCACCGCCGCTCACCACGATTCGTCAGCCACTGCAGGAGATGGGTGCGGTCGCGCTCCGCACCGCCCTCCGCATGCTCGCCGGGGAGAAGATCGACTCCAACCACGTCGAGCTCGCCACCGAGCTCGTCGTACGCGCGTCGACCGGGGCCGCCCCCTGAGCAGCCCGGGCTCAATCAGGCAAGCGCCTGGTCCCGCCGGTCACGCAGCCGATGCAGCAGGTCACCATCGCGACCGAAGTGGTCGTAGAGGGCGACGTAGTCGGCGTACACCTCGTCGTAGCGGCTCTTCCGCTCAGGGTCCGGTTGGTAGACGTTCTCCAGCCGCTTGCCCATGGCACCGCTGGCCGCCTCGATGTCGTCGTACGCACCGGCGGCGGTGGCTGCATGGATCGCGGACCCCAGGGCTGGGCCCTGGGTGGAGTCGATGACGTCGAGCGGGTAGCCGGTCACGTCGGAGTAGACCTGCATCAAGAAGCGGTTCTTGAGCAGCCCGCCTGCGATCACCAACCGCTCGACCGGGACCCCGGCGTCCTGGAACGCGTCGATGATGCGCCGGGTCCCGAACGCGGTGGACTCCAGCAGCGCGCGGTAGACGTCCTCGGGCCGGGTCGCCAGCGTCAGGCCGGCGATCACCCCGCTCAGCCGGTGGTCGACTAGCGTCGACCGGTTGCCGCTGTGCCAGTCGAGCGCCACGAGCCCGTGCTCGCCGACCTGCTGCTTCTCCGCGAGCGACGTGAGGTGCTCGTGCAGGTCCTGACCGGCTTCTCGAGCCGCCTCGTGGTACGACGGCGGCACGGAGTGCTCGACGAACCAGCCGAAGATGTCACCGACACCGCTCTGCCCGGCCTCGTAGCCCCACGTCCCGGGGGTGATGCCGTCGCGGACCACACCGCACATGCCCGGCACCGGCGCGACGTGCTCGCCGTTCATGACGTGGCAGGTCGAGGTGCCCATCACCGCCAGCAGGTGGCCGGGCTCGGTGGCACGGGCGGCCGGCACGGTCACGTGGGCGTCGACGTTCCCCACGGCGACGGCGATCCCCTCGGGGAGTCCGGTCCACGTTGCGGCCTCGGCCGTCAGCGTGCCGGCAGCGGTCCCGAGCTGCGCGAGCGGGCCATCGATCTTGTCGACGAACGCGGCGAAGCCCTCGCCGCCGAGCTCGACGAGGTAGTCACGCGACGGATAGGCGTCGTCCTGCCGGATCGCCTTGAAGCCGGCGGTGCACATGTTGCGGGTCTCCTGCCCGCAGAGCTGCCACACGATCCAGTCGGCGGACTCGATCCATCGCTCGGCCCTCTCGAAGAGGTCGGGGTCCTCCTCGAACAGCTGCAGCCCCTTCGCGAACTGCCACTCCGAGGAGATCTTGCCGCCGTAGCGCTCCAGCCAGGCTTCGTCGCGCTTCTCGGCCAGGCGGTTGATGCGGTCGGCCTGCTCCTGAGCGGCGTGGTGCTTCCACAGCTTGACGTAGGCGTGCGGCTTGTCGGCGTACTCCTCGAGAGCCGAGAGCGGTGTGCCGTCGGCGCGCGTCGGCAACGGGCTGGAAGCGGTGAAGTCGGTGCCGATGCCGATGACCTGGTCCGGCTCGATGCCGGCCTCGCGGACCGCCTCCGGCACCGCGACCTTCAGCACCTCGACGTAGTCCATGGCGTCCTGCAGCGCCCAGTCCCGCGCCAGCCGCTCCCCCGTCTTGGCCAGCTCGCGCTCCATCACGCCGTGCGGGTAGTCGAGCACGGCGCTGGCGACCTCCTCGCCATCGGAGACCCGGACCACGACGGCGCGTCCCGACAGCGTCCCGAAGTCGATCCCGACGGTGTAGCGGTCCTCGCTCACGGCATGTCTCCTCGGTGCGGGACAGCGGTCGACTGTGAGCGCTAACGTAGCGGCCGTCCGGTACTCTGGGTGAAACCCCGTGCGTCCGCCGCGGAGTGCCCCTCCCCGAGCCCGGAGCCGCGGCAGCACCAGCCGGGGCGGAACCACAGTGCGCCGTGGTGGCTCCTCGCCCTCGATGGCGGTGACCAGATGGCGCGCGGCAGACCGGCCGATCGTCTCGATCTGCAGGTCCACCGACGAGAGGGACGGGCGGGCGCCCTCGGTCATCACCGACCAGTTGTCGAAGCCGACCACCGCCACGTCGTCGGGGACCCGACGACCGCTCTCGCGGAGCACGTCGAGAGCGCCGCGGGCGATCTGGTCACTGCCGCAGAAGACGGCGTCGATGTCGGGTGCGTCGGCCAGCAGAGCAGACGTCGCCTCCCGGCCCGACTGCTCGCTCCAGGCACCGAACCGCACCCGACCCCGCACCGACAACGAGTGTCGGCGCAGCTCCTCGCGGGTCGCCTCTGCGCGCACCACCGACGACGGTGCCGTCGCGGACCGGTCAGGTGCCCGACCCGGCGGCGTCCGCGAGCCCACCAGGTGTGCGATCGCAAGTCGGGCGCCGCCGGCCTCGTCGGGCACAACCGAGCAGTCCGTCTCGGCCCGCGAACCGGTGAGCGCGTAGACAACCGGAATCCCGCCGGAGTCCGCCAGCGGCGGCCGCTCCTCGATCCGCCGGCCGTTGACGATGATCCCGTCCACGTGCCGCGACACGAACGTGCGCAGCTGCATGGACTCGCGGTCGGGATCGCCGCGGGTGTCGCCGAACATCACGGCAAGCTCGTGGTCGCCGAGCTCGTCCTCGACCCCCATCAGCAGAGGCAGGCTGAACCGGCCGTAGACGTCGGTGGTCAGCAGACCGACGGCGAAGCTGCGGCCGGTCGAGAGCGACCGCGCACGTGGGTCGGGCCGGAAGTCGAGGCGCTCCGCCTCCCGCAGCACCCGCTCGCGGGTCGAGCGGCTGACGTCGGGGCGGTCGTTGAGGGCCTTCGAGACCGTCGCCACGGACACCCCGGCCGCCCGCGCGACATCGCCGATGCGCACCATCGCGCGTGGCGCCGTCGGGAGGCTGAGCGACCTCTTGGTGGTCCGCGCCATGCCACCTCCACCCCCTCTTGACTCACTTGAGGGCCCAGCGTACGTTCGCACACCGAAACCGGTTTCGGAAATCGACCCTACTCGGAGGTGTCGTGGCCACGTCCGCGCATTCCGCCCGTGAACAGGCCCTCAGGGGACCTGTGGCCCCGACCGCTGACGGCGGACACCACGACCTCCCCGCTGTCGCTCGACAGAGCCAGCATCGGGGCCGGCATGTGGGCCGAGAGACAGCGGGCCAACCGCGAGGTGAGCATCGCCCTCGGAAGCAGCCGGCTGCGCGAGGCCGGCAACCTGCGCAACCTGGAGCTGGCCGCGGAGCAGGTCGCCGACCCGTCGCTGCCGCCCCGTCCCGAGGCCTACCAAGGCCCGGTCTTCATGGACTCCGACATCTACAAGTGGCTCGAGGCGGTGCTCTGGGAGCACGCCCGCGAGCCCTCGCCCGACCTGCTCGCCGAGGTCGAGCATCTTCAGCGAGGCGCTGGCCAGGGCACAGGCGAAGGACGGCTACCTCAACAGCTACGTGCAGGTCGCCCGCGCCGACCAGGACCGCTACCGCGACCTCGCGATGGGTCACGAGCACTACTGCTTCGGACACCTGCTCCAGGCGGCCGTCGCGGCCCACCGCGTGCATCGGCGACTGCCCGCTGTGGCAGGTCGGGCTGCGCGTGGCCGACCACCTGACGTGCGACGTTCGGTCCCGACGGGCACCCCGGGCTCGACGGCCACCCGGTGGTCGAGATGGCACTGGTCGAGCTCTACCGGGAGACCGGCGATCCCGACCATCTCGCGCTCGCGCGGCACTTCGTGGAGACGCGCGGCCGCGGCACCGTCCATGGCCACGGCCGCGAGCCGATCTACTACTCCGACCGCGTGCCGGTCGAGGACAGACGCGCCCGAGGGGCACGCCGTGCGGGCGATGTACCTCGCTGCCGGGGCCAGCGACGTCGCCATGAGGACGAGCAAGGCCGCCGACCGGCTCGAGGATGCGCTCGAACGGCAGTGGGTCGCGATGGTCGAGTCCAAGCAGTACCTCACCGGCGGCCTCGGCTCCCGGTGGGACGGCGAGGCGTTCGGGGACCCGTTCGAGCTGCCACCCGACGTGGCGTACGCCGAGACCTGCGCCTCCATCGGCGCGATCCAGTGGGCCTGGCGGCGAGCTGCTGCGCACCGGCCGGGCGTCGTACGCCGACGCCATCGAGAAGTTCCTTCTCAACGGCTTCGTCAGTGGGGTCTCGCTTGTCCGGCGAGGAGTTCTTCTACGTCAACGCGCTCCAGGTGCGCGAGGGCGCCGTCGCCCACGACCACCGGCACCCGGTGAACGGCCGACAGAAGTGGTTCCGGGTCGCCTGCTGCCCCCCGAACGTGATGCGCACGCTCTCGCAGCTCTCGGGATACCTGGCCACCACCGCGGCGACAAGTCGCTCACGCTGCACCAGTACGCCGCCAGCACCCTCCAGCACCGGGGACGCGAGCTGAGGGTCGAGACCGACTACCCGTGGGACGGACACGTCACGGTCGAGGTTGGCCCGCCCAACGACGAGGACGAGGACACCGGCGCCGAGTGGACTCTCGCGCTGCGGGTGCCGGGCTGGTGCGTGGACGCCACTCTGACCGCGCCAGACGGGGTCACCAGCCACCCCGGGCCCGGCTACGTCGAGGTGACCCGGCGCTGGCAGACCGGCGACCGGGTCGAGCTCGACCTGGCCATGCCGGTGCGGTTGACCGAGCCGCACCCCGCGTCGACGCGGTGCGCGGGTGTCGCGCGATCGAGCGCGGCCCGCTGGTCTTCGCCGTTGAGCAGGTGGACCTTCCCGACGGTCCCGCGGTCGACGACCTGCAGCTGCCGGCCGACGACCCGTCGGCGTTGGAGACGCAGTGGCGACCAGACCTTCTCGGCGGTTGCACGGTCGTCACCGGCGATGCGGCTCCCTTCGAGGGCGTGACATGTCGCTTCACCGCGGTGCCCTACGCGCTGTGGGCCAATCGTGGCGCCGGCCCGATGCGGGTGTGGCTGCCGCTCGCCGACGTTGCGGCGAAGAGCCAGTGATCATTCGCCGCGCGGTTGCCTCCCTGCTCGTTGCGGGTCTCGCCGCTCTTCCCCTGCTCTCGGGATGCGGTGGCACGCTGCCCTCCCGACGTGTCGGCTCCCGGCTTCGGAAAGCACGCACACGGCACCGTGCAGCTGTGGGTGCGGGCCGCGACCGTGGCGGCGTCGACGCCGATCGTCGACGACTTCAACCGCACGCACGACGACGTCACGGTGAAGCTGACCGCGATCCCGGACGCGCAGTACATCACCAAGCTCGCCACCGCGATCCGCGGTCGTCACGTTCCCGACGTCGTCGACGTCGACGACATCAACTCGACGCTGCTCGCGTACCACGAGGCGCTGACCGACCTCACGCCGTTGGTGCGCAGCTGCCCTACCGCGATCGCCTCAGCCACGCGCACGCCGAGCTCGCGACGTACCAGGGCCGGACGTACGGCGCTGCCGTACCTCGCCGACATCAGCGTCCTGTACTACAACAAGGAGCTCTTCCGCCGGGCCGGGCTCGACCCGGACCGGCTCACCGCGCACGCTCGAGGAGGTGCTGAGCGCTGCCCGCAAGATCCGTGCGCTCGGCGACGGCGTCAGCGGCTTCAGCTTCGGCGGCAACTCTCCCGGCATCATGGGTTTCACCGCACTGCCGTCCGTGTGGGCAGATCCGAGGCGACCGGCGCGTTCACCGGGCCTCTTTCGCACCAGAAGGCCCACGTCGTCGACAACCAGAGCATGCGGCGCATGCTGAGCTTCTATCGAACCGTTTGGGCCGAGGGACTGTTGTCCCCAGCAGTCGCACCGAGACCGGACCCACCTGGGGCAAGGACTTCTTGTCCGGCAAGGTCGGGATGTGGCCCGGCAACGAGGGTGCGTTGATCGCCGCCGGCATCACCCCGAGGTTCGCGCGACAGGTGGGCGTGGTCGCGCTGCCGGGTGCGACAAGTGGCAGCAGCGTCTTCGCCGGTGGCGACGACATCGCCATCCCGCGCGGCGCCGAGAACGCCGCCGGCGCGGGGAGTTCATCCGCTACGCGCTGCGCGTGAAGCAGCAGTCGTCGCTGCCCGCCGCCGGCTACACCCCGGTGCGCACCGACGTGGCGACCAAGGCGTTCGTACGGCGCTACCCACGCACCGCAGTGGCGCTGCGCGCGCTCGACCAGGTGGGCTACGCCCCGAAGACGCTGGCCTACAACACCGCCGTCAACCAGGTGAGCGGGCCGTTCTTCCAGATGTTCACGGAGGTCGTGTTCCACGGTGGTGGCGCGGCCGCACTGCGTGACGGTCGAGGCCGGCATGGAGCGCGCGCTGCTGCAGGCGGAGTCGTGATGGCGACCCGCACACACTCGCTCACCCACCCACCACGCACCGGGATGCTGCTGGTGGCGCCCCGCATTCCTCTTTGTGCTGCTGTTTGGCTGCGCCTCTTGTGTTCGCGGTGGTCATCTCGCTGACCAACTGGCCGCTCATCGGATCGGTGAAGTTCATCGGGCTGGAGAACTACACCAACATTCGCGCCGACACGACGTTCTGGCACGCCACCGCCTATACGCTCGTCTACACCGCGATCGTGACCGGCCCGATCTTCCTTCTCGGCTACGCGTTCGCGTTGCTCGTCCGCAACAACCGACGCGGGTCGGTGCTGTTCCGCACCGCGATCTTCTTGCCCTACGTCATCGGCCTGAGCACGCTGAGCTTCATCACGCTGTTGGAGGTGCAGCCCGGCAACGGGGCCGTCAACGTGGTGCTCAAGGCACGTGCATCTCTCCGACGGCACGACGGCCTGGTTGGTGGACACCGTGCCGGCGACCGCAGTGGTGTGCGTCCTGGTCATCTGGTTCGCCTCCGGCCTGACGATGATGCTGTTGATGGCGGGCATGCAGGGCATTCCCCAAGAGGTGTTCGAGTCCGCCGCACTGGACGGCACGTCATGGTGGAGTCGTGAGATCTGGGTGGTGCTGCCGCTGCTGCGCCCCACGGTGGCGCTCAGCCTGATCCTGTCGGTCGTCGGCTCCTTTCTCGCCTTCAACCAGTTCTGGATCCTCACCCAGGGCGGCCCGGGCACCAGCACGACCACCGTCGTGATGTGGATCTTCGAGCGCGGCTTCGTCGAGCTGCACCTGGGCGCGGCGACCGCGCTGTCACTGGTGCTGGTGGTCGTGGTCGGCCTCGTCAGCGCGCTGCAGTTCGTGCTGCTGCGGGAGAGGGACTGACATGCGTTCACGCGGCGGCAGCCGTCCTCTACTGGACGGCGGGCATCCTGGCCACGCTCGTCTTCCTCGTCCCGCTGGTCTGGGCGGTGATCCGCTCCCTCGAGCCGACGTCCCGGATAACGGCCATGCCGACATGGAGCGACTTCGGGCACCTCACGTTCAGCAACTACCACGACCTCTTCGCCGGGGACATCGGACTGTGGCGCTACGTCACAAACAGTCTCGTGGTCGCGTCCGGCACTGCCGTGCTGACAGCGGTGCTCACGACGCTCGCCGGGTACGGGTTCGCAAAGTTCCGGTTCCGCGGGTCGGGGCTGGCGTTCGCGATGATCATCTTGACGCTGATGGTGCCCTTCCAGGCCGTGCTGACGCCGTTGTTCCTCGAGCTGAACGCCGTACACCTGACCGACAGCCGGTTGGGCCTCGTGCTCTTCTACACGACCTTCAACCTGCCGTTCGGCACCTTTGTCATGCGCAACACGTTCGAGGCGGTGCCCAGCGAGCTGGAGGATTCGGCATTCGTCGACGGCTGCGGGCCGATGCAGTGCCTGGCGCTCGTGCTCCGACCGATAGTGCTGCCCGGAGTCGCGACCACCGTGCTCTACGCGTTCTTGTTCTCCTGGACGGAGTTCCTCGGCGCGCTCACGTTCTTGACCCGGAGCGACCTGTTCACCCTCCCTGTGGCGCTGCTCAACATCCAGACCGGGTCCCTACGGCACCCTCAACTACGGCTACCTGATCGCCGGGTCGGTGATCGCGATGATCCCGTGCGTGGTGCTGTTCGTGGGCCTGCAGCGCTACTACATCCGCGGCCTCACTTCCGGGGCCGTGAAGGGATGAGCCACGCTTCTGCGCGAGCGGGGGGAATGCGCCG
>CAVRFR010000011.1:0-10796 GCA_963720435.1 uncultured Actinomycetota bacterium | reverse complement strand
CCAGGCGCTCGGCGGACGCTTCAACGCCGGGGCGACCGGTGTCGGGGGCTGGGCGGTGGAGGCCCGCCTACCGGCGGGTTGAGGGGGCGGGCCGCCGGCTCAGCCCTTCAGGCCCGTCCCGGCGATGCCTTGCACGATGTGCCGCTGGAACAGGAGGAAGACCAGGACCAGGGGGAGTGCGCCGAGGACGGCGGTCGCCATCGTGTCGGCGTAGCGGATGCCGAAGTTTCCCTGCACGGTCGCCATGCCCACCGGGACGGTCATGATCTTCGGGTTGCTCAGCACCAGCAGCGGCCACAGCAGGTTGTTCCAGGTGGTGACGAAGGTGAAGATCGCCACCGCGGCGGACGCGGGACGAGCGAGCGGCATCGCGACGGTGCGGTACAGCCGGAAGTAGCTCGCGCCGTCGACCTTGGCGGCGTCGTCGAGGTCTCGGGGGAGCCCGTCGAAGAACTGCTTGAAGATGAACACCGCGATCGCGGTGGGAGCCTGCGGCAAGATCACCGCCCAGTAGGTGTTGAGCAGGTTCATGATGTCGAACTCGCGGAAGTGCGGGACGATCAGCACCTGTCCGGGGATCATGATGCCGATCAAGATGAACCAGAACACGAAGTTCTTGTAGCGGAAGCGCATCCGCGACAGCGCGAACGCCGCCATGCTCCCGGTCACCACCACAGTCAGTGCGGTCAGGGCCGACGTGATGAAGCTGGAGACGTACCAGTTGAGCATGTCGGTCTCTTGGAAGACCCTCGCGAACGCGGCGAACGTCGGGTTGTCGATCGCCCACGTGACCTTGGTCGTCTCCGCGTTCGGCTTCATTGCGGTGTCGACCGCCCAGGCGAGCGGCACCAGCCACAAGAGGGCGAAGGCGATCAGCACACCGAGGCACACCCGGTTGAACAGCTTTGCGCGCCGGTCGTACTCGTTGGTCCTGACAGGCTCGCCGCGCTCACGCTCCGTGCGGGTCAGGGTCTGTGTAGCCATGTCAGCTCTCCTTCTCCTGCTTGCGCACCAGCCAGAACCAGATGGCCGAGACGGCCAGCACCACGACGAAGAACAGCATGGAGACGGCCGAGGCGTAGCCGACCCGGAAGTTCGTGAAGCCCTCGTCGTAGACGTACTGCAGAATTGATCGGGTCGCGAAGTTCGGCCCGCCCTGGGTCATGATGTACATCTGGTCGAACACCTTCAGGGATGCGATCACCTGGAGCACCGCCACCAGGGTCGTGGTGCGTCCCAGCAACGGGATCGTGATGTCGCGGATCTGCTGCCACGGCCCCGCCCCGTCGAGCGACGCCGCCTCGTAGAGCTCCTGCGGGATGTCCTGCAGCCCGGCGAGGTACAGCACGAAGTTGAAGCCGAGCGTCCACCAGATGGTGGTGATCGCGAGCGAGGGCATCGCCCAGTTCGGGTCGCCGAGCCAGTTCGGCGCAGTGATGCCGATCCAGCCGAGCCCGGCCTCGATGAGGCCGAGACCCGGTGTGTAGAGCCAGATCCAGATCAGTGCGACGACCGCCGACGGCATCACGAAGGGCGCGAAGAAGGCCAGCCGGAAGAACCACCGAGCCCGCCCGATGCGGTCGGCGAGCAGGGCGAAGACGAAGCCGAGCACGATGAGCGGCGGTGTGGTGAGGATCGTGAACCAGATGGTGTGCCACAACGCGTCCCAGAACTCGTTGTTGGTGAGCGCCTCTTGGTAGTTGCCGAGACCGGCGAACGACGACAGTCCCGACTTCACCAGGCTGGTGTTGAAGAAGCTCAGCACCAGCCCGTAGATCGCGGGGCCGATGATGAACAGCACGTAGAGGAAGACGAACGGTGCCAGCAGACCGGCTGCGGACCGCCCGGAGGAGTCGGGGCCGCGCCCCTCCTGACTCTCGTTGCGACGTCGTCGATTTTCCGTCCTGGTGGGAGCTGCTACGGCCACCACGGGCCTCCCGTTCGTCGGCGGTTCGAATTGGTTGCTGTGGGTGCAGGGGCGATCAGATAGGTGTTGCGGTGTCGGCCAGCGCGGAGAGCTTGCTGCGGATCTGGCTGACCGCGGCCTTGGGTGCGAGCTGGCCGGCGATGACGGCGCCGACGGACGAACCGACGATGATCTCGAAGTTCGATCCGGAGCCGGAGTACCAGCCGTCGGGGTCGTAGACCGCGGCATCGGCGGCCTTCACGTAGTTCGACTGCGGGGTCATCTTCTGGTAGGTCTCGCTGTCCCGGAAAGGCAGCCATGCAGGGACGTGGCCACCCTCGGCCCACGTCTTGCTCTGGTCGAGCATCGAGCGGATGAACTTCAGGGACGCTTCAGGCGGTCCGGGTCGTCGGACGGCTGCTTCGGCACGACCAGCGTGTGGCTGTCGGCTTGTACGGCGTAGTTGTCGCTGCCCCCGAACACGTTGGGGAAGGTCGTCATGGAGAACGGCAGCTTGGCGGTCTGGAACGTGGAGATCTCCCACTCGCCCTGGAAGTAGAGGCCGGCGTCACCGTTGGCGAACATCGCGACCGCGCCCTGGTAGTCGAGCGCCTTGGGCACCAGCCCGCTCTTGCTGAGATCCGACATCAAGTTGAGCACCTCGAGGGCCTTGTCCTCGTCGATGGTGACCTTGGTGCCCTGGTCGGCGAGCATGGTGCCGCCGAGCTGGCTGTACAGCGACTGGAAGAACCGCCACGGGGTCGCGGTCTCGTTGGTGAAGGCGATCGCTCCGCCGTAGGCGCCGGTGACCTTCTTCACCTTGCGCATGGCGTCGACGAGCTCTTCCTTGCTCTCCATCGGCGCGAGCTTGCCGTCGCTGTCGAGCAGCCCCGCCTTCTTGCAGATCTTGGTGTTGTAGAACAGCACGAACGGATGGGTGTCGAGCGGGACCGCGTAGGACTTCCCGTCCACCAGCCCGGCCTTCCACGACCGCTGGGCGATCTTGTCGGCACTGATGCCGACCGTCGCCAGGTCGTCGGCTCGCAGCTCCTCGAGCAGCCCGCCGGCGACCAATGTCTTCATCCGGGTCAGGTGGGCGACGGCGACGTCGGGCGGCTTCCTGCCGAGCGTGGCCAGCGACAGCTTGGTGTAGTACGGGTTGCCCCAGGCGAGCGTGACGGCGCTGAGCCCGATGTCGGGGTTGTCCTTGCGGAAGACGTCCAGCATCGCCTGCATGCGAACGCCGTCGCCGCCGCCGAAGAGGTTCCAGTAGTCCAGGCTGCCCGCCTGCCGGTGCGAGACCGACAGACCGCTCAGTGCGCTGTCCGCGCAGCCCGACAGTGACACCCCCAGGGCACCCCCGAGAGCCATGGCGGACGCGCCGCGAAGGAGCTGTCTCCTGCTCACCGGGTCTGCCGCCCGGGGCTGGTGTCCTGCTGTCATCGCCCTGCCTCCTTAGAGGATGCGTGCCTCGAGCCGGTCAGCTCGAGGCGCCTCCGGTCGTGTCGACCACCACCGCGGCCCAGGACTCGGCAGGCATCCGGAGAGTTGTCGTGCCCTCCTCGGTGCGAACACCCTCGAGCGGGACGGGTCGCGCCTCGGCGGCCGCCTCGCCGCCGTACAGCGGACCCTTGTCGTCGGCCTCGATGACCTGGGCGGACCGCACCTGCCAGCCGCTGAAGCCTCGGTGGTCCACGACCACGTCGGTTGCCGCACCGCCGCGATGCGTGACGAACAGCGCGAGCTGACCGGTCTCCGGGTCGTGGGTCGCCGCGGCTGCGACGGTCGGGACGTCGTCGTGGAGCTCGGTGTCCACCGACCGGTGCGGTGACCGCGACCTCGAGGCTGTTGCCGCGCGCGCTCCCGAACGTGGTGGCGACCGGGAAGAAGATCGACTGGCGCCAGGCCTCGCCGCCCGGGTCGGTCATGATCGGTGCGATGACGTTGACCAGCTGCGCCTGGCATGCCACGCGCACCCGGTCGGAGTGGTTGAGCAGGCTGACCAGCAGGTCGCCGACGACCACGGCGTCGAGCTTGCTGTAGACGTCCTCGATGCGCGGCCCGGAGACGTCGACCTCGGTGTTGATCGGGCCGGCGAACCGGCTCTGGTACCAGACGTTCCACTCGTCGAACGAGAGCCCGAGGCGGCGACGACGGTGCTTGCGGGCGGCGACGGCGTCGACGGTGGCGACCACGTCGTCGATGAACCGGTCCATCCCGGCGCCCGAGGCGAGGAAGCTGGCGCGGTCGCCGTCGTGCTCCTGGTAGTAGGCGTGCAGCGAGACGTAGTCGACCTCGTCGAAGGCGTGCTCGAGCACCGTCGACTCCCAGGAGCCGAAGGTGCTCATGTGGTGGCCCGAGCTGCCGCACGCGACGACCTCGATCGACGGGTCCACCAGCTTCATCGAGCGCGCCGCGTTGGCCGCGAGCGGACCGTACGTCGCCGCGTCCATGTAGCCGGTCTGCCAGGGGCCGTCCATCTCGTTGCCGAGGCACCACAGCTTCACGGCGTAGGGGTCGGCCTGGCCGTTCTTGCGTCGCAGGTCCGACCACTCGGTGTCGCCCGGGTGGTTGGTGTACTCCACCAGCGCGGCGGCCTCCTTGATGCCCGCAGTCCCGAGGTTGACCGCCATCATCGGCTCGACGCCGCGCTCGGCCGCCCAGCCCAGGAACTCGTCGGTGCCGACGTGGTTGGTCTCGATCGAGCGCCACGCCAGGTCGAGCCGGCGGGGGCGGTCCTCGACGGGGCCGATGCCGTCTCGCCAGTCGTAGCCGGACACGAAGTTGCCACCGGGGTAGCGCACCAGGCTGACGCCCAGCTCCTCGACGAGTGCTGCCACGTCGCCGCGGAAGCCGCGCTCGTCAGCGGTGGGGTGGTCGGGCTCGTAGATGCCGGTGTAGACGCAGCGGCCCATGTGCTCGACGAAGGAGCCGAACAGCCTGCGATCGACCGCGCCGCGGTGGTGGTCCGGCGCCAGCGAGAGCCGAGTCGCGGTGTCGGGCATGCGTGAGGCCTCCGAGATAGTGAACGTTCACAACTTGAGCGATATGACGTGGATCACACGCTTTTGGGATGCCCTGATTGTTACCCGGTGTCCGAGGTGATGTCAAAGGTCTGCAACGAGTCGTAGGACGACTGGTCCAGGCCGAGCTGGCCGTCGCGAGCGAGCCAGCGAACCGCCTCCAGCGCCGTCGCGAGCGAGGTGTGGCGCGGGCGGTAGTCGAGCAGCCTGCGGGCCTTCTCGATGCTCATCGACGGGCTGCGGGCGATGTGCTCCCAGGTCGCCTGAGCGTGGTCGTGCCCCGCGGCGTCGCGGAACTCCGCCCAGGGGACGAAGTCCAGGTTCGGCTCGCGCCCGAACCAGCCGGCCGCCGCCTCGGCGTAGCCGCGCAGCGTGAGCGCCGCCTCTGACACCACGTGGAAGGACTCGCCGACCGCGGCCTCGCGACGGTCCAGGGCGAGCGCGAACGCCTGCGCGACGTCGCTCGCGTGGACGTGGTGCAGGGTCTCGAGCCCGAAGTGCGGCAGTGCCACCCGCTCGCCCGTGGCCAGCCGTCGCCAGACCTCGAGGTCGAGGTTCCCCGCCGGGTTGATCAGGTTCCATCCCGGGACCGCTGATGTGCCCCGGGTGCAGCACCGTCGCGGGCACGCCGTCGCGCGCCTGACTCGAGCAGCAACTGCTCGATCGCGGCCTTGGAGGTGCCGTAGTCGCCGAACGCGTCGCGCGCCTCGTGCTCTCGCACCGGCACCGTCTCGGCAGTGCCGTGCACCCAGACCGTGCCGCAGTGCACGCAGGTAGGTGTCGCTGCCGGCCAGCGCGTCGACCAGCTGCTGGGCGGACTCGGGGGTGAAGCACACCAGGTCGACCACAGCGTCCACGCCGAGATCCGCGATGCGGCGGCCGAAGCGTACCTTCGCGGTCCTCGGCGGCGCGGTCGACGACGATCCGCTCGACCTGTTGCCCACTCCGGTGCGTCGACGTACGGCTGCTGCTGACCGCGGCTGAGAGCCAGCACGTCGTGGCCGGCGGAGACCAGCATCGGCACGAGGAAGCTTCCGATGTGTCCGGTCGCTCCGATGATCGCCACCCTCATCGGTCGTGTCCCTCCTGGTCGGGGCGGCGGCGCGCAGCTCGCCCGGCGACACCAGCGCGGGCGCGATGGTGACGTTGGGTTGTGCCTCGGCACCGTCGATGCGCGCCAGCAGCAGTGCGAGCCCGCGACGACCGACTTCGTCGAAGTCCTGGTGCACCGTGGTCAGAGCCGGCGAGAAGTACTCCGCCTCCGGGATGTCGTCGAAACCGACGACGCTGACGTCTTCGGGCACTCGGCGACCGCGCTCGTCGAGGGCGTGCAGCAACCCGAGCGCCATCTGGTCGTTGGCGGCGAAGACCGCGGTCACGTCGTCGCGCGCGGCCAGCTCGAGGCCCGCGAGGTAGCCGGAACGGGGGCTCCAGTCGCCGGACAGCGGATCGGGCACGTCGGCATCGGCGTCTCTGCAGCGCCGCGCGCCAGCCGTCGGCTCGCAGCACCGCCTCGCGCCAGTCGCGGGGGCCCTCCACGTGCCACACCGTGTGGTGCCCTAGGTCGAGCAGGTGACGAGTGGCGAGCCTGGCCCCCTGCTGCTGGTCGATGGAGACCACCGGCTGGTCGCGGAACTCGGCTTCCAGGGCCACCACCGGCACGTCGGTCGCCAGCACCCCTAGCGCCTCCACCGCGTCGTCGGTGGGTGCGATCACGATGATGCCGTCGACGGCTTGTGACTGGAGCACCTCCATCGCCTCTTCGGCATCGCCTCCCGAGTGGTCGGACGTGCCGGCAACCGCGACGCCGAACCCGGCGGCTCGGGCCGCGCGCTCGATGGCGTGCAGCGTCGAGCCGGGCCCGAAGAGCCGGCTGTCGAAGCTCAGGACGCCGATGCGTTGCGAGCGCTGGGTCACCAGACCACGAGCGAACGCGTTCGGTCGGTAGTCCAGCTCGCGCATCGCAGCGACCACGCGCGCGCGGGTCGCCGAGCTCACGTGTGGGTGACCGTTGAGCACCCGCGACACGGTCTGATGGGAGACCCCTGCCAGCCGGGCCACGTCGTGCATCACGGAACGTTGGCCTCGAACGGTCATCGCTGCCGACCCTCAGGCATGGCCACAGGCTAGGACATCCTCTCGATGCGGCGAGGGATCATCGGTTCGCCCCCGCATCGTCGGCGAGCGGCAGCCACACCCGCATCGGGCCGACGCCACGGTTCGCCCAAAGGGCGTAGGGCACCGCGGTGAACGGCCACGTCGCACCGTCGCGGGAGCTCGCATCACCGGTGAGGACCGTGCACCCGCCGAGAAGGTCTGGTCGCCACTGCGGCTCGAACACCGACGGGTCGTCCGCCGGCAGCCGCAGGTCGTCGACGGCGATGCCACCGGGGAGGTCCACCTGCTCCACGGCGTAGACCAGCGGTCCGCGCTCGATCGCGCGACAGCCGCGTGCCGCGTCGACGCGGGGGTGCGGTCGGGTCAGCCGCACCGGCATCGCAAGGTCCAGCTCGACCCGGTCGCCCGCTCTGCCATCGTCGGGTCACTTCGACGTAGCCGGGCGTGGGGTGGCTGGTGACGCCGTCGGGTGCGATCAGCGTGGCGTCGTCGCACCAGCCCGGCACGCGAAGCGCCAGCGTCCACTCGTCGTCGGCGTCTCTGTCGGCGACCCGTCCCACCTCGACCGCGACGTGGCCGTCCCACGGGTAGTCGGTCTCGACCCGCAGCTCGTGTCCTCGGTGCTGGATGGTGCTGGTTGCGTACTGCTGCAGCGTGAGCGACCCGTCGCGGGTGGTGGCCAGGTATCCCGCGAGCTGCGAGATCGTCCGCATCACGTTCGGGGGACAGCAGGCGACCTGGAACCACTTCTGCCGGCCGTTCACCGGGTGCCGGTGGTCGTGGGCGACGGCCCCCTCACGCACCTGCAGGGCGTTGACGTAGAAGAACTCCTCGCCGGACAACGAGACGCCACTGACGAAGCCGTTGAGAAGGATCTTCTCGATGGCGTCGGCGTACGACGCCTGGCCGGTGTGCAGCAGTCGGCGCCAGGCCCACTGGATCGCGCCGATGGACGCGCAGGTCTCGGCGTACGCCACGTCGGGCGGCAGCTCGAACGGGTCCCCGAAGGCCTCGCCGTCCCAACGGGAGCCGAGGCCGCCGGTGAGGTACTGCTTGGACTCGACCATCGTGTCCCACTGCCGTTCGAGCGCGTCCTCGAGCCGGGCGGCCGCCTGCGCGTCCTCGATGGCGACATCGCTGGCTCCGGCAGCGAGGTACATCGCGCGCACGGCATGCCCCTCGGGCGCGTCCGCCTCCGCGACCGGCACCCGGTCGGAGAAGTAGATCGGCTCACGGCCGTGGCCGTGGATGGTTCCTCGGCCACGCGACTCGACGAAGTGCCGCGCGAGCGCGAGATGTTCTGCGGATCGCCGGTCTCCCGATAGAGCTCGACCAGCGCCATCTCGACCACCGGGTGCCCGTCGAGCCCGGGGTGCTCGTCCGGCCCGAACGTCGACGTCAGGTGGTCCGCCACCCGCAGCCCTACCCGCCACAGCGGACAGTCGCCGATCACGCGGTGGGCCGCGACCGCGGCCTGGAGCAGATGACCGAAGCAGTAGTGCTCGTGGCCCATCGCGAGGTCGAGGTAGCGCTCCTGATCGGCGCGGGCCACCTGCACGTAGCTGTTGAGGTACCCGTCCGCCGCCTGTGCCCGCGTCAGCGCCTCGCTGAAGACGTCGACCTCGTCGAGCAGGTCCGGCGAGGGCTCGCGGGCGTGCTCCCAGAGCACTGCCTCGAGCCACTTGTAGATGTCGGAGTCCATGAACACCGGGCCCTGGTAGGCCTCGGGACGGGGCTCTCGTGACGGGTCCGCGACCTGCTCCGCGGCGAGCTCCAGGTTGTGCAGGTTGCCCGCCTCGCGCAGTCGACTGCTGCCGACGCGGATGCTGACCTCGCGGTTGACCCGCTGTCTCTCCGCCCAGGTCCCGCCGGTGATGCGCACGTCACCGAGCGGCAGCGGGGAGGCTGCCGTTGTTCGCCGCCGTGGTCGGGACCACCGGTCCCGGCAGGCTCCTCCGACGCGCGGACATCCGCGCGGACCGGGTCACGACACCTCCGAGTCGGGTCGTTGCGTCCGGCTGGGGGTTCACCCGAGACCGGACAGGCCGCTATGTTAGCGCTCACAGCCGATGCTCGGGAGGCAGTCGCCGACTGTCGTCCCGCACCGAGGAGACATGCCGTGAGCGAGGACCGCTACACCGTCGGGATCGACTTCGGGACGCTGTCGGGACGCGCCGTCGTGGTCCGGGTCTCCGACGGCGAGGAGGTCGCCAGCGCCGTGCTCGACTACCCGCACGGCGTGATGGAGCGCGAGCTGGCCACGACGGGGGAGCGACTGGCGCGGGACTGGGCGCTGCAGGACGCCATGGACTACGTCGAGGTGCTGAAGGTCGCGGTGCCGGAGGCGGTCCGCGAGGCCGGCATCGAGCCGGACCAGGTCATCGGCATCGGCACCGACTTCACCGCCTCCAGCCCGCTGCCGACGCGCGCCGACGGCACGCCGCTCTCGGCTCTCGAGGAGTACGCCGACCGGCCGCACGCCTACGTGAAGCTGTGGAAGCACCACGCCGCTCAGGAGCAGGCCGACCGCATCAACCGCCTGGCCGAGAAGCGCGACGAGGCCTGGCTGGAGCGCTACGGCGGCAAGATCTCCTCGGAGTGGCAGTTCGCGAAGGGGCTGCAGACTGTTCGAGGAGGACCCCGACCTCTTCGAGAGCGGCCGACCGATGGATCGAGTCCGCCGACTGGATCGTGTGGCAGCTCTGCGGGCAGGAGACCCGCAACATGTGCACCGCCGGCTTCAAGGCGATCCGGCAGGACGACGCCTATCCGTCGCGTGACTACCTCGTCGAGCTCGGCGGCGAGGGCTTCGCCGCGTTCGTCGACAAGATCGATGGCCCGCTCGCGCAGCTCGGGACCGCTGCCGGCACGCTGACGGCCGAGGCCGCATCGTGGACCGGACTCCCCGAGGGGATCGCCGTCGCCGTGGGGAACGTCGACGCCCACGTGACCGTGCCCGCCGCCCGTGCCACCGAGCCCGGCCACCTGCTGGCGGTGATGGGCACCTCGACCTGCCACGTGATGAACGGCGAGCACGTCGCGCCGGTGCCGGGCATGTGTGGTGTGGTCCGCGACGGCATCACCCCCGGGTCGTGGGGCTACGAGGCCGGGCAGAGCGGTGTCGGTGACATCTTCGGCTGGTTCGTCGAGCACTCCGTGCCGCCGTCGTACCACGAGGCGGCTCGAGAAGCCGGTCAGGACCTGCACGAGCACCTCACGTCGCTCGCGGAGAAGCAGCAGGTCGGCGAGCACGGGCTCGTGGCGCTCGACTGGCACAGCGGCAACCGGTCGACGCTAGTCGACCACCGGCTGAGCGGGGTGATCGCCGGCCTGACGCTGGCGACCCGGCCCGAGGACGTCTACCGCGCGCTGCTGGAGTCCACGGCGTTCGGGACCCGGCGCATCATCGACGCGTTCCAGGACGCCGGGGTCCCGGTCGAGCGGTTGGTGATCGCAGGCGGGCTGCTCAAGAACCGCTTCTTGATGCAGGTCTACTCCGACGTGACCGGCTACCCGCTCGACGTCATCGACTCCACCCAGGGCCCAGCCCTGGGGTCCGCGATCCATGCAGCCACCGCCGCCGGTGCGTACGACGACATCGAGGCGGCGAGCCGTGCCATGGGCAAGCGGCTGGAGAACGTCTACCAACCGGACCCTGAGCGGAAGAGCCGCTACGACGAGGTGTACGCCGACTACGTCGCCCTCTACGACCACTTCGGTCGCGATGGTGACCTGCTGCATCGGCTGCG
>CAVRFR010000010.1:0-30094 GCA_963720435.1 uncultured Actinomycetota bacterium | reverse complement strand
ACATCCGGAAGACGCCGAAGTTCGACGTCCCCTCGATCGGGGCGTTCTCGATGACGGATAGACAGATGGCGAGCACGGTGCGGGTGTCGCGCGGGTCGATCACCCCGTCGTCGTACACCATGCCGGACAAGAAGAACGGCAGGCTCTGCTCCTCGACCTGCTGCTCGACGTAGGTCCGCATCTGGGTGTCGGCCTCCTCGTCGTAGGGCTGGCCCTTCGCCTCCGATGCCTGCCTGGCCACGATCGACAGCACGCCCGCGAGCTGCGCAGGCCCCATCACCGCCGACTTCGCGGACGGCCAGGTGAACAGGAAGCGCGGGTCGAACGCGCGCCGCACATGCCGCAGTCCCCGCACCGTACGACGCGCCCATCATGATCGACAGGTGCGGCACGGTGCTGTTGCTGACCGCGTTGATCATCATCGCGCCGTGCTTGATGATGCCGCCCGCTCGTAGTCCGCGCCCACCATGTAGCCGGTCGTGTTGTGCAAGAACAGCAGCGGCACGTCGACCTGGTTGGCGAGCTGGATGAACTGAGCTGCCTTCTGGCTCTCCTGGCTGAACAGCACGCCCTGGGCGTTGGCGAGGATGCCGATCGGGCGGCCGTGGAGCCTCGCCCAGCCGGTGACAAGTGACGGTCCGTAGAGCGGCTTGAACTCGTCGAACGCCACCTCGTTGCCCGGTCCTGCGCCGTCACAGATGCGTGCGATCACGTCGCGCGGGTCGAACGGCTCCTTGAGGTCCTCGGGGATCAGGTCGAGCAGGTCCTCCACGTCGGCGTCCGGCTCGGCGAACCTGACCGCCGAGTTGTCAGGTGGTTTGGGGGCTGGGGCACCCGAGCCGGCTGACAACTCCTTGCGGTGGTTAAGTCGCGCGACGATGCGCCGGCCGATCCGGATCGCGTCGCGCTCGTCCGCGGCGAGGTAGTCGGCGAGCCCGGACTTCCGCGCGTGCATCTCCGCGCCGCCGAGCGACTCGTCGTCGGAGTCCTCGCCGGTGGCCATCTTCACCAGCGGCGGTCCGCCGAGGAACACCTTCGCCTGCTCCTTGACCATCACGACGTAGTCGCTCATGCCCGGCACGTAGGCGCCGCCGGCCGTGCTGTTGCCGAAGACCAGCGCGACCGTCGGGTTGCGTGCGGCACTGGCCTTGGTGAGCCCGCGGAAGAGATCGCCTCCGGGGATGAAGATCTCCTTCTGCGTCGGCAGGTCAGCGCCGCCGGACTCGACCAGGTTGACCGTCGGCAGCCGGTTCTCGCGGGCGATCTGGGCCGCGCGGAAGAGCTTCTTCACCGTCCACGGGTTGCTCGCGCCGCCGCGCACGGTGGGGTCGTTGGCGATCACCATGCACTCGACGCCCTCGACCACCCCGATGCCGGTGACCACGGACGCACCCACGGCGAAGTCCGAGCCCCAGCCGGCGAGCGGCGACAGCTCGAGGAACGCCGAGCCCTCGTCGACCAGCAGCTCGATGCGCTCACGGGCCAGCAGCTTGCCGCGGGCGTGGTGCCGGTCGACGTACTTCTCGCCGCCGCCGGCCACCGCCTTCGCGTGCTCGGTGTCGAGCGCCTCGAGCTTCTCGAGCATCGCTGTGCGGTTGCTCATCGCGCGTATCCCAGCAGTCGTGCGGTCAGGTCGTCGAGCACCTCGGTCGCCCCTCCTCCGATGCCGAGGATCCGGGCGTCGCGGTAGTGGCGCTCCACCTCGGTCCCGTGCATGTAGCCGGTGCCGCCGTGCAGCTGCACCGCCTGGTCGCAGACGTACGACGAGGCCTCGACACACAACGCCTTCGCGTGCAGCGCCTCGACCAACGGCTGCTCGCCGGCGACGTAGCGCGCTGCCACCGATCGCGTGTAGGTCCGCGCCACGTCGACGCGCCGGTGCATCTCGACGAGCCGGTGCCGCACTACCTGGTTGCTGGCGAGCGGCCGCCCGAACGTCTCGCGCTCACGCACGTAGTCGGCGGTCAGCGACAGCGCACGGGCCGCGATGCCGTAGCCGTGCGCGGCCAGCGCGAGCCGCTCGGTCACGAATGCCTGCGCGATCTGGGCGAACCCGGTGTTCTCCTCGCCGACGAGGTTCGCGGCGGGCACACGCACATCGGCGAACCCGAGCTCGGCGGTGTCCGAGCAGTGCCAGCCCATCTTCGGCAGCGACCGGTCGACGGTGAACCCCGGCGTGCCCTTCTCCACGACGAGCAGGCTGACGCCGCCATGGCCCGGCCCACCGGTGCGCACGGCCGTGGTGACGAAGTCGGCGCGGACACCGGAGGTGATGAACGTCTTGGCGCCGTTGACGACGTAGTGGTCGCCATCGCGCGCGGCGGTCGTGCGGATGCTCGCGACGTCGGACCCGCCACCGGGCTCGGTGACGGCGAGCGCGCCGATCGTCTCGCCGGCCAGCGTCGGCCGCACGAACCGGTCCAGGAGGTCGGTGTTGCCCGACGCAACGATGTGCGGCAGCGCGATGCCGCTGGTGAACAACGCCGCCAGCAGCCCGGAGCTCGCCCCCGCCTCCGTGAAGGCCTCGGTCACCGCGAGCGCGTCGAGGAACGTGCCGCCCGCACCGCCGAGCTCCTCCGGCACACCGAGCCCGAGGAAGCCGAGCTTCGCGGCCTTCGCGTGCAGCTCGCGCGGCACCGAGCCGGCGTCCTCCCACTCCTGCAGGTGCGGCGTCACCTCGGCAGTCACGAACGCCCGCGCGCTGTCGGCCAGCGCGAGCTGCTCGTCGCTCCAGAACCCGGTCACAGCAGTCCCTCCGGTACGTCGACGTGCCGCGACCGCAGCCACTCCCCGACCGCCTTGGCCTGCGGGTCGAACCGCGAGGACGCGGCCACACCCTCGCCGAGCAGGCCGGGCAGCACGATGTTGATGGCGCCCAGGTTCGGCAACCCGTGCACCTCGACGTCGAGGTCCCGCGCCTCCGGCAGCAGCTCCTTGACCCGCTCGGGCGTGAGGTAGTCCGCCAGCCACTCCGCCCGGTCGGTGCGACCGTCCCGCGCCCACACCCCGACGTTCGCGTCGCCGCCCTTGTCGCCCGATCGCGCGTGCGCCACGCGCCCCAACGGCACACGGGTCGACGAGCCCGGCGGAGCCGGGGGGTCGCGGCGTGGCTGAGGCCCGGGCATGGCGGGCGAGCGCAGCGAGCGGGAGACTCGCCGCGGCCCTCCGGCGCAGCCGGGCGGACTGGATCCGAACCAGGCCATCAACCAGCGCCGTGGTGCCGTCCCCGAGGACGACTCGTTCCTGCACGACCGACCGGTCGACGTAGGCCGCGCGGTAGACGCCGTACGGCGTCGCGGGCGCCGGTGGGGCGGTGAGCGTGAAGCCGGGGTAGGACGCGAGCGCCAGCTCGACCAGCGGTGCGGTGAAGGCCTTGCCGACGCGGTTCGGGTCCTCGTCGCGCACCGACACCCGCAGCCGGCACGACGCCGCCTCCTCGGTGTCGGCGTCCTGGTGGTCGGTGCGGGCCAGCGACCACTCGACGGCGGCCGGCGGGTCGGCCGCGAGCGCGGCGCTCACCTGCGCCCGCACCCAGTCGGCCTTCTCCTCGATGTCGAGCCCGACCAGCACGAGCTCGGCCTGGTTGCGGTAGCCGCCGAGCTCGTTGACGCACACCTTCAGCGTCTCCGGCGGCGCGGACCCGCGCACGCCCGAGATCCGCACGCGGTCGGGTCCGTCGTCGCTGAGCTCGATCGTGTCGAGGTGGGTGGACACGTCGGGGCCGAGGTAGGTCGTGCCCTGGATCTCGTAGACCAGCTGCGCGGTGACGGTGTCCACCGAGACGACCCCGCCGGTGCCGGGGTGCTTGGTGATGACGCTCGACCCGTCGGCGTGCACCTCGGCGAGCGGGAAGCCCAGCGGCTCGCGCCACGACGTGAACCCGCTGAAGTTGCCGCCGGTGGCCTGCGTGCCGCACTCGATGACGTGTCCCGCGACGACCGCCCCCGCCAGCTCGTCGTACGACGTCGGGCCCCAGCCGAGCTCGGCGATCGCGGGACCGACCACCAGCGAAGCGTCGGTGACCCGGCCCGTGACGACGACGTCGGCGCCCTGCTGGAGGGCGGCGGCGATTCCGAAGCCACCGAGGTAGGCGTTCGCGGTCAGCGGCTTGCCAGGCAGGCCGAGCTCGACCGCGCGGTCGGCCAGTGAGTCGCCCTCGACGTGCGCGACGTGCGGGGACAAGCCGAGCCCGGAGGCGACCTCGCGCAGCCGCTCGGCGAGCCCGGCGGGGTTGAGGCCGCCGGCGTTCGCGACGATTCGCACGCCCTTCTCCAAGGCGATGCCGAGGCAGTCCTCGGCCTGCCGCACGAACGTGCGGGCGTAGCCGAGGGAGGGGTCCTTCATCTGGTCGCGGCCCAGGATCAGCATGGTGAGCTCGGCGAGGTAGTCGCCGGTGACGAAGTCCAGCTCCCCACCGCTCACCATCTCGCGCATCGCGGAGAGCCGGTCGCCGTAGAACCCGCTGCAGTTGCCGATCCGGATCATGTGGGTGGCCGCCCGTCCCCCGGAGGGCCGGCGAACGCCTGCGCGAGGTCAAGCCACGCGTCGGCGTCGTCGCCCTCGGCGACCAGGTCGGTGTCGGCCCGGTGGACGCGCTGGGTGACGAGAAGCGCGAAGTCGTGCGCCGACCCGGTCACCGACTGTCCTGCGTCGTTCGGCCCGTAGGCCACCGTCTCCCCGGACGGCAGCGTCAACGAGACCCGGAACTCCTCGGCGGGCGGCTCCAGCTCCCGGGCGTGGAAGGCGAAGTCACGGGTGCGGACGCCGAGGTGGAGCACGTGCCGCAGGCTGTCGTCGACGGGCAGCTCCGCACCGAGCGCCGCGGCGACGTCGCGCCCGTGCGCCCAGGTCTCCATGAAGCGTGCGGTGGCCATGGAGGTAGCGCTCATCGGCGGCCCGTACCACGGGATCTTCGTGCCGTCGGGCACCTCTCTCAGCGTCTGCTGGAGCGCGGCTCGACCCTGCCGCCAACGGGTGAGGATCTCGGCGCCGCCCGCCTGCGCACCCTTGTCCGCCTCGGCGTCGACGAACCCTTCGGGATCCTCGATGGCCTGCAGCACCAGCGCGTCCCAGGCCGCCTTGTCAGTCGCCGCCGCGACCGCGCACTCGTCGGTCCAGGCCAGGTGCACGATCTGGTGCGCGACGTCCCACCCGACCGCCGGTGTCGAGGTCCGCCAGCCGTCCTCGTCGAGCGGTGCGACCAGCGCCTCCAGCCGCTCGCCCTCGGCCTCCAGGTCCGCCAGCACCCCCGCCAGCCTGTCGCTGACCCGGCTCATCTTGCGCTCCCGGACGGGCCGACCCGGCGTATCTGGTCGTCGAGGGTGCGCGACCAGCGGTCGAGGATGCGGCGGCGACGCGCGGCGTCGTCGGTGATCGTGTTCGCGAGACCGAGGCCGCGGACCAGGTCGAGAGTCGCCTGCACCAGCTCGCGCACGCCGGGCTTCGACTCGTCGACGCCGAGCAGCTCGACCGTGCTGCGGTGGGTCTCGCGACCGATGCGCTGCTCGAGCGGTGCGACGGCCGCGTGCAGGGCCGGGTCGGTGCGAGCGGCCACCCACAGCTCGAGAGCCGCGGTGAACACCGGTCCGGTGAAGTGGTCGGCGAGCATGTCGAGCACCGCGCGGGTGCGCCGCCGGCCCCGTGGCAGCTCGGCAGCCGCGGCCCGGAGCTCGTCGCGCCGCGCGTCGGAAAGGTGCTCGACGGCTGCGATCACGAGGTCGTTCTTCGTCGGGAAGTGGTGCAGCTGCGCGCCGCGGCTGACCCCGGCCCGCTGCGACACCAGCGTCGTCGACGTACCGCTCCAGCCGACCTCGACCAGGCACTCCACGGTCGCGTCGAGCAGCCGCTGCCGCATGACCCGGGAGCGCTCCTCCTGGGGCACTCGCGCGGCGACGGTCACGCGGCCATCGTGCTCGCGCACTAACAAACAGTCAAGCCTGACTTTTTCCGGGCTCGCGCTGGTGCGCCGTGCGAGCATGAAGGCATGCTCCGGGAGGCGACCGTCGAGGACCTGACGGCCCTCCGGGACCTCGAGCGCGAGGCCAACCTCGCCGCGCTGGGTCACGTGTTCCCTCCGGAGCGCTATCCCTTCCCCGAGGACGACGTGCTCGCCCGTTGGGCGCTCGTGCTGGCCGAGCCCGGCGTCCGTGTCCTGGTGCGCGACGCCGAGGACGGCATCGACCTGCTCGCGGCGTACGACGACCACTCCCTGCGCCACCTCGCGGTGCGGCCCGACTGCTGGGGCGAGGGGTTGGCATCCGCGGCCATCGAAACCGTGCTCGACGCCATGGACGCGCGCGGCACCACCCTCGCGGAGCTCTGGTGCCTCGAGGAGAACCACCGGGCGCGACGGCTCTACGAGCACCTCGGCTGGCAAGCCACCGCAGACCGCCGCGAGGCGGTGTGGCCGCCGCACCCGACGGAGATGCGCTACACGCGACCGATCCGCCACGGATCGGCTCGCTGAGGTGGCCGGCACCAAGGTCCCCGAGCCCCCGAAGCTGCTCGCCCGCGGCACACCGCAAGGCCGCTGGGTGCTGGCCGCGGCCGTGCTCGGGTCGGGCATGGCCATGCTCGACGGCACCGTCGTCAACATCGCGCTGCGCAGCATCGGTGAGGATCTCGACGCGACCATCGCGCAGCTGCAGTGGGTGTCCAACGCCTACCTGCTCGCGCTCGCCTCGCTGATCCTGGTCGGCGGTTCGCTCGGTGACCACCTCGGCCGGCGCCGGGTGTTCATGATCGGCGTCGGCTGGTTCGCGATCGCCTCGGCGCTGTGCGGTCTCGCGCAGACCCCGGGGCAGCTGATCGCGGCGCGGCTGCTCCAGGGCATCGGCGCCGCGCTGCTCACCCCCGGCAGCCTGGCGATGATCCAGGGTTCCTTCCGCCCCGCGGACCGAGGCCGGGTCATCGGCCAGTGGGCAGGGCTCGGTGGTATCGCCGCCGCGATCGGCCCGCTCCTGGGCGGCTGGATCGTCGACAACGCCAGCTGGCGGTGGATCTTCATCGTGAACGTTCCGCTGGCGGCGGTCGTGCTGCTCGTCGCCGCCCGGCACGTCCCAGAGTCCAAGGACCCCGAGGCGGTCCGCAGCTTCGACGTGCTCGGGGCGGTGCTCGGGGCGCTCGGCCTGGCCGGGGTCACCTACGCGCTCATCGAAGCCGCGTCCGCCCCCACCTCACGTGTCGTCGCGGCCGCCGTCATCGGGGTCCTCAGCTTCATGCTCTTCGTGGTCTTCGAGCGACGGCACCACGACGCCCTGGTGCCCATGCACCTGTTCAGGTCCCGGACGTTCTCGATCGCGAACGCGCTGACCGTGCTCGTCTACGGCGCCCTCGGGTCGATCCTGTTCTTCTTGGTGCTCCAGCTCCAGGTCGTCACCGGATGGTCACCGCTCGGCGCCGGCCTCTCCACCTTGCCGCTGACCCTCGTCATGCTGGTGTTCTCGTCGCGGGCGGGCGCATTGGCCGGACGCATCGGCCCCCGTCTTCCACTGGCCGTCGGACCGATGCTCTGCGGAGCCGGGACCCTCCTGCTGCGAGGGGTGGGGGAAGGCACGAGCTACTGGCTCGGCGTACTCCCCGGGATGCTGGTGTTCTCGTCCGGCCTGGTGCTGCTGGTCGCCCCGCTCACCTCGAGCGTGCTCGCGGCCGCGCCCGACCGGTTCGCCGGAATCGCCAGCGGCATCAACAACGCTGTCGCACGCACCGGGTCGCTCCTCGCCGTCTCGGCACTCCCGGCGATCGTGGGGATCAGTGGTGCTGACTACCAGGTCCCCTCGGTCTTCAGCGCGGGCTACGAGCAGGCGCTGCTGATCTGCGCGGTGCTGCTCTTCCTCGGCGGGCTGGTCAGCGCGATCGGCCTCCGCCCGGGCCTGCCCGTCAACGCTGGACGCTGAGAGCCGCGAGCCACCGACGCCAGGTTTCCTGACCGGTACAGACATTTCTCTTGACCGCTACAGAACGGTCCGGTACTGTATCGGTCAAGAAGCACACGACTAGACCCTAGGAGGTCACCATGCTTCCGCTCTACGCACTGTTCATCTCGCGCGACGCCGTGGCCCGTCAGTTCGACTACGACGACGCGTTCCTGGACGACGTCGCCCCCGCCGCCCGCCCGCAGCCGTGGCGACCACACTTCACGTTGGCCAAGCGCCTTCGTCGCCGCTCCGGCGGTGCCGTCGTCCGCCCGAGCTGGAACCCGTCCCACTGAAACGGAGCATCGGCTCACTCGTGGCCACGCCGACTACCCTGAGCGGCGTGGCGCGGGTGACCCTGCAGACGATCGCCGACCAGGTCGGCGTCAGCAGGATGACCGTGTCCAACGCGTTCTCCCGGCCGGACCAGCTCTCCGCCTCGCTACGGGAGACGATCCTCGAGGCCGCCAAGAAGCTCGGCTACGTCGGCCCCGACCCCGCGGCGCGGGCGCTGGCCCGGGGGACCACCGGGGCCATCGGCATCTTGTTGACCCCCGGGTCCTTGGAGTACTCCTTCCGCGACGACGTCGCGACCGGCTTCCTCGGCGCTGTCGCCCACGAGCTCACCCCCACCGGCTTGTCACTCACGCTGCTCACCGCCTCCACGGACGGCGATCTCGTCCCCGCCCGGGACGTGCCCATGGACGCCGCACTGGTCTACAGCTGCGACCCCGACATGACGGCCGTCGAGTGGCTCACCCGGCGCAAGCTCCCGATGGTCTTCGTGGACCAGGAGCCGGCGGCGGGCGTCCCGTCGGTCAACGTCGACGACCGGGTCGGCGCGCGAGCGGCCGCGCAGCACCTCGTCGACCTCGGGCACACGCGCATCGCGGTGATGACCGCCGTCATCGGCGGCGAGCTCGGCATCATCGACGACCCCGCCTCCGAGGCGCGGCGGATGAAGTGGGTGTCCCGCCAGCGTCTGCTCGGCTATCTCGACGCGCTCGAGCCGGCCGGCATCAAGCCCGTCGTGAACCGGCAGCGGGAGAGCGACGACGAGGAGGCGTACGTCGCAGCGCTCGGCCTGCTCTCCGTCGACGACCCGCCGACCGCGGTGCTCTGCTTCTCCGACGTGGTCGCGAGCGGGGTCTACCGCGCCGCGGAGGAGCTGGGCCTGGACGTCCCGGGCGACCTGTCGGTCGTGGGGTTCGACGACAACCCGCTCGCTCGTCGGCTGCGCCCCCAGCTCACCACGATCCAGCAGGACATCACCGAGAAGGGCCGCGTGGCCGCGGCGACGCTGACCTCGGCGATGGAGCACCGCCGGGACCAGACCAAGCGGCACCGTGCCGCCCACGTCGTGCTGCCGACCACGCTCGTGGTGCGCGACAGCACCGCTCCCCCGCGGAACCGCTAGCTGGTCGTGCGCGGCGGTCGGCGGCGCCACCACGAGAGCGGCCCGTCTCCGGAAGCCCGCGCCTTCGCGGCCCGGCGCTCCCGCGCGAGCTCCACGAGGTAGGTGTGGAAGTCCACCTGGATGGTGTGCCGCTTCGAGGCGACGTAGCGCTTCTTGACCTTCTCGTCGTAGATCCTGATCTGCCGCCGCATCTCGTCGTACGACGGGAGCGCACCCTCACCGGAGATCAGGTCGGCGACCCACTCAGCCTGCGCCTCGGCAAGCGGCATGATCGCGCCGAGCGGCTGCACCAACCCGACGAAGTAGAGCCCGGGGTGCTCGGGGTCGACGACGCGACGGTAGAGGTCGACCTTGTTCTCCCGCGTGGGCACGACCTGCTCGTCGAGGAACGGGAAGGTGACCTTGTAGCCGGTGCAGTAGATCACCGCGTCGACCTCGGCCGCCCGGCCGTCGGTGAAGAACACCTTCGAGCCCTCGAAGCGGTCGATGTTCGGCACCACGGTGATGTCGCCGTGACCCAGCCGGGTTAGCAGGTCGTCGCTCACGGTCGGGTGCGCGTGCAGCACGGCGTGGTCGGGCTTGGGCAGCCCGTAGTCGGTGACCTTGCCCTGCGAGAGCCGCAGCATCGCGGCCATCCCGAGCTGCTGCAGCGCAAAAGGACCGCGCGCCAGCGGTGACTCGGTCAGGTGGTCGGTCGGCACCCCGAACATGAACTTCGGCACGATGTGCGCGCCGCGCCGCATCGCCAGGTACGTCTCGTCAGCCACCCGCGAGGCCTCCACCGCGATGTCGCACGCGGAGTTGCCGATGCCCAGCACCAGCACCTTCTTGCCCTCGAGGACGTCAGGGGTGCGGTAGTAGTGCGCGTGCATCTGGGTGCCGGGGAAGGTGTCGCTCCCCGGGTAGGACGGTTCGGGCCAGCGCGGGTCCCAGTGGTGGCCGTTCGAGACGATCACGTGGTCGTAGCTGCGCGTCTCGGGCTCGCGGGCTTCGCCGTGCTCGCTGCGCGCTCGCAGCGTCACGTCGTACCTCACCCGGCCGCCGGTCGGCACCGGCTCGACCTTCACGACCTCGGTGCGGAACGTGATCTTCTCGCGCAGCCCGAAGTGGTCGACGTAGGAGTCGAAGTACTCCGCGATCTGCCAGTGGCTCGGATAGTCCGGCAGGTCCTCGGGCATCGGGAAGCTCTTGAACTCCATCAGCTGCCGCGAGGTGTTGATGTGCAGGGACCGGTAGGCCGAGGACATCCCGTTGTCGTTGTCGTAGCGCCAGTTGCCGCCGATGCCGCTCCCGACCTCGAACACGTCGACGCCGATGCCGCGCGCGGTCAGCACCTGGGCAGCCGCGATGCCGGACGACCCGGCACCCACGATGCACACCCGATTGTGCATGTGTCCTCCAGTGCCGTCCGGCCGAATGCTCGGGGGCGCGAGCTCACGGACGGCTGATTGGTGAAGGGTCCTACCCTGCCAGAACCGGTTCTACCCGTGTACGTCGCGTTCCGGAACTCGGTCTAGTCCCTGGGGGTCAGTGTCCTATCCTCGTGCCCGTGCCGTTCCCCTCACCGCCGTGGCAGATGCGGGCCCAGGTCTGGATGTCGCTGTTCGCGGTGCGTTCCCCGGCTCGTCCGGACCGGCCGCGCGGGGTGTACGGCGCGGCGTTCGTGAGCTACGAGCCGGGCAGCGAGCTGACCTACCACGAGCTGCTGGTCGCGCGACTGGTGCGCGCCGGGCGCAGCGCGCACGTGCGGATCACCGACATCTGGGTCGACTCGGCGACCTCGCGTGACGGCGGCCGGTCGCTGTGGGCGATCCCGAAGCACCTGGCGGACCTGCCGCTCGACAGCGGGGCCGTCGGGCCGGTGGAGCGCACGTCGTTCAGCGGTGTGGCCGGCGGTCAGCACCTCGCGACCGCGCGTTTCACGACGCTGCCAAGAGCCGCGCTGGTGCGCGTGCCGTTCGCCACGTCGACCTCGCAGCTGCGCGATCCCGGCACCGGCGAGCCCGCGGGTCCGATCGAGGCCGAGGGCGACGAGGTCGTCGTGAGCCCGTTCACCGGCAGCCACCGCGGGGTCCCCAGCCGCGCCCGCTGGACTTTCGACGCGGCCGGCCCCCTCGGCTTCCTGCACGGCCGCCGCCCGGTGGCTTCCTTCAGATTGCGGGACACCAAGCTCAACTTTGGGTGACCAACCGGGTGGATGAATAGCCTTCACGGTGGTCTTCCCTCGCGGCACGGCCCGTTCGTGCCCCTCAGGAACCCTGGTCGCCTCTGCCTCGAGCTCACCTCGCGCTTCGGGGTCGCCGAGGCGCGTGAAAATGCGGGCTACACAGTGCCCAGACGCGTGAAAGTGCGACGGCCCGCATTTTCGCGCGCCTCGGCTCCTTGGCTGTGGCTGAGTTGCCGGGGGTTACTCGTGCTCTTCCAGACCCTGATCCTTGCGCGCCTTGCGAGCCGACTCGCGGATCTCGAACAGGTCGGTGGCGAGGCCACCGACCGTCCGGGCGACGTCGCGAACGGCCGTGGTCACGATGGTTGCCACCGTGCCCACGGCCGTCGCGGTCAGCTCGACGCCGTCTTGCAGGGCGTCCTTGCCGATCTCGCTTCTGCTGAGCTCGTCCCTCATGTGACCAGTCTCAGGCAGCGACCTCGGCCTCGCCAACAGGAGATGCGTCACGCTCCGGCTCCGCGGCGGACTTGCGACGCGGCGGCAGCGCCAGCCGGATGATCTTGGCGGCGACGCTGCCGAGCTGCTTGTGCAGCGGGCCGGTGTTGTACTCCAGGCCGTAGCGCTGGCAGATCTCCTGGATCTGCGGTGCGATCTGCGGGTAGCGCCGCGCCGGGATGTCCGGGAACAGGTGGTGCTCGATCTGGTGCGAGAGGTTCCCGGTCATGAGGTGGAACAGCTTGCTGCCGGTGATGTTGGCCGAACCGAGCAGCTGCCGGTAGTACCAGAAGCCGCGGGACTCGTCCTCGGTCTCCTCCTCGCTGAACGTCGCGACGCCCGCGGGGAAGTGACCGCAGAAGATGATCCCGAACGTCCAGATGTTGCGGACGAAGTTCGCGGTCATGTTGCCGGCGAACGTCAGCGGGAACAGCGGCCCGGTCAGTGCCGGGAACAGCACGTAGTCCTTGAGCGTCTGGTTGCGGACCTTGCGGATCATGCCGCGGTGCAGGTGCTTGGTGTCGGCCCAGGTGCGATCGCCGGACATGATGTTCTCGACCTCGAGGTCGTGCAGCAGCACGCCCCACTCGAAGAACATCATCAGCAAGAACGCGTAGAGCGGGTTGCCCAGGTAGTACGGGCGCCACGGCTGGTCCTCGTCCATCCGCAGGATGCCGTAGCCGATGTCACGGTCCTTGCCGAGGATGTTCGTGTAGGTGTGGTGGATGTAGTTGTGGGAGTACTTCCACTGCTCGCTCGGGCACATGGTGTCCCACTCGTACATCCGCGAGTTCAGGCCAGGGTCGCCCATCCAGTCGTACTGGCCGTGCATGACGTTGTGGCCGATCTCCATGTTGTCGAGGATCTTCGACACGGAGAGCGCGGCGACGCCGGCGATCCATGCGGGCGGCAAGAAGCCGAAGTACATCAGCCCGCGGCCCGCGATCTCGAAGCTGCGCTGGGTCTTGACGACGCCGCGGATGTACTCGGCGTCCTCCTCGCCCAGCGAGTCGATCAGCTGCCTGCGGATCGCGTCCATCTCCTCACCGAAAGCCTCGAGCTGCTCGGCGGTGAGCTGGCAGCCCTCCGGGGCCTTGGGTGCCTCGGGGGCGTCGGGGGTCGGCTCCACGGTGGGGCCGGTGATGGTCTCGGTGGTGGTCAAGGTGTCAGTCATGTTCGTGTCCCTTCGGTCAGAGCTCGACGACGCAGTCGCCGAGCGGCTGGTTGACACAGATCCGGATGTCTTGGTCGGGCAGTGAGTCCTCTTCACCGGTGACGACGTTGCGCACGGTGCCCTCGCTCTTGCGGGCGGTGCAGGTGAAGCAGATCCCCATGCGGCAGCCGTAGGCCGGTGTGAGGCCGGCCGCCTCGGCCTGCTCGAGGATCGGCTTGCCGTCGTTCTCGGCCGACGACCCGGAGCGGGTGAAGCTCAGCTTGCCCGTGGCGTTGTCGGGGTCGATGTCGATCGTGGACGTCTTGAAGTACTCGACGCGCAGCAGCTCGCTGTCGCCGTACAGGCCCTTGAGGGTCTCGATCATCCCCGCCGGCCCGCAGGCGAACGTCGCGGTGTCGAGGTAGGTCGGCAGCAGCCCGCGCAGCTGGAGCTCGGAGAGCCGCTTGCCGCCGGTGCGGGTGTGTACGACGGTGAGGTCGAGGTTCGCGCGCTGTGCCAGCTCGTCGAGCTCCGCAGCGAAGATCGTGTCCTCGGGGCTGCGGGCGTAGTGCACGAACGTGATGCGGCCCTCGTAGCGGAAGTCGACCAGCGAGCGGAGCATCGACATCAGCGGCGTGATGCCCGAGCCGCCCGAGATCATCAGCAGCTTGCGCGGCAGCAGCGACGGGAGCACGAAGTCGCCCTCGGCCTGCGAGAGGTGCACGACCGTGCCGACGTCGGCGGTGCGCGCGAGGTGCTTGGAGACCAGGCCCTCGTCGTGGCCGCGGACCGTGATCGTGAACGTCCGGTCGCCGCTCAGCTTCTCCGACATGTCCGAGGAGCTGATCGAGAAGGCGCGGGTGTGGCGGGTGCCGCCGATCTCGACGCCGAGCTGGACGTGCTGGCCGGCGCGGAAGCCCTGCCAGGTGTTCGTGGGGTCGAGGGTCAGCGTCGTGACGTCGAAGGTCTCGCGCTCGACACGGACCACGCGGGCGCGCACCTCGTGCGCTGCCCACATCGGGTTGACCAGCTCCAGGTAACGGTCGACCCCGTGCGGTGAGGTGAGGGCGGCGACCGCCGGCGACCGGAGCAGGCTCTGGGTGAGGCTCATCGGTGTTCTCCCTTGGCTTGGTTGCACAGGCAGTTCAGTGAACAGCCGTACACTGAAAACCATAGGCGACATACCCGCGGTATGGTCAAGGCGTAGGCGCCGAATTCGGGCGTGACGTCGCCCACGCAAGGCCCGTTCGGCCGAGGAGCAGGCGAAGCTCGTCTGGTCGCCCTGGGTCACCCGTTCACTCAGATAGCCTGAGTCCATGTCCGAGGCAGCCGACCCCGCCACCCGCGCGGCGCGCAAGGAGCAGACGCGTCAGGCCATCCTCGACGCCGCTCTCGACCTCGCCGACGCGGAGAGCCTGGCGACCGTCTCACTGCGGCAGGTGGCCAAGCAGGTGGGCATCGTGCCGACCGCGTTCTACCGCCACTTCGCGTCGCTCGACGAGCTCGGCCTCGCCCTCGTGGACCAGTCCTTCGCGTCGCTGCGCGAGATGCTGCGCGACGTGCGCCGCAACGCCTCCGAGCTGCAGGGCGTCATCACCGGCTCGGTCGATGTGCTCGTCCAGCACGTGCACCAGCGACGCGAGCACTTCCGGTTCATCGCCCGTGAGCGGGTCGGTGGCCCGCCCGTCGTACGCGAGGCGATCCGGCACGAGCTCGAGCTCTTCGAGCGAGAGCTCGCCACCGACCTCGCTCGGCTGCCGAACGCGAACACCTGGTCAGCCGACGACCTGCGCATCATGGCGAACCTGATCGTCACCGCGATGGTCTCGACCGCCGAGTCGATCATCTCCGCGCCCCCGCACCGCCCCGACGTCGAGCGCGAGGTGGTGCGCACCGCCGTGCAGCAGCTGCGGATGATCGTCGTCGGCGCCCAGAACTGGAAGTCCCGCTAGCCGCGGTCAGGCGTTCTGCCAGAGCCCCATGAGGTTGCCCTCGCTGTCCTTGAAGTACGCCGAGAACCCCATGTCACCCACGGCCTGCTTCGCCTCGACCGTGGTGCCGGCGAGCTTCTCGATCGACTCCAGGGCCGCGTCGATGTCCTCGACGTCGATGACGATCACCGGGCCCCCGACCGGCAGCCCGCGCTCGAGGAGGCCGCCGTTGATGAAGCCGGGCTCGCTCGGCGGGCCCTGGTCGCTGGGCCCGGTGGTGGCGAGCACGTAGTCCATCTCGGGCAGCGACAGCAGCTGCCACCCGAACGCCCCTTCGTAGAACGCACTCGCCCGCTCCCGGTCCTCGAAGGGGATCTCGAAGTGCACCACGCGTCCGGTCATGTGGCGGCCTCTCGCTGCAGCGGGCCGCCGGGCGCGGCCTGGGAGGTCAGGCTTACGCCGCCGGTTCGACGACAGTCAAGCGCGTAGCGCCGCCACCAGCTCGTCGGGCAAGTCCTCGTGGTCGGGGAAGCTGGTCTGCGTGCCATGACCGCGCACGCTCAGTGCCGCGACGCGGTTGGCCCAGCGGGCGCTCTCGCGCAGACCAACGCCTTTGGCGAGGAACGCGGCGAGCGCCCCGACGAAGGCGTCCCCCGCCCCGGTGGTGTCCACGGCAGCCACGGACTCGCCTGGAAGGTGATCGACACCGTCGTCGTCGCAGACCAGAGCGCCGTCGTGGCCGAGGGTCACCACCACGCTGCCGGCCCCCTTGTCCCGGAGCAGGGCAGCGGCGTCGGCGGCCTCGTCCACGGTGTCGACCCGGGTCCCGGTCAGCAGCGCGGCTTCGCCCTGGTTCGGGCAGCAGACGTCGCTGAGCCGCAGCAGCTCGTCGGGGAGGTCGGCGCGGGCCGGCGCCGGGTTGAGCACCGTGCGGGTGCCCTCGTCGCGTGCGGCCCGCAGCGCCAGCATCGTCGTCTCGACGGGGATCTCGAGCTGGCAGACGACGACGCCCGCCCGCGCCATCGCGCTGCGTGCCTGCTCGATCTCGTCGGCGGAGATGAGGTCGTTCGCGCCGGTGACGATGACGATGGCGTTGTCGCCGGAGGGCTCGACGAAGATCGGTGCGACACCCGAGGACGCCTCGTCGGTCGTGGTGACGTGCGCCGTGTCGATCCCCAGCGACCGGAAGTTCTCCAGAGTGCCGTCGCCGAACGTGTCCTTGCCGAGCTTGGTCACCATCACGACCTCGGCCCCGAGCTTCGCGGCCATCACGGCCTGGTTGGCGCCCTTGCCGCCGTACCCGAGGCGGAACTGCGTGCCGTGCAGGGTCTCCCCGACCACCGGCAGGCGCGGCACGTAGCTGATGAGGTCGATGTTCGCGGCTCCGACGACGCAGACGCTCGGCGCGCTCATCGCGCCACGTGCTCCTCGGTGTAGATGTGCTGGCGTACGACGGCGAACGTGTCCGCGTCCTCCCCCGCGGCCTGCCCGGCCTCGGAGTCGAAGTCGGCCTGCATGTCCTCGAGCGAGTCCCACCACAGCTCGGCGGTGCCGTCGTAGGGAAGCTCGCCGTCGATCTCCTGCTGCTCGATGGCGACGTTGATCCGATAGCCGCGCAACCGCTCCATGCGCAGCGTCAGGGGTGCGTGCTCCTCGACCCAGCGCTGCCGGAACTCCTCCCGGCTCATGCCTGGAGCGGCTTTGAGCAGGGCCACGACCTTTACCGAACTGCCCACGAAGACCTCCCGAGACGACTCGCGTGTTTCGGGACGCTACCACCGGAAAAAGTGAGGGGGTTCACATGCGATCGGATCCGTGTAAAGGTGTTGTCATCCTGTCATGAGAACTCTCGGGTGGTGATCACGGGATATGTCCGGGCTCGGGCTCGACCGGCGCACTCTTCTGAAGGGTGCCGCCGCTGCCGCAACTGCCGGCGTCTCGGCTCCCCTGCTCGGGGCGTGCGCGAACACCAGCAGCGGATCCAAGAACGTCGTGCGGGTGTTCACCCAGACCGGGCCGCCGATCGCCAGTGCGGTGGCCGCGGCCGCCGACGACTTCAAGAAGAAGACCGGCGTCACCGTCGAGCTGACGACAGCGCCGTTCGGCCAGCTGTACACGAAGGTGCTCGCCGACATGGTCACCGCCGGCGGCTCCTACGACGTCGTGCTCGCGGCGTCGAGCTGGCTCGGCGACCTGCAGGGGTTCGTGGTGGACCTGACCGACCGGGTCAAGAAGGACACGGCCCTGGACTGGGACGACGTCATCTACCAGGGCAACGCCCAGTGGGACGGCCGCCAGGTCGCGATCCCGATCGACGGCGACAACCACCTCTGCTACTACCGCCGCGACATCCTCGAGGACAAGGGGCTGAGCCGGCAGTTCGAGAAGGAGTTCGGCAAGCCGCTCGCGCCGCCGGAGACCTGGGACGACTTCATGAACATCGCCCGGTTCTTCGGTGACGGCAAGCACGGCGTGCACGGCGTGCTGGAGGCCTACCGCCACGGTGGACAAGCGTTCTGGTACTTCGCGTCGAACTGCGTGTCCTACTGCGCGACCAAGGACCTACCCGGCGCGATGTGGTTCGACCCCGACACACTCGACCCGCTGATCAACAACCCTGGTCACGTCAAGGGCATGGAGAACTACGCCGAGGCGGTCAAGCTCGGCCCGCCCGGGATGATCAACTTCGACAGCAACGAGGTGCGGCAGCGCTTCGCCAACGGTGAAGCGGTGCTCTGCATCGACTGGGACGACACCCCGATCATCGGAGAGCTGCAGAAGAACAGCAAGGTGAAGGGCAAGATCGGCTCCCAGCTCCTGCCCGGCTCACACGAGGTCTACGACCACAAGAAAGAGGACTGGGTCAAGCAGCCGCAGCTGAACCGGCCCGGGTGGCTGGCGTTCGGCGGCTGGGTCGGCGTGGTCCCCAAGACTGCGACGAGCGTCAACACGTCGTACGACTTCTTGTCGTTCCTGGCAGGCCCCGAGTTCTCCATGAAGATGGTCACCCAAGCCAACAGCGGGATGAACCCCTTCCGGCTCTCGCAGCTGAAGAACATCGACGCCTGGAAGAAGGTCGGCTACCCGCAGCCGGACCTCGACGAGTACCTCGACTCGATGCGCAAGAGCGACACCGACCCGGGAGCCGTCACCGACCTGCGGCTGCCGGGAGCCGCGAGCTTCCAGGACTCCGCAGAGGTCGCCGCGCAGCAGGTGGCGTCCGGCCAGAAGAAGGCGCAGGACGCCCTCGACGGCCTGGCGGACCAGTGGGACAAGCTCAACACCCGCAAGAGCAAGGACAAGCAGCTCGAGGCATACAAGGCCTCGCTGAACTCCAAGGTCACCGCCGGCTGAGAGGACTGTCGTGTCCAGCAGTGCAGACGCCCAGGTCGCGGGTCGCGTCCCGCGACACCGCGACTCGAAGGCGACCGGGCGCTCGGATCTCGGACGCCAGGGGGCGGCCCGGCGCGAGCGCCGGACCGGTTGGGCGTTCGTGCTGCCCACCCTGGTCGTCCTGCTGGTGCTCAACATCTTCCCGCTGGTGTTCTCGCTCATCCTCAGCTTCACCCGGATCGACACCAGCACCGGCCTCACGATCGGTGAGGTCACGCTCGACAACTGGCGGGCGCTCGCCTCCGACGGCCAGTTCTGGAGCTCGGTGTGGTTCACCCTGATCTTCACGATCGCCGCGAGTGTCGTGGAGTACGTCGTCGGCTTCTCCCTGGCGCTGATGCTGCGCGACAAGATCGCCGGCGGCGGGTTCTTCAGGGTGCTGTTCGCGATCCCGATGATGCTGGCGCCGGTGGCGATCGGCTTCACGTGGCGGATGCTCTACGACCAGAGCAACGGCCCGATCAACGAGATGCTCCGCACTGTCGGCCTCGGGTCGCCGCCATGGCTGTCCGACAGCCACCTCGCCGTCGCGGCCGTGGTGATCATGGACGTGTGGGAGTGGACGCCGCTGGTCTTCCTCCTGCTGCTGGCGGGGCTGCAGTCCATCCCGTCCGAGGTGGTCGAGGCGGCCCGCGTCGACGGGGCCACCAGCTGGCAGGTGGTCACCCGGATCCTCTTCCCGATGCTGTTGCCCGTGACGGTCACGGCGATGTTCCTGCGGATGATCGACTCGTTCCAGGTGTTCGGGCAGATCTTCCTGCTCACCGGAGGTGGTCCAGGGACCGCGACGACCAGCACCACGCTCTTCGGCTTCTTCCAGGGCTTCCAGAACTTCGACCTCGGGTACGGCGCCACCATCGCCCTAGCGCTGCTGCTGATGGTGATCCTCTTCTCGACCGTGTTCCTCAAAGTGTCCCGACGACTGCTGCAGCGCGTGGAGGGCTGAGAGATGACAACCGGTCGCTGGCGCTACATCCCGCTCACGCTGTGGGCACTGTTCGTGATCTTCCCGCTCTACTGGGTGCTCATCACGGCGTTCAAGGACAACGACTCGATCTACAACGGCGCGCGTTGGCTGCCGTACGTCGACTTCAAGCCATCCCTGCAGGCGTGGAAGAGCATCCTCGGCGGTGACAACTCCATCCTCGCGCCGCTGTGGCACAGCCTCCTCGCCGTCACGATCAGCACCATGATCGCCATGGTCGTGGGCACGCTCGCGGCGTACGGCCTGGCCAGGTACGACCTGAGGTTCGCCTGGATGCGCTCGCGCGACATCTCGTTCTTCATCATCTCGCAGCGGATGATGCCGCCCATCGTCGTCGTGATGGCGTTCTTCATCATGCTGCGTCAGGTGCGGCTCCTGGACACCGTCACGGGCATGACCATCGTCTACATCGGCTTCGCGCTTCCGCTGGTGGTGTGGTTCATGCAGAACTACTTCAAGCAGGTGCCGATCTCGCTCGAGGAAGCAGCACTGACCGAAGGTGCCAGCCGGTGGCAGATCTTCTGGAAGATCTCGCTGCCGCTGACCACCCCCGGGCTGATCGCGACGTTCCTCCTCGCGTTCTCGTTCTCCTGGAACGACTTCCTCTTCGCGGTGATGCTGACCCAGACCAAGGCGACCACTCTGCCGATCTCGATCGCACAGCAGCAGGGCCAGCTCGGCACGTCATGGTGGAACATCTGCGCGATCTCGTTGATCTCGATGGTGCCGATGATCTTCGCCGCCATCATGCTCCAGAAGCGCCTGGTGACCGGCCTGCTCGGAGGCTCCGAGCGCTGAGCCGCGACGGAGAGGAGCCAGCGACATGCCGACTTCCCGCGCCGCTCAACGGGGAGCCCAACGTCCAAAGCGTCGACCTAGGGGCATCGACCGCGCGTCGCCGCTGCCCTACTACCACCAGCTCAAGCAGCTGATCGTCGCCGACATCGCCGCCCACGAGCGGCAGCCGGGCGACCGGCTGCTGGGCGACCGCGAGCTGTGCGAGACCTACGGGGTCTCCCGCACAGTCGTGCGGCAGGCGCTCAGCGAGCTCGAGGTCGAGGGCGTGGTGGTGCGCGATCGAGGTCGGGGCACCTTCGTCGCCCCGGCCCCGGCCGACGAGGGACTCATCGCGAGCCTGTCCGGCCTGCACGAGGACCTCGCGATGCGGGGCGTCGAGCTGCGCAGCGAGGTCCGCAAGATCGGCGTGGTGCCTGCCGACGACAGTCAGGCAACGGCCCTCGACCTCGACGTGGGCGAGCCGGTCGTGCACATCGAGCGGCTGCGCTCGGTGGGTGAGGAGCCGTGGGTGTTCGCGGTGACGGACGTGCCGGCCTGGGCGGCGCCCGGACTCGAGCACGAGGACCTCACCGACCGCTCGCTGTACGAGCTGCTCGAGGAGAAGTACGACGTCGAGCTGGTCCGCGGCCGCCGGGTCGTCGAGGCCACCGTGGCCGGGCAACGACTGGGGCGACTGCTCGGGGTGCGCCGAAGCGACCCGCTGCTGGTGCTGCGCAGCGTCTCGGTCGACGAGGAGGAACGCCCGGTCGAGAGCTTCGTGGCGTTCCACCGAGGCGACCGCAGCCGCTTCGAGGTGGACGTTCGCCGACGACCGGCAGCCGCCCGCGACAACCCGCTCATGGTCGTCACGGACGGATCCGGAGACGGACCGTGAGCAGCACCGCGAGCCGCCCCACCCATCGACGAAGGAGACCCACGTGAGCGACGCCGCCACCCCGGCAGTCGACCCGCAGCGACTCGTGATGAACGTGCCTGCCGGCACCATCAGCCCCGAGGGCCCGACCCTGGTGCGCCGGCTCTCCGACCTCGAGGGGCTCTTCCGCGACCAGGACGCCTGGCGCCGAGACCTCACCGACGAGGACCGCGTCGTCTACCAGGTGTCGTCCTCGACGGTGCCGGAGGCGGACCGTGAGGTCGCACAGTCGATCACCACGATCCTGCCGGGTGACTGCGCCGGGGAGCTGTTCATGACCAAGGGTCACCAGCACCCCGACCCGCAGGGCGAGATCTACCTCGGGCTCGCGGGCACCGGCGGCCTGCTGCTGCACGACGGCGATCGCACCGAGTGGGTCGACATGGCGCCCGGCGTCATCGGCTACATCCCGCCGACCTGGGCGCACCGCTCGATCAACACCGGCGACGAGCCCTACAAGTTTCTTGCGGTCTACCCCGGCAGCGCGGGCCACGACTACGGCTGGGTCGTCGAGCACGGCATGGGCAAGCGCGCGGTGCGCGCGGACGACGGCTTCCAGCTCCTCGACTGGGAGTCGTGAGGTCCCGCATGCTGCTCGCCCACGACCTCGGCACCACCGGCGACAAGGCGTCGCTGCACCGCGACGACGGCAGCCTGCTCGCCTCCTTCACCGCGTCCTACGACACCGACTACCGCTCTGGCGGTCGGGTGGAGCAGGACCCCGAGGCATGGTGGGACGGGTTCTGCGAGGCGACGCGGCGGCTGCTGCAGCAGACCGACACCCGCGCCGACGACGTGAACGCGGTGTCGTTCTCCGGCCAGATGATGGGCGCGGTGCTGCTCGACGCCGACTACGCGCCGGTGCGGCCGGCGATGATCTGGGCAGACACCCGCTCCGGACCGCAGGCCGAGCAGGTCGCTGCTGCCGTGGGCGAGGACGAGGCCTACCGGATCCTCGGACACCGGCTCAACCCGACGTACACGCTCACCAAGACGATGTGGGTGCGCGAGCACGAGCCTGACGTCTTCGCGAAGGTCGCGCACGTGTGCGCCGCCAAGGACTACATCGTCTGGCGGCTCACCGGCCGGCTGGTCACGGACCCCAGCGACGCGTCGGCGATGAACGCCTTCGACCAGCACGCGCGTGGCTGGTCCAGGACCGTGCTCGAGGCCGCGGAGCTCGACGCGTCGCTGTTCCCGGAGATCGTCGCGTCGACCCACGTCGCCGGCATCGTCTCCACGCAGGCTGCGGAGGAGTCCCGCCTGGCGTCGGGCACGACCGTCGTGGTCGGTGGCGGCGACGGGCCGATGGCGGCAGTCGGCGCCGGCGTCACCCGGCCGGAGGACGGTCCCTACGTGTGCCTCGGCACGTCGTCGTGGATATCGATGACCTCGACGGAGCCGAGGTACGACCCGCAGAAGGCCACCATGACCTTCGACCACGTGCGGCCCGGGCACTTCGTGCCGACCGCGACCATGCAGGCCGGCGGCGGGTCGCTCGACTGGGTCAGCGACGTGCTGGAGCCCGGGCGCGACACCGGCCGCTTCGACAAGCTGGTCGCCGCTTCCCGGGAGAGCGCGGCGGCCTCCGACGGGCTCTACTTCCTGCCCTACGTCCTCGGTGAGCGCTCGCCGTACTGGAACCCCGACGCCCGCGGCTGCTTCATCGGGCTCTCGCGCCACCACGGCCCGGCCGAGCTCACCCGCGCGGTCCTGGAGGGAGTCGGGTTCAACCTGCTCACCTGCATCGAGGCGTTCCGCGAGACCGGCACCGTCGTCGAGTCGGTCGACGCGGTCGGCGGTGGCGCCGAGAGCGACGTGTGGCTGCAGGTGCTTGCCGACCAGTGGGGATGCGTCGTCCGGCGCCGCACCGTGGCCGGTGAGGGCAACAGCCTGGGCGCGGCCGTCACCGCTGGGGTGGCGATCGGCTCCGTCGACGACTTCTCCCGCGGCCGAGACCTGTCGCAGGTCACCGCGGAGTTCACGCCCGACGTTGAGCGGCACGCGGCGTACGCCGAGCAGCACGAGTGGTTCCGCCAGGCCTACGAGTCGCTCGCCCCGTGGTTCACCGGGGTGCGCCGATCGCTGGCCGCCTCGTGAGCCCGGACGTGATGACCGGCACGGTCGTGGTCACGTCGCGGTCGTTCGCGACGGCCGACCCGTCGCCCGAGCGCCACCTGGCGGAGGCGGGACTGAGCGTGGTGCGCGCCGACGCGCGGCACGAGCCTGCCGAGCTCGCGAGGGTGCTGCCGGACGCGGTGGCGTGGATCGCCGGCACCGGGCCGGTCACCGAGTCGATGCTCTCGGCATCACCGCGGCTGCGCGTGGTCGCGAGGTACGGCGTCGGATACGACGCCGTCGACGTCACAGCCGCCAGTCGTCGAGGGCTCTGGGTGACCACGACGCCTGGGGCCAACAGCGAGGCAGTCGCGGACTTCGCTCTCGCGCTGATGCTCGACGCGCTGCGCCACGTCACCGTCGGCGCCGGCGCGGTGGTGCGTGGCGACTGGAGCGCGCGGCGCGGCCGCGAGCTCGGCGCGCTGACCGTCGGGATCGTCGGGCTCGGTCGCATCGGCCAGGCGGTCGCCAGTCGGCTGCTGGCCTTCGGGACGACGATCCTGGCCACCGACCCGGCGTTGACCGAGTCGCCTCGTTGCCGGCGTCGAACTGGTCGAGCTCGACGACCTGGTCGCGGGCTGCGACGTCGTGTCCTTGCACGCACCGGGCGGCCGGCTGCTGCTCGACCTGGACCGTCTCGCGCGCGTGCGTCGTTGTCTTGTCGTCGTGAACACCGCTCGTGCCGACCTGGTCGACGAGTCCGCGATGGCTGCGGCCCTGCGGGACGGCCGGGTCGGCACCTACGCGTGCGACACCCTCTCCTCCGAGCACGCACAGACGGCGAGCCCGCTGCTCGCCACCGACCTCGCCGACTCGGTCCTGGTCACCCCGCACCTCGGTGGCCAGACGGACGAGGCGATCAACAGGATGGGACGCATGGCTGCCGACAACGTGCTCGCGGTGCTGCGAGGCGACGCGCCACCACACCCTGTCAACCAGCCGGAGGCGCCACGATGAACGTGCTCGAACGGCTCCGCTCGGCAGCCGTCGTCGCAGTGGTGCGTGCCCCCGACCCCGGCTCGGCGATCGCCGGCATCGCTGCCCTGGTGCGGGGCGGGATCCGCGCGATCGAGGTCACCTACTCGACTCCTGATGCCGCCGCCGTCCTCACGCAGGTCAAGGCCGAGCACGGCGACGAGATCGTCGTCGGCGCCGGCACCGTCACCTCCGCCTTGCAGGCGGCCGAGTCGGCCGAGGCCGGCGCGGAGTTCCTGGTCTCACCGGGCACGACCGCGAAGGTCGCGTCCGCGATACGCGACACCGGGCTGCCCTTCGCCCTCGGTGCGCTTACGCCCTCCGAGGTCATGACGGCGGTGGAGCTCGGCGCCGACGTGGTGAAGCTGTTCCCGGCCTCCCTCGGCGGTACGTCGTACCTGTCGTCGCTGCGCGAGCCCTTCCCCGACGTACCCCTCATGCCGACCGGCGGCGTCAACGCCGGGAACGTGCGCGAGTGGCTCGACGCGGGCGCGTTCTGCGTCGGGGCCGGCGGCTCGCTGATGCCCTCCGACCTGCTCGCGCGCGGGGACCACGAGGAGATCACCCGGCGCGCTCGGGCCTTCGCCGCCGCAGCAGCACCGCCCACATGACCGGGTCGGCGATGGGGTTCGTCGGCGTCGACACCGCGCACTCCTCGATCATGAAGGTGTTCCCGCTGTGGGCCGACCACCTGGGCCTGCCCACTCGCGAGCTGCGCGGGCACGACGTACCTCTGGACGCGCCCGACGCCGTCTACCGCGACCTGGTCAGCGCGATCCGCGACGACGAGCACCACCTCGGCGCGCTCGTGACGACGCACAAGATCCGGCTCTTCGAGGCGGCCGCCGACCTGTTCGACGAGATCGACGCGTTCGGTGAGCAGTGCGGCGAGATCTCCTCGATCAGCAAGCGCGACGGCCGGCTCCTCGGTGGGGCGAAGGACCCGCTCACTGCGGGTCTGACGATGGCGGAGATGCTCCCACCGCGCTGGTTCACCGCCGGTGGCGACGTGGTCTGCCTCGGTGCCGGCGGCGCCGGCACCGCGATCTCGACGACCCTCGCGCGCACCGGCGACCCGCCTTCCCGGATCGTCGTGACCGACGTCGACCCGGCTCGGCTCGAGCACGTGCGCGAGGTGCACGCCCGGGCCGGGCTCGACCCGGCACGATTCGGCTACGCCCTCACCGACCACCCCGACGACCTGGTCACCGAGGCGCCACGGCAGTCGCTGGTCGTCAACGCCACCGGGCTGGGCAAGGACCGCCCGGGAAGCCCGCTGCGCGACGACACGGCCTTCCCCGAGGAGTCCGTGGTGTGGGAGATCAACTACCGGGGATCCCTGGAGTTCCTCCACCAGGCGGAGGCGCAGCAGTCGGCGCGCAGGCTGCGGGTGCACGACGGATGGCGGTACTTCGTGCACGGCTGGAGCCAGGCCGTCGCGGAGGTCTTCGACATCGCGATGCCCGCGGCACTCGTCGACGAGCTCGCCGACCTCGCCGAGGGGGTCAGGTGAGCGGCCAGGTCCGCACCACGGCCGGCGACGTCGACTCGGGCACGTTGGGCCGCGTCGACTACCACGAGCACCTGTTCCAGGTGAGCCCGTTGCTCCCGGGCGACGAGCTGGACGACGAGCCGGCCAGCACCGCCGAGGCGGTGCTGCTTCGCGAGTCCGGTTTCGACACGATGGTCGACGCGACGCCGACCGGGCTCGGCCGCATGCCGGCGGCGCTTGCGCGGGCCGCACACGGCTCCGGCCTGCGGCTGGTGGCATCGACGGGCGCACATCGTGAGGAGCACTACGGATCCAGTCACTGGCTGCTCGGGCTCGGCATCGACGAGCTGGCGTCTCGATTCCGGGCCGACCTGCTCGACGGCATGGCGGCTTCCGACGCGCCGGACGTCGGGCCGCGCATCGAGTCCCGGGCAGGAGTCGTGAAGCTGGGCATCGGCTACTGGCGGATCAGCGCCTTCGAGCACCGCGTCGCGGAGGCGGTGGCCCGGGCGCACGCCGCGACGGGCGCGCCGGTGATGGTGCACACCGAGCACGCGAGCGCCGCTCACGAGGTGCTCGACCTCCTGGACGGTCTCGGTGTGCAGCCCGCACGCGTCGCCCTGGCGCACGTCGACCGCAACCCCGACCCCGGCCTGCACACCGAGCTGGCTGCGCGCGGCGCCTTCCTCGGGTACGACGGCCCCGCGCGGGCCCGCTCCGCCCCCGACAGCGTGGTGCTCGACTGCCTCCGGGCGGTCGCCGCCTCGGGTCATGCCGAGGCCGTGCTGCTCGGCGGCGACGTCGCGCGGGCGAGCCGCTACGCGTCGTACGGCGGGATGCCCGGGCTTGCCTACCTCGGCCGCCGCTTCGTCCCGCGCATGCGCGCACTGCTCGGCGACGACGTCACCGACCTGGTGCTGGTCGACAACCCGGCGCGATGGTTGACGTGGACTCAGTGAGGCTCGGGCTCGGCACCGCGAACCTCGGCAACCTGCGCGAGGCCATGAGCGACGAGCAGGCGACTGCGATCCTCGAAGCGGCGTGGAGCTGCGGGGTGCGGCACTTCGACACCGCTCCGCACTACGGGCTCGGGCTGGCCGAGGCACGGCTCGGTGCGTTCCTGCGCAGCCGCGAAGGCTGGCGCCTCTCGACCAAGGTCGGGCGGCTCCTCGATCCGGACCCGGACTGGTCCGGCGCACGGGACGCGGAGGACTTCGACGTGCCCGCGCGGCTGCGGCGGGTGTGGGACCTGAGCGCCGCCGGGCTGCGGCGCAGCCTCGAGGCGTCGCTGGCACGGACGGGTCTCGATCGTGTCGACACGGTCTACGTGCACGACCCCGAGCGGTCGGGGACCTCGCTGTCCGCCGAGGAGGTGGTGGCCGGGCTGGTGCGGCTGCGCGACGAAGGGTTGGTGCACGCGGTCGGGGTGGCCTCGATGAGCACCAAGACGCTGGCGGAGTACGCCGCCACCGGCGCGCTGGACGAGCTGATGGTGGCCGGCCGGCACACCCTGCTCGACCAGTCGGCGGCCGTCGAGGTGTTCCCCCACTGCCGGCGGCACGGCACTCGAGTGGTGGCAGCTGCCGTGTTCAACTCCGGGCTGCTCGCCGACGGCTCGCGCTACGACTACGGACCCGCGCCCGACGACGTGCTGGCGCGGGCTCGCCGGGTCTCCGCGGTGTGCGCGGAGATCGGTGTCCCGGTCACCACCGCCGCGCTGCAGCTCCCGCTGCGCGATCCGCTCGTGGTCCGGGTGGTGGTCGGCGCGGCCGAGCCGGCACATGTGCGGGCGAACGCTGCGGCACTCGCCGCCCTCGTGCCGGAGACGTTGTGGGACCGGCTGCGCGACGAGGGGCTGATCGCGTGATCGACAGCCACCTGCACGTCTGGGACCTGTCTCGCGGGGGCTACGACTGGGTCCCCGACGGCAGCGAGCTCGACCGCAGCTTCCTGCCGGACGAGGCCGTCGGCGAGCTGGCGCGAGCCGGCATCGATGCGGCGGTGCTGGTGCAGGCCGACGACACGCTGGCCGACACCGCGTTCATGCTGGACGCCTGCTCGCGCTTCGACGCCCTGGTCGGGGTGGTCGGCTGGGTGCCGCTCGACAACCCGCACGAGGCGCTGACCCGGCTCGAGCAGCACCTCGCGCACCCCGCGTTCAAAGGCGTGCGTCACCTGGTGCACGACGATCCCCGAGACGACTTCCTCAGCCTCCCGCCGGTGCGCGAGTCGCTGCGCGCGGTGGCCTCGCGCGGGCTCGTCTTCGACGTACCGGATGCCTGGCCGCGCCACCTCGACGCCGCCGCCGACCTGGCGCGCGCGCTGCCGTCGTTGACGCTTGTGGTCGATCACCTCGGCAAGCCGCCGCGTGGCACCGACGACCTGCCGGCCTGGGAGAAGTCGCTGCGCGCGGTCGCCGCCTCACCGAACGCGGTCGCGAAGGTGTCGGGGCTGCAGGCGGCCGGCCAGCCGTTCACGGTCGAGGCGTTGCGGCCGGTGCTCGACGTCGCGCTCGACGCGTTCGGCGCCGACCGGCTGATGTACGGCAGCGACTGGCCGATGACCGTCGCCGCAGGCGGCTACCAGCCTCACTTCGACGTCGTCTCCCAACTCGTGGGCGCGCTCTCGCCCGACGAGCAGTCCGCGATCATGTCCGGCACCGCGCAACGCGTGTACCAGCTCACCGACCCGGAGGTGTGACGTGCTCACAGGAATCGATCCGCTTCTCACCGGCGGCCTGCTCGCCGCTCTCGACGCCATGGGGCACGGCGACGCCGTCGTGCTCACCGATGCGCACTTCCCCGCAGCCCGGGTCGCGCGTCGGCTGATCGACCTCCCGTCCGTGGGCACGTCGGAGCTGCTGCGCGCGGTGCGCACCGTGCTGCCGCTCGACGACTCGCCCGCCGTCGACCAGATGCTGTCGTCGGACGGCAGGACCCTTCCGGTCCAGCGCGAGCTGGCCGACGTGGCCGGCGTACGTGTTGAGGAGGTGCGGTTCCTGGAGCGGTTCGCGTTCTACGAAGCGGCCGAGGCAGCCTTCGTGGTGGTCCGCACCGGGGAGACCCGTACCTACGCGAACGTGCTGCTGCGCAAGGGGTTGGTCGAGCCGGCTAGTACGAGCTGAAGCTCACCTCGGCGGTGGCGACGGTGCCGGCGGTGCGACCGGGTGCGTCCGCGAAGCCCCAGTAGAGGTTGGTGTGCGCGATGACCAGGTCGGGCGTGGGGGCGCCGTACTCGGTGAGGTCCTCGGTGGTGTGCGCGTCGGCGACGAGCGTCGCGTCGTACCCGCGCACAACAGCACCGTGCAGGGTCGAGCGGATGCACGCGTCGGTCTGGGCGCCGGTGACCACCAGGCGACCGACGCCGCGCTCGGCGAGGCGCTCCTCGAGATCGGTGTCCTCGAAGGCGTCGCCGTAGCGCTTGTGCACGACCGGCTCGGTGTCTTGCTGTGCCAGCTCTGGGACGTACTCCCACTCCACGCTGCCAACCGGAAGGTGGTCGCCGGTGTGCTGCACCCACACGACGGGCACGTCCTCTGCGCGGGCCTTGTCGACGAGCGTGTTGATGTTCGCGATCACGCCGTCGCGGTTGTGGGTGCCGGCGAGAACGCCGTTCTGGACGTCGACGACGAGCAGCGCGGTCCTCGGGCGATCGGACAAGGTGGTCATGGGAAACCTCCGAGATCGGTTCTCCTGGATTTCACCCTAGGCGGGCCCACCGACACTCGTACGGGACGGCCGAGCCCCGCGTCCGGGCTATCTCAAGATGGCCCGCAAGGGTTCTTGATGGTCGTGCGGGCGTCTCTTAGTTTCGAAAACCGTAAAGGTTTTTGCAAGTAAATCCACATCAAAATCGGGGACCTCACATGACTTACCGAACACTGCTCGCTGCCCTTGTCCTGACCGGGGCCGCGGTGGCCGCTCCCGCAAGTGCGACGGCGGCCACGAGCTCGTCCAGCTCGTATGCGAAGCCGACGTTGACCATCACGATCAACAAGGTGATCAAGATCAGCCAACCGAAGGTGGACACCGTCGACTTCACCGGCACCTACACCTGCAACGACACCGACCCGAACGACGTCATCCAGTTCTTCTTCGGCGTCACGCAGACCCGCAACGGCAAGACCGTGAACACCGCCGGCGACCAGCTGCAGGACGGCGCCTCGTGCGACGGGCACCCGCACAAGTATCAGTCAGGGACGTTCAACGCCTTCGGCGGCAAGTTCCGGGTCGGCAACGCGATCGCCAGCGTCGACACCACCACTCACGACCTCAACGGCAACACCGTGCACAAGTCCAAGAGCAGGAGCGTCATCATCCGCACCACCTACTGCCAGCACTCCTG
>CAVRFR010000009.1:0-602915 GCA_963720435.1 uncultured Actinomycetota bacterium | reverse complement strand
CGCTCGTCGTGCCGCACCCGCTGCTTGTCGCCGGCACCCCGTCGGCGTACCACTACGACCGCGGCTCGCGCGTCTTCACGATGACGTGGTCAACCAGCAAGGCCGGCAGCCTCCCCGGCCGCTTCGACGCCGGCTCACGCACCGTCGTGTCGGTGCCGAGGCTCGACTACCCCTCGGGCTACCGCGTGCAGGTCACCGGCGGCAAGGTCGTCTCCTCCTCGGCCGGCACCCTGGCCCTCACGCAACGCGCCGGCGCCACCTCCGTCACCGTCAAGGTCGCTCCGCGCTAGGCACCCAACGGTGGTTGAGGTGCGAGGCGCTAGCCGAGGCCTCGAAACCGCTGACGCGTCGCGCAGTCCGTGCCCACGCTCGAGTGGTTCACTTCGAGACGCTCTCGGCTCCTCAGCAAAGCCTCGTCGCACCTCAACCAGCGTTCGGGTCGACCTCCTCGGCCAGCAGGTCGTAGCGCAGCGCGTCGACCAGGTTGCCGTCGCCGGTCCGCAGCGCCCGCCGCTCGTGGCCGACCCGGATGAAGCCGTTGGCCTCGACGACCTGCTGCGACGCCGTGTTGCCCTCCGCCACGATCGCCTCGAGGCGGACCAGCCCCATTCCGCCCTCGGCGTACGGCGTGAAGCAGTGCCGCACCACCAGGCCGCACGCCTCGGTCATCAGGCCGCTTCCCCGGGCCGAGGGGTGTGTCCAGTAGCCGATCTCCGCCTCGCGCCCCTTCTTGATGCCGAACACGTTGACCGCGCCGACGAGCAGGTCCGAGCCCGGATCGGCCAGCGCCCAGGCGACGCCTCGGCCACCCGCGAGACCTTCGCTGCACTCGGACAACCACTGGCGTGCGGTCTCGGCCGTGACGGCGGGTGATGGCGCTGATCCAGCTAGTGGTGCGCTCGTCGGTGCACGCCTCGACGATCCGGTCGACGTCGTCGTCGCGCAGCCCACGCAGCACCACGCGGTCCCCGAGGAGCCGAGGCACGGTCAGCCACTCGCCGCGCGGCGCCTGCTCGTCGTCGACGTGGAGCACCCCGACCCATGCGTCGAGCAGCTCCCCGCGTTGCGGGAGCCAACGGTCCAAGGTGCCGTCGAAGGAGAACCCGACCTTCCAGGCCACGCGACGAGACGCCCAGTTGCCGGCGTTCGCCCACCAGATGACGGTGCGCAGCCGCTGCTCGTGGAAGCCCCACTCGAGCAGCAGCCGCAACGCGGCCTCGACGATGCCCCGGCCGCGCGCCCACGGGTGCGCGCCGAACGCGATCTCGGCCCGCCGGTTGCCCTCGTCGCGCAGCTCGACGGTGCCGCAGAACCGTGGTTCCCCGCCGGGATCCGCCAGCTCGTCGACCGCCTCGACCGCGAACGCCCAGTGGCTCTCGCCCCACCCGGCCGGCACCGTCTCGCCCACGAACCGCTCGGCGTGGTCGCGCGTGTAGGGCACCGGCACCGTGGTCCAACGCTGGCTGACCGGGTCGCTGCACTGCTCGAAGACGGCGTCGACGTCGGCGAGGGTGTGCGCCCGGAGCGTGACGATGCCGTCGGTCAGCACCGGTACGTCGTCGGGGAACCTCACGGGCACACCCTTCCCAGTCTCGTGCCGCCCTGCCAACCCCTATCGTTGTGCCATGGACGATGGCCATAGACCGGGATGCATGAGCAGCACGCTCGGCAACATCGGGCTGATCCTCGTCTTCATCCTGGTCGGCAGCATGTTCGCCGCGGCCGAGATCGCGCTCGTCTCGCTGCGCGAGAGCCAGGTCAGGGGTCTTGCCACCCGGGGCCGGCGCGGTGAGGCCGTCGCACGGCTGGCGGAGGACCCCAACCGGTTCCTCGCTGCCGTCCAGGTCGGCGTCACGCTGGCCGGCTTCCTGTCCGCGTCCTTCGGCGGCGTCACGCTGTCCGGCGACCTGGCGCCGCACCTCGTCGACCTCGGGTTGCCCGAGGGTGCGGCCGACATCGTCGCGCTCGTGCTCGTCACGGTCGCGATCTCCTACTTCTCGCTCGTGCTCGGCGAGCTCGCTCCCAAGCGCCTCGCGCTGCAGCGCGCCGAGGGCTTCGCGCTCGCGCTCGGACCGACCGTCGACCGCGTCGCGAAGATCTCGCGTCCGGTGATCTGGCTGCTGTCGGCGTCGACCAACGTGGTCGTCCGGCTGGCCGGCGGCGACCCGCGCGCCCAACGCGAGCAGATGAGCGACGAGGAGCTGCGTGACCTCGTCAACACCCACGAGACCCTGGGTGAGGAGGAGCGTCGCATCGTCGAGGACGTCTTCGAGGCCGGCGACCGGCAGATCCGCGAGGTGATGATCCCGCGCACCGAGGTCGACTTCCTCGATGCGTCGACGCCGGTGTTCAAGGCCGCCAAGGAGGCGCTGCAACAGCCGCACTCGCGCTACCCGGTGATCCGCGGCTCCGCCGACGACGTCATCGGTTTCGTGCACGTGCGCGACCTGCTCGGGCCCGACATGTCCGGCCGCTCGCTACGCGTCGGCGAGCTGGCCCGGCAGACGCTCGTGCTGCCCTGGACCCGCCCGATCCTGGCCGCCCTCGCAGACATGCGGCGAGAGGGCATGCACATCGCGATCGTCGCCGACGAGTACGGCGGCACCGCGGGCATCGTCACCATGGAGGACCTCGTCGAGGAGCTGATCGGCGACATCAAGGACGAGTACGACGTCCACGAGGCAGAGACCACCGTGTTCCGCGGCGGCGACGTCGAGGTCGACGGTCTGCTGAACCTCGACGACTTCGAGGACGAGACCGGCATCGAGCTCCCCGAGGGCCCCTACGAGACGGTCGCCGGCTTCTTGATGGCCCGGCTCGGCCGGCTGCCGCAGGTCGACGACTGGGTGGACTTCGACGAGCGCCGCATCACCGTCCGCGAGATCGACGGGCGACGCGTCGGCCGCGTGCTGGTCAGCGCCGTACCCCCGGTGGTGGTGGTCGACCCCGACCACCCGATCAGCATCGAGCCGCCCGAGGACGCCGCCCAGTAGCCCTCGAATTGGCCGCTCCTGCCAGAATGACCCGCATGTCCGACGCCCCGTCTTCCTCGGGTGCAGCCCGCCCTCGGGTGCTCTCCGGCATCCAGCCGACCTCCGACTCGTTCCACTTCGGGAACTACCTCGGCGCGCTGCGGCAGTGGGTGGCGTTGCAGGACGACCACGAGCCGTTCTTCTTCATCGCCGACATGCACGCGATCACCGTCGAGCACCCGGCGCCCAAGCTGCTGCGCGAGCGGGTCCGACGAGCCGCCGCACAGCTGATCGCCGCGGGCATCGACCCCGAGCGGTCGGCGGTGTTCGTGCAGTCGCACATCCCGGCGCACGCCCAGCTCACGCTGGGTGATGCAGTCGCTGACCGGGTTCGGCGAGGCCCGCCGGATGACGCAGTTCAAGGACAAGTCCGCCAAGGGCGGTGAAGGTGCGGCGTCCGTCGCGCTCTTCACCTACCCGATCCTGCAGGCGGCCGACATCTTGCTCTACCGGCCGCAGTACGTCCCGGTCGGCGAGGACCAGCGCCAGCACCTCGAGCTCACCCGCGACCTCGCCGGCCGGTTCAACCACCGCTACAAGAAGGCGTTCCCGCTGCCCGAGCCGTACATCCTCAAGGAGACCGCGAAGATCACGGACCTCCAGGAGCCGACCGCGAAGATGTCGAAGTCCGCGTCCTCGCCGAACGGCATCGTGGAGATGCTCGACGACCCCAAGGTGTCGGCGAAGAAGATCCGTTCCGCGGTGACCGACTCCGGCACCGAGGTCCGCTTCGACGTGGCGGAGAAGCCCGGCATCTCCAACCTGCTCACGATCTACTCCGCGCTGACCGGCCGCAGCATCGACGACCTCGTGAAGGCGTACGACGGACGGGGCTACGGCGACCTGAAGGCCGACCTCGCCGACGCCGTGGTCGACTTCGTGACGCCGTTCCGCGACCGCACGCTCGAGCTGCTCGACGACACCGCGCAGCTCGACGCGATCCTCGACGCCGGAGCGGAGAAGGCGCGAGCCGTCGCGGAGCAGACGCTCGCCGACGTCTACGAGCGGGTCGGGTTCGGCCGGCAGTGAGGACCATGACGACCATCGGCGTGGCCATCGCCGTCCCGGACCCGTGGGGCGGCTGGTTGCAGGAGTACCGCGGCGAGCTCGGCGACGACACCGCGAGCGGCATCCCGACGCACGTGACGCTGCTGCCGCCGTTCGTCATCGACCACGACGACCTCCCGAAGATCGAGCAGCACCTGGCCGAGGCGTCCGCCATGCACCATGCCTTCGGGATCCACCTGCGGGGCACGGGCACGTTCCGGCCGGTCTCGCCGGTGGTGTTCGTGACCCTCGCCGAGGGCATCTCCGAGTGCGAGCAGCTGGCCTTCTCGGTGCGGCGCGGCCCGCTGTCCGCGGACCAGATGTTCCCGTACCACCCGCACGTGACCGTCGCCCACCACGTCGACGACGACACCCTCGACCGGGCCTTCGGCGACCTCGAGTCGTTCGAGTGCGAGTTCGTCGTCGACCGCTTCCACCTCTACGTGCACAAGGACACCGTGGGGTGGGTCCCCACCCGCGACTTCGCGTTGACGGCGGCCGCAGGTGGGTAGAACACCTGCATGCCTTCCCTGAAGCAGCGCGTCACCCACGCGGTCGCCCGACTGCGTGAGCGCTACCCGCTGTTCGACCATGCGGTGCGGATGGTGCAGCACTACGGCTCGGTGAACGGCAACGCACAGGCCGGCGCCGTCACCTACTTCGGCTTCCTGTCGATCTTCCCGATCCTCGCGATCGCGTTCTTCGTCGTCGGCAAGCTGGCCCTGCTCTACCCCGAGATCCAGGGCGACATGATCGACCAGATCAAGTCCCTGCTGCCCGGCGTCGTCGGCCACGGCAATGGCCAGATCGACCTGAGCGAGATCGAGAAGGCCGCCGGCACCGTCGGCCTCATCGGGTTGCTGGCGTTGCTCTACACCGGTCTCGGCTGGCTGTCGGCCACCCGGCAGGCGCTCGAGGTGATGTTCGTCGTACCTCGCCGCGAGCACCCGAACTTCCTGTTCGGCAAGCTGCGCGAGCTCGGCACCCTGGTGATCGTCGGCATCGTGCTGCTGGTGTCGGTCGCGCTGTCCGGTGCGGTCACCGGCTTCTCGGAGTCGATCCTCGACTGGATCGGCGTCGACCCCGACTCGACCGTTCCGGCCCTGCTTCTCACAGTGGTGGGCCACGCGCTCGCGATCGGCGCTTCGACCGTGCTGCTGGTGGCGATGTTCAAGCTGATGCTCGTCGATACCCACGCGCCGCGACGAGCCCTGCTCGGCGGCGCTCTGCTCGGCGCCATCGGCTTCGAGATCCTCAAGCTGGTCGCGAACACGCTGCTCGCGCACACCCGCGGCCAGCCGGCCTTCCAGGCTTTCGGCGTCGCGCTGATCCTGCTGATCTGGATCAACTACTTCTCCCGGCTGGTGATGTACGCCGCCGCGTGGGCCTACACCTCACCCCTCGCTCTCGAGCAGCGCACCGCCGAGGCCATGCGCGCCCCCGGCGCCGCCCTCTCCACCGACAACGGTGAGGCGCGTGATCCTGCGGCCCCGACCCCCGTCGAGGCGCGTGATCCTGCGGTCGCGACCGCCCTCGAGAGGCCCAAGCAGCGCGCCTGGCTGTTCGCGGCAGGCACCGCGCTGATCGCCTGGGTCGCCCTGGTCATCCGCGGCGGCCGTTCCCGCTGACCCTTCAGACGAAGGGCTTGAAGGTCGGCTGCGGGATCGGGCCGGTGTCGCGGTCGCGGGCGACCTCGTACGCGTGCGCGATCTCGACCAGCGTCGCCTCGCTGCCGGCCGTGCCCCAGAACGACACCGCCACGGGGAGCCCGGCAGCCAACCCGGTCGGCACCGTGAGCAGCGGGTAGCCGGCCATCGCGGGCACGCTCGTGCACGAGGGGCTGTGCGCCTCGGGGTTGACCAGGTCGATGGGGAATGCCGGTGCGTACGACGGCGTGACCAGGCGTCGAGCCGATGCTCGCGGAGTACGGCGTCGATGCCCTCGTCACGCGCGGCCCGCACGCAACGCGCTCGCGCCGCGGCGTACTCCTCGCTGCCCACCTCCGGCCCCAGCAGCGACCGCTCGAACAGGCCCTGCCCGAAGTGCGCGAGCTCGGTGTCGGCGTGCTCGCGGTTGAACGCCACCACGTCGGCCAGCGTGCGCGGCACCGAACCGGTGCGCGTGGCGAGGTAGCCGCGCCATCTCGTGGCGCAGCTCGGCCAGGATCACGACGAGCTCGTCGTCATCGTCGAAGCCCTCGATCGTGATGACGTCGGCGTGGTCGACGATCGTGGCACCCGCCGCCGCCAGCAGCCCGACTGCGCGCTCGGCCGGGCCGTCGGCGTGGGTGCTGTAGCCCCAGTACTCCTTGCGCGGCACGCCGATCCGCTTGCCGGCGAGCCGCTCGTCACGTGCGTACGCGGCGTAGTCGATGCCGTTGCCGGCCAGCACGCTCAGCAGCGCAGCAGCATCGCGCACCGTCGAGGCCATCGGGCCGGGTGCGTCCTGCGAGCCGGCGACGGGCACGACGCCCTGGGTGGGCAGGAGCCCGACCGTCGGCTTGATGCCGACCACGCCGTTGAAGGCCGCCGGGCAGGTGATGGAGCCGTCGGTCTCGGTGCCGACCGCGAACGGCGTGATGCCGGCCGCGACGGCTGCGCCGCTGCCCGAGCTCGATCCGCCGGCGGACCGGTTGAGAGCGTGCGGGTTGCGAGTGAGACCGCCGTGGGCGCTCCAGCCGGACGTCGAGCCGAGGTCGCGGATGTTGGCCCACTCGCTGAGGTTGGCCTTGCCTAGAACGACCATCCCGGCCGCCCGCATGCGCTGCACGAGGGGCGCGTCCTGCGAGGGGTTGGGCTGGCCGGCCAGTGCCAGCGACCCCGCCGTCGTGGGCAGGTCCGCGGTGTCGATGTTGTCCTTCACGAGCACCGGCCGGCCGTGCAGCGGGCCGCGCGAGCGCGGCTCGGCGTCGAGCGCTCGTGCCACCTCGGGGCGCGTTGTCGTTGCGGGTGCACACCGACCGGATCAGCTCGTCCACCTCGGACATGCGGGCGAAAGCCGCCTCCACCTGCTCCTGCGAGGTCGGCACCCGCCGATCCTCGCACTCCACGCTGATTGAGGTGCGAGCGGAGCGAGCCTCGAAATCACCGCAGCTTGGGCAGACTCTGTGCCCACGCGCAGCAGGTTCGAGACGGGTCGCGCGCCCTCGCAGGCTCGGTCCGTGCCGACCCTCCTCAACCTCCTCGGCTCACGCTCCGCCTTCGCAAGCTCACTCGGAGCTACCTCGGAAGTGGGAAGTCTCACGGTGCGGCAGGCGGAGGGCGCGCCGTACCCTGAGCCGCATGAGCGAAGGCGAGAGCCCCACTGCCGGAACACCGGGCGCGGGCGACGAGAACCGCACCGAGTCCGGCACGGAGTTCGAGTCGCTCTACGAGGCCGGCTCGCTCGAGGGCTGGGACGCCGAGGAGCGGCTGGGCAAGCCAGGGGAGTACCCGTTCACGCGCGGCGTCTACCCGTCGATGTACACCGGCCGGCCGTGGACGATGCGGCAGTACGCCGGCTTCGGCACCGCCAAGGAGTCCAACGAGCGCTACAAGCAGCTCGTCGCCAACGGCACCGGCGGGCTGTCGGTCGCGTTCGACCTGCCGACCCAGATGGGCCACGACTCCGACTCCGAGATCGCGCACGGCGAGGTCGGCAAGGTGGGCGTCGCGATCGACTCGATCGACGACATGCAGCCTGCTCTTCGACGGGCTGCCGCTCGACGAGGTCTCGACGTCGATGACGATCAACGCACCCGCGGCGCTGCTGCTGCTGATGTACCAGATCGTCGCGGAGGACAACGGGATCCCGGGCGACAAGATCACCGGCACGATCCAGAACGACGTGCTCAAGGAGTACATCGCCCGCGGCACCTACATCTACCCGCCGCAGCAGTCGCTGCGGCTGATCACCGACATCTTCGCCTACTGCAAGAGCGAGGTGCCGCGCTGGAACACGATCTCGATCTCGGGCTACCACATGGCCGAGGCCGGGGCGACTCCAGCGCAGGAGATCGCGTTCACGCTGGCCGACGGCATCGAGTACGTCCGCGCGGCGGTCAAGGCCGGCCTCGACGTCGACGACTTCGCCGCCCGGCTGTCGTTCTTCTTCGTCTCGCGCACCACGATCCTCGAGGAGATCGCGAAGTTCCGGGCGGCCCGCCGCATCTGGGCCCAGGTGATGCGCGACGAGTTCGGCGCGAAGAGCGAGAAGTCGCAGATGCTGCGGTTCCACACCCAGACCGCCGGCGTGCAGCTCACCGCTCAGCAGCCGGAGGTGAACCTCGTCCGCGTCGCGATCCAGGGCCTCGCCGCGGTGCTTGGTGGCACGCAGTCGCTGCACACGAACTCCTACGACGAGGCGCTGGCGCTTCCCAGCGAGAAGGCCGCCCGGCTGGCGCTGCGCACGCAGCAGGTGATCGCCTACGAGACCGATGTGACCAAGACCGTCGACCCGTTCGCGGGCTCCTACGCGATCGAGTCGCTGACCGACGACGTCGAGGCCGAGGCCCGCAAGCTGATGGAGCAGGTCGAGGAGTACGGCGGGGCGGTGGCGGCCATCGAGAAGGGCTTCCAGAAGAACGAGATCGAGAAGGCGGCGTACGGCATCGCCCGCGACATCGACACCGAGAAGCGGATCGTCGTCGGCGTCAACCGCTTCCGCGTCGACGGGGACGACCCCTACGAGGCGTTGCGCGTCGACCCCGCCATCGAGGAGCAGCAGGCCGAGCGCCTCGCGAAGCTGCGGGCCGAGCGCGACCAGGCCGAGGTCGACAAGCAGCTCGAGGCGCTGACCGAGGCGGCCAAGGGCGACGACAACCTGCTCTACCCGATGAAGGAGGCGCTGCGCGCCCGCGCCACCGTCGGCGAGGTCTGCAACGCACTGCGTGAGGTGTGGGGGCTCTACGTCCCGCCCGACGCGTTCTGACCGACGCCTAACCAGCCCTCGAACCGGGCACCGGCGCGAGTCGCACCTCCGGTAGCCTGTTGTGTCGTGCCTACTTCGTCCCTGCGCCGTGCCGTCGAGGCCGTCGATGCGCAGAGCGACGACCTGATCGCGCTCCGCAGGGACCTCCACGCGCACCCCGAGCTGGCCTGGCAGGAGGAGCGCACCACGGCACTCGTGGCCGCCCACCTGGAGAAGGTCGGGGTCGAGGTCAAGCTGCTCCCGAAGAGCGGGCTGATCGCCGAGCTCGGGTCCAGCGAGGACGACGGCCCGCTGATCGCGCTCCGCGCCGACCTCGACGCGCTCCCGGTCGACGACCTCGGCGGCGAGGAGTGGGTCAGCACCGTCGACGGCGCCGCCCATGCCTGCGGCCACGACGTCCACACCGCCTCGCTGGTCGGGGCGGGCATCGCACTGCTCGAGGCGCACCGGCTCAACGCCGCTCCCCGGTCGGGTGCGGCTGTTGTTCCAGCCCGCCGAGGAGGTCATGCCCGGCGGTGCCCTCGAGGTGATCGCCGCCGGAGCGCTCGACGGGGTCAGCCACGTCTACGGGCTGCACTGCGACCCGACGATCGACGTCGGCCAGGTCGGCCTCCGCGTGGGCCCGCTGACCGGCGCCGCCGACGCGCTGACCGTGCGGCTGACCGGCCGCGGCGGCCACACCTCCCGACCGCACCTGACCGAGGACCTCACCTACGCCCTCGGCAAGCTGATCACCGAGCTGCCCGGTGCGCTGTCGCGCCGGCTCGACCCGCGTGCCGGCGCCAGCCTGGTGTGGGGCGTGGTGCGCGCCGGCTCGGCCAAGAACGTCATCCCCGCCTCCGGTGAGGCCGCCGGCACGCTGCGCATGCTCGACGCGCTGGCCTGGGCGGACGCCGAGGACCTCGTCCGCGGCCTGATCACCCAGATCCTCGCGCCGTACGGCGTGCAGGCGGAGATCACCTACGTGCGAGGCGTCCCGCCCGTGGTGAACAAGGCCGGGGCGACCGCGCTGCTCGGCCGGGCGGTCAGCGACGTGCTCGGCAAGGAGCAGGTCGTCACCACCCCGCAGAGCCTCGGCGGCGAGGACTTCGCGTGGTACCTCGAGTCGGTCCCCGGCGCGATGGGCCGCCTCGGCACTCGCAAGCCAGGCGGCGCGACCTACGACCTCCACCAGGGGGACCTGCAGATCGACGAGCGCGCGATCGCGATCGGCGCCAAGGTGCTGGCCGCCGCCGTCCTCACCACGTTCGAGGCGGGCGTGGAGGGCTGACCCGCCCGCCGGCCGCCGGCCCCGCATCGAACTGGTAACAGACCGCCTCTCACCCCCTCCGCGCCAGCGAAGTCGCAGCCCGATAGGTCTAGGGTGTCCTGGTTCGCGCCCGACAGCCGGCGCACCGTACGAGGAGGAATCTTGGGTCGCCTGACCAAGGTCGCAGCCGTCACAGCCTGCCTGGCGCTCGCGGTGACCGGATGCGCGAAGAAGGACACCGAGTCCAGCAGCACGTCGGGCGCGAAGGGCGCCCTGTGCAAGAGCGGCGGCGACGGGCCGAAGATCGGTCTCGCCTACGACGTCGGCGGGCGCGGTGACAAGGGCTTCAACGACCTGGCCGCGGAGGCCACCAAGAAGGCCTCGGACGAGCTGGACGCGACGTGCAAGGAGTCCGAGCCGTCGCCCGACGAGCCCGACTCCGCCAAGGAGGAGCGGCTGCGCACGCTGGCCGACGCGGGCTACAACCCGATCGTCGCCGTGGGCTTCGTCTACACCCCGATGGTGACGAAGGTCGCCAAGGACTACCCGAAGGTCAAGTTCGCGGTCGTCGACGGTGCGGCTGAGGGCAAGAACGTCACCGACCTGGTGTTCAAGCCCGAGCAGGGCTCATACCTCGTCGGCGTCGCCGCCGGACTCAAGACGAAGGTGGACAAGGTCGGCTTCGTCGGTGGCGTCAAGGGCCCGATCATCGACCCGTTCGCAGCGGGCTTCCAGGCGGGCGTGAAGAAGGTCAACCCGAAGGCCAAGGTCGAGTTCAAGTGGCTCTCCGACGAGGCCAACGCGAAGGCCTTCCAGAACGTGCCGGGTGGCCGCACGGCCGCCAACGCGTTGTACGACGACGGGTCCGACATCGTCTTCCTCGTCGCGGGGCAGTCGAACCTCGGCGGGTTCGAGGCGGCGGCCAAGCAGAAGAAGCTTGCGATCGGCGTCGACTCCGACCAGTACCTCGGGGCACCGGCCGATCAGAAGCCGTACATCATCTCCTCGGCCCTCAAGCGGGTGGACGTGGCGACCTTCGACTTCATTCGCGACTTCAAGGACGGCAAGACGAAGCCGGGCTTCAACGTCTATGACCTGAAGCGCGACGGAGTCGGCTACTCCACGAGCGGCGGCAAGATCGACGACATCAAGCCGAAGATCGAGGACTACAAGCAGCAGATCCTGTCCGGCAAGATCAAGGTGCCGAACACCATGTAGCTGGTCCGCACAGCAGCAGGGCGGGCCCGGACAGCGACGCGGTAGCGTGCGGTCCGGGCCCGTGCCCTGTGAGTCCCGCAGCCCAACGGAGTGTTGCCATCACCGACACCACCAGCACCGACGCCGGCACAGCACCGGACCCCTCGCAGGTGGCGGTCCGGCTCCGGGGCATCGGCAAGCGGTTCCCGGGCGTGGTGGCCAACCGCGACATCGACATCGACATCCGTGCCGGCACCGTGCACGCGATCGTCGGTGAGAACGGCGCGGGCAAGTCCACGCTCATGAAGATCCTGTACGGCGTGCAGCGGCCCGACTCGGGCACCATCGAGGTCGGCGGGAACGCCGTGGAGATGGCCTCTCCGGCCGACGCCATCAAGGTCGGCATCGGCATGGTCTTCCAGCACTTCATGCTCGCCGACAACCTCACCGTGCTCGAGAACGTGGTGCTCGGCGCCGAGAAGCTCCACGGCATCGGCGAGAAGGCACGCACCGAGTTCGAGCGGATCTCCTCGACCTACGGCTTCGACCTCGACCCGGACCAGCTGGTCGAGGTCCTCGGCGTCGGCTCCCGGCAGCGCGTCGAGATCCTCAAGGTGCTGTACCGGGGCGCGAAGGTGATCATCCTCGACGAGCCCACGGCCGTCCTGGTGCCGCAGGAGGTCGACGCGCTGTTCGACAACCTGCGTGAGCTGAGGAAGGAGGGGCACACCCTCATCTTCATCTCGCACAAGCTCGACGAGGTGCTGGCCGTCGCCGACGACATCACCGTTGTCCGCCGTGGCACCACCGTGGCCGCCGTACGCCCCACCGACGTGACCGCCCGCAAGCTCGCCGAGCTCATGGTGGGCTCCGAGCTGCCGTCCCCCGACAGCGGCGGCACCCAAGACTTCGGCGACGAGATGCTGCTGCTCGACGACGTCACGCTGGTGGACGCGGCAGGCCGCACGCTGCTCGACTCGGTCTCGCTTCGGATCCGTCGCGGCGAGGTCCTCGGGGTGGCGGGCGTCGAGGGCAACGGCCAGGCCGAGCTCACCGACGTCGTGATGGGGACTCGCCATCCGACGTCGGGTCACGTGCGCCTCGCGGGGAAGGACGTCACCGCCTGGTCGACGAGGAGACGTCGCGAGTCCGGCGTCGGGCACATCCCCGAGGACCGGCAGCGCTACGGGCTGCTGCTCGACTCCCCGCTCTGGGAGAACCGCATGCTGGGGCACCAGACCCGGCCGCCGTCGGCGAAGGGCGCCTGGCTCAACCGGCCCGGCGCACGCAAGGACAGCCAGCGCATCGTCGAGGAGTACGACGTGCGCACCCCCTCGATCGAGACGACGGCGCGGGCGCTGTCCGGGGGGAACCAGCAGAAGTTCATCGTGGGGCGCGAGATGAGCGGTGATCCCGTGCTGCTCGTCGCCTCCCACCCCACCCGCGGCGTCGACGTCGGCGCGCAGGCCGCCATCTGGGACCAGATCCGTGAGGCACGGCGCGAGGGGCTCGCGGTGCTGCTCGTCTCGGCCGACCTCGACGAGCTGATCGGCCTGTCCGACACGATCAAGGTGGTGCTGCGCGGCCGCCTCGTCGGTGACTTCGACCCGCAGACGGTCTCGCCGCAGGAGCTCGGCTCGGCGATGACCGGCGCTGCCGACGACGCGGAGCCGGGCGACGACTCGACCACCGAGTCGGACGACGACACACAGGGGGAGGAGCGCTGATGGTCAGGCGGATCCTCGTCGGCGCTGCCGCGCCCGTGCTGGCGCTGCTCATCGCGCTGGTCATCACCGTCGCGATCCTGCTCGCCGCGGGTGACTCGGTCTCCGGCTTCCTCGACACGATCTTCTCCGTGCCCGCGGCGCGCAACGTCGTGAACATCCTCAACAACGCGTCGGTGCTGTACCTCTCCGCGCTCGCCGCCGCGATCGGCTTCCGGATGAACCTGTTCAACATCGGAGTGGAGGGGCAGTACCGAGTCGCGGTCTTCGCTGCCGCCGCGTTCCTCGGGCAGGACGTGCTGCCGGGCGTGCTGAACATCGTGGTCGCGTTCGTGCTCGCGATCGTCGCCGGGGCCGGCTGGGCAGCGATCGCCGGTCTCCTCAAGGTGACGCGCGGCGTGTCCGAGGTGATCTCCACGATCATGCTCAACGCCATCGCCATCTCGCTGACGGCCTTCCTGCTCCGCAAGTGGGGTGTGGTCGCCGGCAACAGCCTGCAGACCAAGACGGTGCCCAAGGACAGCTGGGTGCCGGGCCTCGACATCATCCCCGGCGCACCGAACGAGGTGTGGGGCCTCGCGTTGCTTGCGCTGGTGGCCGGTGTCGCCTACTCCGTGGTGCTGAGCCGGACGCGGTTCGGCTTCGACCTGCGTGCCACGGGGTCGAGCCCCTCGGCCGCGATCGCCAGCGGCATCGACGTACGCCGCATGGTCGTGGTCGCGATGCTGCTCTCCGGTGGCGTCGCGGGGCTCGTCGGACTGCCGCTGCTGCTCGGCGACAGCCACTACTACAGCACCACGTTCCAGGTGGGCCTGGGCTTCAGCGGCATCGCGGTCGCGCTGCTCGGCCGCAACCACCCGGTCGGCATCGCGGTCGGCGCCTTGCTGTTCGCCTACCTGACCGAGCAGAGCGCCCTCCTCGAGATCGAGGCGAACGTCTCGACCGACATCATCGCGATCACCCAGGGCGTGCTGGTGCTCAGCGTCGTCGTCGCCTACGAGGTGGTGCGCCGCTACCGCCGGGCAGCCGAGCAGCGTGAGGTGGCCGCAGAGCTCGCCGCCAGCCGAGGTCCCTCCGAGCGGGAGGAGGCGACCACATGACCGTCGCGAGCGAAGGTCTGGTCCCCGAGGTCGTCGTCCCGACCGAGAAACGCGCACGACGCGTGCCGGTGTGGGCGTGGCTGCTGGCCGCGTTCGTGCTGATCTCGTTCGCCCGCGTCGTGACCGGAAGCAACGAGGTCGACTCGTCGGGCACGCTGCGCGAGGCGATCATCGCGTTCATCCCGATCATGCTGGCCGGTCTCGGCGGGCTCTGGTGCGAGCGAGCCGGAGTGGTGAACATCGGCCTCGAGGGCATGATGATCCTCGGCACGATCGGCGCCGGATACTTCGGCTACTACTACGGCCCCTGGCAGGGGCTCTTCGCGGCCATCCTCTTCGGTGCGGCGGGAGGTGCGCTGCACGCGCTGGCGACCGTCTTCTTCAACGTCGACCACATCGTCTCCGGTGTCGCCATCAACATCATGGCGGCCGGCATCGCCGCCTTCCTCGCCGACACCTGGTTCTCCGAGCTGCAGGGCGGTGGCCCCACCCAGTCCCCGCCGATCGACGCGCCGTTCTCGGTGAACCTCGAAGGGGTCGCCGACTGGGCCAAGGAGATCGAGGACAAGCACTGGTTCGTGATCTCCGACGCGGCATCGGTGCTGGGCGCGCTGACGCGCGACCTGTCGTCGCTGACGATCCTGGCGATGCTGCTGGTGCTCGCCACCTACTTCGTGCTGTGGCGCACGGCCTTCGGGCTTCGGCTGCGCTCGTGCGGCGAGAGCCCGCAGGCCGCCGAGACCCTCGGTGTGAACGTGTACCGCTACAAGACCATCGCCGTGCTCGCCTCCGGCGCCTTCGCGGGCATGGCGGGCGGCTTCATCGTGATGGTCAGCGCAGGGCTGTACCAGAACGGCGTCACCAACGGACGCGGCTACATCGGCCTGGCCGCCATGATCTTCGGCAACTGGCGCCCCGGCGGACTCGTGCTCGGGTCGGCGCTGTTCGGCTACACCGACGCCCTGCAGCTGCGCGCCGGCGGGGGAGCGGTGCATGCGTTGCTGATCGTGATCGCGGTCGTGCTCCTCGGCTACGGCATCTACCAGCTGCGCAAGGGCTCGCGCCGGGCGGGCATCGTGACGATCGTCGCGGCCGTGCTGTTCGCCATCTGGTTCTTCACCACCGACGAGGTGCCCGCCGACTTCACCCGGATGACCCCGTACGTCGCGACCCTGTTCGTGCTCGCCTTCGCCGCGCAACGGCTCCGCATGCCGGCCGCGGACGGGATGGGCTACCGCCGCGGCGAGGCCGGCTGATGAGCGCCGAGGTCCCCGCCGAGGAGCCCTGGCCCCGGCTGCACGACGAGGCGGTGACGGTGATGCGCCACGCCTACGCGCCGTACTCCGACTACCAGGTGGGGGCCGCCGCCCTCGTCGACGACGGCCGGGTGGTCGTGGGCTGCAACGTCGAGAACGCGTCGTACGGCGTCGGGCTCTGCGCCGAGTGCGGCATGGTCTCGCAGCTGCACGCGACCGGCGGCGGCCGGCTCACGCACTTCGTCTGCGTGAACCGCCGCGGCGAGGTGATCATGCCGTGCGGCCGCTGCCGCCAGGTGCTGCTCGAGGCCGGCGGCCGTGACCTGCTGCTGCTCACCGTGACCGGCGTACGACCGATGTCCGAGGTGCTCCCCGACGCGTTCGGCCCTGATGCGCTGAGGGGTCACTAACTCACGGGGTTCGGCGGAGTGTCGATGCGGACGTGACCCCTCGGTTCGTCGCGTGACAGGGTGACCCAATGTCGCACGACGCCGTCGAAGTGATCATCGCCAAGCGGGACGGGCACGCCCTTTCGGACTCGCAGATCGACTGGGTCGTGGACGCCTACACCCGCGGCGACGTCGCCGACGAGCAGATGTCCGCACTGGCGATGGCGATCCTGCTCAACGGCATGGACCGCCGCGAGGTCTCGCGATGGACCGCGGCGATGATCGCCTCCGGTGAGCGGATGGACTTCTCGTCGCTGTCACGGCCCACGGCCGACAAGCACTCCACGGGCGGGGTCGGCGACAAGATCACGCTGCCGTTGGCACCCCTGGTGGCGGCCTGCGGAGTGGCCGTGCCCCAGCTGTCCGGACGCGGCCTCGGCCACACCGGCGGCACGCTCGACAAGCTGGAGTCGATCCGCGGCTGGCGCGCACAGCTGTGGATGGACGAGATGATGGCGCAGCTCGAGGACGTAGGCGCGGTCATCTGCTCTGCCGGGCCCGGACTGACACCGGCGGACAGAAAGCTCTACGCGCTTCGCGACGTCACCGGCACCGTCGAGGCGATCCCGCTGATCGCCTCGTCGATCATGAGCAAGAAGATCGCCGAGGGCACCGGCGCCCTGGTGCTCGACGTGAAGGTCGGCAGCGGCGCGTTCATGAAGGACGTCGACAGCGCACGCGAGCTGGCCGAGACGATGGTCTCGCTCGGTGTCGATGCCGGCCTGACGACGGTCGCGCTGCTCACCGACATGTCGACCCCGCTGGGGCACACCGCCGGCAACGGGCTCGAGGTCGCCGAGGCCGTTGACGTGCTGGCTGGGGGCGGACCCGAGGACGTCGTCGACCTGACCGTCGCCCTGGCCGGCGAGATGCTCTCGGCCGCCGGCGTCGAGGGTGTCGACCCGGCGGAGAAGCTGGCCGACGGCTCGGCGATGGACGTGTGGCGACGGATGATCGCGGCCCAGGGCGGCGACCCGGACGCCTCCATGCCGAAGTCTCGCGAGACGCACGTCGTCACCGCTCCGTCCTCCGGCGTGCTGACCCGGCTCGACGCGATGGCGGTCGGTCTCACGGCGTGGCGTCTCGGCGCCGGCCGGGCCCGCAAGGAGCACCCTGTCCAGGCCGCCGCGGGCGTCGTGATGCACGCCAAGCCCGGCGACGCCGTCACCGAGGGTCAGGACCTGCTGACCCTGCACACCGACGAGCCCGAGCGCTTCGAACGCGCGCTCGCCGCTCTGGAGAGCGGCGTCGAGGTCGCTGCAGACAGCCGTCGTACGACCCGGTGCCGTTGGTCCTCGATCGGGTGGCTGCCGGCTGACGGTTTACCAGGGGATGCCGGAGATCTGGCGCTCCCCATAGGTTGCTCTCCATGGGAAGCGCACGATTTCCCCGGGCAGCCGCGAAGTTTCCCTGCATCCCCTGGTAATCAGCCCATCCGAACAGTGGGCGCGAGCGGTCAGTCGAACAGGTGGTGTCCGCACGCCGGCCACGGGCTGGCGCCCGAGCGACGGAACAGCGTCTGTGCGCGCGCAGTCTGCTCGCTTGACGAGGCCCGGTGGGGCAGGCCGGAGCCCCCGACGGAACGCCACGTGGGGCGGCTGAACTGGTAGAGCCCGTAGTAACCCCGCGGGTTGACCGCACGTGGGTTGCCGCCGGACTCGCAGCGTGCCAGCGCGGCCCAGTCGAGTCTCTCGACCCGGTCGCCTGACCGCGAGGGCGTGCCGGCGCGGGCGGTGCCGTCGACGTGGCTCCACAGGAGCTTGCCGACCATGCCGGTCTGCCGGCGGCCGTGACTGGCCTGCCAACCGACGACAGCGGCGCGGGTGATCGGGCCGAAGTAGCCGGTCTGCGGTTGGACGTGCAGGTAGCGCTGCAGCGCGAGCACCATCGGGCCGCGCTCGCCCTGCACCAAGACGATGTAGGAGCTGCGCGCTTCGGCCGGGGACGCGGACACCGCGAGCGCGGTGGCGCCGAAGGCGGCGAGCAGCAGGACGGTTAGCAGACGCGCGAGTGTCTTCATGTGTGCCTCGACCACGCCTGCGAAGTGAGCTGTCGGGTTCGGGCGGTGAGGGCTGGCCCGGCCGCACTTGCGGCTTCACCCCGAGGACGACGTACTGCTGTGCTGCTGCCGTCCGAAAAGTGGGTTCTCCGCTCCTGCTCCGTCGTCTCGGGCTCGGTCGCTGGAGCAGGACTCGGCGTCGCGATCGAGGAGCCCGCTTCCCTACGAACTCGGTAACTACCGTGACGGGTGTGACTCGGCGTGTCAATGGTACTGTTGAGACTAATGTTGTGGTAGGGGCGAGGCTCAGTCCTCGGTGTCGAGCGTCGGCGAGCCCCCGCCGTGGGCGCGGCGAAGGACGGGGTCGAGTGAGGCCCGGAGGTCGCGGTGCAGCTCGCGCAGCCGAGCGTAGGTGTCGCACTCGGCATCGTCGGCGGTGACGACCGTGCCGGCGGGGACCATCGCGGCCAGCGCGTCGTCGAACGTCTCGTGAACCCCCGCCCCGACCGCGGCGCACATCGCAGCGCCCAGGGCGGCCCGACTTCCAGTGGGGAAGGTGACCAGTGGTCGGTTCAAGGCAGCGGCGAAGGCCTGCCGGGCGACCGCGGAGCCGGAACCGCCGCCGGCCAGCAGCAACCGGCCGGGCGGGCGTCCCAGCTCGGCCAGCATCGCCTCGGCGTTGTCGGCGAGCACAAGCGCCAACCCTTCGACGACCGCGCGGTGCAGGTGCGCGGCACCGTGCCGCTCGTCGAATCCCACCAAGGCCCCACGGCGATGCGGCTCGTCCAGCGGCGCCAGCCAGTCGGGTACGGCGAGCAGGCCGTTGGCGCCAGGCGGCACCCCCGCAGCCGCCGCGTCGAGGTCGGCCACGCTCGTCTCCCGGGCGGTGAGCTCACGCACCCACGACACCGTCCACATCGCCCGCCGCACCCCGACACTCTCGAACAGGTAGCGGTCGGGTCGGGCGGCGAAGTTGGTCCAGCTGCTGGTGAGATCCTCGCGCGGTCCGTCGCCGACCGTCATCGCCGCCGCGTAGGTGCCGAGCGAGATGACGACGTCCGAGGGGTCGTCGAGTCCGCAGCCGAGCGCCTCCACGGCCTTGTCGTTGGCGCTGGCGACAACGGGCAGACCGGCGGGTAGTCCCGTGTGCCTCGCGGCGTAGGCCGTGACACGCCCCAGCACCTCACCCGGCTCCACCAGGTCCACCAACACCTCGGGCGGTGTGCCGCACTCGGCCAGCAGGGACGGGTCGCTCGACCATCGGCGGTCGGCGAGGTCGATCGGCCACAGCCCCCGATAGGCCGCAACCGAGTCACGCGCCTCACCGGTGAGCCGGATCGTGAGGTAGCCCGAAGAGGCGGTGACCCAGCGCTGTCCGGGCATCGGCCGGTGCGCGCGGCCGACCCGCCGGTCCATCCAGCTCATGGCGGGGTGTGCCAGGGTGCCGTCGTCAGCGACGACGACGCGGCAGTTGCGGATGCCGCACAACCCGATGGCGGCGAGGTCGGCGAGGTCGTGACCGGCCGCCGCGTAGGCCGTCAACGCCTCGCGGCAGGCGGCACCTAGGGCATCCCAGAGATCGTCATCGGGATGCTCGACCGCACCCGGCACCGGGTGAACGGTCGGCCGCAGCTCGCGCCGCCCGGCGGCGACGACGGCACCCGCCATGTCGAGCACCTCGACCTTGGCGCTTTGCGAGCCCAGGTCGATGCCGACCAGGTGAGGCCCCCTCATCAGGCGAGCGGAAAGATCGTGCCGGGGTTCATCACGTTGTGCGGGTCGAGGTCTGCCTTGAGCCCACGCAGCAGCCGGTACGACGACCCGTGCTCGTCCACGATCCACCGGGTGCGGTACTTCCCCACGCCGTGGTGGTGCACCATCGTGCCGCCGGCACGCAGCGCCTCTTCGACGATGATGGCGTTCAGTGGCCGGTGATAGAGCTCTAGCTCGTCGCGGACGTCGCAGCGCGCGTCGTAGTCGTAGACGAAGTAGAGGTTCGTGCCGTTCTGGTAGCTGTGCGACGAGTGTGCGCCGAGCAGCACCAGGTCGTCGGCGCGGTCGAATTCGCGGCGCACTCGCTCCATCACGGCGTCGTAGAGCGGCCCTATCCGCGACCACGTGGCGGCCACCTCGGTGGTGAACCCGAGTCGGGGAGCGGCCAGCATCGAGTCGCGCTCGGCGTCCAGCTTCTCCGGCCCCCAGTTGAGCGCCTCGAACCAGCTGCGCACCGCCTCGGGGTCCACTGGGACATGGCCCTCGGCCAGCTCGTCGACCGCGGACGCCGTGGCCTCGACGACGCCACGCGACCCTTCGGTCATGACGATGACGACGCAGCGGCTGTCGGCGAAGCCGAAGTGCTGGGAGGCATCGGCGGCGTCGTACGCACGACACACGGCCGGTCGGAGGCCTCGCGTGACGATCTCTCGGAGCAGGTCGATGCCGCTGGCGAGGTCGTCGAAGAGAAAGCCCTGGTAGCGCCGCGACTCCGGGAGTCTGAACACCTTGAGCGTCACCTCGGTGATGAAGGCCAGGGCGCCCTCGTTGCCGATCAGCACGTGGCGCACGTCGGGACCGGCGGCCCGTCGTGGCACGTCGCGCACGCGAACGACGTCACCGCCCGGCAGGACTGCCTCCAGACCGACGACGAGGTCCTCTATGCCGCCGTAGAGAGTCGAGAGCTGCCCGATCGAGCGGGTCGCTACCAGCCCCCCGAGCTGAGCCACCGGCTGTGACTGCGGCGAGTGGCCCGTGGTGAGCCCGCGCTCGCGCAAGGCGTCCTCCAGCACCCGCAGCGGCGTGCCGCACCGGACCGTTGCCTGCATGTCGCGCTCGTCGATCGACAAGACACCGTCCATCGCCGACCCGTCGAGCACCACTGTGCCGGGCAGCACGACCTCGAGCCCGCCTTCTGTGCCCGTGCCGCCGGTACGCGGCACGACCGGCACCCGGTGCTCGTGCGCGAACCGCAGCACCATGGCAACGTCGTCGGTGGAGCGGGCGAAGACGATCGCCGCTGGCTGCGGGCCGTCGTGGATCCCGTGGGCCGACTGAAACTTCTTCCACCGGTCCTGGCTCGCCTCGCGCAGTCGCTGCGGGTCGTTGACCACCTGCTGCGCGCCCACGAGGTCGCGCAGCCGGGTCACCATGTCCTCGGGTTCGAGATCGGGCACCGGCGCGGGAACAGCGACGTTGGACACGCGATTTTCTCCTTGTCGTCGGGCGGGATCTCGAGCTGTGGCCTCAGCGGACGAGGTAGCCCCCGTCGATAGTGAGCACCTGGCCGTTGACGAAGTCGCTCGCTGGGCTCGCGAGGAACACAAGAGCGCCCATCAGGTCCGCCGGCTCGGCCCACCGCCCCGCCGGAACCCGCTCGACCACGGCCAGGTTGAGCTCAGGGTCCTCGCGGGTGGCGCGGGTGAGCTCGGTGGCGACGTACCCCGGGGCGATGGCGTTGACCTGTACGCCGTGCTCGGCCAGCTCGTCGCAATAGGCCTTGGTGAGTCCGACGACGCCGTGCTTGGTGGCAGCGTAGGCGGGCGAGCGACGTCCGCCGAGGAATGAGAACAGCGAGGCCACGTTGATGATCTTGCCGCGCCCCTGCGCCACCATCACCTGCGCTGCGGCGTGCGCGGTGGCGAACACGGCGGTCAGGTTGAGGTCGACCATCGGGTCCCACGAGGCGCGGTCGAACTCAAGTACGTCACCCAACAGGTTGCGTCCGGCCCCGTTCACCAGTACGTCGATGCGGCCGTAGGTCTCCACGCAGCGGTCCACCGCCCGCGCGGGCGCGTCAGGTGCGGTGAGGTCGAGCCGCACCTCGTCGTACCGGCTTCCCTTCTGCTCGACCAGTCCCCGCGTCACCCCACCGTCGTCCTCGATGGTGACGACACAGACGTCCGCTCCGGCCGCCGCGAGAGCTACAGAGAACGCCTGACCGAGCCCCGTGTTGCCACCGGTCACCAAGGCGGCCCGACCTGTCAGCTCGAACAGGGCGAGGGAGAAGTCAGCCAGGTCCACCTGTCGTAGCGTGCCAGACGCGCCCTGCCATCGCACCGCCGTCTGTGCTCGCGCTGACTCGGTCAGAGCCGGTCGAGCAGCCAGCGAGGCCCGACGTACGCCGCGCCCAGTGCGGTGACGCGTGCCCGCAGCTCGCGGTCGGCGCTGACGAGGGTGACCTCGTCGTCGGCGTGCTGCTCGCAGACCGCGACCAGCTCGTCGTCGCCGGAGCCGGCGGCATGGCGGGTGACGACCGTGCCGTCGCTGTCCTCGGGCACGCCGCTGCGAGCCGCGCCCTCGAGGACTACGACCACACGGTCGACGTCCAGGTCGGCGGCGACCAGCTGCTCGTGGAGCCGACGGGCCGCGCCCGCGCGGTCGCGCCACCAGCCATCGGGGCGGCTGCCCACGACGTTGGCCGCGTCGACGACCAGGACTCGCACGCCGGGACCTGTCAGTCCTCTTCCTTCCAGCGCGGGTCCTCGTCCCACTCGCGGTTGCGCTCCTCGACCTTCTCGAGCGCGCGGGACGCCTCGGCCTCGGTGGGGTACGGCCCGAGCAGGTCGCGGGCGTTGCAGCTGTCCCCGCGCGGCTCGACGCGGTGGTGCCGGGTGCAGAAGAAGAAGTCGCCGTCGTCGCTCACTCGCTAGCCCCGTGCCGCCTTCTTGGCGGCCGCCTCGTCCCGCTTCTGCACGAAACGGCTCGCCTCGGTGTCGAGCGCCTGCAGCGCGTCGGCCAGCTCGTTGCGCGCCTTCTCGCCCTCGGGGCCGAGCCCTTCCAGGTCGAACACGTTCCACTGCCGCAGCAGCGGCATGACGACGTCGTCGTGGTGGATCCGCAGGTCGTAGATGCCGGCCTTGGCGATCTGGACGGACTTGCGCAGGAAGCCGGGGATGACGTTGCCCGGCATCTGGAAGCTCATCACCTCGTCGGTGATCGCACGCATCGTCTCGTCCGGCTCCAGCTCGAGCGCCGCCGCGACGATGTTTCGGTAGAACACCATGTGCAGGTTCTCGTCCATCGACACCCGGGTGAGCAGCTTCTCGGCGATGGGGTCCTCGGTGTAGCGGCCGGTGTTGCGGTGCGAGACCCGGGTGGCCAGCTCCTGGAACGACACGTAGGCGCAGACGTTCAGCAGTGGCTTGTCGCCGCTGTCGTAGCCGATCTGCATGGTCTCCATCCGGGCGCGCTCGAGCTCGTCCGGGTCGACCCCGCGCGTGACCAGCAGGTAGTCGCGGATGCAGAACGCGTGGCGACCTTCCTCCGCGGTCCAGCGGTTGACCCACGTGCCCCAGGCGCTCTCCGTGCCGAACGCACGCTCCACCTCGCGGTGGTAGCTCGGCAGGTTGTCCTCGGTGAGCAGGTTGACCTCGAGCGCGGTGCGCGCGATCGGGGAGAGCGTCGACTGCTCCACCGACCAGGGCTCACCGTCCAGGAGCTTGAAGTTGCGCCCCTCTGTCCAAGGCACGTACTCGTGCGGCATCCACTCCTTGGCGATGCCGAGGTGGCGGTTGAGGTTCTCCTCAACGGTGGGCTCGAGCTCCTTGAGCAGCTGACCGGCTTCCATCTCTTGTGCCTACCACCTCGAACATGCCCTGACCAGGGCTACGGCCCCTGTCGGTAGGACCCGCGCTTGATCAGCCCCGGCGGTGGCGGTTTGGACTCGCTGGTGCCCGCGGCGCGGGCCCGGGACGCTTCGATCTCGTCATAGGTCGCGTCGCGGCCCTCCCAGTGGGAGTTCTCCACCGACTTGCCGGGCTCGAGATCCTTGTAGACCTCGAAGAAGTGGGTGATCTCGCGCTGGTGGAAGTCGGGTACGTCGTCGATGTCCTGGAAGTGGTCGTACCGGGGGTCGTGGGCAGGGACGCAGAGAACCTTCTCGTCGGGGCCCTTCTCGTCGGTCATGCAGAACATGCCGATCGCGCGGGCGCGGATCTGGCAGCCCGGGAAGGTCGGGGCTCCCACGAGCACCAGCGCGTCCAGAGGATCGTCGTCTCGCCCGAGCGTGTCTTCGATGTACCCGTAGTCGGCTGGATACTGGGTAGCGGTGAACAGCGTCCGGTTCAGGCGGATGCGGCCGGCGTGGAAGTCCATCTCGTACTTGTTCCGGGACCCCTTGGGAATCTCGACGATCACATCGAACGAGTCCATGCGCCGTCCTAACCCGGGGAGGACGCAAGCCTAGTCCCAGCAGACATCGCAAGCGTTGCCGTGGGCAGTCGCGTGAGAATCGGGGTCGGCGCCGCTGACACAATGCCGGCATGTCGTCGGTGCCGGTTCTGGACGTCCTGGAGACTGATCGACTCGTCCTTCGCCGTCGCGGAGTGGACGAGGCCGCGGTGTTTCGCCGGCTGTGGACCGAGCGGGACCCGCGGGTGCCACCGCACCGGCGAATAGATCCCGAGGGCCGACCGACCGTCGACGACGTCGCCGCGCAGATAGCCGCGGAGCGTGAGGAGCCCGGCCCAGGGATCCTGGCGGTGCAGCGCAAGGCCACGACCGACGTCATCGGGTACTGCGGGCTGGTCTTCGATGGGAACGGGCCGCCCGACGAGCCTGAGCTGGCCTTCGAGCTGCTGCGCGCGTCTCACGGGTCCGGCTACGCAACCGAGGCCGGTCTGGCGGTGGTCGCGTGGGCGTGCGCCGCAGGCTACCCGCGACTGTGGGCAACGGTCTGGGACTGGAACGTCGCGTCGCTGCGGGTCCTGGAGAAGCTCGGGTTCCGCGAAACGGGTCGGGTGCAGCAGAACCTTGGCCACGGCGACAGTCTGCTCACCGTCCGAGAGTGTTGAGCGGCGTCGGTCGTGGATCCGCGGCACACAAACGACCCGGATGAGGGGCTGACGAGTCCGGTCCGGGCGGGTTAGCGTGCCGAGGTGAGACGCGTCCCTCATGAGAACGTCGCGACCGTGCTGGTGGACCCGCGCGTCCTGAGCGACCTCGAGCTCACGTTGATGACGCTGGACCTGCGCCTGTGGCCGGTGCGGACCGCACCGATCTGCGCAGACGGTGTCCGACGGGCGTTCCAGATCCGGCGCCAGCTGCTCATGGCACACCGCGGCGAGTGGGACGTGGCCGCCGAGTGGGTCCCGGTGTGGATCAGCTTCGGAACGACCTGGCAGAGCGGCGGCGAGCCGCTGCCGTGGCACGCGCACCGCACCTTGTGGCAGGTGCTCGACGCCTATGCCGCGCACGTCCGCTTCCAGCGGCGGCTCGGCGGGGTGCGTCGCCTACCGCTCCCGTACGACGCGGAGCGACTGCTCTAGCCGGCTCAGAGCGCCTGGGCCACCAGCCGCTCGTAGACGGGGACGGCCCGTTCGTAGGCCTCGAGCAGCCGCGGCTCGTCCTCGGTGGGCGCGGGCGGGGGGTCGTCCAGCTCGCCGAAGCCGGTCGCCTGCGACGTGGTGTCGTGCCAGTCGTCCCAGAGCTCCCAGTCGTCGCGCATGCCCGGCTTCCAGGTCAGCGCGTCCTCGACGAACTCCAGGTCCATCGCCTTGCACCAAGCCGACACCACGCTCGACGGGTCGTCGCAGAGCCGGTTCGCCTCCAGCACCACCACGGGCTGGCCCGCGGCGCTCACGGCGTCCGCAGCTTTGCCCAACGCTTCCCAGCCGGTCTCCTCGTCGGTGAAGTCCGGCCACTTCTTTGCCAATGAGCGCAACGCGGCCGACGGGTCACGCACCAGGAACGAGTTGCGGAACCGGCCCACGGTCTCGGGCTCGAGGATGACCGACGCCTGGTAGGCCATGTCCTTGACGAACACCGGCCGTTCCTCGGCCGCCTTCTCGATGTCGGCGAGGAGCTCTTCGGGCGAGCTGCGCGGCATCTCCTCGTCGAAGCGCGTGGAGCGGCGCTCGGGGCCGTAGTAGTAGTGCTTCGAGAACGGTTCGTCGAAGACGGTGTGGTCTCCGCGGGCGACCATCATCCGCTCGAACGACGTCGAGACGGTTCTGGGCACGGACCAAAGAAACGTGATCGGGTACGACGTGGCTCCTCCTGGAGTCTCGGTCTCAACCCCCGCCGGCGCACCCAACCGGTCCCTCATCCTAGATCAAGCGTTCGGGTCTCAGGTCAGCAGCAGGACGACGGTCTCGGCGACGCAGGCGGGCTTGTCCTCGCCGTCGATCTCGAGCGTGTAGCGGGTGATCATCTGCTTGCCCGCCGGCACGTCGGTGACCTCGGTGACCTGGGCGGTGGCGCGGATCTTCGCGCCGACCTTGACCGGGTTGGGGAAGCGCACCTTGTTGACGCCGTAGTTCAGCCGGGCACCCGGCGTCTCGAGGCTGAACAGCTCGGGGGTGAACTGCGGGATCAGCGACAGCGTCAGGTAGCCGTGGGCGATCGTGCCGCCGAAGGGGCCGTCCTTGGCGCGCTCCACGTCGACGTGGATCCACTGGTGGTCACCGGTCGCGTCGGCGAAGGCATCGACGCGGTCCTGGGTGATCTCGAGCCAGTCGGTGGTCCCGAGGTCCTCACCGACTGCATCGCTGAGCTGGTCGAAGGTCGTGAAGGTGCGCATGCCGGAGAACGTACCCGGCCTCGACCTGACCAATCCCCGGGCGTCAGTCGATGCCGTCGAAGGCCTCGGCGGCCCGGGGGACTGTGGCGGTGATCACGGTGCCGTCGGCGCGACGTACGCCGTCGCGGCCCCACACCGGCGGGTTGCCGGGCAGTCGCGGACCCATGCCGTCCAGGGGTACGACGACCGGCTCGTCGGCGGTGATCTGCACCTGCTTGCCACGCACCGTCAGCTGGGCCTGCTCGCCGGTCTCGAGGCTGAGCCGCACCTCGTCGTGGTCGACGCGCACCAGGACACGGGCCCCTTGGAGCGTGATGCGGTAGCTGATCGACGTCCACGCCTCGGGCAGCCGTGGGTCGATGCGGTAGTTGCTGCCGGTGTCCCGGAAGCCGCCGAACCCGTAGACCAGCGCGCTCCACACGCCACCGGTCGAGGCGACGTGCACACCGTCGCAGGCGTTGCCCTGCAGGTCGGCCAGGTCGACGAACATCGACTGGTTGAAGTAGCGCAGCGCGAGCTCGTGGTAGCCGACCTCGGCCGCGATGATCGACTGCACCACCGACGAGAGCGAGGAGTCGCCGGTCGTGATCGGGTCGTAGTACTCGAAGTTCGCGCGCTTCTCCTCGACGGTGAACTCGTCGCCGCGAAGGAAGAGCGCGAGCACCACGTCGGCCTGCTTGATCACCTGGAACCGGTAGATCACCAGCGGGTGGTAGTGCAGCAGCAGCGGCCGGTTCTCCGCGGGCGTCTCCTCCAGGTCCCACACCTCGCGGTCCAGGAAGTGCGCGTCCTGCGGATGCATGCCGAGGTGCTCTTCGTAGGGGATGAAGATCCGCTCGGCCGCCTTCGCCCACCGCTCCACCTCCTCTTCCTCGAGGTCGAGGCGGGCCACCATGCGGGAGTAGCCGTCGGGGTGGTTCTCCTTCAGCCAGCCGCACCGTGGCGACCGCGTCGCGCAGGTTGCCGCGCGCCATCACGTTCGTGAAGAGGTTGTCGTCGACGACGGTGGTGTACTCGTCGGGCCCGGTCACGCCGTGGATGTGGAAGACGCCGTCGCCGTTGGACCGCCAGAAGCCGAGGTCCTCCCACATGCGTGCGGTCTCGACGAGGATGTCGACGGCCTCGCGCTCCATGAACTCCAGGTCGCCGGTGGCGTCGACGTACTGCCGAAGCGCGTAGGCGATGTCCGCGTCGATGTGGTACTGCGCGGTGCCGGCGGCGTAGTACGCCGACGCCTCCTCGCCGTTGATGGTGCGCCAGGGGAACAGCGCGCCGCGCTGCGTCATCTGGTGCGCGCGCAGCCGGGCCATGTCGAGCAGCTTGTAGCGGAACCGCAACGCAGAGCGAGTGCATGCGGGCGTCGTGTAGGTGAGGAACGGCAGCGTGTAGACCTCGGTGTCCCAGAAGTAGTGGCCGCTGTAGCCGCTGCCGGTGACACCCTTCGCGGGGATGCCGCCGCCCTCGGCGCGGCCGCCGGCCTGGGCGAGCTGGAAGAGGTTCCACCTCACGGCCTGCTGGATCTCCGGCGGCCCTTCCACCTCGACGTCGCTGCGCTCCCAGAAGCCGTCGAACCACTTCCGCTGCTCGTCGACGTAGTGGTCGACGCCGTGCTCGAGCGCACGGTCGAGAGTACGGCGGCAGCGGCTCGACGAGCTCGCGGGCCGGGACGCCGCGAGACGTGTGGTAGACGGCGTACTTCACCAGCTTGATCGGCACGCCCTTCAGGGCGTCGACGCGGTAGGTCATGCGCGACACGTCGCTGTCGAAGTGGGCGTTCGCGGTGTAGTCGTTCTCCGACTCGAAGATGTGGTCGACACCCACCGCGATCGTCATGCCCGACTCGGCGCAGCGGAAGCCCTGGATCATCCGGTCGCTGTCGGCCTCCTCCCCGATCGACTGCGGGTTCAGCACGCGTCGGTCGAACGTCGCGGTCTTGCGGGGGTCGTTGCCCTGCCCCATGGCGTGCCGGCGGACGTGGTACTCGTCCTCGCCGTCCTGCCGGTTGAGCAGCTGCGAGGAGATCGCCACGGGTGCGTCCGAGTCGAGCAGGGTCACCTCGAACGTCATGATCGCCAGGTGGCGGCTGGTCATCGAGACCATCCGGGTGGAGTCGACCTTCACCTTCTTGCCTGCGGGCGTGCGCCAGATCAGCGACCTGACCAGACGGCCGGCCCGGAAGTCGAGGACGCGCGAGTAGGTCTCGAGGTCCGCGATCGAGAGCAGCAGCGGCTCGTCGTCGACGTACAGCCGGATCAGCTTGGCGTCGGGGACGTTCACCATCGTCTGCCCGACGCGAGCGAACCCGAACGCCTCCTCCGCGTGCTGGATCTGGAAGGTCTCGTGGAAGCCGTTGATGTAGGTGCCGTGCGCGTAGCTGTCGCGGCCTTCCTCGACGTTGCCGCGCATGCCGAGGTAGCCGTTGGCGACCGCGAAGATCGTCTCGTTGCGGCCGAGGTGCCAGGGGTCGTACTGGCACTCGGTCAGCGACCAGGGGTCGATCGGGAAGATGTGCCGGTCGAGGAGGTCCTCGGCGCGCGGCGGCGTGTGGCTGGCGCCCACGTTGCTGGGGTCGGCCGTCATCGCCCGCCACCGCTCACGTCGTCGACGAGCTCAGCGAGGTCGTCGACGACCACGTCGGCGCCGTTCGAGCGCAAGGTGTCGGCGCCGGCGCCGCGGTCGACCCCGACGACGTACGCGAAGTCGCCGGCGGCACCGGCCTGCACGCCGGAGACCGCGTCCTCGACGACGATCGAGCGCTGGTGCGGCACCTCGAGCTCGTCGGCGGCGAACTCGTACGTGTCGGGACGAGGCTTGCCGGCGCAGCTCACGCTTCTTCGCCACCGACCCGTCGACGACGGTGTCGAAGCGGTCGAGGATGCCGGCGGCGCGCAGCACGTCGGGGGCGTTGGCGGAGCTGGACACGATCGCCATGCGGGTGCCGCGCTCGTCGAGCGCGTCGAGCAGCCGCAACGAGCCGGGGTAGGCCTCCACGCCGTCGCGGGCGAGGACCTCGCCGAACAGGTCGTTCTTGCGGTTGCCGAGACCGCAGACCGTCTCGTCGCCCGAGTCCTGGTCGGAGGCGTCCGCCGGGTCGCCCCACGGCAGGTCGATGTCGCGCGACTCGAGCAGCGCCGCCACCCCTTCGTAGCGAGGCTTGCCGTCGATGTGAGCGAAGTAGTCCTTGTCGGAGTACGGCGAGGCGCCGCGCTCCTCGAGGAACGGCTTGAACATCTCGGCCCACGCGTGCATGTGCACCTCGGCGGTCGGGGTGATGACGCCGTCGAGGTCGAACAGGACGGCGTCGACGCTGGACCAGTCGACCGGTTCGCCGGTCGTCCCGCGGGTGCTCACTCCTGAAGGGTAGGGCTCGCGTACTACGCGCGGGTTACGTTTCGCCCGACTGGCGGGCTGGTTGGATGGCCCCATGCCGTCGCGAGACCTGATCAACCGGGCACCCGAAGGTGCTGCTGCACGACCACCTCGACGGCGGTCTGCGGGCCGAGACGGTCGTCGAGCTGGCCGACGGAGATCGGGTCATCAGCTGCCTGTCGGACGACCCCGACGCGCTGCGCGAGTGGTTCGTCGACGCGGCCGACAGCGGATCGCTGGAGCGCTACCTGGCGACCTTCGAGCACACCGTCGCGGTGATGCAGACCGCCGACGCGCTGCGGCGGGTGGCGCGCGAGTGCGTCCTCGACCTGGCCGCCGACGGCGTCGTCTACGCCGAGGTCCGCTACGCCCCCGAGCAGCACCTGCGGGAGGGGCTGTCGCTGCGCGCAGGTCGTCGAGGCGGTGCGCGACGGCTTCGCGGAGGGTGAGGAGCAGGCGCGCCGCGACGGCTCCCCGATCATGGTGCGGCAGCTGCTGACGGCGATGCGCCACCAGGCGATGCAGCCGCGAGATCGCCGAGCTCTCGGTCGCCTACCGCGACCGGGCGTCGTCGGCTTCGACATCGCGGGCGCGGAGGCCGGCTACCCGCCTACCCGGCACCTCGACGCGTTCGAGTACCTCCAGCGGGAGAACGCGCACTTCACGATCCACGCCGGCGAGGCGTTCGGGCTGCCGTCGATCTGGCAGGCGATCCAGTGGTGCGGCGCTGACCGCCTCGGGCACGGCGTGCGGATCGCCGACGACATCACGGTCGGCGACGACGGTCGACGCCCGTGCTCGGCCGGCTGGCGTCGTACGTCCGCGACAAGCGCATCCCGCTCGAGATGTGCCCGTCGTCGAACATCCAGACCGGTGCCGCCACCTCGATGGCCGACCACCCGATCGGCATGCTGACGCGGCTGCGGTTCCGGGTCACCGTCAACACCGACAACCGGCTGATGAGCGGTGCCATCCTTGACCGACGAGATGGTGCGGCTGGTCGACGCGTTCGGCTACGGCATGGCCGACCTCCGCTGGTTCGCCATCAACGCGATGAAGTCGGCGTTCCTGCCGTTCGACGAGCGGCTCGCCATCATCGACGAGCAGATCAAGCCGGCGTACGCCGTCCTTGGCGCGATGAGCTGAGACGCCGGAACAGGGAGGACTGCCATGGACGAGGCGGCCACCTCGCTGTTCTGGATCGTGCTCTGCATCGTCGTGGCGCCGCTCGTCGCGGGGCTGATCCCGCGGCGGATGGTTCCCGAGGTGGTGCTGCTCCTCGTCCTCGGCGTCGTCGTGGGTCCCAACGTGCTGGAGCTGGCAAAGACCGGCGAGGCCATCGGCATCCTCCGCGAGCTCGGCCTCGGTCTGCTGTTCCTGCTCGCCGGCTACGAGATCGAGCTCGAGGAGCTCACGGGTCGGGCCGGTCGACGGGCGTTGTGGACGTGGCTCGCGTGCCTGGTGACCGCGCTGGGAGTGGTCTGGCTCATCGGTCTCAGCGGCGCCATCCATGCGGAGGCGGCCGTCGCGATCGCGCTGACGTCGACCGCCCTGGGCACCCTGCTGCCGATCCTCAAGGACAACGGGCTTCTCGGGACGCGGTTCGGGACGATCGTCTCCCACCACGGCGCCTACGGGGAGCTCGGCCCGATCGTCGCGATGTCGGTGCTGCTCGGGACCCGTGGCGCGGTCGCGTCGGTGCTCGTGCTCCTCGGGTTCGGGGTGCTGGTGGTCGTCGTCAGCATGTTCTCCAGCTCGCTTGCAGCGCGAGGGCTCGAGGCTGCTGAACATCATCCGGGCGGGGGCGGAGACCACCGCGCAGACCACGGTGCGGCTCACGATGCTGCTGCTGGTCACGCTCGGCGTGCTGGCCGCTTCGTTCGACCTCGACGCCGTGCTCGGTGCGTTCGCGGCGGGCCTGGTGCTCCGGCAGCTGATCCCCGAAGGGCACGAGGGTCTCGAGCTCCGGCTGAACGGTCTCGCCTTCGGGCTGCTGATCCCGATCTTCTTCGTGACCTCGGGCATGGCGATCGACCCGGCGGCGGTGGCGAGTGCCCCAGGCGAGCTCGCCGTCTTCGTCGCACTGATATTCGTGATCCGGGGTGGCTGGGTCTTCGTCGCGGAGCGCTTCTTCCGAGGCGACGGCACACGGCAGAGCGCTCGCGGTGGCGCTCTTCGCGGCGACCGGGCTGCCGATCATCGTCGCCGTCACGTCCTCCGCCGTGGCGGCCGGCCAGATGACGCAGCACAACGCGTCGGTCCTCATCGCCGGTGGCGCACTGACCGTGCTGATCTGTCCGCTGGCGGCGACCCTGCTGATGGGCAGATCCGACCCCGAGCCGGCCAAGGTCGAGGGTTGACGACCTAAGCCTGGTGCCTCGACCATGAGACATGGCGTCCGATCTGTCTCACGCGCTCTATGAGCCGTCCAGCGCGCAGACGTGGGCCTCGCCGTGGCAGATGTATGCCCGGCTCCGGGACGAGCAGCCCGTCCACCACGTCGTGCCGAGCGGATCGCCGGAGCACGACTACTACGTGCTCAGCAGGTACGACGACGTGCTCGCCGCGGCCACCGACCACGAGACGTTCTCCTCGGCCGATGGGCTCACCACCCGCTACGACGAGATGGAGGCCATCGGGCTGGTCGACACCCCGCCGCTGGTGATGCAGGACCCGCCCGGCCACACGACGTTCCGGAGGCTGGTCTCGCGCGGGTTCACGCCACGGCAGGTGACGGCGCTCGAGCCCTCGGTGCGCGAGTTCGTCCGCGAACGGCTGACCCGGCTGCGCGAGGCGGGCGGCGGCGACATCGTCGCGGAGCTGTTCAAGCCGTTGCCGAGCATGGTCGTCGCGCACTACCTCGGCGTGCCGGAGGAGGACCGGGCGAGGTTCGACGCCTGGACGGACGCGATCGTCGCCGCCGGATCCGCCGACCCGACGGCTGCGGTTTCGGGAGCGGCCGACGCGACCATCGAGCTGGCTGGCTACTTCTCCGAGCTCGTCGAGCGTCGGCGTCGCGAGCCCGGCGACGACACGGTCTCCCACCTCGTCCGCGCCGGGATGGCGGCAGAAGGTGACACCGCGGGCCTGGTGGCGATCCTCGGCTTCGCGTTCACGATGGTCACCGGCGGCAACGACACCTCGACCGGCCTGCTCGGCGGCGCGGTGCAGCTGCTCACCGAGCGGCGCGACCAGCGAGCCGTGCTGCTCCGAGACCCGGCGCTGCTGCCTGACGCCGTCGAGGAGCTGCTGCGCCTCACCAGCCCGGTGCAGGGACTCGCCCGCACCACCACGCGCGACGTCGAGGTCGATGGCGTCGTGATCCCCGAAGGTCGCAAGGTGCTGCTGCTCTACGGCTCCGCGAACCGCGACCCGCGCCAGTTCGGTGCCGACGCCGACGAGCTCGACGTACTCCGCAGGCCGCGCACCATCTTGACCTTCAGCCACGGCGCGCACCACTGCCTCGGCGCCGCGGCCGCCCGGCTGCAGGCGCGGGTCGCGCTCGAGGAGCTGCTGACCGGCTGCCCGGACTTCGAGGTCGACGTCGACGGCATGCGCTGGGCCGACGGTGCCTATGTCCGCCGGCCGACGACGGTCCCGTTCGTGGCCGCGTCATGAGCGGCTCGTTGGCAGCCGCGCGCGCCGAGGCCGCGGAGCAGCACCTGCTCGACGTGGCCGGCGCGCTGTTCGCCGAGCACGGCCTCGGTGGCTGCGGCATGGCCGAGGTCGCGGAGGCGGCCGGCTGCTCCCGGGCGACGCTCTACCGCTACTTCGAGACCAGGCACGCGCTCCAGCTGGCGTACGTCGAGCGTGAGGCCCGTCGCATCGGCACGGTGGTCGCCAAGGCCACCGGATCGGTCAGCGACCCGGGGGAGCGGATCCTCACCGGCGTCGTGACGGCTCTCAAGGCGGTGCGCAGCAGCCCCACCCTGGCCTCGGTCTTCTCCTCCGACACCCGCCTGGCAGGCGACCTCGCCTCGTCGTCGCTGATGATCCAGCTGGTCAGCTCGACGTTCCTCGGCGACATCATCGACGGGCCACCGGCCCGCGTCACCCGCGCCGCGGAGTGGCTGGTGCGCGTGATGGTCTCGCTGCTCGCCAACCCCGGCCGCACACCTGCCGCCGAGCGCACCCTCGTCCGCGACTTCGTCGTGCCCGGCCTGCTGCCGAGTTGTCAGCCTGTGGCCCGGTCCTGACCGGGTAGCACCCTGACAACTCGGCAAGAATGGCGAGATGGCGACTCCCACCCTGACCCCCGACGAGCTGCTCACCACCACGCGCACGGTGCGCAAGCGGCTCGACCTGACGAAGCCGGTGCCGATCGAGCTGGTCCGGGAGTGTCTCGAGATCGCGCTCCAGGCGCCGTCCGGCTCCAACCGGCAGGGTTGGGAATGGGTGGTGGTGACCGACCAGGACCAGCGTCGCGCCATCGGCGAGATCTACGGCCGTGCGGTCGAGGAGTACCTCGGCTCCCGCGGGTCCGCGACCAAGCTGTTCGCCGACGATCCGGAGCGCTCGCAGGTCCAGCAGCGGGTCGGCAGCAGCGTCGCCTGGCTGGGCGAGCACATGGGCGACGTGCCGGTCCTGCTGCTCCCGTGCATCCACGCCGGGCTCGCCTGGCCGACGGGAACCAGGCGGGTCTGTGGGGCTCGCTGCTCCCGGGGGTGTGGAGCTACATGCTCGCCGCTCGTGCCCGTGGTCTGGGCACGGCGTGGACGACGCTCCACCTGAGCTACGAGGACGAGGTCGCCTCGATCCTCGGGCTGCCCGACGACGTACGGCAGGCGGCGCTGGTGCCCACCGCGTACTACACCGGGGAGACGTTCAAGCCGGCCCCGAGGGCACCGCTCGACGATGTCCTGCACCTCGACCGCTGGTGACCCCCCGCCGAGTTGTCAGGCGCTGGCGTCGCCATAGCGACTTCACCGCCTGACAACTCAGGCGCTGGTCTTGTCGAGCTCGGCCAGGTCGTCGTCGGACAGCTTCACGTCGCCGACCGCCATGTTCTCCTCGAGGTGCTCGAGGCTCGACGTACCAGGGATCAGCAGCACGTTCTCGCGGTGGGCCAGCAGCCAGGCGAGCCCGACCTGGGCCGGGGTGGCTCCCAGACGTCGCGCGATCGCGATGACAGTCGAGTCGTCGGTGACGTTCGGCAGGTGCTCGAACGCCGAACCGAGCGGGAAGAACGGCACGTACGCGATGCCCTCCTTGTGGCACCGCTCCAGCGTGTCCGCGTCGGTGCGGTCCAGCACGCTGAACGCGTTCTGCACGCACACCAGGCCTGCCGTCTCGATGCCCTTCTCGACCTGCGACAAGGAGGCGTTGGACATGCCGATGCCCGCGATCTTGCCCTCGTCGCGCAGTGCCACCATCTCGGCGAGCTGGTCCTCGAGGGCGACCTCCTCGTTGGGCATCAACCGAAGGTTGACCGCCCCGAGCTGCTCCACCTCCAGCGAGCGCAGGTTCGCCTCCACGCCCTCGCGGAGCTCCTCCGGACGCTGTGCCGGCAGCCACCCGCCCTTGTCGTCCCGTCGGCCGCCGACCTTGGAGACCAGCACCAGGTCGTCGGGGTAGGGATGCAGCGCCTCGTGGATGAGGGCGTTCGACACGTCGGGCCCGTAGTACTGCGCCGTGTCGATGTGGTTCACGCCGAGCTCGACGGCCCGTCGCAGCACGGCGATGGCCTGGTCGTGGTCGCGCGGCGGCCCGAACACGCCGGGCCCTGGAAGCTGCATCGCACCGAACCCGATGCGTCGTACGGACGAGTTCCCGAGAAGTGACTCCATGTCCTCGACGCTACCCAGGCGTCGCCGGCGGCGGTTCGGTCCAGTGCATGACTTCTCCGGCACGTCACGGTACTCGGAGAGACGGCGCGGTCGACTGCCGGCGCTCGCCGCAGCGGACGTCAGACCCCGACGGGATGCCAGACGGTCTTGGTCTCCAGGAACGTGGTCAGCCGCTCGAGGCCGGGCGCGAGAGTCCAGTCGGGCTCGGCTGCCGGAGCGCGCAGGACCCGCTTGAGGTTCTCGGCGGCCTCGATCTCGAGGTTGCGCGCGGTCTCCGGGTCGCCGGCGAGACCGGTGAGGTCGATCGCGTTGACGTCGAGGTGCGAGGCGAGCGTCGGCACGGTGTCGGACAGCGAGCCGGTGAGGATGTTGACGACGCCACCGGGCACGTCGGACGTGGCGAGCACCTCCGAGAGGGTGACCGCGGGCAGCGGACGCTCGTGAGAGGTGGCGACCACGGCCGTGTTGCCCGTGGCGATCACGGGCGCCACCACGCTCACCAGACCGAGCAGCGACGACGCGCTGCGGCGCGACGACCGCGACGACGCCCGTCGGCTCGGGCAGCGAGAAGTTGAAGTACGGCGCCGCGACCGGGTTCGACGAGCCGACGACCTGTGCGATCTTGTCGGCCCAGCCGGCGTACCAGACCAGCCGGTCGACGGAGAGCTCGACGGCGGCCTCGGACTGCTTCTTCGTCAGGCCCTCGGACCGCTGCACCTCCTCGACGAACTGCGCGCGCCTGCTCTCGAGCACCTCCGCCACCCGGTACACCACCTGCCCCCGGTTGTACGGCGTCCGGGCGGACCAGCCACCGAACGCCTTGCGCGCGGCCTGCACGGCGTCGCGAGCGTCCTTGCGGGAAGCCGCAGACGCGTTCGCGAGGAAGCGTCCCTTGCTGTCGTTGACGACGTAGGAGCGGCCGGACTCCGAGCGGGGGAACGCGCCGCCGACGTACAGCTTGTAGGTCTTGCGCACGTCGACGCGCGCGCCGTTCTCAGTGGGCAAGGTAGCTCTCCAGTCCGTGGCGGCCGCCCTCGCGGCCGTAGCCCGACTCCTTGTAGCCGCCGAAGGGGCTCGTCGGGTCGAACTTGTTGAACGTGTTCGCCCACACCACACCGGCGCGCAGGTGCTCGGCGACCCAGAGGATGCGCGAGCCCTTGTCGGTCCAGATGCCGGCCGAGAGCCCGAACGGCGTGTTGTTGGCCTTCTCGACGGCCTCGGCGGGGGTGCGGAACGTCAGCACCGAGAGCACCGGACCGAAGATCTCCTCGCGCGCGATGCGGTGCGCCTGCGAGACACCGGTGAACAGCGTGGGCGGGAACCAGAACCCGTGGCTCGGCAGCTCGCACGGCGGGGACCAGCGGCCGGCCCCCTCGGCCTCGCCGATGTCGGACAGCTCGCGGATCTTGGCGAGCTGCTCGGCGCTGTTGATCGCACCGACGTCGGTGTTCTTGTCGAGCGGGTCGCCGACGCGCAAGGTCGCCATGCGTTGCTTGAGCTTCTCGAGCACCTCGTCGGCCACGGACTCCTGCACCAGCAGTCGCGAGCCGGCGCAGCACACGTGCCCCTGGTTGAAGAAGATGCCGTTGACGATGCCCTCGACGGCCTGGTCGAGAGGTGCGTCGTCGAAGACGATGTTCGCGGCCTTGCCGCCGAGCTCGAGGGTGACCTTCTTGTCCGTGCCCGCCACGGTCTTCGCGATCGACCGGCCGACGTCGGTGGACCCGGTGAACGCGACCTTGTCGACGTCCTCGTGCGCGACGACGGCGCGGCCGGTCTCGCCGGCGCCGGTGACGATGTTGACGACACCGGGCGGCAGGTCCGCCTGCTGGCAGATCTCCGCGAACAGCAGCGCCGTCAGCGGCGTGGTCTCGGCCGGCTTGAGCACGACGGTGTTCCCGCACGCCAGCGCCGGCGCGATCTTCCACGACAGCATCAGCAGCGGGAAGTTCCACGGGATCACCTGGCCGGCGACGCCGAGCGGTCGCGGGTCGGGTCCGAACCCTGCGTGCTCGAGCTTGTCGGCCCAGCCCGCGTAGTAGAAGAAGTACGCCGCCGCGAGGGGTACGTCGACGTCGCGGCTCTCCTTGATCGGCTTGCCGTTGTCGATCGACTCGAGCACCGCGATCTCACGCGCCCGCTCCTGCAGGATCCGCGCGATGCGGAAGAGGTACTTCGCACGGTCCCGGCCCGACATCTTCGACCACACCCGGGTGTAGGCGCGGCGAGCCGCCTTCACGGCGCGGTCGACGTCCTCGGCCGATGCCTCTGCGACCTCGGCGAGCACCTCCTCGGTGGCCGGGCTGATCGTCTTGAAGGACGTGCCGGCTGCCGGGTCGACGAACTCCCCGCCGATGAACAGCCCGTAGGACGAGTGGATGTCGACCACCGAGCGGGACTCGGGGGCAGGTGAGTAGTCGAAGCTCGTCATCAGTCCAGGGTCACGTAGTCGGGGCCGTGGTAGCGGCCGGTGATCATCTTGGTGCGCTGCATCAGCAGGTCGTTGAGCAGCGACGAGGCGCCGAAGCGGAACCAGTCCGGGTCGAGCCAGTCGGGGCCGGCGACCTCGTTGACCATCACGAGGTAGCGCACGGCGTCCTTCGCGGTGCGGATGCCACCAGCAGGCTTCACGCCGACCATGCGGCCGGTGGAGTCGCGGAAGTCACGCACCGCCTGCAGCATCACCATCGTCACCGGAGGGGTCGCGGCGGGCTGCACCTTGCCGGTCGAGGTCTTGATGAAGTCGGCGCCAGCGAGCATCGCCAGCCACGACGCGCGGCGCACGTTGTCGTAGGTCGCCAGCTCGCCGGTCTCGAGGATCACCTTCAGGTGCGCGCGCGATCCGTCGGCACGGGTGCACGCCTCACGAACCGCGACCACCTCGTCGTACACCGCGAGGTAGCGGCCGGTGAGGAACGCGCCACGGTCGATGACCATGTCGATCTCGTCGGCGCCCGCCTCGACGGCGTGCTGGGTGTCGGCGAGCTTGACGTCGAGCATCGCGCGCCCGGACGGGAACGCGGTGGCCACGGACGCGACCCGCACCCCGCCTGTCGCCGACGGTCTGCCGCGCAGTGGCGACCATGTCGGGATAGACGCAGACCGCGGCGGCGGACGGGCACGAGGGGTTCGCCGGGTCGGGATGCACCGCCTTGGCGCTCAGCGCACGCACCTTGCCGGGGGTGTCGGCCCCCTCGAGGGTGGTCAGGTCGACCATCCGGATCGCGAGGTCGAGCGCCCCCTCCTTCGCGGTCGCCTTGATCGAGCGCGTGGCCAGCGAGGCGGCCCGGGCGTCGGCACCGACCTGGTCGACGCCGGGAAGCCCGTGCAGGAAGCGCCGCAAGGACGCGTCCGAGCGAGTCGCCTCAGTCAGCGGCTCCGTGAGAGCAGCCTCGGAAGTCACATCTGAGAGCACGCCGCCAGCATAGGTGCGCACGGACGGCCCGAACCTCGGGGCGTTCGGCCACCTGTGCCCCCGCGAGGCAGAATGGCCGGCATGAGTGCGGCAGACCCCTTCCGGGCCGACGGCTGGGACGCCGACGGCCGGAGCCTGCGGCAGCTGGCACGGGAGAAGGAGCCCGTCGAGCGCTTCAAGCCGACCTCCGGAGCCGTCGCCGGCTGGTCCGGGCTGGCACTGGCCGCCAGCACGTTGGTCTGGGTGGTGTTCAAGGAGCACTCGCTGGGCGGCCTGCAGGTCGGCCTGATCTCGATCCTCGGAGCACTGGCCATCTGGGTCACGCAGTTCCGGCCGCGCGTCACGGCGTACCCCGCGGTGCTGGTGCTGCACGGCAGCCTCCGAGACACGTACGTGCCGTACGTCGCCATCGACGAGCTCTCGATGGGTCAGACGCTCAACGTCTGGGTGGGACGGCGACGCTACGTGTGCATCGGCATCGGGAGGTCGATCGGCTTCGAGATGCGCCAGCGGGTGCGCGGCCAGGGCACCGAGAGCCTGACCGGAGGCAACCGCAGCTACGGCTTCTCGGGGCAACCGACGACCGCCGGGAGCGAGCACCGCATGAGCTACCCGGAGTACGTCATGTCCCGCCTGCAGGACCTGGTCGCGCACTCGCGGCTCGACCGACCGCCAGCCGGGGAGCGACCCGAGGTCCGTCAGGAGCTTGCCGTGCGGGAGATCGCGGGGCTGGTCGTGGTGGGGCTGGCGTTGGCACTGACCCTCGTGCTCTGACTCCGTCGACCGGTGTCGACGAGACGTCGGCCGGCGGTCAGGCGGCGTCGTCGAGGCGGAGCCCTGCCAGCCAGAGCTTCGACTCGACACGGTCGCGCTCTGCGTCGAGCTCGGGCCCGGGTGGCAGCACGCTCAGCAGGTGGTCGACGTCGAGAGCGTGGCAGGCCTCGCTCAGCACCATGTCGTACGCCTGGCGGCAGCCCTCGAAGCGCGCGAACGACAGACCCCGCGGGACGTAGCGGAAGCTCTGGCCCAGCCGGTTCGCGTCACGCGCGATGTCCTCGATGGGCCTACCCAGCACCGGTGGGTCCGTGCGTCGCAGGCGACCGACCGTCTCGCCGAGCCCAGCTACTCGCCGGCAGAGCGCGGAGAGCCGCCGCGGCCCCAGTGCGATCACCAGGACGGGGACGACCATTCCCACCACGCCGACGAGCTGCGTGATCATGCGATCAGAGTAGTTCGGCCCGGCAACCAGCGGCACCCGTTGCAACAGAAATGCAACCGAGGCGCGCGGCTTCGAGGACAGGACCCCATCCGGACTAGATCGGGGGCGAAGTGCCGGATGGGGTCCCCAAAGCCCCAGGTCACATCCGACGGTAACCCGGTGTTCGGTTTGCCAATCACCGGTGGTCGAAATCCGAGGGACATGGGTGGGTTTGTCCCGCGCGTCGGGGCGGTTCGCGGCCGTGCGGCGGTGGATCCGGTCGGCGTAGGTTCGCTGCCATGGCACTGCTGTACGACGCGACCCTGACCCCGAGCAAGATGACGCTGGTGCGCGGCTGGCTGTCCGAACGCACGTGGTTCGAGGGGGAGGGCAAGGTCTCCAAGCTCGGCGCCTACCGCTTCGACGACCCGGACGGCGAGGTCGGCATGGAGGCGTTCTTGGTGCAGGCCGCGAAGGGCCCGGTGCTGCACGTGCCGATGACCTACCGCGGCTCGCCGCTGACCGGCGCCGACGAGTTCTTGATCGGCACCACGGAGCACTCGGTGCTCGGCACGCGGTGGGTGTACGACGCGTGCGGTGATCCGGTCTGGGCGTCGGCGCTGGCGTCGACCGTCCTCACCGGTGGCACCGAGGCGGAGCAGGTCATCGAGGAGGAAGGGGAGCGGGTGCTGCACCCGTCCTCCGCGAGGGTGCGGGGAAGCGGATCGGCGGGCGAGCCGCCGCCGGTCCTCGATGCCGTCGCCCCTCGCGACGCGGGCGCGACCACGGTCGTCCGCGCCGGCGATCTCGAGCTCGTGGTGGTGCGCGTCTGTGGCGCCGAGGTCGCGACGCCGTACACGTTGACGGGGAGGTGGGACGGCGGCGAAGCAGTGCTTGCCGGCGTCCGCCGCGTCAACGAGTGAGCACGCCGTCGAGGTCCTTGCGGATCGCGTCGAGCCGCTGCACCGCGACGATGCGCGCGGCGTCGACGCCGTCCTCCTCGTCGGCGTCGACCGGCACCACGACCTGCAGGTAGCACTTCAGCTTCGGCTCGGTCCCCGACGGCCGCACGATGACCCGCGCGTTCTCGGCGAGGCGGTAGCGGAGCCCGTCCGTCGGCGGCAGACCGTTGCCGCCCTGCGCGAGGTCGTCGATGCCCTCGACCGCGAGGTCGCCGAGCCATCGGGGCGGGTTCTCCCGCAGCCGAGCCATGGTGGCCGCCGTCTGCTGGGGGTCGGCCACCCGGACCGAGAGCTGGTCTGTGGCATAGAGGCCGTGCTCACGAGCGATGTCGTCGAGGCGGTCGGTGAGGGTGCGACCCTCGCTCTTCAACAACGCCGCGAGCTCGGTGACCTTGAGCAGCGCGGAGATGCCGTCCTTGTCGCGCACGAGGTGCGGCGCGACGCAGTAGCCCAGCGCCTCCTCGTAGCCGAACGCCAACCCGTCCACGCGTCCGATCCACTTGAAGCCGGTCAGCGTCTCGCGGTGCGGCTGTCCGTGCGACGCGGCCAGTGCCGCGAGCAGCGACGACGACACCACCGAGCTCGCGTAGACGCCCTCGACGCCGGAGCGCAGCGCGAAGTCTCCGAGCAGTGCGCCGACCTCGTCACCGGACAGCATGCGCCAGCCGTGCGGACCAGGCACCGCGACCGCGCAGCGGTCGGCATCGGGGTCGTTCGCAAGCACCAGGTCCGCACCCAGCTCGTCGGCGGCCGCCATCGCGAGGTCCATGGCGCCGGGTTCCTCGGGGTTCGGGAACGTCACGGTCGGGAAGTCCGGGTCCGGAGCAGCCTGCTCAGCCACCTGGTGCGGCGCAGAGAAGCCGGCTCGCTCCAGTGCCGTCGCCGCGGACTCGCCGCCGACTCCGTGCAACGGGGTGTAGACGGTCGACAGCTCGCGCGGACCGTCGCCGACCAGGCCGGCGACCGCGTCGAGGTAGGACTCGACCGCGTCCGTCGCCGAGCACCTCGCCGCCGTCACCACGCGGCACGTCGCGCAGCGCTCCGACCGCGTCGATCGCGGCGGAGATCTCCTCGTCCGCGGGCGGCACGATCTGGCAGCCGTCGCCGAGGTAGACCTTGTAGCCGTTGTCCTGCGGCGGGTTGTGCGACGCGGTCACCATCACGCCGGCGACGCAGCCGAGCGAGCGGATGGCGTGGGCCAGCACCGGCGTCGGCAACGGCCTCGGCAGCACCAGCGCCCGCAGCCCCGCCCCGGTCATGACGGCCGCGGTGTCGGCGGCGAACACGTCGCTGTTGCGGCGGGCGTCGTACCCGATCACGACGGTGCCGCCGCTGTGCCCCTGTTCCTTCAGGTACGACGCGAGGCCGGCCGCAGCTCGCATGACGACGACCCGGTTCATGCGGTTGGGTCCGCCACCGAGCGCACCTCGCAGGCCGGCGGTGCCGAACTCCAGGCGCCCGTCGAACCGGTCGGCGAGGTCGGCGGCCTCCGTCGCCGGACGGGTCACGCGTGACGGCGTCGACGAGCCGCTCGAGCTCGGCGCGCGTGGTCTCGTCGGGGTCCTCGGCGATCCAGGCGCGTGCCCGGTCGAGCAGGTCGCGGTTCACTGGGGCCCGTCGAGGGCCGGCCGCTCGTGCTCCGCCAGCGCGAACGGACCGCCGACGTACGCACCCTCGGCGTCGTCGTCGGCAGACGCGCTGACCCGGTCGGCGAACCGCTCCGCGTCGTCCTGCGGGTGGTAGCCGAGCAGCCGGCCGGGCTCGAGGTCCCACCAGCCGCGGGTGTTCGCGGAGACGCCGTAGATGACGGCGAAGCCGGGGTCGGGGGTCGTCAGGCAGGCGTCGAACATCCGCACCGCGTCGTCGTGCGACAGCCACGTCGACAGCCCACGCACGCTCTCCGGCTGCGGGAGGAAGCTGCCGATGCGGGTGGCGACGGCGTCGATCGCGTAGCGGTCGGAGTAGAGGCTCAGCAGCCCTTCGGCCGCCACCTTCGCGACGCCGTAGAACGTGTCCGGCCGAGGTCGCGCCGCGGTGTCGAGCAGCCCGCTGCCGAGCCCTCGTCGCGGGGTGCGTCCGACGGCGTGGTTGCTGCTGGCGTAGACCATGCGCGCGACGCCGTGACGGACCATCGCGTCGAGCAGCGCCGCCGTCGTCACGACGTGGGAGGCCAGCTCGTCGGGCAGCGAAGCCTCGCCGGGCCGGCCCGCCAGGTGCACGACCGCGTCGAGCGCCGCGGCCGCGAACACGGCCTCGACGGCGTCGGGGTCGCCGCAGTCGGCGGTGAACCAGTCACCGGCGAAGCCCTCGGGTTCGGGGACCAGGTCGAGACCCACGACCGAGTGGCCACGGTCCAGGAGTCCGTTGCAGAGCACGGTGCCGATCGATCCGGCCGCGCCCGTGACGAGTACACGCATGCCCGAACGCTAGTCCCCGCGAGACCCTGCTAGACCCGCGGCACGATCCTGCCGAGCAGCTCGCCCATGCGGGCCGCCGACGCGCGGCCCGCCTCGAGCACCTCCTCGTGGTGCAGCGGCTCACCGAGGCCGGCGGCGAGGTTGGTGACCAGCGAGATGCCGAGCACCTCCATGCCCGCTTCTCGCGCGGCGATCGCCTCGAGGCCGGTCGACATCCCGACCAGGTGGCCGCCCATCGCGCGCACCATGCGCACCTCTGCCGGGGTCTCGTAGTGGGGCCCGGGGAACTGCGCGTAGACACCCTCGTCGAGCTCCGGCTCGACCTCCCGGCACAGCGCTCGCAGCCGAGCGCTGTACAGGTCGGTGAGGTCGATGAACGTCGCCCCCTCGAGCGGGGAGCGGCCCGTCAGGTTCAGGTGGTCGCTGATCAGCACGGGAGTGCCGGGCTGCCACTTCTCGTCGAGTCCGCCGGCGCCGTTGGTGAGCACGACGACCCGACAGCCGGCGGCGGCGGCGGTGCGGACGCCGTGCACGACCGGCCGCTCACCGAGCCCCTCGTAGAGGTGGGTGCGACCGAGGAACACCAGCGCCGACCTGTCGCCAGCACGCACCGAGCGGATCTTCCCCGAGTGACCCGGGACCGCCGGCGGCGCGAAGCCGGGAAGGTCGGTCGTGCTCAGCTCGGCGACGGTCTCGCCCAGGGCGTCCGCCGCCGGGAGCCAGCCTGAGCCCAGCACCACGGCAACGTCGTGGGTCTCGACGCCGGTGCGCTCGCGCAGGACCGCTGCGGCCTCGGCGGCGAGGTCGGCGGGGGAGCGGTCGGTCGGGTCGGGCATGTCAGGGCCCCACCGAGCGGCACGGTCGCGCGCGCAGCGCGTTCACGTAGTCCGCCGGCGCATCGGCCGCATCCGCGGCGTCGGCGATGATGCCGAGGTAGCTCGCAGACGGCAGGCCGCCCTCGTAGGCGTCGAGGACGTAGGTCCACGCGAGCAGCTCGCCGAGCATCGTGGAGACCCTCACCTTGGTCTTGCGGTAGAGACCGGTGTCGGCGCTCTCGAGCACGTCGAGGTGGGCGGCGTCCTCGCCCGGTCACGTCGTACACCGCGACGAACACCTGCTCCAGCGGGTCCTCGACGATCGTTGCCAGCGCGCCGTCCCAGCCATGGTCCTCGCCTCCGAACGTCAGCCGCCAACCCGTCAGCCAGCCCGTGGTGTGCAACGGCGAGTGCGGACAACGCTCGCCCATCCGTTGCGGGTCCAGGTTGGACGCGAACGCGGCGTACATCGACACGGCCGCAGCCTAGTAGTACCGCTTTGACAAGATGACCGGGTGAACCGAGTCGTGGTGGTCGGAGGCGGGCCCGGAGGCTACGAGGCGGCCCTGGTGGCGGCGCAGCTCGGGGCCGACGTCACGGTCGTCGACACCGACGGCATCGGCGGCTCCGCCGTGCTGACCGACTGCGTGCCCAGCAAGACGCTCGTGGCGACGGCCGAGGTGATGGCCGACATGACCGAGGCCGGTGAGCTCGGCGTGCGGTTCCCCGGCACCGAGGGAGCGCCTGCGGTCGACCTGCCGCGTGTCAACGAGCGGGTCAAGGAGCTGGCGCTGGCGCAGTCCTCGGACATCGAGAAGCGCTTGACGAAAGAGGGCGTGCGGGTGCTGCGGGCCCGCGGCCGGCTCGACTCCTCGGAGGGTTCGGGACAGGCCGTGCTGAAGGTCGTCGCGACCGCCGACGACGGCTCCGAGGAGACCCTCGACGCGGACGCCGTGCTCGTCGCCACCGGGGCAGCGCCCCGCACCCTCGACACCGCCCAGCCCGACGGCGAGCGGATCCTGACGTGGGAGCAGGTCTACGAGCTCGACGAGGTGCCCTCGCACCTGATCGTGGTGGGCTCGGGTGTGACGGGCGCGGAGTTCGCGAGCGCCTACAACGCCCTCGGCGTGGACGTGACTCTGGTGTCGAGCCGTGACCGGGTGCTGCCGGGGGAGGACGCCGACGCCGCAGAGGTGCTCGAGGAGGTGCTCACCCGAAGGGGCATGACGGTGCTCTCGAAGTCGCGGATGGAGTCGGTCTCGCGCGACGGTGACGCCGTCACCGTGACCCTCACCGACGGCCGCACCGTCGAGGGGTCGCACTGCCTGCTCGCGCTCGGGTCGGTCCCCAACACCTCGGGCATGGGGCTGGAGGAGGCGGGCGTGATCTTGACGGACGCCGGCTTCGTCAACGTCGACCGGGTGTCGCGCACGTCGGCCCGAGGGGTGTACGCCGCCGGCGACTGCACCGGGGTGCTGATGCTCGCGTCCGTCGCGGCGATGCAGGGCCGGATCGCGATGTGGCACTTCCTCGGCGATGCCGTCTCGCCGCTCGACCTGCGCACCGTGTCGTCGAACGTGTTCACCGCCCCCGAGATCGCGACCGTCGGCTGGTCGCAGCAGGAGGTGGATGCCGGCGAGATCGACGCGGAGTGCCTCACGCTCCCGCTGTCGGGCAACCCGCGCGCGAAGATGCAGAGCGTCCGCGACGGCTTCGTCAAGCTGTTCGCGCGACCCGGCACGGGCATCGTCGTCGGCGGTGTCGTCGTCGCCCCCCGCGCCTCCGAGCTGATCCACCCGGTCGCGATCGCGGTCTCGATGTCACTGACCGCCGACCAGCTCGCGCACGCGTTCACGGTCTACCCGTCGATCAGCGGCTCCATCGCCGAGGCCGCGCGAAGGCTGCATCGGTTCAGGTCGGAGTCCTGAAGGCGGCGCTAGAACCCGCCGCCGTCGAAGCCGCCGCCGAAGTCGAAGCCGCCACCGTCGTCCGCCGAAGTCGAAGCCGCCGCCGTCACCGCCGTCTCCACCACCGCCGTCGCCGCCACCGGAGTCACCTCCGCCGTCGCCACCGTCGCCACCGCCGTCGCCACCGCCGTGGCCCTCTCCGAACCCGCCGTCCCACGAGGACGCCATCAGCGACCCGAGCAGGATGCCGGGCACCAGGCCGGAGGCGGCGTAGCCGCCGAAGTAGCCGCCGGCCCAGGGGGAGTAGGCCGGGCCGCCCTGCCAGTAGGGGACCCGTCCGATGCCCGCGGGCACCGTGCGAACGTCGGGCTCAGCCCCCTGCGAGACCCGGTCGGCGTCGGCCGCGCACACCGGGACCTGGCGCGGCCGACCACCCGGCGGCGCCCACTCGATGTCGGTCGTCGACGGTCCGTGCGCGGGGTTGAAGAAGCATGGCGGCCGTCGCGTCGGCAGCTGCTCGCCGGCCACGCGGGCTCGGACGCACGCCACGGCGTACCGGCCGTCCTCGAGCCGCTCCGTCACGTGCCGAACGTCCTCCGGCACGTGCAGTCGCGTCATGGTGTCCTTGGCGGACTCGTAGGAGTCGAGCGCGCGCTGGTAGTCCTGGCGGGTCGGGTCGTCGAGGGTCTCCGCGACGAGCTCGGCGTCGAGGCGCTGCAGCTCCTCGCCGAATCGGGTGACGTCCTCGTCGGCGACGACGCGGACCGCCTCGAGGTCGTGCTGGCGGCGCTCCTCGAGCGCCTGCTCCCGTCGACGCCGGCCGGCGGAGATCACGATGAACGCGATCGCACCGAAGATCAGCAACACCACCAGCAGCGTCATGTCGTGAGGCTACCCGGAGGCCTCGAATCCCTTGCCGCAACAGGGATCTGAACTACAACGATGTGACTTGGTCACGCACCACCGAGATCCGACGAATCGGCTGACCGGGACGTTTCGGCCCTGCCATGATCGTGAGTCACACGAGCACCATCAGACAACATCCGTCACCTCGGGGCGACGCTGCGAGGACGGGTGCCTGGGAGGAAAGACTCCATGTCGCGAACCGCACGCACGACGGTCGTGAGCGCGTTGGTCGCACTGGTCGGCGGGCTCGTCGCCCTGCCGGCAGCGAACGCCCCGGCGTCCGCATCGATCGGCGTCGACCAGTCCTACCGGGTGCCCAAGAGCGGCACCTTCACGATCCGCGGCCACGGCTTCGGCCACGGTCACGGCATGTCGCAGTACGGCGCGTACGGCGCCGCTCGGCAGGGCCGGACCTACAAGCAGATCCTCGGGTTCTACTACCCGGGCACGTCGTTCTCGAAGGTGACTCGCAGGGTGCGCGTGCTGATCACCGCCGACACCACCTCCGACCTGGTCATCAGCCCGGCACGGGGTCTGACCGTGCGAGACCTGGGCTCGAACGTCCGATACACGCTGCCGACGATCCCGGGCGCGACCCGGTGGCGGATGAACGTCGACGGCCGCAAGACCGTGCTCGGCTACTTCGACGGGCAGTGGCACCGCTACGAGCCGGGTGGGCGGGCCGCCCTGGTGGGCGACGGGCAGTTCCACGCGGCGGTGCCCCTCACGCTGTGGACGCCGTCGGGCAGCCGGACGTACCGCGGCTGGCTTGCGCTCGCCCACCCCCAGCGCCGGCTCGGCCGCCCGCGACACCGTCAACGTCGTCTCCATGGACTCCTACGTCAGGGGCGTCATCCCCGCGGAGATGCCGACCTCGTGGAGCCTGGAGGCGCTGAAGGCGCAGGCCGTCGCGGCGCGCACCTACGGCACCTGGTCGCGCGACGACAACGCCGACCGCTGGTACCAGATCTGCGACACCTCGTCCTGCCAGGTCTACCGCGGCGTGAGCGCCGAGGACTCCCGCGGCAACCAGGCCGTCGACGAGACGCGCGGCCAGATCCTGACGCTACCGCGGCGCGGCGGCGTTCACGCAGTTCTCCTCGAGCAGCGGCGGCTGGACCTCGGCCGGCAGGGCAGCCCTACCTGGTGGCCAAGGCCGACCCCTACGACAACTTCTCCGGCAACCCGGTCCACGACTGGCCGGTCAAGCTCAAGGCGTCCGCGCATCCGCGGGGCGTACCCCTCCATCGGCAAGCTCAACCGGCTCCACGTCACCCGCCGCGACGGCCACGGCCAGTGGGGCGGCCGCGTCGTCACCGTCGTCCTCGACGGCACCAAGCGCAACGTCACCATCTCCGGCGACACCTTCCGCTCCCGCTTCGGCCTGCAGTCCAGCCTGGTTCGCCGGTTGACGCTGAGGCGCCTGATCCTGCGGTCCCAGGGACGCTGAGGCGCCTGATCCTGTCGAGCTCGTCCAGCGGCACGACCCGCAGAACGAGGCGCCTCGGCGCGGTTGTGGCCGCAGAACGAGGCGCCTCAGCCGCAAGGCCTCAGGAGCGACAGGACGAGGACGAGGTCGCCGCCCACGACCTGCTGGGTGGTGCCGATCGCGAGGCGCTCGACGGTGCCGCCGACGGGGGCGGTGATGGCGGCCTCCATCTTCATGGCCTCGATGGTGGCGACGGTCGCGCCGGGCTCGACGGTGTCGCCCTCGGAGACCACCAAGGTGACGACGCCGTCGAAGGGCGCGGCGACCTGGCCGGGCTTCGACGGGTCGGCCCGCTCGGTGGTGGGTGCGTCCGCGGCGACGGACCGGTCGCGGACGTTGACCGGCCGCAGCTGGCCGTTGATGGTGCACATCACCGTGCGGATGCCGCGCTCGTCGGGCTCGCTGACGGCCTCGAGCCCGAGGAGCAGCCGCTTGCCCTCCTCGAGGTCGACGACGTGCTCCTCGCCCTCGCGCAGCCCGTAGAGGTAGTCGGTGGTCGGCAGCACCGAGAGGTCGCCGTACTTCTCGCGCGACTCGGCGAAGTCGGCCGTCGGCCCGGGGAACAGCAGCGCGTTCAGCGTGAGCCGCCGGTCCGTCGACAAGCCCTCGCGCTGGTCCTCGTCGAGGTCCGCGACGACCGGCTTGGCGGTGCGGCCCTCGAGCGCCTTGGTCCGGAACGGCTCCGGCCAGCCGCCGGGTGGCTCGCCGAGGTCGCCGGAGAGGAAGCCGATGACCGAGTCGGGTACGTCGAACTTGCCCGGCTGCTCCTCGAACTCGTGCGGGTCGGCGCCGACCGCGACGAGGTGCAGCGCGAGGTCGCCGACCACCTTCGAGGACGGCGTCACCTTGACGATGTTGCCGAGGATGTCGTTGGCGGCGGCGTACATGTCCTCGATCTGCTCGAACTTCTCGCCGAGCCCGAGCGAGACCGCCTGCTGCCGCAGGTTCGAGAGCTGGCCACCGGGGATCTCGTGGGTGTAGACGCGTCCGGTCGGCGCGGCGAGGCCCGACTCGAACGGCGCGTAGACACGTCGCGCGGCCTCCCAGTACGGCTCGAGGTCGCACACCGCGTCGAGGTCGAGCCCGCTCGCTCGTGCGGTCTGGTCGGTCGTCGCCACCAGCGCCGAGAGCGCCGGCTGCGACGTGGTGCCGGCCATCGAGGCGGTGGCCGCGTCGACCGCGTCGACCCCGGCGTCGATCGCAGCGAGCAGCGTCGCCAGCTGGCCGCCGGGGGTGTCGTGGGTGTGCAGGTGCACGGGCAGGTCGAAGCGCTCGCGCAGCGCGCGCACGAGCACCCGCGCCGCCGGCGCGCGCAGCAGCCCGGCCATGTCCTTGATCGCGAGCACGTGCGCCCCGGCCTTGACGATCCGCTCGGCGAGCGCGAGGTAGTAGTCGAGCGTGTAGAGCTTCTCGTCCGGCGAGGAGAGGTCGCCGGTGTAGCAGAGCGCCACCTCCGCGACGGTCGTGCCCGTCGCGCGGACCGCCTCGATCGCCGGGCGCATCTGCTCCACGTCGTTGAGCGCGTCGAAGATCCGGAACACGTCGATGCCGGTGCGCGCGGCCTCGTGCACGAACGCCTCGGTGACCTCGGTCGGGTACGGCGTGTAGCCGACCGTGTTGCGGCCGCGCAGCAGCATCTGCAGGCAGATGTTCGGCACCGCGTGGCGCAGCTTGGCGAGCCGCTCCCACGGGTCCTCGGAGAGGAACCGCAGCGCGACGTCGTACGTCGCACCGCCCCACGCCTCGAGGCTCCACAGCTGCGGCGTCATGCGTGCGACGTGGCCCGCCACCGCCGTCAGGTCTCGCGTGCGCACCCGCGTCGCGAGCAGCGACTGGTGCGCGTCACGGAACGTGGTGTCGGTGACCGCGACCGGCTGCTGCTCACGCAGTGCGCGCGCGAAGCCTTCGGGCCCGGCGGCGAGCAGTGCCTGGCGTGACCCGTCCGGTGCCGGCACCGCGAGGTCGACGCGCGGCAGCTTGCTGACCGGGTCGACCGAGACCGGCGCCGCGCCGTACGGCTGGTTCACGGTGACGTCGGCGAGGTAGTTCAGCAGCTTGGTGCCGCGGTCGGCCGACGACCGCGCGGTCAGCAGCTGCGGGTGGTCCTCGATGAACGCCGTGGTCAGCCGGCCGGCGCGGAAGTCGGGGTCGTCGAGCACCGCCTGCAGGAACGGGATGTTCGTGGAGACGCCGCGGATGCGGAACTCCGCGACCGCCCGCCGTGCCCGGTCGACCGCGGTCGGGAAGTCGCGGCCCCGGCAGGTGAGCTTCGCGAGCATCGAGTCGAAGTGCGCCGAGACCTCGGCGCCGGAGTAGGTCGTGCCGCCGTCCAGCCGCACGCCGGCGCCGCCGGGGGAGCGGTACGTCGTGATCTTGCCGGTGTCCGGGCGGAAGCCGTTGGCGGGATCCTCGGTCGTGATGCGGCACTGCAGGGCGGCGCCGCGCAGGACGATGCCGTCCTGGGAGAGGCCGAGGTCGTCCAGCGTCTCGCCCGACGCGATGCGCATCTGTGCCTGCACCAGGTCGACGTCGGTGACCTCCTCGGTGACCGTGTGCTCCACCTGGATGCGCGGGTTCATCTCGATGAAGTGGTAGTCGCCCGACGTGTCGAGCAGGAACTCGACGGTGCCGGCGTTGCGGTAGCCGATCTCGGTCGCGAACCGCACGGCGTCCGCGCAGATCCGCTCGCGCAGCGAGGGGTCGAGGTTCGGCGCCGGGGCGATCTCGACGACCTTCTGGTGGCGTCGCTGCACCGAGCAGTCGCGCTCGAAGAGATGGATCACGTTGCCGGAGCCGTCGGCGAGGATCTGCACCTCGATGTGGCGCGGGTCGACGACCGCCTGCTCGATGAAGACGGTCGGGTCGCCGAAGGCACCCTCGGCCTCCCGCATGCAGGTCTCGACCGCGTCGCGCAGGTCGTCGGCCGACTCGACTCGTCGCATGCCGCGCCCGCCGCCGCCCGCGACCGCCTTGACGAACAACGGGAACGGCATGTCCTTCGCGGACTCGACGAGCTCGTCGACGTCGGTCGACGGCTCGACCGAGGCCAGGGTCGGCACCCCGGCAGCTCTTGGCGGCGCCGATGGCGCGCGCCTTGTTGCCGGTCAGCGTCAGCACCTCGGCGGTCGGCCCGATGAACGTGATGCCCGCGTTGGCGCACGCCTCGGCGAGGCGAGGGTTCTCCGAGAGGAACCCGTAGCCGGGGTAGATCGCGTCGGCGCCGGAGCTCAGTGCGGCCTGCACGATCAGGTCGGGATCGAGGTAGGCGCGCACCGGGTGGCCACGCTCGCCGATCTCGTAGGCCTCGTCCGCCTTCAGCCGGTGCTCGGAGCCGCGGTCCTCGTGGGGGAAGACCGCCACCGTCTGCGCGCCGAGCTCGTAGGCCGCGCGGAACGCACGCACCGCGATCTCGCCGCGGTTGGCGACCAGCACCTTGGAGAACATCCCCCGAGGCTAGTGCCGCGATGTGACGCCGAGTGTTGCCAGGTCTCAGTCGCTGGTGACCGGCTCCGCCCGCGGCACCGGCACCGGGTCGAAGCCGACGGTCGAGGCCAGCTCCCGCCAGAGGACGTCGTGCCCCTCCGGTCCCTTGGGGGCGTGCAGCAGGTGCAGGTTCCCCATCGGCACGGCTCGCCGCCAGCGTCGTACGGCGTCGATGGTCCGGGTGGACTCGAGGTCGGACGTCGAGACCAGCACGTGCACGTCGAGCTCGCGCAGCATCGTCATCGCGGCGACCACCTGACGCGGCGCGGCGTCGGCGAGCAGGTCGTGGCTGATGATCGTGGCACCGTCGTGTCGGCGGGCCTCCCGGCACAGGCCGTCCCAGCTGCCACGGACGTCGCGGCCGCGCAGCCCCCATGCTCGATGCGTGCCCCGCACCTCGACCGCCGCGAGGAACATCCGGCTCTCGGCGCCCGGGTACAGCACGCCTGCCTCGCGCAGTGCGGCACGGTGCCGCAACAGCATCGACTGGATGTGGGGCGTGCCGCTTCGGTGCACCCCGACGTGGAGGTAGACCCGCTTGCTCTGGTCGTCCATGCCCCAGACACTGCCGGACGCGGATGACCGCATGGTGAACGCAACGTGTCAGTCGTGCGCACGACCACCAGAACAGGCACTCAAGCCGCCGCCGAGCTTCCGGCTGGCGCTGAGCTCAGCGGCGTGGGCTCGAGTGCCTGTTCTGATGGCTGCCAAGGCCTGGGTCGGCGACTAGCGTTGGGAGGATGTTCCGGTCCGCACTGGTCAACCTGTACACCCGTGACATCGAGGCGGCGGTGGAGTTCTACCGCGACCTGCTCGGGTTCACCGAGACGTTCCGTACCCCCGAGACGGGCGTGCCCGAGCACGTCGAGCTGAGGCTCGACGGCTTCACCCTCGGACTCGGCACTGTTGACGCAGCCAAGCGTGCGCACGGCGTCGAGGCTGACCCGGGCCACCCGACGATGGCGCTGGTGGTGTGGGCCGACGACGTCGACCGTGCCTACGAACGACTGATCGAGGCCGGTGTGCCGGTGGAGCAGCCACCGCACGACACCGGCAACGGCAACCGCAACGCGCTCCTGCGTGGGCCGGACGGCACGCTGGTCGAGATCGTCTCCAAGACCGCGCAGTAGGGCGGGTCAGGCGTCCTTGAGCTCGCAGAGCACGGCGCCGCTGGTGACGCTGGCGCCGACCTCGGCCTGCAGGCCGGTGACGGTGCCGGCCTTGTGCGCCTTGATCGGCTGCTCCATCTTCATGGCCTCGAGCACCACGATCGCGTCACCCTCCGCCACCTCCTGGCCCTCCTCGACCGCCACCTTGACGATGGTGCCCTGCATGGGCGAGGTGACGGAGTCGCCGCTGGCTGCGGAGCCGGCCTTCTTCTTCTCACGCTTGGGCTTCTTCTGTCCGCCTGCTGCGGCGGCCCCGGCAGCGAAGCCGGCGGGCAGCACGACCTCGATGCGACGGCCACCGACCTCGACGGTGACGGCCTGCCGTTCGCCGGCCTCGAGCGCCTCGGCCTCGCCGCCGTACGGCGCGATCTGGTTGTCGAACTCGGTCTCGATCCACGACGTGTAGACGTCGAACTTCTCGCCGTCGCCGATGAACGCCTTGTCGTCGACCACGACCTGGTGGAACGGGATCACGGTCGGCATCCCGTCGACGACGAACTCGTCGAGCGCCCGCCGGGACCGCTCCAGCGCCTGCGTGCGGTCACGGCCGGTGACGATCAGCTTGGCAACCAGCGAGTCGAACGAGCCGGGGACGGTCTCGCCCTGGTCGTAGCCGCCGTCGAGCCGCACGCCCGGCCCCGAGGGGGCGTGCCAGCGGGTCAAGGTGCCGGGCGCGGGCATGAAGTTCTGGCCGGCGTCCTCGGCGTTGATCCGGAACTCGATCGAGTGGCCCTCGATCTCGGGGTCGTCGTAGCCGAGCTCCTCACCAGCGGCGATGCGGAACATCTCGCGCACCAGGTCGAGCCCGGTGACCTCCTCCGAGACCGGGTGCTCCACCTGGAGCCGGGTGTTGACCTCGAGGAAGGAGATCGTGCCGTCCTGGCCGACGAGGAACTCGCACGTGCCGGCGCCGACGTACTTCGCCTCGGACAGGATCGCCTTGCTGGACTTGTAGAGCGTGTCCATCTGCTCGTCGGACAGGAACGGCGCGGGCGCCTCCTCGACGAGCTTCTGGTGGCGCCGCTGCAGCGAGCAGTCGCGGGTCGACACGACGACGACGTTGCCGTGCTGGTCGGCCAGGCACTGGGTCTCGACGTGGCGGGGCTTGTCGAGGTACTTCTCCACGAAGCACTCGCCGCGCCCGAAGGCACCCTCGGCCTCGCGGACCGCCGACTCGAACATGTCGGCGACCTCCTCCTCCTTGCGCGCCACCTTGAGGCCGCGGCCGCCGCCACCGAACGCCGCCTTGATCGCGATGGGGAGACCGTTCTCCTTCGCGAACGCGACGACCTCGTCGGCGTCCTTCACCGGGTCCTTGGTGCCGGCCACGAGCGGGGCGCCGACCTTCTCGGCGATGTGGCGGGCCTTGACCTTGTCGCCGAGGTTCTCGATGGCGGCGGGCGGCGGGCCGATCCACACCAGGTCGGCGTCGAGCACCGCCTGCGCGAAGTCGCGGTTCTCGGCGAGGAAGCCGTATCCGGGGTGGACCGAGTCGGCACCTGACTTCTTCGCGGCCTCGACGATCTTCTCGATGTCGAGGTAGGAGTCACCGGGTGTCGAGCCGCCGAGGCTGTGGGCCTCGTCGGCCAGGCGAACGAACAGGGCGTCGCGGTCGGGCTCGGCGTACACCGCGACACTCCCGATGCCGGCGTCCTTGCACGCCCGGATCACGCGCACCGCGATCTCGCCGCGATTGGCGATCAGCACCTTCTCGAGGGGCTTGACGTCGGGCTTACCGGCCACGGTCGGTCTCCTGTTCGGTCTGTCTCGTGTCTGTGGCGGAGTCTAGGACGTGGTGCCGGTGCGACCGCACGGCGTCCGGGTGTACGGCGCCCCCAGCCATGGCTAGCGTGACCTGCATGATCACCGCCGTGCACACCTTGGTCTACGCCGACGACGCAGAGTTGGCCCGGACGTTCTTCCGTGACGTGCTGCAGCTGCCCTTCGTCGACACCGGCGGCGGCTGGCTGATCTTCAAGACCGGCCCGAGCGAGCTCGCCACCCACCCCAACGCCTGGGACGAGGGGGCACATGGCACCGACCAGGCCTTCGACGTGTCGCTGATGTGCGACGACCTCGCCACCACGATGGCCGAGCTGAAGGAGCGGGGCGCGGAGTTCGACGGCGACGTCGTCGAACAGCCGTGGGGGAGCACCATCCGCGTCAAGGTCCCCGGCGCGGGCGCGATCACCGTCTACGAGCCCAAGTACGACCCGCCTGCCACCTCTTTGTGAGCGAGCTGGTCCGCTACCGCTCCGACGACGACGACAGCGCTCGCTGGGAAGGCTTCCCGTTCCGCGACGGCGACATCGTCATCTCCACCCGCTCCAAGAGCGGCACCACGTGGGTGCAGATGATCTGCGCTGTGCTGGTGTTCCAGCGACCGGACCTCCCTGGCTCTCTGGGTGCGCTCTCGCCGTGGGTGGACCACCGCGTCGAGCCCGTCGCGGACGTCTTCGCTCGGCTCGAGCGCCAGACCCACCGCCGGTTCGTCAAGACGCACACCCCGTTGGACGGCGTCCCGGTCGACGAGCGCGCGACGTACATCGTGGTGGCGCGGCACCCGCTGGACATGGCGGTCTCGCTCTACCACCAAGGCGACAACCTCGACCGAAGGCGGCTCGCCGAGCTGACCGGCGAGCCCGCGCGGCCGTCCACGCCAAGGCCGTCCGTCCACGAGTGGCTGGTGCGGTGGACGGAGACCGAGACGACGGCGGTGGAGCAGCCCGACTCACTGGTCGGCGTGCTGCACCACCTCACCGACGCGTGGGCGCGCGACCCCTCAATAGTGCTGCTGGTGCACTACGACGACCTGCTCGCCGACCTCGCCGGTGAGATGCGACGAGTGGCCGACCGACTCGGCATCGAGGTGCCGGAGGCGGTGTGGCCGTCGCTGGTCGACGCGGCCACGTTCGACCGGATGCGGTCGCGTTCTGCCGAGCTGGTCCCGAACCGGCTCGGGGTCCTGAAGGACCCGGCTGCGTTCTTCCGTCGCGGCACCTCAGGGGCGGGGCGGGACCTGTTGAGCCCGGACGAGCTGGCGACCTACGAGGAACGCGTCGCCTCTCTGGCGCCTCCCGACCTGGTCGCGTGGCTGCATCGCTGACGGTCAGCGCCGAGGCGGCTCGAGGGCGGCGAGGTCCTCGCGGCAGCGGCGCTCGACCTCGTCGAGCTCAGCGGCGGTCTCGTCGATGTCGCGGCGCAGCTGGTCGAGCTCGGCCCGGCGCACCTCGATCTGGTCTAGGAGGTAGTTCAGCTGGCCGGCCTCGCCGGGCTGCTCGTCGTACATGTTGACGATCGTGCGGATCTCCGGCAGGGAGAACCCGAGTCGCCTGCCTCGCAGGATCAGCCGCAGCCGGGTGCGGTCGCGGGCGTGGAAGACCCGGGTCGTGCCGCGTCGCTCCGGTGTCAGCAGGCCGACGTCCTCGTAGTGGCGCAGCGTTCGGAGCGTGACCTCGAACTCCGAGGCGAGGTCGGAGATCGTCCAGACGTCTTGCTGCACGTGCTTGCCCTTCCGTAGCGGAAGCGACCTAGCCTCCTTACGTTCACGTAAGCGTAAGACCTGAGGAGCCCTCCTGTGACCCCCTTCGAGCTGTCGCCCGAGCACGAGACCTTCCGCAAGAGCGTGCGCGAGTTCGCGCTCGGCGAGATCGCCCCGCACGCCGCGCAGTGGGACAAGGACCACCACTTCCCGACCGACGTCGTGCAGAAGATGGGCGAGCTGGGCCTGATGGGCCTGACGGCGCCGGAGGAGTACGGCGGCGCAGGCGAGGACGGCGACTTCACCTCCCTGTGCGTCGCCATCGAGGAGATCGGCCGCATCGACCAGTCGATGGGCATCACGCTCGAGGCGGCGGTCGGGCTCGGCATCAACCCGATCCTCACCTTCGGCACCGACGAGCAGCGCAAGGAGTGGCTGCCCGACCTGGTCGCCGGTCGCACGCTCGCGGGCTTCGGTCTCACCGAGCCGGGCTCCGGATCCGACGCGGGCGCCACCAAGACCAAGGCCGAGCTGGTCGACGGCGAGTGGGTGCTCAACGGGTCGAAGCAGTTCATCACCAACTCGGGCTCCGACATCACGTCCGTGGTGACGGTGACCGCCAGGACGGGCGAGCGCTCGGTTTCGACAGGCTCAACCACCGAGATGAAGCCTGAGATCAGCACGATCATCGTGCCGTCGGGGACTCCCGGGTTCACCGCGGAGCCGCCCTACGACAAGCTCGGCTGGCATGCCTCCGACACCCACCCGTTGACCCTCGAGGACGTCCACGTGCCCGAGGCGAACCTCCTAGGCGAGCGTGGTCGCGGCTTCGCCCAGTTCCTCGCGACGCTCGACGACGGCCGGGTCGCCATCGCAGCGCTCGCGGTCGGCTGCATCCAGGCCTGCCTCGACATGTCCGTCGAGTACGCCGGGCAGCGCACCACGTTCGGCGTACCCATCGGGGCCAAGCAGGGCGTCGCGTTCCAGGTCGCCGACCTCGAGGTGATGCTCGAGGCGTCCCGCATGCTGACCTACCGCGCCGCCGCCATGAAGGACGCCGGGAGGCCGGTCAAGGAGTTCAAGCAGGCCGCCGCCATCGCCAAGCTGTACGCGACCGAGTCCGCGGTGAGCGCCACCCGGATCGCCACCCAGGTGTTCGGTGGCTACGGCTTCATGGAGGAGTACCCGGTCGCCCGCTTCTACCGCGATGCGAAGGTGCTCGAGATCGGTGAGGGCACCTCGGAGGTGCAGCGCATGCTGATCGCCCGGGGCCGCGGCCTTCCCGTCGAGTAGCGGGTCCTCACACGTAGAGGTCGGCGAGCTCGTCGAACACCGCGCGGTTGAGGGCGAAGGCGATCTTGACCTCCTCGACGACCGCGTGCCGCTGTGCCGCCGAGAGCGGCAGGCGGTCGACACGGCCGCGATAGCGCCGCCGGTACTCCACCGGCCTCTCGATGCCGGGAAAGTCGTAGAACGCCAGACCGCTGCCCCCGAGCCCGAAGGCCCGCGCGAGCGCACGGCGGATCGCCTGCCCGCCGGCCAGGTCGCCGAGGTAGCGGGTGTAGTGGTGCGCCACCAGCAGCTCGGGCCGCTGCTCGGCATGGTCGAGCCGGCGCAGGTACTCCTCGACCGCGGGCGAAGTCGACCCCGCCGCTGCGTCGGACCAGAAGGCAAGGTCGTCGTCGATGGCGCTCACCCGGTCGAGAGCCGGGTCGCGGACCGCCGCGACCGCGTCGTGGCCGGAGCGGTTGTGGACGTGCCGCTCGAGCCGTTCGTAGATCTCCCGCAGCCGGAGCAGGTAGTCGGCGTAGCCGGACCTGCCGACACGCCCGGCGAGCAGGTCGACGATGAACGGCGACGCCTCGGCATCGCGGTGAGCCTGTGCGGAGCCGCTGCGCATCGCCACCGACAACGGCCGGTGCGACGAGTCGTCGTCCGGGCTGGGCAGGGTCTTGGTCACGGTCTCCACGCCGGTCGTCGAATCGCGGTCTGGGCCAACCTAGTCCCGCCCACGCCACGGCGGAGCGAACCACTCAGCATCTAGGGTGGGGACACGAGTCCGGCACGCACCCGACGAGTCGTGGAGGAGGCATGTCCGTGCCCTTCAACGGACTTACCGGCGTGCCGCCGTCCGCCCACACCCCCGCGTACGAACCGGTCGACCTGACCAACTGCGAGCGCGAGCCGATCCACGTGCCGGGCGCCATCCAGCCGCACGGGTTGCTGCTGGGCCTCGACTCGAGCCTCGAGGTCGTGGTGGCCTCCTCGAACCTCGCGGAGACGATCGACGTGCAGCCGGGCGCTGCCGTCGGCAGACCCGTCAGCGAGGTCCTCGGGCAGGCCGTGGGCGACCTGATCAGGGAGAGCGCCGACGCGGGCCCCGAGGTGGACCTGTTCACCGTCCGGTTGCCGGGCATGTCGGCCACCTCGCGGCTGTCCGGGCGGCTCGTCGACGTACGCGTGCACAGGTCGGGGGAGCGGATCGTCGTCGAGATCGAGCCCGCGGAGCACCTGGGTTCCCCGAGCATGTCGCTGCGCACGGCGCGGGGCGCCATGGGCCGGCTCGCCGGGAGCGCGAGCGTGGTCGAGCTCGGCGACCGGCTGGCTCACGAGGTCCGTGACCTGCTGGGCTTCGACAGGGTGATGGTCTACCGCTTCGACAAGGAGTGGAACGGCGAGGTGATCGCGGAGGTACGACGCGACGACCTCAACTCGTTCCTCGGGCTGCACTACCCCGCGACCGACATCCCCGCGCAGGCGCGCCGGCTGTACACCGTGAACTGGACGCGGCTGATCGCCGACGTCGGCTATGCGCCTGTCGCCCTGCACCCGTTGCTGGACCCTGGCACCGGCGCCCCGCTGGACCTGTCGCACTCGACGTTGCGGAGCGTGTCCCCGATCCACCTCGAGTACCTCTCGAACATGGGTGTCACCGCCTCGATGTCGGTCTCGATCGTCGTCAACGGGGAGCTGTGGGGTCTGGTCGCCTGTCATCACTACTCGGGGCCGCACCGTCCGAGCCAGGACGCGCGTGCCGCCGCCGAGCTGCTCGGTCAGGTCGCCTCGCAGATGTTCTTCGACCGCGAGCAGGCCGAGCGGCGGGAGGCGACCCTCGTCACCAGGTCCCGGTTGTCGGCTCTGTTCGACCGGCTCTCCGCGCAGCCCCAGGACCTGTTCACGGCCTTGCTCCAGGACCCCGACCTGCTGTCGATGTTCGACGCACAGGGCGCCGCGCTGTGCCTGGCCGACGAGGTCAGGTCCACGGGGTTGTCGACCGACGAGGCCGAGGCACGCCGGATCGCGGCGATCCTCGCGCCGCAGGGCTCCGTGGTCACCAGCACCGACAACCTCGCGGACCTCGACCCGACCTTCGTCGTCGAGCAAGGCGGTGTCGCGGGGGCCCTCAGGATCGGATCGACCGCGGACTGGTGGCTGCTGCTCGCTGCGATCCGAGCTGGAGAGGTTCGTCGACTGGGGTGGCGACCCGACGAACAAGCAGCTCGCCGCGCAGGAGGGGGACGACGTGAGGCTGAGCCCCCGCAAGTCGTTCGAGCGCTGGCGCGAGGTGGTGCACGGCCGGAGCCTGCCCTGGACCGCGCCGCAGCTCGATGGGGCAGAGGCACTGGCCAGTCATCTGCAGAACCAGCTGCTGCTGCGGTCGCGAGAGCAGATCGCGATGGCCGAGTCGGTGCAGCGCAGCGTGGTGCTCGACCATGCCCCGGAGATCGAGGGGGTCGACGTCGCCGCGACGTACCTGCCGGCGTCGACGTACCAGCTCGGCGGCGACTGGTGGGACGCGTTCGAGCTCGGCGACGGCCGTCTCGCGCTGGTGGTCGGCGACGTCGCGGGTCACGGCGTTGCCGCGGCGTCGGCGATGGTGCAGATCCGCACCACGCTGCGTGCCTTCCTCTTCGACGGCCACAGTGCGGCCGAGTCCCTCGACCGGCTCGACGCGTTCATCGACCGGTTGCTCCCGGACCAGCTGGCCAGCGCCGTCGTGGTGATCGTCGACCGTGGCCGGCGCACGTTGGAGATCGCGAACGGCGGACACCCGCCCCCGCTGCTGCGTGAGGGGTCCGACGCGCGGTTCCTCGAGGTCGACGCCAAGCCGCTGCTGGGCGTCGGTGCTCACCCGGCGACCTCGCTCGTCCTCGACCTCGCTCCCGACGCGACACTGCTGCTCTACACCGACGGGCTGATCGAGCGCCGTGGTGTGGACCTCGACGACTCCCTCGAGCGGCTGCGGCAAGCGACGCTGCGCGGCGACGCAGCGGACCTGGTCGCCTGGATGGAGTGGGTGGTCGTGGATCTCGCCGTCAACGAGGACGACGACACCACGCTGCTGGCGCTGCGCGTGCGGCCCTGACGAGCACCAGCTACCGGACGACGGTCGGTGACGTGGCCAGCGGGATCGTCATGCGCGGCTTCCCGGAGCCGTCGGCAGGCACGGACCACACGTCGGACACCGGGGAGTCGTTGCGGCGCGGCCGTCCGTAGAGCACGTGGTCTTCGTCGAGCCACTCGACCTGGTCGTCTACGCTGCGGTGCTCGGCGAGCAACGTCTCGCGGTGGCTGTCGAGGTCGTACACGGCCAGCCGCCACGTGCCGCGTGACTTGCCGAGCTGCTTCTTGTAGACCACGCGTGTCCCGTCCGGTGACAGGGACGGGCACTCCGCGTCGTCGCGCAGGGTCGTCACCGACTTTGTCGCGAGGTTGCCTCGCACGAGCCAGGTGTTACCGGAGAACGCGACGGTGGCGTAGAAGATGTTGTCATCGGCGAAGGTGACGCCCCAGTAGTTGCGGTCCACCGGCTTGATCCGGCGCCCCTGGTGCACGAGCGTGAAGTCCTCCAGGTTCACGGTCCGCGACCCACCTGTGAGAGCAGTGATGTTCGTGCGCGTCGAGAAGTTCGCGGCGGCGTAGGAGTCGGCGCTCACGAAGGTGGTCGTGGCAGCCAGCCGCCCGTCATGCGAGAGCCGAGCACGACTCGGCACCCCGGCCAGTGGCACGCGTTGGTCGGTCTCCAGCACCCGGGCCTTGTAGGTGATGCTGCCGCGGTCGAGGTAGAGACACAGGGTGCGGTCGTCGGTGGCGTAGAGCCGCGCGCACGGGGTCGAGGTGTAGGCGCGTGGGCCGCGGGTGTCGTCGAGCGCCACCGCCGAGACGACGCCGTAGTGGGAGCGGGCGTTGTTGCGGAACAGGATGTGTGGCCCGGACTCGATCCTCGCGAGCGACGTGCTCCGTGGTGCGTTCGCCGACCCAGGGTCCTGTTGTGCGTCACGGGCATGCAAGAGGTACGTCGTCGTGCCGGCGACCAGGACGAGCACGACGATCACGAACGTCACGATCCGGGCGCGGGTGCTCATGCGGTGGCCACCGGTTCGGTCCGGACCGCCCGCAGTAGCACCCAGGCGCCCGCCATGCCGCCGGCGAGCAGACCGGTCACGAGCACGAACGAGCTGGTGAGCCCGATCGTTGCCCACAGGAGCCCGAACAGCACCGACGAGAAGAACCGTGCCCCGGCCTGCGCTGTCTGCACGGCCGACAGGGCCCGGGCCCGAGACTCAGGCGCGAAGGCGGCGCTGGTCAGCGCAGCGAGCTGCCCGTCCGTGCCGGCGTAGTACGTGCCGAGCAGCACCAGGCACGCGATCGTCGCTGCGTGGCCCAGCGACGGACCGGCTGCGCACACGTACGCCGCGAGCAGCGCGAGATGCGCGGTCAAGAAGACGCGTGACTTGCCGACCCGGTCTGCCAGGCGCCCCATCAGCCAGGCCTGGCACAGGTAGGCGATGTTCGTGCCGACGTACAGCAGCGGGAAGTAGGCGATGGCGAGGTCGTCGCGTCGCTGCAGAGCGAGGTAGAGGAAGCCGTCGCCGATGGTCAGCAGGCTCAGCAGGGCGACTGCGGCGATGAGCCGGACCAACGTGGGGTCGCGGCCCAGCGATCCGCTCGCGGCCGGCGTCTCGGCCGGCGTGGTGGCTGGCGTCTCGGCTGGCCTCGTGGGCTTCGCCCGGCCGGCGGGGCGGACGTTCGGGACCAGGAGCAGCAGCAGCGCCAACCCCACCAGCGCGGCGGCGAACGAGACGAGGAAGACCGCGTTGAAGTCTCCCGGTAGCCACCACAGCAGCAGGAACGCCAGCACCGGTCCGAGGACCGCGCCCAAGGTGTCGAGAGTGCGGTGCACGCCGAACGAGCGGCCGAGCGTCTGCGGTGTCGACGAGGCGGCGATCATCGCGTCACGCGGCGCCGTCCGCAGCCCCTTGCCCAGCCGGTCGGCGGTGAGCACCGCGGTGATGGCCGCCAGGCCGTGCGCCGGGATCAGCGCGAGCCGCGAGAGCGCGGAGACGCCGTAGCCGACGACGGCTACCCATTTCGGCCGGTCGGTGCGGTCGGCAACCCAGCCGCCGAGGATGCGCACGACGGCGCTGACCCCCTGGTACAGGCCGTCGACCAGGCCGTAGCCGAGCGGGCTGAGACCCACGACCGTGGTGAGGTACAGCGCCAGCACCGACGAGACCGCCTCCGAGGAGAGGTCGGTGAACAGGCTGACCAGGCCGAGCAGCACGACCGTGCTGGAGGTCCGTCCGATGGTTCGGGGCGTGGTCTCTGGCAGCGGCGGCCGGTCACTGAGGTACACGCCGCACGCTCACCCCCTCAGCCCCGGTCTCATCGTCCCCGGGAAGGTACACCGCGACAGGTAGTCACTTATGGCCATTTCGTCGCCCGCGTCACAGTCGTAACGTCCTAAGACAGCATCCTCGGCGTGGAACGGACGAGCCATGAGCGACAGCAACGAGAAGTACTCCGCCGCGGATCACGGCTACAGCGAGCAGGCCGGAGACATCTGGGCGCCGAACAAGGTGTCGGGCCTGACGGGGGCGAGCGCGCTCTCGCTGATCCTGGGTGCCGTCTCGCTCATATGGGTGCTGGCGGACGCGCGACCGTTCCTGGCCTGGCTGTTCGCGACGATCGGGATCATCACGGGGCTGCGGATCTTCCTGCCTCGGGTGACGACGCTGGACAAGGTGCTGATCACGGTCGGGGTCCTGGCGTCCCTCGCCGCCATCGTGCTGCTGCTGCTCGACCTGTCGTCGTAGGGCGCGACCTGTCCGTGGACTGAGGCGACGAGGCGTCGCCGTGCTCACCCGTGAAACCGTGAGATGTGCTCGTCGTACCCGTGGTGCTGCTGGCTGCCCTGCTGCACGCCATCTGGAACGCGATCGCGCACGCGATCCCCGACCGGCAGGTCGGCTTCTTCCTGCTCAACGTCTCGGCCGGAGCGGTGGCGCTGTGCTTCCTGCCGTTCGTCGGGGTGCCGGCCGCGGCTGCCTGGCCCTACCTGCTCGGCTCCGTGGTCGTGCACGTCGCCTACAACCTGCTGCTGCTCAAGAGCTACCAGCTCGGGGACTTCGGGCAGACCTACCCGCTGGCCCGGGGTACGGCGCCGCTGCTCGTCGCGCTCGCCAGCGTGACCCTCGTCGGGCAGTCGCTCGACTCGCGTGAGATCGCCGGCGTCCTCACGATCAGCGCCGGGCTGGTGGTGCTCGTGCTCGGGAAGGGTTCGTTCCACGCCGGCCGCCCGGCGATCCTCGCGGCCGTCTCGACCGGGGTGGCGATCGCGACGTACACCGTGCTCGACGGCGTCGGCGTCCGTCACGCGCACGGGACACCCGCCTACATCGCGTGGCTGTTCGCGCTGCAGGGGCCGCTGATCGCCGGCATCCTCGCGACCCGGCGTCGCTCGATGTGGCGTGCCGCGCGGCCGCTGCTGGTGCCGGGCCTGACGAGCGGTGTCGTCTCGGTGGTGGCCTACGGCCTGGTCATCTGGGCGCAGAGCGTGGGAGAGCTCGCGACGGTGGCTTCGCTGCGCGAGGTCGGCATCGTGTTCGGGGCGCTGATCGGGGCGATCTTCTTCCACGAGCGGATGGGTGCGGTGCGGGTCGTCGGCGCCGTCGTGGTGTTCGCCGGGGTGGTGCTGCTCGCCAGTGGATGAGCCTGCCTAGGCTTGTGCCATGGGCCACCGCATGCGGCGCCTCCTCTCCGAGGGCGCCAAGTTCCTCACCGTGGGTGGGGTCGCGACCGCGGTGGCCTTCGTGCTGTTCAACGGCCTGGTGCACGGCTACATGGGCGGCCCGGGGCCGATGCACGACGACCCGCTCGTCGCGTTCGTCATCGCGAACACGGTCGGGATGCTGGTCAGCTACCGCGGCAGCCGGTCGTGGGCGTTCCGCAACCGCGAGGCCGTCGGAGTCGCGGGCGGCCGGCTCGCGTACTTCGTGATCAACATGGTCTCGATGGTGATCCCGCTCGCCTGCTTGTCGTTCTCGCGCTACGTGCTCGGCCTCAGCGACCCGGTGGCGGACAACGTCGCCGCGAACGTCATCGGCCTCGGGCTCGGCACGCTCGCGCGGTTCTGGGCGATCCGCCGGTTCATCTTCCTCAGCCCCGCGGCCCACGACGCCTTCCTTGAGCGCCGGCAGCGGCGCGAGCTCGCTTCGCACGGCGGGCGGTAGCGGCCGGCGGATTCCCAGGTCGACCTGGTAATCCGGCACCTACCCGGTGTTGCAACAGCAGGTAAGTGCCAGTTCTGCGGGGTCAGTCCCAGAGGTCGGTCCAGCGCACGCCGAGGACGGCGAACATCTCGCGCAGCACCGGCAGGCTGAGCCCGACGACGTTGTGGTGGTCGCCCTCGATCCCCGCGACGAACGCTCCGCCGAGCCCGTCGACGGTGAACGCGCCGGCGACCTGCGACGGCTCACCCGTCGCGACGTACGCCTCGATCTCGGCGTCGCTCACGGCGGCGAAGTGCACCGTGGTGGCGACCGACCGGGACACCTCGGTCCCGCTGTCCAGGTCGACAAGCAGGTGTCCGGTGTGCAGCACGCCCGACCTGCCGCGCATCCGCTGCCAACGGCGTACGGCGTCCGCCGCGTCGGTGGGCTTGCCGAGGATGTCGCCGTCGAGCGCGAGCACCGAGTCGCAGCCGAGCACCCAGCCGTCCCGCACGTCGAGCCGCTCCGCCACCGCACGGGCCTTCAGCTCAGCCAGCTCGACCACATGCTTGGCCGGGTCGGTCTCGGTGACGACGGACTCGTCGACCCCGGACACCACGACCTGCGGGTCGATGCCGGCGGCACGCAGCGTGGCGAGCCGCGCGGGGGAGGCGGACGCGAGGACGAGCCGGCTCACGACGCGGCGGCCGCCGAGAGCCCGTCCTCGCCGAACGCACACATCGTCAGGTCGGACAGCGCGGCGGAGTCCTTCAAGTGGTCCGTCGCCCGCATCGCGAGCATCACGTTGAGCAGCATGCCGTGCGCGACGAACGCGGTGGCGCGCTCCGAGGTGCAGCCGGTGGCAAGCAGCACGTCGTAGATCCCGGACATGCCAATGCGGGCGCGCTCCGCGATCGCGTCGTCGTCGCCGGCCGCGAAGCCGTGCATCAGCACGAGCATGAAGTCGCGGTCCGCGAGGAGCTCTGTGTAGGCCGCGCCCATCTCCGCCCAGTCGTCCTCGTTGTCCGGGTCGAACGGTCGCCCGCCGGGACGCGAGTCGAGCACGCCGCGGAAGGCGGCCTCGATCCGGTCGGCGGCCTGCTCGAAGACGGCCAGGAAGAGCTCGCGCTTGGTGCCGAACATGCGCACCACGTAGGGCTGGGACACGCCCGCCTCCCGCGCGACCGCGTCGGTGCTGGTGCCGGCGTAGCCGGTGCGCGCGAACGCCTTCATGGCCGCCGCGAGCACCTGCTCGCGGCGGTCCTCGGCGGACATCCGGGGGATCGGAGCATCGGTGCGCGGAGCCTTCTGAGCAGCCATGGTTGACATGTTATCAGTCGATTACTTAGAGTCGGAGACCTAAGTAATCATTCAATGCCTTCATAGGAGCACGCGATGACCACCACCGCTCCCGCCTCCACGCCGGCCGCACCGGCAGCCCCCGTCGCTCCCGAGGCGACACCGGTCGCGCGGACCCGCGGCCGGCGTCGTACGGCGCCGATCTGGCTCGCCGTCGTCGCCACCTCGCTGCCGATGTTCATGGCCACGCTGGACAACCTGGTGATGACCAGCGCGCTCCCGGTGATCCGCACCGACCTCGCCGCGACGGTCGACGACCTCGCCTGGTTCGTGAACGCCTACACGCTGGCGTTCGCGACGTTCATGCTCCCGGCCGCGACGCTCGGCGACCGCTGGGGACGCCGCCGGGTCATGCTCGGCGGGCTGACGCTGTTCACGATCGCCTCGATCGCCTCGGCGCTGAGCACGACCCCGGGCGCGCTCATCGCGGCCCGCGCCTTCCAGGGCCTCGGTGCCGCCGCGGTGATGCCGCTCTCCCTGACGCTGCTCGCCGCAGCCGTCCCGGTGGCGATGCGACCGATGGCGATCGGCATCTGGGGCGGCGTCTCCGGTCTCGGCGTCGCACTCGGCCCGGTGGTCGGCGGTGCGGTCGTGGAGGGCGTCAGCTGGCAGGCGATCTTCTGGCTCAACGTGCCCGTCGCGCTCATCGCGGCACCGCTGCTGTGGGGCGCCGTCAACGAGTCCTTCGGCCGCGCCCAGCGGATCGACGTCCGCGGCACGGTGCTGCTCGGTGGCGCCGTCTTCCTCGGCGTGTGGGGCATCGTGCACGGCAACGACGACGGCTGGACCTCGGTCAACGTGCTCCTGCCGGTTCTCGTCGCGGCACTGCTGGTGCCGGCGTACGTGCTGCACGCCCGCTCCGCCACTCGGCGCGCGTTCGCGGTGCTGCCGCTTCGGCTGTTCCGGTCGCGGGGTTTCTCGGTGGCCAACGTCATCGGGCTGACGTTCACCGTCGGCATGTTCGGCGCGGTGTTCCTGCTCGTCGCAGAACCTGCAGATCGTGCAGGGCTACTCACCGTTCGAGGCCGGCCTGCGCACGCTGCCCTGGACCGCAGCGCCGATGGTGGTCGCGCCGCTCGCCGGCCTGCTCGCTCCCCGCACCGGGCTGCGTGCGCTGCTGGTGACCGGGCTGATCCTGCAGTTCGTTCGCCCTGGTCTGGCTCGCCGTGGTGACGGAGGCGGGATCGTCGTACTCCGCGCTCGTCCCCGGCCTGGTGATGGCCGGCATCGGGATGGGGCTGACCTTCGCGCCGAGCGCGACCGCGGTGCTCGACGGCCTGCCCGACAGCGACTTCGGCACCGCGAGCTCGGCCAACTCCACGATCCGTGAGTTCGGCGTGGCGCTCGGCGTCGCCGGCCTCGTCGCGGTGTTCCGAGAGCAACGGCGGCCAGCTCACGCCGACCGGGTACGACGGAGCCATCGGCCCCGCGCTGCTCGTCGGCGCCGGCTCGGTGCTGATCGCGGTCGTCGCGGCGTTCTTCGCGCCGGGCCGGAAGGCGCGGGTGACCAGTTGACGGATTACCAGGTTCGCCTGGGAATCGTGCACGTACCCCGTGAAACAACCCGGGGTACGTGCCGGTTTCCCAGGTGAACCTGGGAAACCGCGGCCGCTCAGCCGGGGAGGCTGCTCGCCCGCCAGCCGCCGGGGCCGTGGAAGAGCGGTCGTCGCAGGCCGCGGCGGGGGGCGGACCACTCGGGGCGAGGACGCTTCTCGGCGGCGCGGGCGGCCGCACCGGCCGCGGCCATCGCCTGCAGCACGGCCGTCAGCGCGGCGACCTCCTCGTCGCTCGCGTCGCCCTTGATGACGAAGAGCGGCGGACGAGCTCCTCCTCGCTCACAGCGGGATGTTCCCGTGCTTCTTCGGCGGCAGCGTCCCGCGCTTGGAGCGCAGCAGCCGCAGCGCGCGGATGACCTCGGTGCGGGTCTCGTGCGGGTGGATCACCGCGTCGATGTAGCCGCGCTCGGCGGCGAGGTACGGGTTCGCGAGGTGGTCCTCGTACTCCTGCACCAGCTCGGCGCGCCGCTCGTCCGGGTCGTCGGCCTCGCCGAGCTCGGAGCGGTAGAGGATGTTCACCGCGCCCTGCGCGCCCATCACCGCGATCTGCGCCGTCGGCCACGCGAGGTTGATGTCGCCGCCGAGGTGCTTGGAGCCCATCACGTCGTACGCGCCGCCGTAGGCCTTGCGCGTGATCACCGTGACCAGCGGCACGGTCGCCTCGCAGTAGGCGTAGATCAGCTTCGCGCCGCGGCGGATGATGCCGTTCCACTCCTGGTCGGTGCCGGGCAGGAAGCCGGGCACGTCGACGAACGTCAGCACCGGGATGTTGAACGCGTCGCAGGTGCGCACGAAGCGCGCCGCCTTCTCCGAGGCGTCGATGTCGAGGGTGCCGGCGAACTGCATCGGCTGGTTCGCGACCACGCCGACCGGGCGGCCCTCGACGCGGCCGTAGCCGACCACGAGGTTCGGCGCGAACATCGCCTGCACCTCGAGGAACTCGCCGTCGTCGACGACGGACTCGATGACGGTGATGCATGTCGTAGGGCTGGTTCGGCGAGTCCGGGATCAGGTCGTCGAGCGCACGGTCCTCGTCGCTGACCTCGAGGTCGACCACCTCGTCGTACGACGGCGCCTCGTCGAGGTTGTTCTGCGGCAGGTAGGACAGCAGCGCCTTCACGTAGTCGATCGCGTCGTCCTCGTCGGAGCCCATGTAGTGGGCGTTGCCCGACTTGGTGTTGTGCGCGCGCGCACCGCCGAGGTCCTCCATCGACACGTCCTCGCCGGTGACGGTCTTGATCACGTCGGGACCGGTGATGAACATGTGCGAGGTCTGGTCGACCATCACCGTGAAGTCGGTGACGGCGGGGGAGTACACCGCGCCGCCGGCGCAGGGCCCCATGATCAGCGAGATCTGCGGGATCACGCCCGGACGCGTGCACGTTGCGGCGGAAGATCTCGCCGTAGAGCCCGAGCGAGACGACGCCCTTCCTGGATGCGCGCGCCGCCGGAGTCGTTGATGCCGATGATCGGGCAGCCGGTCTTCATGGCGAGGTCCATGACCTTGACGATCTTCTCGCCGAACACCTGGCCCAGCGACCCGCCGAACACCGTGAAGTCCTGCGCGAACACGCAGCACCTGGCGGCCGTCGATGGTGCCGTAGCCGGTGACGACGCCGTCGCCGTAGGGCCGGTTCTCCTCCATCCCGAACGCCGTCGACCGGTGCCGCGCCAGCTCGTCCAGCTCGACGAACGAGTCCTCGTCGAGCAGCTCGAGCACCCGCTCGCGGGCGGTCTTCTTGCCCTTCTTGTGCTGCTTCTCGATCGCCCGCTCGGAGCCGGCGTGCGTCGCCTCGTCGAGACGACGACCGAGGTCGGCCAGCTTGCCCGACGTGCTGTGGATGTCGATGTCGTCGGGGACCTCGGTGCCCTCGCCCGGCGTGTCGGAGGGTTTCACGGCTGCGTCGCTCACGGGGTGCAATCTAGACCTTGTGCCGAGTCCCCGACCAGTCACCCGTCCCCCCGCCCGCTGACCGATCCCGGCGCTCCCGCGCCGTGGCGCGTCGAGATCCTCGACGAGTCGCCGTCGACGAACGCGTACGTCGCCGAGCGCGCCCGGGCCGGCGAGCCGGCGGGGCTCGTCGTCGTCGACCGAGCACCAGACCGCCGGGCGCGGCCGGCTCGACCGCACCTGGGAGACGCCGCGCGGCGTGGCGCTGACGTTCTCGCTGCTGGTGGCGCCGGGCGACGTGCCGCTCGCCCGGTGGCCGTGGCTGCCGCTGCTCACCGGGCTCGCCGTCGTCGACGCGGTGCGAGACGTGGCCGGCGTCGCGGCGAACCTGAAGTGGCCCAACGACGTGATGGTCGGCGAGGGCAAGCTGGCCGGCATCCTCGTCGAGCTCGTCGAGCACCCCGCCGGTGCGGCGGCGGTGGTCGGCGTGGGCCTGAACGTCTCCGCCACGCGCGACGAGCTGCCCGTCGAGACGGCCACCTCGCTTGGCTCTCGAGGGTGCCGAGGACGTCGACCGCACGAGCGCTGCTCGGGGCGGTGCTCGCCGCGTTCTCCGCCAGGTACGACGGATGGGTCCGTGCGCGGCGGCGAGGGGCTGCGCGCGCCGTACCGGGAGGCCTGCTCGACGCTCGGCCGGCAGGTGCGCGCCGACCTGCCCGGTGGCGACACGGTCACCGGCACGGCGGTCGACGTCGACGACGAGGGCAGGCTGCACGTCGACGACGGCTCCGGCGTGCACGTGCTGGGCGCCGGCGACGTCATCCACGTCCGGCCCGGCTGAGCTTCCGACACCCGGACCGTCGGCGGGAGCCGCGTGTCAGAATGCCCCGGTGGCGTTCAACCGCAAGCTGCTGAACGAGGGCGAGCACGTGGTGGTGTCCACGCGCACGCACATCAAGGCGCTGCTGGTGCCGGCGATCTGGCTGATCGTGCTCGCCGGCGCGGCGGGCTACGCCTCGTCGTTCCCCCGCGGGAACGCCAAGCCGCTGCTGCTCACCGTGATCTGGGCGGTCGCGCTGCTCGCGCTGATCGTGCTCACGCTCAAGCGGTTCCTCAACTGGCTGACGACGTCGTACACCGTCACCAACCGCCGCATCATCACCCGCACCGGCATCTTGTCCCGCCGCGGCCACGACATCCCGATCCCGAGGATCAGCGACGTCGCCTACGAGCACGGGCTCATCGACCGGATGCTCGGCTGCGGCACGCTGGTGATCTCCGACGCGAGCGAGCGGGGCACCGTGCGGCTGCCGGACATCCCGCAGGTCGAGCAGGTGCACCTGCAGATCAGTGACCTGGTGTTCGGTCACACCGGCGGCGACTTCCGCGAGCACGACCCGCAGGACACCCGGACGCGGGAGCAGCCACTCGATGACGGCGCCTGACGAACCCGATCCGGCACGGAGCCCGACCTCGGTCCCGACACGGGGTTCACGAGCCAGGCCCTCGAGGGCGCGATCCTGGGCGAGCGGCCCTCGCTGACCAGCGACGAGGTCGCCGAGGCCGCGGGCGTGACGCTGGAGGAGGCCCAGCGGCTGTGGCGGGCGCTGGGGTTCCCCGACGCCGGCGACCAGCCGGCGTTCACCGAAGTCGGACCTGGACGCGCTGTCCTCGCTGGTCGGTGCCGTCGACAAGGGTGCGATCGACTTCGACACCGCGGTGCGGCTGACCCGGGCGGTCGGCCAGACCATGGCACGGCTGGCCGACTGGCAGGTCGCCACGCTCTCGGCCCGGGTCGAGCAGCTCGAGGCGGGTGACGACGCGACCGGCAGCCGGATCGGGAGCGCGCTGCGGCTGACCGAGGAGGTCGGCCTGCCCTTCGAGAAGCTGCTGGTCTACTCCTGGCGGCGTCACCTCGCGGCGGCGGTCGCGCGGGTCGAGGCGGTCGGCGCCAACCACGAGGACCTGCACACCACCCGGGTCACCGTCGGTTTCGCCGACCTGGTGAGCTTCACGGCGCTGTCGAACCGGCTCGACGAGGACCGGCTCGGTGACCTGGTGGAGATCTTCGAGTCCCGGTGCGCCGACGTGGTGGCGGCGCGGCGGGGCCGGGTCATCAAGACCCTCGGCGACTCGGTGCTGTTCGTCTCCGACGACCCGGAGGCCGCCATGGACATCGCGCTCACCATCGTCGAGGTGATCGGGCACGACAACCGGCTGCCCGACGTGCGCATCGGCCTGGCGACCGGCTCGGTGGTGCTGCAGCTCGGTGACGTGTACGGCCCGCCGGTCAACATGGCCGCCCGGCTGACCGCCGTCGCCCGCCGCAACCGGGTCATCACCGACGCCGCGACCGCCGACCTGCTCCCCGAGGACCGCTTCGAGACCCGCCTGCTCCCGGCCCGCCCGGTGCGCGGCTTCGGGCTGGTCGAGCCCGTCGCCGTACGGCGTCACTGACCCGTTTCATCGGCCGTTCCGTGCCGTGCGCGCGCCGTCCGGCGGGCTGGGCGTGGCCGGGACTAGACAAGGAACTAGTCATTCCGGACTATTATCGAGAATCCGCCTTCGACGCCCGTTTTGTCCCTTTAGGCTCATCGACATGATGAGTGTTCAGGGGGTTGAGGTCGACCCGAACGCCCGCCGCGTGTGGCGTGACGGCGTCGAGATCCGCATGTCCAACAAGGAGTTCGACCTCCTGCAGGCCCTGATCAGCCGTCCCGGGCGAGATCGTCACCCGCGAAGAGCTCATGCGCGACGTGTGGCAGACCAACTTCTGGACGTCCGCGAAGACCATCGACGTCCACCTCGGCTGGGTCCGCAAGAAGCTCGGCGACGACCCGCGCCGCCCGAGCCTGATCACCACGATCCGCGGTCGTGGACTGCGGTTCGAGGTCACCCCGCCGGTGTACGGCGACCTCACCGTGTCACCTGCAGCGAGCGCAAGCGTGTCGATCGCGACCGCCAAGACCGCCTCCTGACGCACCGGCGCCGGCCCAACCGCCGTCGTCGACCTGTATCCCTGCGCGCGCTGACACGGCTGCTCGTTACGCTCCTCGCGTGACCTCCACACCCGCCCTGGCAGTCGTCGGGGGCGGCCAGCTCGCCCGGATGATGGCCCAGTCCGCCGTCGCGCTCGGGGTGCCGCTGCGGCTGCTCGCTGAGGGTCCCGACGTCTCCGCGGCCCAGGTCGTGCCCGACACGACTGTCGGCGACTACCGGGACATCGACGACCTGCGCCGGTGGCGGAGGGCTGCGCGGTCGTCACGTTCGACCACGAGCACGTCCCCACCGAGCACCTGCACACCCTCGCGGCCGAGGGGCACGCCTGCCGTCCGGGTCCCGAGTGCCCTGGTGCACGCCCAGGACAAGGGCGTCATGCGAGCCGCGGCTCGACGAGCTCGGCATCCCCAGCCCCCGGCACCGGCTGGTCGCCGACGCCGCCGAGGCGGTGGACTTCGCCGCGTCGCTCGGTGGCTTCCCGGTCGTGCTGAAGACCACCCGCGGCGGCTACGACGGCAAGGGCGTGTGGGTGGTGTCGTCCCCGGACGAGTGCGCCGACGCGTTCGCGGTCGCGGCGTCCAGCGGAGTGGCGATCCTCGCCGAGGAGAAGGTCGACTTCCGGCGCGAGCTGTCCGCGCTGGTCGCGCGCTCGCCGTCGGGCCAGGTCGCGGCCTACCCGGTCGTCGAGTCGGAGCAGCGCGACGGCGTCTGCTGGGAGGTGACCGCCCCGGCACCCGATCTCGACGAGGACCTGGCGCTCGAGGCGCAGCGGATCGCGATGCGGGTCGCCGCCGAGCTCGACGTCACCGGCATCCTCGCGGTGGAGCTGTTCGAGACGAGGTCCGGTCAGGTGCTCGTCAACGAGCTCGCGATGCGCCCGCACAACACCGGCCACTGGAGCATGGACGGCGCAGTCACCGGGCAGTTCGAGAACCACCTTCGTGCGGTGCTCGACCTGCCGCTCGGGTCGCCGGCGACGCGCGCGCCGTGGACGGTGATGGTGAACATCCTCGGCGGCGGGCACGGCGCGCTGTCGGAGGACCTGTACGCCGGCTACCCGCATGTCTTCGCGCGCGACCCGTCGCTGAAGGTGCACCTGTACGGCAAGGACGTGAAGCCCGGGCGCAAGGTCGGCCACGTCACGGCGTACGGCGCCGACCTCGTCGACGTACGTGAGCGGGCACGGCACGCTGCGGACTGGTTCCGCGGCGACCTCGGACAGGAGAGCGAATGAACAGTCCCTTGGTCGGGATCGTGATGGGGTCGGACTCCGACTGGCCCACGATGAAGGCCGCCGGCGAGGCGCTCGACGAGTTCGAGGTCGCCCACGAGGCAGACGTCGTGTCGGCGCACCGGATGCCTGAGGAGATGCTCGCCTACGGGCGAGAGGCCGCCGGTCGCGGACTGCGGGTCATCATCGCGGGCGCCGGGGGAGCGGCCCACCTCCCAGGGATGCTGGCGGCGGTGACGCCCCTGCCGGTCATCGGGGTTCCCGTCGCGCTGCGCAACCTCGACGGCCTCGACTCGCTGCTGTCGATCGTGCAGATGCCGGCCGGGGTCCCGGTGGCGACGGTCGCGGTCGGCAACGCCCGCAACGCCGGCCTGCTCGCCGTCCGCATCCTCGCGGCCTCCGACGAGGCTCTGCGCCAGAAGATGGTCGACTTCCAGGAGTCGCTGCGCGCCGCGGCCAAGGAGAAGGGCAAGACCGTCCGCGGCGAGTCCGAGCGGCGGGTCGGCTTCTAGCTGCGGCCCCTGCGGCTGACGGTTTCCCAGGTCCACCTGGGAAACCGGCACCTGCCCGCTGTTGTTTCGCCGGGTACGTGCACAATTCCCAGGTCGACCTGGGAATCGGCCGGCCGGCTCAGCCCGGAACCAGCCCGGTGTGCTCGGCCGCGAACGCGAGCAGGTCGGCGGTCTCCTCGGCGATGACGGACAGCGGCTTGCCGGTGCCATGTCCCACCGACGTCTCGATGCGCGCCAGCACGGGTGCGTCGCCGGCCTGGCAGCGCTGCATCTCGGCGGTGAACTTGAAGCTGTGCGCGGGCACGACCCGGTCGTCGTGGTCACCGGTGAGCACGAGCGTGGCGGGGTACGCCGTCCCGGGCGCCAGGTTGTGCAGCGGCGAGTAGGCGCGCAGCACCTCGAACATCTCCGGGTCCTCGGGGGAGCCGTAGTCGGCCGTCCACGCGGCGCCGATCGTGAACAGGTGGAAGCGCAGCATGTCGAGCACGCCCACCCCCGGCAGCGCCACCGCCATCACGTCGGGGCGCTGGGTCAGCACCGCGCCGACCAGCAGCCCGCCGTTGCTCCGGCCGTGCAGGGCCAGCTGCTCGCGAGTGGTGACGCCATCGGCGACCAGCGCCTCGGCGACCGCCACGAAGTCGTCGAACACGTTCTGCTTGCGCTCCAGCCGGCCACCGTCGTGCCAGGCGGAGCCGTACTCGCCGCCGCCGCGCAGGTTCGCCACCGCCAGCACCCCTCCGGCGGCGAGCCAGCCGAGCCACTCGGGCCGGTACTTCGCGAGCTCGGGGATGTTGAAGCCGCCGTACCCCCACAGCAGCGTCGGCCGCGGCTCGTCGAGCACGACATCGGCCCGGCGCACCAGGAAGTAGGGCACCTCGGTGCCGTCCTCGCTCGTCGCGCGCCGTCGCTCGGTGACGACCTCGGGCGGCTCCCAGGAGCTTCCGCGACCAGGGGCCAGGTCGAGCGGCGCCACCTCGCCACTGCCCAGGTCGAGGCGGTACGACGCCAGCGGCCGGATCAGCGAGGACATGCCCACGAACACCTCGTCGTGGCCGACCTCGCCGTGCAGCGCGAGCACCTGGCCGCCCTGCACGTCGACCGGCACGCAGTCGCCGTCGAGGGTCCACCGGGTCAGCCGCGGCTGCGCGTCGACGAGGTGCACCGCGACCAGCTCGTCGCCGGCGGCCTCGACCTGCTCCAGCAGGTGCTCGGACTCCGGGACCACGTCCACGAGCTCGAGGGAGCCGGTGGCGGCGAACGTCTCGAGGTCGACGCGCACCACTCGGCGCATCGGCGCCTCGTGGTCGGTGAGCAGGTAGGCGGTGTGGCCGTCCGTGCGGATCAGGTAGAACCCGGCGTAGGTCTCGTCGACGACCTTCAGCGGCTCGCCGATCGAGCTGGCGCCACCCTCGGTGACCACGGGCAGGAACCACAGCCGGTTCTTCTCCGACGTCCCCAGGTGCAGGTGTGCGGCCAGCCACCTGCCGTCGTGCGACAGCTCCGGGATGATGCCCGAGACGCGGGTCGTCCGGGAACTCGAGCACGAGCTCGTCGTCGTCCTGCGGCTCGCCCACCCGGTGACGCCGGAGCCGACCACCCGGCAGCGCCTCGGACTCGGTGCCGACCCCGGAGCCGGCAGTCTCGAAGTGGAGGTAGAGGTACGACGCGTCGTCCGGCAGCCAGGTGGCCTCGCTGAACTTCACCTTCTCGACCACGTCGTCGATCTCGCGTCCGCTGCCGAGCTCGAGCAGCCGGATCGTCGTCCAGTCGCTGCCGCCGTCGCTGACGAGGTAGGCGAGCCACCTCCCGTCGCGGCTCGCGTGCGCACCGACCAGCGACGAGGTGCCGTCGTCGGAGAACGAGTTGGGGTCGAGGAGGAGCCGGCTCTGGTGCACGAGGTCGTCGAGGGTCTCGCCGACGAACCAGACGTCCTGCTCCTGACTGCCGTCGTTGCGCGAGGCGACGTACCGCCCGCCCATCCGCTCGGGCGTCCCACCGCGCGGGCGAGAGACGATCTCGCGAAGCGTGCGCAGGAACCACGGCCTCGACTCGCAGGCGTCGAGGTGCCGGCGGGACTCCTCGTTCTGCGCAGCCACCCAGGCAGCGGTCTCCGGGGAGTCGGGATCCTCGAGCCAGCGGTAGGGGTCGGCGACCTGGTGGCCGTGCAGCGTCTCCACGACGTCGCCGCGCCGGGTCTCCGGGGCGCTCATCGCGCCCAGTCGGTCCGCGGCCACTCGATCTTGGGGCAGGTGTCCATCACCATCGGCAGGCCGGCAGCGCTGGTCCGCTCGTACGCCGCCTCGTCGACGACCCCGAGCTGGAACCACACCGCCTTGGCGCCGACCTGCACCGCCTGGTCGGCGAACTCACCGGCGGCGTCCGACCGCCGGAACACGTCCACGACGTCGATGTCGAAGGGCACGTCGGCGAGGGTCGCGTAGCCCTGCTCGTCGTGCACCACCGGCGCATTCGGGTGGATCGGCACGATGCGCTTGCCCTGGCTCTGCAGGAACTCCGCCACCCGGTACGCCGCTCGGTGCGGGTTCCCCGACAGGCCGACGACGGCCCACGTCTCGTTGTCGACGAGCATCGAGCTGATCGTCTCGGGGTCGAGCCAAGGTGGGGGAGCGGCTGCCATGCGCAGAGAGTACAAGTGCCTCGCGCGGCCGTGGTCAGCTGAGGATGCCGTGGCGCAGGTTCCACTTGCGGGCGCCCTGGTAGGCGTCGACCATCCCCCAGACCCAGAAGCCGATGACTCCGAAGATCCCGATGACCACGAGCACGAACAGCAGGCTCACGAGGTAGCCGGCGAGGATGCCGATCCCCTTGCCTGCCTCGCCGTTGATCATGGTCCCCAGGCCCGGGATGAAGAACGACGCCAGCAGCGCCACACCCGGGCTCTTGGGAGCCACCACCATCGGCCGGCCGTAGGGCATCGGGACCTGTCCGTAGTAGCCGGGAGGCGGGCCGTAGGGCGGCGCGGGCGGCTGCTGGGGGTAGGGCGCGGGCTGCCGCTGGGCGTACGGCGCCGGCGGCTGCGCCTGCGGCAGGTACTGCGTCGGTGGCGGCAGCGGAGGCTGCGGCGGCTGTGGAGCCTGCGGAGGCGGCTGGTTCCAGGGCTGGCCCAGCGGCTGCGTCGGCTCCGGATCCTGCTCGCTCACGCGAGCGAGCATGCCACCAGCGGTCCCCGACCGCAGCGTTTCGACTGCGCCTTCCAGCGCGGGCGCGCATGGTCGACCGGCAGAAGGGGACCGTGTGCCTATGACTTTGCGCAAGATCGGTGTCGAGGAGGAGCTGATGCTCGTCGACCCCGAGACCGGCTACCTGACCGCGGTCTCCGGCCCGGCTGCGCTGGCCAAGGAGGACGACACCACGGAGGTCGCGCAGGAGCTGTTCCTGCAGCAGCTCGAGACGTCGACGTCGCCGTGCACGGATGCCGACGACCTTGCTGCCGAGATTCGTGCCGGCCGACGCGCCGTGGGCGAGGCGGCTGCGGCCGCCGGCGCCCGCGCGGTGGCGATGGCGACGCCGGTGCTGGCCGAGGAGAGCGAGGACTTCACGCCGAAGTCGCGCTACCGGCGCATCCAGGACGAGTACGGCGAGATGTCCCGGCAGATGCTGGTGTGCGCCATGCACATGCACGTCGAGGTGGCCGACGACGACGAGGCGGTGCACGTCGTGGACCACATCAGGCCGTGGCTGCCGCTGCTGATCGCCATCGCGGCCAACTCGCCCTACTGGCAGGGGCGTGACACCGGGCACGCCAGCTGGCGGTCCCAGGTCTGGAGCCGCTGGCCGACGGCGGGGCCTGGGCAGCCGTTCGGTGACGTCGCGACGTACCGCTCGGTCTCGGAGCGGATGCTCGCGTGGGGCGGCGGGCTCGACAAGGGGATGCTCTACTACGACGTCCGGCTCGCCGAGGACTTCCCGACCGTGGAGATCCGGGTGGCCGACGTCACCACCGACGTCGACGACGCCGTCCTGGTCGCGCTGCTCGCCCGGGCGCTGGTCGCGACGGTCGCCAAGGACGACAGCGTGCCGGTCTGGCGCGCGGATCTGCTGCAGGTCGCCGGTTGGCGGGCCGCACGTTTCGGCCTCGGCGCCGACCTGGTGCACCCGAAGCGTTTGGAGCTCGCGCCCCCACGCGAGGTGCTCGAGGCGACCGTTGACTTCACCCGCGACGCGCTGGCCGAGGCCGGTGACCTCGACCGGGTCGTCGAGTCCTTCGAGCGGGTGCTGGCCCGTGGCACCGGATCGACCCGGCAGCGGCAGGTGTTCGAGGAGACCGCACGACCTCGCCGCCGTGGTCGAGGACCTCGCCCGTCGTACCGAGCAGTCCTGGGCGTGAGCCGCTGTCAGCCCTTGAGCCCGCTCTGCCGGCACAGGCCCTTCGACACGTCCTCGGTGCGGTCCTGGGCGATGAGCCGGAACAGCTTCTTGGAGCGGTCCGGGTCCCAGTGCACCGCGAGGTCGGAGATGGGTACGCCGCAGGTCAGTCCGTCCTTGCCGTCGACGTTGCGCATCGCGAGCGCGAACCGCATCACGGCGATCATGCCGGTGTCCTCACCGACCCGGAGCGAGTTCGCGCCGGCCATCCAGAGCCGGTAGTAGCGGATCGGGTTGATGACCGACCAGGGCGAGATCGCCTCGGAGCCGACGGCGCTGACGACCTCGCGCTGGTGGCGGGCGCGGGTGATGTCGCCGTACCGCTGGCCGTGTCGTGAGCGGGAGTAGCCCAGTGCCGTCTTGCCGTCGACGTCCTGACAGCCCTTCTGGATGTCGAGGTCCGCTCGTCGGTCCTTGATGTTCGCCTTGGGGCAGATCTGGATGCCGCCCACCGCGTCCACGACGTCGACGAAGCCCGAGAAGCCGATCTCGATGTAGTCGTCGATGCGGATGCCGGTGTTGTTCTCGATGGTCGCCGCGAGCAGTCGTGGTCCGCCGAACGCGAAGGCCGCGTTGATCTTCGTCGTCCCGTGATTGGGGATCGGCACGATCGAGTCCCGCGGGATCGACATCAGCAGGTTCGGGCCGGCGCCGATGTGCAGAAGCATGATCGTGTCCGTGCGGCGCCCGGCTCCCTTGCCGACACCGAGGTCGAGCTGCTGCTTGCGGGTCAGCCCTTCTCGGCTGTCACTGCCCACCAGCAGGTAGGTGGTGCCCTTCTGCTCCGGCGGGCGGCTGCCACGGGGCGTGGCGTCGACCTTCTCGATGCGGGACCACGCGATGAGCGGGACGGTGATCAAGAAGACCAGCCACAGCACCAAGAACGCCCACAGGTAGCCCCACCGCCACCGGAAGCGCCTACCTCCCGAGCCGGCCGACGAGGGCGCCTTGCCGCGGACGCACCGGAGGTGGCGCCTGGTACGGCGCGGCCGACGCCCGCTCGGAGCCACTTCCACGCGCTCGTTCGGAGCCGCGCCGGTTCATCGTCGGCAGCTTCTGCGTCGGCTCCGGGTCGCGAGACGATGGCCGCCCGCCCTGGACCGGCTGCACCCGCGTGGCGTCGTCGTCACCGGCGGCCGGAGCGCCGCGGTCGCCGCGGTCGCCACGGCCCGAGCTGCCGACTCCCTTGCCCTGGGTGCCGTAGAGCCAGTCGAAGTCGGGCTCGTCGCGCTCGGGCATGCGCAGACGGTACCGCTGTCACCTGGGGGCGACCGCGCGACTTGACGCCGCCCGGCGCGCCGTGACAGGAGTGACGGTTGTGACTGGTGATACTTGGCCGGGCACAAACCTTGCCGCAGCCAGCCCCCGCAAACAGGTCTGAGGAAAGGCCCGGACATGCCACCCGTCTCTTCCCCCGGGTTGGGCACCCCCGCTGGACAGCGGTCGCGCCCTGGTCGCGACGCCGCGCTCGCGAGGGTCCGCTTCCGCCGTGCCGTCACCTTGCTGCTGATGACCCTGGTCCTGCCCGGCTCGGCACAGCTCGCCGCAGGCCGCCGCGACATCGGCCGGCTCGCGCTGCGGATCTGGCTGAGCCTGCTCGGTGCGGTCGCGTTCGTGGTGCTCGTCGGCATGATGTGGCACGGGTTCATCTACTGGCTGGCGAGCAACACCGTCTTCCTCGGCTTCGTCCGGCTGCTGCTCTGCGCGCTCGCCGTCGGGTGGGCGCTGCTGTTCGTCGACGCCTGGCGGCTCGGCCAGCCGCTGCAGCTGCTGCAGAAGCAGCGACTCGCGATCGTCGGCCTCAACGGCGTGCTCTGCTTCGCGGTCGCCGGCTCGCTGCTGTTCGCCTCCCACGTGGTGGCGGTGCAGAAGGGCTTCATCAGCGCGATGTTCGGCGACGGTACGGCGACCTCGGCCCACGACGGCCGCTACAACGTGCTGCTGCTCGGCGGGGACTCCGGCAAGGACCGCTGGGGACTGCGGCCCGACAGCATCACCGTCGCGAGCATCGACGCCGACACCGGCAAGACGATCCTGTTCGGCCTGCCGCGCAACATGATGAACTTCCCGTTCGCCGAGGGCTCGGTGATGGCCAGCCAGTTCCCCGACACCTACGACTGCGAAGGCTGCGAGCTGAACAGCCTGGCCACCTGGGCCGCCGACCACAAGGCCCTGTTCAAGGGCTACGCCAACCCCGGTGTCGAGGCGACCACGGAGGCGGTCGAGGGCATCACCGGGCTCAAGGTCAACTACTACGCGATGGTCAACCTGCAGGGCTTCCGCAGCATGGTGCAGGCACTGGGCGGGCTCAAGCTCAACGTGCGCGACCGGATCCCGATCGGTGGCGTCGGCGGGCCGGTGACCGGCCACATCGAGCCGGGCGTGCAGCGGCTCAACGGCTACCAGACGCTGTGGTTCGCACGCTCGCGCGAGAGCGCCGACGACTACTCGCGGATGGCGCGCCAGAAGTGCGTCATGAACGCGATGCTGCAGCAGATGTCGCCACAGACCGTGGTCACGAAGTTCGAGGACATCGCCAAGGCGAGCGAGAAGCTGGTCACCACCGACCTTCCCGCTTCCGAGCTGGGCAGGTTCGCCGAGCTCGCGATGAAGGCCCGGACCCAGCCGATCCGCACGGTGTCGTTCGTGCCGCCGATGATCAGCACCGGCAGCCCCGACGTCGACAAGATCCAGTCGATGGTGCAGACCTCCATCGACAGGTCGGAGGGCAAGAGCGTCGCCAAGGCGGGAGGGGCCAAGCCCAAGAAGGGCTTCAACCGCACCCGGCAGGCGACCGTCGGTGGCTCCATCGGAAACCTCCACGACGGGTACGCCGCCAACGCGTCGAGCAACCTGTCCGACTCCTGCTGAGCGACCTCCGGGCAGACCCCGTCGGTAGGGTGCGGGCCGTGACCGGCCCCGACAGCGCGCCCGCCCTTGCGCGTGCCGTCGCGGTCGTCGTCACCTGGAACCGGCGCGACCTGCTGCGAGAGTCGCTGGCGGCCGTCGAGTCCCAGACGCTGCGGCCGGCGCAGGTCGTCGTGGTCGACAACGCCAGCACCGACGGCACCGCGGAGATGCTCGACGGGGAGTTCGCCCACCTCGAGGTCGTGCACCTGGCCGCGAACACCGGCGGCGCAGGCGGGTTCGCCGCCGGCATCGAGCGGGCGCTCACGTTCGACCCCGAGCTGGTCTGGCTGCTCGACGACGACACCGTGCCCACGGAGACCGCGCTCGAGCGGCTGGCGGTCGCCTGGTCGACGTACCCCTCGCAGGAGCGGCCGGCGGTGCTCGCCAGCCGCGTCGTCTGGACGGACGGGCGCGACCACCCCATGAACACGCCGCGCACCAGACCGGGTGCCAGGCAGGCGGACCGCGACGCGGCCGAGTCGGTCGGGGCGCAGCCGATCAGGTCCGCATCGTTCGTGTCGGTCGTCTGCGACGTGGCCGCGGTGCGCCGTCGCGGCCTCCCGGTCGCCGACTACTTCCTCTGGAACGACGACTTCGAGTACTCCACGCGGCTGATCCGCGGCGGGGTCGGGCTCGCCGTCCCCGACAGCGTGGTGGTGCACAAGACCCGCACCTTCGGCTCGACCGACGCAGACCCGGGGGAGCGGTTCTTCTACGAGGTGCGCAACAAGGTCTGGCTCTTCACCCGCAGCCAAGGCCTCAGCGGGTCCGAGAAGCTGCTGTACGGCGGCTCGACGGTGCGTCGATGGGGCCGCACGTTCGCGCGCTCGCAGGACCGCCGCACCCTCGCACGAGGCCTGCGGCGAGGCCTCGTCACCGGGCTCACCCGACGGCCCCGCTCCAACGGCGTGGTGCTCGCCGAGGCCGGCTGGTCGCCCCACGGGTCGTCGCAGCACCGGCCGACGGGGGAGCCGGAGCCGTTCAGCCTGCTGCTGCCCGTCTACCACGGCGACAACCCCGCATTCCTGCGCGAGGCGTTCGTCTCCAGCGTCCACGACCAGCACCGCCGACCCGACCAGGTGGTGCTCGTGCAGGACGGGCCGGTGCCCGACGAGCTCGCGGGGACGATCGCGGAGCTCGTCGCGTCCAGCCCGGTCACCGTCGACCTCGTGGTGATGCCCGACAACGTCGGCCTGGGCCCGGCGCTCGACGCGGGGCTGGCGGCGTGCCGCCACGAGATCGTGGCCCGCATGGACGCCGACGACGTCAGCCTGCCGGAGCGCTTCGAGAAGCAGGTGCCGCTCGTTGAGCAGGGCGCCGACATCGTCGGCAGCGGTCTGCTCGAGTTCGAGTCGTCGGCGCAGGAGGTGTCGGGTCGTCGTACCCCGCCGACGGACCCGGCCGAGATCCGCCGGGTGGTGGCCTTCCGGGACCCGTTCAACCACCCGACCGTGGTCTACCGGCGCAGCGCGGTCCAGGCGGCCGGCGGCTACTCGGACATGGCGCTGATGGAGGACTACCTGCTCTTCGCGCGGATGCTCGACGCCGGTGCCCAGCCGGCAAACCTCGCCGAGCCGCTGGTCCGCTACCGCGTCGGAGCCGGCGCCTACGCCCGCCGGGGCGGCCGCCAGCTGCTCCGATCCGAGCTGGCGGTCCAGCGGCGGTTCCGCGAGCTGGGGCTGACCACCCGCAGCCAGTACGTCCGCAACATCGTGGTCCGAGGCGGCTACCGGCTGGTCCCGGAGTCGCTGCGCCGCCGCGCGTACCAGGCCTGGATCGCCAACCGCGGGGACGGCAAACCCCCGGCCACCCGCGGGGCGACGTGACCAGCCCGACGCCGCGTGGATGCCGTGATCGGACATACCGGCAGATAGACTCAACCGTTCGTTCCCCGACCAGGAGTCCTGTGTGGATAAGCCTGATCTCGTCGTCGTAGGTTCCGGTTTCTTCGGCCTCACGATCGCCGAGCGCTGCGCCAACGAGCTCGGCCTGAAGGTCCTCGTCCTCGAGCGCCGACACCACCTCGGCGGCAACGCCTACAGCGAGCCCGAGCCGGAGACCGGCATCGAGGTGCACGTGTACGGCGCTCACCTGTTCCACACCTCGAACAAGAAGGTCTGGGACTACGTCACCCGCTTCACCGAGTTCACCGGCTACCAGCACCGGGTGTTCGCGCGCTACCAGGGGCAGGTCTACTCCTTCCCGATGAACCTGGGCCTGATCAACCAGTTCTTCGGCAAGAGCCACACTCCCGACGAGGCGCGAGCCCTGATCGCCGAGCAGGCCTCCGAGATCGAGACGTCGGAGGCGGAGAACCTCGAGGAGAAGGCGATCTCGCTGATCGGCCGGCCGCTCTACGAGGCGTTCGTGAAGGGCTACAGCGCCAAGCAGTGGCAGACCGACCCCAAGCACCTGAGCCCGGACATCATCACCAGGCTCCCGGTCCGCTACAACTTCGAGAACCGCTACTTCAACGACACCTACGAGGGCCTGCCCAAGGACGGCTACACCGCCTGGCTCACCAAGATGGCCGACCACCCGAACATCGAGGTGCGGCTCTCGACCGACTTCTTCGACGTCAAGGACGACTACGTCGGCAAGCTGCCCGTGGTCTACACCGGCCCCGTCGACGCCTACTTCGCCAACAGCGAGGGGCGGCTGTCTTGGCGCACGGTCGACCTCGAGCCCGAAGTCCTCGACGTCGACGACTTCCAGGGCACGTCGGTCATGAACTACAACGACCAGGAAGTGCCGTTCACCCGCATCCACGAGTTCAAGCACTTCCACCCCGAGCGCAACTACAAGTCGGGCAAGACGGTGATCGTGCGTGAGTACTCCCGCTTCGCGGAGGAGGACGACGAGCCGTACTACCCGCTCAACACAGCCGAGGACCGCGCGAAGCTGATGAAGTACCGCGAGCTCGCCAAGCAGGAGCCGATGGTGCTGTTCGGCGGGCGCCTCGGCACCTACAAGTACCTCGACATGCACATGGCCATCGGGTCGGCGCTGTCGATGTACGAGAACAAGCTGCGCCCCTACTACGAGGACGGCGCGACCTGGGCGAGTGGCGGGGTGGACGAATGACAACCACCCCGGAGACCACCACGCGAGTCCTGCAGCGGGTGGTGCTGCCGACCTCGCGCGACACCGACGTGCTCCCGCTGTACGTCGACCCCGACCGGCCGCAGCTCGACGTCAACACCCTCAGCCTCACGCTCAAGCAGCGCGCGAAGATCCCGCCCGCCGAGCCGAACGCCGAGCTCGCGCCCGACCCCCACGCGGTGCTGGGACGTCGCAGCTACCAGGTCGCCAGCTCCGAGCGCATCTCCTTCGGCACCTACTTCAACGCGTTCGCCGCGAGCTACTGGCGCCGGTGGACGATCGTCGACGAGGTCTCGCTGCAGCTCCGGCTCACCGGTGAGGGCGCCAGCGTGATCGTCTACCGCTCGATGCCCGACGGCCGTGCACAGCGCGTCGACGACGGCACCGTCGAGGGCAAGGAGCCGCAGGACTTCCGGTTCGACCTCTCCCTCGCCAGCTTCGCCGACGGCGGCTGGTACTGGTTCGACATCATCGCCGGCCCGACAGACGCCGTGCTCGAGCACGGCGCCTGGGTCGCCGACGTGCCGGTGGACCGCGCCTCGGCGGGCTCGGTCACGATCGGCATCACCACGATGAACCGCCCGGACTTCTGCGCCGACCTCCTCACCCAGATCGGCACCGACCCGGACGTGCAGGAGCTGCTCGACGAGGTCGTGGTCGCCGAGCAGGGCACGAAGAAGGTCGTCGACTCGTCCCGGTTCGGCGCAGCGCGTGACTCGCTCGGTGACAAGCTCCGGATCATCGAGCAGGGCAACATGGGCGGCTCGGGTGGCTATGCCCGTGCCCAGGTCGAGACGCTCGAAGCCGGCCGGTCGACGTACATGATGTGCATGGACGACGACGTGGTCTGCGAGCCGGAGAGCATCGTCCGCGCCGTGACGTTCGGCGACCTGTGCCGACGACCGACGATCGTCGGCGGGCACATGTTCAGCCTCTTCGCCAAGTCCCGGCTGCACAGCTTCGGCGAGATCATCAACCGCTACCGGTTCTGGTGGATGTCGCCCCCCACCGTGCAGCCCGACTGGGACTTCAGCGAGCGCAACCTGCGGTCCGCGCGCTGGCTGCACCGCCGCATCGACGTGGACTTCAACGGCTGGTTCATGTGCCTGATCCCCACCGAGGTGCTGCGCACGGTGGGCCTGAGCCTGCCGCTGTTCATCAAGTGGGACGACTCCGAGTTCGGCGTGCGCGCTGGTGCCGCGGGCTACCCGACCGTCAGCCTGCCCGGCACCGCCGTGTGGCACGTGCCGTGGACGGACAAGAACGACGCGCTCGACTGGCAGTCGTACTTCCACCAGCGCAACCGAACCATCGCGGCGCTGCTGCACTCGCCGTACGAGCACGGTGGTCGCGTGATGCGGGAGAGCTTCAACCACCAGATCAAGCACCTCTTCTCGATGCAGTACTCCACCGCCGAGCTGCGGCACCTCGCCCTCGAGGACGTGCTCGCCGGGCCCGAGCGTGCTGCACGGCGAGCTCGGCACCAAGCTGCCCCAGCTGCGTGAGCTGCGCAGCCGGTATCGCCGACGCGCAGACCTCGCCGGACCCCGACGCGTTCCCGCCTGTGCGTCGCGAGAAGCCGCCCAAGCGCGGCCAGGACCCCACCCTCCCGAAGAGCACGGTCGGCTCAGCTCGTCTCCGCGGCGACCAGCGGGCTGCGACAGGCTGCGGCCCAAGCGGACGCTCGCCGACGAGTTCCCCGAGGCGCGGCTGGCGGCGCTGGACGCGAAGTGGTGGATGATCTCGCAGTTCGACTCGGTCGTCGTCTCGATGCCCGACGGCGGCAGCGCCTCGTGGCACCACCGCGACCGCGAGGAGTTCCGCGAGCCTGCTGCGCGCGCACGGTCGAGATCCACCAGCGGCTGCTACCGCGAGTGGCCGCCGGCTCGCCCGCGAGTACCAGCAGGCCCTGCCGGACATCAGCTCGCCCGAGCGGTGGGCGAAGACGTTCGAGGCGGACGCCGTCGCGCGTGAGGACGGCTCGTGACCGCGCAGTCCGAACGCTCCGGCGGCCGGCGAAGGCCTCGGGCCCGTCGTCCTCGCTGGTGGCCCCCGACGCGCCGCTCGCCTCGCCGTTCGCCGGCGGAGGTCTGGTCGACGTCTTCCGGCGCCGCTACCTGCTCCGGCTGATCGTGCAGAAGGAGGTCCGGTCCCGCTACCAGGGCTCGCTGCTCGGTCTGCTGTGGTCCTACGTGCAGCCGCTGGTGCGGTTCTGCATGTACTTCTTCGTGATCGGCCTCGTGCTGGGGCTGCACAAGCAGGTCCCCAACTTCGCGATCCACATGTTCGCCGCGATCGTCGGCGTCCACTTCTTCACCGAGACGTTCTCGAGCGGGACCCGCTCGATCGTCAAGAACAAGGCGATCGTCCGCAAGATGGCGATGCCGCGCGAGATGTTCCCGGTCGCCGCCGTGGTGGTCTCGGCGATCAACACCTTCCCGCAGCTGCTGATCCTGTTCATCGGCGCGATCGCGTCCGGCTGGAAGCCCGACCCGGGCGGACTCTTCGCGGCGGTGCTGGGCTTGGCCATCATCACCGTGCTCGGCACCGCGCTGGCGCTGCTGTTCGCTGCCATGAACGTCTTCTTCCGCGACTTCCAGAACATCGTGGCGACCTTCACGATCTTCACGCACTGGATCGTGCCGATGATCTACCCGTTCCAGAAGCTCGCCACCAGCAGCATCTACGGCACCTGGTTCTACGTGGTGTACCTCTGCAACCCGCTGACGATCGGCGTGCTCCTGATGCAGCGCGCGTTCTGGGTGCCGACGCTGCCGGCGTGCGGTGACGGGGCGCCCAAGATCTGCGCGCCCAACGGCGACCCGAGCCAGGTCGGCTTCCCGACGCTGCCCGACCACCTGTTCCTGCTCGGCGGCATCATGCTCGTCGCGTCGCTGGTCCTCCTGGTGCTCTGCCAGCTCGCGTTCACCAGGCTCGAGAGCAAGTTCGCGGAGCGCCTCTAGTGTCCGAGTCCATCGTGGTCGACGAACGCCACCAAGCAGTTCACCATGCGCTACCACCGCACCATCAAGCAGATCACCGTCGCCGCGATGCGGCGCCAGCAGATCAGCGACACACTTCGACGCGGTCAAGGACGTCTCGTTCTCGGTCGAGCAGGGCGAGTCGGTGGGCCTGATGGGTCTCAACGGGTCGGGCAAGAGCACGCTGCTCAAGCTGATCAACGGGGTCATGAAGCCCGACAAGGGCTCCGTGCTGACCCGTGGCCGCATCGCCGGGCTGATCGCGACCGGCGCCGGCTTCCACCCGCAGATCAGCGGACGGGACAACGTCTTCCTCAACGCCGCGATCCTCGGCATGAGCGAGGCGGAGACGAAGCGGAAGTTCGACGAGATCGTCGAGTTCGCCGACATCGGCAAGTTCCTCGACACCCCCGTCGGCCACTACTCCTCCGGGATGTTCTCCCGGCTGGGCTTCGCGGTGGCGGTGCACACCGACTCCGACATCTTCCTTGTCGACGAGGTGCTCGCCGTCGGCGACCGGCCCTTCAAGCGCAAGTGCATGGCGCGCATGCAGGAGATCCGCAAGGAGGGTCGCACGATGTTCTACGTCAGCCACGCGACCGGCTCGGTGCGCAAGATGTGCGACCGCGTGCTCGTCCTGGAGAAGGGCGTGCTCGGCTTCGACGGCCCCGTCGACGAGGGCATCCGCTACCTCCACTACGACGACGAGGACGACATCAACCCGCCCGAGGACGACGACAGCGACGACCGACGAGGAGCTAGGCGCCGACGTCTGATTTCACGGGCGGCGCGACGCCATGGCCGCCCGCCGGCTGCGTTGACACTCGACGGGCCGCTTCGCTCGCGGAGCAGATCTTTGGCGGCCTTCGCTCCTCCGCCTTGCCGGACGAACGACCCTGACGCCGCTCGCCTCGTGAAATTTCGGAAGAGAATTACAGATTTGTAGTTCACGAGAAGCCCTTGCCGACCCCTGTGACTGGTGTGACATTTGGTACTCGAGTGCCCAATGTGACAGCCCGATGTTCGGGCGTGACGCTGTCTCTTCCCCACACAGGAGTGCCTCCGCATGGCCCACAACAAGAGCCGTTTCGTGCTCCTGTGCCAGCAGAGCCTGGCGATCGGTGTGGTGGCTGCGATCGCTGCTCCGGCGGCGAACATGGTGAGCCTCGACATCGTCGCGCCGCCATCAGCCGGGCCAAGTCGGGCGCCGGGCCCGCACAGCCGCCGACCGGCTCCTGCGGACGCCTCGGTGGTGGCGACGCGGCCGGTGCAGCCGGTGGTCAGCAGCGTGCCGTTCACCGGCGTCAGCAAGGCCGGCCTCCGCGCCCTTCGCGCCGCCCAAGTCAGGTGCCCGGCGATCCGGCTCCCTGCAGCTGGCCTCGGCCAGCACCGTCACCCCGTCGCGAAGTACGCCGGACGAGGGACTCGCCGCGCTGTCGGCCCCCACCCCGACCAACGGGCTCGCGACGGTCGGCGTGACCTGGGCGCACGATGCGGCCGTGGCTCACGGGGCGATCGCGATCTCGCTGCGGACCAGGCAGGACTCGGCGTGGTCGACCTGGAAGAAGGTCCCGTACCACCCGGACGAGGGACCCGACCCGAGCAGCGCCGAGGGCCGCAACGCGACGCCGGGAACCGACCCGATCTACGTCGGCGAGGTCGATGACGTGCAGGTCCGCGCAGTGACCGACAGCGGCGTGGCGCCTACCGGCATGAAGATCTCCGCTCGTGGACCCCGGCAAGGAAGCGGGCCACGCTCGAGCGCCCGGGCATCGACACCGGGGGGATCTCGCCTGACGGCGGGCGACACCGACGACACCGGCGACACCGACGATGTGGCCGACACCGCTGATGCCGCCGCCGACGTCACGATGGCCGCGTCCGTGACGCGCAAGCCGAGGATCTACTCGCGCAAGCAGTGGGGCGCCGACGAGCGGATGCGCGACAAGCGCTCGCTGCACTACGGAGAGGTGCACGGCGGGTTCGTCCACCACACCGTGAACGCGAACTCCTACAAGCGCTCCCAGGTGCCGTCGATCATCCGCGGCATCTACGCCTACCACACGCAGTCGCGAGGCTGGTCCGACGTCGGCTACAACTTCCTGGTCGACCGCTTCGGCCGCATCTGGGAGGGCCGCGCCGGTGGTGTCGGCCGCCCGGTGGTCGGAGCGCACACCCTCGGCTACAACGACGACTCGTTCGCGATGTCGGCGATCGGCAACTTCGAGACCAGGCGTCCGACTTCGGCGATGGTGCGCGCGTACGGGCGCCTGTTCGCCTGGAAGCTGGGTCTGCACGGGGTGCGGACCGGCGCGAGGGTCTGGATCACCAAGCGGCACTTCCGCGCGATCAGCGGGCACCGCGACGCCGGACAGACCGCGTGCCCGGGCAAGTACCTCTACGCCAAGATCCCGACCATCCGGCGCCTGGCATCGGGACAACAGCGTTCCTTCGCCTCCGCGCAAGCGCCGTGTGAACATCGCGGGTGGCCCGCACGCGGACTTCGTGGTGCGCAACAAGCGGAACCACCAGGCGTACCTCGTCCGCACCGGTGCCAACGGGAAGGTCGCTCGGGTGACGCGCACCGGCACCTACCTTCCGCCACGCCAACCGGACTGATCAGCGCCGGTGACTGGGACGGCGACGGCCGCGCGCGACGTCATCACCCGCTCCCGGCGCACCGGGCTGCTCTACCTCTACCGCGGCAACGGCCACGGCCGGTTCGGCGACCCGATCAAGATGTCTCGACTGCGCGTTCGGCGGCGTGAAGCTGCTCGTCGGCGTCGGCGACATGACCGGTGACGGACATCGCCGACCTGCTCGGGCAGCCCAAGGGACGCGCGATGAGGATCTACCCGGGCAAGGGCAGGTCGGGGCTCCGGCACAGCTACGTCGCGCACTCGCACATCAGCCGGCGTCCAGCAGATGGGCGTCGAACCTGTTCAACGCCGACGGCGCTCCGGACACGGTCGTGCGACGCAGCAACGGCGCGTTGGTGTTCTACCCGGGCAACGGCCCCGGTGGCCTGACCAACGGGCGCCGCATCGGATCGGCTCCGCGGCTACGACTGGCTGATCGGTGTGGGCGACGTGACCGGCGACGGGCGCGCCGACCTCGTCGGCCGCTCGGCCTCGCACGGGTCGACTGTGGCTGCTGCCCGGCCGCGCCAAGTCCTTCGGCCACCGCCGTCCGTTCGGCGGCAAGATGAAGCGGTTCGACCTCGCCGGCTGAGCGACCTCAGGCAGCGCAGCTGGTCGGTGGCACGCTCCTGCTCGGCACGCGCGGCCCACGACGACTCGTCGCGGATGTCGCACCCAGACCGTCGACGCGGCGAGCACGACCGGGGCCGAGCAGCGAGCCCAGCCCGGCGCGAGAGCAGGGGTTGACGTCGGTGAGCAGCCGCCCGCCCGGCGAGACCACGCCCGACCCGGCTGCCTCCTCGAGCAGCGCCCGCTGGGTGCCGAGCCTTCGGCGCCGCGCCAGGCCGCGTCGTCGGCCGCGGGAGGGTCCCAGGCGGCGAACGCGTCCGGCTGGGCGAGCACCACCGCGCCGTAGTCGGTCACCCCGGTCGGGCAACGGCTCGGCGAACCGTGCCCCGAGCGGGCGCAGCGACAGCGCGACGACCTGGCGCCCGGGCCGCGTGCGCGGCGTACGACTCGACGCCGTCGGGACCGCACACGACGAGGTCCGCGCGCTCGACCGCCGACGGGTCGTCGGTGACAGCGAGGCCCAGCGTCCAGGCCGCCCCCAGCCAGACCGCTCCCAGCCAGTGCGTCGGCAGGTCCACGAGCAGCAGCCCACCGCGCTCCGCGTCGAGCTCGTCCTGCGCGAGGCCGGCGGTCTTCGCCACCCAGTTGGCGTACGTCGCGACCGACAGCTCGACCCGCTCACCGGTCGCGTCGTCGTAGAACGTCACGAACGGCCGAGCCGGTTCCCGGCCGAGCAAGTGCGGCCAGCGCAGCCGGGAAAGGTGGTGGCCGGAGGCGGGGGACTGGTCACGGTCGCCACAGTAGGGAGGGGTCTGGCGTCGATGACACACTGGCGCCCATGGAGCCCTCCGCGCCCACCCGCGCCTCGATCGTCAGCGGCTACTTCGGCCCGCTCCACACCGGGCACCTCGACCTGTTCGAGGCGGCCCGCGAGCGCACCGGCTACCTCGTCGTCATCGTCAACAACGACCGCCAGCAGGTCCTCAAGAAGGGCCGGCTCATCCAGCCCGACGCGGACCGCGCGCGCATCGTGGCGGCGCTGCGCTGCGTCGACGACGTGCTCGTCGCGGTCGAGGACGGCCCGGGCATCGACGCGCAGCTTCGACGTGCTCCGCGAGCGCTACCCGGAGACCGAGCTGGAGTTCTGCAACGGCGGCGACCGGTCGAGCGTCGCGACGCTTCCCCCGGACGAGCTGGCGGCGGCGGAGCGCAACGCCATCACCCTCGTGTACGGCGTCGGGGGGACCGAGAAGGCCGACAGCAGCACCAGGATCCTCGCGGCGCTGGACGAGCCCGCAACGACGCCGATCACAGCCGGCTGAGCCACTCCGCGCCGCCGAGCACGCCCGCGAACCGCAGCCACCGCCCGACCAGGCCGAGCGAGAAGAACAGCCACACCTGCATCCGGAGCTGGCCCGCGAGCACCGCGAGGATCGCGAACGGGGGGAACCCGCTGGCGGCCGAGACGAAGACCAGCCCGCCCGCGACCACCGGGCGCTCGTGCGTGCGTTCTCGCCAGCGCTCGAGGCGCGCCTGTGCCTTCGGCGTCTCCATCCGTCGTTTGACCCAGCGCCAGTTGCAGCGAGCTGGCGCCGAGGTAGTACCAGACCAGCTTGCCGAGCATCTGTCCCAGCGCCGCCGCGAGGCCGAGCAGCCACACGCTGCCGGTCGAGCGACACCGAGCCGCGCACCCCCAGGTAGGCCTCGATGTTGACCAGTGGCACGACGGCCGAGACGAACCCGATGCCGAGGACGCCGAGCACGTCCCCGACCGCCGACGGTCACTGGCCCTGTGGCTCGGGGGAGTCGGAGTAGGGGTAGTCCTTGGTGAAGTGAGCTGACGGCCTCGCCGCTCGGCTTGCCGCAGTACTGCCAGACGCCCTGCTGCTTCTTGACGTCCGACGGGTCGCCGCCGGCGGACCAGTGGGTGAGCGCGACGTGCTTGCCCTCCGGGAAGGCCGGACCGTCCTTGCTCGTCCACGGCACCGCGATGAACTTGTCGCTGAGCTTCTGGCCCTCGAACTTCTCCGAGATCGCCTTGACCACGGCGACCTGGTCCTTGTTGTCGGCGACCGTCTTGTCGTACCAGAGCAGCGTGTAGCCGTGCTCCAGGTTGTGCACGAGGTACTCCAGCTGCGGGCCGGTCGGCTGCGGTGTAGTACTTGCGTGCGAACGGCTGCGGGCGTCGGCCAGTGTGGCCCGAACGCGGGCGGGTCGCCCTCGTAGTCGATGGTCGTGCCGACCGGCTTGTGCTCCTGGTTGCCGTTCGCCTTCTTCGTCGTGACGTCGTCGCAGCTCGCGGCCTTGGCGCTGTCGCCGAGCTCGGACAGCGATCCCCCGGTGAGGCTGTTCTGCTTCAGCAGCGGGCACGGCGGCGAGGCCGACGATGACGAGTGCGACGACTGCGCACACCGAGACCACGATGATCGTGCGGCGGCGCTCGCGGCGCTGCTGCTCGCGCCGCATCTGCTCGACGACCGCGCGACGGTTCCGGTCCTTGGTCGACTTGGCCATGCTATGCGGTCTCCGGCTCCGGGTGGTCGGTTGGGCGGCACTGGACCGTCCCAGCGCGGTGCCGCGCAGTCTACGGAGTGGCCGGTCGCAACCGGACCATTCGGCTGCGTGGCGGTGGGATCAGCGGTGACCAGCCAGCCGTGGGCGAACGCGACGGCCCGCAGCCGTGCCTCGAGTGCGCCCTGCTCACGGTCGCCGCCCTCGAGCTCCACGCCGAGCTCCCCGTCCGCCTCCGCGAGGACCGCACGACCGTTCGTGACGCGCTCGAGGTCGGCGGCGAGCTCGGCCCGCGGCGAGGGCGAGCCGAAACCGCGGGGATCCTCGGCCAGCAGTGCCGCGAGCACCGCCTCGCGGGCACCGAGCCCGAACATGTCCTCGGCCTCGCCGCGCACCAGCGCCTGGGCGCCAGGACCGTGCTCGCCGGGCGGCAGCACGAGCCCGGCGAGGCCCCGCACCACCGCCGCGGGACGCCCGTCGAGCTTGCGCTTGACCAGGTCCGCTGCCGCGGCCAGCTCGTCGGCGACGGCCGGGGCGGTGACCGCCAGCTCGTTGCCGTGCGGGTCGGTGCGCCCGGCGTGGTCGTGCAGCACGTCGATGCCCGCCGCCCCGACGGCGATGTCGGTCTGGCCGTGACGCCAGGCCCGGCCGGCGGTGTCGGAGACCAGGACGGCCACGTTGCGAGCGCCGGGCCCCTTCGCCAGCGCCTCCCGCAGCCGCCGCGCCGATGCGTCCGGGTCGGCCGGCAGCAGCACGACGGTGCCGGGCTCGGTGTTCGACGCGTCGATGCCGGCAGCGGCGAGCACCAGCCCGTGCGGCGTGCGGACGATCGACGTACCCCCGCGCCGGGCGACGACGCGGTCGGTCTGGCCGGCCAGCGCGTCGTCGCGGGTGCCGGCGACGCACCTGGCCCTCGGCCTTGCTGACCACCTTGCTGGTCACCACCAAGATGTCGCCGTCCTGCAGGGCGACCGCGGCACGCAGCAACCCCGCGAGGTCGTCGCCGTGGCTGCACCTCGCCGACCCCGTCGACGGGGAGGCAGGTGAGCCCCGCAGGCGGGTCGGGCGTCTGGCTCACCTGCCGACCTCGGCGGCGAGGTCGAGCGTGGCGGCCGCCATCGCCGCGGTCGCGTCGAGGTCGGACATCATCAGCGGCACGGCCCGGCAGGCGATGCCAGCGGCCTCCACCTCGGCTACGGCGGCCTGCGTCGGCGGTGTCGACCAGCAAGCCGTCGAGGACGCCGCCCCGGCTCCGCGCGCCGTAGTGCGCGCCGACACCGGCCGCGCTCACCTCGACGCCTATCGCGGGAAGCAGCTGCGCGGCCATCCCGCGCACGTGCTTGCCCGCGACGATCGGGGAGAGCCCCACCACCGGCGCGGCCGTCGAGCGGACCGCCTCGCGCACGCCCGCGACCCCGAGGATGGTGCCGACCGACACCACGGGGTTGGACGGCGGCACGATCACGACGTCGGCCTCGGTGATCGCCTCGATCACGCCGGGAGCGGGGGAGGCCTTCTCGATGCCGACGGGCACCACCGCGCGGGCAGGCACCTCGGCGTGCAGCCGCACCCAGTACTCCTGGAAGTGGATCGCTCGCTGCCCTGACGGCTCGGCCGGGTCGTCGATGACCACGTGCGACTCGACCCGGTCGTCGCTCATCGGCAGCAACCGGACGCGTCCTTCGAAGACGTCGGCGAGCCAGCGACGGCACAGGGCCTCGGTCACCGCGGAGAGCGGGTAGCCCGCCTCGAGCATCTGGGTGCGCACCAGGTGGGTTGCGAGGTCGCGGTCGCCGAGGCCGAACCACGTGGGCTCGACGCCGTACGCCGCGAGCTCGTCCTTGGCGTGCCAGGTCTCGTCGGTGCGTCCCCAGCCCCGCTCGTCGTCGATGCCGCCGCCGAGGGTGTACATCACGGTGTCCAGGTCGGGGCAGACCTTGAGCCCGTGCAGCCAGATGTCGTCGGCGGTGTTGGCCACCACCGTGACCTCGGTGGGCAGGCCGCGGGAGGCCAGCAGGTGCAGCAGCCCCTGCAGGAAGCGGGCGCCACCGACCCCGCCGGACAGGACCGTCACGGCGCGTGGGGCGCCGGGGTCACCTGGGCCAGGAGAGGGGGCGGGAGGCGGGGCGGGGGCTGACGTCATCGGGCCCTAGGCTCTCGCGTCGTTGCCGACCGAGTCACGGTGGGGCCCTCGACGATGTCGACGCTCGGACGCCTGGAAGCCGAATTTCTCGGCGTGTCGTCGGCGTGTCGCCCCCGTATAGCAGATGCGGGGTTGACTTCGTGTGTACGACAAGCGTGTAATTCCCACAGTGTCGTTCACTTCGCAGGTTCTCGGGACAGGCTAGGCACAGCGTCACTAACGTGAGGGTCAGGCCCTTCTCGAAAGGGCGCCACATGGGGACCCGCAGGGTCCCGGGTCGAAAGGGCGAGAGCCGTGCGAGAGCTATATCTACTCGACGGAGACGCCGAGGAGCTTGGTTGGCAGGAGCGTGCCCTGTGCGCGCAGACCGACCCCGAGGCGTTCTTCCCCGAAAAAGGCGGTTCGACGAGGGAGGCGAAGCGGGTCTGCTTGACCTGCGACGTGCGCAACGAGTGCCTGGAGTACGCACTCGGCCACGACGAGCGCTTCGGCATCTGGGGCGGCCTCTCCGAGCGCGAGCGCACGCAAGCTCAAGAAGCGCGCGGTCTGACCGCTCGAGCTCGCTCGCTCCTCGAGCTGACCGTCGTCAGTCACTCCTCGCCGGCTTCCCCACCGGCGTCGTAGCGCGGGTCGACCTCCTCGGGGGGTCGGCCCAGCAGCTCCGAGACCTGCTCGACGAGCACCGTGTGCACCATCGCCGACAGGTCGGCGCGGGTCTCGGACCGCAGCTCGATCGGGCGACGGAAGAGCACCAGCCGGGTCGGGTTCGCGCCCGTGCCGCGCACCAGCGACGCCAGCGGCACGGTGGCGGCGTCCCAGTGGTCGGGGACCATCGGGGTCTCCTCGACGGCGAACTCGACCAGTCCGAGCTCCTCGTGCCAGCGGGCCTCCAGCTCGTGGACGACGGTCAGCACCAGGTCGTCGAAGGCCGCCTTCGGGCTGCGCGCTGCGGGCACCCCGGAGGGCGAGTGAGGGCCGGGGAGCAGCCCCGGACCGCGCATGCCGCGACCCCTGCGATCACGGTGCCGTCCACCCCGTCCACCCGCCGCAACCACGTCCGCGAGCCTAGCGGCCGGGGTCCGGACCAGCGGGTACCGTCTGGCGCGTGAGTCCAGGCCGCCGCTGCTCGAGAACTGCCTGCACGAAGGCTGCGGTGGCGACCTTGACCTACGTCTACTCCGACCAGACCGCGGTCCTCGGCCCGCTCGCGACGTTCGCCGAGCCCCATGCCTACGACCTCTGCGAGGAGCACAGCGAGCGCCTCAGCGCGCCGCGCGGCTGGGAGGTGCTCCGGCTGGCTCCCGACGCCGACGCCTACGGCCCCTCGACCGACGACCTGCTCGCACTCGCCGATGCCGTGCGCGAGGCGGCTCAGCCGGTCCCCGCCGCACCCGACGTGGAGCCGCCGGGGCTCGTCCCAGCGGCCTGGGACGTCGCGGTCACCTGCGCGTGCTGCCCACGCCCGAGGACCTGACCCCGAGCCACTAGCGTTTCCCCCATGTCCACGACGACGCGGGAGTCACTCGCCGCCGTCTTCAAGGCGTACGACGTGCGTGGCACCGTGCCCGAGCAGGTCGACGCCGACCTGGCCAGGGCCGTCGGCTCGGCGTTCGTGGTGGTCACCGGGTCAGCCGGCGGGGGCGTCGTCGTCGGCCACGACATGCGGCCCTCCTCGCCGGGGATGGCGGAGGCGTTCGCGGAGGGCGCCGCGCGCTCGGGCGCCGACGTGACGATGATCGGGCTGGCCTCGACCGACCAGCTCTACTTCGCCTCCGGGCACCTCGGCGTCCCCGGGGCGATGTTCACCGCGAGCCACAACCCCGCCCGCTACAACGGCATCAAGCTCTGCCGGGCGCACGCCGTGCCCGTCGGCGCCGACACCGGCCTGACGACCATCCGTGACCTGGTGGCCGACGGCGACCCAGCGGTGGCGGAGCGGGCCGGCACCATCGAGCGGCGTGACCTCCTCGAGGACTACGCCCGCCACCTCGTCTCGCTCGCGCCGGTGACGGGTCGCCGGCTCCGCGTGGTGGTCGACGCCGGCAACGGGATGGCCGGGCACACCGCGCCTGCGGTGCTGGGTGGTCTCGACCTCGAGGTCGAGCCGATGTACTTCGAGCTCGACGGCACGTTCCCGAACCACGAGGCCAACCCCATCGAGCCCGCGAACCTCGCCGACCTGCAGGCGAAGGTGCGCGAGACCGGTGCTGACATCGGGCTGGCGTTCGACGGTGACGCCGACCGCTGCTTCATCGTCGACGAGCGCGCGGCCATCGTCAGCCCGTCGTCGCTGACGGCGCTGATCGCCTCTCGCGAGCTCGCCCGCGTGCCCGGCTCGGCGGTGATCCACAACCTCATCACCTCGCGCACCGTCCCGGAGGTCGTCACCGAGCTCGGGGGCCGTCCGGTGCGCACGCGCGTCGGCCACTCCTACATCAAGGCGACCATGGCCGAGACCGACGCGATCTTCGGCGGGGAGCACTCCGGGCACTTCTACTTCCGGGACTTCTGGCGGGCCGACTCGGGGATGCTCGCCGCGCTCCACGTGCTCGCCGCCCTCGCGGAGACCGACGAGCCGTTGTCGCGGCTGCTCGCGCCGTACTCCCGCTACGTCGCCACCGGCGAGATCAACTCGACGGTCCCCGACCAGGCTGCGGTGCTCGCCGAGCTCGAGAGCGAGTACGCCGGACGAGAAGGCGTGACGATGGACCACCTGGACGGTCTGACGGTGGCCCACGCGGACTGGTGGTTCAATGTCCGCGCGTCCAACACCGAACCGCTGCTCCGCCTCAATGCCGAGGCCGGGGACGAGACCACGCTCACCCGGCTCCGAGACGAAGTGCTGGCGCTGATCAGGAGGGACAGGAGACAACCATGAACCTCGACCCGGCGCTTCTCGACATCATCGTCTGCCCGTCGTGCCGCGGCACGCTGGCCGTCGACGAGGCCGCGTCCGAGCTCGCCTGCACGTCGTGCGGGCTGGCCTACCCGGTCCGCGACGACATCCCGGTGCTCCTCGTCGACGAGGCCCGCAAGCCGGACCAGCCGAAGCCGGAGAGCCCCCAACCTTGACCGGCCCTCGACGGATGAGCCCGACATGAGCCCCAGATGAGCGAGGTCTTCGACGACTCACGCCTCGACGACGAGACCGCGCTGACCGCCGCCGACGGCATGCTGCGGGGGCTCGCGGAGGGTGGCTCCAGGGTGCGACGCGAGTCGGGCGAGGCGGCCGCCGCGATCGAAGAGGCGGTGGCAGGCAGCGCCGGCGAGGCCCGCCCGCGTGCCGTGGTGGCCGCAGGTCCCGACTCCCGGCTGCTGCGGGCCGTGCTCGAGCCGTGGTGCCCGGTCCCGTTCGTCGCCTGGCCGGGACCCTCGCTGCCGGGCTGGGCCGGCGGGCTCGACCTGGTCGTGGTGCTCGCCCCCGAGGGTGGCGACACCGGCGCGGCCTCGGCCGTCGCCGAGGCGGTCCGGCGCGGCTGTCGGGTGGTCGTGGCGTGTCCTCCGGGATCGCTGGTGGCCGAGCACGCGGCAGGCCGCGACAGCACAGTGCTCCCGTGCGCCTCGGGGGACCAGCTGGCGACCGCCGTGGTGATGCTGCAGCTGCTCGCCCGGCTCGACCTCGGTCCGGCCTCGGACGCCGAGTCGGTGGCGCAGGCCCTCGACGACGTCGCGATCGCCTGCTCGCCGTTCCGCGATCTCGCGGTGAACCCGGCCAAGATGCTGGCGATCGCGCTGGCGGACAGCACCCCGCTGGTGTGGGGCGGCTCGGTGCTGGCTGCGCGTGCCGCCCGCCGCATCGCGGAGTCGGTACGTCGCACGAGCGGTCGCACCGCGCTGGCCGGCGACGCCGAGCACCTGCTCCCGGTGATCCATGCGGCGCAGGCGCCCGACCTTTTCGCGGACCCGTTCGAGACCGCCTCGGAGAGCGAGAGCAGTAGGCGCCCCGCGCTGCTGCTCCTCGAGGACGGCGCCGACGGTGCCAGCATCCGTGAGCAGCGCGGCCGGCTCCGCGCCGCCGCCGACGAGCGCCGCCTCCACATCGAGACCGTCACCAGCGAGGCGGGCAGCGACATCGCCCGCTACGCCGCGCTGCTCGCCACCGGCACCTACGCCGCGGCCTACCTTCATGTGGGACTGTCTGCCTGATGGCTGGTCACGACGGCGGAACCAAGGCGGTGCTGGCCGCGCTGCTCGCGAACACCGGCATCGCGGTCACGAAGTTCATCGCGTTCTTCCTCACCGGGGCGTCCTCGATGCTCGCGGAGGGCATCCACTCGGTCGCGGACTCCGGCAACCAGGTGCTGCTCCTCTTCGGTGGCAAGCGCGCGGAGCGAGAGGCCACCAAGGAGCACCCGTTCGGCTTCGGCCGCGAGCGCTACATCTACTCGTTCCTGGTCGCGATCGTGCTGTTCTCGGTCGGTGGGCTGTTCGCGCTCTACGAGGCCTACCACAAGTTCCACGAGGTGCACGCCGGCGAGCCGAACGAGCTGCTCGACGGGCGCTGGTGGTGGGTCGCTGTCGTTGTCCTGCTCGGTGCGATCGTGATGGAGAGCTTCTCCTTGAAGACCGCGGTGGGCGAGGTGAACAAGGTCAGGGGCAAGGCTTCCTACTGGCAGTTCATCCGGCGCGCCAAGTCCCCCGAGCTGCCCGTGATCCTGCTCGAGGACGTCGCTGCGCTGATCGGGCTGGTGCTGGCTCTGCTCGGTGTCGGCCTGTCCAAGCTGACCGGCAACGGGTACTTCGACGTGGCCGGCACCGCGGCCATCGGTCTGCTGCTGGTGTCGGTTGCCGTCATCCTCGGCCTGGAGACGAAGAGCCTGCTGCTCGGTGAGGCGGCCAGTCCCGACGCGCAGCAACGTCTTCGGGACCGGATCGAGCAGACGCCGGGGGTGGATCGCGTGATCCACATGCGGACCATGCATCTCGGGCCCGACGAGCTCCTGGTCGGCGTGAAGATCGGCGTCTCCGCGGACGCGGGGGCCGACGAGATCGCTCGGTGCATCGACGCCGCCGAACGTGCCATGCGCGAGGCCGAGCCGACCGCGCGAGTCATCTACATAGAGCCCGACCTGTTCGTCGAGGGTCATCAGCCGCCGAACACCCCGTCGCAGGTACCCTGAGATCGGTCGTCCACCGGCGACCCGCCACGGCGCTGACCGCCGCAATATTGCCCACGACACGGCCCGGCCACCGGCCGGCCTGCAGACGAGGATTGCTATCAGATGGCTTCAACCATGGACTTCAAGGTCGCCGACCTGAGCCTTGCCGGCTACGGCCGCGCGGAGATCCGGCTCGCCGAGCACGAGATGCCGGGACTGATGGCGATGCGGGAGCGTTACTCGGACTCGAAGCCGCTCGCAGGCGCTCGCATCGCCGGGTCGCTGCACATGACGATCCAGACCGCAGTACTGATCGAGACGCTGACCGCTCTCGGCGCCGAGGTCCGCTGGGCCTCCTGCAACATCTTCTCCACCCAGGACCACGCGGCCGCCGCCGTCGTGGTCGGCCCGAACGGCACCGCCGAGGACCCGCAGGGCGTCCCGGTGTTCGCCTGGAAGGGCGAATCCTTGGAGGAGTACTGGTGGTGCACTCAGCAGATCCTCAGTTGGCCCGGCGAGACTTTTGCCAACATGATCCTCGACGACGGTGGCGACGCCACGCTCCTGGTCCACCTCGGCGTGCAAGCCGAGAAGGACGGCAAGGCACCCCTCCTCGACCTGGCCGAGAGCGCTGAGCAGCGCGTCGTCTACGGCGTGCTCAACGACACCGTCTCCGAGGGCTCGACCCGCTGGACCCAGGTCGCGAACGAGATCAAGGGTGTCACCGAGGAGACCACCACCGGTGTGCACCGGCTCTACGAGATGATGCGCGAGGGCTCGCTGCTGTTCCCGGGCATCAACGTCAACGACTCGGTGACCAAGAGCAAGTTCGACAACAAGTACGGCTGCCGCCACTCGCTCATCGACGGCATCAACCGGGCAACAGACGTGCTGATCGGCGGCAAGGTCGCAGTGGTCTGCGGCTACGGCGACGTCGGCAAGGGCTGCGCGGAGTCACTGCGTGGCCAGGGTGCACGCGTCGTCGTCACCGAGATCGACCCGATCTGCGCACTGCAGGCCGCGATGGACGGCTACCAGGTCGCCACGCTCGAGGAGATGCTGCCGACCGCGGACATGATCATCACCGCGACCGGCAACCGCGACGTGGTCACGGCCGACCAGATGAGCCGCATGAAGCACCAGACGATCGTGGCGAACATCGGCCACTTCGACAACGAGATCGACATGGCCGGTCTCGAGTCGTTCGACGGGGTGGAGCGCGAGAACGTCAAGCCCCAGGTCGACGTGTGGACCTTCCCGGAGCGGGACGACCGTCCGGCCAGCTCGGTCATCGTGCTCTCCGAGGGTCGGCTGATGAACCTCGGCAACGCGACCGGCCACCCGTCCTTCGTGATGTCGAACTCGTTCACCAACCAGGTGCTCGCGCAGATCGAGATCTTCACCAAGACCGACGAGTACCCGGTCGGCGTCTACACGCTGCCCAAGCACCTCGACGAGGAGGTCGCCCGGCTGCACCTGAAGGCGCTCGGGGTCTCCCTGACCGAGCTCACCTCGGCGCAGGCGTCGTACCTCGGCATCGACGTGTCCGGACCGTACAAGTCGGACCACTACCGATACTGACCCACGAGAAGGTGAGTGCGTGACCGCGGAGGCCAAGGCCGGGTATCCGGCTCCCAGCGGCGGAGCCGTCGCAGGCAACGGCACCCGCGGGCGCGTGCTCGTCGTCGACGACGACGCGGCGCTCGCCGAGATGCTCGGCATCGTGCTCCGCAACGAGGGGTTCGACTCGCGGGTGTGCGCCGACGGCGACCGCGCGCTGTCGGTGTTTCGTGACTACCGCCCCGACGTCGTGCTCCTCGACCTGATGCTGCCCGGCAAGGACGGCATCGACGTCTGCCGCGAGATCCGGGGCGAGTCCGGGGTGCCGATCGTGATGCTCACCGCCAAGACCGACACCGTCGACGTGGTGGTGGGGCTCGAGTCGGGCGCCGACGACTACGTCGTCAAGCCCTTCAAGCCCAAGGAGCTCGTGGCCCGGATCAGGGCGCGGGTGCGCCGGTTCGACGAGCCGACGCCAGGAGGCGCTCAGCATCGGCGACCTGGAGATCGACGTCGCCGGGCACGTCGTCACCCGTGGCACCGAGGCGATCGCCTTGACGCCCCTGGAGTTCGACCTGCTGGTCTGCCTGGCACGCAAGCCCTGGCAGGTCTTCACCCGCGAGGTGCTCCTCGAGCAGGTGTGGGGCTACCGCCACGCGGCCGACACCCGGCTGGTCAACGTGCACGTGCAGCGGTTGCGCTCCAAGGTCGAGCACGACCCCGAGCGTCCCGAGATCGTGGTCACGGTGCGCGGCGTCGGCTACAAGGCCGGGACCGGGTAGGCCTCATGGCCGGGCCCGGGGTGCCACCGCGAGCCGCCCTGCGACGGGCCGCCACCATCTGGCGCCGGTCCATCCAAGCGCGCGTCGTCATCAGCACGCTGCTGCTGTCCGCGGTCGTCGTCTCCTTGGTGGGGTGGGTGCTGCTGCAGCAGATCACCAGCGGGCTGCTGGAGGGCAAGACCGACTCCTCGGTGGCGGAGGCCACCCGCGCGACCGCCGAGGCGCAGAGCCGCCTGTCGGCGGCCAACGGCACGGACTTCGACGCGAGCGCGCAGCTGACGCAGCTGGTCTCGACCCTGGTGTCCCGCGGATCGGTGCAGGGCTACGAGATCGTCCTCAGGGGCCCCATCGACGCGTCCGGGACGGGTCTGTCCACCGGCGCGGGCACCAGCAGCACCCCGGGGGTGCGCGGCGACAGCATCCCGCTGCGGCTGCAGGGCCGCGTCGCCGCGAGCACGACCGGCAAGACGTCGTACACCTACGCGACCATCCGGTACGACGAGTCCACCGGCCGTCCGCCGGTGCCGGGGGTCGTCACCGGCTCACAGATCACGTTGCCTGCCGACGGCGGGACGTACTCGCTGTACTACCTCTTCCCGATGACCGAGCAGGAGAACACCCTCTCGCTGGTGAGGCGCGCGCTCGTGACCGCCGGAGTGCTGCTGCTGCTCCTCGTCGGCGGCGTCACCTGGCTCGTCACCCGACAGGTCGTGACACCGGTGCGACTGGCCCGGCGGGTCGCGGAGCGGCTCGCGTCGGGACGCCTCGAGGAGCGGATGCACGTGCGCGGCGACGACGACATCGCCCGTCTCGGCACCTCCTTCAACCAGATGGCCGCCAGCCTGCAACGCCAGATCCGTCAGCTCGAGGAGCTGTCGCGGGTGCAACGACGCTTCGTCTCGGACGTGTCCCACGAGCTGCGCACCCCGCTCACCACGGTGCGGATGGCCGGCGACGTGCTCCACGACGCACGCGAACGCTTCGACGGACCCACCGCCCGGGCGGCCGAGCTGCTCCAGAACGAGCTGGACCGCTTCGAGCTGCTGCTCTCGGACCTGCTGGAGATCAGCAGGTTCGACGCCGGTGCAGCGGTGCTCGACCTCGAGGACGTCAACCTCGTCGACCTGGCGCACCGGGTCGTGGACTCGACTCGGCCACTCGCGGAGCGCAGTGGCATCCGCGTGGTCGTCCGCGCCGAGCACAAGTCGGGCCGGCCCTGCGTGGCCGAGGCGGACGCCCGCCGCGTCGAGCGCGTCGTGCGCAACCTGGTCACGAACGCGATCGACTACGCCGACACCACCGACGTGGTGGTCCTGGTCGCCGCCAACGACCACGCCGCTGCTCTCGCCGTCCGCGACTACGGGATCGGTCTCAAGCCTGGTGAGGCCGCGATGGTCTTCAACCGCTTCTGGCGCGCCGACCCGGCCCGTGCCCGCACCAGCGGCGGGACCGGCCTCGGTCTGTCCATCTCGCTGGAGGACGCCCACCTGCACGGTGGCTGGCTGCAGGCGTGGGGCGAGCCGAACCGCGGCGCACAGTTCCGGCTGACCCTGCCGCGGCTGGCCGGTGAGCGCATCGAGGCGAGCCCGCTGCCGCTGGTGCCCGAGGACGCGGTCTCGCCGCTGACCGCGGGTGCGCCGTGAGGCGCCGGACCACGCTCGCCGGCGCACTGCTGCTCGCGCTGGCTCTCGACGCGGGCGTCGCGGGTTGCGTGCAGCTGCCGCACAGCGGCCCGGTCAAGTCGGTCACCGTCCAAGACGACGCCGACAGCGAGACGCTCGTCGACTACACCCCTGCCGGGCCGAAGAAGGGGACGCCCCCCATCCCGCTCGTCGACAACTTCTTGACCTCGATGACCGCGACCCCGCTCAACACGCGCGTGGCGCGGGAGTTCCTCACCTCGAGCAGCAGCGACCGCTGGGTGCCCGAGCGCGGCACTGTCGTCTACGGCAACCAGCAGATCGTCTCCAAGGGTCGCGGCAACGTCCTCCTCCGGCTGCGCGACGTGGTCGAGCTGGGCGGCGGAGGAGCCTGGCGCGGCGACCCCACCGGCGGTCGAGGCCACAACTACGACCTGCGGCTGGTCAAGCAGGGTGGCCAGTGGCGCATCGACAAGCCCCCAGATCGGCTGCTGATCCCCCGAGCCCACTTCGACACCCAGTACGAGCAGTTCCTCCTCTACTTCGTGGCCAAGGCGGCGCGCGTGCTGGTGCCCGAGCCGGTCTACGTCCCTCGTGGTCGACAGGCCCCGACGCTGCTGGTCGCGAGCCTGCTCCGGGGTCCCCGGCCCGGCCCCGGTGTCGAGCGCACGCTCCTGCCGCGAGGCACGCACCTGGACGGCATCTCGGTGCCGGTCTCGCGTGACGGCACCGCCGAGGTCCCACTCAGCGACCAGATCCTCGAGATCGACGACAACCAGCTCTCGCACGGTCTACGCCCAGCTGGCGTGGACGCTCGGCCAGGTGACCGGGGTACGCCGGGTGCGGGTGACCGTCGACGACGCGCCGGTGGACCTGCCCGGTGCACGAGAGGACGTCACGGTCGACGGCTGGTCGGAGTACGACCCCGCCGTCTCCTGGGCTTCCACGTCGTTGTTCGGGCTGCGCTCCGGACGTCTCGTCGTGGTCGGCACCGAGCGGCGAGGAGAACGTGACGGGGCCCTTCGGGACGCGTCGCTTCGGGCTGCGCACGGTCGCGGTCGACCTGCTCGGCCAGCGCGTCGCAGGAGTCAGCGCCGACGGCCGCAACGTGCTGGAGGCCAACCGCGACGGCGTCCCGGGCCGGGCCGCCACCCGCCGCGACGTGCAGACCGTCTTCTCCGGCACGAACGTGCTGCGGCCTGCCTACGACCTGTACGGCCAGCTGTTCGTGGTCGACCGCTCCGACTCCGGCGCCCGGCTGTCCGTCGTACGACGTGGCGTGGCTCGGCCGGTGACCGCTCCCGGCCTCACGGGCGCCGACGTCCGCCGGTTCGTGCTCTCCCGCGACGGCACCCGGCTGGTGACCCAGGTCAGGCGCGACGGGCACGACGAGGTGCTGGTGGCACGAGTGCGCCGGGACGCCAAGGGTGCCGTGCTGGGCGTCGACCCGCCACGGTCGCTCGCCGTCAGTGGCCCGAACCGGATCCGCGACATCGGATGGCGTTCGCCGGCGACCGTGGCGGTGCTCTCCGGTCCGCAGCCCCGCCAGCTCCCAGGTCGTGATCGTCAAGGTCGACGGCTCGACGTCCGGCACCAACCCCGACACCGACCCGGAGATCTTCCAGCAGCGCGCGACCAGGCTGGTCACCTCGCCCGACGCCGGGACGCTGCTGTCCGTGGAGACCCCGGACGGCAGGCTCTACTCGGTCTCGCGCGCCGGGCGCTGGCGACCCAGCGACATCGCGCCGGGCCTGCGAGCGCCCACCTTCGTCGGCTGACGGGTCGTCAGCAGCCTGATCTCGTCCCCAGGCGGCGGACTGCCCGGGTCGTCCACGGCCGCGAGCAACGGACGGTGCGGACGGGCGCAAGGCGCCAGCCTGTGGTGATGACGACCGGGCTCAGCGACGCCGGCCGGGACCTCGTGCTCGGCAGCACCTGCGTGGCTTGCGAGGCACCCGGCCGGCCGCTGTGTCGAACCTGCGAGGCCGCACTGCCCACGCGCGGCCGCCTGGCGTGGCCGAGCCCGGCACCGCCGGGCCTCGCGCCACCCTTCGCCGCCGGTGCGTACGACGGGGCGCTCAAGGCCATGGTCAACCAGCACAAGGAGCACGCCGTCTTCGCGCTGGCCACGCCGCTGGGCCGGGTGCTCGCCGATGTCGTGCGCGACCTGCTGGCCCGGCTGATCGGTGGACCGCTCGACGGCATCGGTCCCGTGCGCCTGGTGCCGGTGCCGTCCCGGCCACCGGTCGTGCGTGCCCGCGGCCATGACCCCCTGCTCCGCGTCACGCGGGCCGCCGCCCGCCGGCTGCGCCGACACGGTGTCGACGCCCGGGTCAGCCGGCTGCTGGTCTCGCGCTCACCGGTGGCGGACCAGTCCACCCTCGGCGCCCAGGCACGGGCCGCGAACCTGGCCGGCTCCATGTCCTGCAGGCGGGCCGCAGTGGGCCCGGAGCTCGTCGTGGTCGACGACGTGCTGACCACGGGCGCAACCGCCCGCGAGGCGCAGCGGGCGCTCGAGCACGCCGGTCTAGCGGTGCTCGGCATCGCCACCGTCGCGGCGACCCGGAAGAGATCGGCGGGCCGCCGACCGGGTGAAGTTTCCGGGGGTTCCCTACCGTTCGCCTTACCGGACGTCTAACGTCTCCATATGGAGTCCGTCCGGGTCCGTGGTTGCGCCGGAAGTGACAGGTGCGTGAGGGGGAGCGGTCGCCAGACCGGCTCCACCGACCGCCCTTTCGCACATCGGCAAGCCGATGCCAGTCGCAGGCAAAGCGGTCCACGTAAGACGCCGCACGGGCTTCACGCCCGTGGGCGTCGATCACGGTGCGGCTTAGAAGTAAGTCCTGCCTCCCGCTCGTTGTCAGACGCAGCGTGCTCGGGGGAGAAGACCGGTAGTGGCGGAGAAGCCGCGAAAGTCTCAGCAGGCGGTTGTGGGGTCGAAGACCAGGTCGGCCGGACGGACTCCTGCTCATCTGTGGCACGGCGAGGGACAACACGGGGCTGACGCAGCTGCACCATCAGTAGACGAGAAGTCACCGAACAGTCGGGAGGTCGTCGATGGACATCGTGCTCAACAGTCGACACTGCGAGCTCACGGACGAGTTCCGTGAGCATGTGGAGGAGAAGCTCGCCCGGCTGGAGAAGCACGACCATCGGATGATCCGCGTCGAGGTCGAGGTCGAGAAGGAACGCAACCCGCGTCAGGCCGACCGTGCCGTTCGCGTCGAGCTGACTGCCTTCTCCAAGGGCCCGGTCGTGCGGGCCGAGGCCGCCGCCGACGACAAGATGGCCGCCCTCGACCAGGCGCTGGACCGGATGGCCGCGCAGATGCGGCGCGCCGCCGACCGTCGCCGGGTGCACCGCGGACGACACACCCCGGTGTCGGTTGCCCGCGCGCTCGCCGCGGTCGAGCCGAGCCCCAACGGCTCTGCGAAGGTCGAGCCCGAGGCACCGCGTGAGGGCACCCGCGTGGGGCCGATCACCGTGATGGGGGACGGTCCTCTCGTGGTCCGCGAGAAGTCGCACCCCGCCTCACCGATGACCCTCGACCAGGCTCTTTACGAAATGGAGCTGGTCGGCCACGACTTCTTCCTGTTCGTCGACAAGGAGAGCGAGTGCCCGTCGGTGGTGTACCGCCGCCGCGGCTACGACTACGGAGTCATCAGCCTCGACCTCACCTGACCGCGGCCGCCGACGTTCCCAGGGCCGTCCGGAGGGCCCTCCGGCGTCTCAGGGAGGGGAAACCTCCGCCCCCAGATGACCGGACATGCCATGATTCATCCCGTGGAAGACCAGGAGCAGCCCGCTGCACGCGGCAGTGAGCCCATCCGCGTCGCCGTCGTCGACGACCAGGAGCTCTTCCGTCGGGGCCTGACGATGCTCCTCGGCGTCGAGGACGACATCGAGGTGGTGGGGGAGGCCGGCGACGGCGTCGCGGCCACCGAGCTCGCGGCCACCGCCGTACCCGACGTCATCTTGATGGACGTCCGGATGCCCAAGCGCTCCGGGATCGAGGCCTGCATCGCGATCAAGGAGGCGGCTCCCACCGCCCGCATCATCATGCTGACCGTCAGCGACGAGGAGGCCGACCTGTACGACGCCGTCAAGAACGGCGCGTCGGGCTACCTGCTCAAGGACTCCTCGATCGACGAGGTGGCCCAGGCGGTGCGCGTGGTGGCCGACGGGCAGTCGCTGATCAGCCCCTCGATGGCGATCAAGCTCCTCGACGAGTTCAAGCAGATGTCGCGCTCGGACCGCCAGCAGGTGCCGACCCCGCGGCTGACCGACCGCGAGCTCGAGGTGCTCAAGCTCGTCGCGCAGGGCCTGAACAACCGCGAGATCGCCAAGCGGCTGTTCATCTCCGAGAACACCGTGAAGAACCACGTGCGCAACATCCTCGAGAAGCTGCAGCTGCACTCGCGCATGGAGGCCGTGATGTACGCGGTCCGCGAGAAGCTCCTCGACATTCCCTGATAGCCGCGGCGTCCAGTACGCCCGGCTGCGCCGAAGGCCCGCGGCGAGGACACCCGCTCGCTTCGCTCGCCCGCCATGCCCGGGCCACAGCCTCGCCGCGGACCCCCGGCTCCGCCGGGCCCCTGACCGGTCCGGCTCTCCGCGGGGCTGGGTCGCGGGCCGCCTCTCTGCACGGCTGGGAGCCGACACGTCGGTGCCCACTGGCAGGATTCCTCGTATGCCGCCACGCGCCGACGTCACGCTGTCGAAGGCGCAGGCGCGACGGATCGCGCTGGTGGCGCAGGGGTTCCGCGACCCGCGGCACACGGTGCCGACGATGCGCACCTTCAACCGCACGCTCGCGCGCACCGCGGTGCTGCAGATCGACTCGGTCAACGTGCTGCAGCGGGCGCACTACATGCCGCTGTTCTCCCGCATGGGGCCCTACGACCCTGACCTGCTGACGCGTGCGGCCGAGCGCAACCCGCGCCGGATCGTGGAGTACTGGGCACACGTCGCGGCGTTCATGCCGGTCGAGCTGTGGCCGCACATGCGCCACCGGATGCGCGACATGGAGGAGCGCGGGCTCGGGTGGGACGCGGTCGCCCACGAGCCTCAGCTCGTGGAATCGGTCCTCGCCGAGGTCTGCGAGCGGGGCCCGTCCACCCCGCGCGAGCTCGACGACGGCAGACCGCGTCTCAAGCAGCACTGGGGCTGGAACTGGTCGGAGTCGAAGAAGGTCATGGAGTACCTCTTCGCCGCGGGTCGGCTGGCGGTGGCCGGTCGCACCCAGCAGTTCGAGCGGGTCTACGACCTGCCGGAGCGGGTGGTGCCGCCCGCAGTACCTCGACGCGCCGGAGCCGACCGTCGAGGAGGCCTCCGTCGAGCTGCTGCGCCGCGGCGCGATCGCGCACGGCGTCGGCACCGAGCTCGACCTGCGCGACTACTTCCGGATGAGCCCCGAGCTGACCAAGCCGGCGCTCGCCACCTTGGTCGAGAGTGGCGAGCTGCTGCCGGTGCGGATCGAGGGCTGGAACCGGCAGGCCTACCTGCACCGCGACGCGGCACTGCCGCGCAAGGTCGATGCCCGGGCGCTGCTGAGCCCCTTCGACCCCGTGGTGTGGGAGCGCGACCGCACCGAGCACCTGTTCGACTTCCACTACCGCATCGAGATCTACGTGCCGAAGGCCAAGCGCGTGCACGGCTACTACGTGCTGCCGTTCCTGCTCGGCGACCGGATCGTCGGCCGGGTCGACCTCAAGGCCGACCGGCGTGCGGGTTCGCTGCTGGTGCTCTCCTCGTGGGCCGAGCCGCACGCCCCCGAGGAGACGGCCGCCGAGCTCGCCGCCGAGCTGCGCGACCTCGCGGACTGGCTCGGCCTCGCCGACATCGTCGTGAGCCCGCACGGCGACCTCGCCCCGGCGCTGGCAGCGACCGTGCGGGTCCTCTGACGCCGATTGGCTCGGCGGTTACGATGGCGGACGGGGTCGGAGCCCCGGCCGGTGCCCGTGCCCACACGCTGGGCAGGACTGCCGGCGTCCGAACCGATCGCAACCAGGAGTCGAACGCAACGTGCCCGCCATCCTCGACAAGATCCTCCGCATGGGCGAGGGAAAGATCGTCCGGCAGCTCGAAGCGATCGCGAAGGCGGTCAAGGCGATCGAGGACGACTTCGTCGCGATGAGCGACGAGGAGCTGCGCGCCCAGACCGACGAGTTCCGCAAGCGGTTCGAGGACGGTGAGTCCCTCGACGACTTGATGCCCGAGGCGTTCGCCACCGTGCGCGAGGCCTCCAAGCGGGTGCTCGGCCAGCGGCACTTCGACGTGCAGATCATGGGTGGCGCGGCGCTGCACCTCGGCAACATCGCGGAGATGAAGACCGGTGAGGGCAAGACGCTGGTCGCGACCCTGCCGTCGTACCTCAACGCGATCTCCGGCAAGGGCGTCCACGTCGTCACCGTCAACGACTACCTGGCGAAGTACCACGCCGAGTGGATGGGCCGGCTGCACCACTTCCTGGGCCTGACCGTCGGCGTCGTCGTGCCGGAGATGAACCCGGAGGAGCGGCGCGAGGCCTACGCCTGCGACATCACCTACGGCACCAACAACGAGTTCGGCTTCGACTACCTGCGCGACAACATGGCCAGCTCCATCGAGGAGTGCGTCCAGCGCGGTCACAACTTCGCCATCGTCGACGAGGTCGACTCGATCCTCATCGACGAGGCGCGCACGCCGCTGATCATCTCGGGCCCGACGCAGGACGAGGTGCGCTGGTACGGCGAGTTCGCCGGCATCGCGAAGACGATGACCAAGGACGTCGACTACGAGGTCGACGAGAAGAAGCGCACCATCTCCGTGCTCGAGCCGGGCATCACCAGGGTCGAGGACTACCTCGGCATCGAGAACCTCTACGACTCGGTGAACACCCCGCTGATCTCGTTCATGAACAACGCGATCAAGGCCAAGGAGCTGTTCCGCAACGACAAGGAGTACGTCGTCATCGACGGCGAGGTCCTCATCGTCGACGAGCACACCGGCCGCATGCTCGCGGGCCGCCGCTACAACGAGGGACTGCACCAGGCGATCGAGGCCAAGGAGGGCGTGGAGATCCGCGAGGAGTACCAGACGCTCGCGACGGTCACGCTGCAGAACTACTTCCGGCTCTACAAGAAGCTCTCGGGCATGACCGGCACCGCGATGACCGAGGCGTCGGAGTTCGACAAGATCTACCGGCTCGGCGTGGTGCCGATCCCGACGAACAAGGCGATGGTCCGCATCGACCAGCCGGACCTCGTCTACCGCACCGAGGAGGCGAAGTACCAGGCCGTCGTCGAGGACATCGCCGAGCGGCACGAGAACGGGCAGCCGGTGCTCGTCGGCACCGTCTCGGTGGAGAAGTCCGAGCTGCTCTCCGGCCTGCTGAAGCGACGCAGCGTCCCGCACTCGGTCCTCAACGCCAAGCAGCACGAGAGCGAGGCCAAGGTCGTCGCGCTCGCCGGGCACAAGGGCGCCGTCACCGTTGCCACCAACATGGCCGGCCGAGGCACCGACATCATGCTCGGTGGCTCCGTGGAGTTCCTCGCCGACCAGGAGCTGCGCAAGGAGGGCCTCGACCCGCTCGAGGACAGCGAAGCCTACGAGGCCGCCTGGCCGGAGATGATCGAGCGGATCAAGCGACAGGTCGCGGCCGAGCACGACGAGGTCAAGGAGGCCGGCGGGCTCTACGTGCTCGGCACCGAGCGGCACGAGTCGCGCCGCATCGACAACCAGCTGCGCGGCCGCTCGGGCCGCCAGGGCGACCCCGGTGAGTCCCGGTTCTACCTGTCGCTGCAGGACGAGCTGATGAGGCTGTTCAAGTCCGACTGGGTCGACCGGGTGCTGACCACGCTGAAGGTCCCCGACGACGTACCCATCGAGAACAAGTCGGTGACGAACTCCATCGCCTCCGCGCAAGGACAGGTCGAGTCGCAGAACTTCGACTCCCGCAAGAACGTCCTCAAGTACGACGACGTGATGAACCGGCAGCGCGAGGTCATCTACGGCGAGCGCCGCGCGGTGCTCGAGGGTGCCGACCTGCACGAGCAGATCCGCGGGATGCTCGACGAGGTCGTCGACTCCTACGTCGTCGCCGCGACCGCCGGGTTCCCCGAGGAGTGGGACCTCGACGCGTTGTGGCAGGCGCTCAAGCAGCTCTACCCGATCTCGCTGTCGCTCGCAGAAGGTGGAGGCCGACGCCGGTGGCCGGGACGGGCTCACCCGCGAGAGCCTGCTCGAGGACATCAAGGCCGACGCCCAGGAGGCGTACGACCGCCGCGAGGCGGAGTTCGGCGAAGAGGTGATGCGCGAGCTCGAGCGGCGGGTGCTGCTCTCCGTGCTCGACCGCAAGTGGCGCGAGCACCTCTACGAGATGGACTACCTGCGCGAGGGGATCGGGCTGCGCGCCTACTCCCAGCGCGACCCGCTGGTCGAGTACCAGCGCGAGGGCTTCGACATGTTCACCGCCATGATGGACGGCATCAAGGAGGAGTCCGTCGGCTTCATGTTCAACCTCGACGTCCAGCTCGAGGACGAGGCCGAGGAGGAGCAGGAGCTCGAGGACGTCGAGGTCGGCCCGGCGCTGGCGCAGGCGGCAGCCTCGCACGGCCACGCCCGATCACGACCACGACCACCCGTTGATCCGCGCCAAGGGGCTCGATGCCCCGAAGCGCCCGCAGAACCTCTCCTACTCCGCACCGTCGGAGGACGGCAGCACCGAGCTCAGCGGCTCTCCGCAGGCCACGCTGGAGGCCGACGATCCGTACGCCGGCACCGGCCGCAACGCGCTGTGCCCGTGCGGCTCGGGCAAGAAGTACAAGAAGTGCCACGGCGCGCCCGGTGGCCCCACGGGGCTCACCACTCGCGTCAACGGCTGACTGCCACCGGCTGTCCTGAGCCGAGTTGTCAGGCGCTCACGTCGCCGGGCGACCTCAGGCCTGACAACTCGGTGCTCAGCCGAGCTCGAGGGCGGTGCAGCGCCAGCGACCCTCGCGATGCTCGAGACGTGCCGCGATGGCTCGGGAGCGATGCCCGTGACGGACGTGGACGCTGACCTCGGCGGCGTCGGGATCCGGTAGGAACACGTGCACGCTCTGCACCTGCGGGCGCAGCGTGCGCACTCGTTGCGGCGCGGCGGCCGTGCGGCCGAGGATGCGCACCCGCCGCTCCAGGTCGAGGTAGACGCGTCTCGTCGTCCAACGCAGCAGCTGGGAGACGGGTCGGTCGCCGCCGAGGACCTCCACGGTGGCCTGCGCGAAGCGGGCCGCCCAGGCGCGCACCTCGTGCTGGGCCGTCGCCGGCTCGCCGGGGACGACGCTCAGCTCGGGGGTGGCGGGCGCCGCGGGCACGAGCCCGAGGTCCAGTGCGAGAGTGCCCTGCACCGTGGCGACGGCGACCGGTGCCGGCGCCGCACCCTTGGGGGCACAGCAGGGTCACCGACGCGCCCGGACCGGCAGGAGGCGCGGGCCGGCGGAACGGGAGAGGGGGCCTGGGTTCGCTCGTGGTCATGGGCTGTCCTTTCGGTGAGCGAGGTCTAGCGGCGGCACTGCCAGCCGGGTGCCGGGATGGATGAGGTCCGGGTCGGCGCCGATCCGGTCCGCGTTGGCGCGTTGGATGCGCTGCCAGCCGCGCGTGATCTCGAGGTCGGTCGCTCCCGGTCGCAGGAGCGTCTGCGCGATCCGCCACAGCGAGTCGCCGGGGCGTACGTCGACGAACCGAGGGCCTCGCTGCGAGCGCCCGGCCCTGCCGGGCGATGCTCGACGCACGATCGCGGGTCGGGCTGCGGTGGCGAGCCCCGCACCCGTGGCCCGGTCCGGGAGCGTCAGACCGCTCAGCCGGCCAGGCAACGGGGCGGACAACGGCGCCGGTGCTGGTGCCGGTGATGCGTCGATCGCTCCCAGGGCCGGCAGCGCGAGGCCGGCCCCGAGGGTGGACCCGAGCGTGATCCCGAGGGCCGCGGCGACGAGCCGACGCACCAGCGCGGGGCAGCGTCGCTCGATCCGTCGGGCCAGCCGCACCGTGCGGCGGCCGCTCGGCGCCAGCTCGCGGGCCAGCAGGCCGGCGACGGACACCAGGGCCGACCCGACCGCCCAGAGCACGCAGACGAGCAGGAGGGCGCCGCAGCCGCCCACCACGGCGGTCTCGAGCGAGACCTGTCCGCGCGCGGGTGCGCGGCCTTCGAGGAGCGGGGCAGCGGCGAGGATCGGCGCCCGGACCAGCAGCCAGGTGCCCCAGCACAGCACCGCGCACCCGGTCAGCAGCAGCACGGTTCGCAGGGCCAGGGCGGGCCGTTGGGTGCGAGTCACGTGTGAATCCTTGCGTTTGATGCTGTTTGATGAATCTGACTTCATTTGACTGTCGGTGTCAATCGTTTGTCCACAGCCGATTGACACCGACCGCCGAGCCGCGACAACGTGCGCGGTGATGCGTTGGGACGAACGGCTCGCGGGCCTCTTCGACGACCTCGAGCAGCAGGCCGAGGGGCTCGCCCTTGTCGACCGCGACGCGGAGGTGGCCGAGGCGCTGCGTGCCGAGTACTCCCAGGTCGACCTCGCCTCGCGCCTGTTCGCCTCGCTCGGAGCGCACGCTGCGGCTCACGGTGGCCGGCGTGGGCGCCGTGGACGGGGTGCTCCGCCGGGCCGGCGAGGGCTGGTGCCTGCTCGACCTCGCGGCCGCGGAGTGGGTCGTGCGGCTGCCCGCCGTCACCGCCATGAGGGGCCTCGTCGACGGGGGCGTCGTGCCGACGGCTCGACCGCTCACCGCGCGGCTCGGGCTCGGCTCGGTGCTCCGCGGCCTCGGCTGAGGCACGCGACGAGACCGTGCTCCACCGCACCGACGGCAGCGTCCTGCGCGGTCTGCTCGGTCGCGTGGGCGCCGACTTCGTCGAGGTCGCGCTGCCCGGCGATGCTCAGGGCTACGTCGAGGTGGTGCCGTTCGAGGCGCTGGCAGCGGTGCGCAGCGTCTAGCTCTCCTCCGGCTGGGGAGCCTCGTCCTTGGGCTGGTCCGACGTGGGCGGATCGGTCTTGTCGTACTGCCGCTGGATGTAGTTCTCGAGCTCGGCAACCTCGATGCGGTACTGGTTGCGCCCGCCGATCTGGATGTGGCGCAGCTCCTTGTCGCCTGATCAGCGCCCGAACCTGCGCGGTCGAGGTCGCCAAGATCTCCGCGACGTCGGCGATCGTGAGGAAACGCGGACCTGGATCTGCGTTGCGAACGGTCCGCTGCTTCGTTGCCACGGCAGCACTATGCCAGCGTTTGCTGCCGTTTGGTGACACCGCAAAGCGGTTGACGTTGCAGAGCTGTGGATGACCGAGGTGTCAAATCCAGACAAACTGAGCATGATGTCGCGCATGACGCCCGGGGGAGTCCGACTCGACCAACGTCCGCCGACGACGGTGGCCTCGCCGCCGGCCGAACGGCCGACGACGATCCCGGTGGCGCGACCCGCGCCTGGTCATCGGCGTCGCGGTCGTCGCGCTGTGCGCCGTGCTCGGTGCCCGGCTGGTCGGCGGCTCCGTCCGACACCGTCGCCGTCTGGGCCTCGCGCGGCGCGATGCCGGAGGGCCGCCAGGTTGCCGCCGCCGACCTCGTGCGCCGCGACGTGCGGTTCGCCGACCAGGCGCAGGCCGACCGCTACCTGTCCGCCGACAGTGACCTGCCGGACGGCGCGACGCTGTCGCGAGCGGTGGGAGCCGGCGAGCTGCTGCCGCGAGCAGCCCTGACCGCCTCCAGCACCGCGACGCTCATCGAGGTCCCGCTGTCGGTCGACACCCAGGCCGTGCCCGCCACGGTGGGGGTCGGCTCGACCGTCGACGTGTGGGTCACGCCCGACGCCGGTGCCAAGGCGGCGGGCGCGTCCGGGCGCTCGCTGCTCGTCTTCGACGACGTTTCCGTGGTCTCCGTGCAGCGGACCGCCACGACGCTCGGGCCGACCGCGACCCGGCAGGTGATCGTCGGCGTCGGTGAGGACCAGGAGACGCGCCTGCCCAGGTCGATCGCATCGCTCTCGAGCGGCAGCATCGTGCTGACCGCGCGCCGATGACGGACGGCGGCCGGCCAGGTCTCGGTGCTCGTCGCCGCGGCCGGTTCGACGTGGGAGGCAGGCGTGATCGAGAGGCTCGAGCGCGGCGCCGACGTGGTGCTGGCCCGACGCTGCGTGGACCTCACCGACCTGCTCGCGACCGCCGGAGCGGGGTTGGGCTCGGTGGCCGTGGTCTCCGTGGCACTGCCCGGCCTCGACGCCGACAGCGTCTCGTCGTTGCGGCGCGCCGGGGTCGGGACGGTCCTGGTGGCAGCGCCCGAACGAGCTGCACGACGGCGACGCGGAGCGGATGCGCCGGCTCGGGATCGAGCACCTGCTGGCGAGCACGGAGCTCGACGGCCTTGTCGAGGTGGTCCACGAGGCCGCCGCCGGCGAGGCCGGCGACGGGTCTGTCGAGTCCGCTGACCCGCTCGACGCCGACGAAGACGAGCCCGTCCGGCGGGCGGGTGCTGGTCGTGTGGGGCCCGGCGGGTGCGCCCGGGCGGACCACGGTCGCCGTCGGGCTGGCCAGCGAGATCGCCGCCGCGGGGCACGAGTGCCTGCTGCTCGACGTCGACGCGTACGGCGGCGCGGTCGCCCAGCACCTCGGGGTGCTCGACGAGGTGTCGGGCCTGCTGGCCGCGGCTCGTGCCGCCAACGCGGGCCAGCTCGACGAGGACCGGCTCGAGCGGACTCGTCCGCAAGGTCGGCGACCGGCTGCGCGTGCTCACCGGGCCTGCCGCGACCCGACCGGTGGCAGGAGGTGCGGGCGTCCGCGTTCGAGGAGCTCCTCGACCGTGCCGCTCGCGCCGCGACGTACACCGTCCTCGACGTCGGCTTCAGCCTCGAGGGCGAGCCGCCGGACCCGTTCGGCCCGAGCGCTCCGCAGCGCAACCTGATGACGCTCGCCGCGCTTGCCGCGGCCGACGAGGTCCTCGTCGTCGGGTTCCGCCGACCCTGTCGGTCTGGCGCGGCTGGCTCGGGGGCTCGTCGAGCTGCGCGACGTCGTGCCCGGGGTCCGCCCGCGGGTCGTCGTCAACCGGAACCGGCCTTCGCTGGGCTGGAGCGACCGCGAGATCCGGGGAATGGTCGAGGGCTTCGTGACACCGCTCGGCGTCCACTTCCTCCCGGACGACCGCACCGCTGCCGACCGCGCGCTGATGGCCGGCCAGAGTCTCGTCGAGTCCGGCGAGTCGTCCCTGCGCTCCGCGATGGCCGAGCTGGCCGCCGACGTCCTCGGCCGACCCGCATCTCAGCGCAGGCGTCATCTGCTCCGACGCCGCCGATAGGTCTCAGGCGCCGAACAGCAGGTACAGCCCGGTGACCGTGTAGAACACCATCACGATCAGCAGCGGCAGCTGGCCGGTCAGCTGGTGGCGCTTCGGGAGCAGCTTGATCGCGCGGTCGTGCGCCGCGATGACGCCGAGCACGTGGCCGGTGACGACCGAGAGCACCTTGAGCACGGCCAGGAACGTCGGGTGCGTGGTCAGCCAGTAGTTCACGTGCAGGTCGGCGGTGCCCAGCAGGTTCGCGCCGGTGCCCATCGGGTCGCTGAGCTTGGCGACGGTCTGCTGCCCGACCTCGACGAAGTAGCTGAGGTAGTGCGCGACGATGTAGCCGACGATGATCGGCACGACCGAGTGCGCGAACCGGTTCGGCAGCGCTGCGACGAGAGACTCCGGGCTCGACGCCGGTCGCCATCGTCGCCACGGCGAACGACACCCCGACCACCAGGCAGAACGTCACGAGCGCCACGAAGTTCAGCACCGTCGAGGACGCGTCGACGGACTGGGTGAACCGCAGCCACTCGTTGGAGTCCTTGAAGCTGTCGAACGCCGTGCTGCCGAACAGCACGGCGACCACGCCCACCAGACCGGGCCGCACCGGGACGCCGTCGAGGTTGCCGAGCGGGCTGCGCACCACGAGCGGACCGTCGCCGCGCTCGCCGAGGCGGCCGAACACCGACAGGTGCCCGACGAGCGTGGAGTACACCTCGAACGGGTCCGCCGCCTCGAACCAGGCGCTCCCGAACAGCGCGGCCCCCACGATGACGATCGCGATGTAGCCCGCGAACCAGAGCCGCACGGGCGACAGGTAGGTCGACTCCGGGAAGACGAGCTCGAGCCACACGAACGCGAGCAGCCCGAGGGCCGCCGGCCAGTAGCCGACCCACCGGGGCAGCCGGAGGATCGCGTCCTCGGGGCGCCCACCGGTGAGCCGTGTGAAGACGAGATGGATGGTCCGGAGCGGGTTGACCGCCTTGTAGAACGGCCCGAACAGCAGCGACATCGGCACGATGCCGACCCACAGCAGCACGTAGACCACGCCGAAGGTCGGGTTCGTCAGCAGGTCGGGCCCGGCCACGGCCGCCCAGACGACGTACGCGAAGAAGGCGAAGCCCAGCACCCGCAGCACCAACGCGAACGCGGAGCTCTCCACGACGCGGTCCAGCCCCGGCCACAGCCGGCGCCCCTTGGTCGCGGCGTCGAAGCGCGGGGTGCGCCACGCGAGTGCCAGCACGATGAACGAGACCGCGAGCGCGGCGCTCGCGCCGGCCATGGCGTACGACGCCGGGATCGGCAGGTCCTTGGCGCCGCCGATGCCATGGGCGAGGTCCATCGGCTCTCCTAAAGACCGCCTGCCAGAGGTGAAGGGCGAACGGGGGTGCGACGACGCGTCCCCTCGGCTCTGCCAGAATCGCACGGTGCGTCGCGCACGCGCTGAGAGGGGTAGTGATGACGGAGCGGGTCCGACCGGGCGACCTGGCCTTCCTCGACGCGGAGTCGGCGAGCACGCCGATGCACAACGCGACGCTGGAGATCTTCGAGACCCCCGAGGGGTTCGACTACGACCGGCTGCTGGGCCTGATCGCCGACCGGATCGCGTTCGTGCCGCGCTACCGGCAGCGGATCGTGTCGGTGCCGGGTCGCCTCGCGAACCCGGTGTGGGCCGATGACGACGACTTCGACCTGACCTACCACGTACGACGCTCCGCACTGCCGCGCCCGGGGTCGATGGATCAGCTGCGCGAGCTCACCGCGCGGATCATGTCGCGTCAGCTGGACCGGCACCGGCCGCTGTGGGAGATGTACTTCATCGAGGGCGTCGGCAAGCGGCGCCGCGATCTTGTCGAAGTCGCACCAGGTGCTCGTCGACGGCGTCGCCACCATCGACGTCGGTCAGGTGCTCCTCGACATCGACCCGAAGCCGAAGCGCACGGTCACCGTCGACTGGCACCCGCAGCCCCACCCGAGCCAGCCCGCGCTCGTCGCAGGCGCTGTGCTCGACGCGGTGCGCGACCCGAGCCAGGCGTTCCGGACCCTGGCAGGCAACGCCGGCTCCCTGGCGCGGGTCGCCGGCTCGGTCGGCAGCCGCGTCGCCGACGTGGCCGGCACGCTCACCAACCGGCGCTACGTCCCCGAGACGCCCATCAACGCCCGGCTCTCCGAGCAGCGCCGCTTCGCCACGGTCAAGACCTCGCTGGAGGACTACCGGAAGGTGCGCAGCTTCCACGGCGGCACGGTGAACGACGTGATCCTGGCGACGGTCACCGGCGCCCTGCGCAACTGGCTGCTGACGCGGGCCGAGCCCGTTCACAGCAGCCGCGCGCTGCGCGCCATGGTGCCGATGAGCGTCATCGACAGCGAGCTGGAGCCGACCTCGCTCGGCAGCCAGGTCGCCGGCCACCTGCTCAGCCTGCCGATCGGCGAGACCAGTCCGGTCGTCCGTCTGCACCAGGTCTCCTACGCGCTCAAGGCGCACAAGGAGACCGACCGCGCGGTGGCCGCGGACCGGCTGGCCGGCGTCGCCGGGTTCGCGCCGACGACGTTCCACGCGCTCGGGTCGCGGGTCGCGGCCACGGAGCTGCGGCGCGGGTTCAACCTGGTCGTCACGAACGTGCCCGGCCCGCAGTTCCCGCTCTACGCCGCCGGCGCCCTGATGCGGGAGTCCTACCCGGTCCCGCCGCTGCTCCCCGGGCACGCGTTGTCGATCGGCGTGACGTCCTACGACGGCGGCGTCTACTTCGGGCTCACCGGCGACCGTGACGCGTTGCCCGACCTCGACGTGCTCGCGCAGTGCGTGTCCGAGGCGCTCGAGGAGCTCGTCGACTCCGCCTCGGCCAGCCGTCAGCGCGCCCCGCGGGGGCGCAAGCACTCGCCGAGCCGACCCGTCGTGCCGTGACCCGGGTCTACGTCGCGAGCACGCCTTCTCGGTTGCGCGACGCCCTTGGCTCTCGCGTCGTCGGCGCGGCACCACTGCGTGCCCATGCGGTCACCGACGCCGTCCGGGCCGAGCTGGGCGACGCGAGCGAGGAGGAGTGGGAGTACGCCGCGTCGTCGGCAGCGTCCTTGGCCTCGGTCGGCCTGCTCCGCGACGACGAGCCGCCACGCCGGGTCGTCCTCGCCCTCGACGTACGACGGACCGGGGACCCGGCCGACGACGACCCGACCGTGGTGAGCGTGGACGAGGAGGTCGAGGTTCGACCGGGTGGCCGCCGTGCTCGTCGACGCGGCGGACGCCGAACCGGTCGTGGCCGCGGCCCGTGACGCCGTGTCCGCGGGCGACCCGGAGGCCGACCGGCTGCTGGAGCGCTGTCTCGACCACGACCTCGGCTGGTGGGCCACGCAGGAGATCCCGACCCTGCTGGACGGCCTCGTCAAGCGAGGCCTGATCCGGGGCTTGGGCTCAACGGGACGACCGTGACACGATCGACGACATGGACGCCCTGACCCACCCGCCGACCCCGATCAACGAGCCCAACCTGACCTACGCCCCGGGCAGCCCCGAGCGCGCGGCACTGGAGCTGGAGCTCAAGCGGCAGGAGGACCAGCAGGTCGAGCTGACCGCGACCATCGGCGGTCGCAAGAAGATGGGCGGGGGCGCGGAGACCAAGGTCGTCCAGCCGCACGACCACGGCCACGTCCTCGGCGTCCTGAAGAACTCCACGCAGGCGGACACCCGGGCCGCGATCGCCGCCGCGCAGGAGGCCGCCCCCGGGTGGCGGGCGATGCCGGCCGACGAGCGCGCCGCGATCATCCTCAAGGCCGCCGACCTGCTCGCCGGCCCGTGGCGGCAGCGCATCAACGCGGCCACCATGCTCGGCCAGTCCAAGACGGCGTTCCAGGCCGAGATCGACTCCGCCTGCGAGCTCATCGACTTCTGGCGCTTCAACGTCCACTTCGCCAACCAGATCCTCGCCGAGCAGCCGATCGCCAACAGCCGCGGCGTGTGGAACCGCACCGACCACCGGCCGCTCGAGGGATTCGTCTACGCGATCACGCCGTTCAACTTCACCGCGATCGCCGGCAACCTGCCGACCGCGCCGGCGCTGATGGGCAACGTCGTGCTGTGGAAGCCGTCGCCGACCCAGCAGCTCGCCGCCCACTTCACGATGGAGCTGCTCGAGGAGGCCGGCCTGCCGCCGGGCGTGATCAACCTGCTCCCCGGCGACGGCCTCGACGTCTCGCAGGTCGCGCTCAACCACCCCGACCTCGCCGGCATCCACTTCACCGGCTCCACGCCCACCTTCCAGCACCTGTGGTCGACGGTCGGCGAGAACATCTCGAAGTACCGCTCCTACCCGCGCATCGTCGGCGAGACCGGCGGCAAGGACTTCGTGGTCGCGCACCAGTCGGCCGACCCCGACGTGCTGAAGGTCGCGCTGCTGCGCGGTGCGTTCGAGTTCCAGGGGCAGAAGTGCTCGGCCGCCTCGCGCGCCTACGTCTCCAAGTCCGTGTGGAAGAAGATGCGCGACGACTTCATCGCCGACGTCGAGGGCATCCACCAGGGCGACGTCACGGACCTCTCCAACTTCATGGGCGCCGTCATCGACGACCGGGCGTTCGCCAAGCACAAGAAGGCCATCGCCCGAGCGAAACGGTCGAAGAGCCTCGACATCGTGGCCGGCGGTCAGCTCGACGACTCGGTCGGGTACTTCGTCCGGCCGACGGTCGTCGAGGGTGGGGACCCGACCGACCAGATGTTCAACACCGAGTACTTCGGCCCGATCCTCGCCGTGCACGTCTTCGAGGACCGTGACTTCGAGGCGGTCGTCGAGCAGATGGAGTCGTTCGCGCCGTACGCCCTGACCGGGCTCGATCATCGCCCAGGACCGTCGCGTCGTGGACTGGGCGCGCAACGCGCTGCGCTTCGCGGCCGGCAACTTCTACATCAACGACAAGCCGACCGGCGCGGTCGTGGGACAGCAGCCGTTCGGCGGCGCCCGCGCCTCCGGCACCAACGACAAGGCCGGCGCGCCGCAGAACCTCATGCGCTGGACGTCGCCGCGCTCGATCAAGGAGACGTTCGACCCGCCGAAGGACTACCGCTACCCGTACATGGACCTCGGGTGACTGCACGCGTCGCTCGCTCCACCTCGGAGCGCTTCACCCCTTCGAGCAGCTGCTCGTGCTGCTGATCGCGTTCGGCCCCTTCGTGGTGCTCGGCATCGTCGTGTTCTTCTCCCGTCGCCGCGCCATCGCTGAGGAAGCGGCGGAGCAAGAGGCGCGAGACGGGGTCGACGACCGGGAGCCGGACCCAGCGGTCTAGCTCTCCTTGCCCGCCAGCCAGGCGCTTGCCGACCTTCTCCTCGGTGCGCAGGGCCTTGCGGAGCAGGCTCGCGACGAGCTCCTCGAGCTTGCCGCCGATCACCGGCACCTTGACCTTGAGGTCGCCGGACACCGTCTCCACGGTGCCCTCGCCGTCCACCGCGAGGCGGATCTGCCCCTTGAGGTGCCCGGGCTTGCCGGGGATCTCGAGCTCGAGGTCGGCCGCGGTCTCGGAGGTCCACGACTCACGCTGGATGATCTGCACCTTGTCGCCGACGAACTTCTTCGCGAACGACGGGATGCCGACGGCCTTCTGGGTCTGGTCGACGACGACCTCCATGCCGGAGCCGGCGCCGTCGACGGAGACGTCCCAGCGCGTGGAGTCCATGCCCTCGCAGACCCGCTCGCGGAAGGTCCGGTCGGCCAGCATCTCGGCGACCTCCTCAGGCGTCGCGTCGTAGCTCATCTCGTGCGAGAACTTCATCAGCGATCTCCTGCCAGCCACGCGACGCCCACGGCGTGCTCCTTCTCCCGACCGTCGCGGAAGAGCTCCGCGGCGAGCGACTCCAGCTTTCCGCCGATCAACGGCACCTTGACCTTGGCCTCACCCTCGAACGCCTGGACCGTCGATCCACCCTTTGCGGCGAGCGTGATCTGGCCCGTGATCGTGCTGGGCTTGCCCGGCGTGGTCACCACGAGGGTGGCGCCGTCGTGGCCGGCCCACTCCTCTGTCTGCACCGCGCGGGTGGTCTCGCCGGCGAACTTCTTCGCGAACGACGGCACGCCCTCGGTGCGCTGCACCTGGTCGATGATGACCTTCATGCCGTCGCCGTCCGGGTCGATCCTGACGTCGGCCGACACGACCCCCATCGCGTCGCAGCTCCTCTTGCGGAACTCGGGGTCGGCGAGCATCGCGTAGACCTCGTCGACCCCGGCGTCGTAGGTGACCTCGTGTCGGATCTTCATGGCGGCATCATGTCGTACGGCGGTGCCGCGGTCCGTCGTACCCTCGCCCAATGAGCAACGAGCCTGGGACTGACCGCCCGGTGCAGGGTGAGTGGGGCGGCGAGGACGTGCAGTTCGGGGAGCAGGGAGCCCGGCTGACCTACGGCAGCTACCTGCGGCTCGAGCAGCTGCTCTCCGCGCAACGCCTCGAGTCGGACCAGGACGAGGGCGGGGCGGCGCACGACGAGCTGCTGTTCATCACGATCCACCAGGTCTACGAGCTGTGGTTCCAGCAGCTGCTGCACGAGGCCACGGCAGCCCGCGACGCGATGGCCGCCGGCAACACCTGGTGGGCGCAGCACCTGCTGCACCGCATGCACGTGATCGAGCGGGTGCTGGTGCAGCAGGTCGACGTGCTGGAGACCATGACGCCGCAGGACTTCCTGCAGTTCCGGCAGACCCTCGCCCCGGCCAGTGGCTTCCAGTCGGTGCAGTTCCGCGAGCTGGAGTTCCTCTCCGGCTCCAAGGACCCGTCGTTCGTCGAGCGGTTCCGGGGGCTGACCGATGCCGAGACGCACCGGCTGCACCGCCGGCTGGAGGAGCCGACGTTGTGGGACGCCTTCCTAGACGTGCTCGCGCACCGGTCGCTGCCGGTCGGGTCCGACGAGGAGGTCACGGCCTCGGTGCGGCAGGTCGCCCACGACCGCGCGTCGTACGCCGACGTCTGGGCCCTGGCCGAGGCGCTGGTGCAGCACGACGAGCTCGCGGCGGCGTGGCGGGCACGTCACGTCGTCATGGTCGAGCGCATGATCGGCACCAAGACCGGCACCGGGGGCTCGTCGGGAGCCGACTACCTCCGCAGCCGCCTCGACCTGCGCTACTACCCACTGCTGTGGGAGCTGCGTTCGGTGCTTTGACGCCGCCCCCTACGGGCCTAATGTCAGGTATGGCGGCACAACGACGTGCCACCGGATCGAGACAGGTTGATGCTGCGTGAGCACCACGCTGGACGACACCGCGAACATCGAGCGCGACGAGCTGCTCGACCGGGCCGCGGCATTCGCTGCCGGCCGCAAGGGCACCGCAGGCCCTCCGGGTCAGAAGTCGGGCGAGCTGGTGCGCTACTTCTACCGCCACGTCGCGGCAGAGGACATCACCGAGCGCTCCGAGGTCGACCTGTACGGCGCCGCGATGAGCCAGTACAAGCTGGCGAGCCGCCGGCCGCAGGGCACCGCGAACATCCGGGTGTTCACCCCGACGGTCGCTGAGCACGGGTGGTCGGCGGGCGGTCACAGCGTCGTCGAGGTCGTCACCGACGACATGCCGTTCCTCGTCGACTCGGTGACGATGGAGCTCAACGAGCAGAACCGCGAGGTGCACATGGTTGTGCACCCGCAGATCCTGGTGCGCCGCGACGTCGCCGGTGAGCTGCAGGAGGTCTTCACCGAGGACGACGCGGTCGACAAGACCGAGCTTCCCCACGACATCTCGCGCGAGTCGTGGATGCACATCGAGATCGGCAGGGAGTCCAGCCCCAGCGCCCGGGACGAGGTCCAGCAGGTCCTCGCCAAGGTGCTGCTCGACGTGCGCGAGGCCGTCGAGGACTGGCCGAAGATGCACGCCACCGCGTTGGAGCTCATCGAGGACCTGGGCAACAACCCGCCACCGCTGGCCGAGGAGGAGATCTTCGAGGGGCAGGAGCTGCTCCGCTGGCTCTCCGACGAGCACTTCACGTTCCTCGGCTACCGCGAGTACCGCCTCGAGGAGATGCCCGACGAGGGCGATCCCGACGACGACGGACAGGACTTCGCGCTGCGGGCCGTCCCCGGCACCGGGCTCGGGATCCTGCGCACCGACCAGGACATGTCGGCCGCGTTCGGCAAGCTGCCGCCGATGGTGCGTGACAGGGCACGCGAGAAGACCCTGCTGGTGCTGGCGAAGGCGAACTCCAAGTCGACGGTGCACCGCCCCGTCTACCTCGACTACATCGGGGTCAAGACGTTCGAGAACGGCGAGGTCGTGGGGGAGCGCCGGTTCCTCGGCCTGTTCTCCTCGGCGGCGTACACCGAGTCGCTCACCCGCATCCCGGTGATCCGGCGCAAGGCGAGACAGGTCATCGACCGCTCCGGTTTCTCGCCGCTGAGCCACACCGGCAAGGCGCTGATGGACGTGCTCGAGACGTACCCGCGCGACGAGCTCTTCCAGACGCCAATCGACGAGCTGCAGCCGATCGCAGAGGCGGTGCTGCACACCCGCGAGCGTCGTCAGCTCCGGTTGTTCGTGCGCCAAGACACCTACGGCCGCTACCTCTCCTGCCTGGTCTACCTGCCCCGCGACCGCTACAACACCGGCGTGCGCGAGCGGATCGCGGACATCCTCAAGCGCCAGCTCCACGGCGAGACCATCGAGTACACCGCCCGGGTCAGCGAGTCGCTCCTCGCCCGGCTGCACTTCGTGGTCCGGCCGAAGGCGGGCGAGCTTGTGCAGGAAGTCAACGTGCACGAGGTCGAGCGGCGGCTGGTCGACGCGGCCCGGTCGTGGCGTGACGACTTCGTCGCGGCCGCGCACGCGGAGTACGGCGAGGAGGACGGCGCGCTGCTGGCACGCAAGTACGCCGAGTCGTTCCCCGAGGCCTACAAGGAGGACTACCCGCCCCGCACCGGCGCGGTCGACCTCGGCCGCCTGGAGGGCATCCCCTCCGAGGGCGGACTCGACCTGTCCTTCTACCAGCAGATGGACGCGCGGGCCGAGGAGGCGCGGCTCAAGATCTTCCGGATCGGGTCACCGCTGTCGCTGAGCGAGGTGCTGCCGATCCTGTCCTCGATGGGTGTCGAGGTCATCGACGAGCGGCCCTACGCGCTCGACGTGCTCGACCGCCCGTCGTACATCTACGACTTCGGGCTCCGCTACGCCCGCGCCCTGCCCTCGGGCAGCCGCGAGCTGTTCCAGGACGCGGTCAACGCCGTGTGGGAGGGCGACAACGAGGTCGACGGGTTCAACGCCCTGGTGCTGTCGGCCGGCCTGAGCTGGCGGCAGGCAACGGTGCTGCGCGCCTACGCGAAGTACATGCGGCAGGGCGGCACGCCGTTCGCCCAGGACTACATCGAGGACGCGCTCGTCCAGAACGTCGAGATCGCCCGCGCCCTGGTGGCGCTGTTCGAGGCGCGCTTCGACCCGGGCCGCACCGGTGACATCCCGGCCGACAGCGAGGCGCGGACCGCTCGCACCGAGGAGATCAAGGCTCGCATCGACTCGGCGCTCGACGAGGTGGCGAGCCTCGACCACGACCGCATCCTGAGGTCCTACCTCACGGTCATCTCCGCGACGCTGCGCACGAACTACTTCCAGACCGACGGCGACGGCCTGACGAAGTCCTACATCTCCCTCAAGCTGCACCCCGACTCGATCCCCGACCTGCCCGAGCCTCGGCCGGAGTTCGAGATCTTCGTGTACTCACCGCGCGTCGAGGGCGTCCACCTGCGGTTCGGCGCGGTCGCGCGAGGCGGGCTGCGCTGGTCGGACCGCCGCGACGACTTCCGCACCGAGATCCTCGGCCTGGTCAAGGCGCAGATGGTCAAGAACACCGTGATCGTGCCGGTGGGCGCGAAGGGCGGCTTCTTCTGCAAGCAGCTGCCTCCCCAAGATGCTTCGCAGCCGGCCAGCCGCGAGGCCTGGCTCGCAGAAGGCATCGCCTGCTACAAGACGTTCATCTTCGGGCTGCTCGACATCACCGACAACCTGGTCGGCGAGACGGCGATCCCGCCGGACCGCGTGGTGCGCCACGACGGCGACGACGCCTACCTGGTGGTCGCTGCCGACAAGGGCACCGCGACCTTCTCCGACATCGCCAACGGTGTCGCGCAGGACTACGGCTTCTGGCTCGGCGACGCCTTCGCCTCGGGCGGCTCGGTCGGCTACGACCACAAGGCGATGGCGATCACCGCTCGGGGTGCGTGGGAGTCGGTCCGCAGGCACTTCCGGGAGATGGGCGTCGACTGTCAGACCGAGGACTTCACCTGCGTCGGCGTCGGCGACATGTCCGGTGACGTGTTCGGCAACGGGATGCTGCTGTCCGAGCACACGCGGCTGGTCGCCGCGTTCGACCATCGAGACATCTTCCTCGACCCGTCACCGGTCGCCGCGACGTCGTACGTCGAACGCAAGCGGCTCTTCGACCTGCCGCGGTCGAGCTGGCAGGACTACGACAAGGCCCAGATCTCAGAGGGTGGCGGCGTCTACTCCCGCGCCATGAAGGCCATCCCGGTCAGCTCCCAGGTGCGCGAGGCGCTCTCTCTCGACGACTCGGTGCGCACCGTGACGCCTGCCGAGCTCATGCGCGCCATCTTGCTGGCCGACGTCGACCTGCTGTGGAACGGCGGGATCGGCACCTACGTGAAGAGCGAGGGCGAGACCGACACCGAGGTCGGGGACAAGGCCAACGACAGCATCCGCGTGAACGGATCGCAGCTGCGCTGTCGCTGCGTGGGTGAAGGCGGCAACCTCGGTCTGACCCAGCGCGGCCGCATCGAGTACGCCCGCTTCGGCTGCGGCGGCTCCGGTGGCCGGATCAACACCGACTTCATCGACAACTCCGCCGGGGTGGACACCTCCGACCACGAGGTGAACATCAAGATCCTGCTCGACCGCGTCGTCGCCAACGGTGACCTGACGGTCAAGCAGCGCAACGACCTGCTGGCGTCGATGACCGACGAGGTCGGCAACCTCGTCCTGCACGACAACTACGAGCAGAACCACGCTCTCGCGAACTCCGCGGTCCAGGCGCCGCAGCTCCTGCACGTCCACGAGGACTGGATGAGGCGGCTGGAGCGCAAGGGCCTGCTCGATCGACACCTGGAGGCGTTGCCGACGCGCAAGGTGATCGCCAACCGGCTCGAGCGCAAGGAAGGACTGTCGGTCCCGGAGCTTTCGGTGCTGCTCGCCTACACCAAGATCGTGCTCGCCGACCAGCTCATCGCCACCGACATCGCCGACGACCCGTTCCTGCGCATCGACCTCTACTCCTACTTCCCGGAGCAGATGCGGCAGACCTACCGCGAGCAGATGGAGTCGCACCCGCTGCGGCGGCAGATCATCGTGACGAGCGTCGTGAACGACCTCGTCAACGGCGCCGGCATGACGTTCTTCCACCGGCTCTCGGAGGAGACGAACGCCTCCGCCGAGGAGCTGGTGCGCGCGAACTTCGTGGCGCGCGAGATCTTCGGCTCCCGGGCGCTGATCGACGAGATCGACGGCCACGACAACCGCATCGACGCCGCTGTGCAGACCCGGATGCGGCTGGAGATGCGCACGCTCGTGGAGCGGGCGTCGCGCTGGATCATCAACAACCGCCGCCCGCCGATGGACAGCGAGGCCATCGTCGAGTACTTCGGTGTCGTCGCACAGCAGGTGGTCTCGGCCCTGCCGGACCTGCTCACCGGTCGCGAGGCGGACGCATTCACCGCACGGCGTGACGCGCTCGTCGACCAGGGCGTGCCGGAGGAGCTCGCCGTCAAGGTGGCGGTGCTGCCGCCGGCGTACATGGCGCTCAACATCGTCGACACCGCCAAGCGCGACGACATCGACCCGCTCGAGGTGGCCCGGGTGCACTTCGCGCTCGGTGAGCGGCTCGGGCTGTCGATGCTGGTGGCGCGCATCCTCGCGCTGCCGCGCGACGACCGCTGGCAGACGATGGCGCGCGCCGCGCTCCGCGACGACCTGCACACCGTGCACGCGAAGCTGACCGCCCAGGTGCTCGCCACCACCGACCCCGACGAGCCGGTGCCGGTGCGCATCGCCGACTGGGAGGACCGTGACAGCGTCGTGGTCTCGCGTGCCGTCGGCACCCTGGACGAGATCTGCGGCGACGAGCAGGTCGACCTGGCACGGCTCTCGGTCGGACTGCGGGTGGTGCGCACGCTGCTGGTCGATTCGTGACCTCGCCAGGGGGAGCGGCGATCGAGGTCGATGCACTGCGGAAGGTCTACGGCGACCTTGCCGCCGTCGACGACGTCAGCTTCACGGTCGCGACCGGAGAGTTCTTCGGCATCCTCGGGCCCAACGGCGCCGGCAAGACCACGACCCTGGAGATGATCGAGGGCCTCCGCCGTCCGGACGGGGGTGAGGTCCGGCTGCTGGGGGAACCGAGCTGGCCACGCAACCCCTCGCTCCTGCCGAGGCTCGGTGTCCAGCTGCAGGCGTCGGCGTTCTTCGAGCGCCTCACCGCACGCGAGCAGATCTCCACGTTCGCCTCGCTGTACGGCGTGCTCAGCGCGCCAGGCCGACGAGTGGCTCGAGCGCGTCGGCCTGACGGACAAGGCATCGACGCGCACCGAGAAGCTGTCGGGCGGGCAGCTCCAGCGGCTCGCGATCGCGTGCGCGCTGGTGCACGACCCCGAGATCGTCTTCCTCGACGAGCCGACCGCAGCGATCGATCCGCAGGCCAGGCGCAACCTGTGGGACCTGCTGCGGTCGCTGAACGAGGCCGGTCGCACGGTGGTGCTGACCACCCACTACATGGACGAGGCGGAGGCCCTCTGCGACCGCGTCGCGATCATGGACCGCGGCCGGATCCTGCAGCTGGACTCGCCGCCGGCGCTGGTCCGCGGTCTCGACGCGCCGGTGCGCATCTCGTGGCACCGCACCTGCTGCCCGCCGACGAGGCTGCCGCCATCCGCGGGGTCGAGGCGGTCGACGACGACGGCGCCGCGCTGGTGCTGAGCACCCGCACGCCGTCTGCCGTGCTGGCTCGGCTCGCCGAGCTCGACGCGCTGGAGGGCCTGCAGGTCAAGGCCGCGACCCTCGAGGACGTGTTCCTCAACCTCACCGGCCGCGAGTACCGAGCATGAAATCACGCCGCCGCACTGAGGGCTTCACGCGCCATCGCGGTCGCCATCGTGAAGGGCTTCGTGCGCGACAAGATGTCGATGTTCTTCGCGGTCGTCTTCCCGCTGATGTTCCTGGTGCTGTTCGGCGGCGTCTTCAACTACAGCACCTCGAAGATCGACGATGGTCGAGGTGGGCCACGTCGGGTTCTTCGACCAGCTGTCCCCGGGCGCCGAGCAGGCGTTCCGCGACACCTTCAAGGTCTCCCACGACGACCTCGCCGGCGCGGTGAGCACGGTGCGCAAGGGCGACGCCGACGTCGCGGTCAGATGAAGGGCGACACCCTGGTCGCGCACTACACGCAGACCGACCAGGTGAAGGCGGCAACCACGCAGGGCACGCTCAGCGCGTTCGTCGACGGCGCCAACCAGGACGCGTCCGGCAGCCCTCCGCGCTACGCGCTGCAGACCGAGCGCGTGGAGGACAAGTCGCTGAAGACCATCCAGTTCGTCACTCCCGGCCTGCTCGGCTGGGCGGTTGCGATGAGCGCTGCCTTCGGGGCGGCGGCAACCCTCCAGGGCTGGCGCAACAGCAAGCTGCTGCGACGGTTGCAGCTGTCCCCGGCGTCCACCGGCTCCGTGGTCGCCGCCCGCGTGGTGGTCACGATCGCGATCGCGCTGGTGCAGATGGCGATCTTCATCGGCCTCGGGATGCTCGCCTTCGGCCTGCAGCTGACCGGCTCGTGGTGGATGTCGGTGCCGCTGCTGGTCTCGGGCACGCTGGCGTTCATGTCGCTGGGCCTGCTGGCCGGTTCGCTCGCGAAGACCCAGGAGGGCGCGGTGAACCTCGCGAACTTCCTCGTGCTGCCGATGGCGTTCCTGTCCGGGTCGTTCTTCCCGCTCGACGGGCTCTCCCACCTGGCTGCAGTACACCTCGCAGGCGCTGCCGCTGCGGCACCTCAACGACGGCATGCTCGACGTGATGGTCCGTGGCCAGGGCCCCGGCGCAGCACTCGCCCCCATCGGCATCCTGCTCGGCTTCGCGGTCGTCGTGACGGCCTTCTCCGTCCGGCTGTTCCGGTGGGAGGGCGACTAGCGGACAGCGCGAGTGCGGCACACTCTGGGCATGAGCAGTCCCCACGCCGACGAGACGAGCCCCGCGGAGCGCGCCGTGCTCGACCAGCTCGACGAGCAAGCACTGGTCGAGTCGCTGATGGAGCTGGTGCGGATCCCGAGCATGGCCGGCACCGACGAGGAGATCGAGGTGCAAGAGGTCGCGGCGACGATGCTGCGCGACCTCGACACCGACGTGGACCGTTGGGACCTCGACCTCGCCGAGCTGACGCAGGACCCCTGGTTCCCCGGCGTCGAGGTCGAGCGTTCTGCCGCGGTCGGCGTGGTCGGCACGCTGCCGGGCCAGGCCGGCGAGGGCATGCCCGCGCTCGTGCTCCAGGGGCACCTCGACGTCGTACCCCCCGGCGACCCGGACAACTGGCTCGGGTCCAACCCGTTCTCGGCCGAGATCCGTGACGGATCGCTGTTCGGCCGCGGCGCCTGCGACATGAAAGCAGGCGCTGCCGCCAACCTCGCGGTCCTCCGCACGCTGCGCGACACCGGCGTCGTCCTGGAGCGACCGCTCGCGGTGCACAGCGTGATCGGCGAGGAGGACGGCGGCCTCGGCGGCTTCGCCACCCTGCGGCGCGGCCACATCGGTGAGACCGCGGTGATCACCGAGCCGACCAGCGCCCGGATCATCACCGCGACCGCCGGAGCACTGACGTTCCGCATCGAGGTGGTGGGCAGGTCGGCCCACGGGTCGATGCGCAAGGAGGGCGTGAGCGCCTTCGAGGCGTTCTTGCCGATCCACGAGGCGCTGCTGCAGTTCGAGGCCGACCGCAACCGTGACCCGGACCCACGGTTCACCGGTGACACGCCGTACGCCCTGTCGCTCGGCATCGTGCACACGGGCGAGTGGTCCAGCAACGTGCCCGACCGGCTGGTCGCCGAGGGACGCTTCGGTGTGCAGCTCGACGAGGACCCGCGGCTGGCTCGGGCCCGGTTCGAGGACGTGGTCACCGAGGTCGCGATCAAGGACCCCTGGCTGCGCGAGAACCGGCCGATCGTCACCTGGCCCGGTGGCCAGTTCGCCAGCGGCAGCACCGACGCGGACCACCCGCTCGTCACCGAGATCTCGGCGGCCGTCACCGCGACCGGAGGGGTGCGCCCGACGCTGGCGGCCGGTGTCTACGGCAGCGACCTGCGCCTCTACACCGGCTACGGCGGCATCCCGACCGTGCACTACGGCCCCGGTGACCTCGAGGACGCCCACTCGCCGCTGGAGAAGGTCGACCTCGACCAGCTGGTGCAGGTCACTCGAGCGCTGGTGGTGCTCACGCTGCGTCGCTGCGGAGTCGCTCGGACGAACGCGTCGTGAAGGACGAGCTCTTCTGGGCCGGAGTCACCGGCCAGGCGGCCGCTGTCGCGAGCGGAGAGGTGTCCTCGCGTGAGCTGGTGACCGGCGTGCTCGAGCGCATCCAGCGGTACGACGGAGCGCTCAACGCGTTCACGGTGGTGATGGTCGACGAAGCGCTGGCCGAGGCCGGTGCCCGCGACGAAGCCACGGAGCGAGGTCCGCTGCACGGCGTACCCATCGCGATCAAGGAAGAGGTCGCCGTCGCCGGCCAGGTCACCACCTGGGGCGGTCGAGGCAACGAGACGCCGGCCCGCGAGGACGCGGAGGTGGTCCGCAGGCTGCGGGCGGCCGGAGCGGTGATCGTCGGCAAGACGAACATGCCCGAGTTCGGGCAGTGGCCCTACACCGAGTCGCTGGCGCACGGCATCGCTCGCAACCCGTGGGACACCCGCAAGACGACCGGCGGGTCGAGCGGCGGCACCGCCGCGGCCGTCGCGGCCGGCCTGGTGGCCGCGGGCATCGGCGGCGACGGCGGTGGCTCCATCCGCATCCCGTCGGCCTGCTGCGGGCTGTTCGGTCTCAAGCCGCAGCGGGGCCGGGTGTCGATGTCGCCGAACTCGCACGGCTGGTGGGGGCTGGCCACCACCGGGCCGCTGACGCGGAGCGTGCTGGACAGCGCCGTGATCTACGACGTGATCCGCGGCTCGCTGCCGGTGGACCGGTGGCACGCCGAGGAGCCGGCCTCCTCCTTCACCGACGCGGTCAACGCGGAGCCGCGCCCGCTCCGGGTGGGCTGGTCGACCAAGTCGGCCGTCCCGGGCATCCGGCCCGACCCCGCGCACGTCGCCGCCGTGCGCGAGACGGCGGCGCTGCTCACCTCGCTGGGCCACCAGGTCGAGGAGGTCGACCCCGGCTACCCGGACGCGACGCGAGCGTTCGTGCCGCAGTTCCTCGCCGGCGTGCGCGCGTGCATCGACGGCGTCGAGCACCCCGAACGGCTCGAGCGCCGCACCCGGGAGACGGGCCGGCTCGGCCTCTGGGTCACGCCCACCGTGCGGGAGTGGGCGATCCGGCAGGGCCAGCACGTCGCCGCCAAGGCCAACCGGGTCTTCGACCAGAGCGATGTGCTGCTGACGCCGGCGATCGCACACCGACCGCCCGACGTCGGCATCCTCGACGGCACCGGCACCGTCCGCGCCTCGCTCGTCGCGCAGCCGATGATCGCCTACACCGCCCTCTGGAACGTCACCGGCAACCCGGCAGCTTCGGTGCCTGCCGGCTTCGGCGACGACGGCCTCCCGCTGGCCGTGCAGCTCGTCGGCCGGCCCAACGACGAGCCGACCCTGCTGACCCTCTCGGCGCAGATCGAGAAGGCGCGGCCCTGGGCCGCCGACCGCCCCGCCCTGTGAGCGGTCCGCTCCTGATCACGCCGCGCGCCTGGCTGCGGCGCGTGCTCCACCCTGATGCCCCTTCGCCGTTGCGAGGCCGCACGGTGCTGGTGAGCGGCGCCTCGTCCGGCATCGGTGAGGCGACCGCGCACGCCGTCGCCGAGCGCGGTGCGACCGTGCTCCTGGTCGCCCGCCGCGCCGACCGGCTGGCGGAGGTGCTGGCGCGCGATCCAGCAGCCGGGCGGCACGGCGCACGCGTATCCCTGCGACCTCACCGACGCCTCCGCCGTCGACGCGCCTCGTCGGCGACGCTGATCGACCGGCACGGTGGCGTCGACTACCTGGTCAACAACGCCGGCCGCTCGATCCGCCGCTCGATCGTGCTGTCCTACGACCGCGTCCACGACGTGGAGCGCACGATGGCGATCAACTACGTGGCGCCGGTCAGGTTGATGCTCGGGCTCCTCCCGCACATGGTCGACCAGCGGTTCGGGCACGTCGTCAACGTGCTCACCTGGGGCGTCCAGGTGAAGGCGCCGAAGTTCTCCGCCTACATCGCCTCGAAGACCGCGCTCGACACCTGGAGCCGCATCGCCGGCCGCGAGCTGTACGGCGACGGCGTCACGTTCAGCAACCTCCGCCTGCCCCTGGTGCGCACCGACATGATCGGCCCGACCGACACCTACGCCAACGCCCCTGCGCTGAGTGCCGAGCAGGCCGCCGCGCGCGTCGTACGCGCCCTGGAGGACCGTCCGCTCACCCGCAACACGGCAGCCGGCACCATCGCGGAGGTGCTCAACCTCGTCGCACCTCGCGCCTCCGACGCCCTGCAGTGGGCGATCGCCAAGCGCTTCCCCGACTCCGCCGCCGCCACCGGCAACAGAGCCACCGCCGACCCGCGCGAGGGTTCTAGACGCTGACCGAGAGGCCGCGCAAGAGCTCGTCGATCACCTCGGGCGGCGCCGGACGCTGGTGCAGGTATCCCTGCATCACCGAGCAACCGAGGACGCGAAGCCGCTCCTCCTGCGCCTCCGTCTCGACGCCTTCGGCGACCACGGTCAAGTTCAGCGAGCGGCCGAGCGCCACGATCGAGCTGGTGACAGCGGTGTCGGTGGCGTCGACGTCGAGGCCCGCGATGAAGGACCTGTCGATCTTGATCTCGTCGAAGGTGAAGCGGCGCAGGTAGTCCAAGGAGGCGTATCCCGTGCCGAAGTCGTCTACTGCGAGACCCACGCCCAGCGCGCGGAGCGCCTTGAGATCGGTTGCCACGTCGTCGACCCGGGTCGCGAGCTGCCTTTCCGTCACTTCGATGCCGAGCTTGCCGGCCGGGAGGCCCGCCTTCTCCAGGAGGGACTCGACGAGCCTCGGTGAGGTGTTGTCGACGTCCGAACTGGTCGCAGGAGATGTTCACCCACATCACCGGCGCCCGTTCCGCGAGAGACCGGTGCCAGCGCGCTGCTTGTTCGACTGCCGTCGCGATGACCCAGTCGCCGATCGGGGCGACGAGCTGCGGCCCTTCCGCCACGTCGAGGAACTCCACCGGCGACAGCAGGCCACGCTTGGGATGCTGCCAGCGCAGCAGCGCCTCGACACCGACCACGCGCTCGCGTGGCCAAGCTGTACAGGGGCTGGTAGTGCAGTCGAAGCTCGTCGTTGACGAGCGCTGCTCTCAGCTGCCCCACCAGCGGATCCTGTGGCAGTCGGGCCAGTCGCCGGTGCGCAAGGTCCGCGACATGCTCAGTGGACTCGACGACCGCGTCCGATGCCGTCTCGGTCTTCGCGCTCGAGCCTGACAGGGCGTGCGCGGAGGCCTCGGCGCTGCCTGCTGCCAGGTCCACGATCGCGGCAGCGGTTGCCGCCGCGATGGCCGCTTCGTCGGCGGCCAAGGTGACGGCGTGGGCGACCGTCGCTGCCGCGGCACTCGTCGCGTTCGCCTGGGCGATCACGTCTGCCGCAACCCTTGCCGCGACCGCGGCAGCAGTCCGCTTGGCACCGTCCGGGTCGACGTCGTCGGAGAGCTCCGCCGCGATCGTCTCGAGCGCGACCACCGCGAGTGCGGCCGTCTTGAGTGACTGGGTCACGGCATCGGCCTGGACCTTGGTCGCTGCCCTGGCGGCGACCTCGGCCGCCGCCTCCGCGGCAGCAGCCACCGTGGCTGCGGTGGCATCCCTCGCGGCGGAGGCCACCTCGCTGGCGGACAAGACGAGGTCGCGGGCGGCCGTCGTGGTGCCGGCCGCAGATCGAGCCATCGCCTGTGCGTCGTCGGCAGCTCTCGTGGCCGCGTGCGCCTCTGCGGCGACCTCGTGGCCGTCGTCGACGTTCCCGCGCCTGTTCGGAGCCATGCGTTCTCCCGTTAGTCGGAGGAACGCGCTAAGTCCCGACTTCTTTACCAACGTAAGCCCCGAGCCGACCTGCGCGTCTGCGGTATGCCAATTGATTGGGCATTGTCGACGCATTGGACAAATGCGCATTTTCCAATGGCCCCGTGCTCAGAGGACTGCTGGCACAGGCATCCGCTGGGCTAGGCGTCTAGTCAGCTCGCCTTTCGCGCGGCAGCCTTCTTCTTGCTCGACGTCTTCTTTGCCGCGGATTTCTTGGTCGCCTTCTTCGCGGTTTTCTTGGCCGTTGACTTCTTCGCGGAGCCGGACTTCTTGGCGGGCTTCTCGTCCGCGTCCGAGGACGCCGAGGACTCCCCGCGCGAGGTCTTCGCGGCGTCGACCGAGCGCTGCAGCGCGGCGAGCAGGTCGACGACCTCACCGGTCGACTTCTTGGGCTCCTCGGGCGTCTTGACCTCGCCACCCTCGAGCTTCGCCTGCACGACGGCCTCGACCGCCTTCTGGTAGTCGTCCTCGTACTCGTCGGCGTCGTAGTCGCCGGCCAGCGTGTCGACGAGCATCTTGGCCATCTTCAGCTCTTGCGGCTTGGCGGCGTGCTCGGTCGCGTCGAGGCTGCCGAAGTCGGGCTTGCGGACCTCGTCGGGCCACAGCATCGTCTGCATCACGATCACGTCGTCACGCACTCGCAGCACCGCGGTCGTCATACGCGTCCGGATCGACACGGTGACCACGGCGACCCGGTCGGCCTCCTTGAGCGCTTCGCGCAGCAGCGCATAGGGCTTCGCGGCGGCCTTGTCGGGCTCGAGGTAGTAGGACTTCTCCAGCCACATCGGATCGATCTGGTCGCTGGGCACGAACTTCTCGACGGAGATCTCCCGGCTGCTGCTGGCAGGCAGCTCGGCGAAGTCGTCGTCGTCGAGCACGACCATCTGGCCGTCCTCGGTCTCGTAGCCCTTGGCGATGTCGGCGTAGGCGACCTCCTCGCCGTCGACGCTGCAGACCCGCTGGTACTTGATCCGGCCACCGTCCTTGGCATGCACCTGCCGGAAGGAGATGTCGTGGCTCTCGGTGGCGGCGTACAGCTTCACCGGCACACTGACCAGGCCGAAGGACACCGCGCCTTTCCAGATGGCACGCATGGGCAGCTCCGTTCCCTGTACGAGGTCGCGACCTCCATCATGTCTTACGACTCCGACGCCCGGGAGAGTTCATCGGTCGGCCTCTTCTCGTGCCCTGCCAGGATGGTCGCCATGCGCCCGATGTTCGCCACCAAGGGGACCCACGTCCCGCCGGGGAGCGAGTGGCTTCACGAGGTGAAGTGGGACGGCATCCGGGTGCTCGTCGACGTGCGCGAGGACGGCGCGCGGCTCACCACGCGCAACGAGAACGACGTGACCGTCGCCTATCCCGAGCTGCAGGGCCCTCCCGGTGTCGCCCCCGGCACGCTCATCGACGGCGAGATCATCGCCCTCACCGACGGCATTCCCCGGTTCGGGGCCATTGCCGACCGGATGCACGTGCGCAACGCACGGCGCGCCGAGCAGCTCGCTGCCGTGAACCCGGTGACGCTCATCGCCTTCGACCTGCTTCGCGAGGGCGGCGACGACGTCATGAGTCGCCCGCTGACCGAGCGCCGCGAGCGGCTGGAGGCGCTGGACCTGTCGGCGGTCGGCTGGCAGGTGCCCGCGACGTACGACGACGGCGACATGCTCTTCGCGGCGACCGAGCAGCAGGGCCTCGAGGGGATCGTGTCGAAGAAGCGCTCGTCGCTGTACTTCCCTGGTCGTCGTTCGGGCGACTGGCTCAAGTTCCCCCACCGTCCGACGCTGTCGTACGTCGTCGGCGGCTGGCGGCTCGAGACCGACAGCGAGTCACGTCTCGGCGCGGTGCTCGTCGGCCAACCGACTGCGAGCGGTCTGACCTACCGCGGCCGCGTCGGCAGCGGCATCGCCGGCAAGGCTGGGCGGCGGCTCCTCGAGGTGCTCGGCCCACTGGAGACGGACGCCTCTCCCTTCAGCGACGAGGTCCCGGCGGTCGACGCGAAGGGCACCACCTGGGTGCAGCCGAAGATCGTCGTCGAGGTCGCCTCCTTGGGCTTCACGCCGGGCATGCGGCTGCGGCAGCCGAGCTACCTCGGCATGCGCGACGACCTGGCCCCCGCGGACCTGGTCCCTGTCGGATCGGGTGGTGGCGATGGCAGCTGAGTCCGAGGAGGTGATGGTCGAGGTCGGCGGCCGCACGATCAAGATCAGCAACCTGTCGAAGGTGATGTACCCGACCACCGGCACCACCAAGGGCGAGGTCCTCAACTACTACGCCCGCGTCGCTCCCGTGCTGCTGCCGCACCTGGCCGACCGCGCGGTCACGCGCATCCGCTGGCCGCACGGCACCGCGGACATGCAGTTCTTCGAGAAGAACCTGCCGTCGGGCGCACCGAGCTGGCTGCACACCGTGACCGTCCCGTCGACGGGCTCGCGCGGAGGCGGCGACAAGATCGTGTTCCCGGTCATCGACGACCTCGCGGAGCTGACGTACTTCGCGAACCTCGCCTCGCTCGAGCTCCACGTCCACCAGTGGACGGTGGGCAAGAACGGGCGCCCCAAGAAGCCGAACCGCATGGTCATCGACCTCGACCCCGGGCATCCGGCCGGCCTGCGTGAGTGCTGCGAGGTGGCGCTGCTGGTGCGCGACAAGCTCGAGGAGCGAGGGCTGTCCGCGGCGCCGGTGACCTCGGGCAGCAAGGGGCTGCACATGTACGCCGCGCTGCCCGGCAAGCTCAACGCCGACGAGGTCCGCGACCAGGCCCAGGAGATCGCCCAGGAGCTCACCGCCGAGCACCCGAAGCTGGTGGTCTGGAAGATGACCAAGTCGCTGCGCGGCGGCAAGGTGTTCCTCGACTGGAGCCAGAACACCGGCGCCAAGACCACGATCTCGCCGTACTCGCTGCGCGGCCGCGATCGTCCCTACGCGGCCGCCCCGCGCACCTGGGACGAGATCGAGGAGGGCGTCGACGAGGGGCTCGGCCAGCTCGAGATGGACGACGTGCTGGCGCTCGTGGACGAGCAGGGCGACGTCTTCGGAGACCTGCTCGGGCGGCGCCTGAGCCCTCACGAATTGCGAAACCCGCCGTTCCCGAGAGACGGCGGGTGATCGCGTATGACGGGTTTCAGTTCTCAGTAGAGTTCCCTGCACCTGTTTCCCTGAAACACGTCTGATGACACCAACGAGTCACATCGGCATGGGTTACTCGGGTGGCCTGGCATAGTCCTTTCGGACTATTCCACGATGCGGTTTCTCTGAGACTGCATTCGGCTCCGCCGGGCGCCGATAAGAAGTTTGGACGCCGACTTGGGAGATTCATGCGCCGCACCCGCCTTGCCCTGCTCGCTGCTGTCGTGGTGCCGCTGGCTCTGACCGCCGCGACCACGCCGGTGACCATGGCGTCCGCAGCCGGGTCTGCGAGCACCGCCACCGCTCGCGCCGCGGTGTCCCATCCGGCGGAGACCGCCAACCCGACGAACCCGCTCGCGAACCGCGCCTGGGGCGTCTACAAGGGCAAGACCGACCAAGCCTGGGAGCCGTACGACAAGGCCACCGGCGAGGAGAAGACGCTCCTCGGAAAGATCGCGTTGCGCCCGCGCGCGACCTGGTTCGGCGCGTGGACCAAGGACTCCGACATCGCCGCGAAGGTCAACAAGTACATCGCCAACATGTCCGGTGGCGACCCCGACAGGCTCGTGCAGATGAGCGTCTTCCGCATGAAGCCGTGGGAGCACAACGCTTGCGATCGGCTGCCCACCAAGGCCGAGCAGGCCAGCTACAAGACCTGGATCAGCCGGTTCGCCGGCGCGGTCGGCGCGCAGCACGCCGCGATCATCATGCAGCCCGACGGTCCGTTCGCGCTGTGCGCGCCCAAGGGCTCGAAGCTGCCCTCCAAGCTGATCGGGTGGGCCACCCGCACGTTCTCCGCGCTGCCGAACACCGCGGTCTACATCGACGCCGGCGCCTCCGACTGGCCGAGCAAGGACCCGAAGAAGGCGACCGACATCTTGATGCCGGCGAGCATCCAGTACGCACGCGGCTTCGCGCTGAACTCGACGCACTACACGTCGACCGCCGCCAACGTCGCGTTCGGCACCCAGATCGTCAACGAGCTCGCCCGTCGCGGTGTGCCCGGCAAGCACTTCGTGGTCAACACCGCCCAGAACGGCGCGCCGTTCACGTGGAGCCAGAAGCGCACCAGCAACTTCGACAACTCACCGGTCTGCAAGAACAAGACCCAGGACCGCTGCGTGACGCTCGGCATCCCGCCGACCACGAACGTCAACAGCACGCGCTGGCACCTCGGCGCGACCAACCGCGCCCGCGCCGCCAAGCACGTCGACGGCTACGTGTGGTTCGGCCGGCCGTGGCTGTACATGCAGGCCGACCCGTACGTGAAGTCCCGCGCCCTGCAGCTGGCGCGCACGACGCCGTACTGATCGGCAGCGGCAGAGGCCACCCCAGGCGAGCTCACTGCGTAGCGGGCGTCTCGTCGTGCAGCCCGTCGGCAATCGTGCGCTCCCAGAGACGCGCGTCCTCGGACGCTGCCCACTCTCGCCACGCGGCGGCGTAGTCGCGCTCGAGGTCCTCGGACTGCATGCCCCAATCTTGCACCCGGGGCACAGCTCGGGTCAGTCGGCGCAGAGGCAGAACGGGTGCCCGGCGGGGTCGAGGAAGACCCTGAACGTCGTGCCGGGCTGATGCTCGTGCTTGGTCGCGCCCAGCTCGAGCACCGCCTTCTCGGCGGTGTCGAGGTCGTCGACGACGACGTCGATGTGCATCTGCTGGGGGAGGTCCTGGCCGGGCCACTCCGGAGCCCGGTAGTCCGCGACCTGCTGGAACGAGATCGAGTCGCCGTACTCGGCGCTGATGTCGGCCCAGTCGTCTGAGACCTTCGTCTTCCAGCCCAACATCTCGCCGTAGAACGTCGCCAAGGCGCCGGGGTCGGGGCAGTCGAGGACCACGGTGGGAAAGCGTGCGATAGCCATGCCCGGGAGCGTATGCGTCGCCGCCGACAGGTCGGATTCCGACCCAACGGCCCCGCCATAGGCGTCACGCGAGTCACAGGAGACGACTGCCGCCGCAGATTGTCCACAGATCGCGAATTCGGGTTTTGACGCGAGTAAATATCGGGCAACACTTCTGTCAAATCGCGACTATTCCGACACGACGTGGCAACGGCCGCGGGGGACCTCGGGGAACGATGAGCCTGACCTACGCCGACTCGCGCGGCGACCTGATCGAGACGCTGGACGCCGCGCTGCGTGCCTTCGTGCGCGCCGAGGGCGTCGACCCGCAACGCGACGCCGCCGTCGTACGACGCCTCGCCGGCCGCGTCGTCGGCGACCACGACCAACGAAGCCTCACCGGCGCCGTCGCCCCCGTCGACGACCACGACGCCGTCGTCGAGGAGCTCGTGTCTCGCGTCTCGGGCTTCGGTCCGCTCCAGCGCTACCTCGACGATCCCGCGGTCGAGGAGATCTGGATCAACGACCCGAGCCGCGTCTTCGTCGCCCGTGCCGGTCGCCACGAGCTGACGTCGACGATCCTCACGACGGCGCAGGTCCAGGAGCTCGTCGAGCGGATGCTGAAGTCGTCGGGTCGCCGCGTCGACGTCTCGCAGCCGTTCGTCGACGCCATGCTGCCCGACGGCCATCGGCTCCACGTCGTCCTGGAAGGCATCTCGCGCGGATTCTCCGCGGTGAACATCCGCAAGTTCGTCGTCCGTGCGGCACAGCTCACCGACCTCGTGGGACTCGGGAGCCTGAGCGAGACCGCCGCTGCGTTCCTCGACGCATCGGTGCGGGCCGGGCTCAACATCGTCGTCGCCGGTGGCACGCAGGCCGGCAAGACCACGATGCTCAACTGCCTTGCGGCGAGCATCCCCGGTCGCGACCGGGTGGTCTCGGTGGAGGAAGTGTTCGAGCTTCGCTTCTCCCACCCCGACTGGGTCGCGATGCAGACCCGTCAACGTGGGCTCGAGGGCACGGGCGAGATCGCGTTGCGCGACCTCGTCAAGGAGAGCCTGCGGATGCGTCCGTCGAGGGTGATCGTCGGAGAGGTGCGAGCCGCGGAGTGCCTCGACCTCCTGCTCGCGTTGAACGCCGGCTTGCCTGGCATGGCATCTCTCCACGCCAACTCCGCACGCGAGGCACTCGTGAAGATGTGCACGCTGCCGCTGTTGGCCGGCGAGAACATCTCGGCGCGGTTCGTGGTGCCCACGGTCGCTTCGTCGGTCGACCTTGTCCTCCACCTCGGGATCGGCCACGACGGGGTACGACGCGTGGAGGAGATCGTCGCGGTGCCGGGGCGGGTCGAGAACGACGTCATCGAGACCGAGCCGATCTTCGTTCGCGATGCCGAGCGGCTGGTGCGCACCCAGGGCATGCCGTCGCGGCCGGAGCGCTACGCCCGCGTCGGCGTCGACGTACGCAGCCTGCTCAACGGGGCTCGCTGATGGGTGCTGCGTTGGGGCTCGGTCTCGGGGTCGGGCTCGTGCTGATCTGGCTCGCGGTCACGTCGCCGCAGCCGTTCGAGCCCGATCGCGCGCGACGTAGCCGCACCCGCGACCTGCTCGACCGGGCGGGTCTCGCCGGCGTCTCGGTGGCGGGTGTGTGGGCGCTCAGCGTTGCCATCGCCTTGGTGGCCTTCGTGGCGATCGCGGTCGTGTCGCACACCGCGACCGTGGCGCTGGCCTTCGGTCTGCTGGCCGGCTACCTCCCGTTCGCGACCCTCGCAGGACGTGCTCGTCGACGTCGACGCGAGCTCGCCGAGGTGTGGCCGGAGGCGGTCGACAACCTCGCCTCGGCAGTCCGCGCCGGCATGTCACTGCCCGAGGCGCTCACCCAGCTCGGCCAGCGCGGCCCCGAGCCGTTGCGCGAGCCATTCACGGCCTTCGGTGTGGACTACCAGGTGACGGGACGGTTCGCCGAGAGCCTCGATCGCCTCAAGCAGCGGCTCTCCGACCCGGTGGGCGATCGCGTCGTCGAAGCCCTGCGCATCGCGCGCGAGGTGGGCGGTGGTGAGCTCGGAAGCCTGCTGCGCAGCCTCTCCGGATACCTGCGCGAGGACGCCCACACGCGGTCCGAGCTGGAGTCGCGCCAGGCCTGGACCGTCAACGGCGCCCGCCTCGCCGTGTCCGCGCCGTGGCTCGTGCTGTTGCTCCTCTGCTTCCAGCGCGAGGTCATCGCCCGCTACGCGTCACCAGCGGGCATCGTCGTGCTCACGGTCGGTGCAGCGTTGTGCCTGGTGGCGTACCGCGCCATGGTCCGCATCGGTCGGCTGCCCGACGAGGAACGGGTGCTGTCATGACCCTCCAGGCATGGGGCGCGCTGCTCGGAGCCGGCGTCGGACTCGGGCTCGTGATGGTCGTGAGTCGACTGGTCGAGCTTCGGCGACCGCAGCTCGCCGTACGAGTACTGCCCTACGTCCGCGACCTGCCGCAGGCGGCTCGACCGGTGCAGCCGCCCACGCGGACGGGAGCTGCCGGAGCCGTGTTCGGGCCGGTTCTCGCCTCTGCCGCGTCCTGGCTGGAGCGCGTGCTCGGCGGGAACGCCTCGATCAGGCGGCGGCTCGAGCGAGCGGCACTGCCCATGACCGTCCACGACTTCCGCGTCGAGCAGGTGCTGTGGGGCCTCGTCGCCTTCGGCGTCACGGCAGCGATGTCACTCGTGGTGGCGCTGCGCGCTCCCGATCGGACGATCCCGCTGCTCGTGCTTTGCGCGGTCGCGTTCGTGCTCGGCGTGCTGCTCAGGGAGAACCGGCTCACCGCGCAGGTCCAGGCACGCGAGCGTCGGATCCTTGCCGAGTTCCCCACGATCGCGGAGCTGCTCGCGCTCGCGGTCGGCGCCGGCGAAGGGCCGGTCGCAGCGCTCGACCGAGTCGTCACCAGGTCGAAGGGGGAGCTGGTCGCCGACCTGGCCGCGGTGCTCGCCGACATCCGCACCGGCACTCCCGTCGGCGCCGCTCTCGACATGCTCGCGCATCGCTCCGGACTGCCGGTGGTCTCCAGGTTCGCCGAAGGCATGGCCGTCGCGATCGAGCGCGGCACCCCGCTAGCCGCAGTTCTGCACGCGCAGGCCGGCGACGTCCGCGAAGCCGGCCGCCGCGCGCTCATCGAGTCCGGCGCGCGCAAGGAGATCGCGATGATGATCCCGGTCGTCTTCTTGGTGCTGCCCGTGACGGTCGTCTTCGCGTTCTGGCCCGGCGTCGTCGGCCTCCATCTCGTCACCCCATGACCGCCACCACAGATTGGAACGACCATGACGAAGGCCCTGCTCATGCTGCTGCTCACGCTGCGCGGCGACCTCCACGCCCGGCGGCGCGACGAGCGCGGCGACGTGCCCGGCTGGGTGCTGATCACGGTGATGACCGCAGGCCTGGTCGCCGCCTTGTGGGCCATCGCCGGTCCGCAGCTCGGACAGATGCTCCGCGACGCGCTCAACTCGGTGCGCGGCTGACTCGCTCGGTACGCCGCGAGCACGGCGCCGCCGTCGTGGACTTCGTGCTCGTCCTCGTCGTGCTCATCCCGTTGTTCCTCGGCATCGTGCAGGTCGCCCTCGTGCTCCACGTGCGCAACACCCTCACGTCGGCGGCGTCCGAGGGTGCGCGCTACGCCGCGACGATCGACCGGCCGCCCGGCGCCGGCGTCGAGCGGACTCGGCAGCAGATCCGTGGCGCGCTGGCGGGGAGGTTCGCCCGCGACGTCACCGCGCATCCCGCCACGATCCACGGCGCACCCGGCGTCGAGGTCGACGTCACGGCCGTGGTGCCGCCGTTGGGCATCTGGGGACCGGGTGTGCCGCTGCACGTCAGCGGCCACGCCGTGGAGGAGGTCGCGCCATGACCTCGCGGACCCGGCGTCGCCGCGACGAGCGAGGCACCGCGCTGATCGAGGTCACCTGGCTGTCGATCCTGCTGCTGGTGCCGCTGGTGTACGTCGTCCTGGCGGTGTTCCAGGTGCAGCGCGCGGCGTTCGGGGTGAACGCCGCGACCCGGGCCGCCGGCCGTGCCTACACGCTCGCTCCCTCCGAGGCAGACGCCGCAGCCCGCGCCCGCGCGGCAGCCGCGGTCGCCCTCGAGGACCAGGGCGTCTCGCCGTCGCGAGCAACGACGTCCCTCACCTGCACGCCTGACCCGCGCAACTGCCTGTCGCCCGGGTCGGTCATCCACGTCCGCATCACCTATCCGGCGTCGTTGCCCCTGATGCCCGACGCCCTCGGCGGCAACACCCCCATCGATCCGTGTCGAGTCGACGCACTCGGTGCCCTACGGCTCGTTCCGCGAGGACCGGCCGTGAGCGAGCCAGCGGGGGCAGACCAGCCTGCTCATCATCGGTCTCGCGGTCGTGGTGATGCTGCTGGTCGCGGTCGTCGTCGACGCGTCCGCGGCGTACCTGCGCCGCACCGGCCTCGACTCCCTCGCCGACGGCGCCGCGCTGGCTGCCGCCGACGGCGTGCAGGGCCGCCAGGTCTACGAGGGCGGGCTGGGGAAGCGGGCCGACATCGACCCGGTGGTGGCGCAGGCGCTACGTGGCCGACTACTTCCGCGACACCGGCGCCGCCCGCCGCTTCCCCGGCCTGCGGTACGACGTCGAGGCCGGCGCCGACCGGATCGTGGTCCACGTCGCGGCGCCGCTGCGGCTGCCGATCACCCCTCCGGGCTGGGAGAAGCGCCCCACGATCACGGGCACCGCAGCGGCATTCGTGCTGGTCAGCGACTGAATCACCGAGTTGTCAGGTGGTTCGGGTGCCAGGGCCCCCGAACCACCTGACAACTCGGCGGATGGTTCGCCGCTTGCCGTGGTGGGTATGCAGTGCTTGACTCGGAAATATCAGGTCGTAGTGGTCAAGCAGACGCCCCTACCCCGTGCATCGGAGGAAGAAGGCGTCACGCCATGACCATCAGTCCGCCGCTAGCGGCGCCCCAACGTACGCCTGCGCTCCCGTCGCAGCCGGCCTCGGAGAACGGGCGCCGAGAGACCACCGCCCGTCTGCTGGCGGAGATCCACGCCACCGACGACCAGCGCGAGCGCGAGCAGCTCCGCTCGGAGGTCGTCGTCCTCAACATGGGCGTCGCCCGGGCGATCGCGCACCGCTACCGCAGGCGCGGCCTCGCCGAGGACGACCTCGAGCAGGCCGCCTACGTCGGCCTCGTCAAGGCCGTGAACGGCTTCGACCCCGCGCACGAGCGCGACTTCCTCTCCTACGCCGTCCCGACGGTCGCCGGCGAGGTGAAGCGGTTCTTCCGCGACTTCGGCTGGTCCGTGCGCCCGCCGCGCCGGGTGCAGGAGCTCCAGGGCGGCATCGCGAAGGCCTCCAACGACCTCACCCAGAAGCTCGGCCGCTCACCGAAGCCGGCCGAGGTGGCGGCCGACCTCGGCGTCGACGTCGAGTGGGTCATCGAGGCGCTCGCCGCGGACGGCGCGTTCACGCCGGCCTCTCTCGACGTACCCGTGGGGGAGGACGGCGCCGCCACCCTCGGTGACCTGATGCCCACCGACGAGTCCGGCTTCACCAGCGCCGAGGCGCGGGTCGTGCTCGGGCCCTTGGTGCGGGCGCTGACCGCCGCGCGACCGCCGCATCCTCGAGCTGCGGTTCTTCGAGGGCTGGACCCAGGAGCAGATCGCTCGCGACATCGGCGTCACCCAGATGCAGGTCTCGCGGCTGCTCTCCCGCATCCTGCGCGACCTGCGCAGCGAGCTGACGCCTTCGCCCTAGCCGGTCGGTCTGCTCGGACCGCGGCGCCGCCCGCAGCGGTACGACGGCCCACAGCACGCCGAAGAAGAGCAGCGACAGCCCACCGGCGATCGCTGCCACGGGTCGGTCGACGACCAGGTCGAAGACCAGCCACACCATGCCCGACGTGGTGAGCGCCAGCGCCGCGAGACCGGCACGCGCAGCCTTGTTCGCGGCCTCCACCAGCCAGGGTCGCTGACCGCGCCGGAACAGCATCCGGTGGAACGCGACCGGAGCGATGATCAGCCCGGTCGCGAGCACCGAGCCCGCCAGCACCCCCAGGTAGGAGTAGCGCTGCACGTCGTCGAGAGCCTCGAAGCGCGCCGTGAACGGCAGCGTCAGCAAGAAGCCGGTCAGGATCTGCACACCGGTCTGGGTGACCCGCAGCTCCTGCAGCAGCTCGTTCAGGTTGCGGGTCAGCCGCTCCGGATCGATCTCCTCCGGATCTTCGCTGAGACGCTCGGCCATGGGTGCACTATGCCAAGAGGTGCTAGCGACCGACGGCCTTCTCCAGCTCTGCCTTGCTCATGCTCGAGCGGCCCTTGATGTTCTTCTGCTTGGCCTCGTTGTAGAGCTGCTGCTTGGTCCGGCCGCCCGGCCCACTCGCCCGAGCGCTTGCCACCGCGGCGGCCCGAGGAGATGTCGTCGGTCGAGCTCTTGCTCTTCTGCCTCGCCTCGCCGCTGCGGGCACGCTCCTTGTTCACGGTGCGCGAGGCGATCTCCTCGGCGGTGCCCTCGCTGCGGCCCTGGTCCTTCAGGCTGCCCTTCACCTTCTCGTACTGCCGCTCCCGCTTCTTGCTCCACGCCTGCTGAGGCATCGTCTGCTCCTCTCGTCGACGAGTTCGCCAACGCCGTACCCAACGCGGCCGACGGGCATGCGGCCGACGGGACCGCCCGGGGCAGGTCGGTAGTGTGGCCTGTTGTGGCAGGCCCCGACCTCGACTCCCAGTTCAAGCAGCTGCAGGCGACGATGCACACCATCGAGCAGGTGCTCGACCTCGACGCCATGCGCGCGGAGATCGCCGCGCTCGCCGAGGAGGTGGCCGCCCCCGACCTGTGGGACGACCAGCCCAACGCGCAGCGGGTGACCGGCCGGCTGTCGGCCCTGCAGGGCGACCTCGACCGCTTCACGAACCTCCAGCAGCGCCTCGACGACGTGGAGACCCTCGTCGAGCTGTCCCAGGAGGAGAGCGACGCCGACTCGATGCGGGAGGCGGAGGCCGAGCTGCGCAAGGTGCACAAGGCGGTGGAGGCGCTCGAGGTGCGCACGCTGCTGTCCGGTGAGTACGACGCCCGCGAGGCGCTCCTGACGATCCGCTCCGGGAGCCGGCGGCGTCGACGCTGCCGACTTCGCCGAGATGCTGATGCGGATGTACACCCGCTGGGCCGAGCGCAACAAGTACTCCGTCGAGGTCTTCGACACCTCCTACGCCGAGGAGGCCGGCCTGAAGTCGGCGACGTTCGCGATCCACGCGCCCTACGCCTACGGGACGCTCTCGGTCGAGTCCGGCACCCACCGGCTGGTGCGAATCAGCCCCTTCGACAACCAGGGTCGTCGGCAGACGTCGTTCGCCGCGGTCGAGGTGGTCCCGGTGCTCGAGCAGACCGACGAGATCGAGATCCCCGACGAGGAGATCCGCGTCGACGTCTACCGCTCCTCCGGCCCCGGCGGGCAGTCGGTGAACACCACCGACTCGGCGGTCCGGCTGACCCACATCCCCACCGGCATCGTGGTCTCCTGCCAGAACGAGAAGTCCCAGCTGCAGAACAAGGCCTCCGCCATGGTCATCCTCAAGGCGAAGCTGCTGGCGGTGAAGAAGGCCGAGGAGCGGGCCGAGATCGACGAGCTGCGCGGCGACGTCCAGGGGTCGTGGGGCGACCAGATGCGCAACTACGTGCTGCACCCCTACCAGCTGGTCAAGGACCTCCGCACCGACTACGAGACCGGCAACACCCAGGCGGTCTTCGACGGCGAGATCGACCCGTTCCTCGAGGCCGGCATCCGCTGGCGCCGCGGCGCCGACAGCGCCGCCCCCGCCTAGGACTCGGCGCCCACCCGCGCCACCACACCCACGCACCACCGCTGGGTACGACGGACGGGGTCGTCGCTCTCGGCCCCGGTCGGCACGGTCAGCTGACACGTCAGCCAGGCGTCGCCGAACAGCCCCCGCACCGTGACCGAGCGACGACCCGGCTGTGCTGCGGGCACAGCTGGTCGTCACCGTCGGGGTCCCGAAGCCGGGACCCTCGGGGACGACGCGACAGCCCTTCTTCGCCTTCGCCTCGGCCACGATCCGTGCGGCCGCCGATCGGTCGACCGGGTGCGCGAAGACCCACAGCCGCGCCTCCGCTCCGCTCGCGTCGCGGTAGGTGCAGCCGAACTCCTGCGACACGTCACGCAGCCCTCGGGCCAGCGCCACCCGGTCTCCCGGCTCGTACCGCTCCGAGACCTCGACCTGGCCGCCGAGCGCGGTCGCGACGTCCTCCTCCACCACCCGGTCGCACGGTGACGTCCGCCGGACCGGCAGCCTGCTGAGGTCCATGCTGGCGAGCGGCGTGGGGGAGGCCTTCGCGTCCGGAGGAGGACTCGGTCCCGGTCGGGTCGACGAGCCGCACGACGCCGTACCCGACGCCCGCGAGCACCACCAGCGCCAAGGCGATCACGACCCAGCGGCGGCCCCGGCGCCTGCGGTGCGAGGTGGGCGCTGGATGCTCGGACACCCGCAAACCCTAGGTCAGACACACCCGACGTCTCATTGGCGGGAACGGCAGAGCCTGACACCTAGACTCAAATCGATGGTCGGATGCCACGGCCTCCCACGACTGATGGGCGCTCGCCTCGGCATGTACTTCCTTTGTCCCCGAGCCCGGCCGGACCAACTCCTGTGATCCGATTCGAGAACGTCTCCATGGTGTACGACCGCACGAGTCGGCCGGCACTCGACGACGTGAGCGTCGACGTCGTCGACGGCGAGTTCGTGTTCCTGGTCGGTGAGTCCGGCTCGGGCAAGTCGACGTTCCTGCGGTTGGTGCTGCGCGAGGCACGCCCGACCTGGGGACGCGTCTACGTCGGCGGGCGGGAGCTCAACCGGCTGGCCGGGTGGAAGGTGCCGCACCTGCGGCGCACCATCGGCACCGTCTTCCAGGACTTCCGGCTGCTGCCGAACAAGACGGTCTCGGAGAACGTCGCCTTCGCGCTTCAGGTGATCGGCAAGCCACGCTCGCACATCGCGCAGGTGGTGCCGGAGACCCTCGAGATGGTCGGACTCGACGGCAAGGGCGAGCGGATGCCCGACGAGCTGTCGGGCGGCGAGCAGCAACGGGTCGCGATCGCGCGGGCGTTCGTCAACCGGCCGCAGCTGCTGATCGCCGACGAGCCGACCGGCAACCTCGACCCGAACACGTCCGTCGGGATCATGAAGCTGCTCGACCGCATCAACCGCACCGGTACGACGGTCGTGATGGCCACCCACGACGCAGGCGTCGTCGACCAGATGCGCAAGCGCGTCATCGAGCTGTCCAACGGGGCCGTCGTACGAGACCAGGCCCGCGGCGTCTACGGCTACCAGCACTGACCCAGACCTCAGCAGGAGCGGCACCATGCAGCTGACCTACGTGTTCTCCGAGCTCGGCAACGGGCTCAAGCGCAACCTGTCGATGACCATCGCGGTCATCGTCACGATCTTCGTGTCCCTGACGCTGGTCGGCATGGGTCTGCTGCTCAACGCGCAGGCCAAGAAGGCCGAGGAGTACTGGGGCAGCAAGCTGCAGATCACCGTCTTCTTGTGCAACCAGAACTCCGCGACGGCCAACTGCGTGAACGGTGAGGTCACCACGCCGCAGAAGGACGACATCGCGAAGGTGCTCGACAACAACGGCGAGGTCTCGTCGTGGCGCCTGCAGAGCAAGCAGGAGGCCTACGACAAGTGGAAGGAGGCCTACGTCTCGGGCAACGACACCGAGCGTCGGGTCTACGAGTCGATCAAGCCGTCCGACATGCAGGAGTCGTACTGGGTCCAGCTCAAGGACCCCGAGAAGTTCCAGGGCATCAAGAGCGAGGTCTCAGGCATGGCGGGCGTGAACACCGTCCGCGACCTGCGTGAGGTGCTCAAGCCGATCTACTTCTGGATGAACGTCTTCAAGTGGGGCGCGATCGGCATCGCCGCGTTCTTGGTGATCGCGGCGATCTTGCAGGTGGGAAACACGATCCGGCTCGCGGCCTTCGCAAGACGCCGCGAGATAGGCATCATGCGGCTGGTCGGCGCATCGAGGCTGTACATCCAGCTGCCGTTCCTCATGGAGGCGCTGGTGGCGGCCCTGGTGGGGGTGGCGCTCGCGGCCGGTGCGCTGCTGCTGTTCATGTGGGCGGTCATCTACCACACGCTGCGGCCGTCCTCGACGATCGTCGCGTGGGTCGACTGGGGCAACGCCGCGTGGGCGATCGCCACGATCGCCGCGATCGGTCTTGCGCTCACGTTGATTCCGACGCTCGTCATGACGCGCAAATACCTCAAAGTGTGAACCTGCCGGGTTACCGTCGATTCGCTCTTCTTCCCCTTCGGACTTGAGGCAATTCGGTGGCTCGCTCCTTCCCCCATGGCGCGCGCATGCGAACGACAGCCCTGCTGCTCGCTTGCGGACTGCTGCTCACCGGACTGAGCCCTGCCACTGCCGAGCAGCCCGCCAAGCAAGGCGATCACAAGAGCGGCGGCCTCAAGCACAAGAAGCACCAGGTCGAGAAGAAGATCAGGGGCGCCCACGAGGACCTCGACGAGTCCAGCAGCCAGCTGCGTCGCGCGGCTGCGGCACTCGAGGCCGCGCAGACACGACTGGCCGGCGCCCGTCGCCACCTCGTCCACGTCCGGGGCAAGCTCACGGCTGCACAGGTGCTCGACCAGCGCATGCAGGCCAAGCTCGTCGCGGCGCGCGCGCGGCTGGCGCAGGCCAGGCTCGACCTCGCACGAAGGCCGGGAGAACATCGCCGCCCAGCGGCGGCTGCTCGGTGAGATCGTCGCGGCGAACTACCAGAGCGGCGACCCTGGGCTGATGGGCCTGTCGATGGTGCTCACCACGCAGAACCCCACCGAGCTCACCGGCCAGCTCAACTCCGTGCGCAACGTCATGGACAAGCAGGCGGTCGTGCTCGACCGCCTCGAGGCGACGAAGACGCTCCTCATCGTGCAGGAGCGTGAGGTCGCCGAGGCCAAGGCAGAGGTCGCCCGGCAGCGGCGGGCGGCGGCGGCGCACCTGCGTGCGCATGCAGGCGCTCGAGGCCCAGGCAGAGCAAGCCGCGGCCAAGGTCCACGAGCTCGTCGACGCCCGGGCCAAGGCCAGGCGCCAGGCCGACAGGGCCAAGCGGGCCGACCTTGCTCAGCTGCGCAAGCTGCAGCACGAGCGCAACCGCATCTCCGCTGTCCTCAAGGCTCGCGCCGAGGCCGCACGCCGTGCCGCCCTGCGGGCTGCCCGGAAGGCGGGCCACGGGGCGTCGTTCGGCGCACCACGACACTCCGGCGGCTTCTTGGACTACCCGGTCAACGGCTACGTCACCTCGCCCTTCGGCTGGCGCATCCACCCGATCTACGGCTACCGCTCGCTGCACGACGGCGTCGACTTCGGCGCCTCCTGCGGACAGCCGATCCGCGCAGCCGCGTCGGGCACGGTCGTCGAGCGCTACTACCAGTCCGCGTGGGGCAACCGCGTGATCATCGACCACGGCTTCCACCGCGGCGTCGGGCTCGCCACCATCTCCAACCACATGAGCGGCCCCGCGATCGTCTCACCCGGCCAGCACGTGAGCCGCGGCCAGATCGTCGGGTACGTCGGCACCACCGGCTGGTCCACCGGCTGCCACCTGCACTTCACGGTGATGCAGAACGGCGCCCCGGTAAACCCGATGAACTGGTTCTGAGAGGCCTGACAGACTGGACCCATGGCCAGGCAGGAGGGACGCAAGATCGTCGCGCAGAACAAGAAGGCGCGGCACGACTACCACGTCGAGGACACCTACGAGGCCGGCCTGGTCCTGCAGGGCACCGAGGTGAAGTCGCTGCGTGCCGGCCGGGCGTCCCTCGTCGACGGGTTCGCCGAGGTGCATCAGGGCGAGGCGTTCCTGCACGGCGTGCACATCCCCGTCTACACCGAGGGCACGTGGACCAACCACGAGCCGCGACGGGTCCGCAAGCTGCTGCTCAACCGTCACGAGATCGACAAGATCGAGAGCCGGGTCAACGAGCGCGGGCTGACGATCGTGCCGTTGGCGCTGTACTTCAAGGACGGCCGCGCCAAGGTCGAGCTCGCGCTCGCCAAGGGCAAGAAGTCCTACGACAAGCGGCACGCGCTCGCCGAGCGGCAGGCCAACCGCGAGGCGCAGGCAGCGATGGGCCGCCGCCTGAAGGGCGTCGACTCATGAGCGACCCGCACGTGCTGGGCCCCGACCTCCTGCCGACGCCGTTCACCGCCGACGAGATCCGAGACGGCTGCCCGACAGGTCGGCTGACACGCATGCGCGTGGAGTCCGACGGACGAGGCGCCGTACGTTCGGTTCAGCCGGTTCGTCGACTGCGACGACCAGGGCGCCACCATGCAGCGGGGCCCGGTGACAGCCGATGGCGGGCTCGGCGAGCCGCAGAGCGCGCGGATGACGTGGCTCGACCTCCAGGCACACGCCGCGTTCCCGCGGGCGCAGGCAACGGTCGCGAGCGACGTGATCGAGACGCCGCTCGGGCGGCTCGACTGCCTGCACTACACGGTCGAGGGCGGCTCGGACACCGTCAGCTTCTGGTTCGACACGAGCCGGCCAGGCATGCCGGTCCGGGTCGTCACCGAGCGCGACGGGCACACCGTCGAGTCGTCGACGATGATCGCCGACGAGCGCACCTGACGCGTCCCCGTAGTGTTCGGCGGGTGCTCACCGACGCCGACGTGACGGACTGGTGGACGAGCCTCGGCCTCCCTGGCCTGTACGACGTGCACGTGCACTTCCTGCCGCCACCGGTGATGCGCAAGGTCCGTGAGCAGTTCGACAACGCAGGTCCGCTGATCGGGCGGCCGTGGCCGCTGCGGTACCGCGGCGACGACGACGAGCGTCTCGCGCAGCTGCGCGCCCTCGGGGTACGACGCTTCAGCGCTCTGCCCTACGCACACCGGCCGGGCATCGCGTCGTACCTCAACGACTGGGCGTCCGGTCTCGCCGACGACCACCCGGACGTCATGCGGTGCGCGACGTTCTACCCGGAGGACGGCGTGCGCGACTACGTCGCCGACGGCGATCGACGCCGGCGTCGAGGTGTTCAAGGTGCACGTCCAGGTCGGCAACTTCGACCTGCTCGACCCGCTGCTCGACGACACCTGGGGCACGCTGGCCGACGCGGGCACGCCGGTCGTGATCCACGCGAACTCGGGCCCGGTGCCCAACCGGCACACCGGGCCGGGGCCGATGCGGGCGCTGCTGGAGCGGCAGCCGCGCCTCACCGCGATCCTCGCCCACATGGGCGCACCCGACTACGAGGAGTTCATCGCGATCGCCGAGGACTTCGAGCGTGCGCACCTCGACACGACGATGGCGTTCACGGACTTCTTCGAGGAGATGTCGCCCTTCCCGCCTGACCTTCTGCCACGGCTCCGGGCGCTCGGCGAGGGCGGCAAGGTGCTGCTCGGCTCTGACTTCCCGAACATCCCCTACCCCTACGCCCACCAGCTCGAGTCGCTCGAACGGCTCGACCTGGGGGAGGAGTGGCTGCGCCGGGTCTGCTGGGGCAACGCCGAACAGCTGTTCGGATCGGTGGAATAGCGCGAGGCGCCGAGCTCGTTGCGCTCGGTACACTGCTACGGCAGCACAACTCAAGAGGGGCTGATCGGTTTCGACTTGGGACGTACGTCCCAGGGGAAGCGGGTCGAGGATCCAAGGTCATCTCGTAAACGATCCCTGGAAACCAATAACTGCCAACACACAGCGCAGTTCGCTCGCCCTCGCTGCCTGACAGCGACGGTGAACGGGTCAGACTAGAGGCGCCTCCGCTCTAGAACCTGGCCTCATTTAGGAGGCTTGCTGGTGAGTCCGGGCCACGAGGACTCATCGGGACTTTTCTGTGGCTGAGTCTGTCGGCGACGTGTCAGTGCGAGCGCCGGGACTGAGAAGACGACACCACTGACTGCACCCGGAGAAGCCCTGGGTCGGCGCCGAAGGACGCGGGTTCGATTCCCGCCAGCTCCACCCCATGATGTCGCCGAACCCGCGTCTGCGGGTTCGGCGGTGTCGTTTTCTGGCGCCAGCTCGACCAAATCGCCTGGGTGCCCGGGTGAGAGTCTGCAAAGACTCTGCCCGGGCACATTCAGCGCTTCTGCAACAGCGCGCCGCCCGTCAATTTGGTCCGGTCTCTTCGCGTGTGCGCTGCTTGGGATCGGGACCTCAGCGCACTTCCGGTGAAGGCGGTGCGGCAGGCTGGTGCCGTGGCTACTGACATCGCCGACGTCGCCGTCATCGGCGGCACCGGCTTCTACTCGTTCCTCGACGACCCCGAGGAGCACACCGTCGAGACGCCGTACGGCGCTCCGTCCGCGCCGGTCGCGGTGGGCACGGTCGCCGGCCGCCGCGTCGCGTTCCTGCCTCGGCACGGCGCGCACCACGACTTCCCACCGCACCTGGTGCCCTACCGCGCCAACTTGTGGGCGCTCCGCTCGCTCGGTGTCCGCCAGGTCCTGGGCCCGTGTGCGGTCGGCGGCCTCCGCGGCGTCGCGGACGGGGGAGTGGCGCCGGGTGACCTCGTCGTGCCCGACCAGCTCGTCGACCGCACGAGCGGGCGGGTGCAGAGCTATGTCGAGGCAGGCGCGGTGCACCTGCCCTTCGCCGACCCCTACTGCCCTCGCGTCTCGGGCGCGCTCGCGGGCGCCGCGGCGGACGTCCGGCAAGGCGGCACTCTGGTCGTCATCGAGGGACCGCGGTTCTCCACCCGCGCCGAGTCGCTGTGGTACGCCGCGCAGGGCTGGACGCTCATCGGCATGACCGGCCACCCCGAAGCGGTCCTCGCCCGCGAGATGCGGATGTGCTACTCCGCGCTGGCTCTGGTGACCGACATGGACGCCGGGGCCGAGGCCGGTTCGGGCGTCACCCAGGAAGACGTGTTCGCGCTCTTCAAGGAGAACCTCGAGCGGCTCACCGGGCTCCTCACCTCCGCGATCGGTGATCTGCCCGATCCCGACGGCTGCACCTGCTCCACCTGGGCGGACGGTGTCGAGCTCACCTACGACGTCCCGTGAGGGTCCTGCTGACCGGCTCGGCCGGGTTCATCGGCACCGCCATCGGTGACGCTCTCGAGTCCGACGGGCACGAGGTCGTCCGCGTCGACCTGATGCTGCCGATGGCGCACGGCGCAGGCAGCGCACCAAGTGGCACCCACCAGCTCGACGTCCGCGACGCGGGGTCGTGGACCGGCCTTCTCGAGGGGGTCGACGCGGTCTGCCACCAGGCAGCGGTCGTCGGGGCGGGGGTGAAGGTCGCGCGACCTGCCCGACTACGCCGGCCACAACGACCTCGGCACCGCAGCGTTGCTGGCCGCGATGCACGAGGCAGGTGTCGACCGGCTGGTGCTGGCGTCCTCGATGGTCGTCTACGGCGAGGGCCGCTACACGTGCGACCGAGCACGGCGACCAGTCACCGCCGCCGCGCTCGGTCCCGACGCTGGAGGCCGGTGACTTCGAGAACCACTGCCCGGTCTGCGGCCGTCCGCTGGGCTGGGCGCTCGTCGACGAGACGGCACGGCTCGACCCGCGCTCGTCGTACGCCGCGAGCAAGGTCGCGCAGGAGCACTACGCGTCGGCCTGGGTGCGCCAGGCCGACGCGGCCGCCGTGGCGCTGCGCTACCACAACGTCTACGGCCCCGGGATGCCCAGAGACACGCCGTACTCCGGGGTGGCCGCGATGTTCCGCTCCTCGCTCGAGCGCGGGGAGGCACCTCAGGTCTACGAGGACGGCGGCCAGATGCGCGACTTCGTGCACGTCGCCGACGTCGCCCGGGCCAACCTGGCGGCCCTGCGTGCGGTGGTCGACGGGCCTGCCGGGCGGTACGACGCCTACAACGTCGCCTCGGGCCAACCGGTCTCGATCCTCGACGTCGCTCGAGCACGTCGCGCGACGGGAGCGAGCAGCGGATCGAGCCGGAGGTCACCGGCGGCTTCCGGCCCGGCGACGTCCGCCACGTCGTCGCCTCGCCGGCCCGGGCCGCCGCCGAGCTGGGCTTCACCGCGGAGGTGCCCCCCGAGTCGGGCCTGCCGGCCTTCGCCACGGCGCCGCTCCGCGACCTAGTCGCATGCCCGGCTACCAGGCGGTGTAGAAGAGCTGCTGCACGACGATCGCCGTCACGACCTGGAGCCCGAGCCCCCAGCGCCGCCACCGTTCCGGGCAGGAGCGCGAACGACAGGGTCAGCCACGGCACGAACGGCAACCAGATCCGCTCGACCTCGCCCTTGCTCATCGCGGACGCGTCTGCGACGATCACCACGACGGTGGTCGCCCCGACGAGCAGCAGCACCACCCGGGCCGACCTCCGCGCCGCCGAGGCGGCGGTCGCACCCGCGGCGAAGAGGCCCGAGAACAGCAGCGGACCGGCACTGACGACGAGACAGGCCAAGTTGCCGAACCACCAGTAGGACTGCGGTCGGTCCGAGGAGATGCCGGCGAAGTAGCGCTCCCGAAGCACCGGGTAGGCCTCCCACCACGCGAATCCCGAGCGCGGCGAACAGCAGCACGACGGCGAGCGCGGCGGCACCGGCGATCGGGAGCGGCCGCCAGGAGCGTCCGGCGACCAGCACCGCGACGGCGACCAACGCCATCAGCGGCATGCCGTAGGACATCAGGACGGAGATCCCCAGCAGAAGTCCCGCGGGCACCGCCCACCACAGATGTCGTGTCGCCAGGGCCAGGCAGGCCAACCCCCAGGCGACGACGACGGCGATGACGGCGTCGGCCGACACGGCCATGAAGACCGCGGCCGGGGTCAGCACCAGGAACGGCGCCGCGCGCCGGGCCCACTCCTCGGCGCCGAGGGCCCGCAAGGTGACCAGCACGGCGAGCGGCGGTCGACGCGGCCAGCACCGTCACCACGAGCCCGGCGGCGAAGTCACCGCCGAGCCCGACCCTCACCAGCCCCACGAAGAACAGCAGCATCGCCGGCGGGTGGCCCGCCACGTGGGTGGGCCAGTGGTCGGGCGCGGGGTAGGAGATCCGGCTGATGTAGGTGTCGAGCAGGTGGGGGATGTTGCCCACCGCGCGAGCGGACAGCAGGTACTCGTAGGGGTTGCTCAGCACCCGCGAGATGCCTTTCGGTCCCTCGACGAACGCCAGCGAGAGCAACCACGCCAGCGAGGCGGCGTACGACGCGACGAGCAGTCCGCGCCACGGCAGCCGCTGAGCCAGGTCTGCGGCGTACCTCCAACCCAGAAGGGCGATCGCCACCGCCGGCAGCGTGCCAGGGCCGAAGAGCTTCGGGTCCCAGAGCCCGTGTAACGGCGGGACCTCGTCGGGAGACGCATGACGGGCGGAGCGGCTGGCCACCTCCCATCCGAAGTGGGGGGGCAGCACGAATGCCACAGTGACGACCACGGCCGACACGAGGAGCCCGAGCCACAAGACGGCGCGGGGCACCGCAGGCGGACCGGGCATGCAGCGAGCGTAGGAGGAGGAACCAGGTGACGGAGCCAGGCGAGGCGGCCTGCGACCTCGTCCTGCCCTGCCGCGACGAGGGTCCGGCTCTGGCCGGGCTGCTGCCCGAGGTGCCCGCCGGGTTCCGGGTGATCGTGGTCGACAACGGCTCATCGGACGACACCGCCGAGGTCGCGCGACGTCTCGGCGCGACGGTGGTGACCGAGGTCCGCCCGGGGTACGGCGCGGCGGTGCACGCCGGCCTGCTCGCGGTGACCGCCGACCTGGTGGCGTTCATGGACGGTGACGGCTCGTTCGACCCGGACCAGCTCCTGCCCCTCGTGGACGACGTCCGCTCCGGGCGCGCCGACATCGCCGTCGGGCGCCGCCGCCCCACCGGGCGCGGGACCTGGCCCTGGCACGCCCGTGTCGGCAACGCGCTGATCGTCGCGTGGCTGCGGCGTCGCATCGGGCTCCCCGCCCACGACATCGCACCGATGCGGGTCTGCCGGACAGCGCAGCTGCTGGCGCTCGACGTGCAGGACCGCCGGTTCGGCTACCCGGTCGAGCTGCTCCAGAAGGCCACCGCTGCCGGCTGGCGGTTCCACGAGCGCGACGTCGACTACCGCCCTCGGGCCGAGGGGACCAAGTCGAAGGTGTCCGGGTCGGTTCGCGGGACCATGCGCACCGCTCGCGACTTCGCGCGGGTGCTGTCGTGACCTCGGTGCTCGTCGTCGCGAAGGCGCCTGAGCCTGGCCTGGTGAAGACCCGCCTGGGCCGCCACATCGGCATGACAGCTGCTGCCGAGATCGCGGCAGCCTCTCTCCTCGACACGTTGGCCGCCTGCGCCGAGGCCTCGTCGAGCCTTCACCTGTCATTGGCCGGCGACCTCGACCGCGCGGTTCGTGGTGACGAGCTGCGGGCGGCCCTCGAGGGCTGGACCGTCCATCCCCAGGTCGGCGCCGACTTCGCCGAGCGGCTGGCCGACGCGCACTCCCGCGTGCCGGGACCGGTCGTGCAGGTCGGCATGGACACCCCGCAGCTCACGGCCGAGCTGCTCGGAGTGACGCTGGCGCTGCTGACGTCGTACGACGCGGTGCTCGGCCCGGCCGAGGACGGCGGCTGGTGGGTGCTCGCGCTTCGCGACCCCGCCGCGGCGGCCGCTCTTGCTCGCGTCGCGATGTCCACGCCGACGACCGGCGCTGACACCCGGGCAGCCCTCGAGGCGGCTGGGCTGTCCGTGGGTGAGGCGCCCACGCTCCGCGACGTCGACACCGTGGCCGATGCGCACGAGGTCGCCGCCCTGGCGCCGGGATCCCGGCTCGCCGAGACGTGGCACGGGCTCAGGCCCGCCGGGCCATGACCAACGACTGGGCCACGCCGCGCATGTCCCGGATCTCCACGAACCCGGCCTCGCCCAGCAGCTCGGTGGCCTGCTCGACCGACATCGGGCCGCCACCGCGGATCACGGCGTCGTGCTCGACAGCCGCTCGTTCCAGGTCTGTGCTGTCCGTTCCGTTCGCGGCCACGGTCATGACCAGCCAGCAGCCCGGTCGCAGCGCGCTGTGCACGCGCTGGACGCCGAGCTCCAGATCCCCACGTGACACGAAGATCTGCGGCAGCCAGGCGAGGTCGTATGCGTCGGTCTCGCGCAGGTCGACGACCGACTGCTCGCGCAGCTCGATGCGCTCCCCGACCGACGACGCCGCCAGCCGTTCCTTCGCGACCGCCAGTGCCTTCGTGGAGACGTCGAGACCGACCGCGGATACTCCCGGGAACTCCCGGCACAGGGTCTCCGCGATGGCTCCGGTCCCGACCCCGACGTCGAGGAACCGTGCTGTCCCGTCGAAGAGGCGGTCGCGGGTGAGCGGCAGCATCGGCAGCACGGCATCGGCCAGGATGGCCGCCACCGACTGGCTCGCCACCCCCATCGCCAAGATCTCGTCCGGGTCAGCCCCCGATGCGCGGTCGTTGTCCTGCCCGTGGTGCAGAGCGCGTCGCAGCTCGGCAACCAGGCCGCTGGCCAGCACCGCCGGGTCGTCGTACCAGGGGTGGAAGTCCGCCGGCCCGAGCCGGCCGCCGGCTTGCTCCTGCAGCACCCCGGCGGCCAGCAGCAGCCGAGCGTCGGAGAGGTCCAGCTCGTCCTCGAGCGACTCGCCCGCGAGGATCGAGGCCCACCCACCGTTGCCGGCCAGTCGCGCGAGCGCGCTGACGACGTGGACCTGCCTGAGGGAGTCGAACACAGCTGGCTTCCTCCATGTCGGGGTGCGGGTTCAGGTGCGGGCGCGCGGGCTGACCCGCTCAGCGGGTCCGTTGCTGTGGGTTCGGTGGCCGAAGGGCCACGGATCGTTACAGAGCGCAAGTATTTGGTTCGGTGTGATCGGGGTCACGGGGTGTAACGCATGAAAGCCCCTCCTGCACTGAACCGCATGAAGCCGCCCGCGCCGCCCAGCGACGACTCGTTCTCCTCACGGCTGCGAAGTGCCGCCGTGGCGGCGCGCGTGGGCCTGCTGCTGGGGATCTGCTTCGGGATCGCGTTCGTCACGGGGCTGATCAGCCACTACGCGCAGAACGTCGGCCAGCCGATCCCGTTCCCGACCAGTCCGTCGTGGGGCTACCGGGTCACCCAGGGGCTGCACACCATCACCGGCACCGCCTGCGTCCCGCTGCTGCTGGTCAAGCTCTGGACCGTCTACCCGAAGCTGTTCCAGCGGCCGCCCAAGGGGTTGCGGCCCCTTGCGCTCGAGGGGCTGGAGCGAGCCTCCATCGGCGTCCTGGTGGCCTCGGCGATCTTCCAGCTCGCGTCGGGACTGGCCAACATCACCGAGTGGTACCCCTGGGACTTCTCGTTCCGGCCGACGCACTACGCGCTCGCCTGGATCACCATCGGCTCGCTCCTGGTGCACATCGCGGTGAAGCTGCCGATCATCCGCGGTGCGCTGACCTCGGACGTCGACGCGACGACGTACGACCGGCCCTCGGCGACGAAACCCGGGGTGTTGTCTCGACGCGGGCTATTGCGCGCGACGTGGGTGGCGACCGGGGTCGCGGTGCTCGCCACCGCAGGGAACACGGTGCCGGTCCTGCGGAAGATCTCGATCTTCGCGCCCCACTCCGGCAAGGGCCCCCAGGACCTCCCGATCACGAAGTCCGCGGCCGCCGCACGCGTGACGGCGACTGCCACCAGCCCGGCGTACCGGCTCGAGGTGGTGCACGGCGACCGCAGCCTCACGTTCACGCGTGAGCAGCTGCTCCAGATGCAGCAGCAGACCGAGACTCTCCCGATCGCGTGCGTCGAGGGGTGGTCGGCCAGTGGCGACTGGAGCGGTGTCCGGCTGAGGACCCTCATGGATCTGGTCGATGCCCCGGCCGGCTCCGACATCTTCGTGACCTCGCTGCAGGAGTCGGGCGCCTTCCGACGCTCCACGCTGCAGGGCGGTTTCGCCGACGACGAGCGCACCACGCTCGCCCTGATGCTGAACGGCGAACCGCTCGCCATCGACCACGGCTACCCGGCGCGGATCATCGCGCCCGACCGTCCAGGGGTCCTGCAGACGAAGTGGGTCACCCGGCTGGAGGTGCTGACATGAGGGCGCGGCTGCTGATCGGGGGAGCGGGGGTCGCGATCGGCCTGTTCGGCGCCTACCTGCTGCTCTCGCGTCAAGACCGCGACCAGCTGTTCAGTGCCGCGATCTGGCTGGCCTCCGGCGTAGTGCTGCACGACTTCGTGCTGGCCCCCGTGGTGCTGGTGGTCGTGGTCGTCTGTGGCGGGCTGCTGCCCAGATCGTTCCGCGCGCCGGCTGTCGCCGGCCTCGTGATCCTGGGCACCGCGACCGTATTCGCCATCCCGGTGCTCGGCCGGTTCGGGGAGCGGGCGGACAACCCGTGGCTGCTCGACCGCAACTACACCCTCGGCTGGCTGGTGCTGGCCGGTCTGGTGGTGCTGGCCGTCGTGGTCGGCGGGCTCCGGCGCCGGAACACGCCTCCACCTCGAGAACCAGAGGTACCGGAGAGCGGCGGTGACGGGCACTAGTCTGCGCGCGTGGGCCGCGACGAGAGCCAGCTGGTCGCCGCCCTCCGGGCGGGCGACGAGGCGACGTTCGCACGGCTTGTCTCCGACTGGTCGCGACCCATGCTGACCTTGGCCCGCAGCTTCGTGTCGACGGAGGCCTCCGCGGAGGAGGTCGTCCAGGAGACGTGGCTCGGCGTGGTCCGCGGCATCGACGGCTTCGAGGGACGTTCCGCACTCCGCACCTGGGTCTACCGGATCCTCGTCAACACCGCCAAGAGCCGTGGCGTCCGCGAGCACCGCACCGTGCCCTGGAGCAGCGTCGCGGCCGATGACTCCGGGCCCGAGCCTGGATCCGGCGCTGTTCGAAGGCGGCGGCTGGCGAGCCGCGCCCAGCGCGTGGCCGACCGAGGTGAGCGTCGAGGGGTCGGCGCTGGCCGGTGAGGTTCGCCGAGAGCTCGGCGTCGTCCTCGACGTGTTGCCGGAGCGCCAGCGGATGGTGCTCGTGCTCCGCGACGTGCTCGGCCACACGTCGGAGGAGGTCTGTCGAGTGCTCGAGATCTCCCAGGCCAACCAGCGGGTCCTGCTGCACCGAGCCCGGACCGCCGCCCGCTCCGGACTCGCGACCTATCTGGAGGGCCGCTGAGATGGCCGCACTGAGCTGTCAGCACGTCGTCGAGATCATCACCGACTACCTCGAGGGGTCGATGGGCTGGCTCGACCGCCGTCGGTTCGAGAAGCACCTGCGCGCTTGCGACGGTTGCACGGAGTACCTGCACCAGATGAGGCAGACGCTCTCGCTGCTCGGCACGGTGCCCGTCGACACGCTGTCCACGGAGGCGCAGTCGACCCTGCTCGACGCGTTCCGCGACTTCCGTCGTTGATGCTGTTGTAGTCACGGCCTCTACGCTCCTGGGATGGCGACGGTGCACGAGCTCAGCCGCACCGACGCGCGGCGCATTGCGGTGCGGGCCCAGCTGCTGACGAAGGACCGGCCGACCGACCTGGTGGAGACGGTCCGGCAGCTCTCGCTGGTGCAGGTGGAGCCGACGAACGCCATCGCGCCCAGCGCGGAGCTCGTGCTGTGGAGCCGGCTCGGGTCGTCGTTCACGGCGGAACAGCTGTGGGACGCCGTTGACGAGCAGCGGCTCTTCGAGCTCCACCAGACCCTCCGGGTCCCCGACGACATCGCGCTCTTCCGGGCCGAGATGGCCGCATGGCCCGGCACCGGCAAGCTGCGACCGTGGCAGGAGCAGGTGCGCGACTGGGTGATGGCCAACAACGACTGCCGTCGCGACATCCTCGAGCGGCTGCGCACCGACGGTCCGCTGCCGATGAGCGAGCTGCCCGACACCTGCGTCGTGCCATGGGCCTCGAGCGGGTGGAACAACAACCGGAACGTCCGCATGATGCTCGACAAGCTGGTGCAGCGCGGCGAGGTCGCGGCCGCAGGCGGGACCGGACGTGACCGGCTGTGGGACCTCGCCTCGCGGGTCTACCCGGACGACGCCGTGCCGCCAGTCGACGAGGCCCGGCGTCTGCTCGACCAGCGCCGGCTCCGAAGTCTCGGCATCGCACGCGGCAAGGCCACCAAGCTCCCCGTCGAGCCGGTCGACGTCGGCGAGGCAGGCGAGCCCGCCGTGGTCGAAGGCGTCAAGGGCACCTGGCGGGTGGACCCGTCCCAGCTCGACCGCCCGTTCACCGGCCGGGCCGCGCTGCTCTCGCCGTTCGACCGGCTGCTGGCCGACCGCAAGCGGATGAGCGAGCTGTTCGAGTTCGACTACATCCTGGAGATGTACAAGCCGGCCGCCTCACGCCGGTGGGGCTACTACGCCTTGCCGATCCTGTACGGCGACCGGCTGATCGGGAAGCTCGACGCCACCGCCGACCGCCAAGAGGGCGAGCTCCTGGTCGCCGCGGTCCACCAGGACGTGCCGTTCACCAAAGCGATGACCGCCGCGGTCGACAAGGTGGTCTCTGAGCTCGCCGAATGGCTCGGTCTCACACTCGCCCAGTGATCGAACATCTGTCCGTATAGTGTCTAGACAGATTGCTGGAAGTGTCGGTGCTCGGTGGTGGACTTGGTCCCATGACGGTGCAGGCGATCCGACCCGACGGCCAGGTGGTGGCGGGGCTCGCGGCTGCACGTGACGCGGTCGGGTCGGTGGCTTCGGTGCCGGTGGGGTCGTTGTCGGATGAGGAGCTGGCGGCCTCGGTGGCGGATGCGTCGGTGCTGGAGAACCAGGTGGGTGCGGTCAAGCTCGCCCTGTTGGCCGAGGTGGACCGGCGGCGGTTGGCGAAGCGGCTCGGCGCGACGGGCACGGATGCGTGGGCGGCGAGCCTGACCGGCACCACGCGGGGGGTGATGGCCGGCGGGCTCTGGCTCGCGAAGCTGCTCGAGGACAGGTATGCCGCGACGCGGGAGGCGTTCGCGGCCGGGGGGATCAACCAGGCCCAGGCGCGGGTGATCGTCCGCGCCGCCGAACAGCTCCCGTCCGGCCCCGGTGGCGTGAGCGTCGAGGAGCGGCGCGCGGCGGAGGCGGGGTTGGTGGCGAGGGCGGTGCAGGGCATGGACGCCAAGGGGCTGCGTCGTGCCGCCCGCCGGATGCTCGACAAAGCCGCGAGCGTCTCCCGCGAGCAGGTCGATCAGCATGAGGCCGACCAGCTCGCAGCGTGAGGAGCAGCGGGCGGAGCGGGAGACGAACCTCGCGATGTGGCAGAACGAGGACGGCACCTGGTCGGGGAAGTTCACGATCCCCGACCTGCACGCCAGCCTCCTCAAGGCCTACCTGGAGCGGCTGTGCTCACCGTCGCGGCTGGCGACCAACCGCGCCGGCGAGACCGTCTCGGATGCGACGGTGGCGACCGGCGTGAACTACCTATGAGCAGCGGGGCCGCGCGTTCTGCGAGCTCATCGAGCACCTCCCCGAGAACGGGTTCGGCCGCGGCGGCATCGGCGTCATGGTCCACCTCGACTACCAGCACCTCCTCGACCAGCTGGCCTCCGCGCGGCTCGACACCGGCGTCGACATCACCCCCGGTGAGGCCCGCCGCCTCGCCTGCACTGCGGGGATCATCCCCACCGTCCTCGACGGCGACTCGATCGTCCTCGACCTCGGCCGCAGCCAACGACTCCACTCACCCAGCCAAGCCCGCGCCCTGTCCGTGACGTATGAGACGTGTGCCGCCGAAGGCTGTCAGCGCCCCTTCGCCTGGTGCGACATCCACCACCGACAACCCTGGTCCCAAGGCGGGCCTACCGACCTCGCCAACGCACTCCCGCTGTGTGGCTGGCACCACCGACGCGCCCACGACCCAGCGTTCAACCTGAAGCACCTGCCGACCGGCGAAGTCCGATACACCAGACGCCGCTGAGTGCCGTGGCTATTCGAAAACGCTCTTTTCCAACTGAATCGGATCAGTAAACTCCGGCTGTGCCAACCAGCAACCCCGGGGGTCCTGCGTCTGCAGCTTCTGGGGATCGCGTGACCATCGCAGACATCGCTCAAGAGCTCGGGCTCTCCAAGGCGGCGGTCTCCTACGCCCTCACGGGCCGGCCCGGGGTGGGCGCGGAGACGCGCCGGAAGGTGCAAGCCGTCGCGGAGGAGATGGGGTGGTACCCGAGCAGCAGCGCCCGCGCCCTGAGCGGCGCGCGTGCGGGAGTGATCGGCCTGGTGCTCGCGCGTCCCCCTGAGCTGCTCACCTTGGAGACGTTCTTCGTGCACCTGCTCGCGGGCCTGGAGAAGGTGCTCTACGAGCGAGGGTCGAGCCTGCTGCTGCGAGTGATCGGAGACCATCCCGACGAGGAGATCCGGACCTACCGCCGGTGGTGGGGGGAGCGTCGGATCGACGGGGTCATCCTCCTCGACGAGCGGTTCCGCGACCCTCGCGTGCCAAGCGTGCGCGACCTGAACATCCCAGCGGTGCTGTGCGGTGGGCCGCTTCGGGACTGGCAGATGCCGACGCTGTGGACAGACCAGGCGGCAGACGCGGACACCGCCGTGCAACACCTCTACGAGCTCGGGCATCGCCACGTGGCACACATCAGCGGCGTCAGCGCGTTCATGCACGAGCGGGCCAGACGACGAGGACTTCGGAGCGCGGCAGCGCGACGTGGCATGACCGTGCGCACCCTCGAAGGCGACTACACGGGACCGTCGGCGACCCAGCACACCCAGTCGTTGCTGACCAGCGCGGACCCGCCCACCGCGATCGTCTACGGCAGTGACGTGATGGCCGCCTCGGGTCTGACCGCCGCCGTCGAGCTCGGCGTCGATGTGCCGGGGAAGCTGTCGGTGCTCAGCTGGGACGACTCACAGCTCGCGACCCTGCTCCGGCCGTCGATCACGGCGTTGCGCCGGGACAACATCGGCTACGGCGCGCTGGCGGGCGAGACCCTGATCGACCTGGTCGAGGGTCGCAACCGCGGGCTCATCCAGCTCCCGGCGTCCGAGCTGGTACCTCGGCAGAGCACCGGCCCGGCGAGTGCTTCCGCGGTGGGCGCCTGAGGCTCCGAGCGACGCCTCGTGATGGAGGTAACGGTTCGGTAACGGCCTTTTGTGCACGGTATGAACTTAACCGGGTCAGTGATTCGATGACCGCAGTGAATCTCGACAAGCTCGATCACCCGGCACTCGACAAGCTCGATCACCCGGCTCTCGCCAATGTTGGTCGCCCGGCTCTCGACTGGCTCGACCACGGGCAAGCGCGCCCGTTCGCCAAGCTCGAGCGCGACGGCTCTCCGCTGCTGTGGCTCGGCGCGAACTTCTGGTCGCGCACCGGTGGTCCGCTGATGTGGCGCTCGTACGACGGGAGCGTCGTCCGCGACGAGCTGCGCGTGCTGCGCGAGCACGGCTTGAACATGACGCGGTCGTTCTTCTACTGGCCGGACTTCATGCCGGAGCCGGACTGGGTCGACGAGACGCTCGTCGACCGCTACGCGGACTTCCTGGACGCACACCTAGAGCTCGACATGACCAGCGTGCCGACCTTCATCGTGGGTCACATGTCGGGGGAGAACTGGGACCCGGCCTGGCGTGATGGTCGCGACCTGTACCGCGACGTGTGGCTGGTCGCGAGGCAGGCCTGGTTCATCCGCACCATGACCGCTCGCCTGGCGGCACACCCCGCGGTGAGCGGCTGGCTGATCAGCAACGAGATGCCGATCTACGGCGATGGGGCTGACACCGACACGGTGACGTCCTGGGCCGAGATCGTCATCCAGGCGGTGCGTGCCGGTGGTGGCACCCAGCCCACTTCGCTCGGGGACGGCGCGTGGGGCATGGAGATCACCGGCCGGGACAACGGGTTCTCGGTGCGGCGAGACCGGCGAGCTCGTCGACTTCGTCGGGCCGCACGTCTACCCGATGGGCACCGATCAGGTCCGCCAGCACCTGCGTGCTGCGCTCATGTGCGAGCTCGGTGCCGTTGCCGGCAAGCCGGTGGTGCTCGAGGAGTTCGGGCTCTCCAGCGACTTCGTCTCCGACACCAACGCCGCGCACTACTACCGCCAGGTGCTGCACACCTCGCTTCTCGCGGGCGCCACGGGCTGGATCGCCTGGAACAACACCGACTACGACGCACTGCTGCACCAGGACCCCTACCGCCACCACGCCTTCGAGATGCACTTCGGCATCACGGACGCGCACGGCGCGCCCAAGCCCGCACTGCACGAGCTGCACGCGTTCTCCGAGGTGCTCGAGCGCGTCGACCTCGCTCGCTGTGAGCGGGTGCCGACCAAGACCGCCCTCGTCGTGTCCTCATACCTCGAGGGTGCGCACTCGATCACCGACCATGGCGACGCGCCCTTCGTCCTCGACGCCCTCGAGCAGGCCCACGTCGCGGCGCGCGAGGCGGACCTGGCTCCCGCGTTCCTGCGTGAGCATGACGGCCTCGAAGACGGCTACGCGCTCTACATCGTCCCGTCGGTCAAGCAGCTGACGGCGCCCACCTGGTTCCGGCTCCAGGAGCTCGCCGAGGGCGGAGCCACCGTGTGGGTGTCCTACAGCCCCGGCGGCAACGCATCCCAGCGCGGACCTTGGTGGTCGAACACCGCCGAGCTCTTCGGAGTGCGCAACGGACTGGCCTACGGGCTGAACGACCCCATCGAGGACGACGAGGTCCAGCTCCGGTTCGTCGCGCCCCTGGGTGACCTGGAGCCGGGTGAGGTCCTGACGTTCCGCGCCGCCGGTGGTCCCGACAGCAGGGCGTTCTTGCCGGTCGAGGTGCTCGACGCCGAGATCGTCGCCGTCGACGGTCATGACCGGCCGGTCATCCTGCGCAAGCGGCATGGTGCCGGGCAGGCCGTGTTGTCGACCTACCCCTTCGAGCACCTCGCCGCAGCGGCACATCGCGTGAACCCGGAGAACACCTGGCGGCTGTACAGCGCGCTCGCCGTCGAGGCCGGAGCGACGCCGCCAGTCACTGTCGCCGACCCTCGCGTGCTCGTCGACGCCCTCGAGCACCAGGACGGCACCCGCTTCGTCTGGCTGGTCAGCGAGGCCGCCGACGAGGTGAAGGTGAGCCCGAGCGTCGGACTAGGGTCCCTGACGACGTTGGACGGTGATGCGGTCGACGCACCCCTCCTGCTCCCGGCGTACGGCGTCGTGGTGCTCCGTCACACCCCAGGCCAGCTTGCCAAGGAGGCACGATGACAACCCTGTCCAGCCCCGAGACGACAACCGCCGAGCTGCTCCCGCCCGGCTTCGAGCTCGGCGTCGCGATGGCGTCGTACCAGATCGAGGGAGGTGTCCACGAGGACGGCCGCGGGCCGTCCATCTGGGACACCTTCAGCCACACGCCGGGCAAGGTGGCGCGCGGTGAGAACGGTGACGTCGCCTGCGACCACTACCACCGCTACCGCGACGACATCGCCTTGATGGCCGACCTCGGGGTCGACGCCTACCGGCTGTCGGTGGCATGGCCGCGCATCCAGCCCGACGGCCGCGGGCCGGTGAACCAAGCCGGTGTCGACTTCTACTCGCGACTGGTCGACGAGCTGCTCGGCGCGGGGATCACCCCGCTCGTGACCCTGTACCACTGGGACCTGCCGCAGGCGCTCGAGGACGCCGGCGGGTGGCCCAACCGCGACACCGCCGAGAGGTTCGCCGACTACGCGGTCGCGCTGCAGGAGCGGCTCGGCGACCGGGTGAACCGCTGGATCACCCTCAACGAGCCGTTCTGCTCCTCGGTCCTCGGCTACGGCACCGGCCGGCACGCGCCGGGGATCCAGGACGCTGGTGCCGCCCTCGCCGCCGCGCACCACCTGCTGCTCGGCCACGGCCTGGCCGTCACGGCCATGCGCGCGGCTGACGCCGACGCGTCGTACGGCATCACGCTGAACCTCGAGCCCGTCTCCCCGCTCTCGGACCGTCAGGCGGACCTCGCCGCGGCACGCCGGTCGCTGACGCTGTCCAACCTGTTGTTCACCGATCCGGTGCTGCGAGGCACCTACCCCGAGGAAGCCCAGAGCATCTGGTCTGCGTCGAGCGACTTCTCGTTCCTGCGTGACGGGGACCTCGACCTGACTTCGGTGACTCTGGACTTCCTCGGGGTGAACTACTACTTCCCGGCACGGGTCCGCGAGGTGCCGCACGAGGAGCCGGTGCCTGCGCTGCGCCGCATCGACGACCTCGGCGTCGCCACGCCGCTGCTGCCCGACGACGAGGTCACCGAGATGGGCTGGCCGGTCGACGCCGACGGCATCCGGCGACTGATGCTCTGGCTCCACGAGACCTACCCGGGCCTGCCGCCGGTGATCGTCACGGAGAACGGCCGGGCCACCAACGACACCGTCGAGGACGGGGAGGTCGCCGACTACGAGCGGATCAACTACGTCGCCGGACACCTCCAGGCGCTCGCGCAGGCCATCGACGAGGGCGTCGACATCCGCGGCTACTTCTTGTGGACGCTTCTCGACAACTTCGAGTGGGCGGCGGGCTACGCGAAGCGGTTCGGGCTGGTGCACGTCGACTACGAGACCCAGGAGCGGGTGCCCAAGGCGAGCTTCGCCTGGTACCGCGACCTGGTCGCGGCCCGCGCGCGCTAGTCAGCCGCGCCGTCAGTACGGCGTGAAGTGCGCGCGGAGTGCCTGGAGGGCCGGCACCCCGGGGCAGATGATGTTGAAGTCGACCAAGACGTTGGACCACTGACCCATGACCGGGTCGCCGCCCTGGATGTCGTCGCCACGGCAGACGGCGAGCGCGTTCTTGACCGACGTCGGCCCGGCGGCACGCCACTCCGGGAAGCCGTAGCTGACATCGCCGACCACGTAGCGCCAGAGGTAGGGCGTGGAGTAGACACCGAGCTGCAGCCCGGCCTTGCGGTAGGCGGCGATCGATCCCTCGAGCACCGTGCGGTTCGCCGACGTGTCGCGTGACCACGGTGCCGGGGGCCGCACCGGCTCCACGTCGAGCCAGAGCGTCGGCGGCACCAGACCGGCTGCGTGCATGTTCGCGACGTTCTGCTGGGCCTGCGCCCATCCGGTGTTCCACAGCCGACCCGCCAGCCCCGGCTTGGTGCTCGGCCCGGCGTCGCCGTACTTCGCGAGCTGGGACGGCGTCGGATAGGTGATCACCGCGTAGGCCGACGCCCACATGTGGTGCGCCCGCACGTAGGAGACCTGGTCGCGCAGGCACGGGTTCGGGTAGAACGCGGGGCCGTTCGTGAGCCCGATGATCACGTAGCGCGCGCTCGGCGGCGGCATCGGGTTGCCCAGCGTCCGCCGCTGGGGGATGCCCATGCCCTTCGGGCAGTTCGGCCAGCCGATGTCACGACCCAGGCGGCCGACCCCCGTCGGCACCTCCACCTTGTCGGCCAGCTTGAGCCGCTTCAGCGGCTTGTCGGGCTGCTTCGGTGACGGCGCGCCGGACTGGTTCTGGTCGGTGGGCGGCGACTGCTGGCCCGAGCCGGCGCTGCCCCCGACGGCGGCAACCACCGAGAGGATCCCGGCGAGCGCGGCACCCAGCGCGTGGCCGAGAAAGCCCTCGTCCATGTGTCGCAGTTCACCTGCCCGTCACCTGCGCCGCCCGCGCTCGTTCACCTACCGGGGTAGTTGACCACGCGAACGCCGTCGTAACACCCCGAACCCAGGAGGTCCCCTTGCCCGCCATGCGTCGTGCAGCCCTTCTCGGCCTGCTCGCCCTCGTGGCCGCCCTGCCTGGATCGCTGCCTGCCGCGCCGGCCACGGCCGCCGCCAGCATGCCCGCGGTGCGGCACGTCTTCGTGATCAACCTCGAGAACAAGGGGTACGACGAGACGTTCGGCCCCGACTCCAAGGCGCCGTACCTGAGCCACACGCTGCGCGCGAAGGGCCAGCTGCTCACCCAGTACTACGGCATCGGCCACCAGAGCCTGCCCAACTACCTCGCCCAGATCAGCGGCCAGTCGCCGAACCCGCAGACCCAGGCGGACTGCCAGCTCTACTCCGACTTCGTCCAGGTCAACACCGTCGCGCCGCAGCAGGCCGTCGGCAACGGGTGCGTCTACCCCTCGAACGTCAAGACCGTCGCCGACCAGCTCCGCGCCAAGGGCCGGACCTGGCGCGGCTACATGGAGGACATGGGCCAGCCCTGCTGGCACCCGCCGGCCAACGCCGAGGACGACACCCAGCGGGCGAGGGTTGGCTACCAGTACGCGGTTCGCCACAACCCCTTCATGTACTTCAAGAGCATCACCGGCTCGTCGCGGTGCAAGTCCGACGTCGTCGACCTGAGCCACCTGCGCCAGGACCTGACGAAGGTGTCGACGACTCGCAACCTCACCTACATCACCCCGAACCTCTGCAACGACGCCCACGACGAGCCGTGCGTCGACGGCCGGCCGGGCGGGCTCGTCACCGCCGACCGTTGGCTGCGCACCTGGGTGCCGCGGATCCTGGCGATCACCGGCGTTCAAGAAGGACGGCCTGCTCGTGGTGACCTTCGACGAGGCAGGCAACGACAGTCCCAACAGCGCCGACGCCTGCTGCGGCGAACAGCTGGGCCCCAACACGTTGTTGCCCGGCGTCTACGGACCCGGAGGCGGTCGCACGGGCACCGTGCTGGTCTCGCCGTTCATCAAGGCCGGCACGTGGAACAACACCGGCTACAACCACTACTCCCTGCTGCGCACCATCGAGAACGCCTTCGGCTTGTCGCCGCTGGGCTACGCAGCCGAGGCCCGCGGCTTCGGCACCGACGTGTGGAAGGCAAACAGATGACACCACCCGACCTGACCCGCCGCCAGGTGCTTGCCGGGGCCGCCGGCGCGGCCGGCGCCGTCACCCTCGGGGCACAGGCGCAGGCCTCGGCCGCCACCGCGCTGCCGAAGCCCGGCGCCTCGGGCATCGACCACATCATCGTGCTGATGATGGAGAACCGCTCGTTCGACCACTACTTCGGCTGGCTCGACGGTGCCGACGGCAAGCAGGCCGGCCTCTCGTACGTCGACCGTGACGGCGTTCGACGCAAGACCCACCACCTCACCGACTACCAGGGCTGCGCGCACCCCGACCCGGACCACTCGTTCGAGGGCGGCCGCGTGCAGCTCAACGGCGGCCGCTGCGACGGGTGGCTGCGCTCGGGGGAGAACGACGAGTTCGCCATCGGCTACTACAAGCAGGGCGACCTCGGGTTCTACGGCAAGGCGGCGCCGTACTGGACCACCTTCGACCGCTACTTCTCCGCCACCCTCGCCGAGACCTACCCGAACCGCTTCTACCAGCACAGCGCGCAGACCGACCGGATCCACAACTCGACCGACATCGCGGCGATGCCGACGATCTGGGACCGGTTGCAGGCCAAGGGCGTCTCGCACTCCTACTACTACGTCGACCTCCCGTTCCTCGCGCTGTACGGACCGAAGTACCTCAGCATCGCCAAGACGTGGCCGCAGTTCCTGCTCGACGCAGCGGCCGGGACGCTGCCCGCGGTGTCGTTCCTCGACCCCAAGTTCCTCGACGAGGGCAGCGGTTCCTCGGCCGACGACCACCCGCACGCCGACATCCGCGCCGGCCAGTCGTTCCTCAACCAGGTCTACGAGGCCGTCACGCGCGGGCCCGGCTGGGCGCGCACCGCACTGGTCGTCAACTACGACGAGTGGGGCGGCTTCTTCGACCATGTCCCGCCTGGCACCGCACCCGACGCCACCCCCGAGGCCGGCACCGGACGGAGAGGGTTCCGCACGCCGGCCCTGATGATCTCGCCGCGGGCGCGGCGGCACTTCGTGTCGCACAACGTCTACGACCACACGTCGGTGCTGAAGATGATCGAGTGGCGCTGGGGGCTCAAACCGCTGACCCCGCGCGACGCGGCAGCCCGCAACATCGCCGAGGCACTCGACTTCAGCCGACCGGCCAACCTGCACGCCCCACGGTGGAGCGTGCCCGCCGCGGTCAGCGTGCCGTGCGGGCCGGAGGGCACGGCGGACTACGAGGACTGGCGTCAGCTCAAGGCGCTGGGAGCGCGCCACGGGTGGCGGGTCGGCGGCGTCGTCTGAGCCTCGCCGCCGAGGGCGCGCCTCGCCGTGGCGCTAGGAAGTGGCGGGTACCGTCGAAGACGCCCCACTCCCTCCCCGCGAGGCGGATCTCATGTTCGCGATCATCGGCTTCTTGGTGTTCGGGCTCATCGTCGGCGCGGTCGCGCGCCTGCTCAAGCCGGGCCGTCAGAACCTCAGCATCCTCATGACGCTCGCCCTGGGTGTCGTCGGCTCGCTGATCGGAGGAGTGGTCGCCACCTTGATCGGGAGTGGCACCTTCACCGAGCTGAACATCATCGGCGCGGTGGTCGCCATCATCGCGGCCGTGCTCCTGATCGGTGTCTTCGAGGGGCTGTCCGGGCGGCAAGACACTCACGTCTGATCGCGCCCGGCGAGTCCAGAGCGCTCAGGTGTCGACGCCGCCGTGCCTGTTCTGCGGCATCGTCGCCGGTGACGTCGACGCGGAGGTCGTGCTCGAGACCGAGCACACTGTCGGCTTCCTCGACGCGCGACCGGTCTTCAAGGGTCACACCCTGCTGGTGCCGCGCGAGCACGTCGTGACGTTGCCCGACCTGCCCGCGCGACTTCGCGACCCGTTCCTTGAAGCAGGCCAACAGTTGGCAACAGCAATGGTCAAGGGACTTGGGGCGCAGGGATCGTTCGTCGCAATGAACAACACCGTGAGCCAAAGCGTCGCGCACCTTCACCTGCATGTGGTGCCACGCACGAAGGGCGACGGTCTTCGCGGGTTCTTCTGGCCGCGCACGAAGTACGGCGACGGGGAGCAGGCAGAGTACGGCGCGCGGCTGCGCGCAGTGCTGAAAGACACGTGACTGTTTGCGGGATGGCGAAATAGCCCTAGTCGGGATGGTCTGTCTTGACCATTGACCCCACTGTGTCCACCTCGAAAGGATGACAACTTGTCATGACTGGCGCTTTTCCGCGCCGCCCATCGCTCAGGGGGGACCTGAATGTTCCGCAAGTTGTGCGTTTCCGCAGCCGCGCTGCTGGCTGTGTCTCTTTGCATGGGCGGGAGCGCACAAGCTGCGTCCGACCCGAAGACCGGCTCGCAGACCGACCAGCTGCAGGCGGTCGTCCAGCCCTCGATCGTCTACGAGACGATCACGTGGAAGGGCTTCGTCTGGGACATCGACAACAAGAAGTACATCGGCAAGGGCGGCAACGCCAAGCAGTTCACCGTGAAGACGCAGTGCACCGGCTACGTCGTGAACCCCGACGGCTGGATCGCCACCGCCGGTCACTGCGTGGACAAGCGTGACGGCAAGAAGGCGATCATCGAGACCGCTGCCCAGTGGGCGGTCGCCAGCGGCTTCTACGTCTTCGGCACCACGGTCGAGTCGCTGGTGAAGAACCAGCACTACCGTGTGAACACCTTCGACGAGGACGACAAGCTGCACCGCAACACCGTCGACCGCACCGTGGTGGCGTCGTGGGGTGCCGCGGTCTCCGGTGTGGACATCGCGAAGAGCAAGCCGGCGTTCGTGCGTGCGTTCCACAAGCACGAGGACGGCGACGCGGCGCTGCTGAAGGTCGACGAGACCGACCTCAACGCGATCAAGCTCGGTGACAGCGAGGACGTCGCCATCAACGACGACGTCGTCGCGATCGGCTACCCGGCCATCATCGACAACTACACCGACGCCGACCTCACGCCGACGTTCGACCCGGGCACGATCACCTCTCGCAAGACGGTGGCCGACGGCCTGCTGCCGGTGCTTCAGATGAGCGCGCAGCTGTCGGGCGGCATGAGCGGCGGTCCGACCGTGACGCCGGACGGCACCGTGATCGGCACGAACGTGTCGCACTTCCCGGGTGAGCCGTTCAACTACGCGATCCCGATCGAGCAGATCAAGGAGCTGATGAACAGCACCGGTGTCGAGAACGACCTCAGTGCCACCACCGACAAGTACCTCGCCGGCGTCTCCGCCTACTACGACAAGGACCGGACCACGGCCGTCAAGAACCTCCAGGCGGTGGTCGACGAGCAGCCGGGCAACGCGTTCGCCAGCGACCTGCTGAAGAAGTCGAAGGCCCTGCCGAAGCCGAAGCCGAAGGACGAGGGCGGCTCCAGCGCCCTGCTCTTCATCGGGCTCGGGGTCCTGCTGCTCCTGCTGATCATCGGTGGAGTCGTGGCGCTGCTGCTCTCGCGCCGCAACAAGGGTCCGAAGCCGCTCACGGGTCAGGCAGGCGCTCCGGGCGCCCCCGGTGCTCCGGGTGGTCCCGGCATGGTGCCGGGTCCGGCGGGCGGTCCCGCGTCGCCGTACGGCGCACCCGCTCCTGGTGGTCCTGGGTACCCGACTGGTGCGCCGAGCGGTGCCCCTGGGTACCCGACCGGTGCCCCGACTGGCGCTCCGACCGGTGCTCCGAGTGGTGCCCCTGGGTACCCGACCGGTGCCCCGACCGGTGCCCCGACCGGCTACCCGTCGACGCCGCCGGCTGGCGACGCGCCGGCCAGTCAGCCGTCGGCTCCGGTGGCAGCCGACACGGGCTCGGCGCCGCAGGGTGGGCTGGTTCCGCCGGCACCGCTCTCGCCGAACGGCCGGGCTGACGGCGGCGCACCTGGTGAGCCTGCGGGTGCCGAGCGCACCGCTCCGTTCAGCGCGACCACTGCGGTGAGCGAGGGCGAGGCGGTGGGTCACCACTTCTGCTCGAACTGTGGGGCGAAGGTGACCGCGACCACCAAGTTCTGCGGAGAGTGCGGCACTCACCAGTAACAACTTCGGGGGAAGTAGGGGGAACACGGGGAGCCCTGGGAGACCGGGGCAGCGAAGAGGACGGGCATCCAGCGCGTGAGCTGGGTGCCCGTCCTGCTGCGCGAAGCGCAGCAGGAGGAGCTGAGGGGTCAGCAAGTCCGGGGGAGCGAAGCGGAGGAGTACTTGCTGACCCCTCAGCGACCCAAGGCAGAGACCGAAGCGTTCGCACGGGACTCGACTGAGGCAGGTGAGCAGTGATCCCTACGTACGAGACAGCTCTCGCTGCTGTGCCGGACGCGTGTTCCGCAGGCCGATCGGACGGCCGCGGATGTGGTTGCCGGTGCCGAGGGCGGCGATCCAGACCCCGGCCAGGCCGAGGACGATGCCGCCGAGGGTGTCGACGAAGTAGTGCCAGCCGAGGTAGACGGTCGCGATCTCGGTGAGCGCGAGGAACACCCACATCGAGTTGCGGATCCAGCGGCGCATGTGGAGCAGCTCGGCCATCACGCAGACCGTGACCATGATGCCGACGTGCAGCGACGCGAATGCCGCGATGGTCTGGACGGCGTGGGTCGCGAACGGGTCGAACAAGACGATGTGGCGGTCCGCGATCATCGACTCCTGCAGCGTCGAGACGTAGGTGTGCGGCAGCGCGCTGAAGTCCTGCGGCTCGGTATAGACCGGTCCCAGCGTCGGGACCGCGAAGTACGTCGCGACGCCGAGGACCCAGTCCACGGCGACCGCCGTCACGTACCAGGCGCCCCCACGACGGTCGCGGCTCCAGACCAGCGCGATCACGAGGGTCACCGGCACCAGCACGATCCAGGCGACGTACACGAAGGAGAAGAACTGGGCGGCCCAGCCGATCCCGAAGAACTGGTGCAGCACGGTGGCCGGGTCGTGCCCGAGGAACAAGATGCGGTCGAGCTGCTCGAGGCTGGAGTCGAACAGCCGGCGGTTCACGAACGGGACGAAGCTCTTCAGGTTGCGAAACGCTGCGTAGGTCAGGTACCACGCACCGAGGCCGACCAGCGCGAACCGGGTGTGCTCCCACGGCCAGCGCTCGCGGATCACCGCGACCAGAGTCCGCGGGAACCGGGTCACCGACCGGCCGCGCCAGGCGGCTCGCGGCACCACGTCGGTCAAGAAGGCGAGCAGCAAGATGATCGGCAGCCGGACGTAGGTCGGCACCGCGACCCCGTCCGGGTCCCGGAGCGGGAGGTGATAGGTGGCGGCGACCGTACCGGCGGTGGCGGCGAGCCCAAGCGCCACCACGATCGCGAAACGGAACCCACCCTTGCGCACCCATCGAGTCTACTGATCCAGCCCACCGGATCCGCGGATCGTGCCCGGCCGAGCGCTCCCAGGGTCACGGACGGGGCCGGCGGAGTCTCCTCTACAGTGGCGGCCGGCGAGAGCGCGAGGCCCGCACCCGCGCAGCCTGTCCCCGAAACGTCCAGGTCACTTCGAAGGAGCTTGCTGATGAGTCGATACGCCGGCCGGGTTGCCGTGGTCACCGGGAGCGCGCGCGGGATCGGCGCCGCCATCGCCAGACGCTTCGCCGAGGAGGGCGCCTCCGTCGCCGTCCTCGACCTGGACCAGGACGCCGCCACCCAGAGCGCAGAGGGTCTCGGCGCCGAGAAGGCCATCGGCGTCGCCTGCAACGTCGGCGACGCCTCGTCGGTCGAGGCCGCTGTCGCGAAGGTCGTCGACGAGCTCGGAAAGGTGGACGTGCTCGTCAACAACGCGGGCGTCACCCGCGACAACCTGCTCTTCAAGATGACCGAGGAGGACTGGGACGCCGTCATGACCGTGCACCTGCGCGGTTCGTTCCTGATGAGCCGCGAGGTGCAAAAGCACATGGTGGCGGCGAAGTACGGCAAGATCTTGAACCTCTCGTCGGTCTCCGCGCTCGGCAACAGGGGCCAGGCCAACTACTCCGCTGCGAAGATGGGGCTGCAGGGCTTCACCCGCACGCTCGCGCTCGAGCTCGGGCCGTTCGGCGTCAACGTGAACGCGATCGCGCCCGGGTTCATCGTCACCGACATGACCGATGCGACCGCTCGTCGTGTGGGGGTGGAGCCGGAGGAGTGGCGCAAGCTGGCCGCCGACAACACGCCCGTGCGCCGGGTGGGTCAACCCGAGGACATCGCGGCGACCGCGGCCTTCTTGTGCAGCGACGAGGCGTCCTTCATCACCGGCCAGATCCTGTACGTCGACGGCGGCGCAAAGGTCTGAGGCGGACGGGCCCGACGCGCGTCTGACACGCCGCGACAGGTCGGGCCGGTCGACTCACACCTGGGCCACACTGATGCGCATGGATTCCCCCCATGTCGATCCACACGGTCGTGTTTCGCGCAGCCTGCGCCGCCGCCCCCGAGCGGGGGTCGCCTTAGCCCTGGCCGCGGTGCTTGTGCTCGCCGCCTGCAGCGGCAAGGACTCGGACGACAAGCCGGACAGCCAGTCCACCGCCCAGGGGCTGACGCTGGCAGGGGAGTGGCCGTTGACGGGTCTGCCCTCCTCGGGGAACCCCCCGAAGCACCCGGTGATGGTGGTCAAGATCGACAACACCGAGAGCAGCAGCCCGCAGATCGGGCTCAGCAAGGCCGACCTGGTGACCGAGGAGCTCGTCGAGGGCGGGGTGACCCGGCTGGCGGTGTTCTTCTACCAGCACGTTCCGAAGCTCGTCGGGCCTGTGAGGTCCATGCGGGCCACCGACATCGGGATCGTCAAGCCGGCCAAGGCGGTGCTGGTCGCCAGCGGCGGCGCCCCGCCGACGGTCCGGCGCGTCAAGGCGGCGGGCATCAAGGCCTACACCGAGGGCGCGACCGGCTACGAGCGCGACAACAGCAGGACCGCGCCGTACAACCTGTTCAACCACCTCGACAAGCTCGCAGCCACTCTCGACGCCAAGGACACCGTGCCGAGCTACCTGCCCTTCGGGTCGGCGGACGACAAGATCGGTGGCGCGCCCGCGGGCGGCGTCGACGCGCAGTTCTCCGGTGGGCACACCACGTCGTGGACCTACCAGGGCGGGAAGTACGTCAACCAGAACAGCCACGCGGCACAAGGCGACAAGTTCCGCCCCGACACCGTGCTGGTGCTGCGGGTCAAGGTCGGCGACGCCGGCTACCTGGACCCCGCCGGCAACCCGGTGCCCGAGACCAAGTTCACCGGCACCGGCAAGGCGCTGATGTTCCACGACGGACGAGTGGTGAAGGGCACCTGGGCGAAGTCGCTCGACTCGACGATCAAGCTGCGCACGAAGTCAGGTGGCGCGCTGAAGGTGCCGGCCGGTCACACGTGGATCGAGCTGGTGCCGAAGGACGGCGGCCGGGTCTTCATCAAGAAGTAGGCGTGGTCAGGTCGGCGGGGCCGGGCAGCGGCGCTCCGGACTCCGCCATCTGGCGCAGTCCGGCCAGGATGTAGCCGATCGCGGCCTCGACCTCGGCTCCGGCCTTGCGCGGGTCGTCGGCGCTCGAGACAGCGGAGCCGGATGCGGACATCGCTCCGAAGAACACTCGGCTGAACGTCTCGATCATGCTCGGCTCGAGGTCGTAGCTGTCCAGCACCGAGGACACGATCTCCTGGACGATGCCGAACGTGGTGCGCTCCTCCTGCTCCCGGTAGCGCTCGTAGCCGAGCACGGCGGGGCCGTCGGCGATCACGATGCGCCGGTACGCCGGCTCCTGCAGGACGTCGAGGAAGGCGCGCAGCCCCCCGAGCGCCTTCGCCCAGGGATCCTCGCTCTCGCGGACCGCCGTGTGGATCTGCGAGGCGGCGCTCTCCTCGATCTGCTCGAAGACCGACTCGAACAGCGCCTGCTTGCCGCTGAAGTGGTGGTACAGCGCGCCCTTGGTGACCCGCGCGCCCGCGACGATCTCGTCGAGGCTGGTCCCGGCGTAGCCCTGCTCGCTGAAGAGCTCGGTCGCGACGTCGACCAGGGCCCGCCTGGTGGAGGCGGAGTACTCCTGGCGGCGCGAGGTGCCGTGCACCTTCCGCAGCGCGCTCTTGGCCATGGCACTCGTAGCCCGAGCCGAGGCCTTCGAAGTCATGAGTCGAGGATAGGGCCGGTGACCGTGACGGAGGCCACGTGGGCGTGTGACGGGCGGAACGTTGCATACCGACGGTACGCTCACATACTCTGAGTATGTGCCCGAGAACGGGTACCAGAGAGAGGAGCAGACCATGACCTGGGATGCCTTCCACCGCCGCGGAGAGGTCCTCCGCACCGTCGTCGAGGTGGCCAACAGCCGCCGTGACGGCGTACTCCCGACAGACCTGCCCGGCGTCGCCGAGACGTTCGGCGACGAGTCGGCGCTGGTCGCGGCCCTGCAGCTGCGCTGGCACACCCGCCTCGCAGGCCAGATCGAGCGGGCGTTGTGCAACGAGCCGGTGCAGCTCGAGACCGCGGTGCTCACCGCCTGGCGTCGTACGGCGTCGCAGCTGCCCGGCGTGCGCGCGATCCTCGATGCCTTCACCGAGCAGCCGATCGACGCCGAGATGGCCGAGGCGCTGACGCGGGCCAACCGCAAGGACTGGGTCCTGCTGGCGGCCATGGCCGGTCAGGCGAGCACCGCCGACGCGGCCGCCGCCCGAGTCGGGCGCCGGCTCGAGGCGAAGGCCCGCGCGGCCTACGACCCGACCGCCTCACGCCCGGCCGCCAAGCAGCCGGACACCAGCGGCACCGCCTCCGAGCGCGGCTCGCTGCTCGATCGGCTGATCGCGCACCTGGCCGCCTGACCCCGAACCGACCCCGGCCCGACGCCTTTTCGCGGCCTCCCTCCGCGTCCTCCCTCCCAGGGGGCGTCCGGGCCGGGGTCACTTTTCCGGTGGGCCCGGCGTGACACGATGAGGTGGTGGCGAGCCAACCGAGCATCTCCTACTCGATCACCGTCCGCCTGGAGCTGCCCGCCGGTGGCTCCGCGATCAGCCGCCTGACCACGTGCGTCGAGGAGGCCGGCGGGATCGTCACCGCCCTCGACGTGACTGCGTCCGGTCACGACAAGCTGCGCATCGACGTCACCTGCGCTGCCTCGGACACCGCGCACGCCGACCGCATCGTCGACGCCCTGCGCGGGATCGAGGGGGTGTCGGTGCACAAGGTCTCCGACCGCACCTTCTTGATGCACCTCGGCGGCACCATCCAGATGGAGACCAAGCACCCGATCCGCAACCGCGACGACCTGTCGATGGTCTACACGCCGGGTGTCGCCCGGGTGTGCCAGGCGATCGTGGCCAACCCCGAGGATGCGCGACGGCTCACCGTGAAGCGCAACTCCGTCGCGGTGGTCACCGACGGCTCGGCAGTGCTGGGCCTGGGCAACATCGGCCCGGCGGCCGCGCTGCCCGTGATGGAGGGCAAGTCCGCGCTGTTCAAGCGCTTCGGGGACATCGACGCCTGGCCGTTGTGCCTCGACACCCAGGACCCGGACGCGATCGTCGAGATCGTGAAGGCGGTCTCCCCGGGCTTCGCCGGCATCAACCTCGAGGACATCTCCGCGCCGCGGTGCTTCGAGATCGAGCGGCGGCTGCGAGACATCCTCGACATCCCGGTGTTCCACGACGACCAGCACGGCACCGCGATCGTCGTGCTCGCCGCGCTCACCAACGCGCTCCGAGTCGTGGGCAAGGAGCTGTCGGACGTGCGGATCGTGATGTCCGGCGCCGGGGCCGCCGGCTCCGCGATCCTGCGGCTGCTGCTCGAGGGCGGCGCGGGTGACGTCGTGGTCGCGGACGTCGACGGCCTCATCTATCGCGATCGCCCGGGGCTGCACGAGTCCTTGAACTCGATCGCGGACACCACCAACCATCGTGGGCTGACCGGCTCGCTGCACGACGCGATGGAGGGCGCCGACGTGTTCATCGGGGTGTCGGCCCCGGACATCATCGGCGGTGACGACGTGTCCCGCATGGCCGAGGGCTCCATCGTCTTCGCGCTGGCGAACCCGATCCCGGAGATCGACCCCGGCGTGGCACGCCAGCACGCCGCCGTGGTCGCGACCGGTCGCTCCGACTACCCGAACCAGATCAACAACGTGCTCGCGTTCCCCGGCGTCTTCCGGGGGCTGCTCGACGCGATGGCGCACACCATCGACGACAGCCTGCTGGTCGCCGCCGCCGAGGCCATCGCGGGTGTGGTGACCTCGAGCGAGCTGAACGCGAACTACATCATCCCGAGCGTCTTCCACTCCGAGGTCCACGGTGCGGTGGCGCACGCCGTACGCACCGCGGCGGAGAAGAACGTGAAGACCAGCAATGTCTGAGCAGCCCCCGGAACGGGTGCGGGTGGGTGACCTGCTGGTCGCCACGCCGATGCTGCTCGACCCGAACTTCGAGCGCACGGTCGTGCTGATGCTCGACCTCAACGACGACGGCGCCCTCGGCGTGGTGCTCAACCGGCCGTCGACGGTGTCCGTCGGCGAGATCCTGCCGGACTGGTCGCCGCTCGCGGAGGCGCCGGACGTGCTGTTCCGCGGCGGTCCGGTCGGCACCGACTCCGCGCTGGCTGTCGGCACCTCTGGTGCGGGCGGTCCGGACGAGGAGGAGCCGGTCGGGTTCCGCAGGCTCTACGACGACGTCGGCATCATCGACCTGGACACCCCCGTGGAGATCGCGGGGCCCGCACTGTCGCGGCTGCGGGTGTTCGCCGGATACGCCGGCTGGGGGGACGAGCAGCTCCAGGACGAGATCCGCACCGGCTCCTGGTACGTCGTCCCGTCGGTCGCCACCGACCTCTTCGAGGCGGACCCGCTCGGGCTGTGGATGCGGGTGCTCCGTCGGCAGCCCGGCGAGCTGGCGTGGGTGTCCACGCGACCCCTCGACCCCAGTCTGAACTGAGGGATATCGAGGGCGGACTAAACTGCGTGACGTGAGCACTCAGATGAGTCCTGGCACCGAGACGATCGTCGACCGTCGTACCCAGACCACCGACGACGGTGACCACGAGCGCTTCTCGCACTACGTCGAGAAGGAGAAGCTCACCGAGGCCATGGTCATGGGCACACCGGTGGTCGCACTGTGCGGCAAGGTGTGGGTGCCCAGCCGCGACCCGGAGAAGTACCCGGTCTGCCCCGAGTGCAAAGAGGTCTGGGACAAGCTGTCTGAGGACTAGATCAGGCTGGTTCAGCGCGGCCCCGCGCTGAGTATTCTCAGCGCATGGCCTCCGAGACGTCACAGACGCTGGACCGGGGCCTGCGGGTGCTGCGGACGCTGGCCGAGACGCCTGGTGGGATGACGATCACCGCGCTCGCGGCGCGCATCGGCGTGAACCGCACCGTGGTCTACCGGTTGGTGGCCACGCTCGAGCAGCACGGGCTGGCGCGGCGCGACTCGAGCGGAAAGCTGCACGTCGGCCTGGGGGTGCTCGCGCTGACCCGCGGCCTGCAGCCGGTGCTGCGAGAGCTGGCGAACCCGGTGCTGCGCGCGCTCGCCGAGCGGATCGGCAGCACGGCACATCTCACGGTGGCCGACGGGGGAGAGGCCCTGGCGATCGCCGTCGTCGAGCCGAGCTGGACCGACTACCACGTCGCCTACCGGGTCGGTGCGCGTCACCCGCTCGAGCAGGGGGCCGGCGGCAAGGCGATCCTGCTCGGCCGCACACCGCCGGGCCACGCCGCACCGCCGTACGTCGAGACCGTCGGCGAGATCCAGGCGGGTGCCCGTGGTGTGGCTGCCCCGGTGCTCGGCGTCGAAGGGCTCGAGGCATCGGTCGGGATCGTCTCCCTCGGCGACCTCGACGCGCAGGTCGTCGGCCCTCAGGTCGTCGACGCCGCCACCGAGGTCGCCCGCAGGCTGTCCTGACTCAGCGACCAGCGAACCGGCGTCAGGACGCGCTCCCGGCGATGTTGACGAGCCAGGCGATGCCGAACTTGTCGGTGCACATGCCGAAGCTGTCGCCCCAGGGGGCCTTCTCGAGGGGGACGGTCACCGAGCCGCTGGACGAGAGCTTGTCCCAGTAGCCGCGGAGCACGTCCTCGTCGTCGCCGCTGAGCGAGACCGACATCGTGTTGCCCGGCGTGAAGTCCATCGAGTTCGGGGTGTCCGCACCCATCAACGTCAAGCCGTCCGGTGCTTCCAGCATCGCGTGCATGATCTTGTCCGCCTCGGCGGGATCGTCGCTGGCCTGGAGCTCGCCGAAGGTGCTGGTGGTCAGCTCCCCGCCGAACACGGACTGGTAGAACTCCATCGCCTCGCGGGCGTTGTCACGAAAACCGAGGTACGGGTTCAACCGGTGGGACATCGGGCCTCCAAGCATCGGCACTGGGTCAGGCGACCACTCTTGCCCTCGCACCGGCACCTGTCTAGCCGGATCGCCGGCGCCACCGCTCAGCTTGTCGAGCCGGTTGCGCAAGCAGCGTCACCCGGTGGGCGTTGTCGTGCAGACGCGACGTAGCGCTCGGCGAAGATCGCGAGCAGCGCGTCGTCGAGGCGGCGGACGGCGCCGGGCGGGTACTTGTAGCCCATCCGGGCGTTGATGGCCTCGCGTGTCGACGGAGTTCAGCAGGCCGGCGAGCTCGTTCAGCGAGGTGACGCCGAGCTCGAGGAGCAGCCCCGACACCCACGCGTAGTGGTCGGTGCGCGACCAGCCGGCGTCGGGGTACTGGCTCGCCAGGAACCGTGGCGAGGTCGCGGGCGTCGATGCGTGGATCGCCCGGGTCGCCAGGATCGGCGTCGTCCGGGCCGCGGTCGGGCACGGCGTCCTGCAGCCGGTCGCGGATGAGCGTGAACTCGCGGTCGGCAAGCTCGAGCAGCCCCGCCGCGAGCGTGAACCGGCGGTCGAGGTCGGGCGCATGCTCCGCGGGGATCGTCCCCTTGTAGCGGATCGCGTGCTCGAACTCCGCCCACGCATGTTGCAGCACGGTGCGCACCTGCACCTGTGCGCGACGCCCGCGCAGCACGTCGTACGACGCGAAGTCGGCCCGGATGGTGGCCCGCGCGTCCTCGGAGGTGGCCACGAGCAGGTGTCTGCTGGAGTAGCCGAACCTGCCTTGGCTGGCTGTCTCCTCGCCCATGTCGCGGTCGTCGAGGACCGTCAGCTGGTCGTCGAGCAGGTCGGCGACGGCGGCGACGTCGCTGTGGAGGTAGGTGATCACCCGCACCCCGATCTGGTCGGTGATGTCGGTCAGCGGATCCGCGTAGAGAGGCGTGCCGCCCACGGTTCGGTCGGCCTTGGCGGCGAAGACTGGCGACGCTCTTGGTCCGGCCCGTGACGCTGAGGTAGTTGATGCCGGCGTCGTCGAGCAGGGTGGTGACCAGGGCGACGAAACGCTCGGTGGCCTCGTGCAGCTCGGGCTGGAGGGCCGCGTAGGTCTGGACCGCGCCCGCGCACCAGGCCGGCCTCCGCCTCCGGCTGCTCGTCGAGGACGTCGATGGCGCCGAGGGCCTCGATGGACGGTGTGCGCGGCGTCGGCTCCAGGTCGGCGGGCAGCGTCGGAGTGACGATGTAGCCGGTCGCGAGGTCGCCGTACGTCGTGGTGCGCTCGGGGTGGCGCTCGGCGAAGAGTGCGACGTAGGCACACACGACCGCGTCGACCTGGTCCTCGGCACGCCGCAGCTCGCTCTTGCGAGCTGCCGACTCGACCGCTGCGATCAGGGCGGACCACTGGTCGTTCCCGTCGAGGACCATGCGAGGGGAGGCGCTCGGCCAGGCTCTCCAGATGGTGCATGAGACGTCAGCAGCTCGGACTGCAGCTGCGCGAGGGGCCGACCCGACTTGTTCTTGTACTTCAGGGTGCGACCGAGCCGGAACAGCGCGACGGTCGCGGGGTGCGGGTAGACCTCGATGGCGCGGCGCCTCGCTCGGGACGCGGGGTCGATGTCGAGTCGAAGCCCGGCCGCGAGCCGGGCTCCGCGAGGCGTGCCGGCGAGCTCCGGCTTGCCGGTGTTCGAGGGGTGGGCGCCGGCGTCGAAGCGCGCGAAGTCGCGGTTCAGCTCGGCCTCGCAGGGCCGGTTCCCGGTCGCGTTGGCGACGACCAGTGGCGCGTCGACGGCGACCAGGCACCGCCCTTTCACATAGGGCTCCAGCGCCGCCACGATGGTGTCGTCGGTGGTCTGCGCCGAGAGGTGCCGGAGGTGGCCGTCCGAGTCGAGGACGGCGAGGCCGGTGGGTCGCTGCTCGCCCCACGCGAGGTCGACGCCTACGAAGTGCATCGAGGTCCGGTGGTCAGCGGGTGAGCAGCGGGCGGGCGCCGGACAGCACCGCGTCGTAGGAGTCGCGCACCCGCTGGAAGTAGTCGGCCTCGGAGTCCTCGGGGTCGACCGTGGTGGCCTCTCGCTTCCACGTCTGCGGCGTCCTCGGCGCCGATCGTCCACGCGGCCTGTCGGGCGGCTCCGAGTGCGACGTACTCCGCCGGCTCCGGTACGACGACCGGCAGCGCGAACAGTCCCGCCGCGATCCGCTGCACGGCGACCGAGCGGGCCGCGCCGCCGATCAGGACGATGCGCTGCGGCGTGACGCCTGCCGCCTCGAGCGGAGCCACCGCGTCGGCGAGACCGCACAGCATGCCCTCGACGGAGGCGCGCACCAGGTGGGCCGGGGTGGCGTTCGCGCGGGTGAGCCCGTGCAGCAGCCCGGTCGCATCGGGCAGCGCCGGCGTGCGCTCGCCGTCGAGGAACGGCAGCAGCACCAGGCCCTCGGTGTCGGCCACGGCCAGCGCCAGCCGATCCAGGTCGTCCAGCTCGGCGCCCGCCATGTGCAGCGCCGCACCCATGACGCGGGCGGCGTTGAGCGTGCACACCAGCGGCAGGAACCGGCCGGTGGCGTCGGCGAAGCCGGCGACGATCCCGGACGGGTCGGCCGTGGCCTTGTCGGCGACCGCGAACACCGTGCCGCTGGTGCCCAGCGACACCGCCACGTCGCCAGGCTCGAGGTCGAGGCCGAGCGCGGCGCCATGTTGTCCCCGGTGCCGGGCGCGAGCGCGATGCCGCCGGGGGTCTCGCCGACCTGCTCTCGCGGGCCCGCGACCCGGGGCAGGGCGAGCGTCGTGGCCGAACGCCGTCTCCAGCAGGTCCGAGTCGTACTCGCCGGTGGCCGCCGACCAGTAGCCGGTGCCGGACGCGTCGCCGCGGTCGGTGGTCGGCTCGCCGGCACCGCCGCGCAGCTGGTGGGTGATCCAGTCGTGGGGGAGCAGCACCCCCTGCGCCGTCTCGGCGACGTCGGGCTCGTGCTCGGCGACCCAGCGCAGCTTGGTCACCGTGAAGCTGGCGACCGGCACGCTGCCGACGCGGTCGGCCCAGGCCTGCGGCCCGCCGAGCTCCTCGATCAGCTGCGTCGGCCGCGGGGGCGGACCGGTTGTCGTTCCAGAGCAGCGCGTCGCGCACCGGAGTGCCGGCCTCGTCGACCAGCACCATGCCGTGCTGCTGGCCACCGACCGCCACGGCGGCGACGTCGTCGAGCAGGCCGGCAGACGCCTTCTCCCACGCCTGCCACCAGATCCGCGGGTCGATCTCGGTCACGTCCGGGTGCGGGGCTCGACCCTCGCGCACCACCTCGCCGGTCTCGGCGTCGCAGACCACGACCTTGGTGCTCTGCGTCGAGCAGTCGACTCCGGCCACCAGCGTCACGGGCGAGACCCTACTCGTCCGGGTCGGAGGAGACCACGGCGTCCACGAGGGGAAGCACCCGGTGCGGGATCTGGGTGGCGAGGGCGATGACCGTCGACGAGCGGACGATGCCGAGATCGGCGAGGACCGCGTCGATGACGCGCTGGAGGTCGGCGTTGGAGCGGGCCACGACGCGTGCCCACATGTCGCCGGCGCCGGTGATCGTGAAGGCCTCGAGCACCTCGGGGATGCCGGCCAGGTGCTCGGCGACCGACTCGTGCCCCGCCCCCTGCCGGATCTCGAGGGTCAAGAACGCCGTGACCGGGTGGCCGATCGCCTCGGGATCGACCTGCGGCCCCCAGCCGTAGATGACGCCGGTGCTGGTGAGCTTGTCCAACCGGGCCGAGACGGTGCCGCGCGCGACGCCGAGCCGTCGGGAGGCCTCCAGCACCCCGACGCGTGGCTCGTCGGCGAACAGGTGCAACAACTGGGCATCCAGCTGGTCCATCGCGGGCTCCAACCTGGTCAGATTGCACAGCAATTTCACGCTGTGTTGCACAGATGGTACGGCGTCAAGGCATCATGCCTGACATGACTGACGCGCTGGACACCTCATCGGGCTCCCTGACTGCAGACGAGCTGAAGGCCGACCTGACGCTGGAGCAGCTGCAGCAGCTGGTCGGGCTGGTGGAGTACGACGAGGAGGCCGACGTCTTCCCGGTCACCGGCTGGGACGCGATCGTGTTCGTGGTCGGCAACGCCACCCAGACCGCGCACTACTACCAGTCGGCGTGGGGCATGCAGCTCGAGGCCTACTCCGGCCCCGAGACCGGCAACCGCGACCACAAGTCGTTCGTGCTGCGCTCCGGCTCGATCCGGTTCGTGCTCAACGGCGCGGTCGACCCCGACAGCCCGTTGGCCGACCACCACCGCAGGCACGGTGACGGCGTCGTCGACATCGCCCTCGAGGTCCCCGACGTCGACCGGTGCATCGCCCAGGCCGTCAAGGCCGGCGCCACCGTCGTACGCCAGCCCGAGGACGTCACCGACGAGCACGGCACGGTGCGGATCGCCGCCATCGCGACGTACGGCGAGACCCGGCACACCCTCGTCGACCGCTCGCGCTACGACGGGCCCTACCTGCCCGGCTACCGGACCGCGGAGACCACCTGGGTCAAGCGCGACGGCGAGCCGAAGCGGCTCTTCCAGGCTCTCGACCACATCGTCGGCAACGTCGAGCTCGGTCACATGGACGAGTGGGTCGGCTTCTACAACCGCGTGATGGGCTTCGTGAACATGGCGGAGTTCATCGGCGACGACATCGCGACCGACTACTCAGCGCTGATGAGCAAGGTCGTCGCGAACGGCAACCACCGCGTGAAGTTCCCGCTCAACGAGCCCGCGATCGCCAAGCGGAAGTCGCAGATCGACGAGTACCTCGAGTTCTACCGGGGCGCCGGCGCTCAGCACCTTGCCCTTGCCTGTAACGACATTCTCGCCAGCGTCGACGCGCTGCGCGCCAACGGCGTGGAGTTCCTGAACACCCCCGACAGCTACTACGAGGACCCCGAGCTGCGCGCGCGCATCGGCAAGGTCCGGGTGCCGATCGAGGAGCTGCAGAGCGCGGCATCCTCGTCGACCGCGACGAGGACGGCTACCTGCTGCAGATCTTCACCAAGCCGCTCGGTGACCGGCCCACGGTGTTCTTCGAGCTGATCGAGCGGCACGGGTCGCTCGGCTTCGGCAAGGGCAACTTCAAGGCGCTGTTCGAGGCGATCGAGCGCGAGCAGGACAAGCGCGGCAACCTGTAAAAGCGATTTCCGGACAAGTCGCGCAACTCACCCCTACCCTCGATCTCATGGTGGGGGAGGAAGCCGGCTGGTACCGCGACCCTGCGCCGCCCAACCCCGCAGCCCCGACCACGCTGCGCTTCTGGGACGGCAAGCAGTGGACCGCGCAGGTCAAGCCCGCAACGAAGCGGCAGCGGCTGGCCTGGCAGGCCGAGGACGCCGAGCAGCGGCGTGCCCACGCCATGGAGCAGGCGGAGATCCGCGCACAACAGCTGACCGCGCAGCACGCGCAGTCAACGCCTGGAGCGCTGCAGGTTGCTGCTCCGACGATGGTCGTGGAGGTCTCTCGTGACTACACCCCGGACGGCGACCGGCTCGCCGGTTGGGGGCGCCGTTACGCCGCCCGCATCATCGACAACGTCGTCTTGTACGTGCTCTCGATCGCGTTCGGGTGGCACTACCTGTCGATGATGATGACCGCGTACACCAACCTCTTGAACCAGATCGTCTCGGACCGCAACGCCGGTCGGCAGACGGATCCCGACCTGATGGCCCAGCAGTTCGTGTCCGCGATCATGCCGTCGTTGATCGGGTTCCTGGTGGTCGTCATCGTCGTGAACTTCGTGTACGTCGTCGGCTTCCTCAAGGGCTTCCAGGCGACTCCCGGCAAGATGATGCTCGGCATGCAGGTCCGGTTGCGGGAGCGCCCTGGGCCGATGTCGTGGGGCACGGTGCTGCTGCGGTGGACCGCCCAGATCGGCTACGGGATTCTCCGTGTGGTTCCGTTCCTCGGCTACCTGACGTCGGTGTACTGGCTGGTGGACAACCTGTGGCCGTTGTGGGACGGCAAGCGGCAGGCGCTGCACGACAAGGCGGCGGGGACCAACGTCGTCTACCTGCGCTGACGCTTGGGTAAAATTTCCTGTTATTTCATCACTTGCCCTTCAGTTCGCCCTGCGGACTGACGAGTCCCCCTCTCGAGCGTGACTGCCGCCGAATGGTCACGCTCGCCGAAGACGCACCCCTTCGACGACGTAGGTATCGGGACCTCATGGGCATTGACGGCACGGCGATCGCCGCCGCAGGCAAGCGCGCTCTCGCGCTCGGCCTGCTGTTCGGCGCGCTCACCGTCCTCGCCCTGCTTCTCGGCACCGGCTCGGCGCAGGCCAAGGAGAAGGGCCTGGGCCACGCGCTCGGCCTGAAGACCGGCCAGCACCACGCGTCGACCACCCACCACGCCCACAAGAAGGCGACGACCGGCCGGACGCACGCGGCCCCGAAGGCCCGGCACGCCGTTCGGCACACCGTCCGTTCGCTGGTCGGATCGCAGCCCGTGCGGCGCAACCTGGCTCCGGTGACGCAGCCGACGACTCCTCGCTCGCAGCCCACAGACGGCGCGGCCGCATCGCCGGTTCGCGACACGGTCAAGGCCACGGTCGGCACGGTGCGTTCGACGAAGCCGGTCAAGCGCCTCCGCGACACCACGCTGCTCCTGCAGAAGACCGTCGGCGACGTCCGTCGTACGGCGCAGCAGCTGAGCGCTCAGGTCCTCCCGGCACTTCCGCCACTGGACGTTCCCGGCCTGTCGGTCCCGCCGATGTCCGGCCCCGACAACGGCCCGGCCGCGGCCTCGCCGCAGGCTGCGAACGCGTTCGGCTCGGCCGACGTCTCCTCGCACAGCGGTGATGTCGCGGGCGTTGCCGCTGGCACGACAACCGGTGTCACGAGCACGCAGGGCACCGCCGCCTCGGCGAGCTCGCCCGGCCTCCTCGACGTCATCGGCACCGCCGTTTCCGCACTGCGCGACATCCCGGCCACGCCGTCACCGGACCTGCCTCGGCCCGGTGACGACCTCGGCATGTCCAGCTCGGTGGCTCTCTTCGTAGGCCTGCTCGCGACCGCCTTCTTGCTGTCGCTGATGTCCGGCCTGGTGCGACTGCGCTCGCGCCGATTCAGACTGGTTCCCCACCCGAACTTCCTTCCCGGCTCCTCGCCCGACTGAGGTCGGTCCTGCTCTCTGTTTCGAGAGCACGCGACCGGATGGCAATCGCCGTCCATGACCACATTCGATCGAGAAGGAGATTTCAATGCGCACCTATGTGCGCCGCGGCTTGTGCGCGATCGGGATCGCAGGAGGCATCACGCTCCTGGGGTTCGGGATCGGGGCATCAACAGCCACGGCAGATGATGGATCAGGCGGAGGTGGAACCGTCGCGGTCGGGACACCCAGTACGTCGGGTGACAACGGCACCGCGTCGGGAAACCAGACCGCACCACAGGTCCAAGCGCCCTCGGGCACCTCGGGAAACCAGGTGAGCGTCGGTGGCGATGGGAACTCGAACTCCGGTGGCTCTTCGGGCTCCGGCTCGCAGTCGGGATCGTCGGGCGACGGGGGCTCGACGTCCGGTGACGGCGGGACGGGTTCTGGGAACCAGACGAACCCGGACGGCCAGGCGCCGGTCGATGCCTCGGGCAACCAGGTCACCGTGCTCGGTGACGGGAACTCGAACGCCGACAACGGCTCCGACTCGGGCGCAGGCTCGGGTCAGGGCGGCGACGGTGGCACCACGTCGGGCGATGACGGGACGGGTTCTGGGAACCAGACCAACCCGGACGGTCAGGCCCCCGTGGATGCTTCGGGCAACCAGGTCACCATCGGTGGCGACGGCAACTCGAACGCCGACAGCGGTTCAGACTCGGGCGCAGGCTCGGGTCAGGCCGGTGACGGTGGCACCACGTCGGGCGATGACGGGACGGGTTCTGGGAACCAGACCAACCCGGACGGTCAGGCCCCGGTGGACGCCTCGGGCAACCAGGTGACCGTCCTTGGTGACGGCAACTCGAACGCCGACGACGGCGGCTCGGGATCGGACCAGGCCAGTGACGCCCGCGACGGCGGCACGACCTCCGGTGACGACGGGGCAGGTTCTGGGAACCAGACGAACCCGCAGCTCGGTGCACCGGTGGACGGTTCCGGCAACCAGGTCACCGTTCTCGGTGACGGCAACGGCAACGCCGACGGCGGCTCGGACTCGGGCTCTGGCTCGGGTCAGGCCGGCGACGGTGGCACCACGTCGGGCACCGACGGCACGGGTTCTGGGAACCAGACGAACCCGGACGCTGCGGCGCCGGTCGACGGTTCTGGCAACCAGGTCACTGTTCTCGGTGACGGCAACGGCAACGCCGATGGCGGTTCGGACTCGGGCTCTGGCTCGGGTCAGGCCGGCGACGGTGGCACCACGTCGGGCACCGACGGCACGGGTTCTGGGAACCAGACGAACCCGGACGCTGCGGCGCCGGTGGATGGTTCCGGCAACCAGGTGACCGTGCTCGGTGACGGCAACTCCAACACCGACAGCGGCTCGACCACGCAGCCCGGTGACGGTGCTGGTGGGACCACGTCCGGTGAGCAGGGCAACGGCTCTGGGAACCAGACCAACCCGCAGGTCGGTGCGCCGGTCGACGGGTCTGGCAACCAGGTCACGTTGCTCGGCGACGGCAACTCGAACGCCGACGACGGCGGCCCTGCTGCAGGCTCAGGTGGCAACGGTGGGACGACGTCTGGGGAAGGCGGCACGGGCTCTGGCAACCAGACCAACCCGGGCGGCCAGGCCCCCGTCGACCTGTCGGGCAACCAGGTGACGCTGTTCGGCAGTGAGAACGGCAACGAAGGCGACGGGCCGACCGGCCCGGGCGTCCCCGACCCAGGAACACCGGACCCGGGAACACCGGACCCCGGATTCCCGGGCAACCCGGGCGACCCGGGTGGCGAGACTCCGGGCGGACCCACCGACGACGGTCGGGTCCTCGGCGAGGAGGCGAGCGCAGGGCCTGACTCTGACTCTGCTTCCCCGGCCGACCGGGTGCTCGGTGTCGCCGCCAACGTGCTGGGAGCCCCGAGGGCAGCCGTCAACGGTGCCGTCGACCAGCTGCAGCGGTCACTTCCCAACACCGGTCTCGGTGGGGGCGTGCTCGCGGCACTCCTGATGGCGCTGCTGCTGCTCCTCAGCGGTGGCCTGCTGACGGCACCGCGCCTGGCGCGGAGCCGGCGGCGGGGGTGGTCGATGCCATGAGCGTGGGAGGGGTGAGGAGCTCGGCGGGCTCCTCGCCCTCCCATTGCTCGCCGGGTCGGTGGGCCCCTGGGAGGTTCACGGGCCCGACGGGCACCAGTCGGTGGACCGGTCCGAGATGGACCGGTCCACCGACCGCACCGTTGGCGTAGGTCGAAGGTCAGTCGAGCTCGGCTACCGCGAGCAGCTCGGCCTCGTCCTCCAGCTCGTCGTCGGAGCGCTCCTGTGCGGCGTGGGGTCCGCGCAGCGTGTTCCGACCGACGAACAGCACCGCGACACCCACCATCACGGCCCCGGACGCCATCCAGAACGGCGCGTGGATGCTGACGTTCTCGCCGAGCTTCCCCGCGACGTACGGCGCGACGGCGCCACCGGAGAAGCGCACGAAGGAGTAGGCCGAGGACGCCACCGGACGCTCGACCGGAGCCGCGCCCATCACGGCCTCGGTGATCAACGTGTTGTTGATGCCGAGGAAGGCCCCGGCGACGATGATGCCGACGACCAGGGCGGTCTTGGAGTCGGTGAGCAGCGCCATCATCGCGAGGTCGGCGGCGAACAGCACGAGCGAGGCGAGCACGGTCGGCACGGTGCCGAAGATCCGCTGCAGCCAGGGCGCGCCCCACACCGAGGTGACCGCGAGCAGCAGGCCCCAGCCGAAGAAGATGAAGCCGACCTGCGAGGCGGTCATGTCGAGCGGGAACGGCGCGTACGCCAGCAGCGCGAAGAAGCCCATGTTGTAGAACAGCGCCGTCACGGCGATGGTCAGCAGGCCCGGGTAGCGCAGCGCCTTGAACGGGTCGGCCAGCGACGTGTGGTGGGCGGCCGGCGGGGTGCGCGGCAGGAAGAAGGCGGTGGCGACCAGCGCGATCGTCATCAGGACTGCGACCCCGAAGAACGGGCCGCGCCAGGAGATCGAGCCGAGCTGGCCGCCGAGAAGCGGTCCGGTGGCGATGCCGAGGCCCAGGGCGGCCTCGAAGAGGATGATCGCCTGCTTCACCGAGCCGCTGGAGGCGGTGACGATGGTGGCGAGCGCGGTGGCGATGAACAGCGCGTTGCCGAGGCCCCAGCCGGCGCGGAACCCGACGATCGCGCCGATCGTGCTCGACGAGCCCGCCAGGGCGGAGAACACGATGATCAGCACGAGCCCCGACAGCAGCGTGCGCTTGGCGCCGATGCGGCTGGAGACGAAGCCGGTGATGAGCATCGCGACACCGGTGACGGCCATGTAGCTGGTGAACAGCAGCGACACCTGGCTCGGCGTGGCGTCGAGCTGGTCGGCGATCGGCTTGAGGATCGGGTCGACGAGGCCGATGCCCATGAACGCGATGACGCAGGCGAACGCCACCGCCCACACGGCGCGGGGCTGCTTGAGGATCGAGGTCGACGTCGTGGGCTCGGCGGGTGCGGGGTGCGGTGCGGGTGCTCAACGGGTTCCTTCGACGTTGGTGGTTTGGTGCTGCTCGAGCAGGCCGCGCAGCACGGAGACGGTGGTGGCGAGGTCGCGCTCGTCGTGGCGGGTGTCGGCCCGCAGGCGGGTCGCGACGACCGCGGCGCGCTCGCGTCGGGCCTGTCGCAGGACCCGGCGTCCGTCGCCGGTGAGCGTGACGAGGTGGGAGCGGGCGTCGGCCGGGTTGGGTCGCTTGGTCGCCCAGCCGCTCTCGACGAGCCCGGAGATGCCGGCGCTCATCGTCGGCTGCGAGCAGTGGTCGGCCACCGCGAGGGCGCCGATGCTGACCGGCTCGAGCTCGTCGATCTGCGAGAGCAGCCGGAGGCTGGCCGCGGCGACGCTGGTCGAGAGCCCGACCGACTCCCGCGTGATCGTGCGGGTCAGCCGACCGAGGCACAGCACCAGCTCGGCGCTGAGCTCCTCCAGGTCGGACGGGACAACTGGTTGGTTCACACAACCAATATTACATAGGAGTCCTATGTATGTCGCGGCGGACCGGTGCGAGGTCCGTCACTCGAGGGGCGGTGCGGCCAGCGAGGAGGCGTCAGTCGGCGATCTCGAACGGCGGTCGGCCGGTGCCGGTCACCCGGTAGCGGCCCCAGGTGTCGCGGTCGCTGAGCCTCGTCGCGGCCTCGCCGTGCGGGGTGCGGAGCGAGAGGTCGGCCTTGGAGTCCACGAGCGCTGCGACGAGCTCGTCGACCTCGTCGCTTGCCGCGATGCGGCCGTACCAGTGGTAGCGGCCGTCGATGGGCTCGAACAGCCCGCGCAGCGTGACCTCGACCTCGACGTTGGTGCTCGCGGTGACGAGGGTCGCGGGTCCGTCGTACCCCTCGAGAGGCTCGACGCCCTCCTGGTCGGCAACCTTCTCGGTCATGCCCGTGCCTCCTTGTCGGTCGCCGCGGTGGGCGGCTTCACCAGCCGCAGCTCCCCGGACGCGCCGTCGATCGCGACGCCGTAGCTCTGCGAGATCCCTTGCAGCGCGTGCCACACGAACGAGGAGAGGTACGCCGAGACCGACGCGCGGCTCATCGTTTGCCGGGTCAGCCACCACTCGCCGGTGGTCATGCCGAGCCCGACGAGGCCGTGGGCCCACGGCTCGGCGCCGCCGGTGTCGAGGCCGAGCCCGCGCAGCGTGTCGCCCATGACCCGGGCGATCGCGGCGGCGATCGCGGCCTTGCCGTCGGCCAGCGGGTCGCCGGCTCGTCGTCGCCGGCGCGCTGTCGCACCAGCAGCAAGAACACGTTGGGGTGCTCCTCGAGCAGGGCGAGGTAGGCGTCGCACGCGATGTCGACGCGCTTGCGCAGCGCGCCGTCGGCCACCAGGGCCGGCGCCATGGCGGCCATCACCAGGTCGGCGCCGTACGCGCCGACCGCGGCCAGCAGGTCGGCCTTGTCGGAGAAGTAGCGGTAGAGCACCGGCTTGCTGACGCCCGCCGCCCCCGCGATGTCCTCCACCGAGGCCTGCGGGCCCAGCTTGTCGATCGCCGCGACGGCCGCCTCGACGAGCTCGGCGCGCCGCGCCTCGCGGTGCGCCGACCAGCGGGTGCTGCGGCCGTCCTCGTCGGCATCGCGGCCGGCGGCTTTCGCGAGCGTGTCGCGGATGCCCTTGACGCTTCGTTCCATGTGGGCCACAGTATCAAACTACGTGTTACTCGTAGTAACAGTTACCCGCCGTCACACCCACGGAGGTTCCCGGCATGACGCTCACCGCCGACGCCGTCTCGCAGCGGTTGCTCCGCTCGAGTGCCAAGCAGTCCTACGACCCCGAGGTCGACATCGACTGGGAGGCACCCCTCGTGGAGGGGGCGTGGTTCATGCAGCCGGAGCGGCTCTCGCTCTACGGCACCTCGATGTGGGACGCGATGTCGCACGAGCAGCAGGTCGAGCTGTCCAAGCACGAGATCGCCAGCATCGCGAGCGTCGGGCTCTGGTTCGAGCTGATCCTCCTGCAGATCCTGGCGCGCGAGCTCTACGACGAGGACCCGTGCAGCGAGCGCACGCAGTACGCGCTGACCGAGATCGGCGACGAGTGCCGCCACTCGGTGATGTTCGGCAAGGCCATCGCCCGGACCGGCGCTCCGCCGTACGGCCCGCCCGCGCACGTCCACCGGCTCGGGCGCGGCTTCAAGGCCATCGCGTCCGGGGTCAGCGCCTACGCCTCGATCCTGGTCGCCGAGGAGGTCCTCGACCGCTGGCAGCGGGAGATGCTGAAGGACGACCGCGTGCAGCCGATGACCCGGATGGTCTCGCGCATCCACGTGCTCGAGGAGGCTCGTCACATGACGTTCGCCCGCGACGAGGTCGAGCGGATGATGCCGACGCTGTCGAAGCGGCAGCTCGCCTGGCACCGGATGGTCACCGCGCAGTCCTCGTTCATGGTGGCGCGCTCGCTGGTGAACCCGAAGGTGTACGCCGCGGTGGGGCTCGACCCGCGCGAGGCGCGCCGCACCGCTCTCGGCAACCCGCACTACCAGGAGACGCTGGCGTGGATGGGGGAGCGCGTCGTCGCCTTCATCGACGAGCAGGGCCTGATCGGTCCGGCGGAGCGGCCGCTCTGGCAGCGCTCGCTGCTGATGCGCTCCTACTGGCCGCTTCGGTTCCCAGGTCCACCTGGGAACCGGCACCGCACCCTGTCAACCGACCGTGCGCGGTGCAGGACGCGCGTCCCGGTCACCTCGCCGAGGGCGATGCGGCCGCCGTTCGCGCCGGGCGCCGTGGCGCGCAAGGTGACGGTGTCGCCGTCCTCGAGGAACGTCCGGCCGTCACCGAACGGCTCCCGGCCGCCCCACGACAGCTCGAGGAACGACCCGCGCTGGTCGCGCTCGGGACCGCTTACGGTGCCCGACGCGAACAGGTCGCCTGCGCGCAGGGAGGCACCGTTGGCGGTCAGGTGCGCGAGCATCTGGGCCGGTGACCAGTACATCGAGGAGTACGGCGGGCGGCTGACCGTCTCGCCGTTGAGCACCACCTCGATGTCGATGTCGAAGCCCGCGGGCTCGTCGACCCGCAGGTAGTCCAGCGGCTCGGGGTCCTGGCCGGGGAGGTCGACGCGCGCCGCGGCGAGCGCGTCCAGCGGGGTGACCCAGCCGCTCACCGAGGTCGCGAACGACTTGCCGAGGAACGGCCCGAGGGGACGTACTCCCAGGCCTGGATGTCACGGGCTGACCAGTCGTTGAGCAGCGTGACCCCGAAGACGTGGTCGGCGAAGGCGCTGGTGGCGACCGACTGCGCCGAGCGTCGTCGCGCCGCCGACGACGAACCCGACCTCCGCCTCGATGTCGAGCCGACGACTGGGCCCGTAGGACGGTGCGCCTCCGCTCTCGGGGCGTTGCCCGTGCGGCCGTCGCACCTCCGTGCCGGAGACGACGACGGTGCCGGCGCGGCCGTGGTAGCCGACGGGCAGGTGGCGCCAGTTGGGCTTGAGCGGCTCGTCGTCGGGCCGGAAGATGCGCGCCGACGTTGGTGGCGTGGTCGAGCGAGCAGTAGAAGTCGACGTAGTCGGCGACCTCGAACGGCATCGACAGCGTCACGTCGGCGACCGGCACGAGGTGCGGCTCGACGAGGTCGCGCTCTGTCTCGTCGGTGAGCAGCCCGGTGAGCCAGGTGCGCACCGACGACCAGCTCGGCCGCCCCAGCTCGAGCAGCGGGTTGAGGCTCGGCGCCTCGAAGACGTGGCTGATCTCGAGCATCTCCGCTGCCGCGACCGGCGCGAGGTCGACGACGTGGTCGCCGATGCGCGCGCCCGACCCGCGGCGGCTCGTCGCCGTGCACGAACACGCCGAGCGGCAGGTTGTCCACGTCGTACGTCGAGCCGGCGGCCCCGTCGACCCAGGTGCGCGTGTCATGACAGCAGCCCGAGCTGACGCAGGTCGGCCAGCGGCTCGGCGATGCTGCACGACCCGAAGGAGCGGAACCATCGGCGGGCTCTCGCGAGTGCGGCGTGGTCGGTGCGGGACAACAGCTTGTCGGCGTCGGTCTCCTCGAGCACCGACGCGACCTCGGCGACGTCGGCGCCGTCGAGGCTTGCCCGGGTCGCGACCAGCACGTTGAGGAAGCCGTGGTGCTCGAAGCCCGTCTCGTCGTCTCGGTGCCGCATCGCGTTGTGCAGCCCGGCGGTGCACTTGAACGGCAGCTCGCGGTCCAGGGCGGCGGCGATGCACGTCGCGAGCTCGACGGCGCTGGGGAACGCGTCGGCGTCGGCCCCTCCGGTGCGCAGCTTCAGGCTGTGCCCGGCTGCGGCGAGCTCGTCGAGCGCGGCCAGCCAGGTCGGGCGAGGGTTGCGCGTCGTACAGCCGCGGGGTCTCGACGTACACGGTGGCCTCGTCGTCGAGGTCCGCCCGCCAACGCGTCGACGGCGGTCACGATGCGCCGCACGTTGGGAGCCAGGTCGCCCGCGTCCGGACTCGCGGATCGCGACCTCGAGCGCCACTCAGCTCCAGGTCGGCCTTGCCCGCCCACGCGACCGCCGGCTCGATCGCCCCGGCCCCGCCCGTCACGACCACGGTGACGGGTAGTCCGTGACCGATTCGTGGTTCCGAGCCCTCCGCGACCACGAATTGGTCACGGACTACCCGGAGGTCTTGGAGTCGGCGGTCGTCGACGACGAAGGGTCCGACGAGGTCGGCGTACGGCGCATCGCGGTGCTGAAGGTGCGCGGCGACGGCGTCGTCCAGAGGGGCGTTTCCGGGCGGGAAGATGGCCGCATCGTCGACCAGTCCGCGGAGGAATTCGGGCACGGGGGAGTCGGCGGTTGACACGGCTTCGACCCTAACGCATCGTTGCTGTGAACGGACATATGTGTTCGATAATCGTGCGGCAAGGAGCCGGTCATGACCTATTACCGACAGGTCGGGGACGTCCCGCCGAAGCGGCACACCGCGTTCCGCGACGAGAGCGGTCGGCTGCGCTACGAGGAGCTGATGGGCGAGGAGGGGTTCTCCTCCGACTCGTCGCTGCTCTACCACCGGGGCGTGCCGTCGGCGATCGTCGACAGCCAGGTCTGGGAGCTGCCCGACCTCACCGTCACGGCGAACCATCCGCTCAAGCCGCGCCACCTCAAGCTGCACGGCGCTTTTCGACGAGCAGGGCGCCGAAGGCTGTCGACCCGGTGCAGGGCCGACGGCTGGTGCTCGGCAACGGCGACGTGCGGCTCTCCTACGTCGTCGCCGGCGAGGTGTCGCCGTACTACCGCAACGCCGTCGGCGACGAGTGCGTGTACGTCGAGCAGGGCAGCGGCACCGTCGAGACGGTCTTCGGGGTGCTGTCCTACCGCACCGGCGACTACGTGATCGTGCCGCGCGCGACCACGCACCGGTGGCTGCCGAGCGAGGTGAGCCGGCTCTACGCGATCGAGGCCAACAGCCACATCGCACCGCCGAAGCGCTACCTGTCTCGCTTCGGGCAGCTGCTCGAGCACGCGCCGTACTGCGAGCGCGACCTGCACGGCCCGGGCGAGCCGTTGCTCGTGGACGGCGAGGACGTCGAGGTGCTGGTGAAGCACCGCGGCAACGGGCCGTCCGGGCCTCGTCGGCACGCGGATGACCTACGCCACGCACCCCTTCGACGTCGTCGGCTGGGACGGCTGTCTCTACCCCTACACGTTCAACGTCGAGGACTTCATGCCGATCACCGGCAAGGTGCACCAGCCGCCGCCGGTGCACCAGGTCTTCGAGGGCTACAACTTCGTGGTCTGCAACTTCTGCCCGCGCAAGGTCGACTACCACCCGGAGTCGATCCCGGTGCCCTACTACCACTCGAACGTCGACTCCGACGAGGTGATGTTCTACGTCGGCGGCGACTACGAGGCGCGCAAGGGATCAGGCATCAACATCGGCTCGGTCTCGGTGCACCCCGGCGGCTACGCGCACGGTCCGCAGCCGTCGGCGGTCGAGGCGTCGATCGGGGTGGAGTACTTCGACGAGCTCGCCGTCATGGTCGACACGTTCCGGCCGCTCGACCTCGGTGAGGCCGGCGTGGCAGCCGAGGACCCGGCCTACGCGTGGACCTGGGCGGGCCGCTCCCGCAACGGTGGCGACGACACGGCGCTGTTCAGCAACAGCTAGGTCAACGACAGCCGGTAGCGAAGGATCGAGACGTCCACTCCACCGATCGCGTGAGTGTCCCGCTCGCCGTCGTGGACCCACCCCAGGCGCCGGTAGAACGCCTGCGCCCGCTCGTTGCCGTCGAGCACCCAGAGCTCGGCTGTCGTGCAACCCCACGCCGTGAAGTCGTCGAGCAGCGCGGCGTGCAGACGTTGCGCGACACCGCTGCCCTGCAGGTCCGGCACGAGATGGATGGCGTGGAGCGTCGCGACCGGTGGGCGCGCCGAGCCCATCGCGAACGCCTCGACCTGCCCGTCGACCTCGTCGACGTACACCGAGAAGGGCGCGGGCTCGGTGCTCAGCCGCTCGCGCCAGTAGGACGCCTGGCTCTCGGTGGTGAGCTTCGCCAACGCTTCGGCAGGGACGATTCCTTCGTACGCCGCGCGGCGACTGATCGCGTGCACGCGACCGATGGCGTCCGCGTCGGCGGCTGAACCGCGACGTAGCTTCATCGCTCGATCCTCGCGCGACTCGGGGTCGACCGTCGCGGCGGGTGGGCAACGGTGTCGTGGGGCAGGATGACCGCATGCCGACGTACATCGCGCTGCTGCGAGCAGTCAACGTGGGCGGCCGGATCTACAAGATGGCCGACCTGCGCGACCACCTGACCGACTCGGGGCTGGAGGACGTGGAGACCTACATCCAGACCGGCAACGTGCGGTTCAAGTCCTCGATGCGCTCGGCCGCGAAGGTGGAGAAGCACGTCGAGCAGGTGCTGGGGGAGCAGGCGTCGTTCGAGGTGCCCTCGGTGATCTTCACCCCGAAGGAGCTGCGCGGGGTGTACGACGACGCGCAGGCCCTGACGCCGTCGTTCCCGACGGCCGAGGGTCAGCGGAGGTACGTCACGTTCTTCAAGGCCGGCCATGCCCCGACCGGGGACGTCGCCGAGCAGATCGAGGCCTGGGACGCGAAGGGGGAGGCGGCGTTCGTGCGTGGTCGCGCGGTGCACATCTGGCTCGACCACAAGATGCACGAGGCGACGTTCTTCGGAGCGTTCAAGAAGGCGCTGGCCCCCGGGACCAACCGCGACCTGAAGGTCGTCACCACGCTCAACGAGCGCTGGGGCGCCTGACCGGTTCAGGCACCCTGCAGCAGGTGCCGCCGCGGCTTGCGAGCCGGGCGCGCTGCCTCTGCCTCACGGGTCGTCACCGGCGCAGGTGTCGGGCCGGCGGGGAAGAAGATCCCCCAGAGCAGCACGAGCGCCAGTCCGCTGGTCATGACTCCCAGCACAGCAGTCGGCTGCTTCATGAACACCACCACGAAGCCCATGTCGACCAGGTGGCCGTGGACCACTCCCACGACGTGGCGCGAAGGGATCGTCCACGCGTCGGCTGACCCGTTGGCATCACCCTTCGTGTGCACGCCGACTCTTGTCATGCGGGTGACCCGATGGGTGACGAGCTGGTAGCGGCTCGGCCGGAACGTGACGACGTCCCCGACCTCGTACCCCTCATGTGCGGGCCGATCGAGGACCAGGTCGCCGGGGTCGTACGTCGGAGACATGGAGCCCGTGTGGACGACGTACGCGCGCCACCCGTCGTGCCAGAGCTTCGCGGTGGTGCCGGCGATGCCTATCAGCACCATTGCTGTGACCAGCACCGCTAGCGCTTGGAGCTTCCTCATGCGATTCCTCGTCTTCGAGCAACGGAGGGGTGAGCCAGCGGCCCACCCCTCCGCGCCCTCGTGGGTCAGAAGTTCGAGGCGTCGGGCCGCACGCCGTGCTGGGTCGCGATGACCTTGAACGGCGCGTTCACCTCGGCGACGTCCTGGCCAGTGGCCCTGCCCGTGTTGCCGAACGTCAGCGTCATGTGACGGTTGGCGCCGCTGGGCAGGCCCGACTCGATCTTGATGAACTGCGGCACGCCGCACAGCGGCGGAGTGTCAGCCGCGCTGGTGGCCGCAGGTCCCGATCCGTGACCGTTGGAGTCGGCGCAGCCGCTGGTGTTCTGGGCGGCGTTCTGCAGGTTGTACGAGGAGAACAGCGTGTTGCCCGCGTTGTCCTGCACCGCGAAGTGCCCGAAGCGACCAAGGCCACCGCCGGCGTAGCCGTCGCTGCCGTCCTTGGTGCCGGTGAACTTGCCGTAGCCCGCACCGGGGACGAACTGCAGCCAGATGTCCTCGGTGGTGCTGCTCGAGGTGCTGTAGTCGATCTGCTTGGTCTGGTACTCGCCCGGCACCATGTCGGCGAAGTTGAGGTTGAGGTCGCTCGTGTAGACCTTCAGGTGTCCACGAGACGCCTGCAGCGTGCCGTCGTGGCTGTCGGTGAAGTACGCGCCGGTCGTGTTGGCGGCCGCCCCCAGCAGCAGGGCGGAGGCGCCGAGCGCCCCGACGAAGCCGGCTACGCGCGCAGTCTTCTTCTTGTCCATGTGTAGTAACTCCCCAGTCGATGCGTTCCCCCAGCCATCCGCTGGACGCAAAGCAAAGACTGGTAGTTGGACACGACAAGCACATCCACAGAATTGATGAAATGCGGAGCCCTGGGTCAGGTGCGTGCCGGCTCGCTCACCGGGACTCGCCTCAGGTTGCGCACCGACTTCGACGACAGGACCAGAAGAGCCGTCGCGAGGTAGACCAGCCCGCTCACCACCAGCACGTCGCGGTAGCCGAAGGCGTCACCGAGCGGTCCGAAGGCCACCTGGCCGAGCGGGATCGCGACGAGCGAGCCCAGCGCGTCGTAGGAGTAGGCACGCGAGAGCACGCGCTCGTCGATGTTCTCCTGCATCGCGACGCTCCACCCGATGGCGAACACCTCGATCCCGGCGCCGGCGAGGAAGGCGGCAAGGACCAGCGGCGCGACCTGCCCGTCCAGGCCCAGCACCATGAGGGGTACGACGAAGACGAGCATGCCGAGCATCCCGGCGCGCAGCGGCCGTCGCAGCCGCAGGCGCATCATGACCAGCGTCATCAGCAGCATCCCGATGGACTCGGCCGACAGCACGTAGCCCCAGCCCCGGACGCCGAAGGTCTCGTTGGCGAGCGCCGGTCCGAGGGTGTACCAGGCGCCCGCGTGGATCGCGTTCATCACACCGAAGCCGAGGACGACCACCCACAGCCACGTCGTGCCTCGGAACACGCCCCATCCCTCGCGGAGGTCGTGGGCCATGCTGCTGCTCGTGCCGGCCTCGGTGGTGCTTGCCCGTGCGGGGACCCGCACGCGCGTCAGCAGCATCGCCGCGACCAGCCAGGTCACCGCGTCGACGGCAAGCGCCCAGCCCGGGCCGGCGCCGGCGACGAGCAGCGCGGCCATGGTCGGACCGAGGATCGCCAGCCCGGATCGCGAGAAGGACAGCAGCGCGTTCGCCTGCTGGAGGTGCTCGCGAGGCGCGAGCTGCGGGACGACCCCTTCCATCGCCGGCATGATGAACGCCGAGACCACGCCGTTCGCGGCCTCGAGCACGACCAGCATCCAGATCTCGGCGGTGCCCCCGATCACGAGAACCGCGACGGCGGCCTGCGTCAGCGCGGCGAGCAGGTTCGCGGTGATCAGCACCGTGGCACGCGGGAAGCGGTCCGCGACGACGCCCCCGACGAGCAGGAACAGCACCATCGGCAGCGTCCGAGCCGCGAGCACGATGCCGAGCACGGAGGCCGAGTCGCTGATGTCCAGCACCGCGAACGCGAGCGCGATCGGTGCCATCGTCGTGCCGACGGTCGAGACGACCCGGGCGCCGTAGAACCAGGCGAACCTCGGCGCACGCAGCGGAGCAAGCGAGTCCCGGAACCTCATCGCCGCTTCATCTCGAACAGCGCGGCGCTCATGTTCACGTGCAGCGTGCCGCTGGTGCGCGGCGGCAGCGCCTCGGCGTGCACGAGCTCGGCAGCCTCGGCCACGAGTGCGCGCACCTGCTCCCACGTCTGCGGGGTCACCCACAGCTCGGCGTCGGTGAGGTGGGCGCGGCTGCGTGCGCGACGCTCCCGGAACCGGCGCACCAGCTCGTCGGCCATCGCCCGCACGTAGAGCTCCCCGCTGCGCCGATCCGCCCGAGGGGTGGCTTCGCGGTCCGGGCGCTCCCAGGGGTGGCGGTAGCGTCGCGCCACCCCGCCGCGGATCTTCTCCTCACCGGCCTCGACGACCTCGCCGGCGTCGGCCAGCACGCGCAGGTGGTACGACGCGTTGGCGTGCGTGAGGTCGAGCTCTCGCGCCACCTCTGCCGCCGACATCTCGGCCCCGGTCAGCAGCGACAGGATCCGGAGCCGCACCGGATGAGCGACCGCTCGCAGTGACGCGATCCCGTCCTCAGGCATCGGGACCACCCCTTCCGTCGTACTCCCCAATGGATCTTGGGGAGTCTGCCTCGTTCGATCCGTGACTGTCAAACAGTTCTTTGGGAGTAGGGCAGCGATCTGGACCAGGTATCACCGGTCCGGCCGTTCGCCTCCTCCAACCCAGCGGAGGAACCGCGCCTAGGGAGGCCATTGCCATGAGAGGGACCCGCAGCCTGACGACCGGGATCGGAGCACTCGTGTGCTTGCTGTCGGCGCCACTGATCGACGAATCAGTGGCGCGACCGTCGGCGGCTCCCGCTGTGGTCGAACCGTGCTTCTCGGCGGGCAGCCTCGACCTCAACGGCGACGGGTTCACCGACGCCGTCGTCGGCGACCCCGACGCCACGGTCGCGGGACAGCCGCAGGCCGGCCGGGTCGTGGTGCTGTACGGCGACGGCGACGACCGGATCGGCGAGGGAGCGCGCGCCGTGCTCACCCAGGCGGACCTCGGGCTGCCGGTGGAGGCCGGTGACCAGTTCGGGTCGTCCGTGGCGACCACGCAGATCGACATGGACTCGTGCGCGGACGTGGTGGTCGGCGCACCCGGTGAGGACCTGTCCGGGCAGGCCGACGCCGGGAGCATCCACGTCGTGTTCGGCTCGAAGGCAGGGCTCAACGGCGACGTCGCGGACGTCACCCGCTCGCAGGCAAACATCGCCGGAGCGGTGGAGGCGGGTGACCGCTTCGGCGCGACCGTTGCCGCGGGCTCCAACCTCGGGCAGGACACCTCGGTCGTCGCTGCGGGTGCGCCGGGCGAGGACTTCGGCGCGGCCTCGTCGGCCGGTGCGGTCAACCTCCTGCAGTTCTCCGACAGCATCCCGGTGACGCCGCGCGAGATCAGCCAGAACACAGCGGGCGTGCCCGGCAGCGCTGAGGACTCCGACCGCTTCGGGGCCGCGGTGGTGCTCGGCTTCGACGTCGAGCGCGAGGACCACGGCTGGGAGCTGCTCGTCGGCGCTCCCGGCGAGGCCCTGGGCTCGCGCACGTCTGCGGGATCGCTGACCGTGCTCCCGGAGGCGCAGGGCCTCCCGCCGGACACCTGGCACGGTGCGTCGTACACCCAGGACAGCCCGGGCGTGCCCGGTGCGGCGGAGGCCGGCGACCAGTTCGCCGCCAGCCTCGGGGTGGCGACCACGAACTTCATCTCGCCGTCGTCGATCCGCCGGCTCGCCGTCGGTGCACCCGGCGAGGACGTCGGCGGTGACAACGCCGCGGGTCTGGTCAACCTGTTCACCGCGTCCGGCTCCGGCCTGGTCCCGAAGTCCGGCCTGACCCAGGACACCGCGGGCGTCGACGGCGCCAGTGAGCCGGGCGACCACTTCGGTCAGAGCGTGGCGGTCACGGTGGGCGCCTCCAACCAGTTCGTCGTCGGCGCGCCGAACGAGGACATCGGGTCTGCCGCGGACGCCGGGATGGCCCAGCTCTTCTCGTTCGCGAACCTGGGCGCAGACCTGCCGTTGACGCAGGGCTCGCCCGGAGCTGCAGGCACGGTCCAGGCGGGCAACCGCTACGGCTCACCTGTGGTCGCGATCGAGGGCGAGAGCGAGCGGGCGTTCGCGATCGGCAACCCCGACAACGGCACCGGGACCGTGCACGTCCAGACGCTGACCGCCACCTTCGACCCGCGCTCGTGGGTGCCGGGCCAGGGCGGTGTGCCCGCCGGTGCGGCACGGTTCGGGTGGGCTGTCGGCGGTCACGACAACCTGCACTGACGGCCACCGCCTAGGGTCGTTGCCCATGACCGACGACCTCCAGATCACCATCGACGACGGCGTGCTGCGGATGACGATGGAGCGGCCCGAGTCCCTCAACGCGATCACCGCGCAGATGAGCGACCGCATCGCGGAGGAGCTGGAGGCCGCCGGCAGCCGTGACGACGTGCGCGTGGTGCTGCTGACCGGTGGGGGAGACGCGTTCAGCTCGGGTGCGGACCTGTCGGGCGCCGATGCGCACGAGGACTTCGACTTCAGTGCCCTGGACCGCGCCAACCGGATCATCCGCGCGATCGTGGGGCTCGACAAGCCGGTGGTGGCAGGAGTCAACGGCATCGCTGCCGGGGTGGGCTGCTCGGCCGCACTCGCGTGCGACCTGGTCGTCGCGAAGCAGTCGGCGGCGTTCCTGCTCGCGTTCGCGCGGATCGGGCTGATGCCGGACGGCGGCGCGTCCGCGACCGTCGCCGCGTCGGTCGGTCGGGCCCGTGCGATGCGCATGGCCCTGCTCGGTGAGGTGCTCTCGGCGCAGGAGGCGTACGACGCCGGGCTCGTGAGCCATCTCGTCGCGGACGACGAGTTCGAGACGACTGTCGCGAAGCTCGTGCGCCGCCTCGCCTCCGGGCCACCGCTGGCCTACGCCGCGACGAAGCGCGCCGTCAACGCCGCGACCCTCGGACATCTCGACGACGCCCTCGAGCGCGAGCGCATCGGGCAGATCGACCTGCTGCGAACCTCCGACGTCGCCGAGGGCATGCGCGCCTTCGCCGACAAGCGGCGGCCGGTGTTCCGCGGGGAGTGAGGCTTGGTGTCGGTTTCCCAGGTTCACCTGGGAAACCGACACGTACCGCGGGTTGTTGCACGGGGTAGGTGACCGATTACCAGGTCCACCTGGGAAACCGGCGGCCGGCGTCAGCCGATCGAGCGCCCCTCGGCGTCCTTCCAGTACGGGTCGCGCAGCACCCGCTTCAACAGCTTGCCGGAGGGGTTGCGGGGGAGCTCCTCGGCGAAGTCGACCGAGCGTGGGCGCTTGAATCCGGCCACGCGTTCCTTGGCCCACGACAGCAGCTCGTCCTCGGTCAGCGTCGAGCCCTCGCGTCGTACGACGACGGCCTTGACGGTCTCACCCCACTTGTCGTCCGGCACCCCGATCACGGCAACGTCGGCGACGTCGGGGTGCTCGGAGAGCGCGGACTCGACCTCGATCGGGTAGACGTTCTCGGCACCGCTCACGATCATGTCCTTGATCCGGTCGGTGAGGAACACGAAGCCCTCGTCGTCGAGGTAGCCGGCGTCACCGGTGTGCAGCCAGCCGTCCTCGTCGAAGACCGCCGCGGTCTCGTCGGGCTTGTTCCAGTAGCCGGGGGAGTTCTGCCGCGACCGGGTCCAGATCTCGCCGACGTCGCCCGGTCCGCAGTCCTCGCCGGTCACGGGGTCGACGGCCTTCATCTCCACCCACGGGTAGGGCTTGCCGGCAGACCGCATCAGGTGCTCGCGCGGTCCGCCCGGGTCGTGGTCGCCCGAGGACAGCTCGGTGATCGCGCCGGTGGTCTCGGTCATGCCGTAGACCTGGAACAGCGGTGCCTTGAACACCTCGAGCGAACGCTTCAGGGCCGCCGAGGTGATCGGCGACGCGCCGTACGCGATCGAGCGCAGGCTGGAGTAGTCGCGGTCGTCGGCGCCCGGCACCGCGCACATCATCTGCAGCACGGCCGGCACCAGGAACGCGTTGGTGATCCGGGACTTCTCGATCGTGTCGATCAAGGCCGCCGGGTCGGGCATCGGCACGACCACGTCGGTGCCGCCGCGCGCGAGCGCGACGTTGGCCCAGCCGGACCCGCCGATGTGGAACAGCGGCATCGCGACCAGGGACACCGACGTCTCGTCGAGCTCCCACGCCTCCGCGACGTCCATGAGTCCCGAGCAGTTGCCGTTGGTGAGCATCACGCCCTTGGGCAGGCCGGTCGTGCCGGAGGTGTAGAGCTGCAGCACCACGTCGTCGTCCGTGCGACTCGCGGCCCGGGTCCTCGTCGGAGGCGTCCGCGAGCCACGAGGCGTAGTCCTCGCCCGGTGCGCACCACCCGCTTCAGCGCCGGGCGCCTCGGCCTGGATCGTCGGCACCATCTGCTCGAACGCCGGCCCGACCACCATCACGGTCGCGCCCGCGTCGTGCACGATGCGACCCATCTCCGTCGGGGTCAGCCGGAAGTTCAGCGGCGCGATCGCGGCGCCGATGCGCGAGGCGCCCGACCATCACCTCGAAGAACTCCGGGTTGTTGAGGTCGAGGTAGGCGACCCGACCCTGCTCGCCGACGCCGAGGTCGGCCAGTGCGTTGGCCACCCGGTTGCGCGTTCGAGTGCAGCTCGGCGTAGGTCAGCGTGCCGCTCGGCGCCGACCAGCGCCGGGTGGTCGCCTCGCCGCTCGTGCGAGGTCGGCGAACATCTCCGACATCGGAGGTGTGTCAGTCACTCGATCTTCACTCCTGCCTTCGCCATCTCGTCGAGGGCGCTCCGGGTCGTCGCCGGAGCCACGCCGGCACACAGGTGCTGCAGCAGCCGCGTGTCGAACCCTTCGCGTACGGCGTCCAGGGCGGTCGCCCGCACGCAGTAGTCGGTGGCCAGGCCGCACACGTCGACGTGGGTGATCTCGTGCGTGCGCAGCCAGTCGGTCAGCGTCGAGCCGCCTGAGTCGCGACCCTCGAACCCGGAGTACGCAGCCGCGTGCTCGCCCTTGAGGAAGATCGCGTCGAACGGCTGCGGGTCGAGGTTCGGGTGGAAGGCCTCGCCGTCGGAGCCCACCACGCAGTGCGGTGGCCACGAGTGGTCGAAGTCGGGGTCGTCGCTGAAGTGGTCGCCGGGGTCGATGTGGTGGTCGCGGGTGGCCACCGCGGCGTCGTACCCGGGTGCCTTCGGGCTCTTGGTGGACCAGTGGTGCAGCAGGTCACCGATGCGGAAGGCGACCTCGGCGCCGCCGTGGACCCCGAGACTGCCGCCCTCGCAGAAGTCGTTCTGGACGTCGACCACGATGAGCGCGCGCTTCATGTGGGGACCCTAGCGACGCAACGGCAGCCAGGCGAGCACGGCGGCGATCGTCGCGTCCCACACCGCCCACTCGTGAGCCCCGGGCCGGAAGTCGGTGTGCACGTCGACGCCGGCGGCGATCGCCTGGTCGGCGAACCGCACGTTCTCGTCGTACAGCGGGTCCTCGGTGCCGCACCCGACGAACATCGGCGGCAGCGCCACCGAGCGACGCCGCTGGAGCAGGTCCTCCAAGATGTCGTCGGGGCCGAGCCGCTCGTCGAACACGCGCCGATAGATCTCGGGCCGCTCCGGGAGCAGCGTGCGGACGTCGACCGCACCCGACAGGCTCGCCACCGCGGCGAACCGCTCGGGGTGGTGCAGCGCCCACTTGAGCGCGCCGTAGCCACCCATCGACAGCCCGGCCACGAAGGTGTCCTCGGGTCGCCGGGAGACCCGGAAGAACGACGAGACCACCTCGGGCAGCTCCTCGTGTCAGGTGCGTCCAGTGCCGCGCGCCGTGCGCCTCGTCGGCGTAGAAGCTGCGCCCGGCCTGCGGCATCACGACCGCGACGCCGTGCTCGGCGGCGTAGCGCTCGATGCTGGTGTAGCGCTGCCACGCGGTGGCGTCGTCGGAGAGCCCGTGCAGCAGGTACAGCAGCGGCGGGTCGCCCGTCGATGCGTCGCTCGCTACGCCGATCTGCTGCTCGGTGGCCTGAGGCAGCAGCACCGTCATCGAGGTGCCGACCTCGAGCACGTCCGAGAAGTAGTCGCAGCGGAGCAGGGCCATCAGCTGACCGCGCCGTCGAGGTGCACGGTCGGGATCACCGGCTCGCCGCGCGAGAGCTGGCGGGCTCGCGCCGGCAGCTCCGCGCGGCTCCGCGCGTGCCGCTCACGCGCGGCCTCGATCGGCTCGCGGCCGACGACCTCGCCGTCGCGCACGAGCGGCACCAGCAGCTCGCGGTCATCTCCGTCGTTCTCGGGCGGCTCGCCGATGCCGATCACCTCGGCCTCGGCGACGCCGTCGGGGGAGCGGCGGCGCAGGGCGTACTTGCGACCGCCCACGGAGATCTTGTCGGCGCTGCGCTTGGCGACGCTGACCATCTCTTCGCCGGTGCCCTCGCGGGCCACCAGCTTGTAGACGAACCCGCACGTAGGGTGCCCGCTTCCGGTGACCAGCGACGTGCCGACGCCGTAGCCGTCGACGGGGGCGGCGGCCAGCGCCGCGATCGCGTGCTCGTCGAGGTCGGAGGTCACCAGGATCCGGGTGCCGAACGCGCCGAGCGAGTCGAGCTGCTCACGCACCTGGTGCGCGAGCTCGCGCAGGTCGCCGCTGTCGATGCGCACCGCGCCGAGGTCGGCACCGGCGACCTCGATGCCACTGCGCACGGCCTCGGCGACGTCGTAGGTGTCGACGAGCAGCGTGGTGCCCTTGCCGAGCGACTCCACCTGCGCGGTGAACGCGTCCTTCTCGCTGTCGTGCAGGAGCGTGAAGCTGTGCGCGCTGGTCCCGGTCGTGGGGACGCCGTACCGCTGCCCGGCCGCGAGGTTCGACGTGGTCGCGAAGCCGGCGACGTACGCCGCCCGGGCAGCCGCCACCGCCGCCTCCTCGTGCGTGCGCCGCGAACCCATCTCGACGCACGGCCGGTCGCCGGCGGCCGCGGTCATCCGCGACGCGGCCGACGCGATCGCCGAGTCGTGGTTGTAGATCGACAGCATCAGCGTCTCGAGCAGCACCGCCTCGGCGAACGTCGACTCGACCACGAGCAGCGGGGAGTAGGGGAAGTAGGTCTCGCCCTCGGGGTAGCCCCACACGTCGCCGGAGAACCTGTAGTCCGCAAGCCACGCGCAGGTCCGCTCGTCGACGATCCCGTGCGCCTGGAGTACGTCGATCACGTCGGCGTCGAACCGGAACCGCTCGATCGCGTCGAGGGCGCGGCCGACGCCGGCCACCACGCCGTACCGACGACCCTCGGGAAGGCGCCGCGGGAACATCTCGAACACCGCTCGTCGTCCGGCCGCACCGCTCGCAAGAGCCGCCTGGAGCATGGTCAGCTCGTAGTGGTCGGTGAGCAGCGCGGTGCTCGCCGCCTGGGGCGTCGACGTCACGCAGTCACCCTAGATGCGCCGGTTGCTTAGAATGCTGGCCGTGTCCGCCCCATCGCCCGTCGAGCTCGACGAGCCGACGACCGAGGACCTGACGTTCCACGACCGGCCCTGGGTGACGATCGTGTGGAACGACCCGTCAACTTGATGGCCTACGTCACCTTCGTCTTCCAGAACTACTTCCACTACGCCCGCAAGAAGGCCGAGAGGCTCATGCTCGAGGTGCACAACGACGGCAAGTCGATCGTGGCGTCCGGCTCCCGCGAGGAGATGGAGCGCGACGTGCAGGCGATGCACGACTACGGGCTCTGGGCGACCATGGAGAAGCAGGACTGACTGAGCACCCGGGCGGTCGAGCTTGTCGAGACCACTGGAAGGCTGACCCCATGACCGAGGGCTTCCAGCGCCGCCGGCGAGGCGGCGTGGTGGCGACGTTCAGCGGCTTCGAGGCCGACCTGCTCCGGTCGCTGGCCTCCCAGCTCGTCGAGCTCCTCCGCAACGAGCGGGCGACCCCGCACCAAGACGACCCCTCGAGCAGCTGCTGGACTTCTCCGGGCCGACCACCGCGCCCGACGACCCGGTGCTGGCCCGGCTCTTCCCGACGGCGTACCCGCACGACGAGGAGGCCGCCGCAGAGTTCCGCCGCTTCACCGAGGGCGCCCTGCGCGACAACAAGGCCTCGGCCGCGGTCCTGGTCATCGAGACCCTCGAGGAGGCCGGGCTGCCCGACCAGCTCGGCGAGGAGGAGATCACCGTCGACGTCGAGCTCGACCGCGACGCGGCGATGACCTGGATGAAGTCGCTCACCGACATCCGCCTCGCCATCGGCACCCGGCTGGGCATCGAGCAGGACGACGAGGAGCTCTGGCTCGCGCTCCCCGACGACGACCCGCGGGCCCACGTCTACGACATCTACCAGTGGGCGGGCTACCTGCAGGAGACCCTCGTCGCCGCCCTCTCCCGGTAGTCCGTGACGGATTCGTTCCAAGACCGGCCCGGCGACCACGAATCCGTCACGGACTACCGGGACCAGGTCTCAGGATGCGGACACCCCCGTCGTACGACGGGAGGGCCACCGCGCCCCTCCTACCCTGGCAAACGTGCTGCGCATCGACCCGGAGACCCGTGACGCGATCGTCGCGCACGCCAAGCGGGACCACCCGGACGAGGCGTGCGGCGTGGTCGCGGGGCCGGAGGGCTCCGACCGCCCGGAGCGGTTCGTGCCGATGGTCAACGCCGCGGGCTCGCCGACGTTCTACGAGTTCGACCCCACCGACCTGCTCAAGCTCTACCGGGAGATGGACGACCGGGACGAGGAGCCGGTGGTGATCTACCACTCGCACACCGCCACCGAGGCGTTCCCGTCGCGCACCGACATCGGCCTCGCCATGGAGCCCAACGCCCACTACGTGCTCGTCAGCACACGCGAGCACGGGAATAGTGACGGTCCGGTGGAGTTCAGGTCCTACAGGATCGTCGACGGCGAGGTCACCGAGGAAGAGGTGGACGTCGCGCCGCACAGCTCACCAGGTACCGCACCGCACCACGAAGACCCGAGGAGTCACGACTGATGGCAGTCGAGGTCCGCATCCCCACGATTCTGCGCACCTACACCGACGGCGAGAAGGCCGTGTCGGGTGAGGGGTCCACGCTCTCGGAGGTCATCGAGAACCTCGAGTCCAACCACCCGGGCATCAAGGAGCGGCTCGTCGAGGCCAAGGACGGGCAGAGCGACCTGCGGCGCTTCGTGAACGTCTACGTCAACGACGAGGACGTCCGCTTCACCGGTGGGCTCGAGACGTCGGTGAGCGACGGCGACCAGGTCGTGGTCCTCCCCGCCGTCGCCGGCGGCTGAGGCCCTCGTGCGCCTGGACTCGATGCTCGACTCGGTCGGCGGCACGCCGCTGGTCGGCCTGCCGAGCCTCTCGCCCACGCCCGACGTGCGGCTGTGGGCCAAGCTCGAGGACCAGAACCCGACCGGCTCCATCAAGGACCGGCCCGCGCTGAAGATGGTCGAGGTCGCCGAGAAGGAGGGCGTGCTCCGGCCCGGCTGCACGATCCTGGAGCCGACCTCGGGCAACACCGGCATCTCGCTGGCGATGGCGGCCAAGCTCAAGGGCTACCGGCTGGTCTGCGTGATGCCCGAGAACACCTCGGAGGAGCGGCGTCAGCTGCTGCGCATGTGGGGCGCGGAGATCGTGTCCTCCCCGGCCGCGGGCGGCTCCAACGAAGCGGTCCGGGTCGCCAAGCAGGTCGCCGAGGAGCACCCCGACTGGGTGATGCTCTACCAGTACGGCAACCCCGCGAACTCCCTCTCGCACTACGAGGGGACCGCGCCCGAGATCCTCGCCGACCTCCCCGAGGTCACCCACTTCGTCGCGGGTCTGGGCACCACCGGCACCCTCATGGGCGCCGGGCGGTACTTCCGCGAGCACAAGCCCGAGGTCAGGATCGTCGCGGCCGAGCCCCGCTACGGCGAGCTGGTCTACGGCCTGCGCAACCTCGACGAGGGCTTCGTCCCCGAGCTGTACGACGAGACGCTGATCGACGCCCGCTTCTCGGTCGGTCCCCGCGACGCCGTACGACGGGTCCGGGAGCTGCTCGAGGCCGAGGGGATCTTCGCGGGCATCTCCACCGGCGCCATCTTGCACGCCGCGCTCGCCCAGGCCGCGAAGTCGGTCAAGGCCGGAGAGCGCGCCGACATCGCGTTCGTGGTCTGCGACGGCGGCTGGAAGTACCTCTCCACCGGCGCCTACGAGGGCACCATCGACGAGGCCGAGGACCGCCTCGAGGGCCAGCTCTGGGCCTAGCCCCGTTGACGCTGAGGGGTCACAACTTCACGCGTCTCACCGGCCTGTCGATGCAGAGGTGACCCCTCGGCGCGCGGAGATCCACCCGCAAGGACCTGGGCCGGGATATCGTGACCGTGCCTTCCCACCGGCATCGTCCCAGCGAACACGGGAGACCCGTCCGTGCGTGAGATCGTCGTCTTCAGCGGAAGCGCCCACCGACCCCTGGCCCGATCCATCTGCGACTCCCTCGGCGTGGGGCTGTCGTCGGTGGAGATCAGCCGGTTCAGCAACGACTGCCTCCAGGCGCAGCTGCAGGCGAACTGCCGCCAGCGCGACGTCTACATCGTGCAGCCGCTGGTGCCGCCCACCCAGGAGCACCTCATGGAGCTGCTGTTGATGGTCGACGCCGCGAAGGGGGCCAGCGCCGCGCAGATCACCGCGGTGATCCCGCACTACGCCTACGCCCGCTCGGACAAGAAGGACGCCTCCCGCATCTCGCTCGGCGGCCGGCTGGTCGCCGACATGCTGGTCACGGCGGGGGTGAGCCGGGTGCTCACCATGACGCTGCACGCGCCGCAGGTCCACGGGTTCTTCTCCGTCCCGGTCGACCACCTCAGCGCGCTCGGCGTGCTCGCGACCCACTTCCAGGGCCGGCATCCCGAGGAGTCGGTGGTCGTCTCGCCCGACCTGGGCAACGCGAAGACCGCCACCCACTTCTCGCGCCTGCTCGGGCTGCCGGTCGCGGCCGGCAGCAAGCAGCGGCTCGCGGACGACCGGGTCGTGATCGATGCGATCGTCGGCGACGTCGCGCGGCAAGCACGCCATCGTCCTCGACGACGAGATCGCGACCGGCGGGTCGATCGTCGAGCTGCTCGAGAAGCTCGCGCGAGCTCGGCTGCACCGGCGCGTCCGTGGCCTGCACGCACGGCCTGTTCGTCGGCAAGGCCGTCGACCGGCTCCGCGACCACCCGTTCATCAGCGAGGTGGTCACCACCGACACGGTCCCCGCGCCGTCGGACTGGCCGGAGCTGAAGATCCGCACGGTGGCGGAGCTCTTCGCCGAGGCCATCTCCCGCGTGCACGCCGGTGAGTCGGTCAGCAGCCTCTTCGACGGGGTCGACCCGACGCTGGGTCCGCCGCAGCCGAAGCTGCCCTTCCCCGCCTGACGCCGGCCTCACCGGGCCTGGCAGGCTTGGCGCCCCGGAGGGAGGGTGCCGATGTTGTACGAGGTGACGCACGCGGTCGTGCCGCCGCTGGCCAAGGCGATCTGGCGGCCGACCGTCGAGGGGATCGGCAACGTCCCGCCGACCGGGCCGGTGATCGTGGCCAGCAACCACGTGTCGTTCGCGGACAGCATGGTGATCCCGATCGTCGCGCCGCGCAAGGTCGTGTTCCTCGCCAAGCAGGACTACTTCACCGGCACCGGGATCAAGGGCGCCCTCCAACGCGGGTGGTTCAGCGGCCATCGGCATGATCCCGGTCGACCGCGACGACAGCAAGGCGGCGCTGGCCTCGCTCGACATCGCCCTGGAGGTGCTCGAGCGCGGCGAGGCGTTCGGCATCTACCCCGAGGGCACCCGATCGCGCGACGGGCGGCTCTACCGTGGCCGCACCGGGGTCGCCCACCTGGCGCTGACGTCCGGTGCGCCCGTCGTACCCGTCGGGCTCGTGGGCACCCAGGACCTGCAGCCCGTCGGCCGCCGGATCCCGCGGCTGGCCGACGTGACGGTGCGCTTCGGTGAGCCGCTGACCTTCCAGAGCAAGTACGACGGCGTGCCGCCCGGCCGCGCACGGCGAGAGGTCACCGACGTCGTGATGAACGCGATCCAGAAGCTGTCGGGCCAGCAGTTCGCCGGCGTCTACAACGAGCGTCCGCCGGACACGTGAGCGACCGCTCACGCGACTCGATGATGTGAGGTTGGTCGAGTGACGTCGGGTCCAGGCGTCGGCAGCCTTTAGCCTTGAGCCGTGGCGGACGCTCCCATCGGCATCTTCGACTCGGGCTTCGGTGGACTCACCGTGGCCCGGGCGGTGCTCGACCAGCTGCCGCACGAGCCGGTGCTCTACCTCGGTGACACCGCCCGCCAGCCCTACGGACCGAAGCCGATCGGCGAGGTCCGCGAGTACGCCCTCGAGTGCCTCGACCACCTCGTCGACCAGGGCGTCAAGGCGCTCGTGATCGCCTGCAACTCCGCCAGCGCCGCCGTGCTCCGCGACGCCCGGGAGCGCTACCCGCGTGCCGGTCGTCGAGGTGATCCACCCCGCGACCCGGCGCGCGGTCGCCGCCAGCCGCACCGGTCGCATCGGCGTGATCTGCACCCGCGCGACCGCCGAGTCGATGGCCTACGACGACGCGTTCACGGCCGCCCCGCACGTCGAGCTGCACACCCAGGCCTGCCCCCGGTTCGTCGAGTTCGTCGAGGCGGGCGTCACCGGCGGCCCCGAGCTGATGCGGGTCGCGCACGAGTACCTCGACCCGCTGAGCACGGCCGGCGTCGACACCCTGGTCCTCGGCTGCACCCACTACCCGCTGCTGACCGGCGTGCTCTCCTACGTGATGGGCGACGAGGTCACGCTGGTCTCCAGCGCCGAGGAGACCGCCAAGGACGTCTACCGGCTCCTGGTCCAGCACGGCCTCGAGCGCGACCCGTCGCTCCCGCCGCCCGTGCACCGGTTCCTCACCACCGGCCAGCCCGACGAGTTCGCGGGCATCGGGCGCCGGTTCCTCGGCCCGGAGCTGGACTCGGTGCACCAGCTCGCCCACGCCACCATGTGGGCGCCCGCATGAAGCTCACCGTCGTCGGCTGCTCCGGCTCGTTCGCCGGTCCCGACTCCATGGCCAGCTGCTACCTCCTCGAGGCCGATCACGGCGGGCCGCACCTGGCGCGTCCTGCTCGACCTCGGCAGCGGCGCCCTCGGCACCCTGCAGCGCTTCATCGACCCGCTCGAGATCGACGCGGTGCTGTTCACCCACCTGCACCCCGACCACTTCTTCGACATCAGCGGCCTCTACGTGCTGTGGAAGTACCACCCCGACGGCGCCCGCCCCCGCATCCCGGTCTACGGCCCGGCGGGCGTCGGCAAGCAGTGCGCGATCGCCTACGGCCTGCCCGAGCACCCCGGCATGGACGAGGAGTTCGACTTCCACGAGTACGACGACCGGCCGATCTCGGCTCGGCCCGTTCACGATCTCGGCCATCGAGGTCGTCCACCCCATCACCGCCTACGGCTTCCGCGTCGAGGCCGACGGCGCGCTGCTGGTGTACTCCGGCGACACCGGGCCCTGCCAGCAGCTCGTCGACCTCGCGGCAGGGTGCCGACCTGCTGCTCTGCGAGGCGGCGTTCGTGGAGAGCGGTGACAACCCGGTCGACCTGCACCTGACCGGCAAGCAGGCCGGCGCGGCCGCGGCCGAGGCCGAAGGCCTCCCGGCTGGTGCTCACCCACGTGCCGCCGTGGCACGACCCGGAGCCACGCCCGCGACGAGGCGCGCGAGGTCTTCGACGGCCCGATCGACGTGGCCGCCACCGGCACGACGTACACCATGCCGCCGGTGCCTCCCGAGCCGTCGCTGCACACGTTGCTGCCCTCACCCCCGCTCGGCCGCGACTGACTCTGCGGCCTAGGCTCGCCGCCATGACCCGCGCCGACGGACGAGCCAACGACCAGCTCCGCCCCGTGACCATCACCCGCGACTGGCTCGACCACGCAGCCGGCTCGGTGCTGGTCGAGTTCGGCCGCACCCGCGTGCTGTGCGCAGCGTCGGCGAGCGAGGGCGTGCCGCGCTGGCGCAAGGGCTCCGGGCTGGGCTGGGTCACCGCGGAGTACGCCATGCTCCCCGCCTCGACCAACACCCGCTCCGACCGCGAGTCGGTCAAGGGCCGCATCGGTGGCCGCACCCACGAGATCTCCCGGCTCGTCGGCCGGTCCCTGCGCGCGGTCATCGACTACAAGGCGCTCGGCGAGAACACCATCGTGCTCGACTGCGACGTGCTGCAGGCCGACGGCGGCACCCGCACCGCCGCGATCACCGGCGCCTACGTCGCGCTCGCCGACGCCTGCGCCCACCTCGCAGGAGCGGGGCGCGCTGAAGGGCGAGCCGCTGACCGGCTCGGTCGCCGCGGTGTCGGTCGGCGTCATCGACGGCGAGCCGCGCCTCGACCTCCCCTACGAGGAGGACGTCCGCGCCGAGACCGACATGAACGTCGTGATGACCGGCGACGGCGCCTTCGTCGAGGTGCAGGGCACCGCCGAGGGCGAGCCGTTCGACCGGGCGATGCTCGACAGCCTGCTCGTCGCTGGCGGAGAAGGGCTGCGCCGACCTCACCGCCATGCAGCTCGCGGCGCTCGCGCAGAAGAACCCGCAGTGACGACAGGTCTTCCTCGCCTCCCGCAACGCCAAGAAGCTCGCCGAGATGCGGCGGATCCTCGTCGAGCACGTCCCCGACGTCGAGGTGCTCGGGCTCGACGACGTCACGCCGTACGACGAGCCGGCGGAGACCGAGCCGACCTTCGAGGGCAACGCGCTGCTCAAGGCGCACGCCGCCGTCGCGGCGACCGGGCTGCCGTCGCTGGCCGACGACAGCGGCCTGTGCGTCGACGCCCTCAACGGCATGCCGGGGGTGCTGTCGGCGCGCTGGGCCGGCACCGCCAAGGACGACGCCGCCAACAACCAGCTGCTGCTCGAGCAGCTCGCCGACGTCCCCGACGAGCGCCGCGGCGCGCACTTCACGTGCGCGGTCGCGTTCGCCTACCCGGTCGGCGCCGGCGGAGTGGCCGAGCACGTCGTGCACGGCGAGATGCCCGGCCGGGTCATCCGCGAGCCCCGGGGGAGCGGCGGCTTCGGCTACGACGTGGTCTTCGTCGCCGACAGGCCACGACCCGCGCACCACGCGCCGAGCTGGCGTCGAGGAGAAGGACGCCATCTCCCACCGCGGCAAGGCGCTCCGGGAGATCGCGCCGCTCGTGGCCGATGTGCTGACGGGGTTGTAGGTCGCCGAGGCGCGCGTTGTTGTGGTCCGGATCGTGCTGAGGCGCGCGTTGTTGTGGTCCGGTCCTGGCTGCCGCGATTCACTGCCTGAGTCGAGGGTCGAGTCAGCTGTGACGCGCGGCTGGCGCTGTGGGGTCGCCGAGGCGCGTGATTATGCGCTCCAGATCGAGGTGAGGCGCGCGTAAGTGTCGTGGTCGCGCAGGATCGCGCGCCTCGGCTCCGCGCACGCGCGCTCCGCGCGGTGCGCCCGGTGAGAGTCGAACTCACACTGGCAGGAACCTAAATCCTGGGCCTCTACCTATTGGGCTACGGGCGCTGGCAGGTTGCCGTCAGGAGGCTAGGCCGAGATCCCGGCGCAGCTTGGCGACGTGGCCGGTGGCCTTGACGTTGTACTGCGCGAGCTCGACCTTGCCCTCCTCGTCGACCACGATCGTCGAGCGGATCACGCCCTCGACGGCCTTGCCGTAGAGCTTCTTCTCCCCGAACGCGCCGTACGTCGTCAGGGTCTCCTTGTCCGGGTCGGACGAGCAGCGTGATCGTGAGGCTGTCTCGCTCACGGAACTTCGCCAGCTTCGCGGGCTTGTCGGGGGAGATGCCGAGCACCTCGTAGCCGGCGGCCTTGAGCGAGTCGAGCGAGTCGGTGAAGTCACAGGCCTGCGTCGTGCAGCCTGGAGTCATCGCGGCCGGGTAGAAGTACACGATCACCTTGCGTCCCCGCAGGTCGGAAAGCGTGACCTGCTCCTCGGTGTCCGAGGTGAGGGTGAAGTCGGGGGCGGTGTCGCCGGGGGAGAGGCGGGACGCACTCACAGCGGGCTGGCTCCTTCGACAGGGGTCAAGGACGAGGACGCCGTAACGGTAACCTTCTGCGACGACACCCCAGGCAGCGCCTCCCAGGCGCGCGGACGTGTGAGGAGAGCAGCGTGGCGGCTGACACGAGGCAGCGCAGCCCGGAGTCCATCGAGAAGGATCTCGAGGCCACCCGGGAGCAGCTCGCCGACACCATCGACCAGCTGCTGTACCGCGCCAGCCCCAAGACGATCATCAAGCGCGGAGATCGCGTCGGTCCGCGCGTTCTTCGTCGACGCGCAGGGCAACCCGCGCACCGACAACATCCTCAAGGTCGCGGGCGGCGTCGCGGGCTTCGTCGCGTTCGTGGTCGTCATCCGCAAGGTGACCAGATAGCGAAGCGCCTGACCGTGACAGACGAGACCGACAAGACCCCGATCCGCATGTTGCACGACCGGGTGCTCGTCTCGGTCGACGACCAGGGCGAGCGCCGCTCGAGCGGCGGCATCGTGATCCCGGCGACCGCCGCGCTGGGTGGTCGTCGGCTCGCCTGGTCGCGGGTCGCGGCGGTCGGCCCGCACGTGCGCTCGGTCGAGATCGGCGACCGTGTGCTGTTCGACCCGGCAGACAAGGCCGAGGTCGAGGTGAACGCCGAGACCTACGTGCTCATGCGCGAGCGCGACATCCACGCCGTTGCCGCCGAACGCCTCGGCGACAGCCAGACCGGCCTCTACCTCTAGAGGCCCCTGGAGGATTCGCCGACCCGGCGCATCCTGCGGTGACAGGTGCGCCGAGTCGGCGGTTCTTGCTGTGCTTGTCTAGGCGCTCAGCGCTCGCGCGGGTCGTTGACCGTCTCGGTGGTGCCGTCCGGATGGGTCACGCGCTGCTCGGACGAGTGCACGCCCCCGGTCTCGGCGGCTGGCTCGACGGCAGGCTCGGCGGCTGGCTCGGTTCCCCTCCCGGCCTTGTGGTCCACGTCGGGGTCGACCTCGTCGGCTCGACGCAGGTGGTGGTCGTGCTCCTCGCGAGCCTCCCCGGCGACTCGGTGGCGGTCGTCGGCGGCGGCAGCCAGGCGCTCGGCCTCAGCCTGCTTGCGCTCCGCCTCGGCGGCGGCCGCGGCGGCCGAGGCCTCGGTCTCCCGCGCATGCGCCTCGCGCTGGAGAACCTCCGGTTCGTGCGCGGCGGCCTGCTCACGCATCTCGAGGGCCCGAGATCGGTCCCGCTCCCTCTTCTTGCGGGCACCGGAAACCACGATCGCGGCGATCACCAAGACCACCAGAACCGCGACGATGACCCAGATCAGCCAGGACGGCATGACATGCTCCCTTGTTCGGTTGTCAGGTCCGTGCCCAGCCGCGGTACCCGTCCCTGACTGGTACAAACCGGACCCAGGTCTTCCGCTGGCCCATAACCCCTGCCTCACCTGCGGCGTTATGTCACCAACACCCGCCGTCGGAAGGCCTCTCCATGCGCTCGTCGCGTCGCTATGTCGCTGCGCTGTCGTCGCTCGCCCTGGCCTCCGGGCTGGTGGCCCTCGGCGCCGTTGCCCAGCCGTACGGCGGCAGCTCGGCCGCCGCAGCGACCGCCACCCCGCTCCACCCGGCGAACGGCGTTCCGCAGGCCCGCATCACGCGCACGGCCCACGGCATCCCGCACATCGTGGCCTCCGACTACGAGTCGCTCGGCTACGGCGAGGGCTATGCGACGGCCGAGACCAGCATCTGCAACCTCGCGGACACCGTGATGACCGCCCGCGGCCAGCGCTCGCGCTACCTCGGCCCCGACAAGCGGTACGACGACGGCGTGACCCTCGACGCGACGAACCTGCAGACCGACACCCTCTTCACCGACATCAACAACCGAGGGGTCGTCGAGAAGCTGCTCGCCGACCCGAAGGCCGGCCCGGGCCAGGAGACCCGCGCGATGGTCACCGGCTACGCGAAGGGCGTCAACAAGTACCTCAAGACCATCGGCGGGGCCGCGCACATCAAGGACCCCGCCTGCCGCGGCAAGGCATGGGTCAAGCCCAACGCCACCGCGAACGACATCTGGCGCGCCATCTACGCGGCGAACCTGCTCGCCTCGGCGGGTGTGTTCGTGCCGCAGATCACCGATGCCGCGCCGCCCGACGTCACCGACCCGACCGACGGCCTGCCGCAGGCCCCGGTGTCCGCGAGCTTCGCGAAGCCGCCCGAGAAGCTGCCCGCGGCGAAGCAGCTGCGCGCCGGCCTCGGCAAGGACCCCGACGCACCCTTCGGCTCGAACGCCACCGCCGTCGGGTCGGACGTCACGACCACCGGCAAGGGCATGGTGCTCGGCAACCCGCACTTCCCGTGGCGCGGCCGCTACCGGTTCACGCAGTTCCAGCTCACCATCCCCGGCCACTACGACGTCGCCGGCGCCGGCCTGATCGGCTCGCCGGTCGTCAACATCGGCTGGAACAACAACGTGGCCTGGAGCCACACCGTGTCGACCGCCTACCGGTTCACCCCCTACGAGTACCGGCTCGTCCCCGGGACCGGCACCACCTACCTCACCGAGGACGGCCCCACCGAGCTCGCCAAGCGCGACGTCAAGGTCACCGTCAAGCAGGGCAACGGCACCCAGACCGTGACGCGGCACGTGTACCGCACCCACGAGGGCTACGTGCTCGACGCACCCGACGTGCTGATGCCGTGGTCGCACACCAGCTTCTTCGCCCTGCGCGACGCGAACGCCGAGCACCTGCGCACCCTCGACACGTTCCACAACATGGCGAAGGCTCACGACGTCACGTCGTTGCTCGCCGCCCAGGACCGCGGCGCAGGCATGCCGTGGGTGAACACGGTCGCGGCCGACCGCTCGGGCCGCGTGCTGTACGCCGACCACTCCGTCGTACCCAACGCCCCCGACGACCTGGTGCAGCAGTGCAGCACGCCGACCGGGGTCGTGCTGAACCAGCTGGCCGGCCTGCCGGTGCTGGACGGCACGCGCGCGCAGAGCGGGTGCGCCTGGCGCAACGACGCCGACGCCCAGCGGCCAGGCATCTTCGGCCCGAAGAACCTGCCGACGGAGCAGCGCAACGACTGGGTGATGAACGCCAACGACAGCTACTGGCTGCCCAACCCGAAGCAGCCGCTCGAGGGCTACGCCGGCATCATCGGCTGCGAGCAGTGCGAGCGGACGCTGCGCACCCGCATGGTCGACCGCTACGTCCTCGACCGGCTCGCCGGCACCGACGGACTGGCCAGCCACCGCAAGGTGAGCCAGTCGACGCTGCAGGCGACAGAGCACGTGAACCGGGTCTACGGCGCCGAGGTGGCCCGCGAGAACGGCGACCTCGACAGCGTCTGCCAGGCGGCAGGCGGGGGCACCTGGTGCACCGTGCTGCACGACTGGGACGGCCACTCCGACATCGACAGCGTCGGCACCGAGATCTTCCAGGAGTTCTGGAAGCGGGCCGAGAGCGTGCAGGGCCTGTGGGAGGTGCCGTTCGACGCGAACGACCCGGTGAACACACCGCGCAACCTCAACCAGCTCAACCCGCTGGTCGTGAAGGCGATGCAGGACGCGCTGGCCTACCTCGAGTCGAAGAACATCTCACCGCACGCGACGTGGGGGTCGCTGCAGGTCGCGGGCGACGACGGCGCACCGCCGATCGCGATCGGTGGCGGCGAGGGCTTCGCCGGCAACGCGAACGCGGTCTCCAGCCGAAAGCCGGGCGCCAACCTCGGGCGGCTCTACCCGGTCAGCTACGGCTCCTCGCACATCCAGGCGGTGTCGTTCCTGTCGGGCGGCAAGCTCAGCGCCCACACGATCTTGACCTACAGCGAGTCGATGGACCCCACGAGCCCGTGGTCGAGCGACATGACCAAGCTGTTCAGCCAGGAGAAGTGGGTGTCGTTCCCGTGGACGTCGGCGCAGATCAAGGCCGACACCCTCAAGTCGTACGTCGTCCGAGGCTGACCGGCATCACCCGAAGGGGCGACCGGCCGGGATGCCAGGTCGTCCGGCCTCCCATTGCCGTACGACCTGGCAGCCCGCTCCCTTGCCGGTCCCGAGAGTCGCCTCTAACCCAGCTGTCCTCGCAGCTGCAGGAGGACGCGGGCCAGGATCCGGGAGACCTGCATCTGTGTCACGCCGATCTCCGCGGCGATCTGTGCCTGGGTCTGCTGCTTGAAGAACCGGAGGTAGAGGATCTCGCGCTCGCGCTCGGGCAACGAGCGAACGGCGGGTGTCAGCATGATCCGGGCCTCGGCCTCGCCCATGGCGGTGTTCTCGTCGGGCAGCAGCTCTCCGAGCACGCCCGCGCCGTCGGCGCCGACCGGCGTGTCCAGCGACGTGGGGGTGTAGCAACCGTCCGCGGACAGCGCCTCCACGACGTCCTCCTCGGGCACCCCGAGGTGCGCCGCGACCTCCTTGACGCGGGGGGACCGGCCGAGCTCGTGGGTCAGGTCGCTCTGCGCCCGGCTCACGTCGGCCTGCAGCTTCTGGATCGGCCGCGGGGGTCGCACCATCCAGCCGTAGTCGCGGAACTGCCGCTTCACCTCGCCCTTCATCGTGACCACGGCGTAGGACAAGAACTCCACGCCGAGTGACGGGTCGAAGTTGCGGGCGGCCTTGAGCAGCGCCATCGAAGCGGCCTGGGTGAGGTCCTCGTCGGCGATGCCGCGACCGCGGTAGCGGGCGGCGATAGCGCGGGCCAGGCCCATGTGCAGCACCACGACCTCGTCCTGCAGCCGCTTGCGCTCGAGGGGATCGGACTCGAGGGCGGCGCGCTGCAGGAGGCGCTGGCTGACGGCGTTGCGGTTGCGTGGGGTGACCTGGTCCAGATGCTCTACCGGGTCGGCGTGGTCGAGGCTGTCGTGAGCCGGGGTCCGCTGGGATCCGAGAGCGTGAACCGTCGTGGTCATCTGCTCCGCCTTAGGAGTGGGGAATGCGGAGCCGGCTAGGCCGGTCCGTCGTGATTCCTGGCTCCCGAGATGGGTCCTCACCTACCCGGCGTCTCGGCCGTGAAACGCTCAACCATCCACGACGGCAATAACTGCCGGGCAAAAGCGGACGTACCAGCGCAAAGGCGCTCGACAGAGTGCCCGGATCTGTCTAGACCGTGTACGTCGGACGGGCCGTCGACCCGGCCTCAGCTCCGCCGGGTGTACGACCGGTGCGTCATGCCGGGGCCGGGCTCGGCGTTGATCTCGGCGAGGCTCTCGAGGTCCTCGGCGCTCGGCTGCCACAGCCCCGCCCGGACGTTCGAGACGACCTGCTCGGGGCGGGTCGCGCCGGCGATCACGCTGCCGACCGCCGGCTGGGCCGCGAGCCCGCCGAGCGCGACGTCGAGGATGCCCACGCCCCGCTCGTCGGCGAAGCGCTGCACCGCGTCGATGCGGTCCCACTCGGCACCAGCGAGTCGGTGCGACTGTCCTTGCCAGGCTGAGCCGGCTGCCCTCGGGTGCGTCCTCGCCGCGCCGGTACTTGCCGGTGAGCAGGCCGTAGGCCAGCGGGAAGTAGGCGATCAGGCTCATGCCCAGCCGCGACAGCGCCGGGACGAGCTCCTCCTCGGCGGCGCGGTTGTAGAGGGAGTACTCGTTCTGCGCCGAGACGAACGAGCGGAGCCCCGCGGTCCGCGCGGTCCAGTGGGCGTCGACGACCTCCCACGCCGCGAAGTTCGAGCAGCCGAGGTAGCGGACCTTGCCCTCGTCGACGAGCTCGGTCATCGCCTCGAGCGTCTCGTGGATCGGGGTGACGAGGTCGGGCTGGTGGAGCTGGTAGAGGTCGATGTGGTCCGTGCCGAGTCGACGCAGGCTCGCCTCGACGGCACGGCGCACGTAGCGGCGCGACGCCCTCGCTCCCCAGTCGGGCCCGTTGGCGCCCTGCATGTCCATGCCGAACTTCGTGGCGAGGACGACGTCGTCGCGACGCTTGCCCAGCGCGGCACCGAGCACCTCCTCGCTGGCCCCGACGCCGTACGTGTCGGCGGTGTCGAAGAGCGTGATGCCGGCGTCCAGCGCGGCGTCGACGACGGCACGGGACCGGTCCGCGTCGATGCGGCTGCCGAAGGCGTTGGTGCCGAGGCCGATCGTCGAGACCATCAGGCCGCTGCTGCCCAGCGGCCGGTAGGTCATCTCAGGCACGACGGCTCACTCGGTGACCTCGAGCTGCACGATCACCTGGTCCAGGGCATGGTCCTCGACGTCGACGATCCCGGGCTTCTTGATCGTGAGCTTCTTGGTGCTGGTGCCCTTCTCGAACTCGATCTCCTGCTCCGGCGTGGAGTGCACGTGGATCTCGCCGTCGGTGTCCGCGTCGATGTGCAGGGTGATCGGCTTGTCGACCTTGGCCTTCACCCGGTCGCCGTTCGGGGTGACCTTGCCGTCCTTGATGGTGATGTGGATCGCGGTCGAGTCATCGGAGCCACCAGAACCACCACCGTCGTCGCCACCTGAGCAGGAGGTCAGGGCCGGAACGGCCGCCACCAGGGCGGCGGCGATGACGAGCAGCTTGCGCATGGTTCCCCTCGGTCGAGTCGGTGCGTGCTGTCAATCATCGGGCATCGGGTACGACCAACCGCTGCCGGGTCTGCGCTGCCAGCGGTGTGGTTAGTGGCTCGCGCGACGCTTCTCAGCTGCGCTCAGGTCGCTCGCTGGTCAGCTCGACCTCTTCGTGCTCGATGATGGCCTCCTCGAGCCGGATGAGCATCAACAGCCCGATGCCCATGCACGCGAGTGCCCCGATCTCCAGCGTCAGGAACAACGGGGAGTGCCTGGGGATCTCGCTGAACACGATGTAGCCGAACGCCAGCGAGGTGATCCCGTTGACGATGTTCAGCGCCGGCATCGAAGCGGAGAGACCGGCAGTGGCGTAGGCGCGCTGGTTGGTGAGCACGCCGCCCGCGCCGGCGATCAGGACGCCGTACGTCGGCCAGGCGACCAGCATCGCGTGCCATCCGCCGTCGTCCAGCTCCTGCAGCGCCATCTTGAGGAACCCTGCAACCAGCCCGAACAGCACGCCGCCGACCACGCCGAGGAAGAACGCCCTGCGCCGCGGGTCGTTGCGCAGCCGGGCCGCCGTGGCCTCCGCCGCGATCACGACCAGCACGGCGATAGCTGCGAATGCGATCGTGCCCAGCCCGAGGGATGCTGGCTGGCCCTCGGTCGGGTCGGAGGCCACCAGGAAAACCGCGAGGCCGAGTGCCGTGATGGCCACGGCCCGCAGCTCGGTCACCGAGGGCAGCCGGCGGCTGATCGCCGCTCGCGCGGGCACGGCCCACACGATGCCGCTCACGACGATCGGCTGCACCACGGCGATCGGGCCGGCGTGCAGGGCGCTCGCGTGGAACGCGAAGGCACAGGTCGCGAGGAACTGGCCGAGCAGCCACAGCGGCCGCCGGATCAGGTAGCCGATCAGCCCGACGATCCCTCCCACGGACTTGGGCGCCCCGGCGGCCGCCTGGTGCTGCACCGACGTCGAGATCGCAAAGGTCGCCGCACTCAGCAGTGCGAGGGTCACGGCGAGCCAGTTCACGCCCCAACTGTAAAGAGTTCCTGTGCGTCGTCCGGGAGGCCTCGGCCCGGGCAGTTCCGCAGTTCCTGAGACGAACCACCGCCCGGCTGGCCACCATGGAGCGACTCGCTGTCAGCGCCGACCTTGGGAGACGTCCCGCATGCCAGCCCTGTTCCGTCGTACCCCCCGCAATGTGGCCCTGCTCTCGGCCGCGCTCGTGGCCAGCGGTCTCGCCGCCGGCCTGGGCGCCAGCGCGCAGGCTGCGGTCGGCAGCGACGACTTCCGTGCGGGCAAGGTCTACCGCGGCGACTTCCCCGACCCGTCGGTGATGCGGGTCGGCGACACCTACTACGCGTTCAGCACCAACACCGGCGGCAAGCTGCTGCCCGCGATGACCTCCAAGGACCTGGTGACCTGGCGGGCCCGCTACTCCAACACCGGCAAGTGGTGGCAGAACGACGCGCTGGCGAAGACACCGCCGTGGGCGAAGCGGCACTACGCGAACGGAAAGTGGCGGGTCACGACCTGGGCCCCGACGGCTGCCAGGATCGCCGGCCGCTTCGTCGTCTCGTACGTCGCACCCGTGCGACTCAACCCGCGGAAGATGTGCATCTCCATCGCCTACAGCGACAAGCCGCTGGGCATGTACCAGGACAACTCGAGACGACCGCTCGTCTGCCCCAGCGACCAGGGGGCGATCGACCCCGACCTCTACGTCGGCCCGCGTGGCACACCGTGGCTGTTGTGGAAGCACGAAGGCATCAAGCATCACGAGCCCACCCGGATCTGGGTGCGCCGGCTCAACCCGGACGCAACCGGCTTCGCCACCGGATCGCGGCCGCGGCTGCTGCTGACGACCGCCAAGCCATGGGAGGGCAACATCATCGAGAACCCGTCGATGGTGTTCTACGGCGACCGTACGTACCTGTTCTACTCGGCGAACAAGTACCAGACCGCGAGCTACGCCATCGGCTACGCCGTCTGTGACGCCGCCACCGGTCCGTGCCGCCGAGTGGACAACAAGCCGCTGCTGGCGAGCGGTGGCCGGGTCGACGGTCCCGGCGGGCCCGATGCGTTCATCGGGAAGGACGGCGCGCTGCGCATGGCCTACGCCGCGTGGGACCGCGGCCGCGTCGGCTACCCGAAGACCGCGGGCTGCAAGTCCACGCCGCGAGGCTGTCCGCAACGCAAGCTGCACGTCGCGACACTTGGGGTCGACGCCGATCGCGTGGTCGTCCTCGACCGCGGCTGACGAAGTCGACGTCGCAGGATCGTTCGCCGTAGGACTTCACAACTGCGCCCTCGACCCGGAATGCTTCGGCCCATCCGAACGCCGAGGAGGATCGCTCACGATGCAGGTCGACATCAGATACAGCCCTTCGTTCGCCATGGCCGCCGTCGCGCTGCCGCCCGGTGCCGAGGTGAAGGCCGAGGCCGGCGCCATGACGAGCATGTCGGGCGGGGTGGAGATCCAGACGCAGGCCCAGGGCGGCATGCTGAAGGGCCTGAAACGGTCCTTGCTGGGTGGCGAGAGCTTCTTCATCAACACCTTCCGGGCGCCTGCCGGCGGCGAGATCACGCTGACCGCGACGCTTCCGGGCGACATCGTCCACCTGCCGCTCGACGGCACGTCGCCGATCATGGTGCAGTCCGGCTCTTGGCTCGCCTCGGAGCCAGGCGTCGACGTGGACACCAAGTGGGGCGGTGCGCGCACCTTCTTCTCCGGCGAGGGCCTGTTCCTGCTCCGCTGCACCGGCGTCGGCGACATGTTGGTGTCCAGCTACGGCGCGATCGAGCAGCGGATCCTGGGTCCGGGCGAGGTCCTCAAGGTCGACACCGGCCACATCGTCGCGTTCGCTGAGGGCATCGGCTACCAGGTCGAGAAGGTGGGCGGCTGGAAGTCGACCATGTTGTCGGGCGAGGGACTCGTGGCGACCTTCACGGGGCCCGGCTGGCTCTGGATGCAGACGCGCAGCCCTGCGGACTTCCTCGGCTGGCTGATTCCCCAGCTCCCGACGAAGGAGAGCTGAGAGGACGCGCAGCCATGAGTGACGTGCTCGAACGGCTCGGGGTTGCCATGAACGCGCACGACGCCGAGCAGGTGGCCGCGCTCTTCGCCGAGGACTACCAGAGCACCCAGCCGATCCACGCGAACCGGGACTTCGGCGGTCGGGCCCAGGTGCTCGCGAACTGGTCGTCGGTGTTCGAGGGGGTGCCGGACTTCACGGCCACCGTGGTCTCCGCCTCGCGCGGCGACGACACGCTGTGGACCGAGTGGGAGTGGCGCGGCAGCTACGCGGACGGATCGGCGTTCGCGATGAGTGGGGTCACGATCTTGACCGTGCGCGACGACCTGATCACCGAGGGGCGGTTGTACATGGAGCCTGTCGATGCTGCCGGCGAGGACATCGACGCTGCCGTCCAGGAGCTCTACAAGCCGCCGTCCGACCCCTCCGGTTGACGGCCGCCATCCTCGAGGCGATCTCGCACGGACGCATGGACCACTTCGTGATCCGGCCGTCGCTGCCTCCGGACGAGCAGTTCCACCAGTCGATCTCGAGCTTCCTGCTGGCCTGACCGAGACCCGCCGGCGCGCCCCTCACACGATCAACGTCATCGGGCAGACCTGGTCGGGCCGTGCCTACCACCTTCGCCAGGTGCTGGAGCGATGCTTTGCTCATGGCGTGATCCTCAACCAAGAGCGAAGTACCTCAGGCCGACGTAGACCCAGGCGACGGCAATGGTCACGCTCGCGACGACCAGGCCGTACTTGGTGAAGTGCCAGAAGGAGATGTGGTGCCCGTTGCGCGCTGCTATGCCGAGCACCACCACGTTGGCACTCGCCCCCACCGCGGTCGCATTCCCGCCGAGATCGGCGCCGAGGGCGAGTGACCACCAGGCCGCCTCGACTCCAGGAGCGCCCTTGCCGGCTTGGACGAGGTCTTGGACGAGCGGTGCCATGGTGGCGACGTACGGGATGTTGTCGACGATCCCGGAGAGCACTCCTGACGCCACGAGGATGACGGATGAGGCGAGGAAGTACTGCTGCCCGATCCCTTCGGTCGCCCTTTGCGCCAGTGAGGCGATGATCCCGGACTCGACGAGTGCGCCGACCATGATGAACAGGCCCATGAAGAACACGAGGGTCGGCCACTCGACCTCGCCGAGATACTCCGACGGGTCGAGGCGTGAGATGGCGACCAGTGCACCTGCCCCGAGGAGCGCGACCAAGGAGGGTTCGAGGTCGAGCGCAGCGTGGCTGACGAAAGCCAGTACGACGGCCGCGAGCACCACCAGCGACTTGACGAGCAGGCGTGGGTTGGTGATCGCCTCGCGCTCGTCCAGGCCCATCAACGCCTCGATGCTCTCGGGGGGTGGACCGAGCTCTCGCCGGAACATCCACCTGCACAGTCCGATCGTGATCACCAGCAACAAGACCACGATGGGTGCCATGTTGAGCAAGAAGTCGTTGAACGTGAGCCCTGAACGGGATGCGATGATGATGTTCGGTGGGTCACCGACAAGCGTGGCGGCGCCGCCGATGTTGGAGGCCATCACCTCCGCGATCAGGAACGGCGCCGGTGCCGCGTCGATCTGGTCGCAGACCAGGAGCGTGACCGGCGCGACCAGCAGCACGGTAGTGACGTTGTCCAGGAGAGCCGAGGCGACCGCCGTCAGCACCATCAGGCTCGCCATGATCAGGAACGGTCGTCCCCGTGCCCGTTTGGCAGTGATGATCGCCAGATACTCGAAGATGCCGGTCTGCCGCAGCACCCCGACGATGATCATCATCCCGAGCAGCAGGAAGATGACGTTCCAGTCCACCCCCGTCTCTTCGCTGAAGAATGCAACATGCGCGTCCACCACGCCGATGACGACCATGGCCGCCGCACCGCTCAGCGCGGCCGCAACCCGGTGGATTCGTTCGGTGGCGATCAGCACGTAGGCGGTAGCGAACGCCACCACGACCAGGACGTCCGTCACGAGGCATGCCGGTCTTCTGGGAACAAGACCTCGAACAGCCGGCTCACCGTCACTGCGCCCACGACGCCACCGTCGTTGTCGACGACTGCGACCAGCGGGCTCCGCATGCGTGCCATCAGGGCCGCGACCTCCAGGACCGTCGCATCCTCGTCGACCACGGGCAGCTCGTCGCGCTCCTGGCGTTCGGGCAACAGATCATGGACGGTGCGACCGGACAGCCGGGTGAGCAGCTTCTCGGACGCGGACTCGTCGTACACCCGAGCCAAGGCCGGGTCGTCCTGCACGTAGGCCGGGATCATGAACCGCGCGACCTGGGAGCCCGCCAGGACCGTGTGCGGACGTCCGTCGTCCTCGCACACGATCAGGCCTGGCAGCCGCCGATCACCCATGGTCCGGGCGGCGGCAAGGGCATCCGTACGCAGGCCGACAGTGGGAAACGGCTCCGCTACTTCCCCAGCACGCATCTGACACCTCCGCAGTGGACGAGGCCAGCCTGCCAGGGCGCATCAGGAGGGACGTGAGCCGGGCCGATCGGAGAAGGGTGTCAGGATGATGTGATGGCCGACCTCCCGACGCGCGGGCTGGTGCGAGGGGCGCGGCTCGCGGCTCTCCCCGCGGCCTTCGTGGGCAGGCGGGCCGTCGGTCTGGGTCGGCGCATCGGGGGCAGATCGGCGGAAGCGGTAACCGCTGAGGTGCAGGCGCGCACCGCGGAGCACTTGTTCGCGGTGCTGGGCGAGCTCAAGGGCGGCGCGATGAAGGCAGGCCAGTGGATGTCGGCCATGCAGGCTGCGCTTCCCGAGCAGGTGGCGGGTGCGTACGGCGGCGCCCTGACCCGTCTGCAGGAGGCGGCCCCCGCCATGCCGACACGATCTGTCCACAAGATATTGGCCGAGGAGCTGGGGCCGGACTGGAGTCGAGAGCTCATCGATCTCGAGGACAAGCCCGCGGCCGCGGCCAGCATCGGGCAGGTCCACCGCGCGGTCTGGGGCGACGGCCGCACGGTGGCTGTGAAGGTGCAGTACCCCCACGCGGGCGATGCACTGGCGAAGGACCTGCGGCAGCTGGACCGACTCGTCCCGTTGCTGCGGGTGGCGGCACCGCAGCTGGATGCGCGAGAACTCTTCGCCGAGCTCCGTGAGTCCGTGATCGCCGAGGTCGACTACCTGCAGGAGGCGGACGCGCAGAACGACTTCGTGGAGGCTTTCGAGGGGGACGACGACTTCGTCGTGCCCAGGGTGGTGGCCGTCACAGGCCGGGTCCTGGTCTCCGAGTGGGTTGCGGGGAAGTCGGTGGCGCAAATCGCTCGAGACGGTGACAAGGGGCAGCGCAGGTCGGCAGCGCTGTTGTTGACCCGGCTGCTTTTGTCGAGCCCCTCGCGTACGGGGCGGTTGCACGGAGACCCGCACCCAGGAAACTTCCGCCTGCTGGACGATGGTCGTCTCGCGGTGCTGGACTTCGGCTCGACACTGGCGATGCCGCAGGGTTGGCCGACGAGACTGTCTGCACTGCTGCGGGCGGGCCGTGACCACGACGCTGCCGCGGTGTTCGAGCTTGCCGTCTCCACCGGCATGGCCACCCCCGAGACGGCGACACCGGAAGAGCTCTTGGGACTGCTCTCCCCGCTGCTCGAGCCGCTGAGGCACGACGAGTTCACGTTCAGCCCTGCCTGGCTGCGGTCCCAGACAAGCCGGATCTCCGACCCGCGCTCGTCCGTGTCACGGACGCAGCGAAGGCTGCGCATGCCGATCCGGCACGTGATGCTCCAACGGGTTGCCGCCGGTACCACCGGCGTCCTTTGCCTCCTCGGCGCTTCGGTCCCGGTCGCCGAAGAGGCAGCGGTCTGGCTGCCAGGGCTGGACACTGGCGGGTGACCCAGGCGCGGCCGAGCACAAGCGGGCCCGGGACCTGTGTCCTTGGACCTCTGCGTTCGGTGAAGGCGCCAGCGCGGTCGCCTCGGTGCAAGGATGCTTGCCACGAAAGCCAGAAACCGGCCGTTGAACCAGCGGTCCACACAGCAGAGGTGATGACGTGCTCTCCTGGCGCTCCGAGAACTCCTTCCTCTCCATCTGCTCAACCGGATCGGTCCTGTCGGTGGGCAGCCTCGGCTCCTTCGCCTCGGTCGGGTCGATCGCGTCGGCGTTCTCCGTCGGGTCGATCAGCTCTTGGGGTTCTGTGATGTCCATGCTCGCGTCCAGGAGCAACTGCTCGATCCTGAGCGATCAGAGCAACTGCTCGATCCTGAGCAAGCGCGGCAACTGCACCATCCTCAACGAGAAAGGTCAGGACCCCGAGGGGTCCTGACCTGCTGCTTGGTGCGCCATCAGGGACTCGAACCCCGAACCCGCTGATTAAGAGTCAGCTGCTCTGCCAATTGAGCTAATGGCGCCGAAGCGTGTGGAACTGTAGCAGCGGGCCCAGCACCCGCCGAAATCCGTTCCGGACGCCCGGTTTCGTGACAATTTCGGTCGACTCACCCATCCGAGCGACAGTGGATGGCGAACCATTGGAGCGGCGATGACGAGAGCACGCGAAGGAGGCATCCATGTCTGACCCAGGGCTGAGGCTGGTGCCTGCCGGCGGGCCCTCGGACGTCGATGCCCTCGTCGGCCGGGTGGCACGGGGGGACACCCGGGCGTTCGAGGCGCTCTACGACGAGCTGTCCTCGGCCGTCTTCGGGCTGGCCCGACGTGTGGTCCGTGACCCTGCCCGCGCCGAGGACGTCACCCAGGAGGTTTTCCTCGAGGTCTGGCGCAAGGCGGGACGTTTCGACAGTGCGCTGGGCAAGGCCAAGACGTGGGTGCTGACGATCGCGCACCGGCGCTCCGTGGACGCCGTACGACGCAGTGAGTCGCAGAAGCGGCACGACCAGAAGGCGCCGCCGGACGACGTCACCCACGACGAGCCGGCGGAGCAGGCGATCCGGTCCGAGGAGCACGGCGCGGTGCGCGACTGCCTGGAGACCCTGACCGACCTGCAGCTGGAGTCGGTGCGCTTGGCCTACTTCAACGGCTACACCTACAACGAGGTGGCGACCCTGCTCGAGAAGCCGCTGCCGACCATCAAGACGAGAATGAGAGACGGTCTCATTCGCCTCCGTGACTGCCTGGAAGGCGGACGATGACCACCGATCTGCACACCCTGTCCGGCGCGTACGCCGTCGACGCGCTCAGCCCAGAGGAGGCCGAGCAGTTCGCGACGCACCTCGAGGGCTGCCACGGCGTGCCGCGACGAGGTCCGCGAGCTGCAGGAGGCGGCGGCGCGGATGGGCGCGAGCGAGGCGATCGCGCCCCCACCGGCGCTCAAGGCACGCGTGCTCGCGGCCGCCGACCAGATGCCGCAGCTGCCCCCGAAGGTGTCGACGACCAGGTCCGCGCGCCCCAGGCGCTGGACGACCTGGGCCGGTGCGGTCGCTGCTGCCGTCGTGCTCGTCGCCGGTGCGATCGCCGGCATCAACCAGCTCAACAGCCCGGAGAGCCCCGTCGCCTCCAACTCCGTGTCGCAGGTCTTCTCCGCCAAGGACGCGAAGACCGCCACGGTCGACACGCCTCAGGGTCCGGTGCGGGTCGCGATGTCGACCGACTCCGGCCAGATGGCAGTGGACACCGACCGGCTGAACAGCCTGTCCCAGTCGCGCGTCTACCAGATGTGGGCGGTCCACAACGGCCGCGCGACCAGCGTCGGCGTGATCGAGAACCCGAAGGCCGGCAAGGTGATGCCGATCCCGGCCTCCGGTACGACGGTCGCCATCACCATCGAGCCAGAAGGCGGCTCGCAGAAGCCGACCAGCAAGCCGATCGCCGAGGTGGACCCGGCCACCGTCTGACTCGCGGGGCTCGGCTCCTGGTGGAATGTTTAGCGTTCAACTACCGTTGTGACGGCACCACCGGAGTCGAGGAGAGCCATGCCCGCCGTCACGATCGACGACCTGACCGCCCTGTCGCGCCTGCGCTCGCCGGGACTCGGCGACACCGTGCGCCCCGTGCTCAGCGTCACCACTGCCCCCCGAGGCTTCGAGGGCGAGGGCTTCCCGGTCCGCCGGGCCTTCGCCGGGGTCGACATGGCGGCGCTCGACCCGTTCGTGCACATGGACCAGATGGGTGAGGTGGAGTACGCACCCGGCGAGCCGAAGGGCACGCCCTGGCACCCGCACCGCGGCTTCGAGACCGTCACGTACATGATCGACGGGGTCATGGACCACCAGGACAGCCAAGGTGGCGGGGGCTCGATCACCAATGGCGACACCCAGTGGATGACCGCCGGCTCCGGGATGCTGCACATCGAGACGCCGCCCGAGTGGCTGGTCGCCTCGGGCGGGCTGTTCCACGGCATCCAGCTGTGGGTGAACCTGCCGCGTGCCCAGAAGTGGGCGGACCCGCGCTACCAGGACCTGCGCTCCAGCGAGCTCGGTCTCGTGACCACCGCCGACGCCGGCGCCCTGGTGCGGATCATCGCCGGCGAGGTCGGCGGACTCGTCGGCCCCGGCTCGACGCACACGCCGATGGCGATGGTGCATGCCAGCCTCGCCCCGGGCGCCCGCCTCGAGCTGCCGTGGCAGGTCGAGTTCAACGCGCTCGTCTACGTCCTCGCGGGCTCCGGCACCGTCGGTGTCGAGCAGCGCCCGCTGGCCTCGGGTCAGCTCGCGGTGCTCGGTCGCGGGGACTTCGTCTCGGTCGGCGCCGCCACCGAGCAGGACGCTCGCACGCCCACCATGGAGGTGCTGGTCCTCGGTGGCCGGCCGATCCGTGAGCCGGTGGCCTGGGGCGGGCCGTTCGTGATGAACACCAAGGCCGAGGTCATGCAGGCGTTCGAGGACTTCCAGCGCGGGCGCATGGGCCGGGTCCCTGCCGTCCACGGGTTGTCCAACGAGGTCCGCGAGCACTGACCGGCTGACAGCTGCTGGTTGGTCCGTCGCCGCCAGCGCAGCCACCCGTCACTGGTTGGGTCTCAACATGCGCTGCACCAGGCCTCGTCGCGCCGGCGGCTCGTCGACGGTGGCCGCGGAGCGGCCTTCCTCGAGACCCTGGCGGTGAGCGCGTGTTTTTGCCTGCTCTCGCCGTCGGTTGTTGCCGTCGTAGATGAGTGCGGCCGCATCGTCGGTGAGCCGGCGGTAGCTCGCACGCAGTCGGTCGGCTTCTGCGAGGGAACTGGCAGAGTCCCTGGTCGCGGCGATGACCGACATCGTCTCCCAGACCTCGTCGCCGAGATCGTGAAGATCGACGGGCAGGTCTAGCTCCGGTCGATCCGCGTGCACGCTTCGCAGCGAAGGGTCGATGAACTCGTCGACCGGATGCGGGGCCGAGCCGACGGGCGGGTCGAAGCTCAGGTCGAGCTGGCTGGAGACTCGCCCCAGCGCGCTTCGCCAGTCCGAGAGAAGGTCTGAGTAGTGGAGCCAGACCCGAGGCAGTCCGCGGGTCATTGACTCGGCGGTCAGCACGCTGTTGATCCAGCCCGCGACTCGTCGGATCTGCACGTCGCGGGTCGGTGGGTCGTCGGCGTTCATGTACGACTTGTGTCGGCTCGCCGAGACCTCGGCCGGGTGGCGCAGCATGGTGAGGAAAGCCGGTTCCACGTCTAGGTCGCGCATCACGTCGCCCACAGGTCGTGGACCATGCGCACGAAGGAGCCGTTCGGGTTCATGTCCTGGGAGACCATCTTGGGGTGAACGACGGGACTTGAACCCGCGACATCCGCGACCACAACGCGGCGCTCTACCAGCTGAGCTACGCCCACCATGCCTGCGACCCGTCCGCGGAGGCGCCTCCGTCAGACAGTCGCGTCGGCCCCTCTCGGCGCACGCCGGGAAGAGCCGAAGCAGCGATCAGTGTAACGGTTCACGTGCCGGCCGGGCGTGGGCCGCCCGCCCCGTTGGCGCCGCGGGGCGAGCCCTGCACCTCGCCGACGGTCCCGGCAACCGGGAGGCCGGTGAGCGATCCGCCGTGCTCGACCGCCAGCGCCTTCGCGGTCGCGGAGTCGGGCCCGGGCTGCGGCACGAAAACGGCGGCCCGGTAGTAGCGCAGCTCCTCGATGCTCTCCTGGATGTCGGCGAGCGCCCGGTGGTTGCCGCCCTTCGCCGGCGCGCCGTAGTAGGCGCGTGGGTACCACCGTCGCGACAGCTCCTTGATCGAGGAGACGTCGACGATCCGGTAGTGCAGGAACGACTCGAGCTCGGCCATGTCGCGCGCCAGGAACGCCCGGTCCGTCGCCACGGTGTTGCCCGCGAGCGGTGGGCGGCTGCCGTCGGGGCAGTGCTTCTTGATGTAGCCGAGGACCTGCTGCTCGGCCTCCTCGAGGGTCATGCCGTCCGCGAGCTCCTCGAGCAGCCCCGAGGACGTGTGCATGTTCCGCACGAACTCGTCCATCTGCTCCAGCGCCTCGGGTGGCGGCTTCACGATCACGTCGATGCCGTCGCCGAGCACGTTCAGCTCGAAGTCGGTCACGAGTGCCGCGACCTCGATCAGCGCGTCGGCTGACAGGTCGAGGCCGGTCATCTCGCAGTCGATCCACACCAGTCGGTCGTTCACGGGGGCACATTACCCAGGCGGGTCCCCAGCGCCCGCTCAGTGTGCTCTCAGCCGGCCTCCATACAGTGATCTCATGCGCTGGCGGGCCAATGCGGTCGGACTGGTCGCCCGGCTCGTGGTCGGCGGGGTCTGGCTGGCCGCCGGGATCGCTCAAGCTGCCCGACCCCGCGGAGAACGTCCGGGCGGTTCGCGCCTACCGGCTGCTGCCGGAGAGCCTCGTGCCGCGCGTCGGGCAACGGCTGCCGGTGCTGGAGATCCTCCGTCGGCGCCTGCCTGATCCTGGGCCTGCTCACCCGGCACGGTCGCACTCGTCTCGGGGCTGCTGCTGATCGCGTTCATCATCGGGATCGCCTCGGCCTGGGCCCGCGGACTGCAGATCGAGTGCGGCTGCTTCGGCGGCGGTGCAGGGCCGGCGGCGAACGCGACGTCGAAGTACCCGTGGGACATCGCGCGCGACGTCGGCCTGTTGGCGTTGAGCGCTTGGCTGGTGTGGCGGCCCCGGACGCCGTACGCCGTCGACAACCGGCTGCTGCCGGCCACGAGCTGACCGAACGAGAGACGAAGGCTGCAGATGTCGAGGAAGAAGTCCACCGCCACCCGGCGCAAGGAGTCGCATGGCCGCCTCCGAGCGCGCCGCCGCGATCCGCCAGGAGCAGGAGCGCAAGGAGCGGCGCCGTCGCTCGCTGGTGGTGACGGTGGTCGGCGTCGCGGTGCTGGCGCTGGTGCTCGTGATCGGCACCCGGTGCGCAGCTCGCTCGACTCGACAGAGCGGGTCGACGGCAGCCCCCACCGGCGCCGTGGGGTACGCCGTCCCGGACGGCGAGTCCGACGCCCCCGTCACCGTCACCGTCTACGAGGACTTCATGTGCCCGTTCTGCGGGCAGTTCGAGGCCGCCAGCCGCAACCGGCTGCAGGCTGCCGTCGGCTCCGGGAAGGTGCGGATGCGCTACCACGCGCTGAACTTCCTCTCCGCGTTCCTCGAGCACCGACTACTCGCTCCGCGCGGCCAACGCCTACGCAGCCGTGCTCGACACCGCCGGGCCGGACGCCGCCAAGAGGTTCCACGACCTGCTGTTCGAGCACCAGCCCGAGGAGGGCAGCGCCGGACTGTCCGACGGGCAGCTGCTCGACTACGCGGTGAATGCCGGCGCCCGGCGCTCGAAGGTCTCCGGCCTGATCTCGGACCGCGCGTTCGAGAACTGGGTGGAGAAGGGCACGTCCCAGGCGTCCGAGGACGGCGTGAGCTCGCACGCCGACGGTGAAGATCAACGGCAAGACCGTCGGAGTTCAAGACGACCGCCGAGCTCGTCGAGCGCATCGACGAAGCGACGCAGTGACCCAGTCCCGGTAACGCCGTGACCAGTGCCGGGCAGAGCGTCCGGGCATGAATAGGCCCCGTGAGCTCATACCTCGCGGGGCCACCACCTTTGTACCCTTTCTGAGCGGCCCGATGCGGCAGCGACACCCCGTCTTGAGGGTGTGAGACTGATCGCCATGCCCGACGAGCCCCACCAAGACCCCGCCGCTCCCTCGCCGCACGCCGCCTTCATCGCGGGGCTGCCCAAGGCCGAGATCCACGTGCACCACGTCGGCTCGGCTTCGCCGCGGACGGTCGCAGAGCTCGCGGCGCGTCACCCGGGCAAGGTCCCGGCTGACCTGGAGGGGCTGCGCGAGTTCTACACGTTCCGCGACTTCGCGCACTTCATCGAGGTCTACCTCGCGGTCGTCGACCTGCTGCGCGAGCCGGAGGACGTCAGGCTGCTGACCTACGAGGTGGCTGCCGACATGGCCGCTCAGAACATCCGCTACGCCGAGCTCACGCTCACGCCGTGGACCTCGGTGCATGCCGGCATCGCGATCGAGGCGTTCGTGGAGGCTGTCGAGGACGCCCGGGTCGCGGCCGAGCGCGACCACGGCATCCGGCTGCGCTGGTGCTACGACATCCCCGGTGAGTTCGGCCTCCCGGCGGGGGAGGACACCCTCGGCTTCGCGCTCGACCACGCACCTGAGACGTTGATCGGGTTCGGGCTGGGTGGCCCGGAGATCGGTGTCGACCGGCCCCAGTTCAAGGACGTCTTCGACCAGGCACGCGCGGCCGGGCTGCACAGCGTGCCGCACGCCGGAGAGACGACCGGTCCGCAGACCGTCTGGGACGCGCTGCGCGACCTCGGCGCCGAGCGCATCGGCCACGGCACGTCGTCGGTCCAGGACCCTGCCCTCGTCGAGTACCTCGTCGAGCACCAGGTGCCGCTCGAGGTCTGCCCCACCTCCAACATCGCCACCCGTGCGGTCGAGCGGCTCGAGGACCACCCCATCAAGCAGCTGTACGACGCCGGGGCCAACGTCTCGGTGAACAGCGACGACCCGCCGATGTTCGGCACCACCCTCAACCGCGAGTACGAGATCGCCGCCCACCTGCTGGACCTCGACGAGCAGGGCATCGCCGGCCTGGCGGGGAACGCCGTGCGCGCGTCGTTCATGACGGAGCCGGAAAAGCGCTCACTGCTGGCCGAGATCGACGCATATGCCAGCAGCAGCGGCGCCACGTAGGCGAAACGGGCTATTCCCGGCACCCCGTCGGGCTGGGTACATTCCCTGGGACGGCGTGGGGGTGCAGTGATGCGTGTGCGGGCTTCGGGGCTGCTGGTGCTTGCCCTGCTGCTGGTGACCCTTCCTTTCGTCCTGACCGACGGCGGCGCCGACGCCGCGACTGCCACCGTGCCGCGCCCCGACCACGTGGTGATCGTGGTGGAGGAGAACCACTCGGCCACCAACATCTTGGGCAACCCCGAGGCGCCGTACATCAATGAGCTGGCGCAGCAGAACGCGAACTTCACGCAGTCCTACGCGCTGACCCACCCCAGCCAGCCGAACTACCTCGCGCTCTTCTCGGGCTCGTTCCAAGGCGTGACCAACGACACCTGCCCACACACGTTCACCGGCGCGAACCTCGGCAGCCAGCTGCGCAGCGCCGGCTTCGGCTTCACCGGCTACAGCGAGGGACTGCCGAGCGCGGGCTCGACGACCTGCGGCAACACGGCCAAGTACGTCCGCAAGCACAGCCCGTGGGTGAACTTCTCGAACCTCCCGGGCACCACCAACCAGCCGTTGACCGCCTTCCCGAGCGACTTCAACGACCTCCCGCCGGTCTCGTTCGTGATCCCCAACCTCCTCAACGACATGCACGACGGGACGATCGCCCAGGGCGACACCTGGCTGAAGTCCAAACTCAAGGCGTACGTCGACTGGGCCAAGACCCACAACAGCCTGTTCGTGCTCACGTTCGACGAGGACGACAAGAACGACAACAACCGGATCCCGACGATCATGGCCGGCGAGCGTGTCGTGCCGGGGACCTACGACGGGCGGATCGACCACTACTCGATGCTGCGCACGCTCCAGGACGCCTACGGGCTCGCCCCGCTCGGCGGGAGCGCCTCCGCCCAGCCCATCCTCGACGTGTGGAGCCCGGACGACGGCAACACGCGGCCGACCGCCGACTTCAGTGCCACCTGCCCCGACGCCACCTGCTCGTTCGACGCCTCCGACTCCGACGATCCCGACGGCAACATCGCGTCCTACGCGTGGAACTTCGGTGACGGCAAGACCGGCTCCGGCGAGACGACCTCCCACCTCTACGGGTCAGGCGGGTCCAAACAGGTGACCCTCACCGTCACCGACAACCAGGGCGCCACCGACTCGGTCACCAAGACGGTGAACCCGGCCGGGGCCGCGCCCTTCGCCGCCGACGGGTTCAACCGCACGGTGTCGAACGGCTGGGGCAGCGCCGACGTCGGTGGTGCCTGGGGGCTGACGGGCAAGACCAGCCTGTTCTCGGTCTCGCCCGGGACAGCGCGGATGTCGCCGACGGCGGGCGCGACCCTTACCTCGGCGCTCGGCTCGACCAGCAGCGACGACACCGACGTCACGACGACGTTCTCGAGCGACAAGGCCGCCACGGGGAGCGGGGTCCAGGTCTCCCTCATCGGGCGGCGGGTGTCGGTGGGCAACGACTATCGCGCGAAGGTCCGGCTGACCTCGACGAACACCGCGACGCTGACGCTTTCGAAGATCGTCGCCAAGACGGAGTCGGGCATCACCCCCGCGATCACGATCCCTGGGCTGACCGTGTCGCCGAACAAGAAGATCTCGGTGCGGCTCCAGGTGACGGGGACGAGCCCGACGACGGTGCGCGCCCGGGTGTGGGACGCCGCGGGAACGGAACCGTCGAACTGGGCGCAGACGGCGACGGACTCGACGGGTGCCCTGCAGTCGCCCGGTGCGGTGGGAGTCAGCACCTACCTCTCGAGCAACTCGACGAACGCTCCAGTCGTCGCCTTCAGCTCGCTGACGGCCCAGCACACCGCGACGGGCGGACCGACCAACACGCCCCCGAACGCGGCGTTCTCCTCGTTGTGCTCCGCCATGTCCTGCGGCTTCGACGGCTCCGGATCGACGGACCCGGGCGGGTCGGTGGCGTCGTACGCCTGGACCTTCGACGACGGGGCGACCGAGACCGGTCCGACACCGGACCACGTCTACACCACACCTGGGACCTACGACGTCACGCTCAAGGTGACCGACAACCAGGGTGCTACGGACTCCGTGACACATCCGGTCACCGTGTCGGCCGCGACCGGTCAGACGCTCGCAAGGGACACGTTCGGCCGCACGGTCACGAACGGCTGGGGCACGGCTGATGTCGGAGGAGCGTGGAGCCTCACCGGGACCTCGTCGGCCTTCTCGGTCGGCAACGGCTCCGGCGCGATGACGCTCGCGGCCGGCAAGCAGGTGACGGCAACCCTCGGCGGAGTCAGCAGCACCGACACCGACCTGACGTTCGGGCTGCAGCACCGACAAGCTGACCGCGGGGACGTACCTCACCGCCACCGGACGTCGACCGGCGGCGGGCACTGACTACCGCGCGAAGATCAAGATCGTCGCCTCGGGCGCGGTCTCCGTGTCGTTGACGCGACTGGCAGCGGGCACCGAGACGACACTGGGCTCGGCCACCGTTCCAGGGCTGACGTACACGGCCGGTCTGCCGCTGCGTGCCCGGGTGCAGGTGTTCGGGACCAACCCGACCACCTTGCGTGCGAAGGTGTGGCCCGCGGCGGGCTCGGAGCCGGCCAGCTGGCTCATCTCGAGGACCGACAGCACCGCCGGCCTCCAGGCGCGCGGGCAGCATCGCGCTCACCACCTACCTGTCGAGCACCGCGACCAACGGCCCGATCGTCGGACGGTTCAGCGATCTCACCGCGAGCCCGACGCCCTGACCTGACCTGACCTGACCTGACCTGCAATCTTGCGCCCCCGGCAGGACTCGAACCTGCGACCAGCAGATTAGAAGTCTGCCGCTCTGTCCAGCTGAGCTACGGGGGCTCTGTCTCGACCCTGACTGATGGTGGGCCGATGCTGGCGAGGGTCAGGCTCTCAGGTCCGCCATCCATTCCTCGACGGCCCCCGGCTCGCGTGGCAGGGATGCCGAGAGGTTCCGCGAGCCCTTGGCGGTGACGAGGATGTCGTCCTCGATGCGGATGCCGATGCCGCGCAGCTCCTCGGGAACGAGCAGGTCGTCCTCCTGGAAGTAGAGGCCCGGCTCGACGGTGAGCACCATGCCCGCTGCGAGGTCGCCCTGCTTGTAGGCGTCGGGTGCGGACGCCGCGCAGTCGTGCACGTCGAGCCCGAGCATGTGGCTGGTGGAGTGCAGCGTCCAGCGCGTGTAGACCTTGCTGTCGGGCGAGAGCGCCTCCTCGGCGGAGACCGGGAGCAGCTCCAGGTCCTCCAGTCCGTGGGCCAGCACGTGCGTCGCCGCTTCGTGCGGCGCCTGGAAGGAGACCCCGGGGCGTACGGCGTCGATGCCGGCCTGCTGCGCGGCGAGGACCAGCAGGTACAGGTCGCGCTGCAACGAGGTGAACGTGCCGTCGACCGGGAGCGTCCGCGTGACGTCGGCGGTGTAGAGGTTGCTGCCCTCGACGCCCATGTCGAGCAGCAGCAGCTCACCCGGCGTGACCGGGCCGCTGTTGTCGGTCCAGTGCAGCGTCGTGGCGTGCTTGCCGCCGGCCACGATCGAGTCGTAGCCGGTGTCGTTGCCCATCGCGCGGGCGCGCCGGAAGAACGTGCCCTCGAGCCAGCGCTCGCCGTAGCGGATCACGTTGTCCCACTCACGCACGCTGTCGGCGAAGCCGAGGGTGGTGATGTCGCACGCCTCCTGCAGCTGCTCGATCTCCCACTCGTCCTTGACCAGGCGCATCTGCGAGAGCACCCGGGCGAAGTCGTGGTCGCGAGCGCTGTCCGTGGACACCTGGCCCTCGACGTACGAGTCGACGTCGCGCTGCACGCGGGTCTTGGCGGCGCCGCCCAACCGCTCCTCGAGCTCGGCGAGGTGCCGGACCTCGATGCCGAGCGAGTCCGAGATCTCCTTCAGCGACGGCCGGCGGCCCACCCACAGCTCGCCGTAGCGGCGGTCGCGGAAGAACTCGTCGCTTTGCCGTGAGGAGCGTGGTCGCGCGTAGAGGACCGACTCCCCGCCCTCGATCACCAGCACGGCGTCGCTGGTCTGGTTGCCGGTGAGGTAGACGTGTGCGGTGTCGACGCGGAACCGGAAGTCGGTGTCGTTGGCCCGGACCTTGAACCGGCCGGCGGGGACCACGAGCCGTTCGCCCGGGAACGCCTCGGCCAGGCGCTGGCGTCGCTCCGCGGCGCGGTCGGCAACCGGGTGGCGGGGCAGGTGCAGGGTGCGGTCGCCCCAGCCCTTGCGCATGAACGCGGCATAGGCGTCGGGGACGTCCTGATCGTGCGACTGACTCACTCATCCACTCTACGACGAACGCTCGCTCCGGCCGCTCGTGCGAGCCCGGAGCCCCGTTAGGCTTGCGCAGATGACCGGGGACAGTCAGGGCCAACGAGCGTGGGCGGGGTGGCGGCAGCCGGTCCCGCCCGGACCGTGGGCCGCCCCGCAGACCGTGCCGCCAGGCCTGCTGAACCGGCCACGACGCGGGAACACCGTGTTCACGGTGCTGGTGACGCTCGCCATGCTCGTCGGCGCGGCCGTGATGGCGCTCGTGCTGATCCTGCAGAACGCCCCGGGGGCGTTCGCGATCGGCGTGATCCTGGCCGCGCTGCCGGTGGGCCCGGTGATCGCCTGCTTCTTGTGGCTCGACCGCTACGAGCCGGAGCCGGTCCCGCTGCTGGTCACCGCCTTCGGGTGGGGAGCGTTCGTCGCGACCGCCGCCGCGTTGGTGCTCCAGGTCCTCGACCAGGCGATCCTGCAGACCCCGAACTCGATCGCCGGCTCGATCGTCGCGCCGGTCACCGAGGAGGGCATGAAGGGCCTGTTCATCTTGATCCTGCTGTGGTTCCGGCGTCGCGACATCGACGGGGTGCTCGACGGCATCGTCTACGCCGGGCTGGTCGGTTGCGGCTTCGCCTTCACCGAGAACATCCTCTACCTCGGCAGCGCCTACATGGGCGGTGACGGCGCCGGCCCGGGCGGCCTGGAGTCGGCGACCACCCTGTTCGTCGTACGCGGCATCTTCAGCCCGTTCGCCCACCCGCTGTTCACCGCGTTCATCGGCCTCGGCGTCGGCTTCGCCGTGGTCGCCAAGTCGCAGACCGGCCGGGTGCTGGCGCCACTGCTGGGGTACGTCGCCGCGGTGATCGCCCACGGCAGCTGGAACGGGTCGGCGTTCTTCGCCGGCGGGCGGATGTTCGTGCTCACCTACCTGTTCGCGATGGTCCCGGCGTTCCTGCTGCTCGTCGGTTTCGCGGTGTGGGCCCGCAAGCGCGAGGGCCAGATGCTGACCCGCAGCCTCAACGACTGCGCCCAGCGCGGGCTGATCGACCCCCTGCGAGGTGCCGTGGCTGGTGCGGCTGCCTGCTCGTCGGATGAGCCGGCGCTTCGCGCGCACCCACGGCGGCCCGATCGCGGAGAAGGTGATGCGGGAGTACCAGCAGCAGGCGGTCGAGCTGGGCTTCCTCCACGACCGCTACCTGCGCGGCACGGCGCCACCCGACTTCGCGCAGCGAGGCGCTGCGATGGTGCACCGGCTGCGGGCACTGCGGCCCTACGTCGGGTTCCCGCAACCGCCGCCCCTGATGCAGCCGGCCCGCCTGGCCTGACGCCTGGCCGGTTTCCGTCCACCGACGGCAGGCGCGGCCCGTCGTCCACCGCGCCTGCTCGAAGGCTCCTCGGCGTGCTCGGTCGGGGGCAGTCTGGCGTCCTCAGTTCCGACCAAACAACGCAGGACGAGGAGCCAAGACGCGATGAACGAGGCATTCGTGACGTTCCAGGGCTGGGTGGGCAACGAGATCGTCCACCGCGACACGGGCCAGGGGTCCGTGGTCAACTTCCGGGTCGGCTCGACCCCGCGGATCCGCAAGCGCTCCGGTGACTGGGTCGACGGCCCCACGTCGTGGTTCTCGGTCGCCTGCTGGCGCACGCTCGCCGACCACGTGCGCGACTCGGTCCGCAAGGGCGACCCGGTCATCGTGCACGGCCGGCTGCGCACCGACGTCTGGCAGCGAGAGGACGGTCAGTCGTCGGTGACCCACGTCGTCGAGGCCAGCTACGTCGGCCACGACCTGACCCGCGGCACCACGACGTTCTTGAAGGCGGCCCGGTCCGAGCAGACCAGCGGGACGGAGGACGAGCAGGTGGTCAAGGAGCTGATCCACGCAGCGCCCGACGACCTGCCGCAGCTCGACAGTCTCGGCGAGCGGCGTCTCGAGCCCGAGGGCGAGCGGTCACCCAGCCGGGTCGCCTGAGCGGCAGCGCCACCGGCCAGGTCGGCCGATTTCAGCCGTCGGCGGGGCGGCCGTAGGCTGGCCGGACCATGGCTGACTACGTATACACACTGCGCAACGTGCGCAAGGCACACGGCGACAAGGTCGTCCTCGACAACGTCACGCTGTCGTTCCTGAAGGGCGCCAAGATCGGCGTCGTCGGGCCCAACGGCACCGGGAAGTCGACGCTCCTCAAGATCATGGCCGGTCTCGAGCACGCGTCCAACGGTGACGCGATGCTCGACCCCGAGGCGACCGTCGGGATGCTGCAGCAGGAGCCGCCGCTGACCGAGGGCAAGACCGTCCTCGACAACGTCGAGGAGGCGGTCGGCGAGATCAAGGGCAAGCTCGACCGCTACAACAAGATCTCCGAGGAGCTCGCCGACCCCGACGCCGACTACGACAAGCTGCTGGCCGAGATGGGGGACCTGCAGACCGACCTCGACCACGCCAACGCGTGGGACCTCGACAGCCGGCTCGACCAGGCCATGGACGCGCTGCGCTGCCCGCCGCCGGAGGTGCATGGTCGACCACCTGTCCGGTGGTGAGCGCCGCCGGGTCGCGCTGTGCAAGCTGCTGCTGCAGCAGCCCGACCTGCTGCTGCTCGACGAGCCCACCAACCACCTCGACGCCGAGTCGGTGCAGTGGCTGGAGGGTCACCTCGCGTCGTACCCGGGTGCCGTGCTGGCCGTCACCCACGACCGGTACTTCCTCGACAACGTCGCCGGCTGGATCCTCGAGCTCGACCGCGGCCGCGCCCACCCCTACGAGGGCAACTACTCGACGTACCTCGAGACCAAGCAGGAGCGGCTCAAGGTCGAGGGCGCCAAGGACGCCAAGCGCGCCAAGATGCTCGAGCGCGAGCTCGAGTGGGTCCGCTCGAACCCCAAGGCGCGGCAGGCCAAGAGCAAGTCCCGGCTGGCCCGCTACGAGGAGATGGCGGCCGAGGCCGAGCGCAACCGCAAGCTCGACGTCTCCGAGATCAACATCCCCGCCGGGCCACGGCTCGGCGACGTCGTGCTCGAGGCGGAGGACCTCGAGAAGGGCTTCGACGGCCGCGTGCTCATGCACGACCTCGACTTCAAGCTGCCGCGCGCCGGCATCGTCGGCGTCATCGGTCCCAACGGCGTCGGCAAGACCACGCTGTTCCGGATGATCGTCGGGGAGGAGAAGCCCGACAGCGGCGAGCTGAAGGTCGGCCAGACCGTGAAGATCTCCTACGTCGACCAGAGCCGCGGCGGCCTCGACCCCGAGCAAGAACGTCTGGGAGGTGGTCTCCGACGGTCTCGACTTCATCAAGGTCGCGAACTTCGAGATGCCCAGCCGCGCCTACATCGCGTCGTTCGGGTTCAAGGGCCCGGACCAGCAGAAGCGCGCCGGCGTCCTCTCCGGCGGTGAGCGCAACCGTCTCAACCTCGCGCTCACGCTGAAGATGGGCGGCAACATGCTGCTGCTCGACGAGCCGACCAACGACCTGGACGTCGAGACCCTGCAGTCGCTGGAGGACGCGCTGCTGGAGTTCCCCGGCTGCGCGGTCATCACCTCGCACGACCGCTGGTTCCTCGACCGCACCGCCACCCACATCCTCGCCTGGGAGGGCGACGACGAGGACGAGGGCAAGTGGTTCTGGTTCGAGGGGAACTTCGCGGCCTACGAGGCCAACAAGGTCGAGCGACTCGGTGCCGAGGCGGCTCGCCCGCACCGCGTCACCCACCGCAAGCTCACCCGCGACTAGCCCCAGCGACTGGCGCCGTCGCTCAGCAGGTGACGTGGGTCCGGGCGGTCGGCCGGGCCTCGAGACGGTCGGCCTCGATCGGGCGGCCGCAGCGTTCGCACCTGCCGTAGGTGCCGGCCTCGAGCCGGGCCAGCGCGGCGTCGACCTCCGCAAGGTGCTCCTCCGCCTGCCGCGCGAGCGAGGCCACCTGCGAGCGCTCGAACGCGATCGTGGCGCCCTCGGGGTCGTGCTCGTCGTCGGCGTTCGAGTCCCGCGAGGCCTCGACGATGCCGGCGTGGTCACCGCTCAGCGCCGCCAGCCTCGACCGGGTGCGCTCTCGCTCCTCGAGGAGCACGGCGTGCACGTCGTTCACACCGGCGCGTCGTCGATCAGGCCGTCGGCGATGATGCGGCGCTGGATCTCACTGGTGCCCTCGAAGATCTTGGTCAGCCGGGCGTCGCGCCAGTACCTCTCGACGGCGTACTCCGTGGTGTAGCCGTTGCCGCCGAAGATCTGCAGCGCCTGGCTGGTCACCCGCTCGGCCATCTCCGAGGCGAACAGCTTCGCCTGTGAGGTCTCGATGTTGGCGGCCTCGCCGGAGTCCACGAGCCAGGCGGCGTGCTGGTAGAGCTGCCTGGCGGCAGCGACCTCGGCGGACATGTCGGCGAGCATGTGCCGGATCACCTGCTGGTTGCCGATCGGCTCGCCGAACTGCTCGCGTCGCTGGCAGTAGGTGAGCGCGTCCTCCACGGCGCCGCGCGCCAGCCCGACCGCGCGAGCCGCCGTCTGTGCCCGCGCTACGTTCAGCCACCCCAGGCTGTGCTTGAAGCCCTGGCCCTCCTCCTCGCCGGTGTCCTGCAGCGCGTCGGCCGGCAGCCGGAGCCCGTCGAGCTCGAGCTGCCACGTGGTGAGCCCGAAGTAGCCGATCTTTTCGATCGGGGTGCCGGTCACGCCGTCCGGGAACGAGCCACGCTCCTTCTCGACGAGGAACAGCTCGAGGCCGTCGGACGGGCCACGGTCCTCGCCCGGTGGACGGGTGCGGGCGAGCAGGTGCAGGAAGTCCGCGGACAGCGCGTGACCGACCCAGCGCTTGGTGCCGGTGACCACCCACTCGTCACCGTCGCGCTCCGCAGCGCACGCGACGCTCGCGAGGTCGGAGCCGGCCTCCGGCTCGGAGAACGCGATGGCCCCGATGCGCTCGCCGGCCGCGCTGGCCCGTCGCAGGGCGCGCCGCTTGTCGGGGTCGGCGCTGTCGCAGCCGGTGCCGTTGCCGCGGGCGATGATGCTGCCGACGCTCATCCAGGCGCGAGCGAGCTCCTCGGACACCAAGCAGTAGTCGAGCACGCCGAGCCCGAGGCCGCCCTCGTCCTCGGGGATCAAGATGCCGAACAGCCCGAGCTCGGCCATCCGCTCGAGGATCGCGTCGGGGATGTCCTCGTGGCGTGGGTCGAGCTCGTTGGCGACCGGGAGCACCTCGTCCATCGCGAACGCCCGCACCGTCTCGACCAGCGCGGCGCCGCTCGGGGGTGTCGTACGGCCCCGCCGACGGGTACGTCGTGTGGACCGGATCGAGCGAGTGGCGGTGCCAGGCTGTCATGCCCGAAGCATGTCAGCGCTAGCGGATGTCCAGCGCCGGGTGGGCGTCGATGAGCTTGTCGGTGACCGCGTCGAACACCCGGCCGACGGCCTCGAAGTCCTCTTCGGGGGCGAGGTCGATCAGCATGCGGCGAACGCCGGCGACGTGCGTGGGCGCAGCCGCCTCCAGCGTGCGCTTGCCGTCCTCGGTCAGCACCGCCTCGATGCCGCGCCCGTCGGACACGCAGGAGTCGCGCACCACGAGCCCGGCCTTCTCCATGCGGTTGACCGTGTGGGTGACACGCGAGCGGGAGTGGCTCACGGAGTCTGCGAGCACCGCCATGCGCATGCGGTTGTCCTCGGCCTCGGAGAGCCGGACCAAGATCTCGTACTCAGGCAGCGAGAGCTGGTGCTTCTCGCGAAGGTCGCGGTCGAGCCGGTCCATCAGCAGCGTCGTGCCGACCAGGAAGGCTCGCCACGACCGTTGCTGGGATGGGTCGAGCCACGATGTGACCTGCGTCTCCTCCGTCATAGGAATAAGGCTACCTGTCCCACAGTTGAAGATTCAATGAATGGGCCCGCATCGGACCCCTTTGCATGAGCAATGTACGAGCACATCCTCGTTGAAGGAGAGCACATGAGCATCGACGTCCTGAGCAGCACCGAGACCCCGACCGGCACCTGGGCCATCGACCCCAGCCACACCGAGATCGGCTTCACCGCCCGCCACCTGATGAGCAAGGTGCGCGGCCGCTTCGAGAAGTTCGAGGGCCACCTCGTCACCGGCGAGACGCCGGCCGCGAGCGCCACGATCGACCTGCACTCGATCAACACCCACGAGACAAACCGCGACAACCACCTCCGCTCGGCCGACTTCTTCGACGTCGAGAACCACGGCCCGATGACGTTCGCGAGCACCGGCGTGGAGCAGGGCGGCAACGGCCTGCTGGTCACGGGCGACCTGTCCATCAAGGGCGTCACCAAGTCCGTCACGCTCGACGTCGAGCTCCTCGGTGTCGGCAGCGACCCGTGGGGCGGCACCCGGATCGGCTTCGAGGGCACCACGAGCATCTCGCGCAAGCACTTCGGCGTGGACTTCAACATCCCGCTCGACGGCGGTCGCCTGATGATCGGCGACAAGATCGACATCATCGTCACCGGCGAGGCCGTCCTGCAGAAGGACGAGCAGGACGAGCAGACCGTCTGATCCACCCTTCACCGCTCATGCGAACGGCCCCCGGTTCCTCGTGAACCGGGGGCCTTCGCATTGCCAGGGTCGTGCTGCCTCGGCTAGTTGAGCCGCTCGAGGACCAGCGCCATGCCCTGGCCGCCACCGACGCACATCGTGATCAGGCCGACCTGCTTGTCGTGCCACTGCAGCGAGTTGATCATCGTGTTCTGCAGCCGGGCGCCGGTCATGCCGAACGGGTGGCCGACCGCGATCGCGCCGCCGTTGACGTTGAGCCGGTCGAGGTCGATGCCGAGCTCCTGGTACGACGGCACGACCTGGGCCGCGAACGCCTCGTTGATCTCGACGAGGTCGATGTCGTCGATCGTCATGTTCGCGCGCTTGAGCGCCTGCTTGCTCGCCTCGACCGGGCCGAGCCCCATGATCTCCGGGGAGAGCCCGGTGACGCCGGTGGAGACGACGCGCGCGAGCGGCGTGAGGCCCGAGCTCCTTGGCCTTGGTGTCGGACATGACCACCACCGCCGCGGCGCCGTCGTTGAGTGCGCAGCAGTTGCCCGCGGTCACCACGCCGTCCGGACGGAAGACCGGCTTCAGGTCGCTGACGGCCTCGAGCGTGACGCCGGCGCGCGGTCCGTCGTCCTTCTCGACCGTGGTGCCGTCGGGCGTGGTGACGGGCGTGATCTCGCGCTGCCAGAAGCCGTCGTTGATCGCCTTCTCGGCGAGGTTCTGGCTGCGGACGCCGAACTCGTCGAGCTCCTGGCGGGTCAGCCCGCGCAGCGTCGCGACGTTCTCGGCGGTCTGGCCCATCGCGATGTAGGCGTCCGGCACCGCGCCGCCCTCGCGCGGGTCCTGCCAGCTCACGCCGCCCTGCGCCGACTCCTGGGTGCGCGCCTCGGCGTCGGCGAACACCGGGTTGTGGGTGTCCGGCAGGCTGTCGGAGTTGCCCTTCGCGAACCGCGACACCGTCTCGACGCCTGCGGAGATGAACACGTCGCCCTCGCCGGCCTTGATCGCGTGGAAGGCCATCCGCGTGGTCTGGACCGACGAGGAGCAGTAGCGGGTGATGGTGGCGCCTGGCAGGTGGTCGTAGCCGAGCATCACCGCGACGATGCGGCCCATGTTGAAGCCGCTCTCACCGCCGGGAAGCCCGCACCCGAGGTACAGGTCGTCGATGTCTCGCGGGTCGAGCTCGGGGATCTTGCCGAGGGCGGTCCTGATGATCGTGGCGGTCAGGTCGTCCGGCCGCAGGTCGACCATGGACCCCTTGAACGCGCGGCCGATGGGGGAGCGGGCCGCGGAAACGATCACTGCCTCGGGCATGGATGACTCCTGGTGTGTCGGGGATCAGCGGCATCCGCTGGGCGTCTGCTGAGCGTAAACCTCAGGCCTGGGAGATGCCTGTGTGGCTCGACACATCTACCTCTGCCCGCTGCGCTGGGCGGACATGGACTCCCTGGGGCACGTCAACAACGTCACCTACGTCGACTACCTGCAGGAGTCGCGCGTCGACATGCTGCGCACGCACGCGCCGGAGACGGGTGGCGAGCAGCTGGCCGAGGGCACCGTGGTGGTGCGCCACGAGGTCGAGTTCGTCGCGCCGCTCGTGTTCCGGTTCGAGCCGGTGCGCATCGAGTCGTGGGTGACCCGGATCCGTGCCGCGTCTTTCACGATGGCCTACGAGATCCTCGACGAGACCGACGACGGCCGACGCGTCTACGCCCGTGCCCGCACGGTGCTGACGCCGTACGTCTTCGGCGAGGAGCGCCCGCGCCGGATCCGCGACGAGGAGCGACGCGTGCTCGAGCAGTTCCTCGAGCCGGACGAGACGGCGCCGAGCCAGGGAAGCAGTGCGCGATGAGCCGTCACACCTACGAGTGCCACGTCCGCTTCAGCGACGTCGACGTCTACGGGCACGTGAACAACGTGAAGTACTTCGAGTACTTCCAGGAGGCGCGGATCGCCTTCATCCTCTCCCTCGCGGGCGGCCTCTTCGACAGCGACTCGAGCCACCGGCAGGTGGTGGCTCGCATCGACGTCGACTACAAGCGACCGATCCTGTTCCGTCCCGAGCCGTACGCCGTGGAGACCTGGGTGACCAGGATCGGCACGTCGTCGTACGCGCTGGCCTGCCGCATCGTCGACGAGGCCGGCACCGTCTACTCGACCGCGGAGGTGACGCTGGTGGCCTTCGACGTCGCCACGCAGCGGTCACGTCCGCTCAGCGACGCCGAGCGTGCACGGCTCGAGGGCGCCCAGGAGCAGTGAGCGACCTCGCGATCGGTGCGTCGGCTCAGTGCACCGGCTCGTCGAAGGTGTTCACCATGAACTGCGCGGCGTGCGTGACGTAGTCCCAGAACTGCGCGTCGAGCTCCGGCGGCAGGTCCGCCTCGTCCAGCCCGGCGCGGAAGTGGCGCAACCAGTGCTCCTTGGCCAGCGGGGTGACCGCGAAGGGCGCGTGCCGCATCCGCAGCCGCGGGTGCCCGCGCTGGTCGGAGTACGTCGTCGGGCCGCCCCAGTACTGCACCAGGAACATCGTGAACCGCTCCTGGGCGGGACCGAGGTCCTGCTCGGGGTAGATCGGGCGGAGCACCTCGTCCTCGGCCACGCCCTCGTAGAACCGCGCGACGATCTTCGCGATGGTCGGGTAGCCGCCGATCGCGTCGTAGAAGGTCTGCTCCGGCTCTCCGGACGGTGGCGTCGTCACGTGGCCATTGTCGCTGCTGCAGCAAGCGGGTTCACGCGGGCTGGCCCCAGGCGGTGACGGCAGGCGGGGCGAACTCGATGCCCTCGTGGTCGAAGCGCCACTTGATGCGCTGCCGCATCTCACGCGCGACCGCCCACTGCTCGAGCGGCGCGGTCTTGAGCGTGACCCGGACGGTCACCCAGTTCGGGGTGAGGTCCTGCACACCCCACACGGACGGCTCCTCGATGATCAGGTGACGGTAGTCCTCGTCGTCCCACAGGTCGTGGGCGACGTCACGCAGCACCTGCTGCACGCGTGCCAGGTCCTGGTTCGAGTGCCACCGGGATGTCGAGCACGGTGCGAGCCCAGTTCTGGCTCTGGTTGCCGACGCGGATGATCTCGCCGTTGCGGACGTACCAGACCGTGCCCTCGACGTCACGCAGTCTGGTGACCCGCAGGCCGACCGCCTCGATGAGTGCCGACCGCCTCGCCGAGGTCGACCGAGTCGCCGACGCCGTACTGGTCCTCGAAGATCATGAAGATGCCGGAGAGGAAGTCCTTCACCAGGCTCTGCGCGCCGAAGCCGATGGCGACGCCGACCACGCCGGCGCTCGCGATCAGCGGTCCGACGGGGTAGCCGAGCTCGGCGATGATCGTGATGCCGAAGATCGTGAAGATGACGATCGAGGCGACGCTCTTGAGCAGCGAGCCCATCGTCTCGGCGCGCTGCACCCGGCGCCCGGCCGCCACGGCCGGCGGCACCTGGGACGGCGCCTCGCTCTGTTCCTTGCTCCGGCGCTTGAGCACCGGGCTAGGCAGGCCCTCGGCGGCGCGTCGCACCAGCCGGTCGATGAGGCGGTGGAGGAACCAGCGCAGGATGACCGCCGCCAGGACCAGCACGAGGATGGCCAGCGGCTTGGTGATCAGCCAGGTGATGATCTGCGACTGCCAGTCGTCACCCAGCCACTGCTGCATCACGTCGCTCCACTCCTTCACGACCGCCCATGGCGTCTGGACGTCGCTGGGCAGTCCGGAGGTCACCGGCGCGATCGACATGGAAGACATGGAGATCGACATGGCCGCGAGGTTACGAGATCACATCGGTGTCACCAAACCAGCCAGATGTGGTCTTCGCTACCCTCTGTCACGTGACGAACCAGCCGCAGCAGAGCCAGCAGACACCGGGTCAACTGGCTGTCCGCCGCGCCGCTCGCATCCTCGCTCCGGTGCTCGGACTGCTCGTGACGGGCATCACGGGCGCCGAGCCTGCGCAGGCCGACGCACCCGACACGTGGGAGAACTCCCCGGCCGTGGACCCGCTGCACGCACTGCTGGTGCTCGCGGTGATCCCCATCGGGCTCTTCGCGCTGATCACGCTGCTGGTCTACATCCCGTCCATGTCCAAGGCCGAGTCCTACAAGCCCGGCCAGGCCTGGCGAGGTGAGCCGACCTGGTTCGGCGGGCCGCGTGGCGGGCTCGAGGGCGCCGAGACCGAGTCTCGGGCCGAGATCGGCCGTGGCGAGCCCGTGTCGACCCGAGGGGGAGCCAGTGGCCGCTGGTGACGCGTTCACGTCCGCTCAGCGCAACGAGATCGACAAGGCGATCCGCGACGCCGAGACGCTGAGCCGCATCGAGTTCTCGGTGTTCGTCGGCCGCTCCGACGGTGAGACGAGGCCCTTCGCCGAGCGGCTGCACGCCGCGCTGGTCGCCCCGGACCGCTCCGTGCTGGTGCTCGTCGACCCGGCCGCCAAGATCCTCGAGATCGTCACGGGGGAGAAGGCACACCTCGTCCTCGACGACGCCGAGGTCAAGCTCGCCACCCTGACCATGCAGACCGCCTTCTCGAGCGGCGACCTGGTCGGCGGCATCACCCGTGGCGTGCGACAGCTCGCCGAGCACGCTCGCCGCCCACAGCTGCGCCACGCCTGACAACTCGGCTACGAGTCGGCGGCCTGCGCCTTCAGCGCGCGCAGGATGTCGTCGCGCGCCTCGCGCACGTAGCGCTTCGCGGCGGGGTTCGCCGTGGACGACTCCAGCCACTCCTCGACGCGTGCCAGCGTCTCGGGGCCGGTGAGGCTGCGCGGGAACATGTACTCCAGCATCGTCGAGGCGATCTGCGTGCCCTTGTCCTCCCAGATCGTGTCCGCCGCCGCGAGGTACTTCTCCAGGTACGGCGCGAGCTGGTCCCGCTGGCCGGACACGTCGAACACGTAGGCGATGCTGCGCTGGGTCTCGTTCGGCACGTCGTCGAAGACGCGCCTGCTGCCACGCCGACTCCTTCTCCGACTCGTCGGGGATCACGGCAAGAGCGGCCACCGCACGCTCGTGGCCGGAGATGGTGTTGTCGCGAGCACGCTCGGCGAGCACTCGGTCGCGGTCGGCGCGGCCGCGCGCGGCCAAGGCGATGAGCGTCAGCCAGCGAAGGTCTGCCGCCATCTCCACGCCCTCGACCGACTCCTTGCCCTCGAGCAGTCCCTCCAAGAAGTCGAGGGCCTCCGCACTGCGCGCCGCGCCGCCGTACGACGCCGGCGGGATGCGCTTGCCGGGGTTGCCGATGAACGAGCGAAGGAACGTCAGCTGGTGGTCGCTGCCGGGCTCCGCCCCGTCGATCAGCGAGCGCACGCCCTGCTCCCACGTCGCGCGCAGTGCCTCACGACGTGAGGGGTGCGCGAACTGGTCGAGCGTCAGCTGGACGTACTGGGGCAGCATCTTGACGGCGGTCTCGTCGGTCTCCGTCGGCAGCCCGCGCAGCACGATCGAGACGAAGTCCTCGGCGCGGACCTGCGCCTCGCGGGTCATGTCCCACAGCGCGCCCCAGCACAGCGCCCGGGCGAGGGAGTCGTCGAGCGTGTGGACCGAGTCGCGCACGGTCGCCAGCGAGCGCTCGTCGAAGCGGATCTTCACGTAGGACAGGTCGCCGTCGTTGAGCAGCAGCAGGTCGGGCTGGGTCGACCCCCACCAGCTTCGGGACGTCGGTCAGCTCCCCGATCACGTCGGTCTCCACCGTGGTCCTGCGGACCAGCTGCCCGTTGGGGTCGCGGTCGTAGAGGCCGATGCCGATGCGGTGGCGCCGCAGGTGGGGGAAGCCCGGCTTCGCCGTCTGCGCGACCCGGAACGCGGAGTAGCACCCGTTCTCGTCGACGTCGAACTCAGCCAGCAGCGTGGTGACACCGCTCGTCTGCAGCCATTCCTCGGCCCAGGACCGCAGGTCGCGCCCCGAGGTCTCCTCGAGCGCGGTGAGCAGGTCGCTGAACTCGGAGTTGTCGAAGGCGTGCCGCGCGAAGTAGGCGCGCAGTCCCGCCATGAACTCGCCCTCGCCCACCCAGGCGACGAGCTGCTTGAGGGTCGCGGCCCCCTTGGCGTAGGTGATGCCGTCGAAGTTCACCTCGACGGCCGCCAGGTCGTGGTTGTCGGCGGCGATCGGGTGCGAGGTGTCGAGCTGGTCCTGCCGGTAGGCCCAGTTCTTGCGGTTGTTGGTGAAGCCGGTCCAGCCCTCGTCGTACTGGGTGGCGTTGACCATCGCGTGGTGCGAGGCCCACTCGGCGAACGACTCGTTGAGCCACAGGTCGTCCCACCAGCGCATCGTCACCAGGTCGCCGAACCACATGTGCGCGAGCTCGTGCAGCACGGTGTTCGCGCGCTGCTCGTAGAACCAGCGGGCCTGCCTGCCGCGGGGGAGGTACTCGTCGCGCAGCGTCACGCACGCGGCGTTCTCCATCGCCCCGTTGTTGAACTCGGGGACGTAGAGCTGGTCGTACTTGTGGAACGGGTAGGGGAAGTCGAACGCTTCCTCGAAGAAGTCGAACCCCTGCTTGGTGACGGTGACGAGCTCGTCGATGTCGAAGTACGGGACCATCGACTGCCGGCAGTAGTGGCCGAGCGGGATCTCGCCGTGCTTGCCGACGTAGGTGTCGAAGACCCCGTGGTACTCGCCTGCCACGACAGCCGTGACGTACGTCGACATGCGCTCGGTCTGCGGGAAGCGCCACACCGACATGCCGTCGCGGGCCGGCTCGGGCTCAGGGGTGGGGGCCACCGAGACCACCGCCCAGTGCTCGGGCGCGGTGACGGTGAAGGTGAAGACCGCCTTGAGGTCCGGCTGCTCGAACGTCGTGAACACCCGCCGGGCGTCGGGCACCTCCATCTGCGAGTAGAGGTAGATCCGGTCGTCGACCGGGTCGACGAAGCGGTGCATGCCCTCGCCGGTGCGGGTGTAGGTGCAGTCGGCGACCACCCGCAGCTCGTTGACCTCCTGCAGGTCGTCGAGCCGGATCCGCTGGTCGACGTACACGTCCGCCGGGTCGAGGGCGCGACCGTTGAGGCTGATCTCGTGGATCGTGGCGCCGACGAGGTCGGCGAAGGTCGATTCGCCCGGGCGGCTGGCGCGGAACCGGACGACCGTGGTCGATGCGAAGACGTCGGCGTGGGCGGGGTCCAGGTCGAGATCCACGGTGTAGGACTCGACGGCCAGGAGCTCGGCGCGGGTGCGCGCCTCGTCCCGGGTCAGGTTGGTTCCAGGCATTCCGGCATTGTCCCAGACCAAGTGGGAATAACAGGTACAGGGCAGAGCGCTATGTGTAGACCGCAAACACCTAGGAGAGCTCCGTGTCAGACGCTGATCGCACCCCTGTCGACTTCTGGTTCGACCCCCTTTGCCCCTGGGCATGGATGACGTCGCGCTGGCTGCTCGAGGTCGAGAAGGTGCGGCCGATCGCGGCCTCGTGGCACGTGATGAGCCTTGCCTACCTCAACGCCGAGAAGGACATCCCCGAGGAGTACCGCAAGAAGCTCGATCCGGCCTGGGGACCGGTGCGCGTCGCCATCGCCGCCTCCCAGGCTCGAGGGCGATCAGGTCCTGCTGCCGCTGTACACGGCGCTCGGGCAACCGGATCCACCTGCAGGGTCGCGACATCGACCGGCAGCTGATCGAGGAGGCCCTCGAGGAGGTCGGCCTCCCGACGTCGCTGGCCGATGCCGCCGACACCACTGCCTACGACGAGGACGTCAAGAAGTCGCACCACGCGGGCATGGACCAGGTGGGCATGGAGGTCGGCACGCCAGTCATCAGCACCGAGGGCGTGGCCTTCTTCGGCCCGGTCGTGACCCCGGCTCCCAAGGGCGAGGACGCCGGCAAGCTGTGGGACGGCGTGCTGCTGGTCGCAGGCACGCCTGGCTTCTTCGAGCTCAAGCGCACCCGGGACGTGAAGCCCGACTTCTCCTGACAAACCGCTCTTGGCCTGAGCACCCGGGTCCTGGTCTCTAGGCTGCACACGTGCTCGCGCCTCACCCCGACCTCCCTGCGGAGCGGATCGGTGCGGCCGTCGCCCTCGACTGGGGGGTCGACGTCAGCTCGGTGGAGGCGCTGGCGGTCGGGTCTCACGGCTGGCACTGGGCGCTCGGCGACGACGGTGGCCGGCAGTGGTACGCCACCGTCGACCTGGTGCGGACCTCCGAGGAGCGGCGCACCCGACTGGCCTCGTTCGAGGCTGCCCTCGAGCTCGGCAGGAGGCTGTCGTTCGCGGTGACCCCGGTCCCCACCCGGGACGCCCGGGTGGCGGTCGACCTGGCGCCCGGGCTGCTGCTCACCTTGACGCCGTACCTGGACGGCGGCGCCGACGGCAACGGTCGCTTCGTCGACGACGCGCAGCGCAGCGAGGTCGCCATGCATGCTCGGCCAGCTGCACCGGCAGCCGCGCCCTCGTCGGCTGCCCGTCTGGCGTCCGATGATCGGGCCGCCGTCGTCCTCACGCCGAGAGGATCTCGAGCGCTGTCTCGACGAGCAGGAGTGGGAGGGCGGCCCGTGGTCGGTGCCGGCCGGTCGGATGGTCCTCGACGCGCGCTCCGGTCCTGCGGAAGGCGCTGCGACGCTTCACCCTCCTCGCCGCCGCGGTCACCGGCAGCGTCGACCGGTGGGTGCTCACGCACGGGACGCCGTACCCCTCGAACCTGGTGCGCACGCCCGACGGGCCTCGGCTGCTCGACTGGGGCACCGCGGCCCTCGCGCCGCGAGAGCGTGACCTGGGCGAGGTGCTCGGCGCCGCGGAGGGCTACGACCCCTGGTACGCCTACATCGAGGGAGGCGGTCGTCCCGGACCGCCTCTCGCCCGACACCGTCGAGCTGTTCGCGCTGCAACGGCACCTGTCGATGATCGCCGAGCACGCGGTGCAGTTCTCGCGCCCGCACGACGACACCGACGACGAGCGGCGGGCCTTCGGCGAGCTCGAGGCCGAGCTGACCACCCTCGTCGAACGGTGGACGTGACCCCGGCAACTAGGCTCGCGCCCATGAGCAAGGTGCTGTCCGCCGTCGCCTGGCCGTACGCCAACGGCCCGCGCCACATCGGCCACGTGGCCGGTTTCGGTGTGCCCTCCGACGTCTTCAGCCGCTACATGCGCATGGCCGGGCACGACGTCCTCATGGTCTCCGGCACGGACGAGCACGGCACCCCGATCCTGGTGGCCGCCGACGACGCCGGCGTGAGCGCCCGCGAGCTCGCCGACACCAACAACCGGCTCATCGTGGAGGACCTGCACGAACCTCGGGCTGTCCTACGACCTGTTCACGCGCACCACGACCGGCAACCACTACGCCGTCGCCCAGGAGATGTTCCGCACCGTCCACCGCAACGGCTACATGGTCGAGCAGACGACACTGTCGGCCGATCTCGCCGTCGACCGGTCGCACCCTTCCGGACCGCTACATCGAGGGCACCTGCCCGATCTGCGGCTACGAGAGCGCCCGCGGCGACCAGTGCGACAACTGCGGCAACCAGCTCGACCCGACCGACCTGATCGACCCGCGCAGCAAGATCAACGGCGAGGTTCCGGAGTTCGTCGAGACCCAGCACTTCTTCCTCGACCTGCCCGCGCTGGCCGACGCCCTCAAGCAGTGGCTCGACGAGCGCGAGGCGTCGGGGACCGTGGCGTCCCAACGTCATCAAGTTCAGCCAGAACATCCTCGAGGACATCCGGCCCCGGGCGATGACCCGCGACATCGACTGGGGGATCCCGGTGCCGGGCTGGGAGGACCAGCCGACCAAGCGGCTCTACGTCTGGTTCGACGCGGTCATCGGCTACCTCTCCGCGTCGATCGAGTGGGCCCGCCGCTGCGCCGAGACGGAGGGGGGCGAGCCCGACCGCTGGCGCGAGTGGTGGAACGAGCCTGACGCGTTGTCCTACTACTTCATGGGCAAGGACAACATCACCTTCCACTCCCAGATCTGGCCCGCCGAGCTCCTTGCGTACGACGGACGGGGCGACCGGGGCGGGTCGCCGGGGGAGTACGGCTCGCTCAACCTGCCCACCGAGGTGGTCTCCTCGGAGTTCCTGACCATGGAGGGCAAGCAGTTCTCCTCCTCGCGCGGCGTGGTGATCTACGTCCGCGACGTGCTGGAGCGCTACCAGGCCGACGCTCTTCGCTACTTCATCTCGGCGGCCGGCCCGGAGAACCAGGACAGCAACTTCACCTGGGCCGAGTTCGTCCGTCGTACCAACGACGAGCTCGTGGCGGGCTGGGGCAACCTGGTCAACCGGACCGCGACCCTGATCTCGAAGAACTTCGGCGAGATCCCGGCGGCCGGCGACCTGGCTGCCGAGGACGAGGCCGTGCTGGCGACCGTCGAGAGCGCCTTCACGACCGTCGGCGAGCTCATCGAGCGGCACCGGCAGAAGGCGGCGCTCGCGGAGGCGATGCGGACCGTCGCCGAGGTCAACAAGTACGTCTCCGACAGTGCACCGTGGGCCCTGAAGGGCGAGGACCAGCGCGACCGGCTCGCGACGATCCTGCACGTGACGGCGCAGGCGATCGCCGACTGCAACCTGCTGCTGGCGCCCTTCCTTCCGCACAGCGCCAACGCTGTCGACCGGGTGCTGGGAGGCGAGGGCCGGATCGCTCCGATGCCCGAGATCCGCGAGGTCGACGACCTCGACGGCGGTCCGGGTTACCCGATCATCACCGGGGAGTACTCCGACGCCCCGCCGTGGCGCCGCGCACCGATCGTCGCGGGCACCCCGGTCGGCAAGCCGCAGCCGGTCTTCCGCAAGCTCGACCCGTCCGTGGTCGAGGAGGAGCTGGCGAGGTTGCAGCCGGAGTCCGCATGACGCTGCACCCGCAGTCGGTGGAGGCGCTCCGCCAGTGGGCAGCGGGTCCGCACACGTCGGACCCGGGCTTCGGGCAGCCGGAGATCGACGCGGTCCGCGCGAACGCGCGTCGGCTCGCCGAGGCGGAGCCGAAGGAGCCGGTGGCGCGGGTCGAGGACGTCGACGCCGACGGCGTCCCGTGCCGGCTCTACGTGCCCGAGGACGCGACGGCGGTGCTGGTCTTCCTGCACGGCGGTGCGTTCGTGTTCGGCGACCTGGAGACCCACGACGCGCACGTGCGTCGCCTCGCCAACCGCACGCGACGAGCAGTGCTGGCCGTCGACTACCGACGGCCCCCGGAGCACCGTTTCCCGGCGGCGCCCGACGACGTCGACACCGCAGCTCGGTGGCTCGTGAGGCACTGCGACGAGCTGGGTCTCGACCCGGCCCGGGTGGCCACGATCGGCGACAGTGCGGGCGGCAACCTCGCTCTTGTGGCGGCCTTGGCCAACCGCGACGACATCGCGGCGTGCGTGCTCGTCTACCCGTTCGTCGACTCGTCGATGGGCGGCGCGTCCTACGCCGCGCAGGACGGCGGGATCACCCGCGGGGAGGCGGAGTGGGCCTGGCGCCAGTACGCCGCGAAGCCTGAGGACCTGTCGGACAGGCGCCTTGCGCCGTACCTCGACGAGGATCTCGGCGCCGCTCCGCCGACGTACATCGCGGTCGCCGAGCACGACGTGCTGGCCGACGAGGACCGTGAGCTCGCCCGTCGGATCGCGGTCGACGGCACAGCGGTGGAGGTGGTCGAGCACGCAGGGATGATCCACGGCTTCTGGCGACACCCGGAGCTGTTCGACGCGGCGGAGGAGTCGCTGTCGTCCATTGCCGAGTGGCTCGACCGCACCGTCTGAGAGACTCACCGCCATGCGCGTGCACCTGGGATCCGACCACGCCGGTCTCGAGCTCAAGGCCCACCTCATCGACTGGCTCAACGCGCACGGCTACGAGCCGGTCGACCACGGCCCGTTCGTCTACGACGCGCTCGACGACTACCCGGTCTTCTGCCTGCGCGCCGCGGCTGCGGCGGCCAGCCGAGGAGGGCAGCCTCGGGGTGGTCATCGGCGGCTCCGGCAACGGCGAGGCGATCGCCGCGAACAAGGTCGCGGGGGTGCGGGCGGCCCTGGCGTGGAGCGAGGAGACGGCTCGGCTCGGCCGTGAGCACAACGACGCGAACGTCGTGTCGGTAGGCGGCCGGATGCACTCGCTCGAGGACATGACTCACTTCGTCGAGGTGTTCTTGACGACCTCGTTCAGTGGTGAGGAGCGGCACGCGCGGCGCATCGGCATGCTGGCCGACTACGAGAAGACGGGGAACCTTCCGCCGCTGCCCGAGTCGGCGACCGGTCGCGATGCCTGAGGGCCACACCCTCTTCCGACTGGCCCGCAGCATCCAGGAGTCGTTCGCCGGCCGACCGGTGTCCGTCAGCAGTCCGCAGGGTCGCTTCGCGGAGTCGGCCGCGCTCGTGGACGGGTCCGAGGTCCTCGGCGCCGAGTCCTACGGCAAGCACCTGTTCGTCGACTTCGGGCACGACCGGCTCGTCCACGTCCACCTGGGCCTCTACGGCACCTTCGTCCTCCACCAGGGCCCGGCGCAGCCGCCGGTGGGACAGGTTCGGCTGAGGCTGGTCGCGGAAGGCACGCCCGACCGCCCGCCGGCGTACGGCGACCTCCGCGGCGCCACGGCGTGCGAGCTCATGACCCACCAGGAGCGCGCGGCACTCGTCGGGCGGCTCGGGCCCGACCCGCTGCGAGACGACGCCGACTGGACGCGAGCCTGGGAGCGGGTCAGTCGCAGCCGGGCGCCCCTCGGAGCGCTGCTGATGGACCAGGCGGTCGTCGCCGGCGTCGGGAACGTCTACCGCGCAGAGGTGCTCTTCCGGCACCGCCTGGACCCGATGCGTCCGGGGAACACCGTGCGCCGCAGCAGCTTCGAACGCCTCTGGCACGACCTCGTGCTGCTGATGGCCGACGGGGTCCGCACCGGGCGCATCGAGACCGTCCACGTGCGAACCGATCCCGATCTCGTCGGACGGGTCCAGCAGGCGCCCACCGCGAGCGACGGCGACCCGGACGACAGCCCGGTGTTCGTCTACCGGCGCCAGGGCGAGCCGTGCCTGGTGTGCGGCAGCCGGGTGCGAACCGAGGTGCTTGTCGGTCGCAACCTGTTCTGGTGCCCGAGGTGCCAGCCCCGGTTCCGTTCCCGCGCCGGGAAGTCTTCACCGGGGTAGCGGAAACGCCACGGTAAACCCGTCGCGACTACTAAGGTTCTGCCGATGGTTACCACCGTGGGAACGAGCCGCGCGACCGGTGAGCCGGCCCGTCGCTCGCTGCGTCGTACCTACAACACCGCAGTCCGCCGGTTCCGGTCCTCGGACGTCGCTCCCGCGATCCTGCTCGGTGCGGCCTGCGTGCTGATCGGCCTTGGCAACTACCTGAGCATCTACGTCGCGTCAGCGTTCGTGATCATCCCGATGGTGATCGCCAACCAGGTGCTGACGCCGCGCACGCTGCCGTGGGTGGTGGTGCTCGCGCTCGGCGTCGTGGTGGTCACCGCAGCCGCCCAGCCGTCGCTGATCGACGGACGCCGGGTCAGTGGCATGGTGCTGATCTTCCTGGTCGGGCTGATCATCTTGGTCTCGTCGTTCCGCCGCACCTCGCTCGGCGTCGCGGGAGCGCGGGGGGAGACGATGCTCGTCGACCTGCGCGACCGCATCCAGCACCAGGCGCGGATGCCTGTCATGCCCGACACCTGGTACGCCGAGGCGATCCTGCGCTCGGCGGGTGGCTCGTCGTTCGCGGGCGACTTCATGGTGGCCTCGACAGCGGATGAAGGCCGGCTCCTGCAGGTGGCGGTCGTCGACGTGTCCGGCAAGGGCGTGCAGGCCGGGTCCCGCTCGCTGCTGCTCTCCGGCGCCCTCGGCGGCCTGCTCGGCGCGTTGCCGCGCGGAGCGGTTCCTGCCCGCCGCGAACGAGTACCTGCTGCGTCAGAAGTGGGGAGAGGGCTTCGCGACGGCGGTGCACGCCGCGATCGACCTGCAGACAGGCGCGTTCCAGATCCGGTCAGCCGGCCACCCGCCCGCCGTGCAGATGCTGGCAGCGACCGAACGACTGGGCCATCCACGAGGCCGAGGGACCCGGTGCTCGGCCTGATGAGCGAGCCGGAGTTCACCGTGATCTCGGGCTACCTCGAGCCCGGTGATGCGTTGATGCTGTTCACCGACGGCCTGGTCGAGACGCCGCAACGAGACGTCTCCATCGGTGTCGAGAAGCTGCTGAGCCAGGGCGAGCTGTTGCGAGAGTCCTGCGAGAACGGTGCCCGCAAGCTGATCGACCGGCTCGAGTCCTACGACGACGACCGCGCCCTGCTGCTGCTGCACCGCCGCGCTCGTCTGAGCCGGTGACGCGGCCACCAGCGTCGGCCGCGCACATCCCCCGTCGGAGCCATTGCGGCGCGGACGAGTTCTGACCATGATGAGCCAGAACTGCGGGGGGAGGGCCGCCGGCTCCTGACCGCGGCGCCGTGAACCGTGACGGGGGCCGTCGGTGTCCATCCTTCTGTACCGTCTCGGTGGCGCCATCGCGCGGCGCGCGCTCGTCGTTCTCGGCATCTGGGTGCTGATCTTCGTCGGGTTGGTCGGCGCCAACGTCATGCTCGGCGATCACTACAACGACACCTTCACGCTGCCCGGGACCCAGTCGCAGGAGGGCCAGGACCTGCTCGCGGCCCGCTTCGGACTCACCGGGACCAGCGGGCAGATCTACTTCAGCACGACCAAGGGCAAGATCACCGACTCGGCCAACGCGAAGACGGTCAGCCAGGTGTCGACGGCCGTCGACCACGTCCCGCACGTGTCGATGACCGATCCGCTGAAGGCCTCACCCCCTCTGGTCTCCAAGGACTCCCGATCGACCATCGGGGCGGTGCAGTTCGCCAGCCAGGTGCCTTCGGACGCCACGCTGGCGGCCGTCAAGAAGGCTGCCGTGCCCAAGTCGGCAAGCCAGGTCCGCACGTCGGTCGGAGGTAGCGCCTACAAGGCAAGCTCCGACGCGAGCAAGGTCCCCGAGATGATCGGGTTGTTGATCTCCTTCATGATCTTGGCGATCACGTTCCGATCACTGCTCACCGCCGGCATGCCCATCTTGACTTCCTTCATCGGGGTCGGCATCACCCTCAGCGCGGTCGTGCTGATCTCGTGGAAGGTCACGGTCTCGAGCACCTCGCCCACGCTCGCCGAGATGCTCGGGCTCGCGGTGGGGATCGACTACGCGCTCTTCATCCTCTCGCGCTATCGAGCACAGCTCGGCGAGGGTGTCTCGACGACGGAGGCGATGTCGCGCGCGTTGGCGACCGCCGGGAGCGCGGTGGTGTTCGCCGGCGCGACCGTGGTGATCGCGCTGTCCGGGCTCTCGGTGGCCGGGATCCCGGTGCTGACGGTGATGGGGCTCGCGGCCGCCGCGGCGGTGACGATGGCGGTGCTCATCGCGTTGACCTTGCTTCCGGCGATAGCACTTCTGTTCGGTGAGCGCCTGCGACCCAAGCCGCGTAGGCGCAAGACACGAAAGCCTCCGCAGGCCGAGCGGAAGGGCATCGCAGTGCGATGGGTGCACGGCGTGACCCGGTGGCCGCTGCTGACGATCGTGGCCGTGATGACCATCTTGATCCTGGCGGCGGTCCCGGCCGCGCATCTCAAGCTCGCGCTGCCCGACAACAGCACGGCGCCCCTCCAGACCTCGCCGCGCACGACGTACGACGACATCACCAAGTCCTTCGGGGCCGGCTACAACTCACCGCTGGCGGTGACCGCCAACGTCATCAAGAGCTCCAACCCCAAGAACACGGTGCAGGACCTGGCGAAGGCCCTCGAGAAGGTGCCCGGCGTGGTGGCCGTCACCCAGGCCACTCCCAACCAGGCAGCCGACACCGCGATCTTCCAGGTGATCCCGAAGGCGGGCCAGACCGCGCCGTCCACTGCCGTCCTTGTGAAGGAGCTTCGCGTCCGGGCCCCGTCGCTGGAGAAGAAGTTCAAGGTGCAGGACATGCTGGTGGCGGGTCCGACGGCCGTCAACATCGACGTCTCCGAACGGCTCGCCAGCTCGCTCCTGCCTTTCGCAGCCATCGTCATCGGCTTGTCGCTGCTGCTGCTGATGGTGGTGTTCCGCTCCCTCGCGGTGCCGGTCAAGGCCACGCTCGGCTACCTGCTGTCTGTCGGCGCGGCGCTCGGTGCCGTGGTCATGGTGTTCCAGCTTGGCTGGCTCGACGCCCTGTTCCCTGGAATCGCCAACGGCCCCATCGTGAGCTTCCTGCCGATCTTCGTGATGGGCGTGCTGTTCGGGCTGGCGATGGACTACGAGATGTTCCTGGTCTCCGCGATGCGGGAGGAGTACGTCGAGACCGGTGATGCGCGACAGGCCGTGTACGGCGGCTTCCGTGCCTCGTCGCGCGTGGTGACGGCGGCGGCACTGATCATGACCAGCGTCTTCCTCGCCTTCATCCCCGGTGGCTCCAGCACCATCCAGCCGATCGCTCTCGGGCTCGCGGTCGGAGTGCTGGCGGACGCGTTCCTGGTACGCATGACGTGGGTGCCGGCGGTGCTGGCGCTGCTGGGCCGCCATGCCTGGCAGCTGCCCGGGTGGCTCGACCGCGCGCTGCCGGTCGTCGACGTCGAGGGCGCCGCACTGCACCGCCGGGTCGCCTTCGAGGACTGGGAGAGCGTGCACGGCGAGACGGTCCTCCTCGCACGCGACCTGGTCGTTCATCCCGGTGGTCCGGCGAGGCAGCTATCGGCGGGACCGGGTGAGCTGCTGCGGTTGGGCGTCGCCGACTTCGGTGAGCGTCGAGACCTCGGGCTGGTCCTGGTCGGGCGGCAGGCGGCGGTCTCCGGGGAGCTCGTGCTGTCGGGGTTCATGGTCCCCGAGGAGCGCGGGTCGGTGACCCGCACCGCGACCCTGGTCGAGGTCCGCGGCGCACCCGCCTCGACCGACGTGCGCGAGCAGGTCGCCGAGCGCGCCGAGCTGTTGTCGTGGTCACCGAGACGACGCCGCGAGTTCGTGGCGAGGACGGACTGGCTGCTCGACGAGCTGACCGGCGCCCGGCCGCCTGCCACGGTGCGGCCGTGGCTGGCGGACGTCGCGATGGCGGTCGCGAGCGGTGCGCGACTGGTGGTGCTGCTCGGTCCGACCGCCGACGAGGTGCCCGCGTCGTACGACGTGCACGAGGAGATCGAGACGACCGCAAGCGTGCTCACGCGCGAAGGAGTGACCGTGGTGCTGCTGACTGACGCGCTGATGCCCGACGGGACTGCACCCGGGGGACTGGTGCCGACCGGTGTGGCAGCGAGCGCCGACACGGAGGAGACGACATGAGCGTGACCACGAGCCGGCCGGTCCGGATCCTGGCCGTTTGCCTGGTGCCGCTGGTCGCCGCAGGCGTCCTGGTTTGGTCCACCGCCGACCGTCAGGAGCGGATCGACAAGATCCCGGTGGCAGTGGTCAACAACGACAAGATCATCACCGGCTCGCAGCCGATGGCGGCCGGGCGCGCCCTCACGTCCGCGCTCACCGAGCCGAGCAAGCCCGAGAAGAACCTTCACTGGACGGTGACGGACAGCGACGACGCCAAGGAGGGCCTGGCCGACGGCGACTTCTACGCGGTCCTCACGATCCCGCAGGACTTCTCCAAGTCGATCCTCTCCAGCGGCGGGGACAAGCCGACGCGCGGCCAGCTGTCGCTGGTCAGCAACTCCGCGGCCAGCGTCACCGTGCCCTACATCAGCGAGAAGGTCGCGTCGGCAGCCGCCGACTCGCTGGGCGTGCAGACCACGCAGGGCTACCTCAAGAACGTCTACCAGGGCTTCAACCAGATCGCGTCGTCGAACCAGAAGTCGGCCAGCAGTGCCTCGCAGCTGGCCTCCGGCGCCGACCAGCTCTCCACCGGGGCGGGCAAGCTCGACAACGGTGCGAGCAGCCTGGCGGCGAGCCTCCTGCAGCTCCAGAGCGGAGCCGTGCAGCTGCAGTCCGGAACGGCCTCCGTGCAAAGCGGCGCCGTGAAGGTGAGCCAGGGGACAGGCAACGTCGCGTCGGGCGCGAGCAGCCTTCACCGCGGAGCGAAGCAGCTGGCAGGCAGCGCGGGCAAGCTGGCGAGCAGCAGCAGCCGGCTGGCCGGCGCCTCCGGTGACGTGGCGTCCGGCGCCTCCGGGCTCGCGAACGCTGACGGCCGCCTGGCCAGGGCGAACCGGCTTCTCGCCGCCGAGCTGGCACTGCTCGCCCGGCTCTGCGCCCCGGCCGGAGCCGGCCCCCGGTTCTGCGCGGCCATGGACCGAGCGCACCAGCACGCGCTGACCCTCGCGGGTGCGGCGCACTCACTGGCCGGCCGGTCCGCGGCTCTCGCCCGTGCCACCCATCGCCTCGCTGCCGGCAACCGCAAGCTCGCCCACGGCAACGGCCAGCTGGCCTCCGGGGCGCGCAGGCTGTCCGGTTCGAGCGCGGACCTCAGCCAGGGTGCCCAGCGCGCCCACGACGGCGCGCGCTCGGTCGCGTCCGGAGCGACCTCGGTGGACCAGGCCGCCGGTCAGCTGGCGGGGGGCACCAGCAAGGCTGCGTCCGCCGGCGGCTCCGTGGCCAGCGGCGCGTCGTCGCTCAACACGAGCGCCGGTTCGGTGGACTGCGGTGCGAACCAGCTCAGCAGCGGCCTCGCGAAGGGCGCCAAGGAGAGCCCGACCTACTCCAGCTCGCTGCAGAAGTCCCTCGAGGACACCGTCAGCCAACCGGTCGAGCTCTCGCACAGCCTGCAGAACGACAAGCACGGCAACGGCTGGCTGATGGCCGCCCTGGTGGCCCTCGTGCTGTGGCTGGCAGCGGTCGCGGGGGCGCTGCGCGGCGACCCCGGTGCCTCGTTGCGGGAGAGCGGGGCGCCGGTCTCCTCGCGCCGGCTGGCGTTCTCGCGACTGATCCCGGTGCTGGGCCTGGCGGCGGTCGAGGCCGCCGGTGTGCTGGTGGCACTCCTGCTGCTCAAGGTCAGCGTCGCCGACGTCTTGGGCTTCGTGGTCATGACCGTCGTGGCGGCGCTGACGTTCACCGCTTTGGCGTACGCGACCAGGCTCATGCTCGGCCGAGCCGGTGTGGCTGCGCTGGTCGTCGTGCTGCTCGTCCAGGTGGCCGCCCTGGGCAACGTGATCCCGCTGGAGACCGCGCCGGGGCCGCTGCGCACCCTGAACGCCGTGCTCCCGCTCCCGGCGTACGTCGACGGCGCCAGCCAGCTGCTCACCGGTGGCTCGGTGGGGTCTCGCGGCCTCGACCTGCTGGTGCTGCTTGCCTGGGGCGCGGCCGGCTGCGTGGCCACGGTGCTCACCGTGCGCCGGCGGAGGATGGAGCCGAGAACCGCCGGGGTGGCACCGCAACAATCCACGAGTCCGGCACCGGCCTAGCCACTTCGACGTGGAGCGGATGACGGGAATCGAACCCGCGTAGCCAGTTTGGAAGACTGGGGCTCTGCCATTGAGCTACATCCGCACGACGGACCCGGGTCGGACACCCCGTGGAGCGGTGGGTGTCGTCCAAGGTCCGCGAAGCACCATGGTGTCACAGTGACCGGGCGCGATTACGGCTCGGCCGTCCTTCTCCCGTAGACTCCCTGGGGCTCCCTCACCGGGGCCTTCGAGACCGAGGCCGGCCAGCCGGACCGGGGCACAAACCGGGGCGTAGCGTAGTGGCTAGCGCGCCTGCTTTGGGAGCAGGAGATCGCAGGTTCGAGTCCTGTCGCCCCGACGAGCGGTTCCTGAGCTTCATCGAGTCTCAGCCGACGAGCCAGCCCACCTGACGTAGAGACGACCGAGGAGAACCACCAGTGAAGAGCGCCGTCGAGACCTTGGGCCCGACCCGGGCCAAGCTCACCGTCGAGGTGCCCTTCGAGGAGCTCAAGCCGAGCCTCGACAAGGCGTACAAGCGGATCGCCCAGCAGATCAACGTGCCCGGCTTCCGCCGCGGCAAGGTCCCGCCCCTGGTCATCGACCGGCAGGTCGGCCGGGAGGCGGTCCTCGACGAGGCGATCAACGAGGCGCTGCCCAAGCTCTACACCGACGCCCTGCAGGCCAACGAGCTCCAGCCGCTCGCCCAGCCGGAGATCGACATCACGCGGTTCGAGGACAACGACACCCTCGAGTTCACCGCCGAGGTCGACATCCGGCCCGAGATCGAGCTGCCCGACTACTCCGGCCTCGAGGCGACCGTGGACGACGCGGTCGTGACCGACCAGGACGTCGAGGAGCAGATGCAGGCGATGCGCGAGCGCTTCGCCAGCCTCTCCGAGGTCGAGCGGGCCGCCGCCGACGGCGACTTCGTGGTGATGGACCTCGTCGCGCGCCAAGACGGCGAGGTCGTCGAGGGCGCCGAGCTCAGCGGCATGAGCTACCAGGTCGGCAAGGGCGGCATGCTCGAAGGCCTGGACGAGGCGCTGACCGGCATGTCCGCCGGCGACACCAGCACGTTCACCTCCCAGCTCGTCGGTGGCGACCTGGAGGGGCAAGACGTCGAGGTCGAGGTGACGGTCAGCGCCGTCAAGGAGCAGGACCTCCCCGAGCTCGACGACGACTTCGCCCAGACCGCGTCCGAGTTCGACACGGTCTCGGAGCTGACCGACGACGTCCGCACCAGGCTCTCTCGGGGCAAGCGCCTCGAGCAGGCCGCGGCCGCCCGCGACGCGGTCCTCGAGAAGCTGCTCGACCTGGTCGACGTACCTCTTCCGGAGGGGGTCGTCGAGGGCGAGCTCGCCGCGCGCCGAGACCAGATCCAGCAGCAGCTGGCCATGGCCGGCATGACGATGGAGCAGTACCTCGACGCCGAGAAGCAGACCGATCGACGAGTTCGAGGCCGACCTCGAGAAGCGGGTCCGCGACGCGGTGGCCGCCCAGTTCGTGCTCGACCAGGTGGCCAAGCAGGAGTCGATCGGCGTCAACGAGGGAGAGCTGCAGCAGCACGTCATGCAGCGGGCCCAGCAGTCGGGTCAGAACCCGCAGGAGTTCATCCAGCACATGCTGGAGCACGACCACATGCCCGAGATGGTCTCCGAGGTGGTGCGCGGCAAGGCGCTGGCGACCATCGTCGAGTCGGCGAGCGTCACCGACGAGTCCGGCAACCACGTCGAGCTGAAGAACCTCCAGCCCGACGGCAGCATCGCGGACCCGTCCGAGGCTGCGGACGACGCTGGCGCCGACGAGCCGAGGCCGAGCAGCAGGACGACGCTGAGGACGAGCGAGGACAGGACGCGGACAGGCGAGGACAAGGCCGACACCGGAGGGCTAGCCCTGGTGTACGACGTGTGTCACACGCCGTGACACGGTCGTTGACATATCACTGGGTGCGGCTCGAAACTAAGCCTCGTGAGCGCCCCTACCGCCCGCACAGACCCTGCACCGACCACCCCGATGCCGCGTCGCGGCGGCGGTCTGTACGGCGCCTTGGCGCTGCTCGCCGACACCGCCGACGACGTCGTGCTCGGCACCGTCCGAGACGTCCACGGCGCGGTCGCGAAGCGGGTGTACGGCGTCACGGGCACCGCCACCATGGGGTCCGCGAAGGTCTCCGAGCACATCCACAAGGGCGTGTCGTCGGCGATCTACAGCGGCCTCGGTGCCGGCCTGCGCGCCACCGGCGAGCGGCTGCGCCAGGCCGACCGCCGCAGTGCCGGGCCGCGCATCGAGGACACCCCGCGCGGCAGGTTCGTGGTCTCCGCCGTCAACGGCATCATCGGCGACCGGCTGGCAGAGGAGCAGTCCGGGCTCGCGATCGAGCTCGCCGTGCGCAGCCACGGCCGCGACGTGCCGCTCGACCCGGCCTCGCTCGCGCGAGGCGTTCCCGGCGGCCACCCCCGACGTGGTGGTGTTCCTGCACGGCCTCAGCGAGTCCGAGCGGTTCTGGCACCGTGGCGCGAACGAGGGACACCCGCAGCTACGGCAAGCGACTGGCGGACGAGACGTCGTGGACGCCGGTCTACCTGCGGGCCAACACCGGCCTCCCGATCGCCGAGAACGGTGTCGCGCTCGCCTCGCTGCTCGACTCGCTGGTGGCGAGCTGGCCGACCGGCGTGCGCCGCATCGCCCTGGTCGGCCACTCGATGGGCGGGCTGATCATGAGGTCCGCGTGCGCCGTCGTGACCGACGCGGAGAGCTCGTGGACGAACCTGGTCACCGACGTCGTCACCCTCGGCACGCCACACCTCGGCGCGCCGATCGAGCGTGGGCTCTCGCTCGGCGTGAAGGCCCTCGGCCGGCTTCCGGAGGCCGCCCCCTTCGGGCGGATCCTCGAGTACCGCTCCGTGGGCATCCTCGACCTGCGGGCCGGGCTCGCCGCCGACGTGCAGAACCTTCCTCACGCCCGCTACCACCTGGTCGCCGCCACCCTGGCGGCCTCGCACCGCCACCCCGTGAGCGAGACCCTCGGTGACCTGCTGGTGCGCTACCCGTCCGCGGTCGGGACGACCCCGGCGCGGCCAGGAGATGTTCCCCGGTGCGGACGTGCTGCACGTCAAGGGGGATCATTTCGACCTGCTCAACCATCCCGACGTCTACACCGCGCTCAAGGAGTGGCTGACCTGATGCCCCGACCCCTGCCGATCAGCACGTCCGTCGACATCGACGCCGACCCCGAGCGTGTCTGGAGCGTGGTGGGGGACGTGGCTCGGATGCCGGAGTGGAGTCCGGAGCTGCGACGCATCGTGGTCCTCGGGCGCAAGCCGGTCCGGGTGGGTACGACGCTGCTGGGCCTGAACCGGCGCGGCTGGGCGGTCTGGCCGACCACGTCGAAGGTGACGCGCCTCGAGCCGGGAAGAGCGGTCGCCTGGCGCACCCGCGAGAGCGGCGCCACCTGGACCTACGAGCTGGAGGCCACCCAGACCGGCACCCGGCTGACCGGCCGCCGCGACCTGGACTCGTTCACGATCGGCACCACGCTGCTCGGGCCGGTGATCGGCGGTGCCGAGGGCCACGACCGCGAGCTGGAGCAGGGCATCGGCACCACGTTGGGTCGCATCAAGGCGTCGGTGGAGACCTTCAGCCGCCGCTGATCGGCGACACGCTTGGCACATACAAGTGACTTAGGTCACTAAATGTGGATAAGGTCCCTCCGCGCGCGGCATCGAGTCCCGCCAGTCTCGTGGAGGAACATTGCGAATCACGTCCACAAAGTTGATCGGTCTCGTCGTCGCGTCGGGAGCGGCGGCCACGCTTCTTCTCCCGTCGCTGACCGCGACGGCGGCTCCGCCGCCACCGGTCAGCCCCAGGGCCCACGCCGACAAGGTCGTCCAGTCCGACGACTTCGCCGGCCCGTTGGAGGAGAAGCGCCGGGCACTGCGCCAGCAGGCCCTGACCGAGGTGCTGAACGGCACCGCGAAGCCGCAGAAGCGCGGTGGCAGCACCGTCGTCAAGGTCTCGACCAGCCGGGCTCCGGCAGGCGGTCAACAAGCGAGGCGTCGACGACCAGCCAGCCGGTCACCCAGGACCAGTACGTCGAGCTGAGCCGTGAGAAGACCGACCGGGTCTTCGTGGTGCTCGCCGAGTTCGGCAACACCCGCGACTCGAAGTACCCCGACAAGGACATCGACCCGTCGACGCCCGGCCCGGTGACCTGGAACGGGCCGCTGCACAACAAGATCCCGCAGCCGGACCGGTCGCAGGACAACTCGACGGTCTGGGAGCCGAACTACAGCCGCGACTACTTCCAGAACCTCTACTTCGGCAGTGGTGGCGCGCCCGGTTCGGGCGGCAAGGTCGAGTCGGTGCGCCAGTACTACGAACGCCAGTCGTCGGGCCGCTACAGCATCGACGGCACCGTCACGAACTGGGTGAAGGTGAAGTACAACGAGGCCCGCTACGGCCGCTCGAGCGACTTCGAGGACACCGACCCCAACGTCTGCGCCGACATCGTCTGCGACAACAGCGAGGACCTGGTCCGCGACGCCGTCAACAAGTGGTACACCGATCAGCTGGCGAAGGGCCGCTCCAAGGCCGCCGTGGTGGCCGAGCTCAAGACGTTCGACCAGTGGGACCGCTACGACATCGACGGTGACGGCAACTTCAACGAGCCCGACGGCTACCTCGACCACTTCCAGATCGTCCACGCCGGCGGCGACGAGGCCGACGGTGACCAGATCCAGGGCGAGGACGCCATCTGGTCCCACCGCGGGTTCGTCTACCAGAGCGACGAGGGCGTGACCGGACCGGCACAGGGCAAGCAGGGCGGCAGCCAGATCGCCGACAGCGGGCTGTGGGTCGGCGACTACACCATGCAGCCCGAGAACGGCGGCATGAGCACCATCGCCCACGAGTACGGCCACGACCTCGGTCTGCCCGACCTCTACGACACCGGCAATCCCTCGGACAACTCCGTGAACTGGTGGTCGATCATGGCGCAGAGCCGGCAGTCCGCAGCCGGCGACGACGCCATCGGCACCCGCGCCTCGGACTTCGGTGCTTGGGACAAGCTGCAGCTCGGCTGGCTGGACTACGAGACGGCGCTGGCCGCGCAGAACCGCACCATCGACCTCGGGCCGCACGAGTACAACTCGGCCAAGGCGCAGGCGGTCGTGGTGGTGCTGCCCAAGAAGACGGGTCACCAGACAGCTCCAGGCGGCGTACGCCGGGCAGAAGTCCTGGTGGAGCGGCACCGGCGACGACTACACCGCGACGATGACGCGCTCGATCAAGCTGCCGGCGGGGACGAACACGCTCTCGTTCCGCGGCAACTACAACATCGAGGACGGCTACGACTACGCCTACGTGCAGGTCAACGACGGGTCGGGCTTCAAGAGCCTGCCGGGCACCGCCACCGATCCCGAGAACAACAACGGGATCACCGGCGACACCGCCGGCAAGTGGGTGCCGATGACCTACGACCTGTCGGCGTACTCCGGGAAGACGGTGGACCTGAGGCTGCGCTACCGCACCGACGGCGGGGTCCAGGGCAACGACGGCTCGCTGCCGCCGGGTCTGTTCGTCGACGCGCTGAAGGTGGCCAACGGCTCGGCCACCGTCTTCAGCGACGGCGCGGAGACGAGCCCGAACGGCTGGACGCTCAACAAGTTCTCGTCGGTGGGCAGCTCGATCACCGGCGACTACCCGACGTACTACATCGCGTCCAACCGGACCTACACGTCCTTCGACAAGTACCTGAAGACCGGCCCGTACCGGTTCGGCTGGCTCAGCACCCAGCCGCAGCGGGTCGAGCACTTCCCGTACCAGAACGGACTGCTGCTCAGCTACTGGGACACCTCCCAGGACGACAACAACACCGGCACCCACCCGGGCGCCGGGCTGATCCTGCCGGTCGACGCGAACCCGCGGCCTCCGGTGCGCCTCGACGGCGCGTTCTGGGCGACGCCGTACAGCGGGTACGACGCACCGTTCGGCCTGGAGAAGTCGGACTCGCTCACGCTGCACATCAACGGCGAGCCCAGCTACATCCGGGGCCAACCGGCGGTGCCGCTGTTCCACGACAACGCGTCGTACTGGACCAGCGACCAGCCGGAGGGCAGCGTCAAGGTGCCGAACACCGGGACCAACATCAAGGTGCTCAGCCAGAACGGCACCTCGATGAAGATCCAGGTCTACAAACGGTGACCTTGCGTAAAACTGCAACCGCACAAAGATGACCCGTCAGGCGGCCCTTCACACCTTGTGATGGCTGCCGGGGCTGGTGTGAACTGCGATGTCGGACGGCGTAGTGGGGCAGGGGCCCGCAGGCACCGTCCAAGAGCGTGGCCGGGAGGCGAGAGCCTCCCGGCCACGGTCATGTCCGGCTCTCACTGCCCTGGAACGGCCCGCTCTGCGCTGAGCGCGAACAAGGCGGGACTCCCCGTGGCTGAGCCCCAGCGTCCGGCTAGGGTCGGGGCGTGCGCGACAGAGACGACATGCCCAACCAGACATCCCCCACCCCAACGACCGGCCGTGACCTGGCCGACCCGCAGATGAACGGCGGCGGCCCCGGCTACGGGCTCGACGACCACATCTACCAGCGCCTGTTGCGCGAGCGGATCATCTTCCTCGGCTCGGAGGTGCGCGACCAGAACGCCAACGCGATCTGCGCGCAGATGCTGCTGCTGTCCGCCGAGGACCCCGAGGCCGACATCTTCTTGCACATCAACTCACCGGGCGGCTCGGTCGACTCCGGGCATGGCCATCTACGACACCATGAACTACATCCCCAACGACGTGGCGACCGTCGGCATGGGCCTCGCGGCGTCGATGGGCCAGTTCCTGCTGTGCGCCGGTGCCGCCGGCAAGCGCTACGCCCTTCCCCACGCGCGGATCATGATGCACCAGCCCTCCGGGGGCATGGGCGGCTCCGCCTCGGACATCAAGATCCAGGCTCAGCAGTCGCTGCACATCAAGAAGGTGCTGTTCGAGCTGATCGCCCAGCACACCGGCCAGGCCGTGGAGCAGGTCGAGACCGACGCCGACCGCGACCGCTGGTTCACCGCGGAGCAGGCCAAGGACTACGGCTTCATCGACAAGGTGATCACCAGCACCCGCCAGGTCGCCGACGAGGGCCGTCCGGCCCGGAACAAGTGAGAGCCCCCTGATGACGAACCCACTGAACAACGCGCCGATCGACCCCTGACCTGTCGCCCTCCAACAACTACTACATCCCGCAGTGGGAGGAGCGGACGTCGTACGGCTTCCGCCGCATCGACCCCTACGGCAAGCTGTTCGAGGAGCGGATCATCTTCCTCGGCACGCCGATCAGCGACGACATCGCGAACGCCGTGATGGCCCAGCTGCTCTGCCTGCAGTCGATGGACCCCGACCGCGACATCAGCATCTACATCAACTCGCCGGGTGGCTCGTTCACCGCGATGACCGCGATCTACGACACCATGCAGTTCCTCAAGCCGGACATCCAGACGGTGTGCCTCGGGCAGGCCGCGTCGGCGGCGGCGGTGCTGCTCGCCGCCGGCACCCCCGGCAAGCGGCTCGCGCTGCCCAACAGCCGGATCCTGATCCACCAGCCCTACACCGAGGGCTCGTACGGCCAGAGCTCGGACATCGAGATCCAGGCGAACGAGATCCTGCGGATGCGCGAGCTGCTGGAGAAGCTGATCGCCGACCACACCGGGAAGACCCCCGAGGAGGTCAACGCCGACATCGAGCGCGACAAGATCCTGACGTCGGAGTCGGCGGTGGAGTACGGACTGATCGACGGCATCCTCGAGACGCTCAAGGGCACACCGGCATCGATCTGACCGGTCGCCGTGTCCTGTCCCATTTGGGGGCGGGACGGGGTACCTTCGATCCCGAGGAAGTTGGCAGAAGATTTTCGACAACCTGACGTTGATGATGTTGCACACCGTCGGTGGGAGCGGGCCCCGCACGGGTCGCCCAGTTTTAGTTTGGGCGCGCCACCGGCACGAGTCGTGAGGAGCCGTGCCTGTGGCACGCATCGGTGACGGAGGCGATCTGCTGAAGTGCTCTTTCTGCGGGAAGAGCCAAAAGCAGGTCAAGAAGCTGATCGCGGGTCCGGGTGTCTACATCTGCGACGAGTGCATCGACTTGTGCAACGAGATCATCGAGGAGGAGCTCAGCGAGGGCACCGAGGTCGGCCTCGAGGAGCTGCCCAAGCCGCGTGAGATCTTCGAGTTCTTGAACTCCTACGTCATCGGCCAGGAGAACGCCAAGAAGGCGCTCGCGGTCGCGGTCTACAACCACTACAAGCGGGTCCAGGCCGGCGTCTCCTCGGGCACCCAGCGGCACAAGGCCGACGAGGTCGTCGAGCTCGCCAAGTCCAACATCCTGGTCATCGGGCCGACCGGCTGCGGCAAGACCTACCTCGCCCAGACCATGGCCCGCATGCTCAACGTGCCGTTCGCGATCGCCGACGCCACCGCGCTCACGGAGGCCGGCTACGTCGGCGAGGACGTCGAGAACATCCTGCTCAAGCTGATCCAGGCCGCCGACTACGACGTCAAGAAGGCCGAGACCGGGATCATCTACATCGACGAGATCGACAAGGTGGCCCGCAAGGCCGAGAACCCCTCGATCACCCGCGACGTGTCCGGCGAGGGCGTGCAGCAGGCGCTGCTGAAGATCCTCGAGGGCACCACCGCCTCCGTGCCGCCCCAGGGTGGCCGCAAGCACCCGCACCAGGAGTTCATCCAGATCGACACGACGAACATCTTGTTCATCGTCGGCGGCGCGTTCTCCGGGCTCGAGCACATCGTCGAGCAGCGCATCGGCAAGAAGACCCTCGGCTTCGGCGCCAGCCTCCCCACCAAGGAGGAGCGCGAGCTCGACAAGATCTTCTCCGAGGTGATGCCCGAGGACCTGCTGAAGTTCGGCCTGATCCCGGAGTTCATCGGCCGGCTGCCGGTGATCGCGACCGTCGACAAGCTCAACCGCGAGGCGCTCGTGCAGATCCTCACCGAGCCCCGCAACGCCCTGATCAAGCAGTACCAGAAGCTCTTCGACCTCGACGGCGTCGAGCTGGAGTTCACCGACGACGCCGTCGAGGCGGTCGCCGACCTCGCGATGATGCGCGGCACCGGTGCCCGTGGTCTGCGCGCGATCATCGAGGAGGTGCTCCTCCACGTGATGTACGACGTGCCGTCGCGTGAGGACGTCGCCAAGGTCGTCGTCAACGCCGAGGTCGTCAACGACAACGTCAACCCGACGCTGGTGCCTCGCGAGCCGGAGAAGAAGAAGAAGTCCGCCTGACGGCCTTCCGCGTCGGGCCGCTCGCGTCCACGGGTCCTGCTGGTGCCCCACCGCTGGCTACTCCGGTGCCCTGGCGCCGCTCGACCTGCCCGCCACCGACTGGGAGGGCTGGCTCGCCGACCGGCTGCGACGGCCAGCTCGACGAGGCCCGCCGGCTGGTCGAGCTCGCTGAAGACGCCCGGCGACCGGACCGCGGCCGCCACGCTGTCGCTCTGGAACGACCTCCACCTCGCGCTGCGCAACGCGGCGTCGGTGGCGCTGCTGCTCGCCAACGTCCACCCGGACGAGCCGGTGCGCACCCGGGCCGAGCAGGCCCAGCAGGACGCCTCGCAGGCTCGACACCGAGATCGGGCTCGACCGTGACGTCTACGAAGCGCTGCGCACCGTCGACCCCGAGGACCTCGACGAGGCGGCGCGGCGGGTGCACGCGTTCGCGATGCGTGACTTCCACCGCGCCGGCGTCGACCAGGACGAGCAGGTCCGCGACCGGCTGCGCGCGCTCGCCGACCGGGAGACCGAGGTCGGGCAGGAGTTCTCCAAGCTCATCCGCGACGGGGTCCGCATCGGTGAGCCTGCACCCCGCCGCGCTCGACGGGCTGCCGCCCGACTTCGTCGAGAGCCACCCGCCGGACGAGGACGGGCAGGTCGTCGTCACCACCGACTACCCGGACTTCGTCCCGTTCATGACGTTCTCGCGCGACCGCGAGGCGCGGGCCGCCCTGGTCACGGAGTTCCTCAACCGGGCCTGGCCGGAGAACGAGCCGCTGCTGCGCGAGCTGCTCGAGCTGCGCCGCGAGCACGCCCGCCTGCTCGGCTACGACGGCTGGCCGGCCTTCGACGCCGAGGTCAAGATGATCGGCAAGGGCGACGCGATCCCGGAGTTCTACGACCGCATCGCCGACATCGCCGAGCCCGTCGCCCGCGCGGACCTCGACCTGCTGCTCCAGCGGCTGCGACAGGACCACCCGGGGCTCGACGCCGTCAGCCGCGTCGACAAGGAGTTCTACGCCGAGGCGCTGCGCCGCGAGAACTTCGACGTCGACGCCCAGCAGGTCCGCGCCTACTTCGACTTCGCCAAGGTGCGCGCCGGGCTGCTCGACGTGACCGGCCGGCTCTTCGACGTGGAGTACGCCGAGGTGCGACGCCGGGCCGTGGCACGCGGACGTGGCGTCGTACGACGTGATGCGCGGGGGGAAGCGGCTGGGACGCATCCACCTCGACCTGCACCCGCGGGCGCGGCAAGTTCGGCCACGCGGCGCAGTTCGAGCTGACCTCGGGCATCCGCGACCGCCAGCTGCCCGAGGGCGTGCTGGTGTGCAACTTCTCCCGCTCGCTGATGGAGCACGGGCACGTGGTGACGCTGTTCCACGAGTTCGGTCACCTGATGCACCACGTGCTCGCCGGCGACCAGGAGTGGGTGAGGTTCTCCGGCGTCGCGACCGAGTGGGACTTCGTCGAGGCGCCGTCGCAGATGCTCGAGCGCTGGGCCTGGGACGCCGACGTGCTGCAGACCTTCGCGACCGATGCCGACGGCGAGCCGATCCCGCGCCAGCTGGTCGAGCGGATGCGTGCCGCCGACGAGCTCGGCAACGGCCTCCAGGTGCGCACGCAGATGTTCTACGCCGCGCTGTCCTACCGGCTGCACCAGGACGTGCCCGACGACATCACCGCCACGATGCGGGAGCTGCAGGCGAAGTACGACCTGCTCGGCTACGTGCCCGACACCCACTTCTTCGCGTCGTTCGGGCACCTGCAGGGCTACGGCTCCGGCTACTACACGTACATGTGGAGCCTGGTCATCGCCAAGGACCTGTTCTCGGCCTTCGACGAGGCCGACCTGCTCGACACCGAGGTCGCCCACCGCTACCGCGACAAGGTGCTCGCCCCCGGCGGCAGCCGGGACGCCGCGGACCTGGTCGCCGACTTCCTCGGCCGCCCCTACGACTTCCACGCGTTCGAGCGCTGGCTCAACCCTCCCGGCTGACCCGCCCGTGTCGGTTTCGGGACCAAACCGCATGTTCCTGCGCCGGATCGATGTGGATTGGTCCCAAACCGCATCAACCATCAGGCGGGCGCGGCGACCTCGGCGTCGACCGTGACCTCGGTGGCGCCGTCGGCGACGAAGCTCAGCTCGCCGGTGATCTTGCCGGCGGCCCGCAGGTCCTCGCCGGCGCGCTCGGCGAGCTCGAGGGCGTCCGCGGGGCCGTGGACGGTGGCTCGGGACAGCTCGGTGCGCATCGAGACCTTGGCGGTCGACTTCGCGCCGCGGATGCCGCGCAGCGTCGCGGCGACCGCGGTCGAGCATCGCCTGGTCGGCCTGGGCCGCGTCGCCGAGCTCGTCGCCGGTGGGCCAGGCCGCCCGGTGGATCGAGCCGTCCTGCCACCACGACCAGACCTCCTCGGTGACGTAGGGCAGGTACGGCGCGAGCAGCCGCAGCTGGACGTGCAGCGCGACGGCGAGCGCGGCCTTCGCCGAGGCGGCCGCGTCGTCGCCGCGGGCGCCGTACGCCCGCTCCTTGACCAGCTCGAGGTAGTCGTCGCAGAACTCCCAGAAGAACTTCTCGGCCACCTCGAGGGCGGTGGTGTAGTCGTAGGCCTCGAGCGCTTCGGTCGTCCTCTCCACCACGGTCGCGAGACCGGCCAGCATCGCCCGGTCGACGGGCTCGGCGACCGCCGCGAGGTCCGGGACGGTGGCGCCGACGCTGCTGAGCGCGAACTTCGACGCGTTCAGCACCTTCATCGCCAGCCGGCGGCCGACCTTCATCTGCGTCTCGTCGAACGGCGAGTCCATGCCGGGGCGGGCCATGGCCGCTCGCCAGCGCACCGCGTCGGCGCCGAAGCGGTCGAGGATCTCGTTGGGCACCACCACGTTGCCCTTGGACTTGCTCATCTTCTTGCGGTCCGGGTCGAGGATCGAAGCCGGAGAGCATCGCGTGCGACCACGGCACGGCACCGTGCTCGAAGTGCGAGCGGACCACCCTGGAGAACAGCCAGGTGCGGATGATGTCGTGGGCCTGAGTGCACAGGTCCATCGGGAACACCCGCTCGAACAGGTCGGGGTCGCTCTCCCAGCCACCGGCGATCTGCGGCGTCAGCGAGGACGTCGCCCAGGTGTCCATGACGTCGGGGTCGCCGACGAACCCGTCGCGGCTTGCCGCGCTGGTCCTCGTCGTAGCCGCGCGGGGCCACGGTCGACGGGTCGAGCGGCAGCTCGGTCCTCGCGCGGCAGCAGCGGGTGGGCGTAGTCGGGCTCGCCGTCGCCGTCGAGGGGGTACCAGACCGGGAACGGGATGCCGAAGAACCGCTGCCGCGAGATCAGCCAGTCCCCGTTCAGGCCGCTCGACCCAGTTCGTCGTAGCGGTCTTCATGTGCGCCGGGCACCCAGCTCGATCGCGTGAGCCGCCCTCGACCAGCGCGTCGCGCAGCTCGGCGTCGCGGCCGCCGTTGCGGATGTACCACTGCCGGGTGGCGACGATCTCCAGGGGCTTGTCGCCGTTCTCGTAGAAGTTCGTCATGCGCGTCGTCGGGGACGGCTCGCCGACCAGGTCGCCGACTGTCGCGCAGCAGCCCGACCATCGCCTCGCGCGCGGAGAACGCCGTCTTGCCCGCCATCTCGGCGTACGCCGTCGCGGCCTGCTCGGACGCCATCCAGGGCGGCGTGTCGCGGGTCAGCCGGCCGTCGCGCCCGATCACGGTCCGCACCGGCAGCTGCAGCTCGCGCCACCACTGCACGTCGGTGAGGTCGCCGAAGGTGCAGCACATGACCAGGCCGGTGCCCTTGTCGGGCTCGGCCGCCGGGTGCGCGACGACGGGGATCTCGACCCCGAAGACCGGCGACGTCACCGTGCGTTCCGACCAGCGACTGGTAGCGCTCGTCGTCGGGGTGGGCGATCAGCGCCACGACGCTCGGGATCAGCTCGGGCCGGGTGGTCTCGATGGCGACCGGCTCGCCGTCGGCGCCTGTGGAAGGCACCCGGTGGTAGTGGCCGGCGTACTCCTGCGCCTTCAGCTCGGCCTGGGCCACCGCGGTCTGGAAGGTGACGTCCCACAGCGTCGGCGCCTCCTGCAGGTACGCCTCACCTCGGGCGAAGTTGCGCAGGAACGCCCGCTGCGACACCTCTTGCGCGCGCGGGCCGATCGTCGTGTAGTGCTGCTTCCAGTCGACCGACAGACCGAGCGTGCGCCACAGCGACTCGAAGACCTGCTCGTCCTGCTCCACCAGCTGCTCGCAGAGCTCGATGAAGTTCGGCCGGCTGACCGGGACCTGTCGCTTGGCGTCCGGCTTCTCGGGCGGGGTGAAGTCCGGGTCGTAGGGCAGCGACGGGTCGCAGCGCACGCCGTAGTAGTTCTGCACCCGACGCTCGGTCGGCAGGCCGTTGTCGTCCCACCCCATCGGGTAGAAGACCGACTTCCCGCGCATCCGCTGGAACCGCGCGATCAGGTCGGGGTGGGTGTAGGAGAACACGTGGCCGACGTGCAGCGAGCCGGAGACCGTCGGGGGAGGTGTGTCGATCGAGTAGATCTGCGTCGCGGGTCTTGCTGCGGTCGAACGCGTAGGTGTCGTCGGCCCGCCACTGCTCGCGACCACTTGGCCTCGAGGCCCTCCAGCGCAGGCTTGTCCGGGACGTTCGTCATGCGGCGGGAGCCGACGTCGCCGACAGTCGTTGTCAGGCGTCCTCATGCACGGTTACGTCGCCGTGCAGCGCCCTGACGAACTCAGGATCGTGACGACCGTAACTCGCGAGCGATGTCCGAGACGTACGCCGAGGTCGAGCGAGCCCTGCTGGCCCGATGGCCCGAGACCAGGCTCGAGCCGTCGCTGGACCGGATCGCGGCGTTCACGGAGCTGCTCGGTGAGCCGCAGCGGAACTACCCGGTGATCCACCTCACCGGCACCAACGGCAAGACCAGCACGTCGCGGATGATCGACACGTTGATCCGCGCGACCGGGCTGCGCACCGGGCGGTTCACCAGCCCGCACGTCGAGTCGATGACCGAGCGGATCAGCGTGGACGGCGACCCGCTCACCGAGGAGGCGTTCCTCGAGGCCTACCACGACGTCGCCGGGCTGGCGGCTCTCGTCGACGAGGAGCAGCCACACCCGTTGTCGTTCTTCGAGATGGTCGTCGCGATGGCCTACTCGACCTTTGCGAACGCGCCCGTCGACGTGGCGGTCGTCGAGGTCGGCATGGGCGGTTCGTGGGACGCCACCAACGTCGCCGACGCCTCCGTCGCCGTGGTGCTGCCGATCGACGTCGACCACAGCGCCTACCTCGGCGCTCGGCCTGTCGAGATCGCCCGCGAGAAGGCCGGGATCATCAAGCCCGGGTCGAGGGTCGTCAGCGCCGTACAGGCAGATGACGTCGCGCAGGTCATCGCCGAGCGCGCGGCGGAGGTCGGCGCGACGGTGCTGTGGGAGGGCCGCGACTTCGGCGTCTCGAGCCGGGTGCCCGCCGTCGGCGGCCAGCTGATGCGGCTGAGCGGGCTCCGGGCGGAGTACGACGAGGTGTTCATGCCGCTCTACGGCGCCCACCAGGCACAGAACGCCGCCATCGCCCTGGCCGCCGTCGAGGCGTTCGTGGGAGCAGAGCCGCTGGCAGAGGACCTGGTCAACGAGGCCTTCGAGCAGGTCACGTCGCCGGGTCGGCTCGAGGTCATCCGGCGCAGCCCGACGATCCTGCTCGACGCCGCACACAACCCGCACGGCACCACGGCGCTGGTCGACGCGCTCGACGACTCGTTCACGTTCAGCCCGCTCATCGGGGTCGTCGCGGTGATGACCGACAAGGACTACGAAGGCATGCTCGCCGTTCTCGAGCCGGCGATGGCGGCCATCGTCTGCACCCAGAACACGACCTCGCGGGCGTTGCCCGCCGAGGACCTGGCCGAGGTGGCTCGCGGCATCTTCGGCATCGACCGGGTGTACGTCGCACCTCGACTCGACGACGCGATCGAGAAGGGCGCCACCCTCGCCGAGGAGGGCGGTGTGTTCGGCGAGGCCATCGGCTCGGGCGCCGTGCTCGTGACCGGGTCGGTCATCACAGTCGGTGAGGCGCGCTCGATGCTCAAGCCGAGAGACCGCAGGTGACCCGATCGGCGCAGCGGTCCTTGTGCGCAGGGATGCTCTCGCTGCAGGCGGTCGTCCTCTTCCTCACCGGCGTCGTCACGATGGGGATCACCGACATCGGCACGGCAGGTTCGTTGTCCTTGGGGCTCGGGCTCGCGCTGCTCTGCGTGGTGGCCGCCGCGCTTCTGAGGTTCCGGGTCGGGTACCTGCTCGGTCACCTGGTGCAGGTCGTCTCGATCGCGCTCGGCTTCGTCACGACGCCGATGTTCTTCCTCGGCGGAGTGTTCGCGGCCCTGTGGATCGCGGCGTACGTCCTCGGCGAGCGCATCGACCGGGAGCGGGCCGAGCGGGAGGTCCTCGAGCAGGAGTGGCAGGCCGAGCACGGGCCGGACGGCACTCGATAGGCTGCCCGCCATGTCCCAGCGCACCCTCGTCCTGCTCAAGCCCGATGCGGTCCGCCGAGGCCTCGTCGGTGACGTGCTGTCCCGGTTCGAGGCGAAGGGCCTCTCGATCGCGGCCCTCGAGCTGCGCACGATCGACGCCTCCCTGGCCGACCAGCACTACGCGGAGCACGTCGAGAGGGACTTCTACCCGCCGCTGCGCGAGTTCGTGACCTCGGGCCCGCTGGTCGCGGCGATCCTCGAGGGAGACGAGGCGGTGGAGGTGGTGCGCGCGATCAACGGCGCCACCGACGGGCGCAAGGCCGCACCTGGCACCATCCGCGGCGACCTCTCGCTCTCGAACCGGGAGAACCTCGTGCACGGCTCGGACTCGCCGGAGTCCGCCGAGCGCGAGATCAAGATCTGGTTCCCCGACCTGTGACGCTGCCGTGACCACGCCGCTGTCGCCCACCACGCGCAGCAGCCCGCGCCGCGAGAAGGAACGCGCACAGTCCGAGCGCCAGACCTTGTACGACGTCCTCGACGCCTCGCTGATCTGCCACCTGGCCGTCGTGGTCGACGGGGTGCCGCTCGCGCTGCCGACGATGTTCGCGGTGGATCCGGACGGGCCCGACGAGGACGGCACCCTCTACGTGCACGGCTCGGTGGCCTCGCTCAGCCTGGTGCAGGGCCCGGCGCAGGAGATCAGCGTGACGTTCACCGTCATCGACGGCATCGTGCTGGCGCGCTCGGGGTTCAACCACTCGATGAACTACCGGTCCGCGGTGGTGATCGGCCGCCCGCGCGTCGTCGAGGACGAGGCCGAGCGGGCGCACGGCTTCGACCTGCTCGTGGACCACGCCGCCCCGGGCCGGTCCGCGGCCCTGCGTCAGCCGACCCGCAAGGAGCTCGCGGCCACCACGCTGCTGGCCCTGCCGATGCACGAGGCGTCGGTGAAGGTGCGTGGCGGAGACCCCGAGGACGAGGACTTCGACGTCGAGGCCGGCGGGGTGTGGGCCGGGGTGCTGCCGCTGCGGACGACCGGCTCCGACCCGGTGACCTCGGCCGACGTGGTCGACGTACCGGTGCCGGAGCACGTGATCCGCCGGGCCGCCGACTTCCGCTGAGTCACCGTCGGGGTGCTGCTGAGGCCCGTGACGCGTGTGACTCAGGTGGTCAGCGTGTCGTATGGGGCGGAAGGGGCGGTTGGTACTTAGGCTGGGCCGGGCGACCGCCACGACACCCTCACGTCAGGACCCGACCGCATGGCGAACAGCTTCATCGGCCGTGACATGGCCGTGGACCTCGGCACCGCCAACACGCTCGTCTACGTGCGCGGCAAGGGCGTGCTGCTCGACGAGCCGTCCGTGGTGGCGCTGAACGCCGACACCGGGGAGATCGTCGCGGTCGGTCACGAGGCCAAGCGCATGATCGGGCGCACCCCCGACAACATCACCGCGATCCGGCCCGCTCAAGGACGGCGTCATCGCCGACTTCGAGTCGACCGAGCAGATGCTGCGGTTCTTCATCCAGCAGGTGCACCGCCGCCGCTACTTCGCCAAGCCGCGGCTGGTGGTCTGCGTGCCCAGCCAGATCACCGCAGTCGAGCAGCGGGCGGTCAAGGAGGCCGGCTACCAGGCCGGCGCGCGGCGGGTCTACATCGTCGAGGAGCCGATGGCGGCCGCGATCGGTGCCGGCCTGCCGGTCCACGAGGCCACCGGGAACATGGTCGTCGACGTCGGCGGCGGCACGACCGAGGTCGCGGTCATCTCGCTCGGCGGCATCGTCACCAGCCTGTCCATCCGCACTGCGGGCGACGACCTCGACCAGGCGCTCATCGCGTGGATGAAGAAGGAGCACTCCTTGATGCTGGGGGAGCGCACCGCCGAGGAGGTCAAGATGACCCTCGGCTCGGCATTCCCGATGACCCGCGAGCCGGAGGCGGAGATCCGCGGCCGCGACATGGTCTCCGGGCTGCCCAAGACCGTCGCGGTGTCGAGCGCCGAGATCCGGATGGCGCTCGAGGAGCCGCTGCACGCGATCATCGACGCGGTCCGCGCCACCCTCGACCAGACCCCGCCCGAGCTGGCCGGCGACATCATGGACCGCGGCGTCGTGCTGACCGGCGGCGGCGCGTTGCTGCGCGGCCTCGACGAGCGCATCCGCCACGAGACGGGCATGCCGGTCCACGTCGCCGAGGAGCCGCTGTACTCCGTCGCGATGGGTGCCGGCAAGTGCGTCGAGGAGTTCGAGGCGCTGCAGCAGGTGCTCGTCTCGGAGCCTCGGCGGTAGCACATGGCCAACCCTCTTTCCGCCAAGCGGCCCGGCAGCTCGCTGCGCTCGAAGCGACCCAACCGCGCCGTCCTGGCGCTGCTGCTCCTGGCGTCCTTCACGGTGATCACCCTCGACGTGCGGGGCGGCGACGACTCACCGCTCGACCCGTTGCGCTCGGCGGTCGGCGACGTGGTCGGCCCGGTGGAGAGCTCGACGGCCACCGCCGTGCGCCCGTTCGCGGCCGTGCCGGAGTTCTTCCACTCGACCGGCAAGCTGCGACGCGACGTCGACGCGCTGCAGGCCGAGAACTCGAAGCTGCGAGGCGAGCTCGCCGGCGCGTCCGTGACCCGCAACCAGGCCGCCGAGATCCACGGGCTGCTGGCGACCGCGAAGGGCACCGGCTACGCCCTGGTGCCGGCGCGGGTGGTCGCCATGGGCCCGGCCCAGTCCTTCTCCCGCACGGTCACGATCGACGCGGGCACCAGCGCCGGCGTCCACCCGGACATGACCGTGCTCAACAACGACGGGCTCGTCGGCCGCGTGCTGCGGGCCGACCGTTCGACGGCCACCGTCCTGCTGCTCGTCGACCGCGAGTCGGTGGTGGGTGGCCGGCTCGGTTCGAGCATGGAGATCGGCTTCCTGCGCGGCCGCGGCCGGGTCGGGCAGGACGCCCGTCTCGACCTGGACCTCGTCGACCCGTCCGCTGCGGCGGCCGAGGGCGACGTCGCTGGTCACCTGGGGCAGCAAGCACGGCGCGCCGTACGTCGCGGGCATCCCGATCGGACGCGTCGAGTCCGCGCTACAGCAGCGCACGCCAGCAGTCCACGCGAGCCGTGATCGCGCCGTTCGTCGACTTCACCTCGCTCGACCTGGTCGGGCGTCGTCGCCGCCCACGACGTGAAGAGCGACCGCACCGTCATCCGGGCCGACGGCACGACCCGGACACCGAAGGCAGGGGGCCGCTGATGTCCGCTGGTGCGCGCACTGGTGCTGACCGGGGTGATCACTGCTCGCGGTGGTGCTGCAGGTCGCGGTGTTCTCGGTGATCTCGGTCGACGGCGTGGTGCCCAACCTCGCCCTGCTCGTCGTGGTCGCCGCCGCGCTGGTCGCGCGGCCCCGAGTTCGCGGCGATCCTCGGCTTCCTGACCGGCCTGGTCATCGACCTCGCGCCGCCGTCGGACCACGTCGCCGGCCGATGGGCACTGGCGCTGGTGGTCGTCGGCTACCTCGCCGGCCGGGTGCGCCACGACGCGGGCTCCTCCGCCATGGCGGCCCTGATCACCGTCGCGGCCTGCTCGTTCGTCGGCACCTCGATATTCGCGCTGAGCGGCATGTTGCTCCAGGACCCGGCCGTGCCGGTCGGTGAGGCGTTGCGAGTCATCCCCGTCGCCGTGCTGTACGACGTGCTGATCACCCCGTTCGTGCTCCCGGTGCTGATGCGGCTGTTCCGGCGCATGCAGCCGCCGCAGGTCGCCTACTGATGAGCGCGTCCGCGGGCCCCTTCGGCCGCGCCACGGGCTTGTCATGGTGGCTGAGTCGCTCGGACCAGAAGGCGCGGGCCTCGAGCGCCACCAAAGGACGGCGTGCGGCTCGTCGTCGTCGAGCTGCTGGTGCTCTCGCTGTTCGCGACGCTGTTCGCGCGGCTCTGGTACATGCAGGTCTTCGGCGGCGAGGAGTACCAGGCGCAGGCCGCCGAGCAGTCGATCCGCGAGGTCGTGGAGCAGCCGGCGCGTGGCCTGATCGTCGACGACATGGGCCGTCCGCTCGTCGCGAACCGCACCTCGTGGGTGGTCAGCCTCGACCGGACGCTGCTGCACAAGCTGCCCGAGGGCGAGCAGCGCACGCTGCTGCGGCGGCTCTCGAAGGCGGTGAAGGTCCCGGTCGAAGAAGCTTCGGGCGCGGACCTTGCTGTGCGGCGACGCCGGGCGCGATCGCCGGCACCTGCTGGAACGGCTCGCCCTACCAGCCCGTGCCGGTCGCGCAGGACGTCAAGCAGCAGACCGCGGTCTCGATCCAGGAGCAGGGCGAGGACTACCCGGCGCGTGGTCGTCGAGCCGCAGAGCGTGCGCGCCTACCCCTCGCCGTACGGCATCAACGCCGCGCACCTGCTCGGCTACCTCAGCCCCATCACGTCCACGGAGCTCGACCAGGCCAAGGCCCAGCACGACATGTCGGTGCACGGCGCCTCGGTGGTGGGCCGGGCGGGGCTGGAGAAGGCCTACGACCGCTACCTGCGCGGGCTGCCCGGCTACAAGCGGGTGGCCGTCGACTCGATGGGGCGGGTGCTCGGCGACTCCGGCCAGGTCACCGGCACCCCCGGCGACACGCTGGTCACCTCCATCGACGCACGCGTGCAGGGGGTCGTGGAGCAGCAGCTCGCGCAGACGATCAGGACCGCCCGCAGCACCTACGACAAGGTGACCCACCGCAACTACGTCGCCGACTCGGGCGCCGTCGTCGTGCTCAACGCGAAGAACGGCCGCGTCGTCGCGATGGCCGGCGCCCCGACCTACCAGCCGAAGACCTGGGTCGGCGGGATCACGTCCAAGCAGCTCAAGCGCCTCTACTCCGCGAAGGCCCGCTACCCGCTGCTGTTCCGCGCGACGCAGGGGCAGTTCGCGCCCGGCTCGACGTGGAAGCCGATCATGACCACCGGAGCGTTCAGCAACGGCTTCGGCCCGGGCTCGCGGCTGGACTGCTCGTCGGGCTTCCAGGTCGGCAACCGGTTGTTCAAGAACTACGAGTCCGCGTCGTACGGCTACATCGACTTCCAGAAGGCGCTGCAGATCTCCTGCGACACGTTCTTCTACCGCGTCGGCTACGCGCTCTGGCAGCGCTACGGCACCGACAAGTCCGACGTGAACGCCAAGGACCCGCTCGTGCAGACCGCGAAGAAGTTCGGCTTCGGCAAGCCCACCGGCATCGACCTGCCGGGAGAGGCCTCCGGCCGGATCGCCGACCGTCACTGGAAGCTCTCCTACTGGAAGGCGAACAAGGACTACTACTGCCGGATGGGCAAGAAGGCCGGCTACGACTTCCTGCACGTGTTCGCTCGCGAGTTCTGCGCCGAGGGCTACATGTACCGCGCCGGCGACGCGGTCAACTTCGTGATCGGGCAGGGCGACACGCTGGTCACCCCGCTCCAGTCGGCTCGTGCGTACGCCGCGCTCGCCAACGGCGGCACCCTCTACGACCCCGGGTCGCGAAGGCGATCGTCGGCCCCGGCGGCCACGTCATCAAGAGGATCAAGCCCAAGAAGGACGGCCGGGTCAAGGTGAGCAAGAGCTCCCTGAACTACGTCGACCAGGCGCTGCTCGGCACCGCGAAGACCGGCACCACAGCCTGGAAGTTCATCGACTTCCCGCTGGACAAGGTGCACATCCGCTCCAAGACCGGCTCGGCCGAGGTGCACGGCAAGCAGAGCACGTCGTGGGTCGCGTCGTACGACAAGCAGTACGTCGTCTTGATGATGGTCACCCAGGCCGGCACCGGCTCCGGCACCTCGGGCCCGGCGGTGCGCAAGATCTGGGAAGCGCTCTACGGCATCCACGGCATGAACGTGAACCTCGGCAAGGCTGCGCTCCCGAACGCGAAGCCGCCGAAGGCGCTGCCGCTCTTCGCCAAGGACGGCGACATCCTGCCGCCGGCCGTGGGCCAGTCGAACCAGCGCAAGACGAAGAAGAAGCGCGTCCAAGGGAACGGGGCTGGGCGATGACCGTCTCCGCGGTGCGGCCGCGCACCACCCGGCTCGAGACCACGACCCGGGTGACCGCGACCCGGCTCGACTGGGTGCTGATGCTCGCAGCGGGCTGCCCTGCTGGCGTTGGGTGCGGTGCTGGTGTGGTCGGCCACCTCGACGCGTGACGACCTCACTTCCGGCGACCCGAACGCGTACTTCAAGCGACACCTGGTCAACATCGCGATCGGCGTCGTCCTCGGTGTGATGGTCGCGGCCACCGACCACCGCTGGGTGCGCATCTTGGCCCCGCTGGTCTACCTCGCCTCGGTGATCGGGCTGGTGCTCGTGCTCGTGATGGGGTCGACGATCAACGGGTCTCGGTCGTGGATCCAGATCGGCGGCGCCTCCGTCCAGCCGGCGGAGTTCGCCAAGCTCGCCGTCGTCATCGGGATGGCCCTGCTCGTCGCGGAGCGCACCGAAGGCTCGCTGCACACCCGATCGTGGGGAGAGGTCGACACCCGCGACGTGGTCGGGATGCTCGCCATCGCCGGGCTGCCCGCCCTGCTGATCCTGCTGCAGCCCGACCTCGGGACGATGCTGGTGCTCTCGGCGACGGTGTTCGGTGTGCTCGCGGTCGCGGGCGTGCGCCGCACGTGGTTGCTCGGCCTCTTCGCCGGCGCCGTGCTGGCCGCCGTGATGGCCGTCCAGATGCACGTGCTCAAGGACTACCAGCTCGACCGGTTCCTGGCGTTCACGAACCCCGACCTCGACCCTCGCGGAGCCGGCTACAACACCACGCAGGCACGCATCGCGATCGGGAACGGCGGCATCTTCGGGCAGGGCCTGTTCGGTGGCTCGCAGACCAAGGCCGGGTTCGTCCCCGAGCAGCACAACGACTTCATCTTCACGGTTGCGGGCGAGGAGCTCGGCCTGGTCGGCTCCGCCATCCTCATCGCCCTGCTCGGCGTCGTGCTGTGGCGGGCGCTTCGGATCGCGATGCGGGCCGACGACCTGTTCGGCCGGGTCGCGGCCGCCGGCATCGCGTGCTGGTTCGGCTTCCAGGCGTTCCAGAACATCGGCATGTGCCTGGGCATCATGCCCGTCACCGGCGTACCCCTCCCGCTCGTGTCGTACGGCGGCAGCTCGATGTTCGCCAGCCTGATGGCCCTCGGCCTGCTGCAGAACATCTACCTGCGCAGCAAGGAAGGCATCGGCGTCAACCGCACCCGGATGCTCCGCTCCCGCTTCTGACCCGTCCGGGGCCGGGTGGCCCGTGACGGGGAGCGGGTCCCTCCTGGGTCGAAACCTGCTTCCCGCCACGGACCACCCGAGCGGAGCCGTCGTTGCGCCGACGTTTCTGCCGCTAGGCAAAATTTCGTCTGCCGGACCCGGATGACCCGAAACGGCCATGGCGGTGCTTCACCAACCCACGCCACCATCTGCTTGCGGGGCTGGGGAAGGACAACAAATGAATCGCAGGACCGGGGGGTCCGCTGCTGTCGTCTGCTCGATGATCGCGGTGGGTCTGACATCGTTCGGGGTCGTGGGGGCGAGCAGTGCGGCTCAGCCACCACCAACGTCTGCCAGTGCGGGCGAAGGCAGCGACGCCACTGGCGGCGCGTCGACGCGCCCGAACCGGATCATCGTCGTCTGGAAGCGGTCGGCGAATGCCACGGACCGAGCAGTTGCCCGCGACGACGCCGACACGACTGGCGTCCGGCAGCTCGGCAACGCGCGCTACCAGCTGCTGCGGCCTCAGGCCGGCCAGTCCGTGTCCGACGCCCTCGCAGCCCTGCACGAGGACGAGAGCGTGGCGTCGGCGGAGCAGGACGGCTTCCAAGAGCTGCACGCGACGTCGCCGACGCCGAACGACCCGAAGCTCAACCAGCTGTGGGGGCTGAAGAACACCGGCGCCAAGATCGACGGAGCCACCTCCGCGAAAGCCGGGGCCGACGCGGACGTCGTCCCGGCGTGGCAGCGCACGCGAGGAACGCCCAGCACCGTCGTGGCCGACATCGACACCGGTTATGACCGCGTTGGCCCCGAGCTCAAAGACGTGATGTGGACCAACCCGGGGGAGACCGCCGGTGACACCCTCGACAACGACAGCAACGGCTTCGCCGACGACGTGAACGGCTGGGACTTCGTCGGTGCCAACGCCGACTCTCCCGTGCAGGACAGCAACCCCACCGACGACAACGACTTCGACGGCGGGCACGGGCTGCACACGGCCGGCACCATCGGCGCGAAGGGCAACAACGGCAAGGGCATCACCGGGGTGGCACAAGACGTGCGCATCATGCCGTTGCGGGTGTGCACCTACTCTCCGAACCTCCTGCGAACCACGTGCCCGCTCTCCGCGGTGGTTGCGGCCATGAACTACGCGGGGGCGAACCATGCCCGCGTCGCCAACATGTCACTGGGTGGCACGAGCCCGTCGTCTGCACAGCTGCAGGCGCTCGCGGACAACCCGGGGACGCTGTACGTCATCTCCGCCGGCAACGACAACGTGGACACGGAGACCGCGCGGACCTATCCCTGCTCGTACGACCCGGCGACGGAGGCTGCGCCGGTCCCCAACGCCAACGCGATCGACAACGTGGTCTGCGTGGCCGCGTCGGACCAGAACGACGATCGGGCGTCGTTCTCCAACTACGGCGCGACGCGAGTCGACCTGGCAGCGCCGGGCACCGAGATATTGAGCAGGTATCCCGTCACCGCGAACGTCTGGGGCGACGGCTTCAGCACGAACAACTTCACCACCAACTGGTCGGCCAGCCCGACCAACGGGTGGGGGCGCGCGCTGCCCGGTGACGGCGGCCTCCTCGCCACGGCCGGTATGAACGACTCGCCCGGGGCGGTCCCCGAGGCAAACACGCTGCGCAGGGTGACGTCGAAGTTCGCGACGAAGAAGGTCCCCGCGAATGCCGGGGCGTGCCAGCTGAAAGGCACTCGGTTCGTCCGCCAGGGCAGCGGCGGGGACTTCACGTACACCGTCCTCGCGGACGGCGTGCCGATCCCGAACCTGAACGGCGTCGCCCCGGTCGACACCGCCGGCTCGGCGATGCTGCCCTTCCAGACCGTGCAGTTCCTGGCGAAGGGAAAGCAGGTCAGCGTCAGGTTCGACTACACCGCAGGCGGGGTTCCTGATGCTGCGGACGGGGTGTGGCTCGACAGCGTGCGGGTCGAGTGCCGCGCCTCCATCGCGGACCCCGACGACCTTTCCTTCCTCGACGGCACCTCGATGGCGGCTCCGCACGTGAGCGGAGCAGCCGCTTTGATGTTCTCGCTCAAGCCATCCGCGAGCGTCAGCGAGGTGCGCAACGCGCTGCTCGCGTCGGTCGACAAGCTGCCGTCGTGGGACGGCGTCGTGACCACCGGCGGCCGGCTCGACACGGCGGCGGCCCTGGGACTGCTGGTGCCGCCGAACACCAAGTTCGTGAAGAAGCCGGGCGCGACGTCGCCGAACAAGGTCAGCTTCACGTTCGGGCGGGCGGACTCGCCCGCGAGGGCGACCTTCCAGTGCCGGCTGGATGCCGGGGCGTTCGCCGCGTGCGCGAGCACCAAGTCGTTCGCCGGCCTCGCCCTCGGATCGCACACCGTTGAGGCTCGTGCCAAGGACCTCTACGGCAACATCGACGCGACCCCCTCGTCGTACACCTGGCAGGTGGTCGCCTGCACCGTGCCGGCCCTGAAGAACAAGTCGTTGGCGCAGGTGAAGGCCGCCCTGCCGCTCGCCGGCTGCACGCTGGGGAAGGTCACCAAGCCCCGGGGCGTGGCCAACTCCAACCTGAAGGTCAAGTCGACGACGCCTGCCGCCGGTGCCGCGCGGGCGTCGGGCTTCGCCGTCAAGGTGACGATGATCAGGAAGTAGCGGGCTGGCCCACTCTCGCCATGGACCGGCGGGCCTCGTGGGAGCAAGGTGGGTCCATGGAGCTAGCAGACATGTATCGACGAAGCGTCGAGACCTGGACGGCTCGGGTGGACACGGTGCCTGACGACAAGTGGGACGCCCCGACGCCGTGCACAGACTGGACGGTGCGCGAGCTCGTCAACCACGTCGTTGGCGAGGACGCGTGGACGGTCCCGCTGATGCGCGGTTCGACGATGGCGGAGGTGGGTGACTCGCTCGACGGCGACCTGCTCGGCGACCAACCCACCGAGACCGCGTTGCGCAGCGCGAGCGAGGCTCTCGCCGTGGTGGCGCAGACCTTGCCGACGGGCGGCAAGGTGCACCTGTCCTACGGCGACGAGGACATGGGGGAGTACCTCCTCCAGCTCACCGCCGACCACCTGGTGCACGCCTGGGACCTCGCCGCGGCCACCGGCGGCGACACCACCCTCGACGCCGACCTGGTCGAGGGTGTGGGCGCGTGGTTCGCCGACCGTGAGGAGCTGTACCGAGAGGCGGGGGTCATCGGCCCGAGAGTCGAGGCGGGTGGCGATCTGCAGAGCGAGATGATCGGTCGTACGGGAAGGGACCCGGCATGGACACCGCCGCAGCACTGAGCGAGTTCTCCGCGGCCTTCGGCTCCGGAGACGTCGACACGATCATGGCGCTGATGACCGACGACGTGGTCTTCGAGTCGACCGGGCCCGCCCCCGACGGTCAGCGCGTCGAGGGCTCTGACGACGTCCGCGCGGTGTGGGTGCAGCTGTTCGGCGAGACCGCTGACGCCCAGTTCACCGAGGAGGAGTCCTTCGCCGACGGCGACCGTGGCGTGCTGCGGTGGCGGTTCACCTGGACCGAGGCGGACGGCTCGCCCGGTCACGTGCGCGGGGTCGACGTACTCCGGTTCCGCGACGGGCTGGTGGCCGAGAAGCTGTCCTACGTGAAGGGCTGAGGGGTCACGGGTCGTACCCTGGGGAGTCGTCCACCGGCAACCTTCCCTGGAGACCACGTGCCTGCCCAGACCGGCCGAACCTCGGATCAATCTCCGGCTTCGGTGTTCTCGATGCTGGAGCCGCTGCTGCCGTCGGTGCAGAAGCCGATCCAGTACGTCGGCGGCGAGCTGAACTCCACCCAGAAGGAGTGGGACCCCGGCACCGGTGAGCCCACGGTCCGCTGGGCGCTGATGTACCCCGACGCCTACGAGGTCGGGCTGCCGAACCAGGGCGTGCAGATCCTCTACGAGGTGCTCAACGAGCGGGACTGGATCATCGCCGAGCGCACCTACTCGGTGTGGCCGGACATGGAGCAGGTGATGCGGGAGCACGACATCCCGCAGTTCACCGTCGACAACCACCGACCCGTGCGCGCCTTCGACGTGCTTCGGGGTGTCGTTCGCGACCGAGCTCGGCTACACGAACATGCTCACCGCGCTCGACCTGGCCGGCATCCCGCTCCACGCTGCCGACAGAGGTGACGACGACCCGATCGTGCTCGCCGGCGGGCACGCGGCATTCAACCCGGAGCCGGTCGCCGACTTCCTCGACGCCGCCGTCCTCGGCGACGGGGAGGAGATCGTGCTCGCGATCTCCGACATCATCCGTGAGTGGAAGCAGGAGGGCCGTCCCGGCAGTGCCGGCCGCACGCCGCGCGACGAGCTGCTCTTCCGGCTCGCTTCCTCAGGAGCGGTCTACGTCCCGAAGTTCTACGACGTCGACTACCACCCCGACGGCCGGATCCGCCGCGTCGCGCCGAACACCTCGGGTGTGCCGTGGCGCGTCTCGAAGCACACGCTGATGGACCTCGACGAGTGGCCCTACCCGAAGAAGCCGCTGGTGCCGCTCGCCGAGACCGTGCACGAGCGCTACTCCGTCGAGATCTTCCGGGGCTGCACCCGCGGCTGCCGCTTCTGCCAGGCCGGCATGATCACGCGCCCGGTCCGCGAGCGCTCCATCGACACCATCGGTGAGATGGTCGAGAACGGCATCCGCAAGTCGGGCTTCGAGGAGGTCGGCCTGCTGTCGCTCTCGAGCGCCGACCACAGCGAGATCGGTGAGGTCGCCACCGCCCTTGCCGACCGGTACGACGGCAGCAACGTCTCGCTGTCGCTGCCCTCGACCCGCGTCGACGCGTTCAACGTGACGCTGGCCAACGAGCTGTCGCGCAACGGTCGCCGCTCCGGTCTCACGTTCGCGCCGGAGGGCGGCTCCGAGCGGATGCGCAAGGTGATCAACAAGATGGTCACCGAGGAGGACCTGATCCGCACGGTCTCCACGGCGTACTCCCACGGCTGGCGGCAGGTGAAGCTCTACTTCATGTGCGGTCTGCCGACCGAGACCGACGAGGACGTGCTCGCGATCGCCGATCTCGCCAAGAAGGTGATCGCCACCGGCCGCGAGGTCTCGGGCCGCAACGACATCCGTTGCACGGTGTCCATCGGCGGCTTCGTGCCGAAGCCGCACACGCCGTTCCAGTGGGCCTCGCAGCTCGACCACGAGACCACCGACGCGCGGCTGCAGAAGCTGCGCGACGCGGTGCGCTCGGACAAGCGCTTCGGGCGAGCCATCGGCTTCCGCTACCACGACGGCCGTCCCGGCATCATCGAGGGAATGCTGTCGCGCGGCGACCGCCGCGTCGGCGCGGTGATCGAGGAGGTCTGGCGTCAGGGCGGCCGGTTCGACGGCTGGTCGGAGCACTTCTCCTACGACCGCTGGGCCGATGCCGCGCACCGCGTTCTCGCGGACACCCCGGTCGACCTGGACTGGTACACCACCCGCGAGCGCGACCACGCCGAGGTGCTGCCCTGGGACCACCTCGACTCGGGGCTCGACAAGGACTGGCTGTGGGAGGACTGGCAGGACGCCATCGACCCGGACTCCGCCGTCGAGGTCGAGGACTGCCGCTGGACGCCTTGCTACGACTGCGGCGTCTGCCCGCAGATGGACACCGAGATCCAGATCGGCCCCACCGGGCGCCAGCTGCTCCCGCTCAGCGTGGTGTGACCCGCGCATCGGACCTGCGCGCGATCGCGTCCTCGATGTACGACGGACGCGAGACCAGCACCCCGAAGACCAGCTGTGGCACGCAGAGCACCGTCAGCGCGATCAGCGGGACGGTCCAGTCGCCCGAGACCTCGAACAGCACACCCATGCCGAACGGGCCGATCGCCGAGATCAGGTATCCGACGGACTGGGTGAACCCCGACAACGCGGCCGTGCCCTCGCTGGTTCGTGCCCGCAGCCCGATCAGCGTCAGCACCACCGGGAAGACGGCAGCCCCGATGCCGACGAGCACCGCCCACACCCAGGCGCCGCCGACCGGGGCGATGATCAGTCCGACGTACCCGATCGGGTAGCAGCTGAGCAGCGCCACGATGAGCCAGGTCTGGGCGTGCATCCGGGCCGCCCACGCCGGCAGCACGAACGACAGCGGGATGCTCATCGCGGTGACCACGCCCAGCAGCAGCCCGGCGGTGCCGGGGGAGAAGCCGGCGTCGCGGTAGATCTTCGCGAACCAGCCGAACACCGAGTAGGCCTGCAGCGACTGCAGCCCGAAGAACAGTGCCATGCCCCAGCCCAGCCTGGTGCGGGCGACGGCGCCCAGCGAGAGCCGGCCACGACCTCCGGACTCCGGCTTGCGGTCGTGACGCAGCAGCCCGAGCCAGGGGAGCGCCGCAACCCCGGCGGTGACCGCCCAGGCGAACAGTCCCCACCGCCAGGAGCCGAGCGTGTCCGACAGCGGCACCGTCAGCACCGACGCCAGCGTGAGTCCCACCGCGAGGGACGTGGTGTAGACCGACGTCATCAAGCCGATGTGCTTGGGGAAGTGCAGCTTGACCAGCGACGGCAGCAGCACGTTCGCGGTCGCCATGCCGCCCAGCGCCAGCAGCGACAGCAGCAAGAACAGCGCCACCTGGTCCGTCCGGGAGCGCAGGCCGAGCCCGACCAGCACCGCCAGCAGGGCCAGCAGGGTCACCTTGTGCAGCCCGATGCTCCGCGCGAACCACGGTGCCAGCGCCCCGAACCCTGCGAACGCCACGACCGGCAAGGTGGTGAGCACGCCGGCCGTCGTCGCCGACATCCCCAGGCCGGAGGTGATCTCGTCGAGGACCGGTCCGACGCTGACCGCTGCCGGCCGCAGGTTGAAGCCGAGCACGATGATCCCGATGACCACCATGACCTTTTGGGCCCGGGTGTCCTGGACCCGATCGGTCTCCGGGTCCACTGCGGCCTCGCTCACCGAGACATCCTCGCGCAGCGGTGGTCGGCCGGCCGTCGGTAGGGTGCGCCAGTGCCCGACAGGTCGCGTCAGCCCGAGCAACAGCCGCCGCCGGTGCAGCGGCTGCGGGTCCGCTACGCGAAGCGGGGCCGGCTGCGCTTCACCAGCCATCGCGACTTCTCGCGAGCCTTCGAGCGTGCCGTGGTGCGCGCGCGGGTGCCGGTGGCGTACTCGTCGGGGTTCCACCCGCATCCGCGGATCTCGTACGCCGGGGCGGCGCCGACCGGCGCTGCCAGCGAGGCGGAGTACCTCGAGCTCGGGCTGGCCCGCGAGAGCGACCCCGCCGCGGTGGCGAGTGCCCTGGACGAGGCCCTGCCGCCGGGCCTCGACGTGCTACGGGTCGTGGTCTCCGCCGGCGGCTCCCTGACCGAGCTCCTCGAGGGCAGCGTCTGGCGCTGCCGGATCCCGGGCGTGTCGCCCGTCTCCGCGGCCGATGCGGTGCGCCGGTTCCTCGAGGCCGACGAGGTCGTCGTGGAGCGTTTGACCAAGAAGGGCTTGCGTTCCTTCGACAGCCGGGCGGCCGTCGTACGCCTGGAGGTGCTGCCTCCCGAGGCCGCCGAGGCGGCTGCCGCAGAGGGAGGCGGGGGAGCGAGAACCCGGGCGGACGAGGACGAGTGTGCGATACTCGAGATGGTCTTGCGGCACGCAACTCCGTCCGTAAGGCCCGACGACGTCCTCGCCGGTCTCAACGCGATCGCGGGGCTCGAGGCCGCAGGTGCCCCTTTACATGAGCGCCTCGCCCAGGGTCCGCTCGACGCGCAGGCCGGCACAGTGGGCGATCCGTTGGACTCAACCGCGACACGGCGTGACCGTTTGTGACAGGGACGGTCCATATCTACCGGTGACCGCGGACGGTCCCGTGGCTCGCAGACTGACGCTTCAGGCGGAGAACGCCGCCGTAGCCCGGCGAGCTCTTCCGGCGCTGGGCGCCCACCGCAGGCTTTTGCTCGGTCGGTAAAACCGGCCGGACGACCGATCCGCTCCCGTGCGGACGCTGCACTCAGCGTCCCGGGGGCAGAGGAGAGCACATGCTCGACGAGAACGACAGCACCACTCAGACCGAGGGCCAGACCGAACCCCAGGTCGAACCCCAGACCGAGACCCAGGCCGACGCTCCGCCGGCTCCGCCGACCCGGTCGACGCAGCGCCGGCTCCGGCGAAGAAGACCGCCAAGAAGGCGGCGGCGAAGAAGACCGCCAAGAAGGCGGCGGCCAAGAAGACCGCCAAGAAGGCAGCGCAGCCGGCCGACGAGGAGTCGACCGCGGCAGCCGCCGGCTCGGACGAGGGTCAGGAGCCGGCCAAGAAGGCGAGCACCAAGAAGGCGGCCGCGAAGAAGACCACCGCGAAGACGGCGAAGAAGGCCACTGCCAAGAAGGCCGCGAAGAAGACCGTCGAGACCCAGGACCCGGAGGCCCGACAGCGCCTCCGACAGCGCGTCCGACGGGGCAGGCTCCGAGGACTCGGCCGCCGCCCCTCGCTGCTCTTCCAGCCGCCGGAGCCGAAGACGCCCCCGGCCCGCAAGAAGGCCCAGCCCAAGGACCAGTCCAAGGACCAGCCGCGACCCCGACGACGGTGAGTCCGGACGCCGGTGACGGCTCGCAGGACCGGGACGACGACGGGGACGACAACGGAGACGACAACGGGGACGACGACCAGCCAGGAGGCCGCCGCCGTCGCCGACGCGGCGGCCGGCGCCGGCGTCGCGGTGGCGGCGGAGGCGGTGAGGACGGCGACGGCTCGAACGCCGACTCCGACGGCGACTCCGACACCTCGCCGGCAGCCAAGTCCGACGACAAGCAGAGCGACGGCTCGGGTGGCAACAAGTCCGGCGGCAACAAGTCGGGCGGCAACAAGTCCGGCGGCGGCGGCAAGTCCGGGGCCAAGTCCGGTGGCAACGCTGGGCAAGGCGGCGGGAAAGGCCAGCAGGGCGGCGGCAAGTCCCAGCAGGACGGCGGCGGCAAGGACGACGGCGGGCCGGACGGGGACGGCGGCAACACGCGCCGCCGCCGCCGCAGGCGCCGCGCGGGCGAAGAGGGCGACGGTGGGCCGGACGATCCCGAGAACACCGTCACCAGAGTCCGCAAGCCTCGCAGCGCCGAGGACGAGATCACCAGCCTGCAGGGCTCGACCCGCCTGGAGGCCAAGAAGCAGCGCCGGCGCGAAGGCCGCGAGGCCGGCCGGCGCCGGGCGCCGATCGTCAGCGAGGCCGAGTTCTTGGCGCGCCGTGAGGCCGTCGACCGGGTCATGGTCATCCGTCAGCAGCCGAACCTGACCCAGATCGCGGTCCTCGAGGACAAGGTGCTCGTCGAGCACTACGTCGCGCGTGAGTCGCAGAGCTCGCTGATCGGCAACGTCTACCTCGGCAGGGTGCAGAACGTGCTGCCTTCGATGGAGGCGGCGTTCATCGACATCGGCAAGGGCCGCAACGCGGTCCTCTACGCCGGCGAGGTCAACTGGGACTCGCTCGGCGCCGGCAACGGCCCCCGCAAGATCGAGCAGGTGCTCAAGTCGGGTCAGCCGATCCTGGTGCAGGTCACCAAGGACCCGATCGGCCACAAGGGCGCCCGGCTCACCAGCCAGGTCAGCCTGCCGGGCCGCTTCCTGGTCTACGTGCCCGACGGCAACACCAGCGGCATCTCCCGCAAGCTGCCGGACACCGAGCGCACCCGCCTCAAGAACGTCCTCAAGGAGATCGTCCCGGACACCGCCGGCGTCATCGTTCGTACGGCGGCCGAGGGAGCCTCCGAGGACGAGCTGACCCGCGACGTCGAGCGGCTCACCGCCCGTTGGAGCGACATCGAGGCCAAGGTCGAGAAGAGCAACGACAAGGGCGGCGGGTCCCCGCAGCTGCTGTACGGCGAGCCGGACCTGACCCTGAAGGTCGTCCGCGACCTGTTCACCGAGGACTTCGGCAAGCTCGTGGTCTCCGGTGACGACGCCTGGGAGATGGTCGAGGACTACGTCAAGCAGGTCGCGCCGGACCTCGAGGAGCGCCTGGAGCGCTACGACGAGAACGACGCGGGCGACGACGTCTTCGCGGCGTACCGCATCGACGAGCAGATCGCCAAGGGCCTCGACCGCAAGGTGTGGCTGCCCTCCGGCGGCTCGCTTGATCTTCGACCGCACGGAGGCGATGACGGTCGTCGACGTGAACACCGGGAAGTTCACCGGCTCCGGCGGCAACCTCGAGGAGACCGTCACCAAGAACAACCTGGAGGCTGCCGAGGAGATGGTCCGGCAGCTACGGCTGCGCGACATCGGCGGGATCATCGTCGTCGACTTCATCGACATGGTGCTGGAGAGCAACCGCGACCTGGTGCTCCGCCGCCTCGTCGAGTGCCTGGGTCGCGACCGCACCCGCCACCAGGTCGCCGAGGTGACGTCGCTCGGGCTGGTGCAGATGACCCGCAAGCGCATCGGCACCGGGCTCCTCGAGGCGTTCAGCGAGACCTGCGAGCACTGTCAGGGACGCGGACTGCTCGTGCACCACGAGCCGGTCGAGCCGAAGCGCAAGCAGGACGACGAGCCTCGCCGTGGTCGGCGCGGCCGGCGTGGCGGCAGCTCAGGCGGCTCGGGCGGGGACGGCCGGCAACGGCAACGCGCCCAAGAGCCCGCCCTCGCCCAAGGACCTTGCCGCCATGGCCCGGCACGAGCCGAAGCCCGCCAGCGACACGGTGAGTGACGAGCCGAGCGACTCCAGCGACGAGAAGGCGCCGGATCGCAGGCGCCGGAGACGGCGCCCGAGTCTGGTCCCGACGCAGGGCCCGACGCCGGGTCCGACGCCGGGTCCGGGGTGGCGCCCGACGACACGGCCCGACGTGGCGCCCGCCGCTGCGTCCGACGACAGCGCAACGGACACCGCGTCTGACGTGCCGGCCACCGATGACGCCGACCAGCCCTCACCGGAGACCAAGGACGCCGACCAGCCGCCGGCCCCGCCCACCGGCCCGCGGCTGGTGACCTCCTCTCGCCGGATGGCCCGGCGTCCGGCCGGACCGCCCTCCGGCGCCCCGGCCCAGCCCGAGAGCCAGCCAGAGGTCCAGCCAGAGACCCAGCCAGAGACCCAGCCATCGACGACGGCCGAGGCGCCCGCCGAGACCAGCGCCGACGGCGCGGCACCAGCGGCGGCGAGCGCGACCCCGCCCGCCGACGCGGTGGCAGAAGCGGCGCTGGCCGAGTCTGCGGGTCGGACGAGCCCGGCGGACGGCGCGGGTCTCGGGAGCCCGGACGGGAGCGGCGAGGGAGCCGGCGACGGGTCCGATGCAGCGAGCCCCGGGTCCGCGGACGGGAACGGCAGCCGCTTCCACGTGCCGATCAAGAAGAAGGGTTCGCGCAGGCGCTGACGACGGCGGCGGCCATGCGGCCAAGACGGCGTTTTGACCCGCCGCGACAGCGTCCGTAGACTTGACCCTTGGTGCCTTCGGGCGCCGTCGTGCGTGTGCAGCGCATAGCTCCCTCGGCGCAGGCCGACCGGCGAGCATGCCGGCCGCACCTGAGTCAGTCCCGACCTCGTCATCCGGCGAAGAGAGTGAGTCCGCGGTGTACGCGATCGTGCGCAGTGGCGGCCAGCAGCAGAAGGTGGCCGTCGGCGACGTCATCGAGATCGACAAGGTCGCCAACGAGGTGGGCGAGTCGGTCAGCCTTCCCGTGGTGATGCTGGTCGACGGCGAGAAGGTCACTGCCGGCGCCGACGCGCTGCAGAAGGCGTCCGTGACCGTGGAGGTCCTCGGCGCCACCAAGGGGCCGAAGGTCACCATCCTCAAGTACAAGAACAAGACCGGCTACCGCAAGCGTCAAGGCCACCGACAGAAGTACACCCAGGTCAAGGTCACCGACATCAGCGCCTGAGCGCTGACCCAGGCACGGACACAGACAAAGGCAAGAGGGACACCCCATGGCACACAAGAAGGGCGCAGCCTCGACCAGGAACGGTCGGGACTCCAACTCACAGCGACTCGGTGTGAAGCGCTACGGCGGCCAGCTCGTCAACGCCGGCGAGATCATCGTGCGCCAGCGCGGCACCCACTTCCACCCCGGCACCGGCGTCGGCCGCGGCGGCGACGACACGCTGTTCGCGCTCATCGGCGGCAACGTCGAGTTCGGCAAGGCACGCGGTCGTCGCGTCATCAACATCGTCCCTCCGGAGTAGCACCGGCGGGAGCTGACACGTACCTCGAGGGGGCGTCCTGCCGGTGAGGCGGGGCGCCCCTTCGGCGTACCAGGTGGCGGTTTCCCAGGTCCACCTGGGAAACCGGCACATCACCCCGTTCGTAACCCGGGCGACGTGAGGGTTTACCAGGTCCACCTGGGAAACTGGCCGCACGGACGAGAGGAGGCACCGACATGGCCATCCCGACGTTCGTCGACCGCGTGAGCCTGCACGTCACCGCGGGGCGAGGCGGCAACGGAGTGGCGTCGGTGCACCGGGAGAAGTTCAAGCCGCTGGGCGGACCGGACGGCGGCAACGGCGGGCCGGGCGGCAGCGTGGTGCTGCGCGTCGACCCCGACGTGACGACGCTCATCGACTACCACCACAGCCCGCACCGCCGCGCGCCGCACGGCGGGCACGGTGCCGGCTCCCACCGCAACGGCGGCCACGGCGAGGACCTCGTGCTGGCGGTCCCCGACGGCACCCAGGTCAGCGACCAGGCCGGGCGGGTGCTCGCCGACCTGGTCGGCGCCGGCACCGAGATGGTGCTCGCCCAGGGCGGACGCGGCGGCCTCGGGAACGCCGCGCTGGCCAACAGCAAGCGCAAGGCGCCCGGCTTCGCGCTGCTGGGCGAGCCGGGCGAGGACCTCAGCGTGGTGCTCGAGCTCAAGGTCGTCGCCGACATCGGGCTGGTCGGCTTCCCGAGCGCCGGCAAGTCCAGCCTCATCGCCGCGCTGTCGCGGGCGCGGCCGAAGATCGCCGACTACCCCTTCACGACGCTGGTGCCCAACCTCGGTGTCGTGAAAGCGGGAGACACGACGTTCACGGTCGCGGACGTGCCCGGCCTGATCGAGGGCGCGAGCGAGGGCCGCGGCCTCGGGCACGACTTCCTGCGCCACGTCGAGCGGTGCGCGGCGCTGGTCCACGTGATCGACACCGCGACGATGGAGCCGGGACGTGACCCGGTCTCCGACCTCGACGTGATCGAGCGCGAGCTCGCGTCGTACGGCGGGCTCGAGGACCGTCCCCGCCTGGTGGCGCTGAACAAGGTCGACGTGCCCGACGGCCGCGACCTAGCCGACATCGTCCGCGAGGACCTGGAAGCTCGCGGGCTGCAGGTGCTCACCACCTCCGCATGCCAGCCATGAAGGGCTGCGTGAGCTGTCGTTCGCGATGGCCGAGATCGTCGCGCGCCGTCGCGCCGAGCAGCCCGCCGCCGAGGCCCAGCGCATCGTGATCCGGCCGCCGGCCACCTGCGGGTGGCGACGACTTCAGCGTCCGCGAGACCGGGGCGGGCTGGCGGGTGCGTGGCGAGAAGCCCGAGCGCTGGGTGCGGCAGACCGACTTCGGCAACGACGAGGCGGTCGGCTTCCTCGCCGACCGGCTCAACCGGCTCGGCGTCGAGGCGCGACTGCTCGAGCTGGGTGCGCAGGAGGGCGACACGGTGCTGATCGGCGACGCCGACAACGCGGTGGTGTTCGACTTCCAGCCGATGGTCGAGACCGGGGCCGAGCTGCTCGGCCGGCGCGGCGAGGACGCCCGGTTCGAGGACCCCCGCCCGGCCTCCGCACGTCGGCGCGAGATCGACGCCGCCATGGCGACCCGCGGCGAGAACGAGACCCGGGCCGACGTCGCGCGACGCCTCGACGCGGCCGGTGCGGCTGGTGACAGCAAGGGCGAGCCGGGGGACCCCGAGTGAGCCAGCGCGCCGACGTCGCCGCGGCCAGGCGGGTCGTCGTCAAGGTCGGGTCCTCGTCGCTGACGACCACCGAGGGCGGCATCGACCCCGCGCGCATCTCCGCGTTGGCCGACGCGCTCGCGGCGGCGCGCGCCGTGGGCTCGGAGGTGGTGCTGGTGTCCTCGGGGGCGATCGCGGCCGGTCTTGCGCCGCTGGGGCTGGCCCGTCGGCCGCGTGACCTCGCCAAGCAGCAGGCGGCGGCGTCGGTGGGTCAGGGGCTGCTCGTGCATCGCTACACCGAGGAGCTGGCGCGCCACGGCATCACCGCCGGCCAGGTGCTGCTGACCCTCGACGACGTCACCCGGCGAAGCCACTACCGCAACGCCTACAGCACGTTCGCCAAGCTGCTCGAGATGGGAGTGCTGCCGATCGTCAACGAGAACGACACCGTCGCCACCACCGAGATCCGCTTCGGCGACAACGACCGGCTGGCCGCGCTGGTCGCCCACCTGGTGCACGCCGACCTGCTGCTGCTGCTCAGCGACGTGGACGGGCTCTACGACGCGCAACCCCGCGCGCGGCGACGCCCACCTGCTCGCCGAGGTGACCGCCGACACCGACCTGGCCGGCTTCGACCTCGGTCGAGCCCGGCTCGGCGGGCGTCGGCACCGGCGGGATGCAGACCAAGATCGAGGCCGCCAAGATCGCCACCGGTGCCGGCATCCAGGTGGTGCTGACGTCTGCTGCCACAGGCCGCGGCGGCGCTCGCCGGCGAGCCTGTCGGCACCGTCTTCCGCCCGACCGGACGCCGGCGCCCCACGCGGCTGCTGTGGCTGGCGCACGCGACCGAGGCCAAGGGCCGGCTGGTGCTCGACGCCGGCGCGGTGCGGGCGCTGACCGAGCGGCGGGCATCGCTGCTGCCGGCCGGGATCACCGACGTGAGCGGGTCGTTCGTCGGCGGGGACCCGGTCGACCTGGTGGGCCCCGAGGGCGCTCTCGTCGCGCGCGGGCTGGTCAACTACGACTCCGCGGAGCTGCCCGGTCTGCTGGGTCGCTCGACCCGCGACCTGGCCCGTGAGCTGGGCGCATCCTACGAGCGAGAAGTCGTCCACCGTGACGATCTGGTGCTGCTGTAACTGCTGTGACGAGCGTCTACACGAACCCGTCCAGACAGTTTCGGCAAACCCCGACGGCTGCCGGCAAAACCCGACAAACTGGGTACGTCCTCCGGGGGGTGACTTGGTCGCCCCGGAGCGGCACCAGTCGGGTTGACGCGAATCTTCGGGTCCTGGTGAGGGAGACGTCATTGAGGCAGGTGGCGCGGCTGTGGCACGTGACCTTGACGGTCGCGGGCGAAGAGGTCGAGCCCCTCATCGCCCGGAGTGCGCTGCGCCGGCTCAGTGACCAACGGCCGTTCCTGCACTCGCTGAAGTACGCCGCGGGGCGTGCCGAGATCCAGTACTGGGAGGAGGCCGCACACGCCTCCTCGACGCCTCCTCGCTCGCGCTGCGGGTCTGGAACGAGCACCGGGAGTCCGCCGGGCTTCCTCGCTGGGAGGTCGTCGGCCTCGAGGTGCTCGAGCGCCAGGTGTTCTTGTCGCGCAATGGCACCGAGTACCAGGTGATCGTGGACCTCCACGACGTGACACCGCTGCCGTTCTGAGGGTCGCGGCGCCTACCCTGGCCGCATGAACGACGCCACGTTCGAGACCGTCGCGGCTCGGGCCCGCGAGGCCGCGCACGAGCTCGCGCTCGACCACTCGTGCCGCCAAGGACGCTGCCCTCCACGCGATGGCTGACGCGCTCTTGTCCGACACCGGACGGTCCTCGCCGCGAACGCCGAGGACGTGGACGCCGCGCGCGAGGCCGGCACACCCGACGCGCTCGTCGACCGGCTGCGGCTGAGCGAGGAGCGGGTCGCCGGCATGGCTGCCGGGCTCCGCGACGTCGCGGGCCTTCCCGACCCGGTCGGCGAGGTGGTCCGCGGTTCGACGCTCGCCAACGGTCTGGAGCTGCGCCAGGTCCGGGTGCCGTTCGGTGTCATCGGGATCATCTACGAGGCCCGGCCCAACGTCACCGCGGACGCCGCCGGCATCTGCCTCAAGGCCGGCAGCGCGGTGCTGCTGCGTGGCTCGTCGAGCGCGCCGCCGCTCCAACGAGGCCGTCGTGGCCGTGCTCCGGGAGGCCGCCGCGGCCACCGGTCTGCCCGCCGACGTGGTGCAGCTGGTGCCGGGGGAGGGTCACGATGCCGCAAAGACGCTGATGCGTGCCCGCGGGCTGGTCGACGTGCTGATCCCGCGTGGCGGCGCCGGCCTGATCCAGTCGGTGGTCGAGGAGTCGACGGTGCCGGTCATCGAGACGGGCGTCGGCAACTGCCACGTGTACGTCGACCGCGACGCCGACCTCGACCGCGCGCTGGCGATCGTGCTGAACGCGAAGACCCACCGCGCCTCGGTCTGCAACGCCGCCGAGTCCCTGCTCGTGCACGGCGACGTCGCCGCCGAGTTCGTGCCGCGGGTCGTCGCGGCGCTGCAGGAGGCAGGAGTCACCGTGCACGGCGACGAAGCGTTCGCCCGGTGCGACGGCGTGCTGCCCGCCACCCCGGAGGACCACGCGGCGGAGTACCTCTCGCTCGACATCTCCGCGGCCGTCGTACCCGACCTGGAGGCGGCGGTCCGGCACATCCGCACCTACTCCTCGGGCCACACCGAGGCGATCGTGACCGACTCGCAGGAGGCGGCCCGCCGGTTCACCGCCGCCGTGGACTCGGCCGCGGTGATCGTGAACGCCTCGACGCGCTTCACCGACGGCGGCGAGTTCGGCTTCGGTGCCGAGATCGGCATCTCCACCCAGAAGCTGCACGCGCGTGGGCCGATGGGGCTGCCGGAGATGACGTCGACGAAGTACGTCGTCACCGGTGACGGACACCTCCGCTGAGTCGCGCCGAGTCGTGACGCACACCATCGGCGTCGAGGAACGACGTGCCACGGCTCGCGCGCCGGCACCGCCTGCTGCCGACCGAACCGCGTCGACGACGTCGCGCGGATCGCCGACGACCTGGTGGCGCTGCACTCCACCGATCCGGTCACCGTCTACCTGTCCGCGATGGCACGCATGCGCCACCCGTCCGTCGAGGCCGTCGAGCGGGCGCTGTACGACGACCGCAGCGTCGTCCGCCACCACGCGATGCGCCGCACGCTGTGGGTCGGCACGCCCGACGTCGTACGCCTCATGCACGCGGCCGCCACCCGCAAGCTGGTCGGGCCGGAGCACCGGCGCACCGCGAAGCTGCTGGCGGAGAACGGCATCGACGACCCGGAGCCGTGGCTGGCCGATGCCCGCGACCAGGTGGTCGCGGTGCTCGACGAGCACGGGCCGATGACCGCACGAGCGCTCGGCGACGGGTGCCGGCGCTGCGGCACAAGATTGTGATGGCGCCGGGCAAGAAGTGGACGGCCGACGGTCTCCGCGCACACCCGGGTGCTGCTGAACCTCGGGTTCGAGGGACGAGATCGTCCGCACCAAGCCGACCGGCACGTGGATCAACGGCGCCTACACCTACGCGGCGATGGACGACTGGCTCGACGGCGGGCTCGGGGACGTCACCGAGCGGGAGGCCGCCCGCGAGCTCGCGCTGCGCTGGCTGCGGGCGTTCGGGCCCGGCACGTCGACCGACCTGCAGTGGTGGATGGGCTGGACGGTCGCGGTCACCCGCCAGGCGCTGGCCGACTGCGAGGCCGTCGAGGTCCGGCTCGACGAAGGCCCCGGCTGGGTCGCGCCGGGCGACGAGGCGGAGGCGGAGCCGGTCGCCTCCTGGGTGGCCCTGCTGCCGAGCCTCGACCCGACGACCATGGGCTGGAAGGAGCGCGACTGGTACCTCCCGGCCGCAGCCGCGCAGGCCTTCGACCGGATGGGCAACGCCGGCCCGACGATCTGGGTCGACGGACAGGTCGCGGGTGTGTGGGCCCAGACCAAGGACGGCGAGATCCGCACCCACTTCTTCGCCAAGCCCACCGCGAGCAGGCGGCGGCCGTCGAGAGCCGGGTCGAGGACCTGCGCCGGCATGATCGGGACACCCGCTTCACGGTGCGATTCCCCAGCCCCGTGTCGACCGCGTTGGCCAAGGGCAGCCCCCTCGCCGGACTAACGTTGACGCCATGGCTGCCGCCACGAATGAGGACTTCTGCCACGCTCGACGTCTGGGCCGACCCCGCGAACGAGCGGGTGCTGACCTCCGCGACCGTCATCACGTTCGTGCGCACGGTCGCCGTCCGTCGCGCTGGCCGGCTACGCGGCGTACGACGAGAGCCTCAAGCTGCTCGTCATCGCGCTCGTCGTCTACTGGGCCGGCGACAGCCTCGACGGCTTCGTGGCCCGCATCCGCGGCTGCGAGACCCGCATGGGCGCGGTGCTCGACATCTTGTCCGACCGGTTCTGCGCCGCCGCGTTCTACATCGGGCTGGTCTGGCTGCACCACGAGTACGCCGTGCCGGTGTTCATCTACCTCGCCGAGTTCATGGTCGTCGACTGCTTCCTCTCGCTGGCATTCCTGGCCTGGCCGGTCCGCAGCCCGAACTACTTCTACGTCATCGACCGCCCGATCTGGCTGTGGAACTGGTCGAAGCCCGGCAAGGCGGTGAACTCCTCCCTGTTCGCGGTGCTGCTGCTGGTGACCGAGATGCCGTGGCTGGGTGCGGTGGTCGCGCTCGCCCTGCTGACGCTCAAGATCGTCTCGCTCGCCCGGCTGGCACGTCTCGGGCTGCCGATCCCCGCGCGGTAGGCTGCCGCCATGGCCGTTGCACCGTTGCTGACCCCCGCCGCCGAGACCGGGGCATCCATGACGTCAACCCGTGGTGGTCGGCGGGGGCATCATGGCGCTCCTGATCGTGCTCGTGCTCGGCCTGCTCGCCTTCGGCGCCGGGCGCGACCACTCCTGAGGCGTCCATCGACGTGGCGATGACGAGTGACTGAGCGGGGCGGCCCGACGCGACCCGCGCCGGCGGATCGGCGTGATGGGCGGCACCTTCGACCCCGATCCACCACGGTCACCTCGTCGCGGCCAGCGAGGTGCAGGCGTGGTTCGAGCTCGACGAGGTCGTCTTCGTGCCGACGGGCCAGCCGTGGCAGAAGCAGGCTCGCAGGTCTCCGCGCCCGAGGACCGCTACCTGATGACGGTCATCGCGACCGCGTCGAACCCGCGCTTCTGGGTCTCGCGCGTGGACGTCGACCGGGAGGGTCCGACGTACACGATCGACACGCTGCGCGACCTCCGCAAGGAGCTGCCCGACGCGGACCTGTACTTCATCACCGGCGCGGACGCGCTCACCGACATCCTCACCTGGCGCGACGCCGACGAGCTGTTCGAGCTCGCGCACTTCGTCGGCTGCACGCGACCCGGCTACCCGATGGACCGCTCGTCGCTGTCCGGGATGCCCGAGGACAAGATCACCCTCATCGAGATCCCGGCGCTCGCCATCTCGTCGAGCGACTGCCGCGACCGCCGCATGAAGGGCGAGCCGGTCTGGTACCTCGTGCCCGACGGGGTCGTGCAGTACATCACCAAGTACGCCCTGTACGTCTCAGACCCCGACCGACACTCGACAGCATGTTACCCCGGAACGCCGCTGCAGCGATGCCAGCCACGCATGACCGCCACCGAGCGTGCCCTCGAGCTCGTCCGCACCGCCGCGCAGGCGGCCTCGGACAAGCTCGCCGAGAACATCGTGGCCTTCGACGTCTCCGAGCAGCTGGTCATCACCGACGCGTTCGTCCTCTGCTCGGCGCCGAACGACCGCCAGGTGCGCGCGTCGTCGACGAGATCGAGGACCAGCTGCGCGCCATCGACGCCAAGCCGGTACGCCGCGAGGGCGAGCGCGACGGCCGCTGGGTGCTGCTCGACTACGCCGAGATCGTCGTGCACGTCCAGCACGAGGAGGAGCGCTCCTTCTACGCGCTGGAGCGGCTCTGGCGTGACTGCCCGCTGATCTCGCTGCCCGACACCGTCACCGCCGGTCGCGGCCGCTGAGCGCACCCCGACGCGGTTTAGCGTCGCGGTGGGCGGTTGGCTAGTATTCCGGGGTTGCCCTGCCGCGTGCGGGGTCGCGGGGCTGTGGCGCAGCTGGTAGCGCACCTCCATGGCATGGAGGGGGTCAGGGGTTCGAGTCCCCTCAGCTCCACCATCGATGGTCGAGCTTGTCGAGACCACTCCTTCGCCGGGCGCAGCTGGTACCGGCTCCGTCACCTTTGGCCATGGCATGGAGGGGGTCAGGGGTTCGAGTCCCCTCAGCTCCACCATCAAAGGTTGCGCCGGGCGCAGCTGGTAGCGGCTCCGTCACCTCTGGCCATGGCATGGAGGGGGTCAGGGGTTCGAGTCCCCTAGCTCCACCATCAAGGTTGCGCCGGACTGGTACCGGCTCCGTCACCTCTGGCCATGGCATGGAGGGGGTCAGGGGTTCGAGTCCCCCTGCAGCTCCACCATCGGTTGGCGCAGCTGCGTAGCGGCTCCGTCACCTCTGGCCATGGCATGGAGGGGGTCAGGGGTTCGAGCCCCTCAGCTCCACCCACTCGGTTGCAGTGGATGGATCAGCGCTGGGAGAGCCGGTGCCACCGCGAGCCGAGCTGCAGGGGCGGGAGCAGCTGCATCAGGCTCAGGAACGCGAACACCAAAGTGTTGAACCCCACCCACAAGCAGAGCGCCTGGTACCAGTCGGTGGCGAGGATCGAGGTCGGGAGGAGGATGCCGTATGGCACAAGCAGCACGCCGTTGCCCGCGGTGGCGCGGGCACGTAGTTCCATCCGGCCTTGCGGCCCGTCGCGATCTGCACGATGCGAGGTGACGAAGCAGACCTGCAGGTACACGGCGTACCCCAGCTCGATGACGATCGGTGCGGCCAGCAGCCGGCCCCGCCACCCGACCGCCCACGCGGTGACCACGCGCTCGACCAGGAAGATGAGCGCCGATCGTGACCCAGAACGCGACCACCGGATTTGTCCGCCGCCAGCAGCGTGATCGTCATCAGCACCAGGTAGGACCAGAGGGCCATCACCCCGTAGGCCAAGCCATCTGCTGCCCCCAGTACATCGCGGTCGCCCGGGTCAGCCCGTAGGCGCCGATGTTCTCCAGGGCGCCGCGATGCCAGCGCAGTCGCTGCCGCCACAGGTCCCGCCACCTCGGTCATCACTTCCGTGGTGACCCGGCACTGCGGCGGCGACGTCATCTTGCGCCCAGCGACTTCAACGCCAGGGTGAGCTCGTTGTCCTCGGTCAACGCGAGCGTGTCGTACACCTTCCCCGGGTCCCGGGGATCAGGGTCCCGCGCGCCTCGCGACTGCGCGCAGCGCGTAGCTGCGGATGACCGACGCGGTGCCGGTGAGGACGAAGACCCGGTTCGAGCTTGCGGGCCACGACCCGCTGGTAGCGGGTGTACTCGTTGCGCTGCAGCTGGCCGATCAGCCCGCCACCGTCCTCGCCGTAGAACAGGCCGCCGACGGCCATCAGGTCCGGGTCCTCCTCCAGGAGTCCGAGGGCGACCTCGAGGAAGTCCGGGGAGATCGTGGAGTCGGCATCCATCACCATGACGACGTCGCCAGCGTCCGCATTCGGTAGCATCCGGGCCAGCTGCTGGTTGAGCGCGCCGGCCTTCTTCTCGGTGTTGCCGACGGTCTCGACCACCTCGACGCCGCGGTGCGGGCGACCTCGACGGTCGCGTCGGTGCAGTTGTCGGCGATGACCACGATCCGGTCCGGTTGGCGGGGCTGCCGGCCAGCGACTCCAGGGTGGCCGAGAACCGCCTCCTCGTCGTGGGCGGGGACCAGCACCGTGCAACGCAGCCTACGCCGGTCGCAGCTCGGCCGCTGCGGGTACGGCGCCGGCCGGCACTCGGGGTTGTTCTCGAGATCGATCCCGCGCATGGCGAGCGGGGCGACAGCCATCGAACCGTACGAGCTCCGCGCGTGCTGGTAGCTCCTGGGGAACGCGCGGGTCTCGGGCGAGCACCCGCATCGCGGCCGCCGTCTGGAGGCCGGCGATGACCAGGAGGCGGTCGCGATCGCCGCCGCAGCGGCCAGCCCGACCGCGAGGCCGGCCCCCGGACTCCACGTTCACCGGCACACCGCGGTTCTCGGTCCGGTGAGTCGGAGCCCGGAGTGCCGAGGAACGCGACGGCCACGAACAGCAGCACCAGGGCAACCGCCGCAAGGCAGCGGTCACGCGCCCCATAAGTGCCGCCCGTTGCCCGGGGCCGTGCTGGTCGAGCGTCGTCATAGCGCCCTCCTGTCGCTGGCACGATCACTCAGCGACGGCGCCGAGTCGCAGCGTGATCAGGCTACTGCCGGCTCGTCATGCGACCCGTTGCTGGACCGATCACAGGTGACTGCACGTTCCGCCTCAGTCGCGCAGTGGAGCCCTCGTAGCGCTGTGGGGACGTGGCGTCCGCCGCACATCAGGAGCATGGTGAGCGCCATGCGATTGGAGCCGCTGTACCTGCTGACCTTCCGATATCCCGAGGAGTGGGGTGTTGGGATCGACGGCGACACGTCACCAGCGGGGCACTACTTCTTCATCGCGGAGGGCCGCTGCTTCAGGACGGATCGAAGGTCGGTTCCGGGCCGCGAACCATCCGCTGCGCCGCACCGACGGCACCTTCGTCCCCGACCTGCAGGGCGTCATCGAGACCGACGACGGCGCGACGATCGTGCTCGACATGCGGGGCTACGGTCGCGCCTACCCGGTCGGCGCTCGACAGGTCCTGGTCTCCCTCACCCACGTGTCCGACGACCCGCGCTACAGCGATCTCAACGACGCCCTGTCAGTGGGGTGCGGTGAGGTACGTCGCCTGGCCGATGACGAGACCGAGCTCGTCATCGACGTGCACGAAGTGGTCTGGGAGCCGTTGAGCGTGTAAGGGCGGGCTGGGACCTTTCGGTCCGGCGTCACTCGTCCTAGGGTCCGAAGTCAACGCGCAGACGACCGGCGAGCGGGAGGTCACACATGACGGTCGGCACGCCCGAGGGCACCAACACGCAGCTCCCGGTCCGCTGGCGCCGCAGCGCGACGGCGCTGACGGCCGGGCAGACCGACATCCTGCGGCAGGCGCACGCCGCGATGATGGGGATCGGTGACGATCGCGGCTACGCGTTCTACGCCGGCATCCATGGCCTGCCGCGCCCGATCGGCTGCGACAACGCGCACGGCACGCCGTACTTCTTGCCCTGGCACCGCGCGTACCTCTACTTCATCGAGCGTGCGCTGCGCGACCAGGTCGCCGATGCCGCGCTGGTGTGGTGGGACTGGACCACGCCCGCCATCCCACCCGTGTACGACGCCGAGCAGGACGACGCCGGCAACGCGAACCCGTTGTTCAGCGCGGACGTCGACCCGCTCGCCCTCCAGCAGGGCCAGGACTCGTCACCACCGATCGTGGTGGCGCCGAAGACGCTGCGGCAGCCCGCGGCTCCGGGATCGCCGGATCTGCCGTCCGCCGACGAGGTGGAGCTGGTGCTGGAGGCCACGACCTTCCTCGACTTCAGCGCGCAGGTCGAGGATCTCCACAACCGCGTGCACGTGTGGACGGGCGGGCCCGAGGGACACATGACCCAGATCGCGTTCGCGGCGTACGACCCGATCTTCTGGGCGCACCACACGATGATCGACCGGATCTGGCGGCTCTGGCAGCTGCGTCATCCGGGAGCCCTGCCACCCGCGGCGATCCTCGGCGACGCACTGCCACCGTTCCGCGCCACGGTGCAGCAGACCCTCGACGTGGCCGCGCTCGGCTACGACTACGCGACGTCCACCGCATCCACCCTGGTCAGCTGAAGGAGACGACGTGGACCTGTTCACCTCCCAGCCCCTCGACCTGCCGGCGACGAGCGCTCGAGGCACGTTCTACCGTGCCGACCTGATCTTCGAGGGCGTCGACCACTCCGGGGCGTCGTACGAAGCGCGCATCTTCCTCAACAACACCGATGCCGGCCCGGACACCCCGCGTGACCTGGACGCCGGCTACGCCGGGTCCTACACGGTCTTCGGGCACGGTGGCTGCGTCGGCGAGGAAGGGCACTGCTACCCGGCGACCCGCACCACGGACGCGTTCGACATGCGCCCGCCGCACCCGCTCGAGCCGATCACCAAACCGTGTCGATCACGAAGGCGCTGCAGGCAACGAGCGGCGACTCGATGACCGTCACCGTGGTGCCGGTCGTGCCGCATCCCACGCGCCCGCGCGACGACGTGCTGGACTTCCAGCGCATCCGGCTGGCGACCTACGAGTAGCCGCCTAGGTCTTCAGGTAGGACAGCACCGCGAGCACCCGACGGTGGTCGTCCGGCGCGTCGAGCGAGCCCAGCTTCCCGAAGATGTTGCGCACGTGGCCCTCGACCGACTTCGGCGAGAGCGACAGCAGCTCGGCGATGCCGGCGTTCGAGCGGCCCTCGGCCATCATCGACAGCACCTCGCGCTCGCGTGGCTGAGGTCGTCGACGGGGCTCGCGACCCGCGGCCGCTCGACGAGCCGCGAGACCACCTCGGGGTCGATGACCGAGCCGCCCTTCCCGACGCGGCGCACCGAGTCGGTGAACTCCTGCACGTTGGCGACCCGGTCCTTGAGCAGGTAGCCGAGCCGTGCGGCACCGGCCGACACCAGCTCGACGGCGAACTCCGTCTCGACGTACTGCGAGAGCAGCAGCACGCCCACCTCGGGGAACCGCTCGCGGATCTTGTGGGTCGCGACCAGCCCCTCGTCGGTGTACGACGGAGGCATCCGGATGTCGGTGACGACGACGTCGGGCACGTCACGCGCCACCGCGGCCACCAGCTCCTCGCCGTCACCGGCCTGCGCGATCACGTTGAAGCCGCCGTCCTTGAGGACCCGGACCACGCCCTCGCGCAGCAGCAGCGAGTCGTCGGCGACCACCACCCGCATCGCGCTCGACGTCTTGGCGGCCGCCAGCCGTGAGATCGGGTCCTCGATGGGCGGTCACCCGCATCACCGGCACCGAGTCCTTCATGCCCTTCAGGCGGGTCTCGCCACGGTCTTCGTACTCGATGCCGTCCAGCGGACCGGCCAGGTGGGTCGTGATCGTGCTCGCGAGGATCTCACCCGGGCCGGCCAGGCTGCACAGCCTGGCCGCGAGGTTGAGCGCGCCGCCGCGGTAGCCGCCCTCGACCGGCACCGCCTCGCCGACGTCGATGCCGATGCCGACTAGCAGCGGCATGTCCGCGTCCTGACCGCCTCGGTCACGAACCGCTCCTGGAGCGCGGTCGCGGCTCGCAGGGCGTCGCGGGCGGAGTCGAAGACGCACAACGCCTCGTCGCCGCGCAGCTCGAGCAGCTGGCCGTCATTGCTCTCCACGACCTCGCGGCTGATCTCGGCGAAGGTGCCGGCGAGCCGGCCGGCGGCCTGGTCGCCGTAGGTCTGGGTGTAGCTCGTGTAGCCCCGCACGTCCGCGATCATGAACGTGCGGATCGCACTCCCGCTCACAGCGCCGGCTCCGGGACTCGGGGCGTGGCGGCGGCGGCCGGTCGGCGGCAGGCGCCGGGACCGGGATGACGCAGCCGATCTGGTGCCCTCGCCTGGCGGGCTGTGGAGGGTAAAGGTCCCGTTGACGACCGAGACCCGGTCGGCGAGGCCCATCAGGCCGGAGCCGCCGCCGGAGTCCGCGCCGCCGATGCCGTCGTCGACGACCTCGAGGCTGACGGTGTCCGCGCCGTCCTGCAGGGTGACGGACACCCTGGTGGCGTGGGCGTACTTCGCGACGTTGGTGAGGCTCTCGGCGACCACGAAGTACAGGGTGCCCTCCACCTGTGCCGGGAGTCGACGGGTGACCGCGTTGTGGACCTCCACGGGCACCGGGCAACGCTCGACCAGAGAGTCCACGGCCGGCCCGAGGCCGCGGTCGGTGAGGATCGCGGGGTGGATGCCGCGGGCGAGCTCGCGCAGCTCGGCGATGGCGGCCTGCAGCTGGTCGGCGGCCTGGGTGACCGATGCCTTGAGGGCTTCGGTGTCCTTCTGGTTGGCGGCCATGCGCAGCATCAGCGCGATCGCGACGAGGCTCTGCTGAGCGCCGTCGTGCAGGTCGCGCTCGAGGCGGCGCCGTTGGGTGTCCTGCGACGTGACGAGCCGCTGGCGGGAGCTCTGCAGGTCGTCGACGAGGCGCAGGTTGCGGAGCACGAGTCCGGTCTGAGAGGCGACGTGCTCGAGCATCTCGTCCTCGGCCGGCGTGACCGGCTCAGCTGCTCGAGCGGCCCACCGTGATCGCGCCGAGCACCTCGCCCCGGTGCCGCACCGGCACGATGCGGTCGCCGGGAAGTGCCGAGAGGTCTGCGGCGTCCTCGAGGTCGAGCGCGGTGGGCCGGCTTCCTCGACGCGGCCACTCCGCCTCCAGGGTCATCCGGCCGCCGCTCCCGAGCCAGACCTGCACCCTCCCACCGCCGAGGCACTCCGAGACGGTCTGCGCGATCCGCGGCAGCAGCTCACCGGTGGTGTAGCGGCCGGCCATGCTGGACGCGAAGTTCGACAGCACTTCGTACGGCGTCGCCCGCGACCCGTAGACCAGCCGGTTGACCCCGCGCTTGAAGGCCTCACGCACCGGCTGGAACGCCACCGCCACCAGCGCCGTGGCAAACACGGACAGCCACACCGACGGGTGCTGCTGCCCGATGAGCGCCCCGATCCCGACCACGATGCCGACGTACACGCCGGTGATGAAGAGACCCAGCGTCCCGACGAGCAGTGCGCGGCTGATCAGAGAGTCGATGCCGTACAACCCGTGCCGGGTGATCGCGATGCCGATGGTGATCGGGATCAGCGCGAAGGAGAAGAGTGCGACGTTCTGGACGATGACAGCCAGATCGGGTCGGGGGTGTCGTCACTCTTCAGCAGGCTCCCGGCCATGGCCACCGCGTAGATGACTGCCATGAAGACGACAGCGTTCATCAGCCACTTGAGCTGCACCCGCTCCACGCCGGTGGAGCGACGGAAACGCACGAAGAGCGACGACGCGGCAGCGAGGATGCAGATCGGGAGGATCGGCAGCAGGACGATCAGGATCATCTCCATGACCTGCACGGGGATGCCGACGTCGAGTGGGTTTTGGGCCAGCGGCTCGACCACGTCGGTGACCTTCCCGGGGGCGACCGAGAACAGCACGACTCCGAGGAAGCAGTCGATCCCGGCGACCCACGGAAGGAACCGCCATCTCCGTGAAGGCAGGTGACCGTCGGGGAAGTACAAGATCGTGAAGCAGCCCATCAGCACGATGGGTGGCCACCACAGCAGCGCGTTGACAACCTCGACGGGCTCGCCGCCGGGCAGCGACGGCCAGACATGGAGCGCGAGGCGGGCGTAGCCGTCCGTGAACGCACCAAGCCCCCAGGCGAGGCCGGTGGCGTGCAGCAGCCAACCGACGTGTTGCGCGGCTGGCGACGGATGATCAGCATGCCCACGACCGGGAACATCGCCGTCAGCACGACGAGCCCGAGATCGGCAGCCAGCCGCCGCTGCCCCAGTCCGTGACCTCGGTGGGGTCCAGCACGGGGCAGATGAGGTTGAAGACGATGCTGCCGACGTAGAAGCCGAACGACGCCCAGCTCAGTCTGCGCAGCGTTCGGTCGCTCAAGCCGGTACTCATTCCGCTCGCGGCGGGTGTCGTCGTCACTGCGCTCATCGTGCTCCCCCTGTCACGGCCGGGACGGCCGGCTGCGCTGCTTGCTCGGCCGCCACGACAGCCGGCACGGGTACGACGCATCCGACCGTGGTGCCTTCCCCCGGTGGGCTCGTCAGCGTGAACGTACCGTTGACGACCGAGACCCGGTCGGCGAGGCCGAGGAGGCCGGAGCCGCTGCCGGCGTCGGCGCCGCCGATGCCGTCGTCGACGACCTCGAGAGTGACGGTCTCGCCGAGGTCCTCGAGCCTGACGCTGACCCGGGTGGCGTGGGCGTACTTCGCGACGTTGGTGAGGCTCTCGGCGACCACGAAGTAGAGGGTGCCCTCGACCTGGGCCGGCAGCCGCCGCGCGACCGCGTTGTGGACCTCGACCGGGATCGGGCACCGCTCCACGAGCGATCCGACGGCCGGCACCAGACCGCGGTCGGTGAGGATCGCGGGGTGGATGCCGCGGGCGAGCTCGCGCAGCTCGGCGATGGCGGCCTGGAGCTGGTCGGCGGCCTGGGTGACCGATGCCTTGAGGGCCTCGGAGTCCTTCTGGTTGGCGGCCATGCGCAGCATCAGTGCGATCGCGACCAGGCTCTGCTGCGCACCGTCGTGGAGGTCGCGCTCGAGGCGACGCCGTTGGGTGTCCTGGGAGGTGACGAGCCGTTGCCGCGAGCTCTGCAGGTCGTCGACGAGGCGCAGGTTGCGCAGCACCAGACCCGTCTGCGACGCGACGTGCTCGAGCACCTCGCTCTCGGTCGGCGTGATCGGCTCGGCGCCTGACCGGCTGACGGTGATCGCACCGAGGACCTCCCCGCGGTGCCGCACCGGCACCACCTGGTCCGCCTCGAGCGCCGTGAGGTCGGTCGGGTCCTCGACCACCACGCTCAAGCGTCCTGCGTTGGACTCGTCCTCCGGCCACTGCGCCTCCCGCACCATGCGCTGGCCGCTGGCCAGCCAGATCTGCACGCGGGCACCGCCGAGGCAGGCCGAGACGGTCTGCGCGATGCGCGGCAGCAGTTCCCGGGTGGTGTAGCGGCCGGTCATGCTCGATGCGAAGTTCGACAGCACTTCGTACGGCGTCGCCCGCGACCCGTAGACCAGCCGATTGAGCCACCGCTTCAAGGCCTCGCGCACCGGCTGGAACGCCACCGCCACCAGGGCCGTCGCGATCACCGACAGCCACACCGACGGGTGCTGCTGACCGATCAAGGCGCCGACGCCGACCACGATGCCGACGTACACACCGGTGATGAACACGCCCAGCGATCCCACCAGCAGTGCCCGGCTGATCAACGCATCGATCTCGTACAGCCCGTACCGCGTGATCGCGATCCCGATGGCGATCGGGATGAGCCCGAAGGCCAGGATGTTCACCGTCTGCAGAACGGTCAGCCAGAACGGGTCGCCGACGCCGTCGCCCTTCGTGACCGAGGCGACGATCGCGGCGGCATAGGTGATCGCGATGAACACCACTGCGCACAACAACCACTTGATCTGGACCCGCTCGACACCGGTGGAGCGGATGAACCGCACGATCACGGAGGCAGCGGCCGCGAGCAACGTGACCGGCAGGATCAGGAGAAGCCCGTAGAAGGCCGGCTCGGCGAAGGCGCCTATCGGCAGGGCGAGTGGGTTGCTGTCCAGGGGCTTGATCACCTCGGTGATCGGGCCGGGGCCGACGATGCCCAGCAGGACCCCGAGGGCGCAGTCGATGCCGGTCACCCACGGGAGCCACCGCCACCGGGGTGACGGCAGCCGACCGTTGGGGAAGTAGATGATCGTGTAGACGCCCATCATCGCGATCGGGGGCCACCACAGCAGCTGCGAGAAGACCTCGGGCCACCTCGCCGCCGGGGAACGACGGGACGATGTTGATCGAGAACCGCTCGAAGGCGTCGAACCAGCCGCTGAGGCCCCACGCGATGCCGGTCCCGTGGAGCAGCCAGCCGACGACGTTGCGGGGCTGTCGGCGGATGATCAAGATGCCGACGATGGGGAAGAGCGCGGTCATGGCGACGAAGAGGTACTCACCGATCTGGCTGGTGCCACCCCAGTCGTCGGCGATGACGGTCGGGTCGAACAGCTCGGCGACCCCGCTGATCCCGAAGCCCACGATGTAGAACGCGAACGAGGCCCAGCTGAGGCGTTGCAGGCGCCCGGTCGCTCAGGCCGCTGCTGATCTCGCTCACGGCTGGTGTCGTCGTGGCTGCCGTCATGGTCTGCTCCTCGGCCTGTGCTGCCGCTCATCTTGCTCCCCCTGCAGGCGTCGACAAGGCAGATCCGGCGAGTCGTTGCTCGGGGACCACCGATGGGATGGGTACGTCGCACCGGATGGTCGTGCCGCTCCCGGGCGGGCTGTGCACCGTGAACGTCCCGTCCACGACGGCCACCCGGTCGGTGAGCCCGAGCAGTCCGGAGCCGCGGGAGGCATCGGCCCCGCCCACGCCGTCGTCGACGAGCTGCAAGGTGACGTGGTCCTCGCGGTCGGCGAGCGCCAGCGTGACCTGGGTGGCAGCGGCGTACTTCGCGACGTTGGTGAGGCTCTCGGCGGCCACGAAGTAGAGCGCCCCCTCGACGGCGCCGGGCAGCCGCCGGGTCAGCGAGACGTCGAGGATCACGGGCACGGGGCAGCGCTCGGCCAGGGACGAGATCGCGGGTCCGAGCCCGCGGTCGGTGAGGATCGCCGGGTGCAAGCCGCGCGCGAGCTCACGCAGCTCGGCGATCGCGGACTGCAGCGCCTCGGCGGCGTCGACCGCCGAGCGGGACAGCGCCTTCGGGTCGGACTGGTTGGTCGCCATCCGCAGCATCAGTGCGATCGCGACCAGGCTCTGCTGGGCGCCGTCGTGCAGGTCACGCTCGAGGCGGCGCCGCTGGGCGTCCTGCGAGGTGACCAGCCGCTCCCGCGAGTCCTGCAGGTCATCGACCAGGCGGCTGTTCAGCAGCACCAGCCCCGCCTGGGAGGCGACGTGGTCGAGCATCTCGTCCTCGGCCCGCGTCACCGGCTCCGCGCCGGACTTCGTCACGGTCAACGCGCCGAGCAGCTCGTCGCGGTGCCGCACCGGCACCACCCGGTCGCCGGACAGCCCGGTCAGGTCGTCGGGCTCGGACATCACCACCGGGCCCGCGCCGGCCTCCTCCGGGGGCCACGCGGCGTCCTGCTCCAGCAGCTGGCCGGACACCAGCCACACCTGCACGCGCGCGCCGCCCAGGCAGTGCGAGACCGTCTGCGCGAGGTGGGGCAACAGCTCCGTGGTGCTGAAGTAGGTCCCGGTCATCTTCGAGGCGAAGTCCGAGAGCACCTCGTACGGCGTCGCCCGCTGACCGTAGACGAGCCGGTTCACGCCACGCGTGACCCGCTCACGCACCGGCTGGAAGGCCACCGCCACCAACGCCGTTGCCAGCACCGACAACGCCACCGACGGGTGCCGCTGACCGATCAGTGCACCGAGCCCCACCACCATCCCGACGTAGACGGCGGTGATGAACACGCCCAGGGCGCCCACCACCAGGGCCCGGCTGATCAGGGCGTCGATGCCGTAGAGCCCGTGGCGGGTGATCGCGATCCCGATCGTGATCGGCACCAGCGCCGAAGCCCAGGAACGCCGTGTGCCCAGCGCGTCGGCCACGCGGTCCCTGCCGTCCCGAGTGGCGCCGAGCGCCATCGCGCAGGCGTACAGGGCCGCGATGAACGCGAACGGTCGTCAGCAGCCACTTGAGCTGCAGCCGCTCCACCCCGCTGCGACCGCCGGAAGCGCACGACGAGCGACGCGGCGGCGGCCAGCACGCGCGATCGGCACGACCGGCACCAGGATGTAGACGTACGATCGCCACCACACGCTGGCTGAAGCCGACTGTCAAGCGGGTTGGAGGCCACCGGCTCCAGCATCACGCCCGGCTCGCCGCCGACCATCGAGAAGAAGACCATGCCGAGCACGCCCGTCGATCGCGCAGACGCCACACCAGCCATCGCCACCGAGGCGACGGCAGCTTGCCGTCCGGGAAGAACAGCGGCAGGAGGACACCCATGATCAGGATGCCCGGCCACCACAGCTCCGATCCGACGACCTCGACCGCTTCGCCTGCGGGCAGCGAGCCCGGCGCGATGTGGAAGGTGATGCGGCTGTAGGCGTCGACGAGCGCGATGAGCACCCATGGCCAGGCCGAAGCGTGCAGCAGCCAGCCGACCAGGTTGCGCGGCTGCTGGCGTGTGATGAACACGCCCATCGTCGCGGAAGAGCAGGAAGATCAGGGCCAGGAACGGGTCGATCATGTCGTTGTAGTCGAACGGGCCCGAGACCTTCGGGTCGATCGCGACCAGGCCGATGCGCGGTCGCGTAGGCGACCACGAACAGACGGCGAGGCTGACCCAGCCCAGGGTTCGAAGCGTGCGGTCACTCAGCGCAATGGGCATGGACGTCCCCTTGCTCGAGCAGCCTTGCCAGGGCCGCTCCGGAGAGCTGGTCCTTGGCGATGAAACCGATGGCGCCCGAGTCGCTGACCAGCTCGCCGTACTCCGAGGCCGCGCGGCTGGACACCAGCACGACGCGGCCGGTGAACCCTTCGCGCATGATCCGCCGCGACACGTCGAAGCCGGTGGTGTCGGGCAGCTGTACGTCGAGCACCACCAGGTCGGGGTGCAGCGCACTCGCTGCCGACACGGCCTCAGCGCCGTCGGCGGCCTCGCCGACGACCACGTAGCCCTCCGACTCGAGCAGCATGCGAGCCGTCGAGCGGAACAGAGCGTGGTCGTCCACGATGAGCGTGGTCAGTGCCATGTCTTCATCGTGGCAGCGGCACGACCCCCCAACCAGAGAGCCAGCCCTGGATTTCAGGCGTGGCGAGCAAGGGTTAACCCTGGATTCAGGGCATTTGCCGCGCCAGGACACGTGTGGCTCACGCGTGACCGGGTAGGCGACACTCATGACTGACAACACCTCGATCACCGTCCAGCGGGAGATCCCGGTCCCGGCCAAACACCTGTTCGACGTCTTGTCCAACCCGCACCGGCACACGGAGCTCGACGGCTCCGGCTTCGTGCGTGGGCTCGACCGGGGAGACCGGATCACGAAGGTCGGTCAGCAGTTCCGCATGAACATGACCGGCGACCACATGGGCGGCGAGTACCAGACGGACAACGTCATCACGGGCTTCGACGAGGACAAGATGATCGCCTGGCAGACGGCGCCGGCCGGCAAGCAGCCCCCGGGCTGGGAGTGGCTGTGGGAGCTCAAGCCCGAGTCCTCCGACGCGACCAACGTCACCCTCACCTATGACTGGGGCAAGGTCACCGACGAGGCGCTGCTGAAGAAGGTCGGCTTCCCGTTGGTGAGCCAGACCCAGCTCGAGGACTCGCTCAACAACCTCGCGGAGCTCGCCACCGCGAGCTGAGGCGGGTCAGAAGCCCTGCTGCGACGCGGTGTGGCCCGGCAGCTGGGCGAGCAGCTCCCGGCCCTGCGCGGCGAGCTTGTGCTCGACGAGCACCTCGTAGCGCGTCGCGACGATGCGGCTCACGGAGCTGAAGTCACGCTGGCCGCGGGTGGCGGCGAAGCCGGCGAGCGCCCAGATCAGCCCCATCACGGCGCCGATGAGCATCGGAGGCAGGAGCGCGGCGAACGCGCTGGTCTTGCTGTCGCTGATGAGCAGGAAGATCAGGCCGACGAACAGCCCGAGCCACAGGCCGGACAGCAGCCCGCCGAACGCCACCCGGTTGTAGGTCAACCGGCCTGTCACTCGCTCCAGCTGCTTGAGCTCGGTGCCGACGATCATGCAGTTCTCGACCGGGAACTGGTGGTCGGACAAGAAGTCCACGGTCTTCTGGGCGTCGGTGTACTCGTCGTACACGCCCAGCGACTGCGGGAACTGCAGGGTGAGTCCGGCCCGGATGTTGCGGAAGTTCGCCTGGCTGCTCATGTCTCCAGCGTACGGCGGACCGTCGAACCGACCGTCTCAGGTGATCGTCATGCCGCCGTCGACGGCGATCGTCTGCCCGGCACGTAGCCGCCGGCGTCGCTGACCAGGAACACCAGCGCCGCGGCGAGCTCATGTCCCTCGCCGGTGCGGCCGGCGGGGACCCGCGCCATGACCTTGTCGAGGTAGCCCTCGGGGTACTGCTCGGTCATCTCCGAGGCGAAGAACCCCGGCGCGAGCGCGTTGACGCGGATGCCCTTGCGTCCGGTCCACTGCTGCGCGAGGTCGCGGGTCAGTCCGATCAGCCCGGCCTTCGTCGCCGAGTAGGCGGCCTGCGGCAGCCCGCCCGTGGTGAGTCCGAGGACGCTGCTGATGTTGACGATGCTGCTGCCCGGCTGCATGACGCGACCGCATGCCTGCGCCATCCAGTAGCAGCCGTTGAGGTTCACGTCGACGACCTGCCGGAACTGCTCGGGCGTCTCCCTGGTGGCCGGCACGGCCGTCCCGATGCCGGCGTTGTTGACGAGCACGTCGACGCGCCCCAGCTCGGCCATCGCGGTGTCGACCAGACGCTGGCAGGCGTCGGGGTCGGCCACGTCGGTCTGCACCGCGACGCGCGCGCCGCCCGGCGGACTCGACGAGCTTCTTGGTCTCCTCGAGCTTGTCGACGCGACGGGCACCGAGCACGACGTCGGCACCTGCCTCGGCGAGCGCCTGTGCGAAGGACACGCCGAGGCCCGGAGGAGGCCCCGGTCACGATCGCCACCTTGCCGTCGAGCCGGAAGAGGTCGAGGACAGTCATTGTTGATGTGCCTTCCGTGCGTTCCAGGCGGTGCGGACCATGTCGTCGATGTCGTGGCGCATCTGCCAGTCGAGGTCGCGGGCGGCGAGGTCACCGGAAGCCACGATCCGGTCGGGGTCGCCGGGCCGGCGCGTGTGGATCTCGGGCTCGAAGTCGATGCCGGTCACGCGGGCCATGGCGTCCATGATCTGCCGCACCGACAGCCCCTCGCCGCTGCCGAGGTTGTAGACCGGCTCGAGAGTTCGCGCCGTCCACGAGCCTGCGCGCCGCGGCGACGTGGGAGGCGGCGAGGTCTCCGACGTGCACGTAGTCGCGCACGCAGGTCCCGTCGGGGGTGTTGTAGTCGTCGCCGTTGATCCGGGGGGTGCGGCCCTCGATCAGCGCCTCGATGACCAGCGGGAAGAGGTTGTGGGGGCTGGTGTCGTAGACCTCGTCGGTGCTCGACCCCACCACGTTGAAGTAGCGCAGCGACGCGTGCCGGAGCCCCGTCGCCTTGGCCATGTCGCGCAGCAGCCACTCGCCGATGAGCTTCGACTCGCCGTACGGCGACTCGGGGCGGGTCGGACTCGCCTCGGTCACCAGGTCCTCGTCGGGGGTGCCGAACGTGGCGGCGCTGGAGGAGAAGACGACCTTGTCGACCCCCGTCTCGCTCATCGCACGAAGCAGGCTCACCGTGCCGGTCACGTTCTGGTCGTAGGTGTGCAGCGGCCGCTTGACGGAGACACCGGCGTACTTGAAGCCGGCGACGTGCACGACGCCGGTGACCTCGTGCTCACGCAGGGTCGAGGTGACGAGGTCGGTGTCGAGGATGCTGCCGACGACGAGCGGCACGCCGTCGGGCACGAAGTCGGCTCGCCCGCTGGACAGGTCGTCGAGCACGACAGCCTCGAGGCCCTGCTCGGCGAACGCCCTCACCACGTGCGCACCGATGTAGCCGGCGCCGCCGGTCACCAGCCAGGACATCCGTCCTCCTGTCGCCGTCTCGTCGTGCTCGGTCCACCTGACCCTAGAGGCCCGTCTCGATGAGGCACCAACCCGCACCGGCGAGTGTCCCGAGTGGGGGGTGCGTGTGGTCCACCTCACAAACCGGTAGCGTGCGGTCGTTCGCTCGGACTCCACAGGAGGAACGATGGTTCTTGCCGCCGGATCAGATCTGCGACTCGACACCAACGCGGTCGACTACCTGCTGATCGCTCTCTACTTCGTGTTCGTGCTGGGCATCGGGATTCTCGCCCGCCGCTCGGTGTCGAGCTCGATCGACTTCTTCCTCTCCGGGCGGTCGTTGCCGGCCTGGGTGACCGGGCTCGCGTTCATATCCGCGAACCTCGGAGCCGTCGAGATCATCGGCATGTCCGCCAACGGGGCGCAGTACGGCATCCCGACGGCGCACTACTTCTGGGTGGGCGCCGTCCCGGCGATGATCTTCCTGGGCGTCGTGATGATGCCGTTCTACTACGGCTCCAAGGTGCGATCGGTGCCGGAGTTCATGAACCGGCGCTTCGGCCCGCCCGCTCACCTGGTCAACGCGTTGAGCTTCGCGCTGGCCCAGCTGCTGATCGCGGGCATCAACCTCTACCTGCTCGCGAGCATCGTCAACGTGGTGCTGGGGTGGAACCTCTACGTCAGCCTCGTCGTCGCGGCCCTGATCGTGCTGTCCTACATCACGCTCGGTGGACTGTCGGCGGCGATCTACAACGAGGTGCTGCAGTTCTTCATCATCGTCGCGGCGCTGCTCCCGCTGACGATCGTCGGGCTGGTCAAGGTCGGTGGGTACAGCGGGCTTCGCGACAAGATCACGGCCGCCGGCAACGGGGCGGCGCAGCTGTCGTCTTGGCCCGGCACCAACATCACGCAGATCGACAGCCCGCTTGGTCGGTCGTCGGACTCGTGTTCGGTCTCGGCTTCGTGCAGTCCTTCGGCTACTGGACCACGAACTTCGTCGAGGTGCAGCGCGCCATGGCGTCGAGCTCGATGTCGGCTGCTCGGAGCGCCCCGATCATCGGCTCGTTCCCGAAGATGTTCATCCCGTTCATCGTGATCTTCCCCGGCATGATCGCGGGGGTGGTGGTCACCGAGGTGGCGAAGGCGAAGTCCAGCGCCAGCACGACGTTCGACTACAACAACTCGATGCTCTACCTCTTCAGGGACCTGCTGCCCAACGGCATGCTGGGCGTGGCGATCGCGGCCCTGCTGGCCGCGTTCATGGCGGGCATGGCGGCCAACATCTCGGCGTTCAACACCGTGTTCTCCTACGACCTGTGGCAGGACTACGTCGTCCGCGACCGTGAGGACTCCTACTACACCTTCGTCGGGCGGGTGGCCACGCTGGCGGCGACGATCATCGCCATCGGGACTGCGCTGATCGCCAGCCAGTACACCAACATCATGAACTACCTGCAGACGCTGTTCGGTCTGTTCAACGCCCCACTGTTCGCGACCTTCATCCTCGGTATGTTCTGGAAGCGGATGACCGCGACGGCCGGCTGGGTGGGCCTGGTGAGCGGCACCCTGGCCGCGGTGCTGGTCGGCGTCCTCAGCCAGGACGCCTTCGGGACGATGTCCATCGGTGCGGTCGGACTCGCAGGTCAGGGTGCGAGCTTCGCGGCCGCCGGCGCCGCGTTCATCGTCGACATCGCGGTCAGCATCGTCGTCAGCCTCGTCACGCAGCCGAAGCCCGACAGCGAGCTGCGCGGGCTGGTCTACTCGCTGACGCCGAAGTCGGACATGCACGACCCTGCGGAGACCCGGCTGGCCTGGTACCAGAAGCCGACGCGGTTGGCTGCGATCTCCGGCGTCATGGTCATCATCCTCAACATCATCTTCTGGTAAGGGAGAGCCGCCATGCCGAAGGACCACACCCCCGCGCACGACGCCGAAGAGGGCGCCAGCCACCAGGCAGGCGCTTTCGACATCCGCATGTTCATCGGGGCACTGATCGGTCTCTACGGGATCGTCCTGGTGATCACCGCACTCGTCTCCTCCGACGGCCGGACCATCAACCTCACGACGGGTGTCTGCATGCTTGTCGGGGCGGCGATCTTCTTCACCTGGGCGCGGCTGCGCCCGGTGGTGGTGCCGGAGAAGCCGGCGGAGGCGGATTCGGCTCCTCCCACCCACTGAGCCCCCACTGCGCCGGCCGGGGGGTCGGAATCACGGCCCTATCGGCAGCCGAAGACCCCGTCTGAACAGGTTTTGCCCTCTTTATAGTAAAAAATGTTACTAATGCCTGGGTCCGGGGCACACTGACGGGGGAGCCGGGAGGGCTGTCACAACCGAATTGTGTCCGGGGGGACCAGGGATGAGGATCGACGCTGCCGAAGCGGTGCTGCCACCTGTGGGTGCACTGCTCCGCCGACCAGCCGTGCTCGTGAGGCACGAGGTGATGGCCGACCTGCACGCGGCCGGGTTCGACGACGTGCTTCCGGCGCACCTCGGGGTGTTCCAGCACCCGGGGCCCGACGGGCAGCGCCCGGGTGTGCTCGCGATGCGCACCAGGGCGTCCAAGCAGGCCATGAACCACCTGCTGCACCAGCTCGAGTCGGGTGGCTACATCGTGCGGGAGGCGCATCCCGACGACCGGCGCACCCGAGTGGTGCGACTCACCGAGCGCGGCTGGGCCGCGCAGGCGGTGATCCAGCAGACGATGGCGCGGCTGGAGATGCACTGGTACCGCGCCCTTGGTGAGGACGTGTACGCCGGGCTCTCGCACGCACTCGAGCGGCTGCAGGAGGTCCTCGAGCGACAACCGACCACCAGCGACTGAGGCCTCGACGCACCACATCGCGCCGGTTCGGGCGGCTGTGCCGGGCGGACAACACCCGGCGCACTCGCTGGGCCGGTGCGATACCCTTGCGGCATGCATAAGCGCCTTCTTCTTGGCGAGCCGCGCTGATACCGGCCCGACCCGGGCAGGACATCAACGCGGCTACCCCTCGTGCCAGAGGGGTTTTTTTGTGCCATGAATCAAGCCATGACACGAGACGTCGCCGGCCGACGCCGCAAGCGGAGGAAGACAGAGATGAGTGAGCAGGACCAGCAGGTGGGGGAGCAGCCCGACCGCGACGATGGCACGCGCTACGACGTCTCTGCCGTCCAGGACAGGTGGCGCAAGGTCTGGGCCGAGCTGAACCCGTTCGAGGCGGCCGACGACGGCGTCCCGCGAGCGCCGCTACGCGCTGACGATGTTCCCGTACCCGAGCGGCGACCTGCACATGGGTCATGCCGAGGTGATGGCGATCCACGACGTTATCGCTCGGTACTGGTGGCACCGCGGCTACGACGTGCTGAACCCGATCGGCTGGGACTCCTTCGGACTGCCGGCCGAGAACGCCGCGATCAAGCGCGACGAGCACCCCGCGACGTACACCTACGCCAACATCGAGAAGCAGGCCGAGTCGTTCCGCCGCTACGCGGTCGCCTTCGACTGGTCGCGGCGGCTGCACACCAGCGACCCGGAGTACTACCGGTGGACGCAGTGGCTGTTCCTGCGCTTTCGCGAGCGGGGGCTGGCCTACCGCAAGTTCTCGCCGGTCAACTGGTGCCCGAACGACCAGACGGTGCTGGCCAACGAGCAGGTCATCGCGGGCATGTGCGAGCGGTGCGGCGCCGAGGTCACCAAGCGTGAGCTGTCGCAGTGGTACTTCAAGGTCACCGACTACGCGCAGCGGCTGCTGGACGACATGGAGCCGCTGGAGAAGACCTGGCCCGAGCGCGTGCTGGCGATGCAGCGCAACTGGATCGGGCGGTCCGAGGGTGCCCACGTCGACTTCGCGATCGAGGGTCGACGACGAGCCGGTGGCAGTCTTCACGACCCGCCCCGACACCCTGTTCGGCGCGACGTTCTTCGTGGTGGCGGCCGACGCGAAGCTGGCGGGCGAGCTGTGCGCGCCCGAGCAGCGCGAGGCCTTCGACGCCTACCTGGAGGAGGTCCGCCGGGCCACCGACATCGACCGGCTGTCGACGGAGCGGCCGAAGACCGGTGTGTTCTTGGGGCGGTACGCGACCAACCCGGTGAACGGCGAGCGGATCCCCGTATGGGCCGCCGACTACGTGCTGGCCGACTACGGCACCGGCGCGATCATGGCGGTACCGGGTCAGGACCAGCGCGACTGGGACTTCGCCGAGCGCTTCGACCTGCCGATCGTGCGGACCGTGCAGCCCCCGGAGGGCTGGGAGGGCAAGGCGTACGTCGGCGGCGGACCGGCCGTCAACTCCGCCAACGACGAGGTCTCGTTGGACGGGCTGGACGTCGACGATGCCAAGCGCACGATCATCGACTACCTGGAGGCGCGCGGGACGGGCACCGGAGCGGTGAACTTCCGGCTGCGCGACTGGCTGTTGTCACGCCAGCGGTTCTGGGGGTGCCCGATCCCGATCGTGCACTGCCCGTCGTGCGGCGAGGTGCCGGTTCCCGACGACCAGCTGCCCGTCGAGCTGCCGGACCTGCGCGGCGCCGACCTGAAGCCCAAGGGCACCTCTCCGCTGGCGGCGGCCGAGGACTGGGTCAACGTCGAGTGCCCGAGCTGTGGCGGCAAGGCGCTGCGCGACACCGACACGATGGACACGTTCGTCGACTCGTCGTGGTACTTCCTGCGCTACTGCTCGCCCCACTACGAGGACGGCCCCTTCGACGAGGAGGCGGTGCGTCGCTGGATGCCCGCCGAGCAGTACGTCGGCGGAGTCGAGCACGCGATCTTGCACCTGATGTACGCGCGGTTCTTCACCAAGGTGCTGCACGACATGGGGATGGTCGACTTCGTCGAGCCGTTCACCGGCCCTGCTGAACCAGGGTCAGGTCATCAACCAGGGCCGCGGCATGAGCAAGTCGCTGGGCAACGGCGTCGACCTGGGCGACATGATCGACGAGTACGGCGTCGACGCCGTCCGGCTGACGATGGTGTTCGCGGGACCGCCCGAGGACGACATCGACTGGGCCGACGTCTCACCCGGCGGGTCGCTGCGGTTCCTGCAGCGGGCGTGGCGGCTGAGCGGCGACGTGACGTCGGCCCCGGGCACCTCGCCCGACGGCGGCGACGTCGCGCTGCGCAAGGTGACCCACAAGACGGTGCACGAGGCCGAGCAGCTGATCGACTCGCACCGCTTCAACGTCGTGGTCGCGCGGACCATGGAGCTGGTCAACGCCACCCGCAAGGCGATCGACACCGGCTGCGGGGCCGACGACCCGGCGGTGCGTGAGGCCGCCGAGACCGTCGCGATCCTGCTGAGCCTGGTGGCGCCGTACCTGGCGGAGGAGATGTGGGACCGGCTGGGTCATCGCCGACGGTTGCGCGCGTCGGCTGGCCCACGGTCGACGAGTCGCTGCTGGTCGACGACTCGGTGACCGCCATCGTGCAGGTCCAGGGCAAGCTGCGCGCCAAGCTGGAGGTCAGCCCGCGAGATCTCCGGCGCCGACCTGGAGGCGGCTGCCCTGGCCGACCCCCACGTCCAGCGCGCCCTGGACGGCCGCGACGTCCGCAAGGTCATCGTCAAGCCACCGCGGCTGGTCAACATCGTCACCGGCTGAGCCGGCTGCCGGTTTCCCAGAGATGAACCCGAGCCGTCACCTCACGCGTCACGTCCGTGAGAGTGCCAGATCCCCAGGTGAACATGGGAAACCGGTGCCGGACCTACAGCGCGCTGAGCGCCGCCTCGATCGTCTGCTCGCCCTCGAGCAGGTCGAACGTCTTGCCGATGGTGGCGTCGGCGGACAGGGTCTCGGCGATCACCGCGGCGACGTCCGCGCGGGTCACCGACCCGCGCGAGAGCGAGCCCACCTGGACACGGCCGGTGGGCGGGTCGTCGAGCAGCCGCCCGGGGCGTACGACGGTCCAGTCGAGGTCGCGGGACCGGAGGTCGTCGTCGGCGGCCTTCTTGGCCCGCAGGTACACCTGGAACACGTCGTCGCTGTCCGGGTCGGCGCTGTCGGTGCCCATCGACGAGACCATCACGTAGCGGCGCACGCCCGCCTGCTCGGCCGCGTCCGCCAGCAGGATCGCGGCGCCCTTGTCGACGGTCTCCTTGCGGGCGACGCCGCTGTTCGGCCCGCCGCCGGCCGCGAACACGACGGCGTCCGCGCCCTTGCACCACCTCGGCCACCTCGTCGACGCCGGCGTCCTCGAGGTCGAGCACGACGCACTCGGCGCCTGTCGCCTCGACGTCGTCGGCGTGGTCGGGGTTGCGCACGATGCCGACGGGTTCGTCGCCGCGCTCGGCGAGCACCTTCTCCAGCAGCAGGGCGATCTGACCGTGACCTCCGGCGATGACGACGCGCATGAGGCTCCTCTCGACTCGTGGACTGGTCACCGGCGCAACCTCCATGGCGCCGAAGGGATTCCCGTGCCCGATAACCTCCGTGTCATGTCTCGGACCGTCGCCCTCGTCACCGACTCGACGGCGATGCTGCCGCCGGAGACGGTGGACAAGCGCGACCTCACGGTCGTGCCGTTGCAGGTCGTGGTCGGCACGACGCCGTACGACGAGGGCGTCGACCCCGACGCGACGCCGACGATGATCGCCGAGGCGCTGCGGGCGGGCACCCCGGTGAGCACCTCGCGGCCCACGCCGGCGGTGTTCCTGGAGACCTACCAGCGCGCCGCCGAGGCCGGGAGCGGCCGAGGTGCTCTCCGTCCACCTGTCCGGCGAGATGAGCGGCACCTGGGAGTCCGCGGAGCTCGCTGCGCGGCGAGTCCCCGATCCCGGTGCGCACCGTCGACACCCGACAGCTCGGGGCGGCCACCGGCTTCGCGGTGCTCGCCGCGGCCGACGCGCTCGACGGCGGCGGCTCCAGCGAGGAGGCGGCGGAGGCGGCGATGGCGCGCGCGCGGCGGCACGACCTCCCTGTTCTACGTCGACACCTTGGAGTACCTCCGGCGCGGTGGCCGGATCGGGGCCGCGGCCGCGCTGCTCGGGTCGGCCCTGTCGGTCAAGCCGCTGCTGGAGATCGCGGACGGGCGCATCGCGACCAGGGAGAAGGTGCGCACCAGCGCCCGCGCCCTGAGCCGGCTGGAGGACCTCGCGGTCACCGCCGCCGGGCGATCGCGAGGTCGACGTCGCGGTGGCCCACCTCGACGCGTCGGACCGGGCCGAGGCGCTGGCGCAGCGACTGCGCAGCCGGCTTGCGGACCACCTCGCCGACCGCGACCTCGCGGTGGGCGAGGTCGGCGCCGTCATCGGTGCGCACGTCGGGCCGGGCATGGTCGCGGTCGTCGTCTCGCCGCCGCTGACGCCCGGGTCGGCAACCCGACCGGGACCGTCCACAGCCGTGCCCGCCCGGTAGTTGTCCACAGCCTCCGGATCGAGCTGCCGCGGCCGTCCCGCACGCTCCTAGGTTCGGGTCATGCGCTCACGCAGGTCTGTCCAGGCAGACGTCGCCGAGGTGGCAAGGCGGCGGCTGGAGCTGCTGAGCGCGGAGCTCGCCGAGATCCGTCCCGACCCCGTCGATCCCCCGTCCCCGGGTGCGCGGGACGGGTCCGGCGAGCCACTCCGACTCCCGAGGTCGACAAGCAGACCTCCCGGGTCTCGGGACCGACCGGGCGGACCCGGCGGCGGGTGGTGCGTCCCCGTCGCCGGGCCCCGGCCGGCATGCTCATCGCGGCGTGGGGCTTCGCACCGCTGTCGCAGGCTGGGCCGGCGACCGGCTGCCGCCGATGATGCAGCGCGCCAGTCTGCGTGGCCCGCACCTGGTCGTGGTGCTCGCTCGCGGTGCTCGCTGCCGGCGCGCTCACCTGGTGGTGGGTAGGCCGCGGCAGCCGACGAGACGGTTGCGGCCCCGAGGGTCGACTCCGTCGCACCCCTGGTCACCCCCGACGGCTCGTCGCCGACACCCGGCCGATCCGGATCGGCGGTCGCCGCCGGGCGGCGCCGGGGTCGGCATCGCCGGTGTCCGGCACCGGCTCCGACGCGGGATCCGGGTCGATCGTGGTCGACGTCGTCGGCAAGGTGCGGCGACCCGGCATCGCGACACTGCCGAGCGGGTCGCGCGTCGTCGACGCCCTGCAGGCTGCCGGCGGTGCACGCCGCGGCGTCAGTCTGGCGTCGCTCAACCTCGCTCGTCTCCTCGTCGACGGGGAGCAGATCGTCGTCGGGCTCCGGGCGCCGGCCGGGGCGGCCCCGTCGGCTGCCGTCGGCCCCCCGGCTGCGTCCGCGCCCGCGCGGCACGAGCGCCGTCCCGATGGTCAACATCAACACCGCCGACCAGGCCCTGCTCGAGCAGCTGCCGGGCATCGGTCCCGTCACCGCGCGCTCGATCCTCGACTACCGGGCCGAGAAAGGGTCGTTCTCCGCCGTCGACGAGCTCCTCGAGGTCTCAGGCATCGGTGACAAGACGCTGGCCGAGATCGCGCCGTACTGCACGATCTGACGTCGCCGGCTCGCGCGCGATGCCGCCGCAGCCCCTGCACCCCGCCGCGACCGGCAGCCGGGGAGCGGGAGCCCGACCGAACCGATCTGCGCGCGGTGCTGCTCGGGATCTCGGCCTGGGCCGGAGGGCTCGCCGCGTTCGGCCTGCCCGGCTGGACCTGCGCGGTGCTGCTGGCGCTCGCCGTGCTCGGCGTTGTCGCTCGTCGTCGACGGGGCCGCCCGGTGGTGACGCTGATCGCCTGCCTGCTCGCGGCGGTCGCGGTCGGCGGCGCCGCGGCGGCTCGAGCCCACGCCAACCGCACCGGCGTGGTCGCGTCGCTTGCGCAGGAGCGCGCCGCGGTCGCCGTGACCGGGCGGGTGGTGTCCGACCCGGTGCTGCGACGCGGCAGGTTCGGCTCCTACACGCTGACCCGGGTGCTCGGTGACCGACGTGACGGCGCACGGCGCGGACCATCGCACGCGGGCGCCGGTGCTCGTGATCGGCGACCGGACCTGGACCGCGCGCCAGCTCGGCGCGCGGGTCGAGGCGACCGGTCGGCTCGACCGCTCCTCGCGGTCCCGACCTGGCGGGCGTCCTGGTGACCCGCAGGTCCCCGCCGACGCTGTCGCAGCCACCGGAGGTGTTCGGCGCGGCCGCCGCGGTGCGGGCCGCCATCCGCGACGCGGTCGCCGGTGCCCCGCCGCGACGCTCGCGCGCTGGTGCCGGCGCTGGTCGTCGGTGACGACCAGCAGATGTCGGACCGAGGTCGTCGAGGACTTCCGCACGTGCGGGCTCACGCACCTGGCCGCGGTCTCGGGCACCAACCTCACGCTCGTGGTCGGCTTCCTGCTGCTCGTCGCGCGGTGGGCGGGTGTGCGGGCCCGGGGCCTGATGGTCGTCGGCGTGCTCGGTGTGGCCGGGTTCGTGCTGCTCGCGCGGCCCGAGCCGAGCGTGCTGCGAGCGGCGGCGATGGGATCGGTGGCGCTGCTCGGCATGGGCTCGCGCGGCCGCGGCCGCGGGTGTCCGCGCGCTCGGGGTCGCGGTGCTGCGTGCTGCTGCTCCTCGACCCGTGGCTGGTCCGGTCCCTCGGGTTCGTGCTGTCGTCGCTCGCCACCGCCGGCATCTTGTTCCTCGGCCCGCCGTTCCGCGACGCGCTGCGGGCCTGGCTGCCCCGGTGGGCGGCCGAGGCGGTCGCCGTCCCGCTGGCGGCACAGATCGCCTGCACACCGGTGGTGGCCGCGGTCTCCGAGCAGGTCAGCCTGGTGGCCGTGCCCGCGAACCTGCTGGCCGCCGTCGCGGTGGGTCCCGCCACCGTGCTCGGTCTGCTGGGTGGGCTGATCCTGCTGGTCGGTGCCCGCGCTCGGCCACGTCTGCGGCTGGCTCGCAGGGATGTGCGCCTGGTGGATCGTCGCCGTCGCCACCCACCTCGCGCGGCTGCCGACCGCCGCGCTGGCCTGGTCGCCCGGGGCCGGCTGCCGCTCGCGGTGCTCGGGGTGCTCTGCCTGGTGGTGGGGCTCGGCGCCGGCCGGGTGCTGCGGCGGCCGCGCTGGTCGGTCCCGCTCTGCGTCGCGCTCGTCGTCGTGATGCTGCGACCGCTGCCGACGCCCGGGCTGGCCGCCCGCGGCTGGGTGATGGTGGCCTGCGACGTCGGACAGGGCGACGGCCTGGTCCTCAACGCCGGGCGCGGCGCGGCGGTCGTCGTCGACACCGGCCCCGACCCGCAGCTCGATGGCGCGGTGCCTGAGCCGGCTCGGCGTGCACGCGCTGCCGGTCGTCGTGCTCACCCACTTCCACGCCGACCACGTCGACGGCCTGCGGGCTGTGCTCGAAGGCCACCGCGCCGGTGAGGTGGACGTGACCGCCACCGAGGTCCCGGCGCTACGGCGCGGTGCAGGTGCGCCGGTGGGCCGCCGCGGCCCGCGTGCCGGTGCGGGTGCCGGCGTACGGCGAGGTCCGCCGCGTCGGGCGCGCTGACCTGGCAGGTCGTCGGGCCGACCGTGCGCGCCTCGGCGTCGAGCGGGCGTCGACGACGAGGGGACGGTGGCGAACGACGCCAGCCTGGTGCTGCTCGTCCGGACCCGCGGCATCCGCCTGCTGCTGAGCGGCGACATGGAGCCGGACGCGCAGCAGTCGTTCGCACGCGTCGCTGCCGGGGCTGCGGGTGGACGTGCTGAAGGTGCCGCACCACGGGAGCCGCTACCAGGACCCGGAGCTGCTCACCGGCGCTCGGAGCGCGGCTGGCGGTGGTGTCGGTGGGGGCGGACAACGACTACGGCCACCCGGCGCTGTCCACGCTCCAGCTGCTGCGGCGCGCCGGCATGAGGGTCGAGCGCACCGACCGTGACGGCGACGTCGCGGTCATGGTGCGCGACGGAGAGCTGGGCGTCCGGACCCGCGGGTCGGTCAGCCGATCGGGTGCTCGTCGTTGATGAGGTACCCGCCGTTGCTCGACTTGATCAGGTCGAACCGCTTGCGCTCGGTCGATGTCTGCCCGTTCCGGCGTCGATAGGTCAGGGTGACGTCGACGGAGTCGCTGCCGCGCACCGGCCGGACGCTGGAGACGGTGACGGACTGGATGTCGCTCCAGAACCCGTCGTACGACGCGCGCCCCTGCGCCTTCTCCTTCGGCCCGAGCCGCGACCAGCCCTCGTCGGTGCCGCCCGGCGCCGCCGCGAAGTAGCTCCGCACGAACGCTGCCTTCGACCCTGTGCCCGTGGATCCCGTCCCGGTCGAGCCGGTGCCCTTCGACGACGTGTCGGACGAGGAGCCGGACTCCGAGGTGCCGTCTCCCGAATCTTGTTCCTTGGGGGAGGGCGAGCCCGATCCGTTCCCGCTGGCCCGCGAGGCGTCCCCGACGTCCAGCCGCCCTGGGCGAGGACCCAGCCGACACCGCCGATGACCAGCAGGAGCGCGAGCGCGAGGACGGCGGCGTAAGCCCCGCGGTGGCGCCGGCGCCCCGTCGGGTCGGTCTCGCGCCGGTGCTGCGCGGACGGGCTCGCGCACCGGCCGTGGGCCGGGGTCGGCGTCGGGGTCGGGGTCGGCGTCAGCGCCTGCGGCGTCGGCGTCGGGGTCGGCGTCGGCTCGGCAAGCGTGGCCGGTGCCCCACCGAGGGTCTGCGTGCGGGTCCTCTCGGGCGAGTGCTCGCGCGCCAGGCGGTGCAGCGCGTGGGCTGCGTCGGCCATCGACCAGCGCGACGCCGGGTCGCGGTCGAGCATCCGGCTCAGCGCCGGCTCCAGGAAGTCCGCGCGCTTCGGCGGCGGAGGGGGCTCGGTGGCGATCTCGTGCAGGACGGCGACCGGCGTTCTGCTGTGCGCGGTACGGCGACCGGCCCTCGACGGCGGCGTACAGGGTGGCGCCGAGAGCCCACACGTCGGAAGCCTGGTCCGGGCCGGCACCTCGGGCCAGCTCGGGGGAGAAGTACGACGGGGTGCCGGTGACGAGCCCCGACTGGGTCAGCGTCGGGTCTCCGACGGTGCGGGCGATGCCGAAGTCGCTGATCTTCGCGACTCCGTCGTCGCGAAGCAGCACGTTGCCCGGCTTGACGTCGCGGTGGGTGGTCCCCGCGGCGTGCGCGGCGGCCAGCCCGTCGGCGACCTGTGCGCCGATGTCGGCGACCTCGGCCGGGTCCAGCGGGCCGGACTCCCGAATGAGCTCGGCGAGCGACCGCGACCGGGACGTGCTCCATCACCAGCCAGATCGCGCCCTCCTCCTCGACGACGTCGAAGACGGTGACCACGTTGCGGTGGCTGAGCGCCGCCGACGAGCGCGCCTCGCGCAGCGCCCGCGCGGAGTCGGTGACCGACTCACCGGGCAGCAGCCCCACCTGCTTCACGGCGACGTCGCGCTGGAGGATCTCGTCGCGGGCCAGCCACACGGTGCCCATGCCGCCTTGCCCGATCGCCTTGCCCACGCGGTAGCGGCCGCCGATCAGGTCAGGCTGCATCATCGTCCTCTCAGGCTGGGGCAGGGTCGCCGGGACCCGTACCCAGGCATGCCGCGGTCAAGCCCACCAGGCTGTCGAGGCACCCGGGCGACCACGCTGGTCGGGGGGTGCCGTGTGGCAGGCTGAGCCGCATCATGGCGACGACCGCATCCGGAGCTGAGGCATCCGACGTCCTGGGCCGGGTCACCCTCGTCACCGGCCCCGAGGAGTTCCTCAACCAGCGTGCGGTCGCGGCGGCGACCGCGGCCGTGCGCCGCGCCGAGCCGGAGTCCGAGGTCAGCGAGACGACCGCAGCCGACCAGTGAGCATGGCGACGCTCGGCGACCTGGCCGCACCGTCGCTGTTCTCGTCGATCCGCTGCATCGTGGTGCACGAGCTGGAGGACCTGCCCGACGACGCGCACGACGGCCTGCGCGGACTACGCGACCGCGCCCGCGGAGGACATCGGGCTGGTGCTCGTCCACTCCGGTGGCCAGAAGGGCAGCGGCCTGCTCAACCGGCTGCGCAAGCTGCCGACGGTCACCGAGGTGAAGTCGGCCTCGCTGAGGCCCTCGGAGTTCGCCCGCTTCGTGACCGCGGAGGTTCGCGCGCACGGTGGCCGCCTCGACGAGGACGCCGCCGACCTGCTGGTCCAGGCGGTCGGCCAGGACCTGCGGGCGCTCGCCGCGGCCGCACACCAGCTCGCCAGCGACTTCCCGGGCGAGCCGCTGACCGAGCCGATCGTGCGGCGGTACTTCGGTGGCCGGGCCGAGGTGAAGTCGTTCGCGATCGCGGACGCCGCCATGGCGGGCAGGACGTCGGCCGCCCTCGAGGAGCTCCGCTGGGCGCTCGAGAACGGCACCTCCACGGTCCTGCTCACCAGCGCCTTCGCCACCGCGGTGCGGGGGCTGGCACGGTTCGTCTCCGCACCGCGAGGACTGCGCGACGGCGACCTGGCCCGCGAGGCCGGGGTGCCGCCGTGGAAGGTCCGGGTGCTGCGCGAGCAGGCCCGGGGCTGGGACGACCGCGGCCTGGCGATGGCGGTGCGCGCGGTCGCGCAGGCCGACGCCGACGTCAAGGGCGCCGCCGGCGGACTCGTCGTACGCCCTGGAGCGGATGGTGCTCGCGATCAGCGGGGCCAGGGCCGGTCGCGGGTAGCCCCGGTTCGACCTGGAAACAGAGAAAGGGCGCCGGCTCCCGGAGGAGCGGCGCCCTGGTCGACTCGTCAGAGCGAGGCGGCCCGCTTGTTGATCGCGCTCTTGCGGTTCGCGGCCTGGTTCTTGTGGATCACGCCGGCCGAGGCGGCCTTGTCGAGCTTGCGGCCCGCGGTGGCGGCGAGCGTGTGTGCCTCGTCGGTGTTGCCGGCGTCGGCGGCCTCGCGGAAGCGGCGGACGGCAGACTTCAGCGCCGACTTGACCGACTTGTTGCGCTCGTGCGCGGCGTCGTTCTGCCGGTTGCGCTTGATCTGGGACTTGATGTTCGCCACTGAGCAGGCCTCGATCGTCGTGGTTGGTTCGTGGTTCGGCTGCGGTGCGTCCTGCCGGAGGCGGCGCACACGCAGCGCCCGACGATACCAGCGGGCGGACGGGCGCCCAAATCGTCCGGCGTCAGCCCCAGCCGCGGCGCTGCGCCAGCCAGGCCCAGCTCACCTCGGCACACCAGTCCTGGTGGCGCCGCAGGTACGGCGAGGAGTACGGCGAGGGCTGGTCGCGCCGCTCCAGGAAGTAGCCGCAGAGCAGCGCCAGCAGGCTGTCGACGTGGTCGGGGTCGACCTTGCGGGTCAGCGCCCGTCGCGCCAGCAAGGCGTCGGCGTCGTGACCGTCGCCGAACGCCGTCATCAGCAGGCACACCGTGTCGATCCAGGCCGCGCCGACGGACCGGGAAGTTCCAGTCGCACAGGTAGGCCGCCCCGCCGGGCGTCAGCACGAAGTTGTCGTCGCGGGCGTCGGTGTGGACGACCGTGTTGCCTGCGGTCACGCGTACGGCGTCGGCCGCCAGGGACGCGGCCTCCTCGAGGTGCGGCCAGTCCGGGAGCCCACGTCCGCAGGTGGTCCCAGCACGCCACCATCTCCGCGAAGTCGTCCTCGAACGTGCTCAGCGGGACCGGCGGCGGGGTGAGCGTCTGCGCCACCTTCTGCAGCGTGTCCAGGCAGGCCTCGAGCTCGCTGTCGGCCCAGGGCCTGGCCGGGTTGACCCCGTCGACGTACCCCAGCGCCAGCAGGACCCACAGGTCGTCCTCGTGGCGACCACAACAGCCGCGGGATCGGCAGCCCGGACGGGATGCTCCGCAGCTTGCGGATCTCCTCGGCGTACGCCGCGGCGAACGGCCGCTGCGCCTTCTTGCTGGCCGCCTTGAGGAACATCCGCTTGCCGTTCGCCCCCACCAGCACGCTCGCCAGCCCGGGCGTGTAGCCCGCCCCGGCGGAGTGCGCCTCGACCACCGTCGTCCCGAACCGGTCCTCGACGAGCCGGCGGATGGTCGGCGGCAACAGCTCCCACTCCAGCCGGCTCGCGGTCTGGCCGTGCGGCACCTGCTCCAAGGTGAGCAGGCCGCGTGGGCCGGCGGCAGCGGGGGACATGGCGGCCATTGTGTACGCCGCACCTGGTGCCGTCACGCCAGCCGCGCACGGACCCACGTCTGCAAATCGGGCTTTGGGGGTAGTGAGCATCGAGGGGTCGTCGAGGAGGTCATGGCGCCTGAGGTTCTTCCTGCTCGGGGCACCGGTCGTGGGTGCTCGAGCCGGCACCGGCCACCCCGTCGCTTTCGTCGCTGCAATCCGAGAGGCCTGATGTGTTGTGAACGTTGCCGAGCTGTTGGTCGAGTCCCTTGCCGAGCACGGCGTGACCACCGTGTGGGGAGTGGTGGGTGACGCACTGAATCCGGTCACCGACGCCATCCGCCGGGAGGACCGGATCGACTGGATCGGCGTGCGACACGAGGAGGTGGGCGCGTTCGCGGCCAGCGCCCAGTCCCAGCTCACCGGGCGGCTCACCGTGTGCATGGGCACCGTCGGGCCCGGCGCGATCCACCTGCTGAACGGTCTGTACGACGCGAAGAAGTCGCAGACGCCGGTGCTGGCGATCTGCGGACAGGTGCCACGCGAGGACATCGGCAGCGACTTCTTCCAGGAGGTCGACAACGACGCGGTCTTCGCCGATGTCTCGGTGTTCAACCACACCGTCACGTCTGTCGACCAGGTGCCGGCCGCGATCGAGCAGGCGGTCAACACGGCTATCGCCGAGCAGGGCGTCGCGGTTCTGTCGTTCCCGGGCGACGTGGGCGGGCTCGACCTCCCCAAGGACACCGCACTCCCACGGTTCGTCGACCAGCGACCGCACGCGGCGCCGCCGTCCGAGTCCCTGCGCATCGCGGCGGACGCCATCAACGCGGCCGCCTCGGTGACACTGCTCGTCGGCCGTGGTGCCCGTGACGCCCGCGACGAGGTGATGCAGCTGGCCGACCGGTTGGCCGCGCCGATGGTGCTCACCCTGAAGGCCAAGGAGGGCTTCGAGGAGGACAACGACTTCGAGGTCGGGCAGTCGGGCCTGATCGGCAACCACGCCAGCAAGATCGCGTTCGACGGCTGCGACGTCCTCGTCATGCTCGGCACCGACTTCCCCTACCGGGAGTTCCTGCCCGTCCGGCAAGACGGTCGTCCAGCTCGACGAGCGAGGTGAGCACATCGGTCGACGTACGCCGGTCGACCATGCCTTGGTGGGCGACACGCGTCTCGGTCTGCAACAGCTGCTTCCGCTCCTGGAGGCCAAGGAGGACCGGCGGCACCTCGACAAGGCACGTGAGTCGTACGCCGTCGTGGCGTGAGCATCAGCAGCACCTGACCGACCCCGCCTACGACCGCAAGCCCAAGGGGCTGCTCCGACGGAAGGTCGACAACCCGCGACGGTCTGATCCGCCCGGAGGTGCTCGCTGCAGCGGTCGAGCGCCACGCCGACCGCGACACGGTGTTCACCACCGACACCGGGATGGCCACGGTCTGGCTCTCGCGCTTCGTCCGGATGACCGGCACGCGGCGGCTGGTCGGCTCCTACAACCTCGGGTCGATGGCCAACGCGATGCCACAGGCACTCGGCGCCGCGGCCCTCGACCGGGACCGGCAGGTGGTGGCGTTCTGCGGCGACGGCGGGCTCTCGATGCTGATGGGCGACCTGATCACAGCCGTGACCTACGACCTGCCCGTCAAGCTCGTGGTGTTCGACAACGGTCGCCTCGGCATGGTCAAGCTCGAGATGGAGCAGGTGGGACTTCCGGAGTACGGCACGGAGCTCCTCAACCCGGACTTCGCCGCGGTCGCCCGGTCGATCGGGCTGCACGGCGTCCGCGTCACCGACCCGGACGACGTGGACGAGCCGTCCGCGACGCGCTCGCCCATCCCGGGCCGGTGCTGCTCGACGTGCTCACCAACCCCGACGAGGTGGCCGTGCCGCCGCAGCCGACCCTGTCCCAGGGCTGGGGCTTCGCGATCGCCAAGTCCAAGGAGTTCCTGGAGTCTCACGGTTCCTGACTAGGCTCGTGCGGTGGACCAGAGCGGAGTCGAACAGGTCGAGCGGAGCCGGGACTTCGAGCGGTTCCTGACGTTCGTCGACGCCGTGGTGGCGATCGCGATCACCCTGCTGGTGCTGCCGCTGGTCGACCTGGCGGGTGAGCTCGACCTTGCCGGGCACGACCCGTCGGTGCTGCAGCTGCTGCAGGACCATCAGGCCGAGATCTGGGCCTTCTTGCTGAGCTTCGCGGTGATCGCCAACTTCTGGTTCACCCAGCACCAGGTGGTCCGCGCGGTGGTGGTCAGCGACCCGGTCGTCACTCCGCTGATGGTGGCCTGGCTGCTCATGATCGTGTTCCTGCCCTTCCCCACGGCGCTGGTCGCCGAGGAAGGTGACCAGGCTGCGACGAAGGTGCTCTACATCGGCACGATGACCATCAGCTCGCTCCTGTTGGTCTGATGAGCCGGCGCATCAGGGCCAACCGCTCGATCCGGGACTCCGACGACGCGCCGGACCCGGTGGTCGCCTGGGTGACCGCGGGGCTGTTCGCACTGGCTCTGGCCATCACCCTGATTGCGCCCGTGACCAGCTACTACCCGCTCCTCCTGCTGCTGCTCACCGACGTGCTGGTGAGCCGGTCACGGCGGCTGCGGCACGGCCGGGCCGGCTCGGGCCGTGTGGGAAGATGAGCACGACCCCGCAAGCTACCGAGAGTCACCTGTGCCCATCTCGACGTCCGCACCCGCACCGGGCCGGACCGATCCAGCGGTAATCCGCAATTTCTGCATCATCGCGCACATCGACCACGGCAAGTCGACGCTCGCCGACCGGATGCTCCAGCTCACCGGCGTGCTCGACGAGCGGAGCGCGCGGGCGCAGTACCTCGACCGCATGGACATCGAGCGCGAGCGCGGCATCACCATCAAGAGCCAGGCCGTGCGGATGCCGTGGACGGTGCGACGAGGGCAACGACGCCGGAGCGCCTCCGGGCACCTACGTGCTGAACATGATCGACACCCCGGGCCACGTGGACTTCACCTACGAGGTGTCTCGCTCCCTCGAGGCCTGTGAGGCGGCCGTGCTCCTCGTCGACGCCGCGCAGGGCATCGAGGCGCAGACGCTGGCGAACCTCTATCTCGCGCTCGGCGCCGACCTTCACGTCATACCGGTGCTCAACAAGATCGACCTGCCCAGCGCGCAGCCGGAGAAGTACGCCGCCGAGCTGGCTCACATCATCGGCTGCGACGTGTCCGACGTGCTGCGGATCTCGGCCAAGACCGGGGACGGCGTGGCCCACCTCCTCGACGAGATCGTCGCCCAGACCCCGCCGCCGGTCGGCGTCGCCGACGCAGCGCCAAGGGCGCTGATCTTCGACTCCGTCTACGACACCTACCGCGGCGTCGTGACCTACGTCCGGGTCTTCGACGGCAAGCTCACCCACCGCGACAAGATCAAGATGATGAGCACCGGCGCGACCCACGAGATGCTCGAGGTCGGCGTGATCTCGCCCGAGCCCACCAAGGCGGGGGACCTGGGGGTAGGCGAGGTGGGCTACCTCATCACCGGCGTGAAGGACGTCCGCCAGTCCCGGGTCGGTGACACCGTCACGTCGCAGCACCACGGTGCGACGCAGGCGCTCGGCGGCTACAAGCACCCGAACCCGATGGTGTTCGCGGGGCTCTACCCGATCGACGGCGACGACTACCCGACGCTGCGCGACGCGCTCGAGCGGCTGCAGCTCAACGACGCGGCGCTCGCCTACGAGCCGGAGACCTCGGGCGCCCTCGGCTTCGGCTTCCGCTGCGGCTTCCTCGGCCTGCTGCACATGGAGATCGTCCGCGAGCGTCTGGAGCGGGAGTTCGACCTCGACCTCATCTCGACCGCGCCGAACGTCGTGTACACGGTCCACATGGAGGACGGCACGGAGCACGTGGTCACGAACCCGAGCGAGTACCCCACCGGCAAGATCGCCGAGGTGCACGAGCCCGTCGTCAAGGCGACGATCCTGAGCCCCAGCGACTTCATCGGCGCGATCATGGAGCTCTGCCAGTCCAAGCGCGGCCAGCTCGACGGCATGGACTACCTGTCCGCCGAACGGGTCGAGATGCGCTACACCCTCCCGCTCGCGGAGATCGTCTTCGACTTCTTCGACCAGCTGAAGTCGCGCACCAAGGGCTATGCCTCGCTCGACTACGAACCGACCGGCGACCAGGCCTCCGACCTCGTCAAGGTCGACATCTTGCTGCAGGGCGAGACCGTCGACGCGTTCAGCGCGATCGTGCACCGCGACCACGCCTACACCTACGGCGTCGCGCTGGCCGGCAAGCTGCGCGAGCTGATCCCTCGTCAGCAGTTCGAGGTGCCGATCCAGGCCGCCATCGGCGCCCGGGTCATCGCGCGCGAGACGATCCGCGCCATCCGCAAGGACGTGCTCGCCAAGTGCTACGGCGGCGACATCACGCGCAAGCGCAAGCTCCTCGAGAAGCAGAAGGAGGGCAAGAAGCGCATGAAGATGGTGGGCCGGGTCGAGGTGCCACAAGAGGCGTTCATCGCTGCGCTCTCCTCGGACAGCAAGCCCGGCGACAAGGCCAAGAAGTAGGCGGCCTCATAGACGCGCCGACACACGAGGAGTGGCTGGCCCGGCTGCCACGCCTGACCAGCGAGGTGATCGCCGAGTGGCGGCTGGGCATCGACGGTCCTGCGCGACAGGGGCTGAACGCGCACGTCGTGCCGGTCCGGACCTCGGCCGGGCGGCCGGCGGTGCTCAAGCTGGGGTTCCCGCACGAGGAGGGCGAGCACGAGCACATCGGGCTGCAGCACTGGCACGGCAACGGAGCCGTCGAGCTGCTCCGCGCCGACCCTCGTCGCTGGGCGCTGCTGCTGGAGCGGCTGCACGTCGACGAGGACCTCACCACCGTCTCGGACCTCGAGGCGTGCGAGATCGTGGCCGGGTTCTACGGGCGCCTGCACGTGCCGGCGTTGCCGCAGCTGCGCTCCCTCTCGTCGTACGTCGAGAGGTGGACCGAGCGCCTGGCACAGCTGCCCGCCGACGCCATGGTGCCGAGACGGCTCGTCGAGCAGGCCGTGTCCCTCGGCCGAGCGTTCGTCGCGGACCCGGAGACCGACACCCGGATGATCCACGGCGACCTGCACTACGAGAACGTCCTCGCCGCCGACCGTGAACCGTGGCTGGTCATCGACCCCAAGCCGATGAACGGTGACCCGCACTACGAGGTGGCGCCGATGCTGTCGAACCGGTGGGAGGAGGTCGTGGCGTCGGGTGACGTGCGTGGCGCCCTGCGCCGGCGCTTCCACACCCTCGTCGACGTCGCTGGGCTCGACGAGCAGCGTGCCCGCGACTGGGTCGTGGTGCGGGAGCTGCACAACGCGCTGTGGGTCATCGAGAACGCGCAGGCGGAGGACCGGCGGCTCGACCCCGACGACCGCGACGTGGTGACCACGTCGATCGCCGTCGCCAAGGCCGTGCAGGACTGAACGCGCGAGATCTGACGCACGCCCAAAACGAACTCGCGGTGTCGCGCCATGGCAGGACCGAGCAATGAGGCTGACTGAGCACTCCGCGCGCTCGTCTCCGTCAATGTCGGCCGGCCCAAGGCTGCGGCATGGGCCGGCGCGATCGGGCGCACCGCGATAGACAAGCATGCGGTGGCGGGGCCTGTCGCAGTGCACGAGCTGGGTGTCGAGGGCGACGAGGTTGCGGACACCAACGACCACGGCGGCATCTTCCAGGCGGTCTACGCGTTCGCGCAGGAGGACCTCGACCTGTGGTCGGAACGGCTCGGTGAGCGACTCCGGCCGGGGATCTTCGGGGAGAACCTCACCACCGCCGGCATCGACGTCAACGAGGCCGTGCTCGGCGAGCACTGGCGCATCGGGTCGGCGCTGCTGTCCCCGTGCGAGGTGCGCATCCCCTGCAACGTCTTCAAGGCGTGGCTGGGCCTCGAGGGCTTCGACAACGCCGCCTGGGTCAAGCGGTTCGCGGCCGAGAACCGTCCGGGTCCCTATCTGCGGGTGCTGGAGACCGGCACGCTGCAGGCCGGTGACGAGATCGACGTCGAGCACCGCCCGGACCACGGCGTCACGGTCTCGACGATGTTCCGCGCGTTCATGGGTGAGCCGGAGCTGCTGCCGCGGCTGCTCGACGTTCCCGGCCTGCCCCAGGCCGTCTACGACGAGGCCAGGGCCTCGCTCGACCGGGTGTGAGATATCGCCTCTGACCGGTCCGGCCCGGGGAATCGAACGGAGCAGTAACCTACGGGCAAGTCACCGGCCGCACCGGCCAGATTCCAGGAGAGCGATGTCCGCCACGTCCCCTGTCAGCTACGACATGACCGTGATCGAGAACCGAGCGCCGACCGTGAGCCGCCAGTTCCTCGACCGGGTGAAGAAGTCCCCGCACCGGGAGGCCTACCGCTACCCGCGGGGCGAGCGCTGGGAGTCGCAGACCTGGCAGGAGACCGGGGACCACGTCACCCGCCTGGCGGCGGGCCTGGTGGCGCTCGGCATCGAGCCGGAGCAGCGGATCGGCATCGCCTCGGGCACGCGCCTCGAGTGGATCCTCGCGGACCTCGCGATCATGTGTGCGGGCGGCGCGACGACCACCGTCTACCCCTCGACGCACTCCGAGGACGTCGGCTACATCCTGGCCGACTCCGAGTCGCGCGTGGTCTTCGCCGAGGACGACACCCAGATCGCCAAGCTGACCGAGCGCCGCTCGGAGCTGCCTCACCTCGACAAGGTCGTGACGTTCGACGGCACCACCGACGGCGACTGGGTGATCGGCCTCGCCGACCTGGAGAAGCTCGGCGAGGAGCTGCTGGCCAAGGAGCCCGACGTCGTCGAGAAGCGCGTCGACGCCACCGGCCCGGACGCGTTGGCCACCTTGATCTACACCTCCGGCACGACCGGGCGCCCCAAGGGCGTGCGGCTGCGCCACAAGTCGTGGACCTATGAAGGCGCGGCCATCCAGGCGCAGGGCATCCTCGACGAGAGCGACCTGCAGTTCTTGTGGCTGCCGATGGCGCACTCGTTCGGCAAGGTGCTGCTCTCGAGCCAGCTTGCGTGCGGCTTCGCGACGGCGGTCGACGGAAGAGTCGACAAGATCATCGACAACCTCGCCGTCGTACGCCCCACGTTCATGGGCGCGGCGCCGCGCATCTTCGAGAAGGCCTACGCCCGCATCGTCACGATGCAGGCCTCCGAGGGCGGCGTGAAGGAGAAGCTGTTCAACCAGGCGTTCAAGGTCGGGCTGGCGAAGGCGCGCCTCGAGTTCGACGGCAAGCCGGTCCCGGTCCAGCTCAAGGTGCAGCACGCGCTGTTCGACAGGCTGGTCTTCAGCAAGATCCGCGAGCGCTTCGGCGGACGCGTCCGGTTCTTCATCTCGGGCGCGGCGGCGCTCAACCGCGACATCGCCGAGTGGTTCGGCGCCGCGGGCATCATGATCCTCGAGGGCTACGGCATGACCGAGTCCTCGGCCGGGTCGTTCGTGAACCACCCCGACGACAACCGGTTCGGCACCGTCGGTGCGGTCCTGCCCGGCACCGAGGTGCGGATCGCCGAGGACGGCGAGGTCCTGATCAAGGGCCCGGGTGTGATGGAGGGCTACCACAACCAGCCAGAGCAGACCGCCGAGACGCTCTCGGAGGACGGCTGGCTGCACACCGGCGACATCGGTGAGCTCGACGCCGACGGCTACCTGCGCATCACCGACCGCAAGAAGGACCTCTTCAAGACCTCGGGCGGAAAGTACATCGCGCCCTCGGCGATCGAGTCGCAGTTCAAGGCGATCTGTCCCTACGCGAGCCAGTTCATCGTCCACGGGGCCGAGCGCAACTTCTGCGTCGCGCTCGTCACGCTCGACCCCGACGCCATGGACGGCTGGGCGGCCGAGAACGACATGAGCGGCAAGTCCTACGCCGACATCGTCGGCTCTCCCGAGGTCGACAAGATGGTGGGGGAGTACGTCGAGACGCTGAACGCGCGCCTCAACCGGTGGGAGACCATCAAGAAGTTCGTCATCCTCGACCACGACCTCACCGTGGAGTCCGGGGAGATGACCCCGTCGATGAAGGTCAAGCGCAAGGTCGTCGAGGAGAACTACCGCGACGACATCGCGAGGCTGTACGCCTAGACAGAGCACTGACCTAGACCTCGGGGTCGTCCTGAGCAAAGGGGGGCGGATGGGGACGACCGAGGCGTCGCCGCAGGGGCGTGGGCCCGTTCGACGCGCGATCGAGTCGGTGCGCGACACCGGACGCACCCTCGGCTCGGTCTTCACCAACCCCAACCTGCGCAACATCCAGCTGGCGTTCGCGGGCTCGGTGGTCGGTGACTGGGCCTACGCGACTGCAGTGACCGTCTGGACCTACGAGGCAGGCGGCGCCGCCGCGGTCGGCGTCTTCCAGGCCATGCGCTTCGTCGCGGTCACCATCGCCGCGCCGACCGGTGCGGTGCTCGCGGACCGGTTCTCGCGCAAGGGGTTCATGATGACCGCCGACGCGGTCCGCGCGGTTCTCGTGGTGGCCGCGACGGTCTGCGTGGCCCTCGGGCTGGTGCCGATGGTCTACGTGCTGGCACTTCTCGCAGCCGTCGTCGGGGCGCCGTTCCGTTCGGCCCAGGCCGGCCTGATCCCGCGGCTCGCCCGCACGCCCGAGGAGCTCACCGCCTCCAACGCGACGTCGAGCAACCTGGAGAACATCGCGTGCTTCGCCGGCCCGGCCTTGGGTGCGCTGCTGATCTTCGTGTTCGACGTCGAGGTCGTGTTCTTGCTCAACGCCGCGACGTTCGCGGTGTCGTTCCTGCTGGTCTCCCGCATCCGGGTGCCCGCGGCGCAGGCGCCGGTCGATGCTGCGGAGGACGAGGACCAGGGAGACGTCGCCGAGTCACCGAAAGAGGGGTTCTTCGCAGAGCTGACTGCGGGCTTCCGGACCATGCTCACCCACGGCAGCGTCAGGGTCGTGGCCCTGCTCGCCGGCACCCAGGGGGTGGTGTGGGGGGCGCTGACGGTCTTCATGGTGATCATGTCCGTCGACATCCTCGACGCCGGAGCCAAGGGAATCGGCTACCTGAGCTCGGTGATGGGCCTGGCCACCGTGGTAGGCGGCGGAATCGTGCTCGCCCGCGTGAGCAGCAAGCGGACCGCCATGGACATGGCGATCGGCGTGCTCGGCTGGTCTCTGCCACTGCTCGCGGTGGCGGCCTGGCCGACACCGGTAGTCGTGTTCGCGGCGCTGGCGGTCGTGGGGGTCTCCGACCCGTTGGTCAACGTGGGTCTCGACACCATCCCGCAGCGAGTCGTCAACGACCGCGTGCTGTCTCGTGTCTTCGGGGCGATGGAGGCCGTGCTGGTCGGGGCCATGTCGGTAGGCGCCCTGCTCGCGCCTCTCCTGGTCCACGTCATCGGGCTGCGCGGCTCCCTCCTGCTGGTGGGTGCGCTCGCAGCGACACTGGCCGCCGTCTCCCTGCCGCGCATGCGGCGGCTCGACGGGCAGCTCGCCGAGCCTGAGGGTCTGGCCGTGCTGGAGACACTGCCGCTGTTCGCGCCGCTCGGCAGGGTGACGCTGGAGACGCTCGCCCACGCCCTGGGCAGCGTGCGAGTGCCGGCGGGCGAGGCGGTGGTCCGCGAGGGCGACGTGGCTGACAAGTTCTTCGTCATCGCCAGCGGTCTCGTCGAGGTCACCCAAGGGGAGCGGTTCCTGCGCCGAGAGGGGCCGGGCGAGTTCTTCGGCGAGATCGGGCTGCTGCGCGACGTACCCCGCACCGCGACCGTGGTCGCCGTCGAGGACACCGTGCTGTGGACGCTCGACCGGCGGTCGTTCCTGGACGCGGTCACCGGGCACCAAGACGCGAGGCGAGCGGCCGAGAACATAGCCTCGGTGCGGCTCGCGGTGTGAGGATCAGCCCGTGACCACTTGCATCAGCTGCGGCGAGTCGCTGCCGGAAGGTGCCCGGTTCTGCTTCACGTGCGGCGCCACCCAGGCTTCGCCCAACTGCTCCTCCTGCGGCGAGGAGCTGGTGCCAGGCGCCCGGTTCTGCTTCTCGTGCGGCACACCGACCGGTGCGGTCGACGCGCCGGCATCGGCGCCGGCGAGGCCGGCGGTCGCACGACGCGTGACCAGCGTCCTCTTCGGGGACCTGGTCGGCTTCACGAGCCTCAGCGAGAGTCGCGACCAGGAGGACGTGCGGGACCTGCAGTCGGCCTACTTCGAGGAGTGCCGGCGAGTCATCGGCAGGTACGGCGGAGCCGTGGAGAAGTTCATCGGCGACGCCGTGATGGCGGTGTGGGGCGTGCCGACCGCGCACGAGGACGACGCCGAGCGCGCGGTGCGAGCCGGTCTGGAGCTGGTGCGCAGCGTCACCGCGCTCGGCGAGCAGCTGGGAGTCCCCGGGCTGGCGATGCGCGTCGGCATCGTCACGGGCGAGGTCGCGGTGACGGTCGGCGCGCAGCAGCAGGGCATGGTCACCGGTGACGCGGTGAACACCGCGTCCCGGGTGCAGGGTGTCGCGACAGCCGGTCAGGTGTGGGTCGACGAGACGACCCGGCTGCTCACGGCATCGGCGATCACGTACGTCGACGTGGGCAGCCACCTGCTTCGTGGCAAGCACGAGCCGACGCCGTTGTGGGCGGTGCGCGCCGTGGTGGCGTCCGTCGGGGGTGCCCAGCGCGCGGACGGGCTCGAGGCCCCACTGGTGGGGCGGGACCGCGAGCTGCGGGTCTTCCAGGAGCTCTTCCACTCCTGCGAGGAGACGCAGCGACCGGCGCTGATCGTCGTCGGCGGGGACGCCGGGCGTCGGCAAGACCCGGATCGCTTGGGAGTTCGAGAAGTACATCGACGGGCTCACCAGCAGCGTGGTCACCTGGCACAGCGGGCGCTGCCTCGCCTACGGCGAGGGCGTCGCGTTCTACGCGTTGGCCGAGGCGGTGCGCGGACGTCTGCGGACCTTCCACGACGCCGCCGCGAGCCACGAGGAGCCGGACGACGCCGAGCTGCTCGAGCGAGCCTTGAGCCAGCTCGTGCAGGACGAGGAGGAGCGGGACTGGCTGAGCCCCCGGGTCGGCGTGCTCCTTGGTCTCGGGTCCCTGGGCGGCTACCCGAGGGAGGACCTGTTCCTCGCCTGGACCACGTTCTTCGAGAGGGTCGGTGGTGGCCAGTCGGCCGTCGTCCTGGTCATCGACGACGCGCAGAACGCCGACGACGGCCTCGTGCAGTTCGTCGAGCACCTCATCGCGACGGCGTCGTTCGCGTGCTTCGTCGTGCTCCTGACTCGACCTGGCCTCCTCGAGCGCCATGCCACGTTGGCGACCAACCCCCGCGGCACCGTGATGCACCTGGCCGCCATGTCCCACGGCGGATGTCGCGGCCCTGCTCGACGGGCTCGTCGCCGGCCTGCCCGACGACGTACGACGCCTGCTGGTGGAGCGGGCGGAGGGGATCCCGCTGTTCGCGGTCGAGACGGTCCGCTCGCTCATCGACCGGGACCTGGTGGTCCCGCGCGGCGGGCAGTACGTCCTCGCGGACCCGGACGCGCTCGACCTCGACGCCGTCGGCGCCCCGGCCTCGCTGCAGGCGCTGATCGCGGCCCGTCTCGACACCTTGACCGGCGCCGCAGCGACGTCTCGTGGACCGTGCGAGCGTGCTCGGAGAGGCCTTCAGCCATGAGGAGATCGGCGCACTGTGCCCGGAGATCCCCGACGTGGACCAGGTCCTGGAGGGTCTGGTGCGGCTGCAGATCCTCGCCCACGAGTCGCGACGGTTCAGCGCGGAGTTCGGCCAGTACCAGTTCGTGCAGTCGGTGGTGCGGCAGGTGGCCCACGACTCGCTGTCGCGGCGCGACCGCAAGGCGACCCACCTGGCCGTGGTCGAGGTGCTGGAAGGAAGCCGCGAGCGCGTCGTCGAGGACGCCCCGATCGTCGCCCAGCACCTGCTCGATGCCGTCGCCGCGGCTCCCGGTGACCCGGACGTCAGCGAGCTCACCGCCCGCGCGATCGGGCACCTGCGCGTCGCGGCCGACCGCGCTGTGGCTCTGGGCGCTCCCAACGAGGCGGTCGGGCACCTGCGGGTGGCGCTCGGCCTCGCCATCCAGGACGCCGACCGGGCTCAGATCGAGGCCAGCATCGCCAGGGCGCTGATCAACGCCGGCCGCTTCAGCGACGCCATGGAGGCCGCCGCGCACGCCGTCGAGCTCTTCGTCGCGCTCGGCGACCGGGTGGCCGCCGGTCGCGCCGCGGCCAACCAGGCGCTGTCGGCGCAGTTCGCCGGCGAGCTGGAGACGGGGTTGGCTACCGCGCGGCCCTGGTACGACGAGCTGCGTCGGCGCGACGATGCCGACGCGGCCCTTCTCGAGCTCAGCTCCGCACTGGCCCAGGTGGTCGTGCGCCTGAAGCTGAACGACCACGAGGTGCTAGAGACGTTCGTGCAGCTCGCGGAGACCTCGCGCGATCCGGGTGTGCTGGCCGACGCCTACACGAGGCTCGCACTGCACTACTCGACCACCGGCACCCAGACCGTCGGGAGGATCCTGCTCGATGCGGCCGCGAACCTCTCCCGCGAGCACCACCAGCCGCAACCGCTCGTGCTGGCCCTGAACAACCTGGCCGCCACCTGCCTGAGCGAGGACCTCTCGGCCTCGCTCGAGTACGCGACCGAGGGCTCGACGGCGGCTGCCGCCAACGGCCTGTCGGTCTGGTACTCGTTCAACACCACGAACCTGCTGATCTGCCGCTGGCTGCGTGGTGACTGGGACGAGGCCAAGAAGCTGCTGGCAGCCGTCGAGCTCTCGCCCGAGGACGTGAACCACAACGTCTGGTTGGTGGTGAGCGAGCTGGTGGCGAACGCCCGCCACGAGGAGCCGGTCCGAGACGTCGCGACGACCGAGCCCGTGAAGGGCGACGACCCGGTCGACCTCTGCTGGGCGTTGCTGGCGCAGGCGCTCGTCGCCGAGCGCCACGCGAGACCCCGCTGCGGTGGCGCTGTCACGCGACGCCGCGCAGCGGCTGGTCGAGACCGCTGGCCTGTGGGACGACCTGGCGCTGGTGTGGCCGGTCGCCCTGGAGCTGGCCATGCGGCATGACGACGAGACCGCTGTGCGCGAGGTGGTCCGCGCCGTCGACGACGCCAAGGGCCTCGTCCCGCGCGGCCTGGTGGCCCACCGACAGCGGGTGGCCGGCCTGCTGGCCCGACGCGAGGGACGTCTCGAGGAGGCCGAGTCGCAGCTGCGAGCGGCCATGTCGGGCTTCGAGGTCTGGGGGGCTCGACCCTTCCTGGCACGGACCCAGGCCGAGCTGGCGCAGTGCCTGCGTCTGCTGGGACGCGACGACGAGGCCGCATCCTTGTCCGAGCGAGCGCGTGAGTGGCTGCGGGCCGCCCGCGCGGAGGGCTGGCTGCAAGAGCTCGACATGCAGCCGGCTGACGGGTGAGACCCGGACCATGACGTGCTCGTCCGCTGAGCCGAGTTGTCAGTGTGTTGCTCGGCTATAGCCGAGCAGGGCTCTGACAACTCGGCCGAGACGGCCGACATCCTCCGCAGACTGCGACTAGTCTCGGCGTACGAGGGGTGGCCCGCGCAGTCGGGCCTGACACGACGAACGCACCGCTGGACGGCGATGTGAGGATCCGATGAACGGTTGCGTGAACTGCGGCGAGCAGCTGCCGGACGGTGCTCGCTTCTGTCCCGCCTGCGGAGCCGAGCAGACCGCGTCGAGCTGCTCGACCTGCGGCGCGGCGCTGCTGCCGGGGGCGCGCTTCTGCTTCTCCTGCGGAACGCCGGTCGGCGCCACGGTCGATCCGGCCGCTCCGGCGAGCGTGGTTCACGAGCCGGTTGCGTCGCGGCGGGTGACCACCGTCTTGTTCGGCGACCTGGTCGGCTTCACGTCGTTGTCGGAGTCGCGCGACCAGGAAGAGGTCCGCGAGCTGCTTTCTGACTACTTCGAGGAGTGCCGCCGGGTCATCGACCGCTACGGCGGTGTCGTGGAGAAGTTCATCGGCGACGCGGTCATGGCGGTGTGGGGTGTCCCCACCGCGCACGAGGACGACGCGGAGCGCGCGGTCCGCGCCGGGCTCGAGCTCGTCGACGCCGTCATGTCCCTCGGTGAGCGCGTTGGTGTCCCCGACCTGTCGATGCGCGTCGGGTTGGTGACGGGTGAGGTCGCGGTCACGGTCGGCGCCACCCAGCAGGGGATGGTGGCCGGCGACGCCGTGAACACCGCGTCCCGCGTCCAGGCGGCTGCGACGCCGGGCCAGGTCTGGGTGGACGAGACCACGCGGCTGCTGACCGCGTCGGCGATCACCTACGTCGACGTCGGCAGCCACGCGATGAAGGGCAAGACCGACCCGGTGCCGCTGTGGTCGGTGCGCGCGGTGGTCGCGGCAGTCGGAGGCGCCCAACGAGCCGACGGTCTCGAGGCACCGCTGGTCGGACGGGACCGTGAGCTGCGGCTGTGCAAGGACCTGTTCCACGCCACGGAGGCCGCAGGCCGCCCGCTGCTGCTGGTCGTCGAGGGCGACCCGGGTGTCGGCAAGACCCGGCTGGCCTGGGAGTTCGAGAAGTACGCCGACGGCCTGTCGGGCGCCGTGTCCTGGCACCGGGGCCGATGCCTTGCCTACGGCGAGGGAGTCGGGTTCTTCGCGCTGGCCGAGGCGATCCGGGGCAGGCTCCGCTCGGCCGACGGCGGGGTGGGCGACGCCGGCGACGTCGCCGGCACCCCCGAGGACGAGGCCGCGATCCTCGACCGTGGCCTGGTCAGGCTGGTGCCCGACGAGAAGGAGCGGGACTGGCTGCGGCCCCGCATCGGTTCGCTGCTGGGCATCGGGTCGGTCGGCTCGTTCCCTCGCGAGGACCTGTTCTCCGCCTGGACGACCCTTCTGGAGCGCGCGGGCGCCGGCAACCCCGTGGTGCTGGTGATCGACGACGCGCAGAACGCCGACGAGGGCCTGCTGCAGTTCGTCGAGCACCTGCTCGCGGTCGCCGGGTACGCCTGCTTCGTCCTGCTGCTGACCCGACCCGGGCTCCTCGAGTCGCGTCCCGCCCTGGCCGTCAACCGACGCGCCACCGTCGCGCACCTCGAGGCACTGCCGCCGGCCGACATGGGGACCCTGCTCGGTGGGCTGGTGGCCGGGCTGCCCGACGACGTACGCGACCGGCTGGTGGAGCGGGCCGAAGGCGTCCCGCTCTACGCCGTCGAGACCGTCCGCTCGCTGATCGACCGCGACCTGGTCGTGCCACGTGGAGGGCAGTACGTCCTCGCCGACGAAGCGGACCTGGCCCTGGACACCCTCCAGGCGCCCGCCTCGCTGCAGGCGCTGGTGGCTGCCCGGCTCGACGGCCTGACCCCCGATCAGCGACGCGTCGTGGACCGCGCGAGCGTGGTCGGCGAGTCGTTCTCGCGCGACGCCGTCCAGGCGCTCAGCCCCGACGTCACGAACGTCGCCGGAGTGCTCGACAGCCTGCTGCGTCAGCAGATCCTCAGCCAGGAGACCCGACGCTTCAGCGCCGGGCTCGGCCGGTACAGCTTCGTGCAGTCCGTGGTGCGTCAGGTCGCCTACTCGCGGCTGTCGCGCCGCGACCGCAAGGCGCTGCACCTGGCGGTGGCGGCCCAGATGGAGTCCGCGGCGGAGAAGGACGACGTGGCGGCGGTCGTCGCCCAGCACTACCTCGACGCCGTCGACGCGGTGCCGACGGACCCGGACGTCGAGGATCTTCGAAACGCCGCGGTGAACTACCTCGAGCGCGCCGCGGCGCGAGCGGCGGGGCTCGGCGGGACCAACGAGGCCGCGGCCCACCTGGTGGTCGCGCTCTCGCTGGCGGCCGCGCCCGAGAAGATCGCGGCCCTCGAGGCCAGTCTCGGCGCGTCGTTGTTCCACGCGGGCCGCTACGACGAGTCCTACCAGCACGCGGAGCGAGCCGAGCAGATGCTGGCCGACCAGGGCGACCGCCTGGGTGCCGCCCGCGCCGCGGTGACCCGGTGCCGCGCCCTCAGCTACGGCCCTCGCGACCACGCCAAGGCCAACGCGGTCCTCGAACGCTGGTGGGAGGAGCTCAAGGGCGACACCGACGAGCTCGAGGTGCGGTTCCTGGTGTGCTCGGCGATGGTGTCTGCCCTGCTGCGGCAGGGCATCAGGGACTGGGCGCTGATGGAGACGGAGGTCGCACTCGCCGAGCGATCCGAGGACCCGAGCTTCCTCTCCGAGGCGTACGTCGCACTGGCGAGCTACTTCGCGGCCATCGGCTCGTCGCAGGTCAACCGGATGTTCCTGCGGTCCGCGGCCGATCTCGCGCGGAAGATCCACGACCCCGTGTCCTTGGCGAAGACCCTGAACAACCTGTCGTCGGACAACTCCCTGGACAATCTCGACAACGCGGTCGAGGCGGCCGAGGAGGGCAACGAGGTCGCCAGGAACGCAGGACTCTCGGCGTTCCGATGCGTCACGGACGCGAACCGGTTGATGGCGCTGTTCGCCCGCGGGGACTGGGACGCGGTCGCGGCCACCCTGGTCGACGTGGAGCGGCAGCCGGAGGACAACAACATCCAGATCTGGTGGGCGATCAGTGCGCTGCTCGGCAGCGCCCGCGGCACCGAGCCGCCGATCGCGCTCGGACGGCTGGAGGACGACGCGATCGGCGACGACGTCTCGGACGTCGCCTGGCAGCGCGTGTGCGAGGCGCTGATCGCGGACCGGCAGGGCGACGGCCAGAAAGCGAGCGCCCTCGCCCGAGAAGCTGTCCAGCACATCCACCGCATCACGGGCCTGTGGGAGGACCTGCCGTTCGTCTGGCCGCTGGCTGTCGACCTGGCCAGGGCGGCAGGGGAGTCCAAGAGCGTCGACTCCTTGATGTCCCTGGCCGCCCAGTCGGACCGGACGGCGGCGACCCCGCTCGCGCTGCGCGCTCACTGGGGGCGGACCGCGGGGCTGCTGGCGCACGAGGCGGGCGACCTCGACGAGGCCGAGCGGCTGCTGCGCACCGCCGTCGACGACTTCGCCGACTGGGGGTCGGTGCCGTACGGCGCCCGCGCCTCCTTGGACCTGGCGGCCTGTCTCGACGCGCAGGGTCGAGCCGACGAGGCGGATGCCGTTCGCGAGCCGGCCGTCGCTGCCCTCGACCAGATCGGCGCGAACGTCTGGCTCGACCGGTTCGCCGAGGTCCACTGAGTTGTCAGGCGGTGGCGTCGCCCTGGCGACGTCACCGCCTGACAACTCGGTGAAGATGGACCACATGCCGTCCGTGCTGCCCGAGGGAGAGCCCGCTCCCGCCGACGGGTCCCTTCCTGCGTGGGCGCTCGACGGCCTCGGGGAGCGGCCGTTCGGGTTCTACGTGCACGTGCCGTTCTGCACGGTCCGCTGCGGCTACTGCGACTTCAACACCTACACCGCCGACGAGCTCGGGGACGTGAGGGGCGCCTCGCGGTCGACGTACGCAGAGGCGGCGGTGGCCGAGGTGCGCCTGGCCCGGCGGGTGCTCGGTGAGGTCGACGTGCCGGTGCGGACGGTGTTCTTCGGCGGTGGCACGCCGACGCTGCTCCCTCCCGGCGACCTGGCGCGCGTGCTCGGGGCGATCGACGAGGAGTTCGGGCTGGCGGACGACGCCGAGGTGACCACGGAGTCCAACCCGGACAGCGTGAGCGCCGAAGACCTCGCCCGGCTCCGCGAAGGCGGCGTGGACCGGGTGTCGTTCGGCATGCAGTCGTCGGTGCCGCACGTGCTCCGCGTGCTCGATCGCACCCACGACCCCGAGCGGGTGCCGCTGGCGGTGGAGTGGGCGCGCGCCGCCGGCTTCGGGCAGGTGAGCCTCGACCTGATCTACGGCACACCGGGGGAGTCCCTCGACGACTGGGCGGCGTCGTTGCGGGCGGCCCTCGACTGCGAGCCGGACCACCTGTCGGCGTACGCGTTGATCGTCGAGGACGGCACCGCGCTGGCCCGGCGCATCCGGCGCGGCGAGATCGCGATGCCCGACGACGACGACCTCGCCGACAAGTACCTCGCCGCCGACGAGACCCTCGCCGCGGCGGGGCTGCGGTGGTACGAGGTGTCCAACTGGGGGCGTTCGCCCGAGGCGGCCTGCCGTCACAACCTGGGCTACTGGACGGGCGGTGACTGGTGGGGCGTCGGCCCGGGAGCACACAGCCACGTCGGCGGAGTGCGGTGGTGGAACGTCAAGCACCCGACGGCGTACGCCGTGCGCATCGGCGACGGCGCCAGCCCGGCCCACGGCCGCGAGCTGCTCGACGCCGAGACACGCCGGGTCGAGCGGGTGATGCTCGAGACCAGGCTGGCGCAGGGCCTGCCCACCGACGTGCTCGACGACGCAGGCCGTGCGCTCGTGCCGAGCCTGGTCGAGCGCGGCCTCGTCGACGAAGCCGCGCTCGCTCAGCGGCGCGTGGTGCTCACCACCAGCGGCCGGTTGCTGGCCGACGCCGTGGTGCGCGACCTACTTACTTGATGAAGCGGATGTTGACCGGGTAGCGGTAGTCCTCGAACTTCGACACCGCGATCGCCGCGATCACCGAGAACACGATGCCGACGATCCACACGACCGGCAGCAGGATGAAGCCGATCAGGAAGCACGCGAGCACGAACGAGACCAGGTAGCCGATCAGCAGCGTCAGCTGGAAGTTCAGCGCCTCCTTCGAGGTGCGCTCGAGGAAGACCGAGCGCTCGCGGTACACCAGCCACACGATGAGCGGGGCGACGAAACCGAGCACCAGACCGCCCAGCTGCGCGCCGATCGCCCACAGCTTCTCGTCCTCGGGACGCATCGGCGGTTGTGCCGCAGGGCCGCCCTGTATCGGCTGGGCGTAGCCGGGGGGCGGCGGGCCACCCGGGGGTGGCGGCGGGGGAGGTGGGCCGCCCTGGCCGGGTGCTCCCGGCGGCGGCGGTGGGGGCTGCTGACCCGGTTGGCCCGGCTGCCCGGGCTGCTGGGGCTGCTCGCCGAATGGCGGTTGTGGTGCGTCAGGCCCGTTCGTCATGGCGGAAGTCTGGCAGCCGCGGCGGCCCTGGTGTCAGACCCGAACGGGTCAGTGGTTTCGTGTCGCCGGCGGTCCCGGTGCCCTCAGCCGTGCGCTCAGTCGCCTGTTCAGTCACCGGTGGTGACGAAGTCGATGAGCTCCTCGACCCGACCGAGCAGGCTCGGCTCGAGGTCGGTGTAGGAGCCGACGCCGCGCGAGGATCCGGCGCCAGGCCCTGGCGATGTCCGCCTGGTCACGGTGCGGCCAGCCCAGCGCCTGGCAGACACCGTGCTTCCACTCGACGTCGCGAGGCACGCTCGGCCAGGCGTCGATGCCGAGCGCCGCCGGCCGGACTCCCTGCCAGACGTCGACGAACGGATGGCCCACGACGAGCACGTGCCCGGCCGACGGGACCGCTCGCGACGGACGCGGCGATCCGGCTCTCCTTGGACCCGGGCACCAGGTGGTCGACCAGCACGCCGACTCGCCGCTGCGGGCCGGGTCGAAGGCCGCGCAGTGCGCTCGGCGAGGTGGTCGACGCCTTCGAGGTACTCCACGACCACGCCCTCGACGCGCAGGTCGTCTCCCCAGACCTTCTCCACGAGCTCGGCGTCGTGCCGGCCCTCGACGAGGATGCGGCTGGCCCGCGCGACGCGTGCCCTGGCGCCGGGTACGGCGACCGACCCGGACGCCGTACGTCGTGGTGGGGCGTGTCCGGCGCGGACCGGCGGCACGAGCACCACCGGCGCCCCCTCGAGCAGGAAGCCCGGTCCGAGCGGGAACGTGCGACGCCGGCCGTGCCGGTCCTCCAGCGTCACCGTCATCAGGTCTCGCTCGACCGCCACGATCTCCCCGCACCAGTCGGTGGTGACCTCCTCGACCACCAGGCCCTTCTCGGCCTCGGTCTCGACGGCCCGGCCGCGCCTCGGAGCGCGCCAGTCGGTGGCGAGCACGTCGGCGGGGTAGCGGTCGCGGGGCGGCACCGGGGCACCGTAGGCGCGGTCCGGGGCCTCGGCGGCGTGCCACGCCGAGTCCGAAACCGACCCTTGTCGTTCGACAGTCAGCGATATATCGTTGACCTATCACGAACACTCGTGACATTCGAGAGGGAGAACCAAATCATGCAGAGCAACGACAGTCCGTGGGACCAGCCCTGGTCGGGCCCACAGCGAGGACCAGGACGATCAGGACGACGGGCCGACCGGGTCGACCAGGACAGCGCGGCGGCCGAGGCGGCCCCGGCGGTCCCGGTGGCGGCCAGTGGGGCGGCCAGTGGGGCGGCTCGTGGGGCGGCCCCAGAGGCGGATCGTGGGCCGGTGGCCCACCGCCGTGGGTGCAGGGCCTGATCGGCCTCGCGCAGAGCGGCGGTCAGCCGGACTTCGGCCGCGGGCGCCACTCCGGCCACCGCCGGGGGCCGAGGGCAAGGCGCGGCGACGTGCGATCGGCCATCCTCGACGTGCTCGCCGTCGAGCCGATGAACGGCTACCAGATCATCCAGCAGATCGCCGAGCGCACCGACGGCGCGTGGAAGCCGAGCCCCGGCTCGGTCTACCCGACCGTGCAGCAGCTCGAGGACGAGGGCCTCGTCGAGGGCCACGAGGGCGAGGGACGCCGGCTGCTGCGGCTCAGCGACGAGGGACGCCGCTACGTCGAGGAGCACCCCGAAGAGCTCGCCGCGACCTGGCGCCCGTTCCAGGCGAACGACGAGGGCGAAGAGGACGGCGGCCCCGGCGACCTCAAGCCGGTCATCGGTCAGGTGATGGGCGCGGTGTGGCAGGTCGTGGTCTCCGGAACCCGCCAGCAGCAGGCAGAGGCCGCCGAGATCCTCGCCGACACCCGACGCAGGCTCTACGGCCTGCTGGCCGACGGTCCCGACGCCGACCAGATCGATGAGCAGGACGACGCCGAGCAGGACGCCGGCCAGGAGGGCACCGACGACGAGACGGGAACGCAGTCATGAGCGAGCCGTCCGGTCCGGAGCTCCGCATCGGTGACAGCGAGCGGGAGGCCGCGGTCGCGGCGCTCGGTGACCACTACGCCGCGGGTCGGCTCACCAAGGAGGAGTACGACGAACGCGCCGCCCGCGCGTGGGAGGCGAGGACCAGGTCGGCCCTGTGGCCGCTGTTCTCCGACCTGCCACGGCCCGGGTCCGAGCGACCCGAGGCCGGCACGTCCGGCACGCCGGGCGACGTCGTCACACGCGGGTGGGCCGTACCGGCCGTACCCGATGTGGCGCTTCGGTGGGCTGCTCCCGCTGCTCGTCATCGCGGCGCTGGTCCTGTTCTTCACGCACTTCTGGCTGCTGCCGGTCGTGCTGGTGGTGCTGTTCGTCGCGAAGATGTCGCACTACCGCGGTCACCCGGCCGGTCGCCGCTACCACGGCTGGCGCTAGGCCATCCGGGAGGTCTTGGCGGCGCGAGGCAGCTGCTCGTAGCCACGCCGTACGGCGTCGACGAGCTCCTCTCGGGGGTAGGGCCAGTCGCCGGTGGCCAGGATGTCCGCCAGCGCGACGCCGCGGGAGGCGAGCTCACGGATGGTCTCCGCGACGACGCCGATCGCGTCGCGCTGCCGCTCCACGAACTCGCGGCCGACCGGGAGCCCGTGCCCGGGCACCACGACCGTGCTCGTGCCCAGCAGGCTGATCAGCAGGTCGAGGGTGGCCGGCCAGTCGAGGGGATAGCAGTCCGGGCCGAAGCCCGGCACCGCTTGACGCATGGCCGACTCCTCGACGAGGTCGCCGGCCAGCAGCACGTCGGCGTCGCCGACCCGCACGACCGCGTCGCCGCCGGTGTGGCCGCGACCGAGGTGCAGCAGCTCGACCTGCCGGTCGCCGAGGTCGACGACCTTCGCGGAGGAGAACGAGTGCGTCGCCGGCATGATCCGGGTCGCCTGGACCTCCTCGCGGTGCGGGTCGTCGGGCTCGTCGTCGTACAGCCGCTGGATGCGCTCGCCGGCCTCGACCGTCCGCTCGATCGCGGTCTCGTGCGCGTAGACGGGGACGCCGTCGCGGGCGAAGACGCCGTTGCCGAAGGTGTGGTCGAAGTGCTCGTGGGTGTTGGCGACCGCGACCACCTCGCCCGGCAGCGCCCGCACGAGCGCCGCCACCTCCTCGGCCGCCCGCTCCGACGCGTGCGTGTCGACCACCAGCAGCCCGCGCTCACCCCCGACCACCGAGACGTTAACGTCGAACCAGCTGTGCCGCCTGACCCAGCACCGGTCCGCGACCTCCACGAACCCGCCGTCCTGCGCGATGTCGTGCGTGACCTCGGCCATGCCGCCAGCCTAGGTCTGCGCGCCGCCGGCCACTCGCGGGCCGGTCCGGCTGCGACCCCGACCTAGTACCCTTGGCACTCTGGACGAGTGAGTGCCAACGGGATGGACGAGCGCGAAGGAGGCGAGCCGATGGTCGAGGACCGCAAGCTCTCCGTGCTCCGGGCGATCGTCGAGGACTACGTCTCCACACAGGAGCCCGTCGGCTCGAAGGCGCTCGTCGAGCGCCACCAGCTCGGGGTCTCACCGGCCACGGTGCGCAACGACATGGCCGCGCTGGAGGAGGAGGGGTTCATCGCCCAGCCGCACACCAGCGCCGGCCGGATCCCGACCGACAAGGGCTACCGGCTCTTCGTCGACAAGCTCAGCCAGGTCAAGCCGCTCAGTGCCGCCGAGCGGCGTGCGATCTCGACGCTGCTCGAGGGCGCGATCGACCTCGACGACGTGGTGCAGCGAAGCGTGCGGCTGCTCGCGCAGCTGACGCGCCAGGTCGCGATCATGCAGTACCCGACGCTGTCACGGTCGACGGTGCGGCACGTCGAGATCGTGCCGCTGGCCGCGACCCGCGTGCTGGTGGTGCTGATCCTCTCCACGGGTCGCGTCGAGCAGCGCGTGGTCGAGCTGAGCGACGCGATCGACGACGATCGGGTCGCCGACCTGCGCACCAGGCTCAACCGGGCCGTCGTGGGCAAGCAGCTGGCCGATGCGACCGGCAACCTGGTGCTGCTCCCCGACGAGCTCGAGCGCTCGCAGCGGACCCCGGTCGCGGCCCTCGTGACCGCGCTCGTCGAGGCGATGTCGGACCATCGCTCCGACGAACGAGTGGTCGTCGGCGGCACCGCGAACCTCGCCCACTTCGGCGAAGGCTTCGACGTCGCCATCCGCCCGATGCTCGAGGCGCTGGAGGAGCACGTCGTGCTGCTCAGCCTGCTCGGTGAGGCGAGCTCACCGTCGATGGTGACGGTGCGGATCGGGCACGAGGGCCCGGTCCAGGAACTGGCATCGACCTCGGTCGTGGCAACCGGCTACGGGCCGGGTGACGAGGCGCTCGCTGCCCTCGGCATCGTGGGTCCGACCCGCATGGACTACCCAGGGACCATGGCGGCGGTGCGCGCTGTCGCGCGCTACGTCTCCCGGATCCTCGACGAAGGATGAAGCCTGTAGTGAGCTCTGACCTGTACGAGACGCTCGGGGTCTCGCGTGACGCCGATGGCGACACGATCAAGAAGGCCTACCGCAGGCTCGCGCGCCAGCTGCACCCCGACGTGAACCCCGACCCCACGACCCAGGAGCGGTTCAAGGACGTCTCGCACGCCTACGAGGTGCTCTCCGACCCGGAGAAGCGCCGCATGTACGACCTCGGCGGCGACCCGTTCAACGGCGGTTTCGGGGGAGGCGCCGGTGCGCCGGTGCCGGGCTTCTCGTTCACCGACATCATGGACGCGTTCTTCGGCGGCGGCGGTGCTGCCGGCGGGGCGCAGGGAGCCGCCGGCCGCGGGCCACGGCCCCGCACGCGCCGTGGACAGGACGCCCTCATCCGCCTCGACGTCGACCTCGCCGAGGCGGCGTTCGGCACGACGCGGGAGCTCAAGGTCGACACCGCGGTGCTGTGCACCACCTGCCACGGCGCGGGTGCTGCCCCGGGCACGAGCCCCAAGACCTGCGAGACGTGCGGCGGCCGGGGCGAGAGCGTGCACGTGCAGCGGTCGTTCCTCGGCGAGATCCGCACCATGCGCCCGTGTGCTGCCTGCCGCGGCTTCGGCTCGATCATCCCCGAGCCGTGCCGCGAGTGCTCGGGCGACGGTCGGATCCGGTCGCGCCGCACGCTGACCGTGAAGATCCCTTCGGGTGTCGACACCGGCACCCGCGTGCAGCTCTCCGGCGAGGGTGAGGTCGGTCCCGGCGGCGGCCCGGCCGGCGACCTGTACGTCGAGATGCACGTCAACGACCACCCGGTCTTCACCCGTCACGGGGTCGACCTGCTGTGCAGCGTGACCATCCCGATGACCGCGGCCGCGCTCGGCACCACCATCAAGCTGCCGACACTCGAGGCCGACCTCGTCGACGAGGACTCCGATCCCGACTCGGAGCTCGAGACGAGCGTGCCGTTCGAGGTGCGGCCCGGGACCCAGTCCGGCACCGAGTCGGTGCTGGGCGGTCGCGGCATCCCGTCGCTGCGTGGCACCGGCCGCGGCGACCTCGTGGTGCGCGTGGTGGTCGAGACGCCGACGCGGCTCGACGAGCAGCAGGAGGCGCTGCTGCGCGACCTGGCGTCGATCCGTGACGAGGAGTCGCCCGACGGTCGTGCGCGCGCGCCGCAGAAGTCGGTGTTCACGAAGCTGCGCGACGCGTTCAAGTGACGCTCCCCGTCTTCGTCCACGACGACGTCGCGCGGCTGTCCACCGGAGACGAGACCCGGCTCGGTGACTCGGAAGGTCATCACGCGGCGGTCGTGAAGCGCATCCGCGTCGGCGAGCAGGTGTTGCTCACCGACGGACGTGGCACGACGCCTGCTGTGCCACGTGCTGAGCACCGACGGCACGGGGCTGCAGGTCAGCGTCGAGGAGGTGACCACCACCGAGCCCGAGACACCTCGCGTCGTCGTGGTCCAGGCGATCCCCAAGGGCGACCGCGGCGAGCTCGCCGTCGAGATGCTCACCGAGGTCGGCGTCGACGTCGATCGTGCCGTGGGCCGCCGCCCGCTGCGTCGCGGTGTGGCGCGACGACCGCAAGGACAAGGCGCTCGCCCGGTGGCGATCCACCGCCCGCGAGGCGGCCAAGCAGGCGCGACGGTCGTGGTTCCCCGAGGTACACGATGTCGTCGCCACCGACGACGTGGTCGCCCTGCTGCGCAACGCTTCCGTGCCCGTCGTACTCCACGAGGCGGCGTCGGGACCCCTCGCCGACCTCCCGGTCCCCGGTCGCGGCGAGATCGTCATCGTCGTCGGCCCCGAGGGCGGCATCAGCGACGAGGAGCTCGAGGCGTTCGCCACCGTCGGCGCCGAACCCGTCCGCCTCGGCAGCTCCGTCCTCCGCAGCTCCACCGCCGGCGTCGCCGCCGCCGCAGCCCTGCTCGCCCGCACCCGCTGGCGATAGCCGCTGAGGCGCCTCGTTCTGTTGTCGTGACGACGCCGAGGCGCCTGGTTCTGCGCACTCGTGGCCAGGCTGAACACAGAACGAGGCGCCTCACCCCATCTGCGACCGCAGAATCAGGCGCCTCAGCGTGAACGCGAGCAGGGACTCGACGCGGGCGACCTCGGTGTCGAGCTCGGCGCGCTGGGGGCGGGTGAGGCGGCGGAACAGGTCGAGGTCGACCGAGTCGTCGCGCCACCACCACAGGCCGGCCATGAAGCCGTCGACGAAGACGGTGCTGCCGACGCCGGCGTTGGTGCCCATCCACCGCGGCCGGACGTCGTCGGGGACGATGTGCTCCCGGTCGACGTGCGAGAGCCAGACGTTGTCGTAGGCGCCGAGCAACCGCACCGGCGCCGGCTCGTCTCCCGAGGCGTACGGCGCATCGGGAACGTCGAAGCGGGTGCGACCGTCCTCGCACTCGACCGCGACCAGCTCGTCGCGCATCGCGGTGAACACCGGACCGAGCCGGGTCACCCGCGACCACGTCGTCATGTCCGAAGCGGTCGCCGGGCCGAACGCGCGCAGGTAGCGGCGCACCAGCTCGCGCACGTCGATCTCGACCGTCTCCCGCCCCAGCCAGGTCTCCACGGTCTGGTAGACCACCCCGCCGGACCGTCCCCACAACCCGCGCGGAGGCACCTGCACCAGCGGCGCCCGCTCGCGCGCAGTGTGCGCAAGCGCGCCCGCCGGCACTCCGGGGATCTGCGCGGCGAGCCGCTCCCCGAGCTGCTTCACCGGCAGCGGGCCCTCGGCCAGCGCTTCTCGCGTGGCGGCGACGATGTCCTCGACCGGCACCCCGCGGGCCGGGCGGTTGTTCTGGTTGCTCGCGCTCTGCTGGTCCAGCGCGACCTGCACCCACGGCCGCAGCGACAGCGCGTCGTCGGGAGTGAGCACGTGGATGGTGCCGCGCATCGTCAAGAACCGCACGGCATCGCGACGCTCGATCGCGTCCGACAGCTCCTGCGGGTCGAAGTCGTCGATGCGTGCCGCCAGCGAGAGGTACGGCGGCAGGTTCTCCTGCGCCTGCAGCCCGACGAGGTGCTCGACCATGGCGAGCGCGGGCATCGACGTACGCTCCAGCAGGTGCTGACGCCGCAGCAGCGTCCGGTTCAGGTCGCGCAGGCTCAGCACGCCAACAGGCTAGGCGCTACCGCACCCACACCTGTGCGGTGTCGGTCGCCGGGGGCGGGCCCTCTCCCACGTCCTCGTCGTGCACCACGAGCGTGTAGGTGCCGGTCGGTGCACTCACCTGGAACGAGTACGGCGACAACGTGCAGCACTCCTCGGCGGTGGTGAAGCCGTGCCGCACGACGGTGTCGCCCTGCTTGAGCTCCCACTGCACGTTGCCCTCGTATGCCGCTGCCTTCCCGCTCACCGTGAAGGGACTCGACACCGTCGCCCCGTCGGCGGGCGCGGAGATGAACAGGTCCGAGTCGGGGTCGACGGCGTCGTCACCCTGCTTCGCCGGCGCCTTCGCCGCGGTGTCGTCTCCGGATGTTCCGGTGGTGCCCGGCAGGTTGCCGACCACGGACACCGCGACGATCACGGCTGCCGTGGCGAGCACCGCCCCGGCCGTGCCCCACACCCACGAGCGTCGGGAGCGGGTGGTGCGTGACGTGATCTGGTCGAGCCCGCCTCGCGGCTCGACGTCCGCCACCGCGTCGTCGAGCAGCGTCCGGATGTCGTGGTCGTCCGTGGGCGTGGTCATGAGATGTCCTCCATCTGGGCGCGGAGCGCGGCGACACCGCGCGAAGCGTGGCTCTTCACCGCACCGCGGCTGATGCCGAGCGTCTCGGCGATGTCGGCCTCGGAGAGGTCGAGGTAGTAGCGCAGCGCCAGCACCTCGCGCTGCCGACCGGGCAGTTCACGCAGGGCGCCGAGGACCACCGCCCGGCGTTCGTTCACCAGCACGTCCTCGTCGGCGGCGGGCAGGTCGGGCAGCGGCGCCGGCGCGTGCCGGGCGCGGACACCGCGGTGCCGCAGCACCGACCGGGAGCGGTTCACCACGGTCTGGCGCAGGTAGGCGAGCCCCTGGTCGGGCTCGCGCAGCGAGCGCCAGCGGCCGTGCATCGCGACGAACGAGTCCTGCACGACCTCCTCGGCCGTCTCCGGGTCGCCGACCAGGAGCACGGACAGGCGCACCAGCCGCCGGTAGTGGGCGGCGTACAGCTGCTCCACCGCCACATCGGCATCCCACCGCCCGGTCCGTGCGCGACTCGTCATCGCACCCCCTGGGGTGTGTGGGCTCAGCGGCCACTCGGCAGCCCTGGTGGCCGTCGTGGTGTTCACGCTAGTTCCACGCGCAGCCTCACCGTCGGGTTTACAAGCGCGCCGTGTCTAGAGTTGCCGGTATGGCGACCGACGCTGACTGCCTGTTCTGCAAGATCGTCGCGGGGGACATCCCGGGCGACGTGGTCCACGAGACCGACACCACGCTCGCGTTCCGCGACGTGGAGCCACAGGCCCCCACCCACGTGCTCGTGGTGCCGCGCAGCCACCTGCCCAACGCCGCCGCAGTCGCCGCCGAAGAGCCCGAGGTCCTCGTCGACCTCGTCAACGCGGCGAGGTCGGTCGCCGAGCAGGAGGGCCTCGACGACGGCTACCGGCTGGTGTTCAACACCGGCGCCGCGGCCCACCAGTCGGTCTTCCACGCCCACCTCCACGTGCTGGGCGGCCGTCAGATGGGCTGGCCACCAGGGTGAGCCGCGGGCGCCGTACGACGGTCGGGGCACTGCTGCTCGCGGCAGCGCTGGCCGTCGCGGGCTGCAGCAGCACGGGCCAGGACGAGTCACCGAAGGCGCAGGACCAGGCCGGCCACTCCGACCACACCGGTCATGCCGGCCACGACGGCGTCACCGCGGCACCGGTCCAGGGCAAGCCGCTGCGGGCCGGTGAGCGACTGGTGCGCATGCAGATGGCCGAGCCGTACACGCCCTCGGCGCCCTACGGCAAGGGCACCGACGACTACCGCTGCTTCGTGCTCGACCCGCACGTCGACAAGGACGCGTTCATCACCGGCCTGAACATCCTGCCCGGCCAGAAGAAGGTCGTGCACCACGTGATCCTCTTCCAGGTGCCGCCGGACAAGGTCGCAGCCGTCCAGGCAAAGGACCGCTCGGAGAAGGGCGAGGGCTGGACCTGCTTCGGCGGCACCGGCGTGGAGACCAACGAGGCCCTCGACAACGCCGGCTGGCTGGGTGCGTGGGCGCCCGGCGGCGGCGAGCAGGTGATGGCCGACGACGTCGGCGTGCCGCTCCAGAAGGGCTCGCGCGTCATCATGCAGGTGCACTACAACCTGCTCGCCGGGACGGAGCCGGACGTCAGCTCCGCCCAGCTACGGCTGGCTCCTGGCTCGAAGCAGCTCACCCCGCTGCGCACCCAGCTGCTGCCCGCACCGGTCGAGCTGCCGTGCCGGCCGGCCCACGACCAGGGCCCGCTCTGCGAGCGCCGGGCGTCGGTCCAGGACACCCAGAAGCGCTTCGGCAGCGACGTGGGGCTCGCCGCCGACTACCTGCACATGCTCTGCGGCAAGGTGAAGCCCGGGCCCGTGCAGACCTGCGACCGCGAGGTCAAGGACCCGGTCACGATCCGCGCGGCCGCGGGGCACATGCACCTGCTCGGCAGCTCGATCTCGATCAAGGTGAACCCCGGCACGCCACGCGAGCACACCGTGCTCGACATCCCCGTCTGGGACTTCGACAACCAGGGCGCCAAGCCCGTCAAGCCGGTGCACCTGCAGCGCGGCGACAACCTGCGCGTCACCTGCCGGCACGACCAGTCGATCCGCGACAAGCTGCCCGCCTTCGACGGCACCCAGGAGAAGTACGTCGTCTGGGGAGAGGGCACCACCGACGAGATGTGCTTGGGGCTGCTGCTCGTCACCCGTTCCTAGGCGCCGCTAGGACGTGATCTCGAACCAGAGCTGCATGACCAGCCACGACGTCAGCGCCAGCAGCATCACCCAGGCGACGATCTTGTGGGAGAGCTTGGAGGAGTCCAGCGACGAGGCGATCGCGATCATGCCGGCGTCGTCGCTCCAGCGGTCGATCCCCATCCGCTGCGCGTCGACGGGGAAGGGGTTGCGCGGCAGGAGGTCCTCGGGCTCGATCAGCTCCAGACCCGCGGAATCGGGGTCGTCGGAGTCGTCGACGCCGTGCATGGGCAGACTCTAACGCCCGGCTTGCGTAAACTGGAACAGACAGCAGCAGATCACCACTGCCACACAGATTCGGGAGGTCGGCCGAGCGCCGCCCATGACAGCACCCCACACCGGGCCGGGAGACGTTCCCGAGACCCCTTCTCACACGATCGTCGTGCCCAGCAGCGTCCCGATGGTCTCCCTCCTCGGGCCTCGTGACGAGCACCTCACCCTCATCGAGAAGGCGTTCGACGCCGACATCCACGTGCGCGGCAACCAGGTCACCCTCCGGGGCGAGCCGGCCGAGGTGGCCATCGTCGAGCGGCTGCTCGACGAGCTCGTCACGATCATCCGCACCGGCCAGGGCGTCACCGCGGAGACCGTCGAGCGAGCCATCGGCATCCTGCGCACGGAGACGAGCGAACGGCCCGCCGACGTGCTCTCGCTCAACATCTTGTCCAACCGCGGCCGCACGATCCGCCCGAAGACGCTGAACCAGAAGCGCTACGTCGAGTCGATCGACAAGCACACGATCACGTTCGGCATCGGCCCGGCCGGCACCGGCAAGACGTACCTCGCGATGGCCAAGGCCGTGCAGGCGCTGCAGAGCAAGTCGGTCAACCGCATCATCTTGACCCGCCCGGCCGTCGAGGCGGGCGAGCGGCTCGGCTACCTGCCCGGCACGCTGAGCGAGAAGATCGACCCCTACCTGCGCCCGCTGTACGACGCGCTCCACGACATGCTCGACCCGGAGAGCATCCCCAAGCTGCTGGCCGCGAACACCATCGAGGTCGCACCGCTCGCATACATGCGTGGTCGCACGCTTAATGACGCGTTCGTGATCCTCGACGAGGCGCAGAACACCTCGCCGGAGCAGATGAAGATGTTCTTGACCCGGCTCGGGTTCGGGTCGCGGATGGTCGTCACGGGCGACATCACGCAGGTCGACCTGCCGTCGGGCACGCGCAGCGGCCTGCGCGTCGTACGAGACATCCTCACCGGTGTCGAGGACGTCTCGTTCAACATGCTGACCGCGCAGGACGTGGTGCGGCACCGCCTCGTCGGCCACATCGTCGCGGCGTACGACGAGTGGGAGGCGCGTCGCGAGCAGGCGGAGGAGAGCGGCGTGGACAGCCACCGCCGCGGTCCCCGCAGCACCCGCGCGTGAGCGACCCCGACATGAGCATCGAGGTACTCAACGAGTCCGGCGAGGACGTCGACGTCGCCCAGCTGTCGCGGCTCGCGCGGTTCGTCATGGACCAGATGCGCGTGCACCCGCTGGCGGAGCTGTGCGTCAAGCTCGTCGACGAGGCGACCATCGGCGAGCTCAACGAGAAGTGGATGGAGAAGTCCGGGCCTACGGACGTGCTGGCCTTCCCGATGGACGAGCTGCGGCCCGGCCTGGTCAACGAGGAGCCCGAGGAGGGCGTGCTCGGCGACCTCGTGCTGTGCCCGGCCATCGCCGCCAAGCAGGCGTCCGAGGCGGGACACCCCACGCCTGAGGAGATGCAGCTGCTGACCGTGCACGGCATCCTTCATCTGCTCGGCTACGACCACGCCGAGCCCGAGGACCACAAGGAGATGTTCGACCTGCAGGCGAAGCTGCTCGAGCAGTGGCGTGGCGACCGACATGCGAGGCGTGCATGAGCGTCGTCGACATCTGGCTGCTCGTGCTCGCTGCGCTGTGCACGGTGGTGGCCGGCCTGTTCAGCAGCGCGGACGCCGCACTGTCGTCGTTCTCGAAGGCTCGCGCGGAGGAGATCGCGGCCGAGGGTCGGTCCGGGTCCGCGCGGCTGCTGGTGATCATCGAGGACCCGCCCCGCTACCTGAACACCGCGCTGTTCCTGCGCATGCTGACCGAGACCGCTGCGGTCGTGCTGGTCACCGTGGTGATCCTCGACCTGCTGGTGACCGGTGGTGGCTCGGAGTCGGGTCCGCAGTCCGACAGCGGTCGCTGGTGGGCCATGCTCGTCTCGATCGCGATCATGGTCGTCGTCTCGTTCGTGGTGATCGGCGTCGCGCCCCGCACCCTGGGGCGCCAGCACTCCGAGCGCGTCGCGCTGCTCGCGTCGGGACCGCTGATCGGTGCCACGAAGGTGCTCGGCCCGCTGCCGCGGCTGCTGATCCTCATCGGCAACGCGATCACCCCGGGCCGCGGCTTCAGCGAGGGCCCGTTCGCTTCGGAGGCCGAGCTGCGAGAGCTCGTCGACCTCGCCGAGGCCAGCAGCGTGATCGAGTCCGGCGAGCGGCAGATGATCCACTCGGTCTTCGAGCTCGGCGACACCTTGGTGCGCGAGGTGATGGTGCCCCGCACCGACGTGGTGTTCATCGAGCGCACCAAGACGCTGCGTCAGGCGATGTCGCTGGCGCTGCGCAGCGGCTACTCGCGCATCCCGGTCATCGGCGAGAGCCTCGACGACATCGTCGGGTTCGCCTACCTCAAGGACGTCACCAAGCGCGTCTTCGACCGGCACGAGGCGGAGACCACCGAGCGCGTCGACTCCGTGATGCGCCCGGTGCTCTACGTGCCCGACTCCAAGCCCATCGACGCGCTGCTTCGTGAGATGCAGGCCGAGCGCAAGCACGTCGGCGTGGTCGTCGACGAGTACGGCGGCACCGCCGGCCTGGTCACCATCGAGGACGTGGTCGAGGAGCTCGTCGGCGAGATCACCGACGAGTACGACACGGACCGCGTCGACGTCGAGCCGCTCGCGAACGGCTCGGTCCGGGTCAGCTCGCGCTTCCCCGTCGACGACATCGAGGAGATCTGCGGCGTCGCCGTCGACGACGACGACGTCGACAGCGTCGGCGGGCTGATGGCCAAGCACCTCGGCCGGGTCCCGGTCGCGGGGTCGGTGGTCGAGGCGCTCGGGCTGCGGTTCGAGGCGGAGGCCCCCACGGGACGCCGCAACCGCATCGGCACCGTGCTGCTCACCCGCCTCGAGCCCGAGCTCGAGATCGGCTCCGAGGGCCGTCAGGACGAGCCCTACCCTGAGCACCATGCCGGCTGAGCAGGACGCACCGAGCTTCGACCCCGACGACGCCGAGGACGCCGAAGCTCGTCACCCTGGCCCGGTCCACGCGTGCCCGCACCCGGGCCGCGGAGGGAGCCTGCGTGCGCGACCAGGACGGCCGCACCTACGCCGGCGCCTCGGTGTCGCTGGCGAGCCTTCGGCTGACCGCGCTGCAGGTCGCGGTCGCGATGGCGGTCTCGAGCGGCGCGACCGGCCTCGAGGCAGCCGCGGTCGTCAGCGGCGAGGCCACCGTCCACGAGGCCGACCTCTCCGTCGTACGAGACCTCGCCGGGCCGGGCGTCCCGCTCCACCTCGCGGCCCCCGACGGCACGGTCATCGCCTCCGTCCAGTCCTGACCTTCGGTAGTCCGTGACGGATTCGTGGTCCGGCGTGCCCTGGAACCACGAAAATGTCACGGACTACCGAGATGGGGTGGCGTGGACAGCGACCCGTGGGCGGTGGGTAAGTTATTCCGGTGAGCCAAGTAGTGGGGTGGGCCGCACACGGTGAAGCGGTGAGGCGACTGCAGTCGTCGTACGACGCGATCCCGGCGGGTCAGCCGGTCCGGCTGGCGAAGCGCACCTCGAACCTCTTCCGTGCCCGCTCCGCCGTCAAGGCGCCGGGTCTCGACGTCTCCGGGCTCGCCGGGGTCGTCGCGGTGGACGTCGCAGACGACGGCACGGCCACCGCTGACGTGCAGGGCATGTGCACCTACGAGAGCCTCGTCGACGCCACGTTGCCGCGCGGCTTCATGCCGCTCGTCGTGCCGCAGCTGCGCAGCATCACCCTCGGCGGCGCGGTGACCGGGCTCGGCATCGAGTCCACGTCCTTCCGCAACGGGCTGCCGCACGAGTCGGTGCTCGAGATGGACGTGCTCACCGGCGACGGGCGCATCGTGACCGTGCGGCCCGGCGACGAGCTCTTCGACGCGTTCCCGAACTCCTACGGCTCCCTCGGCTACGCGACCCGGCTGCGGATCCGCCTCGAGCGCGCGCCCGCGTACGTCGACCTGCGGCACCTGCGCTTCGACGACCTCGACGCGCTCGCGAAGACGGTCGAGGTGATCGTCGAGCAGGGCGAGCACGAGGGCGTGCGGGTCGACGGGCTGGACGGCGTGGTGTTCGAGCCGGGGGAGGCCTACCTCACGCTGGCGACGTGGCGCGAGACCCCCGCCGTCTCGAAGACGCCGGGCTCGCAGGCCCACGCCGCGACTGAGCCGACGGTCTCCGACTACACCGGCATGCAGCCGTACTACCGCTCGCTGCAGGACCGCGAGACCGACACGTTGACCACCTATGACTACCTGTGGCGCTGGGACACCGACTGGTTCTGGTGCTCGGGTGCCTTCGGGCTCCACGACCCCCGCGTGCGACGGCTGTGGCCGCGGCGCTGGCGGCGCAGCGACGTCTACCACAAGCTCGTCGGGCTCGAGAACCGCTTCGGCGTGGTGGCACGCATCGACCGGGCACGTGGCAAGCCGGAGCGCGAGCGGGTGATCCAGGACATCGAGGTGCCGGTGGACCGCGCCGCGGAGTTCCTGCGCTGGTTCGACGACCGCGTCGCGATGCGACCCGTGTGGCTGTGTCCGCTCCGCGCGACGCGCAGCTGGCCGTCGTACCCACTGCGGCCGCAGGCCACCTACGTCAACGTCGGCTTCTGGGGCACGGTCCCGATGGCGCCCGAAGCCCTCGACGGCGACGTCAACCGTGCGATCGAGGCCAAGGTGACCTCGCTCGGCGGCCACAAGTCGCTCTACTCCGACGCCTACTACGACCGGGAGACCTTCGACCGGCTCTACGGCGTCGAGAACCTCAGTCGCGTCAAGCACCACACCGACCCGGACAGCAGACTCCTGGGTCTCTACGAGAAGGCGGTGAACCGTCGATGACGAGCACCATTGATCGCACCAGCACCAGCACCCGTGCCACGCGCATCACCATCGGGGAGGCGATCTCCCGGCTCATGCCAGACGGGGTCCCCTTCCGGTTCACCGCGTACGACGGTAGCGCCGCCGGCCCCGAGGACTCCCTCGTGCACCTGCACCTGGAGAACGAGCGCGGCCTGTCCTACCTGCTCACCGCCCCGGGCGACCTGGGCATGGCACGGGCCTACGTCTCCGGTGACATGACGCTGACCGGCGTCCACCCCGGCGACCCCTACGAGGCGATGCTGGTGCTGCAGCGGGAGGCGGGCATCAAGATCCCCTCGCCCGCCGAGGCGTTCCAGATCGTGCGCGCACTCGGCTGGAGCCGGCTCAAGCCGCCGCCCCCGCCCCCGCAGGAGGCGCTGCCGAAGTGGCGCCGGCTGGTCGAGGGCTTCCGGCACTCCAAGGGCCGTGACGCCGACGCGATCCACCACCACTACGACGTGTCGAACCGGTTCTACGAGATGGTCCTCGGTCCGTCGATGACCTACACCTGCGCGTGCTTCCCGACGGAGGAGGCGACCCTCGAGGAGGCGCAGGAGGCGAAGTACGACCTGGTCGCACGCAAGCTCGGCCTGCGTCCCGGCATGCGGCTGCTCGACGTCGGCAGCGGCTGGGGCGGCATGGTGCGCCACGCCGCCTCCCGTTACGGCGTCGAGGTCGTCGGGGTGACCCTCTCGCGCGAGCAGGCGGCGTGGGCGCAGGACGCCATCAAGCGTGACGGCCTCGACGACGTCGCCGAGGTCCGCTACGGCGACTACCGCGACGTGCGCGACACCGGGTTCGACGCCGTCAGCTCGATCGGGCTGACCGAGCACATCGGCGTGCGCAACTACCCGGCGTACTTCTCGTTCCTTCGCGACAAGCTCGTCCCGGGCGGTCGCCTGCTCAACCACTGCATCACGCGGGCCGACAACACGGCCACCGACACCGGTGCGTTCATCGACCGCTACGTGTTCCCCGACGGCGAGCTGACCGGCTCCGGGCGCATCATCACCGAGGTCCAGAACGTCGGGCTCGAGGTGCGGCACGAGGAGAACCTCCGCGAGCACTACGCGCTGACCCTCAAGGGCTGGTGCGAGAACCTCGTGGCGAACTGGGACGAGTGCGTGCACGAGGTCGGTGAGGGCACGGCGAAGGTCTGGGGTCTCTACATGGCGGGCTCCCGGCTGTCGTTCGAGCGCAACGAGATCCAGCTCCACCAGGTGCTCGCCGTCAAGCCCGACGGCGACGGCAACGCGCACTTCCCGCTCCGCCCGACCTGGCTCGGCTGACGGGCTGGGGGCCGGTCCGACAGGGTGCCCGATTTCCGCAGCGGCTTCGCTTCGTTCGTCGGGCGCCCGAACGCCGGCAAGTCCACGCTGACCAACGCCCTGGTCGGCACCAAGGTGGCGATCACCTCGTCGCGCCCGCAGACCACGCGCAGCGTCGTGCGCGGCATCGTGCACCGGCCCGACGCCCAGCTGGTGCTGATGGACACCCCGGGGCTGCACCGTCCCCGCACGCTGCTCGGCGAGCGGCTCAACGACCTGGTCACCACGACCTGGGCCGAGGTCGACGTCGTCGCGGTGTGCTTCCCGGCCGACGAGCGGATCGGGCCGGGCGACCGGTTCCTGGTCGCTGAGCTCGCGAAGGTACGACGGACCACCAGGATCGCGGTCGCGACCAAGACCGATCTCGTCTCACAAGAGCGGCTCGGCGAGCACCTGCTCGCGATCGCCGCTCTCGGTGAGCAGACCGAGACGGAGTGGCAGGAGATCGTGCCCGTCTCCGCGGTGTCCGGCCACCAGGTCGCGCTGCTCGCGGACCTGCTCGTCGCCCAGCTGCCGGAGGGCCCGCCGCTCTACCCCGAGGGGGACCTCACCGACGCGCCCGAGGAGGTGATCGTCGCCGAGCTCATCCGGGAGGCTGCCCTCGAGGGCGTGCGCGACGAGCTGCCGCACTCGATCGCGGTCGTCGTGGAGGAGATGGGGCTGCGCGAGGGGCGGCCCGAGGACAAGCCGCTGCTCGACGTGCACGCGAACCTCTTCGTCGAGCGTGACTCCCAGAAGGGCATCGTCATCGGCCACCGCGGCTCCCGCCTCAAAGCCGTGGGCTCGGAGGCCCGCAAGCAGATCGAGGCCATGCTCGGCACGCCCGTATACCTCGACCTGCACGTCAAGATCGCCAAGGACTGGCAGCGCGACCCCAAGCAGCTGCGCCGTCTGGGTTTCTAGGCAGGCGCCCAGCAGAAGCCGTAGTGCTGACCGCCGAGCCACTGTTCCCGGCTCGGCCACTCCCAGCCGTAGCGGAACTTCAGCGAGCCACCCGCCCTGCTCTTGGCGCGGTCCTTGCAGACCGAGTCACCCGCGGTGCGCACCGCCGCCGGGCCCGGGTAGGCCTTGCCGCCGCGCAGGGCGACGGTGTCGAAGGCCCGCCACGTGTGCGGCCGTGCGCAGATCACCCGCTGGAAGCCGGGCGTGCCCGGTGCGGCCGTCCCGCACAGCCCGTAGGTGTCGAGCGAGCCGACCTTGCCCAGCGCGCCCTTCAGACGGCCGGCGCCCGGCAGCTGGTAGAGCCGCTCCGCGTCCGCGAACGCGATGAGGTCGCAGCGGAACCAGCTCGCGCCGCGGTCCGCCTGGTCGAGCGTCGGGGAGAACCACACGACGTTGAAGCGGCTCAGGTCACGTGTCCTGGGAGTCCCGCCGACGTAGGCCGCCAGCTTGCTCGGGCAGGTGGTGGCGAGCTGGCGCTGCACCCGGTCGGAGTCGACCGACACGCGCATGGCCGTCGACGACGGTGGTGAGCCGGCCGACGAAGATCGTGCGTGCCGGTGTGCCGCGCCGAGCACGGCACCGGCTCGCGACGCGTTCGTCGGACGGGTCAGCTGGGCTCCGGTGAGCCGGTAGCAGGCGCCGCGCTTCGGCGCGGGAGGTACGGCGACCTGCGTGGTCGCGCTGGTCGACGTACCCGACGGGCTCGGGGAGGGCGAGCCGCTGCCTTCAGAGCTGGTGCACGCTGCCGCCGCGGCGAGCAACGGCAGGAGGAGCAGGATCCGCGCGAGCGTCACTGGTCGGTCTTCGCCCAGCAGATCGAGCGGCGGTTGCCGGCCTTCCACTCCGCCTTGTGGAACCAGGTGTACCCGTAGTCGTAGTCGATGGGGTAGTTCATCCACGCACCCACCGACTCCGAGCAGAAGTCGCGGCTACGCACCTCGCTGAGCCGGTCGCCCAGGTAGGGGTCCTTGGGCTTCCCGAGCACGATCGTGGTGACGGCCCGCCAGCTGTGCGGCTCGCTGCACGGGATCTTCGGCGACCCGTTCACGCTGGGCCCGTTGACGCACACCATCCACTGGTCGTCCGGGCGGCCGAGCAGCAGGCCCTTCGCGGTCGCCGGGAGGCTCAGCAGCGTGCCGGACTTGTCACCTCCGCCGACCACGTCGCAGCGCCAGTGGTGCGCGCCGGCGTCCCAGGCGGCCTTCGACGACCGGAACCACGCCCAGGTGAGGGTGGAGCGGAGCACGAGGCTGTCGTCGGCGCCCACGAACTTCCGGAACGCCGGCTTGCACCTCTTGAAGACGTAGGCGCCGAGCGCCGAGGAGCCGACCCCCTTCGCGGCGACGGCTTCGGGGAACGTGCCCACCGCGAACGTCTGGGCGGTGTGCTTCTCCGAGCAGGCGACGGCGGGGGAGTCGTTGCTGTCGTGGTTGATGTCGCTCGGGGGTGAGCAGGTCGGCACGCGCCGAGCTCGGGGGCCTTCGTCGAGGCGGCGGTCGGCTTCTTCTCCTCACCGCCGCTCGCGTCGCCCGTGCATCCCGTCAGCGCCAGCAGCAGGACGACGCAGGCGGCGCGGAGCACGGGGGGCACCTCACGGTCGAGGACTTCGAGACAGTGGCGATGGTACCTGCGGCTCCTGCCTGCGGTTCACGAGATACACACCGACGATGACCAGCGCCGCCCCGGCGAGCACGGATGGCCCGAGCGACTCGTGAAGGAGCAGGCCGCCCGTCACCAGTGCGACGACCGGCACGAAGAAGATGTACGACGCGACGCGGCCGGCCTCACCGGACCCGACCAGCCCGAACCACAGCGACCAGGACAGCGCCGTGCCGATGATCGACGCGTAGACGAACGCCGCGACGAACTCCCTCGACCACTCGATGTCGGTGCCCTCGAAGGCGCCACCGGCCACTGACAGCACCATGCCCCCGACCAGGAACCCAAGGGCGACCGCCCACCACGCGTCGACGCGGTCGGCGTAGCGCTTGAACGCGATCGTCCCCAGCGACCAGACGAGCGCGCCGGTCACGGCGTACACGACCCCGATCGCCGACACGTGACCCTCCAGCGCCCCGGCGCTGACCACGACGATGCCAGCGAAGCCGACCAGGAGCCCGACCACCTTCGCCCAGCCCAGTGACTCACCCAGGAACGGCACCGCGAGCACGCCCGTGAGCACCGGCTGCAGGTAGATCAGCACCGCCGCGAGGCCCGACGGCAGCTCCATGATCGCCAGCGTCTGCAGGCTGAAGAACCCGACGACGTTGAGCAGCGTCAGCAGTGCGTAGATCGGCCACGTGTCACGCAGCCGAGGCAGCCCGCTGCGGGCGAACGCCAGCACGACCATGAACGCGCCGCCGAGCACCGACCTCATGCCGCCGAACAGGATCGGCGGCACGCTGTCCAGCCCGATCTTGACCGCCGCGAACGTCGAGCCCCAGGCCAGGACGAGCGCCACGATCGCCGCGACCTGTGTCGCCGAGCCCCGAGTCGCCATCCCGCCATGCTCTCAGCCCACCTGTGGACCGAATCTGCAGCCCTGAGTGGTCCGCGTTATGGTGGACGGGTCATGTCGACGTACCGCCTCCTCCTTCGCTGCCGCAGCGAGGTCCTCTAGCCCGGACCTCCTCGCTGCGGGGATCGGTGTTGCTCCGGGACCTCCGCCCAGCCGACAAGGCTCGACAACCAGCGAGACAGACATGACACTCCACCGGGGCCGCCACCACCAGCAGCCCAGCCCGATGCCCTACCACCGGTACCGCGCGTTCACCCCCATCGACCTGCCCGACCGCACCTGGCCGAACGCCGTCATCACGCGAGGCGCCGCGATGGCTGAGCACCGACCTTCGCGACGGCAACCAGGCGCTCATCGACCCGATGTCGCCGACCCGCAAGATGACGATGTTCGACCTGCTGGTCCGCATGGGCTACAAGGAGATCGAGGTCGGCTTCCCCGCCGCGAGCGAGACCGACTTCGCCTTCGTGCGGCAGCTCGTCGAGAGCGACCGGGTGCCCGAGGACGTCACCATCTCCGTGCTCACCCAGGCGCGTGAGGACCTCATCGAGCGCAGCATCCAGTCGCTGGTCGGCGTGCCGCGCGCGAACGTGCACCTCTACAACGCGATCGCGCCGCTGTTTCGCCGCGTGGTCTTCCACGCCGGCAAGGACGAGATCAAGGCGATCGCGACGCGCGGCACCGAGCTGGTCATGAAGTACGCCGAGAGCTACCTCGAGAAGACCGAGATCGGCTACGAGTACTCGCCGGAGATCTTCACCGGCTCCGAGATGCCGTTCGCGGTGGAGGTGTGCGAGGCGGTCAGCGACGTGTGGCAGCCCGACGACGACCGCGAGATCATCCTCAACCTGCCGGCGACCGTCGAGATGGCGACGCCCAACGTCTACGCCGACCAGATCGAGTGGTTCTCCCGGCAGCTGACCCGTCGCGAGAACACCACGATCTCGCTGCACCCGCACAACGACCGCGGCACGGCCGTCGCCGCCACCGAGCTCGCGACGATGGCGGGCGCCGACCGCGTCGAGGGCTGCCTGTTCGGGCACGGCGAGCGCACCGGCAACGTCGACCTGGTGACGCTGGCGATGAACCTGTTCAGCCAGGGCATCGACCCCAAGGTCGACGTCTCCGACATCGACGAGGTCCGCCGCACGGTGGAGTACTGCACGCAGCTGCCGGTGCACCCGCGCCACCCCTACGCCGGCGACCTGGTCTACACGGCGTTCAGCGGCTCGCACCAGGACGCGATCAAGAAGGGCCTGGAGGCGCTCGACGTCGCCGCGGAGGAGGCCGGTCGCCCGGTGTCCGAGATCCCGTGGGAGGCGCCGTACCTGCCGATCGACCCGCACGACGTCGGGCGCAGCTACGAGGCCGTGATCCGCGTCAACAGCCAGTCCGGCAAGGGCGGCGTGGCCTACATCCTGCGCACCGACCACAAGCTCGACCTGCCGCGGCGGCTGCAGATCGAGTTCAGCCGCGCCGTGCAGAAGCACACCGACGAGGCCGGCGGCGAGATCTCCCCGGACGAGATCTGGCAGGCCTTCCGCGCCGAGTACCTCGACCGCGAGACGCCGTTGAAGCTGAACTCGGTGCACACGTCCTCGGCTGCGGGCGAGAAGGACGCGCTCACCGTGAACGTGTACGTCGACGGCGAGCGTCGCACGCTGACCGGCACCGGCAACGGCCCGATCGCGGCGTTCCTCAACGCGCTCGAGGACCTCGCACTCGAGGAGCACTCGAAGGGCAGCGCCATGCTCGACCGGATCGGTGACGTGCGGCTGCTCGACTACAGCGAGCACGCGCTCTCCTCCGGTGGCGACGCGATCGCCGCGGCCTACGTCGAGCTCGCCGTCGGCGACCAGATCCTGTGGGGCGTCGGCCTCGACGCGAACATCGTCACCGCCTCCCTCAAGGCCGTGATCAGCGGCGTGAACCGCGCCTAGCGCTTCTCCGCCGAGGGGTCAGCTCTTCACGCGTGTGGGCGGCGTGTCGGTGCAGAAGTGACCCCTCGGCGCCGCGCGGTGCTGACCGTAGGCTGGTCGTCATGAGCGATCCCGCTGACTTCCTGGCCGTCGACGACCTGCTGGGTGACGACGAGCGAGACATCCGCGACACCGTGCGGTCGTTTGCGGAGTCCGAGCTGCTGCCGCACGTGGCGGAGTGGTACGACGAGGGCACGCTGCCCGACGACCTCGGCCCGAAGCTCGGCAAGCTCGGGCTGCTCGGCATGCACCTCGAGGGCTACGGGTGCGCGGGCACGAGCGCGTCGGCCTACGGCGTGGCCTGCCGCGAGCTCGAGGCCGTCGACTCGGGGCTGCGCAGCTTCGTGTCCGTGCAGGGGTCGCTGGCGATGTTCGCGATCCACCGGTGGGGCAGCGACGAGCAGAAGGACGAGTGGCTGCCCCGGATGGCGAGCGGGGAGGCGCTCGGCTGCTTCGGGCTGACCGAGCCCGACGCCGGCAGCGACCCGGGCTCGATGCGCACCCGGGCTCGCCGGGACGGGGACGACTGGGTGCTGAACGGCTCGAAGATGTGGTGCACGAACGGCACGCTTGCCGATGTCGCCGTGGTCTGGGCGAAGACAGACGACGGCATCCGCGGGTTCGTGGTCCCCACCGACACCCCGGGCTTCTCGGCGGCGAAGATCAAGCGCAAGCTGTCACTGCGGGCGTCGGTCTCCGCCTCCTTGGCGTTCGACGACATGCGGCTGCCGGCCGGAGCCGTCTTCCCGGACGTGCACGGCCTCAAGGGCCCGTTGTCCTGTCTGAACGAGGCGCGCTACGGCATCTTGTGGGGCGCCGTGGGAGCGGCGCGGGCCTGCTTCCAGGAGGCGCTGCAGTACTCACTCGAGCGCGAGCAGTTCGGCAAGCCCCTGGCGTCGTTCCAGCTCTCGCAGAAGAAGCTCGCCGACATGGTGATCGCGCTCAACAACGCCTCGCTCGCGGCAGTGCATATCGGCCGCCTCAAGGACGCGGGCACGCTGACGCCGGCTCAAGTCAGCTACGGCAAGCTCGGCAACGTCCGCGCCGCCGTCGAGGTCGCCCGCACCGCCCGCACCATGCTCGGCGGTGCCGGCATCACCCTCGACCACTCGGTCATGCGCCACATGAACAACCTCGAGACCGTGATGACCTACGAGGGCACCGAGGAGATGCACACCCTCTCGCTCGGCGCCGAGCTCACCGGCATCCGCGCTTTCCGCTGAGGCGCGCGTAGTTGCGGTCTGTACGGCGGTGAGGCGCGCGTAGTTGCGCTCATCGACCGCCCGGACCGACGGTGTCGTGCGCCTCCTCCAGCAGAGGTACGACGGACGCGAGCTCGTCGAGGCTCTCGATGCGCAGGCGGTGCGTCGTCACGGTCCGGGTGGTCTCGAACGCCTGCCGGAGCAGGGGATGACCCACCTCGTGCCGCAGGTGGATCGCCAGCTCGAGCAGGTGGTCACGCACGTAGCCGGAGGCATAGATTCGTCTCACGGCGTACTGCACCTCGGTGCGATGCACCCGCTCCTCGGTGCCGGGCAGCTCGACGCACGCCCTCCGGAATGCGACGAGCAGGGCGAGGTCGGCGTCGTCCAACCCGTCGGTCAGCTCGTCCCAGGTCGCGCGAACCATCCGCCCAGTCCATCACGCCCGCAAGATCACGCGCCTCGGCGGCTCTGCGGTCGCAATGTCACGCGCCTCAGCGGCTCTGGGGTCGCAGTTTCACGCGCCTCAGCGGGAAGCCTCAGGCACGCAACGAGGGGAGGAGCGCCATGAGCTCCTCGACCTCGGCGGGCGTGAGGGTGACGCCCAGCTCGACGAAGCGGTCGCGGAGCTCTCCGTCGGCGAGGGGGCGGTGCTCGGTGGGCATGCCGGGGCGTCGCACCGTCACCGTTGAGGCGGTGAGGGTCACGTGGCGGTCGGGGAGGTACTTCGCCAGGATCAGGCCGGTCGTGAAGTGCGACGTCGGGAAGGTGCTGGTGTAGTGGTGGCTCATCACCAGGTCGACCGGCACCACCGGCAGCTCGTCGGTGACGTGCATGAGCTCCCAGCCCTGCTCGCGCAGCCGGTGCAGCTCCCACGTCGCGCCGGCGGCGCCGGTGTCGACACGTCGGAGCCGGTAGCGCCAGCCGTTGTCGTCGACCTCGGCTCCGTCGACGAGCGGCACCGGTCGTTGCACGCTCATCCCGAAGCCCGGGTCCACGAGGTAGCGCTGACCGTCCAGCGTCACGAAGACGACCGCGTGCGTGCGTGCGACCGTGCGTACGTCGCCGACGCGGCCGAGGTGGCGGCTGGCGTCGTACCCGAGCCGCTCGAGCACCGCCGCGAACAGCGTGACGTGCTCGAAGCAGTAGCCGCCGCGACCCCTCCCGACGAACTTGTCCTGCACTGCCGGGAGCCCGACACCGGGATGACGCCGCAGCAGCACGTCGAGGTTCTCGAACGGGAACGTGTGCACGTGCGCGGACTGCAGCTCGGCGAGCGCCGCCAGGCTCGGCTCGCGGGCGGGGACGCCGACCAGGCTCAGATACGCGTCGAGGTCAAGATCGGAGAGGCCCCACAGTTCGTCCACGAGGACACCCTGCAACCTCAACCGAGGTCGAGGTCAAGTCAGGTCAAGTCAGACCGTCACGTTCCCGATCCGGAGGTTGTTGCCGAACGGGTCGCGCAGCCCCAGGTCCCGGCCGTAGGACTGGTCGGTGGGCGGCTGGGTGATCTCGACACCCTTCTCGACCAGCTCGTCGTGGACCGCGTCGACGTCGTCGACCTGGAACGCGATCCAGCCGCCGCCGGCGCCCTTGGCGACGAGCTCGCGGACCTGCTCCGCGGTCTGCGGGTCGTGGGCCGGCGGCCCGGGCCGCTCCAGGAGGATCTCCCGGTCGTCGCCCGGCGCGCGGACCGTCAGCCAGCGCATGAACCCGAGGTCGGCGTCGGTGCCCACCTCCAGACCGAGCACGCCGACGTAGAAGTCGAGCGCCTGGTCCTGGTCGAGGACGTAGATGGACGAGAGTCGCGGGTAGCTGAGCTTCATGCTCTTGACGCTAGCCGCCGGCGCGGGGCAGCTGCTTCTCCGAAATCGACGAGATCGACGAGTCGACGAGCCCGACGGATGCGTGAAGCTGCTCGGCCGGGTCCACGCCATCATGAAGCAGCCGGGCACCGCGGGCAGCGGCCCCTTCGACGCGTACGACGAGGGTGGTTCGCCGACCAGGTTCGTGAACAGCCTGCTGAAGGTGCCCAGGCTGGCGAACCCGACCGCGAAGCACACGTCGGTGACGTCGAGGTCGGTGGTCCGCAGCAGGAACATCGCACGCTCGATCCGGCGGCGCTGCAGGTAGCGGTGGGGTGTCTCACCGAACACCGAGCGGAACGTCCGGATCAGGTGATCGGGCGACATGCTCGCGATGCGCGCGAGTGCCTCGAGGTCGAGGTCCTCGTCGAACGACCGGTCGATCGTGTCGCGGACGCGGAGCATCGACCGGTTCGTGACCTCGCGCGGCTGGGTCATGGGCTACTCGGTGTAGTGGACGCGCACCGCGTTGAGCGCCTCCTCGACGACCACCTCGACGGGCGGGGACACGTCGACGACGGCGCCGGGCTCGTCGTCCCCGAGCTCCTCCAGGGTGTCGAACTGCGAGCGCAGCAGAGAGGTCGGCATGAAGTGCTTGCTGCGCAGCTGCATCCGCTCCTGCAGCACCTCGAACGGCGCGTGCAGGTGGACGAAGAACGTCGGCGCCGCATCACCCAGCACTGCGCGGTAGCTGCGCTTGAGTGCCGAGCAGGTGACGACGGTCGACACACCCTCCGAGTCGCGCACCGCGACCAGCTCCGCGATCGCCTGCAGCCACGGCCACCGGTCCTCGTCGGTCAGCGGCTCGCCCTTGCTCATCTTGTCGATGTTGTGCCGCGAGTGGAGCGAGTCGCCCTCGACGAACTCGCAGCCCAGCTCCTCGGCGAGCTGCTCACCGACGCTCGTCTTCCCGGTGGCAGACACCCCCATGACCACCACGTGCATCGGCTTTCGCCTCGACCCCGGCATGCTTCCACCCAACCACGTATCCTCGGGCCGCACCCGCACTGCGAAAGGTGAGCGTCTTGGCAACACTCGTGTCAGAGCGTGTCGGACAGTTCTTCGTCGAGGGACACCGTCTCGAGTTCACCGAGTACGGCGCCGGTGAGCGCTGGGTGGTGCTCATCCACGGCCAGCTGATGCCGCGGCGGATGCACGAGCCGCTCGCGCGAGCCATCGCGGGCGAGGGCTTCCACGTCGTCACCGTCGACCTGCTCGGCCACGGCCGCTCAGACCGGCCGCTGGACCCGAAGGGCTACTCGATGACGGCCTTCGGCGAGCAGGTGGTGGCGCTGCTGGACCACCTCGGCGCCGACCAGGCCGTGATCGGGGGTACGTCGCTCGGGGCCAACGTCTCGCTCGAGGTCGCCGATGCCGCGCCGGACCGGGTCCGCGGCCTGCTCATCGAGATGCCGGTGCTCGACAACGCGCTCGAGGCCGGGCTCATCGCCTTCGGGCCGGTGATGTTCCTCGCCCGGTTCGTCCCGCTGTCGATCACGATCACGCGCCGGCTCGCGAAGCTGGTGCCGCGTGGCGTCGTACCCTTCTGGACCGGCATCGCGCTCGACACCCTCGACCAGCGGCCCGCTCCGATGGCGGCGGCGATCCACGGCATCTTCTTCGGCCGCATCGCGCCGTCGAGCAAGCGCCGCAGGCGGATCGAGGTGCCCGCCCTGGTCATCGGGCACCCGCGAGACCCGATCCACCCGGCTGCCGACGCCGCGATGCTGGCGGCGGAGATGCCTCGCGCACGCTTCGTCGCCGCGCGCAGCATCATCGAGTGGCGCTCCCGTCCGGCGCGGCTCAACTCGGAGGCCATCGACTTCGTGTCGCAGTGCTGGAGCCGCCAGGCCGAGTCGAGCCGCCTGCAGGGCTGACTGCGGTCCCCGGGGGACAATGGGACCGTGGGGCTCTACCGTGACGAGGCGATCGTGCTGCGCACCCAGAAGCTGGGTGAGGCCGACCGCATCATCACGTTGCTGACCCGGTCGACGGGGCGGGTCCGCGCGGTCGCCAAAGGGGTACGACGGACCACCTCACGCTTCGGGTCCCGGCTCGAGCCGTTCACGCACGTCGACCTGCAGCTCGCGGAGGGGCGCTCGCTCGACGTCGTGACGCAGGCGGTCACGCTCGACCCGTTCGCCGCGCGGATGGGCGCGGACTACGAGCGCTACACGGCGGGCACCGTGATGCTCGAGACGGCCGAGCGACTGGTGGTGGAGGACAAGGAGCCCGCGCTGCAGCAGTTCTTGTTGCTGGTCGGGGCGCTGCGCGCGATGTGCGAGGCGGGCCGGCCGCCGAGCGCCGTGCTCGACTCGTTCCTGCTCCGGTCGCTGGCCGTGGCCGGGTACGCCCCTTCCTTCGAGGGGTGCGCGCGCTGCGGGCTCGAGGGGCAGCACCGGTCGTTCAGCCCGGCCGCCGGCGGAATGCTGTGCTCGACCTGCCGGGTGCCCGGGTCGATGAACCCGTCCGGGGACACCGTCGTGCTGCTGGGCGCACTGCTGACCGGCGACTGGCCGACGGTCGAGGCGAGCGAGCCCCGCACGCGGCGGGAGGCGACCGGGATGGTCGCGGCCTATCTGCAGTGGCACCTCGAGCGAGGCCTCAAGTCGCTCGCCCACGTGCCCCGCTAGGCGTCCTCGAGCAGGGTGTCGACCGAGGTGTTGAACTCCTTGAGCAGCCTGGCGAACTCCGCGCGGTCGTTCTCGGGCCAGTCGGCGAGCGCCACCTGCAGCCGGGTGCGCCGGTGGTCGCGGGTGCGCTCGAGGATCGTGCGGCCGTTGCTGGTCAGGTCGAGGATGGCGGCCCGGCGGTCGGACGGGTCGGTCTTGCGGGCGGCGAGGGCGATCTCCTCGAGCGCCTGCACCTGGCGCGTGATCGTCGACGGGTCGAGCCCGAACGCCGACGCGAGCGCTCCGAGCCGCTGCGGCCCCTCGTCGGCCAGCTTGCACATGATCCCGTAGGCGGAGCGCTCGAGCTGCACGTCGGCCGCCGCCCCGGTCGAGAGGTGGATGCGTTGCACCCGTCTGAAGAGCACAGTCAGCTGCTGCTCGATCTGCACGTTGGCGGTGTCCATGCGCCTGACCTCCGTGAGTCGACGAGTCGTGTTGGATGCAGTCTAGGGAACTCACGGTTGTCGACGTACCGATGAGAGGAGTCGGCGTGGTGCGCAGGAGCACGCGGCGCGCGAGAGCGGCCGAGGTGCGGCAACCCAGCCCCCACCCCTCCGGGGCGCGCCCGCCGGCCGTGCCACCCGAGCTCGTGCCGCGCCATGTCGCGATCGTGATGGACGGCAACGGCCGCTGGGCCAAGCAGCGCGGGCTGCCCCGCACAGCCGGCCACGAGCAGGGCGAGCACGCGCTGTTCGACGTCGTCGAGGGCGCGATCGAGATCGGCGTGAAGGCGGTGTCGGCCTACGCGTTCTCGACCGAGAACTGGACCCGCTCGCCCGACGAGGTCCGCTTCCTCATGGGGTTCAACCGAGACGTGATCCGGCGGCGCCGCGACGAGATGCACGAGCTCGGCGTGCGCGTGCGCTGGGCCGGTCGCGCGCCGCGGCTGTGGCGCTCGGTGATCAAGGAGCTCCAGGTCGCTGAGGAGATGACCCGCGACAACGACGTGCTGACGCTGACGATGTGCGTCAACTACGGCGGCCGCCCGGAGCTCGTGGACGCGGCGCGGTCCATCGCCCGCGAGGCTGCGGCCGGCAGGCTGAACCCCGACCGGATCGACGAGCGGACGTTCGCGCGCCACCTGTACGTCCCCGAGCTCTCCGACGCCGACCTGGTCTGGCGCACGTCGGGCGAGCAGCGGCTGTCCAACTTCATGCTGTGGCAGGCGGCGTACTCCGAGCTCGTCTTCACCGACATCCTCTGGCCCGACGTCGACCGGCTCGCGCTCTGGCGGGCGATCGAGATCTACGCCGCCCGCGACCGCCGCTACGGCTCCGCCTAGTCCCGGTAGTCCGTGACCAATTCGTGGTTTCGGGCCCGCCCGGACCACGAATTGGTCACGGACTACCGGGAAGAGTCAGCAGGCGGGGCAGGTGCCGAAGACCTCGAGGGTGTGGCTGACCTCGGTGAAGCCGTGCTCGCCGGCGACCCGGTCGGCCCACCGCTCCACGGCGGGGCCCTCGATCTCCACGGTGCGGCCGCACGATGCGGCACACCAGGTGGTGGTGATGGGTGGCCGAGCAGCGCCGGTAGACGGCCTCGCCGTCCTCGCTGCGGAGTACGTCGACCTCGCCGCCGTCCGCGAGCGCCTGCAGCGTGCGGTAGACCGTCGAGAGCCCGACGTTGTCGCCGTTGCGGCGCAGCAGGTCGTGGATGTCCTGCGCGCTGCGGAAGTCCTCGAAGCCCTGCAGGGCCGAGACCACGGCCCGTCGCTGCCGGGTCGGGCGCGTGCCCTGGGGAAGGGTCGGCTCAGTGCTCGTCATGATGTCTCAGCCGCTCCTCGGAGCGCCCTGCAATCGGGCCTTCAGTGTTCGTCATAGTGCGCTCCGTGGGGGGCGTGGCGGTGGCCGTCGTGGACGTAGTCGACGTGGTCGCCGTGCGGCACCGCCGCGTGACCGCAGTCGTCGCCGTGCTGGTGGGCATGTTCCTCGGGCACGGACGTGTGCTCGTCGTGCAACGTGAACGGGTCGACCGCCTCGGGGAACGGGCTGGCGAGCCGCTGCCGCCGCCGTAGCAGCACGCCGACCGGGTAGGCGACGACGAAGCCGGCCAGGGCCAGCAGCACGATCGTGGCTCCCGGGGCGGCGTTGACGTACGCCGAGAAGGTCACCCCGCCGAGCGAGACGACCATGCCGATCGCCATCGCGGAGAACAGCGTGGTGCGGAACCCGCGGGCCACCTGCTGGGAGGTCGCGACGGGCACCACCATCAGCGCGCTGACGAGCAGCAGGCCGACGGTGCGCATCGCCACCGTCACCGTGACGGCCGCCATCACCGCGACGAGCAGGTTGTACAGCCGCACGTTGAGCCCTGCGACCCGCGCGAACTCCTGGTCCTGCGCGACCGCGAACAGCTGCGGGGACAGCCCGACGGCCAAGAACACCACGACCAGCGCCAACGCCGCGGTGACCCAGACGTCGGTGGGGGAGATGGTGGTGATCGACCCGAAGAGGTAGATGTTCAGCGTCGCGGCGCTCTGGCCGGCGATACCGGTGAGCAGCACGCCTCCGGCGATGCCGCCGTAGAACAGCAGCGCGAGCGCGACGTCTCCGGTCGCGCGACCACTCAGCCGGACCAGCTCGATGACGGTCGCGCCGATCACCGCGACGATGACGGCGGTGAGCGTGGGAGAGGTGCCGGTCAGCAGCCCCAGCGCGACACCGGTGACCGCGATGTGCCCGATGCCGTCACCCATCAAGGACAGCCGTCGCTGCACGAGGTAGGTGCCGACGGCCGGCGCTGCCAGGCCCGTGAACAGCGCGCCGAGCAGCGCGCGCACCATGAAGTCGTAGGAGAGCAGGTTCATCGTTCCTGCCCCCGCTCCTGGGTCGGGTCCAGCGGTGCGACGACGGCGGGAGCGTGCTCGCCCCAGGGCCGGAGCAGGTCGCGGTGGTGGTGGTCGCTGAGCGCGTCCGCGTCGGTGAAGGCGTCGATCGGCGGTCCGTCGTACGCCACGCGACCGTCGCGCATCACCAGTGCGCGGTCCACCAGCGGCACCCAGCGGGCCGAGCTCGTGGGCGACCAGCACGATCGTGGCGCCGCGGTCGACGATGCTGCGAAGCGCGTCGGCGAACGCCTGCTGGCTGGGCGCGTCGACGCCGGCGGTGGGCTCGTCGAGCACGAGAAGGTCCGGCACGCCGGCCATCGCCCGCGCGATCAGCACCCGCTGCTGCTGGCCCCCCGACAGCGTGGAGACTCGGTCGCGGGCCTGAGCCGCGAGGCCGACCGCCTCGATCGCGGCCTCGATCGCCTCGCGGTCGGCTCGGCGCTGGGGCAGGAACGGCCGCCGGTGGGAGAGCCGCCCGGAGGCGACCACCTCGCGGACGGAGGCGGGCACGCCCGACGCCGCGCTCACCCGCTGCGGCACGAACCCGACGCGCTGCCAGTCGCGGAACTCCCCGAGCGGGGTGTCGAACAGCTCGACCTCGCCGCGGCGGGCAGCGACCAGGCCGAGCATGGTGCGCACCAGCGTGGACTTCCCGGAGCCGTTGGCGCCGAGCACCGCCACCACCTCGCCGGGGCTGACGGAGACGTCGATGCCACGCAGGATCGGACGGCCGCCGAGCTCCACGGCGCCGTCGCTGATGCGCGCGACTGTCTGGCTCATCTGCACTGGTTCGCCTCCCGGAGGGTGCTGAGGTTGCGCCTCATCAAGGACAGGTAGTCCTGGTCGGCGGTGGCGTCGCTGAGGCCCTCGACCGGATCGAGCACTGCGGTGCGCAGCCCGAGGTCGCCGGCGAGGCTGTCGGCGAGCTTGCGGCTGGCGAGCCGTTCGGAGAAGACGGTCGTGATGCCGTCCTCGGCGATCAGGTCCTGCAGCTGCCGGATGTGCGCGGGGGACGGCTCGGCCTCGGGGGAGAGGCCGTTGATGCCGACGACGCGGAGCCCGTAGCGCCGGCCGAGGTAGCCGAACGCGTCGTGGCTGGCGACGATCGTGTCGATCCGGCAGTCCGCGAGCCCGCGCCGAAACGCCAGGTCGAGGCTCCTGCAGGTCGCGACGCAGCGCCGCCAGGTTGCGCTGGTAGACGCGGCGGTGCGCCGGGTCCGCCTCGGCCACCTGCTTCTCCACGGCGTCCGCGACCCGCGCCAGGCGGGTGGGGTCGAGCCAGAAGTGGGGGTCGTCGCCCACCACGTCGCCGCTCGTCGACGCGTCGACGACGTGGTCGTGGCTGCTCTGGTCGACGGCGTCGTCGACCGCGGCCTGGAAGCCTCGCTCGTAGACCACGACGTCGGCGTCCGCGAGCTCCGCGGTCTGCTTGACGGTCATCTCGATGTCGTGCGGCTCCTGCCCGGGGTGGGTCAGGTCGCTCACCCGGGCGTGGTCGCCGACGATGCGCTCGGCGACGTAGGCCAGCGGGTAGAACGAGGTCACCACGCTCGGCTTGGACGACCCCTCGGCGCCGGTCAGCGCCCCGCAGCCGGCCAGCAGCGGCGCCGTGAGCGCGAGCGCGGCCACCACCGCGGCACGCCCGCTTCGCCAACATGAGAATCATTCTCATTCGAAATGAGAACCATTGTCAACTAGCGTGGCTCGACCACCGTAGGGTCGCGCACGTGAGCGAGCTGGTGGTGATCAACCGGTTCCGGGTCGGCGAGGTCGAGCTGGGACGGTTCCGCGACGACGCGCAGGGGGCGCTTGCGACGTTGGCCGCGATGCCCGGCTACGTCGCCGGGCACGTCGCGCGCAACCTCGACGAGCCGGACCTCTGGCTGCTGACCACGACATGGAAGAACGTCGGCAGCTACCGCCGGGCCCTCTCGTCGTACGACGTCAAGGTGGCCGCCGTGCCGCTGCTGTCGCAGGCGATCGACGAGCCGTCGGCGTACGAGACGACGGGGCCCGGAAGCCTCGAGAACGAGCAGAGGCCGCGCGAGCTCGGCTGAACGCGCAGCGACTAGGCTGGGACCTTCGGCCACCAACACCTAGACGCCGGCAGCCAGCCGGCGCAGACCAGAAGGTCCTGATCTCGTGGCAAACAAGTCTTCCTCGTTCCTCGACAGCGTCGTCTCGCTCTGCAAGCGACGCGGTTTCGTCTTCCCCTGTGGCGAGATCTACGGCGGGACGCGGTCGGCGTGGGACTACGGCCCGCTCGGCGTCGAGCTGAAGGAGAACATCAAGCGGCAGTGGTGGCGCTCCGTGGTCACCGGTCGTGACGACGTCGTCGGCCTGGACTCGTCGGTGATCTTGCCGCGCCGCACGTGGGAGGCCTCCGGCCACGTCTCCACGTTCACCGACCCGCTCGTCGAGTGCCAGTCGTGCCACAAGCGGTTCCGCGCCGACCACCTGCAGGAGGCGCACGCCGCCAAGAAGCACATCGAGGACCCCGACTCCGTCGACCTCGAAGGCGTGGCGTGCCCCAACTGCGGCACTCGCGGTGCGTGGACCGAGCCGCGCCAGTTCAACATGATGCTGAAGACCTACCTCGGTGTCATCGAGGACGAGTCCGGGCTGCACTACCTGCGGCCCGAGACCGCGCAGGGCATCTTCCTCAACTTCGTCAACGTCATGAACGCCTCGCGCAAGAAGCCCCCGTTCGGCATCGCGCAGCTCGGCAAGAGCTTCCGCAACGAGATCACGCCGGGCAACTTCATCTTCCGCACGCGTGAGTTCGAGCAGATGGAGATGGAGTTCTTCGTCAAGCCCGGCGAGGACGAGGAGTGGCACCAGTACTGGATCGACGAGCGCACCCGCTGGTACGTCGACCTCGGCATCAACCCCGACAACCTGCGGCACTTCGAGCACCCGTAGGAGAAGCTGTCGCACTACGCCAAGCGCACCGTCGACATCGAGTACCGCTTCGGCTTCCAGGCCGGGGAGTGGGGCGAGCTCGAGGGCATCGCGAACCGCACCGACTTCGACCTGACCCAGCACAGCAAGTTCTCCGGGCAGGACCTGTCGTACTTCGACCAGGGCACCGGCGAGCGCTTCACGCCGTACGTCATCGAGCCGGCAGGCGGCCCGAACCGCTCGATGATGGCCTTCCTCGTCGACGCCTACACCGAGGACGAGGCGCCCAACACCAAGGGCGGCGTCGACAAGCGCAACCTGCTGCGGCTCGACCCGCGTCTCGCGCCCGTCAAGGTCGCGGTGCTGCCGCTCTCGCGCAACACCGACCTCTCGCCGAAGGCGCGCGACCTCGCGGCCGAGCTGCGCGGTGTGGGCTGGAACGTCGACTTCGACGACGCCGGCGCGATCGGTCGCCGCTACCGCCGCCAGGACGAGATCGGCACGCCGTACTGCGTCACCGTCGACTTCGACACGCTCGACGACGACGCCGTGACGATCCGCGAGCGCGACACCATGAAGCAGGAGCGGATCGGTCTGGACCACGTGCGCGGATACTTCGCGGAACGGCTGCTCGGCTGCTGACCTCGACCGCGGCATATGCCGTGGATTGCGAGGTCCGTCCATGTGCTGAGTGGCGGCCGGGCACAATGAGCGCGTGCGACATCCCCTGACCCGCATCCCCCGTGCCCTCGTCGTGACCGCGGCAGCCTGCGCGCTGGTGCTCGCCGGCTGCAGCTCCGACAACAAGAAGAGCGACGGCTCGTCGTCCGGAACCGCTCGCCGTCCCCGTCCTCCACGGTCAAGGTGCCCGAGCGAGGTGAAGCTCACCGACCAGGGCAGCAAGCTCTCGTTCGGCGACTCCGGCACGGTGATCTACGAGCCGTCCAAGGGCCGCGGCAGCGTGCTCGAGCTCACCGTCAAGAAGGTCCAGCAGGGCAGCCTGGCGGACTTCACCGGGTTCATCCTCGACGACGCCTACAAGAAGAAGGCGAGCTACTTCTACGCCACCGTGACGGTGAAGAACGTCGGCGAGGGCGACGTCGGTGGGGTCCCGGTGCCGCTGTGGGGCGTCAACGAGAAGAACGTCCTGCTGCCCGCTGTGAACTTCACGACGAGCTTCAAGAAGTGCCCGTCCAAGCCGCTGCCGAAGTCGTTCGGCACCGGCAAGTCGTTCAGCACCTGCCTGGTCTACCTCGCGCCGAACAAGGGCAAGCTCGAGGGCGTGAGCTACCGGCCGAGCCAGGAGTTCAACCCGATCACCTGGACCGGCACGATCGAGAAGCCCGCGCCGCCGAAGAAGAAGAGCGAGAAGAAGTCCGACGAAGAAGAAGCCGAAGAAGAAGCAGGACCAGTGACCGGTCCGGTTCCGCGCGAGCTGCGTCTGGGATCGCTTCGGGTGGACACCCCGGTGGTGCTCGCGCCGATGGCGGGCATCACCAACGCTGCCTACCGGCGGCTGTGCCGCGAGCAGGGCGCGGGCCTCTACGTCGGTGAGATGACCACCTCGCGGGGCATCGTCGAGCGCGACGAGACGACGCTGCGGATGCTGGTCTTCGACGAGGCGGAGGACGTCCGCTCGGTGCAGCTCTACGGCACCGATCCGGTCTACGTCGGCAAGGCCACCGAGATCTTGTGCGCGGAGTACGGCGTCGCGCACGTCGACCTGAACTTCGGGTGCCCGGTCCCCAAGGTCACCCGCAAGGGCGGGGGCGGCGCCCTGCCGTGGAAGCGTCGGCTGCTCGGCGAGATCCTCGAGGCGGCGGTCCGCGCTGCGGCGCCGTACGACGTCCCGGTGACGATGAAGACGCGCATGGGCATCGATGCGGAGCACCTGACCTTCCTCGACGCCGGCCGGATCGCGCAGGACACCGGCTGTGCGGCGATCGCGCTGCACGCCCGCACCGTCGACCAGGCCTACTCCGGGCGTGCCGACTGGACGGCGATCGCCGAGCTCGTCGCCCACGTGGACATCCCGGTGCTCGGCAACGGTGACATCTGGGAGGCGGCGGACGCGCTGCGGATGGTGCGCGAGACCGGGGCAGCGGGCGTCGTGGTGGGGCGTGGCTGCCTCGGCCGACCGTGGCTGTTCCGCGACCTGGCGACCGCGTTCGCGGGGCGACAGACACGGTCTGAGGAGCGGAGCGACGTCTCAAGGCGCGGCCAGCACTCGGAGAGGTGGCGGCGATGATGCGTCGCCACGCCGAGCTGCTCTGCGAGCACATGGGGGAGGAGCGGGGCTGCAAGGAGCTGCGCAAGCACGTGGCGTGGTACCTCAAGGGCTTCACCGCCGGCAGCGAGCTGCGCAACAACCTGGCGCTGGTCTCGTCGCTCGCCGCGCTCGACGAGCTGCTGTCGCGGCTGGACCCCACGGAGCCGTTCCCGCAAGCGGCGCTGGGCACGCCTCGTGGCCGACAGGGCAGCCCGCGACGCGTCGTGCTGCCGCACGGGTGGCTCGACGACACCGACGGCACGGACTGCGGAGTCCCGGAGGACCTGCACTCGGGCGGCTAGGTGTATCGGGGGCCGGGTCGGGCAGGGTGTCGACATGCGCCCCTCCGTGATCGCGTTCGACGTCAACGAGACTCTGTCCGACATGTCGCCCCTGGGCGCGCGGTTCGTCGAGGTCGGAGCGTCAGCGACGGTCGCGCCCCTGTGGTTCGCCTCCGTGCTCCGCGACGGCTTCGCGCTGACCGCGGCGGGGGAGAACCCGGCTTTCGCCGACGTCGTCCACGACGTGCTGGTGTCGCTGCTCTCGCAGGTGCAGCTCAACCGGTCCGTCGACGAGGCCGCCGGCCACGTGATGGACGGCTTCGCGACCCTGGAGGTGCACGCCGACGTGGCCAGCGGGGTCGAGCCGGCTCGAGGAGGAGAGCTTCCGCCTCGTGACGCTGACCAACGGCGCCGCCGCCGTCGCCGAGCGGCTGCTCACCTCGGCGGGCCTGCGTGACCGGTTCGAGCGGCTGTTCTCGGTCGAGGAGGCCGAGGCGTGGAAGCCGGCCCCGGCGCCGTACCAGTTACGCCGCCTCGGAGTGCGGCGTCGAGCCGCAGGAGATGGCGCTGGTCGCGGTGCACCCGTGGGACATCGACGGCGCGGGTCGTGCCGGCCTGCAGTCGGTGTGGCTGAACCGCTCCGAGGCGCCGTACCCCTCGACGTTCACGCCGCCGACCCACACCGTGGCGAGCATCGACGAGATCGCCGACCTGTGGGAGTGACGCCGCACACTCTTTCCGGCTCACGGCGTGTGATCCCGGGCACCATTCTGTCCGTTTTCGGGCGGAATCTGTCTGGTCCGGATATGACGTCGCCCGGTGACTCTGCTTGACTCGGCCACTTGTGCCAGGTCAGTAAGTCCCCCGATTTTGTCCGCTTGCCCCCGACACAGATGGTGATCTCTCGGTGACCACCCCCCCAGCCCGACACAAGGCAGCCGTCAAGCGCGCTGTGCGCTCGCGAAGCCTCCGTAAACGACTGTTCAGGTTCGCCCTGCCCGCGGCAGCGGCGACCCTCGTGACCGCCTCCGTGGTGGGCGTCGCCGTCTCCCGCAGCCAGGACCAGGCGGTGCGCGCCAGCGACGTCGGCGCCAAGCCGGTGGAGCAGAACGTGCCGGTCGGCGGCGACGACGGCTCGGTCTACCAGGCCGAGCGCGTCAAGGAGTTCTCCCGCTCGACCGGCCGGGTCACGCTGCGCGAGAAGCCGGACGTCACCGACCACAAGTACCGCACCGGGAACCTGAACCTGTGGCCCTCGCCGCGCGAGAAGGGCAAGCCCCTCGACGTACTCCCTGAAGGAGGAAAGGTCGCGGTGACCGGCGTCCGCAAGGGCGGGTTCGCGCAGATCCTGTACTCCGGCCAGGTGCGCTGGGTCAACCAGGACTACCTCGCGGACAAGAAGCCCGTGGAGCCCAAGGCCGACGACGCGTCCGGCTCGACCGGTGGGTCCGGATCGACCGCGGGTGTCTCCACCGCACCCTGCCCGGACGGCTCCGGCACCGAGTCCGGCCTCACGTCGTCCGCGGTCACGCTCTACCGGGCCGTGTGCAACGCCTTCCCGGCGCTGTCGTCGTACGGCGGCTACAGCGGCCACGGCGAGCACGTCTCGGGCCGCGCCATCGACTTCATGGTCAGCGACTCCGGTCTCGGCCAGGCCGTCGCGGACTGGGCACGTGCCCACGCCGCCGAGCTGAACCTGTACGACGTGATCTGGTCCCAGCACATCTGGACCCCGGAGCGCTCCTCCGAAGGCTGGCGCTCCATGTCCGACCGCGGCTCCTCGACGGCCAACCACTACGACCACGTGCACATCTCAGTGAACTAGTGCGCTGAGGCGCGCGTTGTTGCGATCTGATCTGCGCTGAGGCGCGTGATCTTGCGATCTGGTGTCGCAAGATCACGCGCCTCACTCAATTCTCGAGCGCAGGATCACGCGCCTCACCGACGTCCTGACATTTGTCACCCGTAGGTCGTGACGGAGCAGCCGGGTGGGTGAGGCCGCGCGGCGACATCGTGGGGGCATGAACTCACCAGCGCTCGCGGACCAGCGAGACACCCAGGGCACCCGGACCGATCGGCTGGCGCTACCCGCGATCAGCATCGCCGGGCTCACCAAGGACTTCGGCACCGTGCGAGCCGTGCGCGGCATCGACCTCGAGATCGAGCAGGGCGAGATCGTCGCGTTCCTCGGCCCCAACGGCGCCGGCAAGACCACGACCATCGACATGCTGCTCGGCCTGTCACGGCCGACCGCCGGCACCGTCGACGTGCTCGGTCTTCGCCCGAGGCAGGCCATCGCCCGCGGGCTGGTGTCCGCGGTCATGCAGACCGGCGGGCTGCTCAAGGACCTGACGGTGCGCGAGACCCTCGCCTACACCGCCAGCCTGTTCGCCGACACCCAGCCGGTCGACGACGTGCTCGCCCACGCCGGCATCACCGCTCTCGCGGACCGCAAGGTCGGCAAGTGCTCGGGCGGCGAGCAGCAGCGGCTCCGCTTCGCGATGGCGCTGCTGTCCGACCCGGCGCTGCTGCTGCTCGACGAGCCGACCACCGGCATGGACGTCGAAGGACGCCGCTCCTTCTGGTCCGCGATCCGCGCGGACGCCGAGAAGGGCCGCACCGTGCTGTTCGCGACCCACTACCTCGAGGAGGCCGACCAGTACGCCGACCGCATCGTGCTGATGCGCAAGGGCCGCATCGTCGCGGACGGCACCGGCGCCTCGATCAAGGCGCTCGCCGCCGGCCGGACGGTCCGGGCCACGATGGTCGACCCGGACCACGAGGCGCTGGCCCGCCTCGACGGCGTCGAGTCCGTCGAGGTCCGCGGCGACACCGTGCTGCTGCACGGCCGCGACACCGACGCGCTGGCGAGACACCTGCTGACCCAGACAGACGCCCGCGACCTCGAGATCACGTCCCGCAGCATCGAGGACGCCTTCTTGTCGCTGACCGGCGACACCGATCGACGCCGACCGACACCGCGACCGAGGAGGTCCGCTCATGAGCACCACCACCATCGACCCGACCAAGCGGCGGGTGCCGCCGATGGGCGGGTTCAACAGCACCGTGCTGCGCATCGAGCTCACGCGCTTGCTGCGCAACCGGCGCACGCTGTTCTTCGCGCTGGTGTTCCCGGCAGGTCTGTTCTTCGCGATCGGGTCGAGCAACGGCTGGCAGGAGAAGGTCGGGCACGGCAACGTCGCGGCGTACATCATGGTCTCGATGGCGTTGTACGGCGGCGCGCTGATCGCCGCCGCGGGCGGCGCGTCGGTGGCCACGGAGCGGGCGCTCGGCTGGTCGCGGCAGCTGCGACTGACGCCGCTCAACCCAGCGGTCTACATCTCGATGAAGGCGATGGTCGCCCTCGTGATGGGGGCGGTGGCCATCTCGGTCGTCAACGTCGCCGCGATCGTGCAGGGTCGCGCGGACATGCCCGTCGGGCGATGGATCGCGTGCGCGCTGCTGACGCTCGCCTGCACGACCGTCTTCGCGGCGCTCGGTGTGTTCGTCGGCTACCTCGTGCCGGGTGAGAACGCCATGCAGATCCTCGGTCCCGGCCTCGCGCTGCTGGCCTTCCTCGGCAACCTGTTCATCCCGATCACCGAGGGCACCACGCTGTGGCACGTGGCCTCGCTGACCCCGATGTTCGGCGTCGCCGAGATCAGCAGGGCGCCGCTGACGGGCGACCTGCCGTGGTACGCCGTGGTCAACGCCCTGGTCTGGCTGGGCATCTTCGTCGCCGGTGCGGCGTGGCGGATGAGCAAGGACACCGCCCGGGTCTGAGCCCCGGAGCACTACCGTGGCGCTGATGAGCACGCCAGCGAACAGCGCAGCCGAGGCCGGCCGCTGGTCCTTCCCGGAGGGGAGGGCCGGTCGGCTCGGTGTGCTGTTCGCGGCGGTGTGGCTGGTCTTCCTGTTCGACGCGCTACGGGCGGCCTGGCACATGGCGTGGGGCGACGACCCGGTGGCCGGGTGGGTCGGCCTGGTCGCCACGGTCGCGTTCGCCGCGTCGTACCTGGCGGTCTTCTCGTTCATCCGCGCCGGGCGCCGACGCCTCGCAGCTGCGGGTGCCTGCCGCGCGGGCCTGGGCGATGCTGGCCGGCCTCATCGCGCTGATGCTGGTGATGGTGCTCAGCATCGGGCAGGAGGGCACCGCGGCGGTGGTGTACATCGCCGTGGCCGCGGTGATGTGCCTGCGGCCGTGGGCTGCGCTCGCGTTCGTCGCGACGCTGGCCGTGGGTGTCGAGGTCTCGGGTCACGTCGTACCCGGCTGGTCGGACCCGGGCGGGCTGGCCTTCGCGGTGTGCGCGGCGTCGTTCGCCATGTGGGGCGTCACCCAGCTGATGGCGCGCAACTTCGACCTGCTGGAGGCGCGAGAGGAGAACGCGCGGCTCGCGGTCGCCGACGAGCGCAACCGCTTCGCACGCGACCTGCACGACATCCTCGGCCACTCGCTGACGGTCATCACCGTGAAGGCGGAGCTCGCCAACCGGCTGCTCGACGTCGACCCCGCTCGCGCGCGCGCCGAGCTCGCCGACCTCGAGCGGCTGAGCCGGGACGCGCTGGCGGACGTGCGGCGAGCCGTCGAGGGATACCGCGACCTGACGCTGCCCGGCGAGCTCGCCCGCGCGCGCGAGGCGCTGAGCGCCGCCGACATCGAGGCCGACCTGCCCAACAGCGCCGAGGAGGTGCCGACCGAGCTGCGGGAGCTGTTCGCGTGGACGGTCCGCGAGGGCGTCACGAACGTGATCCGGCACAGCCACGCATCTCGCTGCACGGTGCAGCTGGACCGCACGCGTGTCTGCGTCAGCGACGACGGGACGGGTCCGCAGCGTGAGGACGCGCACGGCCACGGGCTCGACGGGCTGCGCGAGCGGGCGGCCGCGGCCGGTGCGGTGCTGATCGCGCGCACGCTGCAACCGCACGGCTTCGAGCTCTCGGTCAGCGTCCCGGTCGACAGCCGGACGATCGCGCCGGAGAGCGTGCGGTGACGATCTCGCTGCTCCTCGCCGACGACCAGGCGCTCGTGCGGGGGGCGCTTGCCGCGCTGCTGGACCTCGAGCCGGATCTCGAGGTCGTTGCCGAGGTCGGCACCGGCGACGCGGTGGTGCCGGCGGTGCTGGAGCACCAGCCCGACGTGGCGCTCGTCGACGTCGAGATGCCCGGCATGGACGGCATCGAGGCGACGCGGGCGCTCAAGCAGGCACGCCCGGGCACGCGGGTGCTGATCGTCACGACGTTCGGCAGGCCGGGCTTCCTGCGTCGGGCGCTGCAGGCCGGCGCGGACGGGTTCGTCGTCAAGGACACGCCTGCCAAGCAGCTCGCGGACGCCGTACGACGCGTGCATGCGGGCCTTCGCGTGGTCGACCCCGTGCTCGCCGCGGACAGCCTCGCCACCGGCGAGTCACCGCTGACCGCCCGCGAGTCCGACGTGCTCCGTGCCGCCCGCGACGGCGCGTCGGTCGCCGCGATCGCGGGCCGGCTGTTCCTCTCCGAAGGGACCGTCCGCAACCACCTGTCCTCCGCGATCGGCAAGACCGGTTCCGCCAACCGCGCCGAGGCCGTCCGCGTCGCCGACCAGAACGGCTGGCTCTGACGCCAGACCCCGACCGGGCGCAACTGCGTTGACGAGCCGCCCGCGTGGTCGCACGATGAGTCACGGCACATCCCAGGGGGCGGGGAGCGAGGCGACCGTTCGTGCGGACCGCGATCGTGGGGGCTGGACCCACCGGACTCTTCCTCGGGACCGCGCTTGCCCGGCGCGGCCACGAGGTCACCGTCGTCGACCGCGACCCGGGCCCACGCTCCGACGGCTCGTGGCCCCGCCGCGGTGTGATGCAGTTCCACCACGCGCACGGCTTCCGTGGGCAGGTCGTCGAGGCGGTCGACGCGGAGATCCCCGAGGCGGGGGAGCGGTGGCGGGCCGCCGGTGCGGCGCCGATCACGATGCCGACCCCGCAGGGTGACCTGACCGTCGGCATGCGCTCGCGCCGCCAGACGTTCGAGACCGCGCTCCGAGCCACGGCCGCCGAGCAGCCACGCCTCGAGCTTCGCCTGGGCCACGTCGACGGCGTCACGTCCACCGGTGGGCGGGCCGACGGGCTGCGGGTGGACGGCGCGCACCTCCCCGCCGACCTGGTCATCGACGCCTCGGGCCGCTCCAGCCGGGTGACCCGGGACCTTCGTGCGGTCCCGACCGTGGGAGGCGCGTGCGGGATCGCGTACGTCGACCGGCAGTACCAGCTGCACGAGGGCGCAGAGCCCGGGCCGCTCCTGAACCCACTGGCGTGGCAGGCGAACTTCGACGGCTACCAGGTGATCATCTTCGTGCACGAGCGAGGGACCTTCTCGGTGCTGGTGATCCGGCCCACCGTCGACCACGACCTCGTCGCGCTGCGGCACCAGTCGGCGTTCGAGGCGGCCTGCAGGGCGATCCCCGGCCTGTCGGACTGGACCGACCCGGATCGCTCGCGCCCGATCACCGAGGTGCTGCCGGGTGGCATGTTGATGAACTGGTACCGAGACCAGCGGGGCCCCGACGGCGGGTTGGCGCTGCCCGGGCTGCTGTTCGTGGGCGACTCGGTGTGCACGACGACTCCCAACTTCGGACGCGGGATCGCCACGTCACTCCTCCAGGCGAGGGAGGCGCTGCGGCTGCTCGACGCGCACGGCAGCGACCTGGTCACGGTCGCGGAGAGCTTCGAGTCCTGGACCGCCACCCACATGAAGCCATGGGTCGAGGACCACGTGCGCATGGACGACTCGATGAGACGGCGCTGGGCGGGGGAGGACGTCGACCTGAGCCAGCGGTTGCCGTCCGACCTGATCATGGCCGCCGCCGAGGTGGACCCGGAGATCGCCCCGGCGATCGGTCCGTACGCCGCGATGCAGGCCGGTCCGTCCTCGCTGGACGCGGTGGAGCCGCGCGCCCGCGCGGTCTACGAGAGCGGTTGGCGACCCGCGCCCGCGCCCGGCCCGACCCGCGCCGAGCTGCGTCGACCTGGTCGCTGCCGCCTCCCGCTGAGGCGCGCGTAACTGTTGCCAGAAACCCGCTGAGGCGCGCGTAGTTGCGTGGGCACTGCACGCAACTACGCGCGCCTCAGCGGCTCTGGGAGCGCAACTACGCGCGCCTCGGCGAAAACCTCAGGCGAGTGCAAGCGAGAGGGCGAAGTCGCCGGCGTCGTCGGTCCACCAGTGGGCGAGGTGGAGGCCGGCGTCGCTGAGCTCGCGCGCGACGGTGGCCTCGCGGAACTTCGCGGAGATCTCGGTGCGCATGTGCTCGCCGGTGGTGAAGTCGACGCTCAGGAACAGCGCCGGGCACGTCGACGGTCTGCTCGCGCGCCGACTCCAGGCGCATCTCGATCCACTCCTGCTCGGGGTCCCACATGGCGACGTGGCGGAAGGCGTCGACGTCGAAGTTCGCGCCGAGCTCGCGGTTGATCACGTGCAGCACGTTGAGGTTGAACGCCGCGGTCACGCCGGCCGCGTCGTCGTACGCACGGACCAGGCGGTCGGCGTCCTTGACGAGGTCGGTGCCGAGCAGCAGCGCGTCGCCCGGCTGCAGGGTCGCGCCGACGGCGCCCAGGAAGTCGCGGCGCTGCGCCGGGTCGAAGTTGCCGATCGTGCCGCCGAGGAATGCCACCAGCTTCGGCCCGTCCGACGGCAACGTCTCGAGGTGCCGCTCGAAGTCGGCGACCACGCCGTGCACGTCGAGGCCTGGGTAGTCGGCGACCAGCCCCGGCATCGCCTTCTCGATCGCGTCGGCGCTGACGTCGACGGGCACGTAGGTCTCGAGCGACCCGACGTCGCGCAGCGCCTGCAGCAGCAGGTGCGTCTTCTCCGACGAGCCGGACCCGAGCTCGACGAGCGCGCGAGCCTTCGTGACGTCGGCGATCTCCGCGGCCCGCGCGTGCAGGATGCTCGCCTCGGCGCGGGTCGGGTAGTACTCCGGCAGCCGGGTGATCTCCTCGAACAGCTCGCTGCCGCGAGCGTCGTAGAAGTACTTCGGCGGCAGCACCTTCGGGGTCGAGGTCAGGCCGGCCCGCACGTCGGTGCGCAGCGACGCCGCGAGGTCGTCGGGCGTGAGGTAGCGGTCGATGGTGGGCATCGGTCTCCTCCTGCTCAAAGTGGTGTCTCGGTCACGCCGCCCGCGTCGACCTGTACGACGGACAGGTCGGCCAGCTCACGCCAGCCCGGGTCGTCGTCGTGCGGCTCGGCGGCGAGGAACGTGCCTGCCGGGGGAGGCGAGCACGTACAACGGCTCGCCGACCACGACCGCGGCGAGGGCGGCCCCGTCGGCCGCGAGCATGGTGAGCCGTCCGCCGCCGTGGGCGAGCACCTCGCGCGCGGTGTCGGCGAGGCCCTCTGCCAGGGACGCCCCGGCCTGCCACCGGGCGACGGCGAGGCCGAACAGCAGCGCGGAGTCGACGCCCGACGCGGGTGTCGGGCACGTCGGCCGCCTGCGGCAGCAGCGCCTTGCGGGCGGTCGACCAGTCCTGCAGCCGGCCGTTGTGGCTGAACAGCCAGCGCTCGTGGGTGAACGGCGCGGCCGCCGCCTCGTCGGCCGACATGCCGACCGTCGCGGACCGCACCGCCGCGACCGCGCAGGAGGCGGAGACCGTCGGCGCCAGCGACGCGAACGACGCGTCGGTCCAGATCGGCTGGGCGCGGCGGTAGCGCACCGGGTCGACGCGGTCGCCCGCTGCGACGTACCACCCGACGCCGAAGCCGTCGACGTTCACCGTGCCGTGCCGCTGCCGCTGCGGCGCCCACGACTGCTCGAAGAGCGAGTGGGGCGGACCCATCACCAGCGCCTCGATCGTGCGCGGCTCACCGAGATAGGCGAGGTGCCTACACATCGCGCGCCGTGCGGAAGCCGCTGAAGATCTGCCGCCGGATCGGGTGGTCCCAGTTGCGGAAGGTGGCTCGACAGGCGAGCGGGTCGGTCGCCCAGCAGCCGCCGCGCAGCACCTTGTAGCCCTGGTCGAAGAAGACCTCGGAGTACTCCTTGTAGGGGAACGAGCGGAAGCCCGGGTAGCCGGTGAAGTCCGTCGACGTCCACTCCCACACGTCGCCGATCATCTGGAGCACGCCGCTCGGCGACGCGCCCTCGGGGAACGAGCCGGCGGCCGTGGGGCGGTAGCGGGTCTGCCCGAGGTTCGCGACGTCGTCGGTGGGAGCCTCGTCGCCCCACGGGAAGCGCCGCTTCGTGCGGGTGGCGGCGTCCCACGACGCGGCCTTCTCCCACTCGGCCTCGGTCGGCAGCCGGCGGCCGGCCCAGCGCGCGTAGGCGTCGGCCTCGAACCAGCAGACGTGCTGCACCGGCTCGTCCTCGGGCAGCGGCTCGACGAGCGCGAACCGGCGCCGCAGCCACGCATCTCCCTCGCGGAACCAGAACGCCGGCGCGCGCTTGCCCGACTCGCACCGCCAGCGCCAGCCGGCCGGGGTCCACAGCCGCTCGTCGTCGTAGCCGCCGGCCTCCACGAACGCGCGGTAGGCGGCGTTGGAGACCGGCACCGTGTCGATGAGGTACGACGCCAGGTCGACGTCGTGCGCGGGACGCTCGTTGTCGAGCGACCAGGAGTCGGTGGAGGTGCCCATCGTGAACGTGCCCGCGGGAACGAGCACCTCGGCCGAGGTGATCAGCGCGCCGGGGGCGGGCATCGAGTCGGTCGCGGGCAGCACCGGCTCACCGCGGCGCAGCTGGTGGGTGGCCAGCATCGTCTCGTCGTGCTGGTGCTCGTGCTGGAGCACCATGCCGAAGACGAACGCGGAGTCGAGCAGCTCTTGTGTCGGATCGAGGTTGATCGTGTCGAGGGAGTCGAGCACCTTGCGGCGCACGAGGGAGATGTAGTCGCCGGCCTCGGCGGGCTGGAGCAGCGGCAACGTGGGGCGGGTGACACGCGGGTGCTCGAAGGCGTCGTAGATGTCGTCGAGCTCGGGCCGCATCGCGTCGATGCCCGCGGCCTCACGAAGCAGCCAGAGCTCCTCGTAGTTGCCGACGTGGGCGAGGTCCCACACCAGCGGGGACATGAGCTTCGAGTGCTGCGCGAGCAGCTCGCGGTCGTCGAGCACCCCGGTGGTCAGCCCGATGCTGCGGTCGCGGCCGCGCTCGAGCTGGTCGGCGACGTACTGCTTGAGGTCGTCGGCGGCGAGCGCGTCGGGCGAGGTGCCGGGAAGCGTGCGTCACGAAACCTCCAGAGGGTCGTCGGCCGGGCACGGCCGGGGGAGACGTAGGTGTCGCGGAAGTCCGCGACGAGGTCGATCAGGTCCGGGTGCTCGCCGAGGCGGACCAGCGCCGGCAGCGCCGCGTCGAAGCAGGCGAGCGCTGCGGCATGCAGCCCGGGCGCTGCCAGGCCGTCGCGGGCGGCCGCCGTCCAGTCGTCGAGACCGCGGCACGCCTCGAGGGCGGCGACGGAGGCGGCCGGGTCCTCGACGAGCGCGGTCAGCACCGCCATCGGCACCGGCCACCACCGGAACGGCTGGTTGTCGAGGTAGCGCACCTCGAACCACCCGCGGGGTCGCACCGGCGGGAACAGCGTCGACAGGTGCAGCAGCAGGTCGGCCTCGTCGGGCGGGTCCTCGGAGTTCACCCAGTCCTCGAAGGTGGTGCCGTGCGACGACGCTCCAGTCGTCGCCGTCGCGGCGGCGCAGCATGAGGTGCGCGTCGAGGGCGTACTGCGCCCACGCCGAGGCCGGGTCGGTGCCCGTCGGCATCGTGGTGCGCTCGAGGTCGAGGCGCTGCCAGACCTGTTGCCGGCCGGACTTCCAGCCGGTGGGCCGCCCGGCGTGGACCGGGGAGTTCGCGAACGCCGCCACCATCGTCGGTGCGATCACGTGCAGCAGCTGCCAGCGCCGGCAGGCCTCGTCCATGTCGTTGCCGATGTCGAGGTTGACCTGCAGCGCGGCCGTGCCGGTCATCATCACCGGACCGGTCTCGGCGCTGTCCGGCCCGGCGGCCGCGAAGTAGGCCTCCATCGCGTCGTAGCGGGGATGGACCAGCTGCCGTCGCGGCGGGCGGAAGGGATCGATAGCGGTGTCGAGGAGCGCCAGGCCGGCGGGCGCGAGGGCCCGGCGGACGTGCTCGGCGTCCTCGCTCAGCCCCCGCCAGCAGGCGGTGGCTCCGGCGGCGACCTGCGAGCTGAGCTCGAGCTGGCCGCCTGGCTCGTAGGTGACGAGGCTGCCGCGCGGCGGGGGACCGGCCGCGTCGAGCAGGGTGCGCAGGAGGGGGATCGGCACGGCTTCGGTCGGGTCGTCGACGGGTACGACCAGCCACTCCAGCTCGGTGCCGACCAGTCCCGGTGGGCCGGTCTTGAAGCACACACGGCGGACGAACCCCTGGACGGCGGCGCAGTCGACCAGCCGCTCGGTGGTGTCCCGTCCCAGCACAGGCATCCCACGATGCTAGCCACCCCCACCGACAGGTGGCGATCGCGGCATCGTCGTGGGAGTGACGAGAGCCTGAACAGGGGGGTGCCCGGCAGTAGGGTCGCCTTCTGATGGGGTCGAGGCAGGGGTACGACGAGCGGGCGCGCGCACGCTGGGCGGACGAGCCCGCCAAGCGACCCGGGCGCACCCCGTTCGAGCGAGACCGGGCACGCCTCGTCCACTCGGCGGCGCTGCGCCGGCTCGCGGGCAAGACCCAGGTCGTGGGCCCGCAGACCGACGACTTCGTCCGCAACCGGCTCACCCACACCCTCGAGGTGGCCCAGGTGGCCCGCGAGCTCGGCCGGACGCTCGGCTGCGACCCCGACCTGGTGGAGACCGCGGCGCTGGCGCACGACCTGGGGCACCCGCCGTTCGGGCACAACGGGGAGCGGGCCCTCGACGAGCTCAGCGGGCCGTGCGGCGGCTTCGAGGGCAACGCCCAGACGTTCCGGCTGCTGACCCGGCTCGAGGCCAAGACCGTCGACGCCGAGGGTCGGTCGGTCGGCCTGAACCTGACGCGCGCGACGCTCGACGCCTGCACGAAGTACCCCTGGACCCGCGACGCCGCCCCGACCGGCGCCGTGCAGCCCGACGACTCCGGGGGCGCCTCACGCAAGTTCGGCGTCTACGACGACGACCTCGCCGTGTTCGGCTGGATGCGCGACGGCGCCCCGGAGCTCGCGCGCTGCGTCGAGGCCCAGGTGATGGACCTCGCCGACGACGTGGCCTACTCCGTCCACGACCTCGAGGACGGCATCGTCGCGGGCAAGGTCGACCTCGCCTGGCTTCGCGACGCGGTGGTGCGCGGTGACGTGTGGCGGACCGTGCGGGAGTGGTACCTCCCCGGCGTCGACGACGCCGAGCTCGACGACGCCCTGCGCCGGCTCCACACCGTCGGCTCGTGGCCACGGACGCCGTACGACGGGAGCCGGCCGGCGCAGGCGGCCCTGAAGAACCTCACCAGCGACCTGATCGGCACCTTCTGCACCCAGGTGCGCGACGCGACCCGGGAGAAGTACGGCGACCGCCCGCTGGTGCGCTACGCCGCCGACCTGGTCGTGCCGCGCCAGACGGCCCTGGCGATCGCGGCGCTCAAGGGCGTCGCGGCGCACTTCGTGATGCGGGCCGACGACCGGGTCGCCCTGCTGTCCCGCCAGCGCGACGTCATCACCGAGCTCGTCGCCCAGCTGCGCCTGCGCGGCCCGGCCGAGCTGATGCCCGCGATGCGCGAGGACTTCGACGCCGCGGACTCCGACGCCGCCCGTCTCCGCGTGATCGTCGACCAGGTCGCGTCGCTGACCGACGCCTCCGCGCTCGCCTGGCACGCCCGCCTCCGCTGACCGACCGCGGTGTGGAAGGCCACGCGAGGGTGGGGGAGGCGGCACGTAGACTCGGCGAGCGTGGCAGGGCTGATCCGGGACGAGGACATCGCGGAGGTGCGCGAGAAGGCCCGCATCGACGAGGTCGTCTCCTCCTACGTCACCCTCAAGCACGCCGGCGGCGGCTCGCAGAAGGGCCTGTGCCCCTTCCACGACGAGAAGTCGCCCTCCTTCAACGTCAACCCGAGCAAGAATTTCTTCCACTGCTTCGGCTGCGGAGAAGGCGGCGACGTCATCGCCTTCTTGATGAAGATCGACGGCATCGGGTTCAGCGAGGCGGTCGAGCGGCTGGCCGACAAGTACGCCGTCCAGCTCCGCTACCAGGAAGGCACCGGCGAGCGCCCCGCGCAAGCGGGAGAGCCACCTGCGGCCACGGATGCTCGAGGCCCACAAGGTGGCGCAGGCCTACTACGCCGACCACCTCGCGACGCCCGAGGCCCAGCAGGCCCGGCAGTTCCTGGCCGAGCGCGGGTTCGACAAGGACGCCGCCGAGACGTTCGGCCTCGGCTTCGCGCCCGCGCGGTGGTGACGACCTGTTCAAGCACCTTCGGCAGAAGGGCTTCCAGCGACAACGAGATCGTCACCGGCGGCCTGGTCGCGCGAGGGCAACCGCGGCCACTACGACCGGTTCCGCGGCCGGCTGCTCTGGCCGATCCGCGAGACCAACGGCGACGTGATCGGCTTCGGCGCGCGGCGGATCTTCGACGACGACCGCATCGACGCGAAGTACCTCAACACCCCCGAGACGCCGATCTACAAGAAGAGCCACGTGCTCTACGGCATCGACCTCGCCCGCCGCGACATCGCGCGCGCGTCGCAGGCGGTGGTCGTCGAGGGCTACACCGACGTGATGGCGTGCCACCTCGCCGGCGTGCCCACCGCCGTCGCCACCTGCGGCACCGCCTTCGGCGACGACCACGGCCGGGTGCTGCGGCGGCTGCTGCAGGACCACGACGAGTTCCGCGGCGAGGTGATCTTCACCTTCGACGGCGACGCCGCCGGGCAGAAGGCGGCGCTGCGGGCGTTCGAGGGCGACCAGAACTTCGCCGGCCAGACCTACGTCGCCGTCGAGCCCGACGGCCTCGACCCGTGCGACCTGCGGCTGCAGCACGGCGACGCCGCCGTCCGCGAGCTGGTGGCGCGGCGGATCCCGCTCTACCGCTTCGTGCTCGCGCAACGTCGTCGCCCGCTACGACCTCGACCGCGCCGACGGCCGCGTCGACGCGCTGCGCGAGGCGGCCGGCTGGTCTCGGCGATCCGCGACCGGTCCAAGGTCGAGGCGTTCTCGCGCGAGCTGGCCGGCATGGTCGGCGTCGACGTCGACGACGCCCGGGCCGAGGTCGCGCGACGCGCAGCGCCGCCGCGCCGGGCCAGCAGCGACCCGTCCAGGCTCGGCGCCCGGCCGCGCTCGCGCGCCGCGAGCCAGCAGCCTCCCCGACCTGCGCGACCCGCGGTTCGCCCTGGAGCGCGAGACGCTGAAGCTCGTCGTGCAGCACCCCGAGGCTGGTCGGCCGCCAGGCCAAGGACGTCGACGCCGACGACTTCACCCATCCCACCTACCGCGCGGTCTGGGAGGCGGTGGTCGCCTGCGGCGGCACGGCCGACGCTCCCGACGGCGAGGTGTGGGTCTCCAAGCTGCGCGACAGCGTCGACCGAGCCGGCGCTGATCCAGGCGCTGTCGGCGCTCGGCCGTCGAGCCGGTGTGCAAGCGAGCCCGACCACGTCGTACGCCGCGCAGCACGTCTACCGGCTGCAGGAGGTCACCGCGCTTCGCCGCATCGCGGACGTGAAGTCGAAGCTGCAGCGGACCAACCCGGTCGAGAGCCCCACGGAGTACAACCGCATGTTCGGCGACCTCGTCGCGCTCGAGCAGCACCGCGCGCGCGCTGCGCGAGAAGGCGATCGGCGGCGACGTGTGACGAGCGTTCCTCGGCGGCGCGAAGGTGCCCGCCGACGTGCGGGAGCGTGCCCGCCTCTCCCGCGGCGAGCGGGTGCTCGCGAGCGCCGCCGCCGGCGACGACACCTGGCTGCTCGGCACCCGCGACGCCCTCGTGATCGTCGGCGCGGACGACGCGACCCGGGTGCCGTGGGAGCGGGTCGAGACCGCCGACTGGGACCGCGACGAGGAGCGGCTGCGGGTCGCCGAGGTGGGCGAGTTCGGGCACGCGCGCCCGGTGCACACGTTCACGGTCGCCGAGCCGCGACGGCTGCTGCAGCTGGTGCGCGAGCGGGTCATGGCCAGCGTGGTGCTCCAGCGCCGGGTCGTCGTCGCGCGGCCGCCGCGGCGTCCTGGTCGTCGCCCGGCGCGCCCCGCGCGGCAACGGCGAGATCACCTGGGCGTGCGAGTACGACGAGGGCGTCGACCCCGACGACCCCGACCGTGCGGCTGGTCGTCGACGAGGCCCTGGCAGCCGCCCAGGGCGAGGTCGGCCCCGGCCCCGTTCCGATTTAGCGGGGTCTGACCGCGCTTGCTAACCTTGGGCGCTGCACGATCCCCTGTAGCTCAATTGGCAGAGCATTCGGCTGTTAACCGGAGGGTTGTTGGTTCGAGTCCAACCGGGGGAGCTCCTCAGCCTCGTCTCCCATTACCGCTGACCCGGCGTGTCTTGCGCTCCACATCCCGCTGAGCCGGCGGGTCTTGCGGGCGGGGACACGACGGACGTCACTCGACCACGGTGACGCTCATGACGCCGGCCACGGTCCACGCGGCTGTCGCCGCGAGCGACCACTCCTTGACGCCCACAGGTCCGTCAACGGTGACGGCGCCGTCGCGCACCTCCGCCAACCAGTCCACTCCGATGCTGCCGAGCAGGGTCTCCAGATCCTGGCTGATGAGCTCGTCGTCGCGGGCCAGGAGGTGCACGACGTCGCGACGGCTCAGCATGCCGACCACACGGTCTGCCCAATCGACCACCGGCACGCTCTTGACGGAGGCGCTCGACATGAGGCTCGACCGCGTCCGCGAGGTCGAGGTCGCCCTTCACTGTCGCGGGATGGCGGTCCATCACGTCCGCGGTCGTCGACGGCTGCCCCGACGGCGGAACGTCGGCCGCGACGGGGATCATGTGGGCACGGCCGTCCGGATGAACGCAGGTGCGCACCAGGTCGGCCTCGCTCACGACTCCGACGATGCGGCCGGTTCCCTCACCACGGGCATCGAGGTGATCGAGTGCACGTCGAGCAGGCGCATCGCCTCCTTGAGGCCGGTGTCCCGACTCACCGTGACGGGTTCGTAAGGTCATCATTTCGCGGACCAGCATTTCTTGCTCCTCCCGGAGCGCGTCGAACCCGATGCGCTTTCCTTGCCAGCATGCGTCCGGGAGCGGCGCCGTGGCAGAGGCGTTGTGCTCGCCCGGCGGGGGTCGAAGGTCCCGCACGGAGTGACGTCGGTCCTGCCGGCAGGGACGCCGGGGTCAGTCACAGGCGATCACGCGTCGCGGGTGGTCAGATGCTGGTGGTGCTGTGGGAGCCCTGTCCAACGTGGCGCAAGTTGCGCCGCCGCGCGGGGGACTCGGTGGCACGGTGCGGTTCCTCGCCCAAGAGCCGCACCGGACTCGTCTGTCGTTGGACGGCCCCCATCGACACTGCTGACGCTCCGGCGTGAAAGGCCACAGGCCCCGCTCGCCGTGAGGCGAACGGGGCCCGTGGGGCTCCCCTTACGTGGGCCTCGAGAACGAGGCGGCGCGCACAGGGTCTCGTGGTCACCGCAGGATCGGATGCGCGGCAACGAGGTGCTGGCGGGACCAGGCCTTGCCGAAGCCCCACGTGTCACCGGCGTGGTCAGGCCGAGGACGACCATGCTGATCGCGCCGAGGATGTGCTCGTCGATGACCGGGTTGTTCTCCGGGGGAGCACGACGGTCCACATCATCACGTACAGCAGCGGCGCCGGCGACGCGGCGAACCGCATGCCGATCCGAAGGTCAGGGCCACCCCGATGCCGAGCAGGCCGAGCATGAAGAGCCAGTCGACCCAGGCCTCGCCGGCGATGGAGTGGTAGAAGCCCTTGAACGGGCCGTCCGCGCCGAACTTCAGGAAGCCCTGGTGGGGCTGCCGCCGTTGATCCAGGCGGCCGGACCGAACCGGTCGACGTCGCGCCTTGGCGTTGTACGCCGGTGGGAAGCCGAGGGCGAGCAGCTTGTCGAAGAAGGCCCACAGGAAGGTCAGACCGAAGGCGATTCGGAGGACGGCCAACGCCTGGCGCACAGGTCCACTGGTGACCAGCTGGCTCTCGGCGTGATCGGTGACCGCGGTGGTGCGGTCGGCGCGCGTGGACCGGTGGAGTGTGCTCATGGTGGTGGTGCCTCTCCTATGGTTGGCCATCGGTTGTGATGACACCCTCAGGCTCCGCGTCTGCAGCTGCTCAGGGGCAATGCCGTCGGACACGCCAGGGCGGGACCTTGGTCCCGCCTCAGCCGAGAAGCTTCGACGCGAGCAAAGCGGCCTGGTTGCGCGCTCCAGCCCGAGCTTCGAAAGGATCCACCTACCGGCCGGTCAGCCCCAGCCCAGCTGGAAGACCTCGAACGCGTCGGCGATGGGCGACGCCCATCCGCTGCCCGGTCTGCCGGCGACACGCCCTCGAGGAACTCGCCCGGGTCGAAGTTCTCCCAGCCGAGCCCGTCGATGTAGGCCTGGTGCGCGCGAGCGACTCGACACCAGTGTCGAAGGTGTCGGTCGTGTCGACGCCGTGCCGGCCGTGGGCGAGCCGGCGGCCCACACCTGCTGGACCCCGCCCCACGGCTCGAGCCCGTCCGTGAGCTGGTCGGGGAACACCCAGCGGTTGCCCGCGTCGCGGACGGCGTCGAGGGTCGCCCGGCCGGTGGCGATGTGGTCGGCCTGGTTGAGCATCGTGCCGCCCCAGGTGTCGCGGAAGTTGTTGGTGATCACGATCTCCGGCCGGTGCCGGCGGACGACCGCGCAGATCGCGCGCCGCAGCGCCACGCCGTACTCGAGGACGCCGTCGGGCAGCCCGAGGAACTCGACCGTCGTCGACCCCGACGATCCGCGCCGACTCGATCTGCTCGGCCTCGCGGACCCGGCGACACTCGTCGGGCGCCATGCCGTCGATGCCCGGCCTCGCCGCTGGTCACCATGCAGTAGACGACCTCCTTGCCCTGCCCGGTCCAGCGGGCGACGGCGGCGGCGGCGCCGAACTCCATGTCGTCGGGATGGGCGACGACGCCCAGGGCGCGGTCCCAGTCCTCGGGGAGCGGTTCGAGCGGGGGAGGTGGCTGTCGACCTCCGAGCATGTCACGGGTCCACGGGCGAGCGCGCCCCTCCTTGTGTCCCCACCAGCCGTTCGCGATGATGCCGCCCATGGTGGTCTCGATCGTGACTGGAGCAGGGCAGGGCATCGGCCGGGCCACGGCGGTCGCGCTTGCTCAGGCCGGCACCAGATCGTGGTCACGGGGCGCACGGAGCGTGCGGTGCGGGACACGGCCGACTAGTGCGGTGGCTCAGCCGTTGTCGGTGATGTGACGGACCCGGCTCACGGGGCCGAGGTGGCGGCGCTGGCGCGCGAGCGTGGTGGCCTCGACCTGTTGGTGAACAACGCCGGGACGGGCGGTGCCACCGGTGACTTCATCGACGTCGACCCGGAGAGCTGGTGGCGGGTGATCGAGACGAATCTGCGCGGCCCGATGTTGATGTGCCACGCGCTGCTGCCGCAGATGATCGAGCGCGGCAGCGGCAGGGTCGTCAACATGAACAGTCTGGCAGGGATGCGGGCATTGCCGAGCGTCAGCGCGTACTCGGTGTCCAAGGCGGCTCTTGCTCGGCTTACCGACAACCTCGCCGCCTCCCTCGAGGGCACCGGCGTGGAGCGTCTTCGATCTCAGCCCTGGGCTGGTGCACACCCAGATGACCGATTCGACCCCTCTGTTCGACGACGTGCCCGAGGAGGAGTGGACCCCGATGGCCGACGCCGTCGCAGCGGTCGTCGCGCTGGCCAGTGGCAGGTACGACGAGCTGACCGGCCGGTTCCTGCACGCCACCGACGACCTCAATGCCGTGCTGGCATCTGCTGGAGCGGGGGGTCGGCGGCTGCGCCTCTCGTCCGCCGTTTTCCCCCCCTGCTGTTCGATGACGACTGAGCACCGTCAGCCCGGGAGCCAGGAGACGTGCCCTGCAAGCAGGGCATAGCCGACGAACGCCACCACGTCGAGCACCGTGTGAGCAATTACGAGCGGGGTCACCCGCCCCCAGCGGGTGTAGAGCCAGCCGAAAGGCAGCCCCATCGCGGCGTTGCCGACGAACCCGCCGAGCCCTTGGTAGAGGTGGTAGCTGCCGCGGACCAGCGCGCTGACCGTGATCGCGACCGGCGTCCGCAGGCCGATCTGCCGCAGCCTGGTCAGCAGGTATGCGACGACGACGAACTCTTCGAGAAGCGCGTTCTGCAGCGCCGACAGCAGCAGCACCGGGTAGCGCCACCACACCGACGGCAGGTCCTCCGCCACGACGGTGAGGTCGACCCCCATCGCGTGCGTGATCAGGTAGAACGCGAGACCGGTGCCGCCGACGACTGCGGCGAGCGCCAGACCCGCAAACGTGTCTCGCCGGTACTGCGCCGCGCCGCGTGCCCACAGGCCTCGTGGGTGGTCGTCGGACCGGGCGAGCAGGTACAGCACGAGCAGCACCGGCACCACGCCGAACAGCAGCGCGAGCAGCTGGTAGGTCAGGTCGAACCACGGCCTGCCGGGCGCGAGGCTGCTGTTGAGCACCGCCTTCTGGCTCGAGAGGGCGCCGGGCTCCGTGGCGGACTCGAGCAGGTTCACCAGGGCGTAGACGCCCGATCGTCCCAGCGACAGGGCGAGGACGACGACCAGCTCGAAGACCAGCAGCCGCCGTGGCAGCGGTGAGGACGCCGGCGCGGTGCTCATCCTCCGTTGGACGAGAAGTGCTGGTAGTCCGGGTGGGTCCACCGCGCACCCCACGGCCACCGTCGTGCCACATCTCGGTCGCGATCACGCCGGACGGGTGATCATCCCGGTCCGGACGTTCTTCCGGTTGAGGTAGGTCCGGGCGAAGGACGGGTAGACGCGGCTGCCGACGACGTACGGGTTGCGCACGGTGTTGATGTCGATCGCGTTCCCGTAGGAGTGCTGGGAGACGCGGTAGGGGTTGCCCGTCACCGGCCGGCAGTTGAAGGCCGAGGTGTTGTCGGCCCGCATCGCGGCGACGTCGGACTGGGTCGGGGTGCGGCGGCCGCGAGCGTAGTAGGCGTCGGAGGGCCGCATCGACCGCACCGGGAACCGCTTCGCGAACGACGCCTTGAACACCTTGAGCAGGTCGGGGACGGCGCCCGCGCGGACGACGAGCGAGCCGCGGGCGACGCCGTGGGAGTAGTTGAAGCGGTTGATGGTGATGCGCCGCAGGCCGCTAGGGCCGACGGGGCACCGGACCGGTAGGAGTAGGGCACGTCACCGCGCGTCAGCGGCCCGGAGACCTGCACCTCGGCCCCGCGACGGCGGTACGGCGGACCCGGCTGGTGCTCACCTTGCGGCTCTGTCGCCCCAGGTGGCGACCGCGCGGAACGTGTAGGGCTTCAGCTTATTGGTGCGGAAGCCGACGGCGTAGCGGCCGGTGGCGTCGGCACGGTCTTTCGGTACTTCCCCAGCGGCCCTGACCAGCCGCTGCACCCGTACGTCGACCGGCCGGGTACGGCCGGGCTGACCGAGCCGTTATCGCGTAGGGGCGCAGCGCGACCACCGGTCCGCGAGCGAGATGCTCACCGCCCGCGGGGGCGGCACGGTGACCGTCACGGTGTTGGAGGCGGTGCTGGTTCCGTCAGAGATGGTGTAGGCGAACGTCTTGTCCCCGTGATCCGATGAACGCGCCGTGAACTTGAACTTCGAGGTGGCGAACGTCACGCGGCCGTCCAGCGGATCGGCGGCGGTGATGGTCAGCGGGCGGTCCCGTGGTCGGTGTCGTTGTTGAGCGGCCTGACGGTCACCGAGCGGCCGGCCTCGACCGTGGCAGTGTCGGGACTCGCGACCTGCGGCTCGTTCGGCGGGGGTCGGGTCGTCCGGCTCGGCGCGCGCGTGGGCAGTCCCCTCGGAGTCGGGGTGTCCGCCGCCGATGCCGTGCCAGGCACGCCGACGAGGGCGACGGCGAGGCAGCTGACCGCCAGGCTGCTGCGACCGAGTCCGTAGGATTCATGTGGGGAGGTCCTGTCGGGCGGTCATGTGTGGAGCAGCTTCACGAGTCGCGTGCTGTCAGGATGGGTCAGAGGGTCGTCACCCTGCACGGCGACCAGCGCGACGACGTCGCCGTCGAGCACGGCGATTTCGCGCCAGGGGTCGGACTTCGGCGTGCGGTCGGTGACCAGGGCGTTGGCGCCGGGCGGGTGAGGTTCGCGACCAGCGCCCCGATCGCGGGGCTGCCGCTCCTCCCGCACAGGCCCGCAGCCCGGTGGCCCGGCCGTCGTAGAACGCGGTGGCCGCAGCCGGCGTCCTCGAACTGGCCGCGGACCGCGATCACGTGGCGCCGCGCACCGTGTAGTCCACCTCGAGCGCGTGGGTCGGCTGCGGGAGGGCGCCGCTGCGCGCGCAGCCGAACGGCAGAGCGGTCTGCACGATCTCCTCGGGACTGCGCGCGAGGGGGAGGTGCCGTTGCCGGAGTACCCCTCCTCGGCGTCACCCGGGTCGACGGCGTACCTCCAGCCGGCGCCGAGCTGCTTCGGCGTGGGAAACGACTTCACGGACAGCCGGCCGGACGTGGTGCCCGGCGTGTCCATCGAGCCCGGCACCGGGACCTCCGAAGCGACTTCGGAGGGCGACGGCGTGGGCGCCTGCGAGGCAGTCGCGGGGGAGCTCGACGCGGGGGTCGGGCGGACGCGTGCCTCGGGCTCGCCGCCGGACCCGGCCGCGCGCCGCAGCGACGAGGCGCGACGGCCCATCGTCGCCGCGCGCGATGCGCCTGCCGATCACCCGAGTCACCGGGTCAGAGTAAAGGACCGGACGCTCGCGTACGCCGATCCCCGCCTGTCCACTCAGCGGCGGGCCAGCGCCGTCGCCATCCGGTCGACGGTCTGCTCGAGGAGCGGCCGCGGCGTCGCGAAGTTGGAGCGCACGAACCCGGCACCGGCCTCGCCCGCACGCGGCGCCGTCGGTCAGCGCGACGCCGGCGTGCTCGAGGAAGAACTCCGGCCGGGTGGTCGCCGAGGCCGAGCTCCCGGCAGTCCAGCCAGGCGAGGTAGGTGCCCTCGGGCGGCGTGTAGCCGATCTCCGGGATCCGCTCGGCGAGCAGCTTCTCCAGCAGCCGGCGGTTGTCGTCGAGGTAGCGCCACCGCGTCGGCCAGCCAGGTCCGCCGGACTCGTAGGCGGCGTGTTGGCCACGACGCCGAGCTTCGACGCCCCGTGCTCGGCCATGAAGCCGACTCGCGCCCAGCTTCTCGGCGTCCGCCTCGTTGGACAGCACCAGCTGCGCGCACTTGAGGCCGGGCAGGTTCCACGCCTTCGACGCCGACACCGCGGTGACGGTGTGCGCGGCGGCGTCGGAGAGCGTCGCGTAGGGGACGTGCCGACGCCCGGCGTACACCAGCGGGGCGTGGATCTCGTCGGAGAACACCCGCCCACCGTGCTGCTCCACGACCTCGGCGACCGCCAGCATCTCCTCGCGGTCGAGCACCCGGCCGATCGGGTTGTGCGGGTTGCAGAGCACCAGCAGGTCGCCGCCCGCGGTACGCCGCCTCGATCGCGTCGAGGTCGTAGACGGGCCGGCCGTCCTGCGTCGCCAGCGGCACCTGGATGACCTCGCGGCCGAGGGCCGGCGGGACGGTGAGGAACGGCATGTACGCCGGCGTCGGCAGGATGACCGGCGGTCCCGGGCGCGAGAAGTGCTCGATGGCGGCCTGCAGCCCGGCGATCACGTCGGCCAGCGGCCGCACGCGCTCGGGTGCGACGTCCCAGGCGTACTGCGCGCGCGCCCAGCCGCAGCACGCCTCCGACATTCGCCGGTCCAGCGCGTCGGGGAGGTAGCCGAACAGGCCGGCGTCGACAGCGTCGTGCAGCGCTCGCGGATCGGCGGCGCGGTGCCGAAGTCCATCTCCGCGACGAAGGCGCCGATCGCGTCCGGGTGCTGCGACCACTTGAGCCCGCCGGTGCTGCGCAGCTGCTCGAGCGTGATCGCGTCGAAGTCGTGGGACTCGTCCATGCCGGTCACCGTACGACGCCGAGTGGTGGTGCCTCCCCGTGATCCCCGGCGGCCGGCCGTACGGTCGTCACGTGATCAAGTACCTCGGCTCCAAGCGGCTCCTGGTCCCGGCGCTGGGGGGGATCGCCGAGACCGCGTCGAAGCCCGCACCGCAGTCGACCTGTTCACCGGCACGACCCGGGTCGCCCAGGAGTTCAAGCGGCGGGGCATCACGTTGACTGCTTTCGACCCCGCGACGTACACCGGCAGGTCCTCGCTCGGCTGCTACCTCGCGACCGACGCGAGCGACGGTGGACGGGGAGGCCCTAGGCGGGGCGCTCGGCCCCCAGTGGGCGCCCTCCCGGGCCCGGCGAGCTGTTCACCCAGACCTTCTGCGAGCCGGCCCGCTTCTTCCAGCCCCGCAACGGCATGCGGGTCGACGCCGTGCGCGACGCGATCGAGGCCGACCACCGCGGGGCGCCTCTCTCCCGTCCTGCTCACCGCCTGATGCTCGCCGCCGACCGCGTCGACTCGACGACCGGTGTGCAGATGGCCTACCTCAAGGAGTGGGCGCCGCGGGCGTACCGCGACCTCGAGCTGCGGCCGCCCCGAGCTGATCCAGGGCCCGGGCGACCTCATCGGCGACGCCCTCGCCCGGTCGACGGGCCGGCCCGCGGGACTGGTCTACCTCGACCCGCCGTACAACCAGCACCGCTACTTCGCGAACTACCACGTCTGGGAGACCCTGGTCCGCTGGGACGCCCCGGAGCACTACGGCGTCGCGTGCAAGCGCGTCGACACCCGCGACGAGCGACAGGCGTCTTCAACCGCCGGCGCGACGATGCCGGCGGCGCTGGCCGACCTCTTGGGCCGGGTCCGCGCCGAGGTCGTGGTCGTCTCCTACAACGACGAGTCGTGGATCACCCCGGAGGAGATGCAGCTTGCTGCACGAGGCCGGGCACGCGGAGGTCGGATCCTTGCGTTCGACCGCAAGAGGTACGTCGGCGCGCAGATCGGGATCCACGGCCCGACTGGGCGAACGGGTCGGCGAGGTCTGGCGGCTGCGCAACGTCGAGTACGTCTTCGTCGCCGGTCCCACCGCCAAGGTCGATGCCGCGATGGGTGCCGTGCGGGCCGACGGAGCACTCGGCACGTCGATGGCCGTTGGCTAGGCTGCCCGCGCATCGGGGCGGTAGCTCAGCTGGTTAGAGCAGACGACTCATAATCGTCCACGCGCGGGTTCAAGTCCCGCCCGCCCCACGTTCGCCGGAATCGCCGGTCTGCCGTCGCTCGGCCAGGTAGGCTCACCGATGACGGCGCGTCACGAGCCCAGCCCCCGCCTGTAGCGGCCGACTCAGGAAGAGTCCCGTTCGCTCGGTGGGGGGTATCCATGGTTCAAACAAGTCGCCTGGTCGGACCGCATCACCTTGCCGCCGATCCGCGCCAGCGTGCCGGCGGCCCGCAGCTTCGTCGAGGGCCTGCTCGCCGACCACGACCTGCTGTACCTGGTCGAGGACGTCCGCTTGGTGGCGAGCGAGCTTGCCACCAACGCGGCTCGGCACGCCAAGACCTCGTTCACGGTGGTGCTCGAGGGCCTCACCGACTCGATAAGGCTCACCGTCGAGGACCACTCCCGGTTCCGCCCCGTGTTGTCGGCGACTCCTGTGCTCGCTACGGCGGGCCGCGGCCTGCACGTCGTCGGCTACTACAGCCGCGACTGGGGCGTGAGGCAGGGGAACCGCAACGGGAAGTCGGTGTGGGCGTCGTTCGACCTGCGTCCGATCGGCACGACCTCGGTTGGCCCTCGTGTCGGACGACCGGCGAGGGCGAGGCGACTCCCCGCCCGCGGCGCAGACGCCCAGCCCGTCCAGGCTTCTGCTCGCCGCGCTCCTCAACGAGGTGCAAGGGGCTCGCGTCGGCTTGCGGGAGGCCCGCTCGACCGGACGTGCCGAGCTGGTCCACGGGGCGCAGGCCCATCTTGTCGCAACGCTCACGCACTACGTGGAGGCACTCGCCGCGCTGCGGCTCCCGGTGCCCTATGCGCTGCGCGACGAGCTCCGGATCTACGGCGGCACCCTTCACGCGTCGGGCGGCGCGACGCTCTCGAACGCCCGCAGGCGATGAAGGGGACGTAGGGCGTAACCGATTGGCCTTCCAGCCAGTTGTACAGGCATCGGTACCTATCGAGTGACCGACCTGAGACATGGCTGGAGGTCCTCGAATGGCGGAGCCGGAGTGGTTCTTCGACGACGAGCTGTCGCGGCTGCGGCTGAAGTGGGCGGCGTCCATGCGGGAGCCCGAGGCCGTCGCCGACCGTGGACGTCGCCAGGGGCTCACCCACAACGCGACGCCCGCCCCGGCACGGCGAGTCGGCGAGGGCGGCAGCGGCACCGCATGGACCTCGGTTCGACGCGATCAGCACGCCGACCAGGCCTGAGGCTGCCCCCTTTCCGTGTGTCACCCGAGACGGGTGAGTCCGCACCGCGCCATCCCGCCGAGGGTTCTCCTGGTCGACGAACCGGCCGTCGAGGAGGAAGTCGTGAGCTCTGTCAGCCGCGCCGTGCTCCCGATCCCGACGGCAACCTGCCGGCCTGGTGACGTACGACGCCAAGGACCCGGCCACCACGTTCCCGCCGATCGAGCCGCTGCGCCCGCCGCGGGTGCGCCGAACGTGCTCGTCGTGCTGCATCGACGACTGCGGCTTCGGCGCCTCGAGCGCGTTCGGCGGACCGATCGACACGCCGACCGCCGAGCGCCTGGCGAGCGGGCGGCCTGAAGTACAACCGGTTCCACACGACGGCGCTGTGCTCGCCGACCCGGCAGGCGTTGCTCACCGGGCGCAACCACCACTCGCGTCGGCATGGGCGGCATCACCGAGATCGCGACGTCGGCGCCGGGCTACAGCTGCGTGCGGCCCGAACACCGCGGCACCGCTCGCCGAGACGCTGAAGCTCAACGGCTACTCGACCGCGCAGTTCGGCAAGTGCCACGAGGTTCCGGTGTAGCGAGACCAGCCCGATGGGGCCGTTCGACCGCTGGCCGACCGGCGGGGCGGGTTCGAGCACTTCTACGGGTTCATCGGCGGCGAGACGAACCAGTACTCCCCGGCGATCTACGAGGGCACCGTGCCGGTCGAGCCGGACCGCACGCCCGAGGAGGGCTACCACTTCACCGAGGACATGACCGACCACGCGATCGAGTGGGTGCGCCAGCAGAAGGCGCTGATGCCCGACAAGCCGTTCTTCATGTACTTCGCGCCCGGCGCCACCCACGCTCCGCACCACGCGCCGACCGAGTGGTCGGACGCGCTACCGCGGTCGGTTCGACGAGGGCTGGGACGCGCTGCGCGAGCAGACGCTTCGCCCGCCAGAAGGAGCTCGGCGTGGTCCCGCCGGACGCCGAGCTGACCGCGCGGCCGGCCGAGATCCCGGCGTGGGACGACATGCCCGACGAGCTCAAGCCGGTGCTCGCCCGCCAGATGGAGGTCTACGCCGGCTTCCTCGAGCACACCGACCACCACGTCGGGCGGCTGATCGACACGCTCGAGGAGCTCGGCATCCTCGACGACACGCTGGTCTACGTACATCATCGGCGACAACGGCGCGTCGGCCGAGGGCACCGTCAACGGCACCTTCAACGAGATGCTCGACCTCAACGGCGCAGCCGGCTTCGAGACGACGGAGTTCATGGCGTCGCGGATCGACGAGTTCGGCACGCCCGGAGGCGTACAACCACTACGCGGTCGGGTGGGCGCACGCGATGGACACGCCGTACCAGTGGACGAAGCAGGTCGCGTCGCACTGGGGCGGCACCCGCAACGGCACGATCGTGCACTGGCCGCGGGATCGACGCCAGGGGCGAGATCCGGGACCAGTTCCACCACGTGATCGACGTCGCCCCGACCGTGCTCGAGGCGGCCGGGCTGCCCGCAGCCGACCTTCGTGAACGGTGTGCAGCAGATGCCGCTGCGACGGCGTCAGCATGGCGTACTCGTTCGACGACGCCGATGCGGCCGAGCGGCACGACGACGCAGTACTTCGAGATGTTCTGCAACCGCGGCATCTACCACCAGGGCTGGACCGCGGTGACCCGGCACAGCATCCCGTGGCGATGACGCCGCTGCCCGCCCTCGACGACGACGTGTGGGAGCTCTACGCGCCGGACGACTGGACCCAGGCGCACGACATCGCCGCCGAGCACCCGGACAAGCTCGCCGAGCTGCAGCGGCTGTTCCTCCTCGAGGCGACCAAGTACAACGTGTTCCCGCTCGACGACCGGCGGGTCGAGCGCTTCAACCCCGACCTCGCCGGCCGGCCGCCGCTGATCCGGGGCAACAGCCAGCTGCTGTTCGGCGGGATGGGCCGGCTCACCGAGAACTCGGTGCTCAACTCAAGAACAAGTCGCACGCGATCACCGCGGACGTGCGTCCCCGAGGGCGGCGCCGAGGGCGTGATCGTCGCCCAGGGCGGCGCGTTCGGCGGCTGGAGCCTGTACCTGCACGAGGGCCGGCCCGCGTACTGCTACAACTTCTTCGGCCTGCAGCGCTTCAGGTCGACGGCACCACGCCATCCCTGCCGGCGAGCACCAGGTGCGCATGGAGTTCGCCTACGACGGCGGCGGCCTCGGCAAGGGCGGCACGGTCGACCTCTACGTCGACGGCGACCAAGGTCGGCACCGGTCGGGTCGACATGACCAGTGCCGATGGTGTTCTCCGGCGACGAGACCACCGACGTCGGCACGACACCGGGACCCCGGTCAGCGACGACTACGGCGCCGGACCAGCACGTTCACCGGCCGGGTCCACTGGGTCCAGATCGACCTCGGCGACGACGCCGAGGACGCCGACCACCTGATCAGCCCGGAGGAGCGGCTGCGGATCGCGACCACCCGGCAGTGATACTCCTGATAATAATGACTAGCCCAGTGCTCTTCTGTGTCGGATGCGACGTACGGTGAAAGACAAGAGCACTGCAGGCTCTTTGAAAAAGACGCTTCGGTGACTCATCCCCAAAGGGCCGAAGCGTGCCCCCCCGGCCCCGCCCCGACCCCGTTCGGGACGGGGCCCCCGCGGTCTCTCCTGTCTCGGCGCATGGCCCAGCGCTGCGGCGTGAGCGACATGTCGCCAGATCCCGTGACGAACCGGGGTTACGCGGCCGCGACCAACCCGGGTAAAGTCGCGAACGGCAGCCATCGTCTAGACCCCGCGATCTGCGCTGGATTCTTGTCGACGAGTGGAAGTTGCCTTCACGTGGCCAACTGGTCACACACCAAGTCCTGGGCCGGCGAGCCGCCTGCAGTCGCGGGCGCGCGCCGGTTCGTTCGTGCGTGCTTGGCCTCCCATCGTCGCGAGGATGCGGTCGACGACGTATCACTGGTCGTGAGTGAGCTGGCCACCAACGCGGTGATCCACGCCAGTACGTCGTTCAGCGTCACCCTTGCCGGTCGTCGGGACTCAGTGGTCCTGACGGTGAGGGACGCGTCTGCTTCCCAACCGGACTACGCACGTGACGATCTGTACGGCCTCGGGGGGCGAGGCCTGCGGATCGTGGACGCGCACTGTTCGGCGTGGTTAACTTTGGAAGTCGAAAATGGCAAGTCAGTCTGGGCGTCGTTTGACGGGGGTGCCCAGGCATCGGCCATCCGGGCTGACGGGGAAGAGGTCGGGCAGGCTGTGCGCTAGCGCACCCCTCCCCGATCTCGCCACGTCCCGTTAATTTGCGGGGCTGACACCCTCGAGCACAGCCGAGGCGTCCAGTCGCCGCGAGACGAGCTGTTCGGCCACCTCGCTGAGCCGCAGGTTGTTGCAGCGGGCGTCATCCGCAGTGCCTGGAACGCCGCGCCCATGTCGAGCTGCCGGCTCTCGGCGAGCACGCCCTTGGCCTGCTCGATGACGATCCGGCTGTTCAATGCGCTCTGCAGCTGCTCGGTCGAGCAGCTCCCGACCGCGAGCGACCGTTGCTGCAGGATGCCGATCGTGGCGACGTCGGCCAGGGCCTGGCCACCCGGAGGTCGGCCTCGTCGAGTGGCGGCCGGTCGCGCTGAACAGGTTGAGCCCGCCGATCCGCTCCTCGCGCAGCCGCAACGGCACGGCGTGCACCGAGCGGAACCCGCCGGCGCCGCGGCGGAGAACCGCGGCCAGCGCTCGCTCTCGGAGGTCGGGCGTCGACCACCGTCGCCGGTCCGGACGCGATCGAGGCAGGGGCCTTCCTCGTTCTGCAGCTGGAACAGCTCGAGAGCCTCGGGTCCTCGTTGGACGAGGCCATCGGGTGCAGCCTCCCCGATCTGGTCCACGCAGCAGACCCACCGCGATGACGCGAGCAGCTCGACACTCGTCGCGACCAGCGGTTCAGGAACTCGACGACGTCGTAGTCGTCGACGAGGGTGTCGGCCAGCGACACGAAGCGTTCCGCCAGCCGCGCGTACTGCTCGACGCTTCTCGTCTGGTCCCAGCTCGTCGGCCCGGCCGCCTCGGCGTCGCCGGGGTGCTCCGGTGGGCCCGTGGCGGAGCTTTGCGTCTGGTCATCGTTGGTCATGCTTGCTCCTTCCGGAACCGGATGTTGCCGCGAACCACGTCAGCGGCGATGTCTGCGACTGGTCGCCCGGCGGCGTACGCCGACGCGCGAAGTCGCACCAAGGCCTCCTCGATGCTGCTCTCCAGCTGGACCATCACAACACCCGCGGCCTGGTGCACCACGAGGGAGAGTGGGTCCTGCTGAGCACCCGTCCTGGTCGGTGCGGGAGGAGGTGCCTGCCCATCGAGTCGACGGTGGACAGGGTGGAGGTGAGCTGCGCGCTGCTCATCGCGCCCGGGGCGGTCCGGTAGAGGTCGACGACGCCCAGCGCTACGGGCCCCGACGAGCAGCGGGAACGCGAACACCGCACCCGCACGCCCAGGTTGGACGCTTCGGTGCGGAAGACCGGCCACCCGTTGCTGGGAACGCCCGTCCGACTGGTCGGCGAGATCGGCCACCCTGCACGGCTGTGCCGTAGCGCACCACGTCCACGCACGGTCCTTCGCCCAGCGTGAGCTGCAGGTCTTCGATGGCTGCGGCCACCTCGTTGGAGGCGTGCACCATGACCGGGTTGGCTGCTCGATGTCCTGGATCGACACGCCGCACCCGTCCACCCCTGCACGGTCGACACACGACGTGGCCAGCGCGGCCATCTGGGCGCTGTGGTGGGTGCGATCGCGGCGGCGCCCTCCTCTGTGGGGGTCGCTCACGTCCCATGAGGATCCCGCCCTTCCCCGTCAGTGCCCCCCGCGAGCCGCTCTGGCTCAGACTCCCACCGTACCGCCGTTCGTTGTCGCCGGAGTGGGCGTGCGGCCCCGTGCACGCCAGGCGGACGAGGGCCGCCGAGGTCAGGCTCGGAAACCTCAGGAGGCGAGGATCTTGGCCTTCTGCTGCTCGAACTCAGCGTCGCCAGCAGCACCTCCTCGCCCGCAGCTCGCCGAGTCGCTCGAGCTGGTCGAGCTTCAACATCCGTGCCGCTGGCCTGCGGTGGTGGCGGCTGCTGGTAGGCCTGCTGTGGGGCCGGCCTGCTGCTGCTCGGTAGGCCTCCGCCTGCTCCTGCTGCTGCCCACCGACCGGCTTGCCGGCGAGAGACCCGGTTCGACACTGAGGTGGCGGTCCCGGCGATCACCGCGGTGCGGCCGACCCCTCGAAGTAGACCTGGCATCTGGTGTTCCTCCTTGGAACTAAGTGAGTGCTGACCGCCGGGTCCACCGGAGCTCTTGGCGCCTACTGCTGCTCGGCAGCATCGACCGCCGCAAGAATCGCCTGCCACGGGGATGCGGCCGCTGGCCACGACCTGGGCCCCGCCGCGACGCAACGGCGACGACGAACGGCGCCGCCCAGGCGTTCTCGTAGACCAGTATCGCCGCCGAGCTGCCGGGCTCGAGCACGCCGTCACGCCTCGGCCAGGTCGCCCTCGTCGACCAGGCCGGAGTACGCCCCTTCGAACACCGCGAGGTCCAGCTCGCCGTCGCCGTCGAAGTCGGCCAGCCGCCAAGCCCCGACGACCGAGCCGTCATCGCGCTCCTTCTTCACGAAACCAGATCGAGGATGCGGATGATTCCGCGATCGACGAGATCGACCAGCTTCGGCAGCCCCTCCCCCGTCATCTTGCTGCCGGGGAACTCGACGACGAAGTAGTCCACCGGGCCCATCTCCTCGATGGACTCTCGGTCCAGCTGCTCGGTCATGCCGTCCTCCTCGAGTTGCATTGGCGAGACCGTATGCAGGCGTGGACCGGCGGCTGCCTCACCCGGAAAGGATGACCCGGGCCTTACCCCTCGGCCCGGCGGTGGTGGATGCTGGCGGCATGAGTGACATGTGGATCGCCCCCGAGGACGACCCGAGGACCTACGGCAACCCGGTCGGCGAGCTGGCGACCTACCGGGAGTACCTCGCCAACTACCGGCTCACCATCGAGATGAAATGCGGCGGCCTCGATCCCGACCAGCTGGCGCAGCGGTCGGTGCCGCCCAGCACGCTGAGCCTGCTGGGGCTGCTGCGGCACCTGGCCCAGGTGGAGAACCACTGGTTCCAGCGTGTCCTCGAGGGCCGACCGACCCCCCGCGGCTCTACAAGCGCGACGAGGACCCCGACTGGCAGTTCACCGGGGCGTTCCCCGACCAGGAGGTGGTCGACGACGCGTTTGCCACCTGGAAGGCCGAGATCGCCAAGGCTGACGCCTGGCTCGCCGCCCTCGACGAGGCCGACCTGGGTCGCGAGGTGACCATGCACGACGAGACCGTGGCGATCCGCGACGTGCTCGTGCACATGATCGAGGAGTACGCACGCCACGCCGGCCACGCCGACCTGCTTCGCGAGTGCATCGACGGACGCACGGGCCAGTAGCCGGCCGACTCATCACACGCCCGCATGCCCCCCAGCAGACTCGTCCCGGCGGTGATTGAGGTGCGAGCGAAGCGAGCCTCGAAATCACTGCGTTTGTGGCACAGACTGCGCGACGGCCCATCGGGTTTCGAGGCCCTCGCCCTTGGGGCTCGGGCACCTCAACCAGCGTGAGCAGCTAGGACAGCCGCTCGATCAGCCGCATCGCGTCGTACGGCGCGAAGCCCTTGATGTCGTTGTCGAAGTAGACGTAGACGTCGCGGCCCGTCGCGCGACCAGCCGCGGCACTTCGCCGGCCCACTCGTCGAGGGCCGTCGTCGCTGTAGCCGCTGGCGTAGAGCTCCTTGTCGCCGTGCAGCCGCACGTACATCAATTCGCTGGTCACCTGCTCGACCTTCGGCCACTTGCCGGCGGTGTCGGCGAGCACGCACCGCGACGCCGTGGCGGCGCATCAGCGTCGTAGGCCTCGTCGGCCGCGAACGTCGGCGAGCGGAACTCCAGTGCGTGGCGCAGCGGCCGGTCTTCCTCGGTCGTGGTCAGGGACCGGCCCTCCTTGACCTTGTCGTCGTGCCGCTCGGCCAGCGCCGCCGCCTCGCCCGTCGTGCGCGGGCAGCAGCGCGAAGAAGCCGTCCAGCACGTCCGCGTCGAAGCGCAGCGTCTCCGGCAGCTGCCACAGCACCGGCCCGAGCTTCGGCCCGAGCGCCGAGCACGCCGGACGCGAAGAAGTTCGCGAGCGGCGTCTCCACGTCCGACCATGCGCTTGAGGTGGGTGACGAACGCGGCCGCCCTTGACCGAGAACACGAAGTCGTCGGGGGTCTCCTCCGCCACGAGGCGTACGACGACGGCCGCTGCAGCGAGTAGAACGACCCGTTGATCTCGATCGAGGTGAGCCGCCCGGAGGCGTACTCCAGCTCGCGGCGCTGTGGCAGCCCCTCGGGGTAGAAGTCGCCGCGCCAGCCGTCGTAGCGCCAGCCGGAGATGCCCACCCTGATGCCGCCGGATCTGGTCATGCAGCCATCGTGCCCACTCGCGAATGTGGCATACGCCGCGCCCTGCATGCGTAGAAGTAGAACGTGTTCCATGCGACGATTCGGCCCATGAACGACGTCGCCCGGCCCCGGTTGGAGGGCACCGTCGCGGTCCGTGACGGGCGCCGCCTGGGGTTCGCCGAGTTCGGGTCGCCGCACGGTGACGCGGTGATCTGGATGCACGGCACGCCCGGTGCCAGGCGACAGATCCCCGTGGAGGCGCGGGCGTTCGCCGATCACGAGGGGCTGCGCATCATCGGCGTCGACCGGCCGGGCATCGGCTCCTCGACGCCCCACGTCTACCGCAACCTCGCGGACTGGACCGATGACCTCGTGCTGCTCGCGGACACGCTCGGCATCGGCGACCATGCGGCTCATCGGGCTGTCCGGGGGCGGGCCCTACGTGCTGGCCGCCGGCGCGGCGCTGCCCGAACGCGTGCTCGGCGTTGCCGTCATCGGCGGGGTCGCCCCGTCGGTCGGCGACGACGCCGTGGTGGGGGAGTCGTCGGGTTCGCGAGGCACCTCGCGCCGTTCGTCGCCGTCGGCCGCGTGCCGATCGGCGTCGGCGCTGACCGTGGGCATCCGACTGGTGAAGCCCTTCGCCGGCAGGTTCCTCGACCTGTACGCGCTGGTGCAGCCCGAGGGTGACAAGCGGCTGCTCGGCCGCCCCGAGATCAAGGCGATGTTCGTCGACGACCTGCTCAACGGCAGCCGCAAGCAGGTCACCGCGCCGCTGTCGGACCTGCTGCTGTTCAGCCGCGACTGGGGCTTCCGCGTCGCGGACGTCGCGGTGCCGGTGCGCTGGTTCCACGGCGACGCCGACCACATCGTGCCGTTCGCCCACGGCGCGCACGTCGTCGACCTGCTGCCCGACGCGACCATGGAGACGATGGCGGGGGAGAGCCACCTCGCGGGCTCGGTCGCGCCGAGGACATCCTCACCGCTCTGATGCTGCTCGGCCGGGACAGGCAGTCCCCGCCGATGTCGGTGGTCTAGCCGCCGGCGAGCTCCTCGAGCGACAGGTCCTCGTTGCGCAGCCGGTCCGCGGAGATCTCCTTGCCGACGATCGCGCGGATGTGGTCGGTGGCGTCCCAGTCGTTGACGTGCATGCCCGCCACGACGCGGCCGCCCTGCAGCCAGAACGCCGTGAACGTGCGGCCCTTCGTGTCGCCGCGCAGCACCACCTCGTCGTACCCGTCGGGGCCGACGCTGCCGACGTACTCCATGCCGAGGTCGTACTGGTCGGTGAAGAAGTACGGCAGCCGGTCGTAGGTGATGTCGTGCGCCGAGCATCGCGTGCGGCCACCGTCTCGCCCTGCCCGATCGCGGTGTCCCAGTGCTCGACGCGGATCCGGCGGCCGAGCACCGGGTGCTGCGTGGTTGGCGATGTCGCCGACGGCGTAGACGTCCGGGTCGGAGGTGCGCAGCCGCTCGTCGACCAGCACGCCGTTGTCGGTTTCGATCCCGGCCGCCTCGGCGAGCGACGACGTTGGGGGCCACGCCGATGCCGACCACGACGAGGTCCGCCTCGACCGTGCCGCCGTCGCCGAGGTGTACGACGGCCCGCCGTCGCCGTCCTTGCTCGATCGCCGGCGACCTGGACGCCGGTGCGCAGGTCGACGTCGTGCTCGCGGTGGAGGTCGGCGAAGATCTCGGCCGACCTCGGGGCCGAGGACCCGCAGCAGCGGCAGGTCGAGCGACTCGAGGACCGTCACCGCGGAGCCCGCCTCGCGCGCGGCGGCGGTGACCTCCAGCCCGATCCAGCCGCCACCGATCACGACGACCGAACGGCCCTCGCCGAAGGACTCCTTGAGGCGCTGGCTGTCCTCGATGGTGCGGAGGTAGGCGACGGGAGCGCCGGAGTCGTCGGCCATCGCGAGGTGGCGCGGGCTCGCGCCGGTGGCGAGCAGCAGCTTGTCGTAGGACTGCTGCGCCGTCGGCGGTGCGCACGACGTGGGCGCCGGTGTCGATGGAGGTGACCGCGGTGCCGAGACGCAGGTCGACGTCGTTGTCGTCGTACCAGTCGGGGTCGTGGACGAACGCCGTCTCGAGCGTCGTCGTTGCCGAGCAGGTAGCCCTTCGACAACGGCGGCCGCTCGTAGGGCAGGTGGTGCTCCTCGCCGAACATCACGACCGTCCCCTCGAAGCCGGCGCCTCGCAGCGCCTCGACCGCCTTGGCGGCTGCCAGCCCTGCGCCTACGACCACGAACGTCTGGTCATCGTGCTCTCCTTGCGGTCCTGGTCAGTGCGAAGAACTCCGCCCTGGCGGCGGCGTCCTCTCGCAGGTGGCCGAACAGCGCCGACGTCACGGTCCGGCTGCCGACAGCGCGGGCGCCGCGGACGCTCATGCAGGTGTGCTCGGCGGTGACGAGCACCCCCACACCCCGGGGCGCGAGATGCCGCTGGAGGTGGTCGGCGATCTGCTTGGTCAACCGCTCCTGAGTCTGGACACGCGAGGCGTAGAACTCAACCACCCGGGCGAGCTTGGACAGCCCGAGGATCCGGTCACCCGGCAGGTAGCCGACGCTCGCTCGGCCCGTGAACGGCAGCAGGTGGTGCTCGCACAGCGAGCGGACGGGGATGTCCTCGACCAGCACCAGCTCGTCGTAGCCCTCGGAGTTCTCGAACGTCGTGAAGTCGAACGCCGGGACGGTCAGCATCTCGGCCAGCGCATGGCTCATGCGCCGCGGCGTCTCCGCCATGTCGGGGGAGTCCACCGGCAGGCCGAGCGCGGACAGCAGGTCCCCGGCGGCCTTCTCCGCCGCGACCAGGTCCACGTCGGCCGCCGGGTGGGTCATCCTCGGGCGCCAGGGCTGCGGCAGGTCGGGCGACCGAGGCGTGCGGTCATGGTGCCTCCTCTGGTATCTAAAGGAATAGTTGGTGTACGTTAGACATCCAGATCGTTCTTTCGTCAAGAACCTGTCCGATAGAAAGTGAGCAGCGTGGCGGACGAGCTCTCCCGGCAGGCAGCGCGCATCGGCGCGCTCGCCGAGCCGGTGCGCCGCGCGCTCTACGAGTACGTCGTCGCGCAGCCCGACGCCGGTCAGCCGCGAGCAGGCCGCGGACGGCGTCGACGTACCTCTGCACACCGCGAAGTTCCACCTCGACCGGCTCGTCGAGGAGGGCCTGCTCGAGACGGAGTTCCGCCGGCTGACCGGCCGCACCGGGCCGGGTGCCGGCCGTCCCGCGAAGCTCTACCGCCGCGCCGAGCTCGAGCTCGCGGTGTCGCTGCCCGAGCGTCGCTACGACCTGGTCGGGCGACATCCTCGCGGCAGGCGTCGAGCGCTCGCGAGCACGCCGGCACGGTCGCCGAGGCCGTGGCGACGCGTCGCGACCGAGCGGGGCCGGGCCGCCGGAGCAACGGCGACGTCCGCCGCCGGGCGACGAGTCGGAGCGGGCGAGCCAGGCGCTGGCGCGGCACGGCTACGAGCCGCGTCCCGACGGTGACGACCTGCTCCTCGTCAACTGCCCTTTCGACGCTCTCGCGCGCGAGCACACCGAGCTGGTGTGCGGGCTGAACGAGGCCTTCGTCGGCGGCCTGCTCGAGGGCGCCGACTGCCCGCACCTGTGCGCACAGCTGGAGCCGGAAGAGGGGCTGTGCTGCGTGAAGGTGCGCCCCGTCTCGCAACCCTTCTCGCTGACGGGCCCCGTTGACTCGGCTGGAAGACTGGCGGCGTGAGCACCTTCGAGGGGGTCCACGAGCCACTGGTGGCGCGCGACGTGCTGCTCGGCCGCACCACCCACGTGCGCCGCATCGTGCCGAACAAGACCCGCCGGATGATCGGCGCCTGGTGCTTCCTGGACCACTACGGACCCGACGACATCAAGGCGACCGGCGGCATGTGGGTGCCGCCGCACCCGCACACCGGCCTGCAGACCGTCACCTGGCTCTTCGAGGGGCTCGGCCTCCACACCGACAGCCTCGGCTCGCGGCAGCTGATCCGGCCCGGGCAGCTCAACGTGATGACCGCCGGGCACGGCATCTGCCACGCGGAGGTGTCGCCCGAGGAGGCGCCGACGCGTCTGCACGGCGTGCAGCTCTGGGTCTGCCTGCCCGACGACGTCCGCGACAGCGCCCGGCCCGACTTCACGCACCTCGCCCGAGCTCCCGACGTACGACGAGCCGGGGCGCGCGGGTCCGCGTGATGGTCGGCTCGCTCGGCGGACGAGACGTCGCCCGCTCCGACGTACACACCGCTCGTCGGGCGCCGAGGTGACGCTCCAGCCGGGCGCCGCCGACGACGCTCGACGCTGGAGCCGTCGTTCGAGCACGGCGTGCTCGTCGCCAGGGCTCGGTCGCGCGTCGACGGCGAGGGCGGCCCGCTCATCGGGCGCAACGAGATGAGCTACCTCGGCGACGGCCGCCGGGAGATCACGCTGGCCGCCGAGGACGGCGGACGGAGGACACCATCGTGCTGCTGCTCGGCGGCGAGCCGTTCGAGGAGCAGATCGTGATGTGGTGGAACTTCATCGGCCGCAGCCACGAGGAGATCGTCGAGCAGCGCGAGGCGTGGAACGGCGCCGGCATCGACGACCGCCCCGAGCGCTTCGGCACCGTCGAGGACTTCGAGGGCGACCGGCTGCTCGCGCCGCCGATGCCGAACACCCGCCTGAAGGCCCGCGGCCGCACCAGCTGACCCGCTCGACCGCGTGGGTCCGAAGGTAAAATTGTTGAAATGTGGCCCGTGTGCCCCCTGGTGCGTCACAATGGCATCACAACTACACACCTGTTCGTGAGGCAGTGAGCTCTCTCGATCCATCGCAGACCGCTGGGGAAGGCGTATCTCGCGCCGGATCTAGGAGGCCACGGTGACCACACGAACTGCGACAAGCACCGCACGCGGGCGACCACCCGAGGCGTGCTCTTCGTGCATTCCGCGCCGTCCGCGCTGTGCCCGCACATCGAGTGGGCGACCGGCGGCGCGCTCGGCAACGCCGTCAACCTCGAGTGGACCCCGCAGCCCGCGCAGGCCGGCACCTACCGCGCCGAGTACTCCTGGGCCGGCGACGCCGGCACCGCGGCCGCCATCGCCTCGGCCCTGCGCGGCTGGAAGCACCTGCGCTTCGAGGTCACCGAGGAGCCGACCGCGTCCGGACAGGGCGGCACCGAGGGCGCCCGCTACTCCTGCACCCCCGACCTCGGGCTCTTCCACGCGGTCACCGGCGTGCACGGCGACATCATGATCCCCGAGGACCGTCTCAAGGCCGCCGTCGTCAAGGCGGCCGCTCGGCGACACCACGCTCGAGATCGAGATCGACCGGCTGCTCGGCAAGCCCTGGGACGACGAGCTCGAGACCTTCCGGCACGCCGGCGAGGGCGCCCCGGTCAGGTGGCTGCACCAAGTCGTCTAGCTGGTGGTCTGACCCAACCGGGTCGACCTTTGCCGATTCGGCTGCGCGGGAGGCGGTCGCGGCCATAGATATGGCGCGTGACTTCTCGGATCACGCGCACCTTGCTGGCGGTCGGCGCCGCGGCGCTGATCGCCGCCTGTGCGCCGGCGTCGTCCTCGACGCTGCACGCGGCCGGCACCGCGCCCGTCCTGCTCGGCGCCCACAACGACACCAGCACCCCGTTCAACCTGGTCTCGGTCCCGGCGCTGCGCGCACCACCGCTACGACGGACGTGGCCTGCAGGTGGGCAAGGTGCTCGAGCGCGAGCTCGCCTGGACCCGCTATGCCGTCAGCGTACCGCAGCGGCTCGACTGACCATCACCGGCGTCATGAACGTGCCCGACGCGGCCCGGCCGTCACCCGCTCGTCGTGACCGCGCACGGCTGGCGCAACCCGCGTCCTCTACACCAGCGGCTCCATGCTCGATCGCGAGCAGGCTGCGCTCGCCGAGAGCGGCTTCGTGGCGCTCCAGGTCGACTACCGCAACTACGCGGGGTCCAGCCGCGAGTCGGGTCGACCGGTCGCGCACCCGCTCGGCTACCCCGAGGACGTCATCAACGCCGTGCGCGCCGTCAAGCAGGCGAAGCTGCCGTTCGTCGACACCTCGCGCATCGGCCTGTTCGGCCGCTCCATGGGCGGCGGCGTGGTGCTCAACGCGCTCGTCGCCCAGCCGCACCTCGCGAAGGCGGCCGTGCTCTACTCGCCGGTCAGCTCGAGCGCCGCCGACAACTACCAGCGGTGGGTGCGCGGTGACCGGTCGCTGCGCCAGCGGGTCGTCGCGGCGTACGGCACACCCGCGCAGCCGGCCGGCCTTCTGGCGGCAGGCCAGCTCGCGCAGCTACCTCGACCGCGTCGCGGTCCCGCTCCAGATCGACCACGGCACCGCCGACCGGGTGTGCCCGGTTCGCTGGAGCGAGGCCACGACCGTCGGCGCTGCGAGCCGACGGCAAGGACGTCACCCTCCACGAGTACCCGGGCGAGGGTCACCGCTTCGACCGGTCCTGGCCGCTGTTCATGCACCGAGCCATCACCTTCCTCCGCGCGCAGCTGGGCTGACGCGGCCCCGTGCAGGAGTTGCGTGGTGCCCGCATGATGGAGACGTGCACCGGCTCCGCGCGCTGACCGGGGTGGCCCTCCTGCTGGCCGTCACCGCTGCACGAGCGAGCCGGAGCGTCGCGCCAGCAAGGCCGCGCCGTCGGCGACACCCGGCTCCTCGAGCGCCACGGCTGGCCCGCGCGAGGCACCCTCCACCGCGACTCCCGAGAAGCCTCCCGGTCGCGTCGACCCGGTCTCGGTGCCGGCCCTGTTCGACAAGGCGTACGACGGGCGCGACCTGCGCCTCGGGCAGGTGCTGGCACGCACCGCGGCGTACACGTCGTACACCGTCACGCTACCGCTCCGGCGACCTCCGCGTCTCCGCCAAGCTCGACGTGCCGCAACGCAAGGGGCCGCTCCCGGCGGTCGTGCTGGCGCACGGCTACATCGACCCGGCGATCTACGTGAACGGCCAGGGCATGCGCCGTGAGCAGGACTGGCTGGCGCGAGCCGGCTACGTCGTGCTGCACGTCGACTACCGCAACCACGCCGGCTCCTCCAAGGTGCCGTCGTCGGAGCGCAACCTTCGTCTCGGCTACGCCGTCGACGTCGTCAACGCGGTCAAGGCGCTGCGACGCACGACAGCCGTGCCCGTCGACGACCACCGCATCGGCCTGGTGGGACGGTCCATGGGCGGGGGAGTCGTCTACAACGCTCTGGTGGCGCAGCCCGGACTCGTCGACGCCGCGGTGGTGTTCGACCCGGTCAGCTCGCTGGCCGCGGACAACTTCGACCGCTGGATCCGCGACGACCCCGGTCGCAGCGCACTCTCCGACGCGATCGTCGCGGCGCACGGCACGCCGGAGCGCAACGCTCGGTTCTGGCGCGCCGCCAGCCCGCGGCCGTACTTCGACCGCATCACCGAGCCGGTGCTGGTGCACCACGGTCAGTTCGACGAGTCGTGCCCGCTGCGGTGGAGCCGCGCGACCGTGGCCGCGATGAAGAAGGCCGGTGTCGACGCGCGGCTGCGCGTCTACGCCGGTGAGGGCCACACGTTCTACGCCGCGTGGCCGTCGGCGATGCGCCGCACGACGGCGTTCCTGCGCGCGAACCTCTGAGTCGCTAGAGCGGGATGTTGCCGTGCGCCCCGCGGTGCACCATGCCGGCGTCCGCGATGGCCCTGGCCAGGGCCGAGCGGGTCACGGTGGGCTCGACGACCTCGTCGACGACACCGATCTCGACGGCCTTGTCGACGCCGCCGGCCAGCCGCTCGTGCTCGGCGGCGAGCTCGGCCTCGACCTGGGGCCGCACGTCGGGCGCGACCTCGAGCAGCTTGCGGCGGTGCAGGATCCGGATCGCGGCCACGGCGCCCATGACGGCGACCTCCGCGCCGGGCCACGCGAACACCTTGGTCGCGCCGAGAGCGCGGGAGTTCATCGCGATGTAGGCGCCGCCGTAGGTCTTGCGCGTCACCAGCGTCACCCGGGGCACGACGGCCTCGCTGAACGCGTGCAGCAGCTTCGCCCCACGTCGTACGACGCCGTCCCACTCCTGGCCGACGCCGGGGAGGTAGCCGGGCACGTCGACGAGCACCACGAGCGGCACCCCGAACGCGTCGCACATGCGCACGAAGCGCGAGGCCTTCTCCGCCGACAGCGAGTCGAGGCAGCCGCCGAGCCGCAGCGGGTTGTTCGCGATCACGCCGACGGTGCGGCCGCCGAAGCGGCCGAGCGTCGTGACGATGTTCGGAGCCCACTTCGCGTGCAGCTCCTGCGCCGTGTCCTCGTCGAGGATCGCCTCGACGAGCGGGTGGACGTCGTAGGCGCGCTTCTTCGACTCCGGAAGCATCTCCGCCAGGTCGCGGTCCACCACCGAGTCGACCTCGATGGTGCCCGGCGCGCCGAGCAGCGACGCCAGCCCGCGGGCGCGGTCGATGGCCTCGCTGCTCGCTCTCGGTGAGGATGTGCACGACGCCCGAGCGGCGACCGTGCGGCTCGGGACCGCCGAGCCGCAGCATGTCGACGTCCTCACCGGTGACCGAGCGGACGACGTCCGGCCCGGTCACGAAGATGCGGCCCTCCGGGCCGAGGATCACGATGTCGGTGAGCGCCGGACCGTACGCCGCGCCACCCGCGGCGGGGCCGAGCACGACGGAGATCTGCGGGATCTTGCCGGACGCCTGCGTCATCGCGTGGAAGATCTTGCCGACCGCGTGCAGCGACAGCACGCCCTCGGCGAGCCGGGCGCCACCGGAGTGCCACAGCCCGACGATCGGCGCCCGGTCGGCCATCGCGCGCTCGTAGGCGTGCACGACGACCTTGCAGCCGACGTCGCCCATCGCTCCGCCCATGACGGTGGCGTCGGAGCAGAAGGCGACGGTGTGCGTGCCGTTGATGGTGCCGACGGCGGCGAGCATGCCGCTGTCGTCGTCCGCGGTGATCAGCTCGAGCGTGCCCTCGTCGAACAGCGCCGCGAGCCGGTGGTTCGGGTTGCGCGGGTCCTGGTCGCGAGGGAGCTTCGCCTTCTTTGCCGGCCCCGTGGGGGCTGCTGCCTCGGGGGCTGGGGCTTGCGTCATGCGGGGTGCTCCTGTCTGTGCCTCAGACGCTGCGGAAGGCGATGGCGACGTTGTGGCCGCCGAAGCCGAAGGAGTTGTTCAGCGCCGCGAGGTCACCCTCGGGCAGGTCGCGCTTCTCGGCCGCGATGTCGAGCCCGATGTCCTCGGGGTCCTCGAGGTTGATCGTCGGCGGCACGACGCGGTCGTGCAGCGCGAGTACGACGGCCAGCGACTCGAGCGCGCCGGCGGCGCCGAGCAGGTGGCCGGTCATCGACTTCGTCGAGGTGAGCACGAGGTCCTCGGCGGCCTTGTCGCCGAGCGCGTTGCGGATCGCCAGCGCCTCGGCGACGTCGCCCTGCGGGGTCGACGTGGCGTGCGCGTTGATGTGCGCGATGTCGGAGGCGTCGAGGTCGGCGTCGCGGAGCGCCATCGTCATCGCTCGGGTCGCGCCGAGACCCGCCGGGTCCGGCTGCGCGATGTCGTGGGAGTCGGCGGTGATCCCGGCGCCTGCCGCCTCGGCGTACACCTTGGCGCCGCGCGCCTTCGCGTGCTCCTCGGACTCGAGCACCAGCACTGCGGCGCCCTCACCGAGCACGAAGCCGTCGCGTCCCTTGTCCCACGGCCGCGACGCGCGCTCGGGCTCGTCGTTGCGCTTGGAGAGCGCCATCATGTTGTTGAACGCCGCCATCGGCAGCGGGTGCACGGCGGCCTCGGTGCCGCCGACCACGACGACGTCGGCGCGGCCGAGCCGGATCATGTCGATGCCGAGCGCGATGGCCTCGTTGCCGGACGCGCAGGCCGAGACGGGCGTGTGGACGCCCGCCTTGGCACCGATGCGCCAGACCGACGTTGGCGGCCGGGCTGTTGGGCATCAGCATCGGGATCGCGAGCGGGGACACCCGACGCGGGCCCTTCTCCTTGAGCGCGTCGTAGTTGGACAGCAGCGTCTGCACGCCGCCGATGCCCGACGCCATCGCGACGCCGAGGCGCTCGGGGTCGACCTCGGCGTCCTCCAGACCGGAGTCGGCCCACGCCTCCCGAGCGGCGATCAGCGCGAGCTGGGCCGAGCGGTCCAGCCGCCGGGCCTTGACCCGCTCCAGCACGTCGGCGGGGTCGACGGCGACCTCGGCCGCGATCTGCGTGGCCAGCTGCTCGGCCCAGTCGTGCTTGATCCTGCGCACGCCGGACTGGCCCTCCAGCAGTGCGGCCCAGGTCGTGGGCACGTCACCGCCGACGGGGGAGGTCGTGCCGAGTCCGGTCACGACCACTCGAGTGGCGCTCATGTGTGTCTCACCTCGTGGGTTCTTGCGGTGGAGTCAGGCCGGTGCGTGTGCTCAGCCGTTCTGCGCGCGCTCGATGAAGGCGACGGCGTCGCCGACGGTCTTGAGGTTCTTGACCTCGTCGTCGGGGATCTTGACGTCGAACTTCTCCTCGGCGGCCACGACGACCTCGACCATGGACAGCGAGTCGACGTCGAGGTCGTCGACGAACGACTTGTCGAGCTGGACGTCGTCGGCGGGGATGCCAGCGACCTCGTTGACGATCTCGGCGAGGTCTCCGCGGATCTCCTCGGTGGTTGCCATGTTGGCGAGCTCCTTCTTTCGGTTGCGGTTGTTGCGAATCAGGGTTACAAGCGGGTTGAGCGGTGTTTGCTAGGGGACGCGGACGACCTGGGCGGCGTACGCCAGCCCGGCGCCGAACGCGATGAGCAGGGCGAGGTCGCCGCTCTTGGCGTCGCCTTCGGCGATCATGCGGTCGAGTGCGAGCGGGATCGATGCCGCCGAGGCGTTGCCCTGGTCGGCGATGTCGCGGGCGATCTTGACGTGCTCGGGCAGCTTCATCGCGCGCGCCATCGCGTCGATGATGCGCATGTTGGCCTGGTGCGGCACGAACACGTCGAGGTCGTCGACGGAGATCCCGGTCTTGTCGAGGGTCTGCTGGCCGGTCTTCGCCATCTCGAACGCGGCCCACCGGAACACCGGGTTCCCCTGCATCATCAGGTGCGGCATCGTCGGGTTCTCCTGCAGGAGCACGTCGCGCCAGTCCTCGCGCTGCCGGATCAGGTCGAAGTGCTCACCGTCGGAGCCCCAGACGACCGGGCCCGATGCCGGGCTCGTCGGACGGTCCCACGACGGCCGCGCCGGCACCGTCGGCGAAGATGAACGCGGTGCTGCGGTCACCGACGTCGGTGAGGTCGGAGAGCCGCTCGACGCCGATGACGAGCACGTGCTTCGCGCTGCCGCCGCGGACCATGTCGGAGGCCAGCGCGATGCCGTGGCAGAACCCGGCGCACGCGGCGGAGATGTCGAAGGCCGCGGGCCGGTCGGTGCCGAGCTCGTGGGCGATCGCGGTCGCGACGGCCGGCGTCTGGAACATGTGCGAGACGGTCGCGACGACGATCGCGTCGACCTGGGCGACGTCGATCCCGGCGTGCTCGATCGCCTTGCGGGAGGCGGCGACCGACATCGACTGCACGGTCTCCTCCGGCGTCGCCCAGCGGCGCGTCTTGATGCCGGAGCGCTGCTGGATCCACTCGTCGCTGGAGTCGATCGCCTCGATGATCTCGGCGTTGGGGATCACCCGGCTGGCGCGGTAGCTGCCGAGCCCGAGGATCGCGGCGTGCTGCGTGCCGTCGGACGGTGCCAGCTTGCCGGTCATGAAGGAACTCCCTCGGGGTGGAGGCGGATCAACGGCTGGCCGGGGGAGACCGGGTCGCCGTCGGTGACCAGCCACTCGACGATGGTGCCGCCGTGCGGCGCGCGTCACCGGTGGTCTCCTCACCGCGGTTCTCCACGGCCCCGATGGGCGTGCCGGGCTGCAGCATGTTGCCCTCGTGGAGGTCGGCCGCCTGGTGGAACATGCCCTTCGACGGGGCGACGAGCATCCGCCAGGTCGGGTTCGCGTCGATCTGCGACTCGACGCCGTGCTTGTCGATGAACGCTCGGGCGTCGTCGAGCTGGTCGGGGGTCTTCAGCGCGAACGTCTCGACGCCCTTCATCGCGCGCCGGGCGATGCCGGTGAGCGTGCCTGCGGGCGGCATCTCGAGCATGCCGGTGACGCCGAGGTCGAGCATCGTCTCCATGCACAGGTCCCAGCGCACCGGGGTGCTGACCTGGCCGACGATGCGGCGCAGCAGCTCGGGGCCTTCGTGGACGACCTGTCCGTCGCGGTTGGAGATGATCGGGGTGCGCGGGTCGTGGGTGGACACCGAGCGGGCGAGCCCGGCGAGCACGTCGACCGCAGGCGCCATGTGCTCGGTGTGGAACGCGCCGGCCACGGACAGCTGCGTGAGCCGCGCCTTGGCGGGCGGGTCGTCGGCGAGCGCGGAGAGCTGCTCCACGGTGCCGGCCGCCACGATCTGACCCGGGCCGTTGTCGTTGGCCGCGGTGAGGCCGTGCTCCTCGAGCTTCGCGAGCACCTCGTCGCGGTCACCACCGAGCACCGCGGTCATGCTCGTCGGCTTCTCCGCGGCGGCTGAGGCCATCGCCTTGCCGCGCTCGCGCACCAGGACCATCGCCTGCTCGGCGGTGACGGCGCGGGCACCGGCGGCCGCGGTGAGCTCGCCGACGCTGTGCCCGGCGACCGCGCCGATGCGCCCGAAGGCGTCCGCGGGGTGCGGGAACAGCTCGAGCGCGGCGAGCAGCCCGGAGGCCACCAGCAGCGGCTGGGCGACGGCGGTGTCACGGATGGTGTCCGCGTCGGCCTCCGAGCCGTAGTGCACGAGGTCGAGGCCGCTGACAGCCGAAAGCCAGCCGAGACGCTCGGCGAACGTCGGGTTCTCGAGCCAGGGGCTCAAGAACCCGGGGGACTGGGCCCCTTGTCCAGGGGCAACAATGACGAGCACGAGACCCACTCTGTCTCGCGCCGGGGCGAAGTCGCGCCCTCGACGCTCACGAAGATTGACCGTGATCTTTTGTAGGAATCCTACAAAGGATTCGGCAGCTCGTGGGTTGCCGACGGGTCGGGACTTGTCAGTCGACCCAGGGTCAGGGCCACGCGGTAGGTGTAGGCGTGGCGGGGGTCCGACGGGGTCAGACCGGTGATCTCGCCCGCTCGGCGCAGCCGGTAGCGCACGGTGTTGGCGTGCACGAACATCGCCCGCGCGGTCGCCTCGATCGAGCCGCCGTGCTCGAAGAACCCCGAGACGGTCTCGAGGATCGCGGTGCCCGCCTCGGCGAGGGGGCGGTACACCTCCTGCACGAGCTGGCGGCGGGCGTGCCCGTCGCCTGACAGGGCGCGCTCCGGCAGCAGGTCGTCGCTCGTGACCGGTCGGGGTGCCTCCGGCCAACCGGGCGCGGCGCGCAGCCCGGCGGTCGCTGCCCGCGCCGAGATGCTCGCGTGCATCAGGTCCGGCACAACCGGGCCGATCACGACCGGACCCTCGCCGAAGTGCTGCACCACGGCCGCCCCGGCCTTGTCGGCGTTGTCGACACCGCCGAGCACGACGACCATGCGGTCGCCCTGCACGGCGCAGAGTGCGTCGAGCCCGACGTGACGTGCGGAGCGTCGTACGTCGTCGATGATCGACTCGCGGTCCGGGGCGTCCGTGTCGTGCACGCGGCCCAGCACCACCGCGACGTCACCGCGGGACTCCCAGCCCAGCGCGCTCGCGCGAGATCGCACGGTCTCGTCCGCCTCGGCGCGCAGCACGCTGTCGACCACGAGCGCCTCGAGGCGGGCGTCCCAGGCGCCGCGCATCTCGGCGGCGCGGGCGTACACCTCCGCGGTCGCGAACGCGACCTCGCGTGCGTAGCGCACGATCGACTCCCGCACCGAAGGTGCGTCGGTCTCGCCCACCGCGTCGACGACCTTCTCCTCGACCACCTCGATGGTCAGCCGCACCATCTCGACGGTCTGGTGGAGGCTGACCACGCCGGCGAGCGCGCGCGGGGCGGCGCCGAAGATCTCCGCGGTGACGGGTGAGGACGTGTCGTCGGGCTCCTCGTACCACGCCACGAAGGACTTGATGCCGGCCTGCACGATGAGCCCGATCCACGACCGGTCCTGCGCCGAGAGCTCCCGGAACCACGGCATGTCCCGCTCCATGCGGTTCACGGTCGACGTCGCCAACGGCCCCACCGACCGCTGCAGCCGCCGCGCGATCTCCGCGCGGTCGGACTCGGCCCTGCCGCGGCGCACCCGCCTGCTCATGGCTCGACCCTACGGCCAGGGGGCGGATTCCCAGGTCCACCTGGGAATTGGGCACTCAACTGCCGTTACAACAGCGGGTGAGTGCCAGTTTCCCAGGTGGACCTGGGAAACCGGCGGCGGCGCTCAGGCGATCTCGGCCTGGTGCGCGGGCTTGACCGCCTCGGGGATGGGGGTCTGGCGACCGTTGCGGAGCAGGGTGCGCCAGCGGCCGCGGTGGTACGCCGCGGCGGGGTTGCTGCGGACGAACTCGTCGACGATCTTGACGAAGCGCTGCGGGTGGTCCTTGTGGGGGAAGTGGCCGGCGTTCGCGATCACCTCGACGGTCGCGCCGGGCGCGAACTCGGCCGCGATGCCGGCGTGCCGCACCGGGATCACCGCGTCGTCGGTGCCCCAGATCACGCACATCGGCATCGCCTGGGTGAGGTAGGCACGGTCGACCATGGTGACGATCTGGCCGCGCCAGTCGACGACCGCCGAGACCACGTGCCGGATCGCCCGCCGGGTCCGCGGGTCCTTGAACGAGTCGACGATCTCGGCGACCTCGTCGAGGTCACGCGTCTTGGCGATGCCCGATGTCGAGAGAGCGCGCAGGCTCGCCTTCGTGAGCTGACGCAGCCCGGGCATCGTGACGACGCCCATCGCCTGGTGGAAGCCCGGCAGCGTGATCATCCGGATCGCCGGGGTGACCTCGGGGCCGAGCCCGCCGGGCGCGACGAGCACCATGCGCTCGGTGCGCTCGGGGAACTGGTAGGCGAACTGCATCGCGACGCCGCCGCCGAAGCTGTGGCCGACGACGGTCACCTTGTCGACGCCCAGCACGGTCAGCAGGTCACGCATGCCGTTGGCGTAGCCGCCCACGCTGTAGTCGGCGCGCGGCTTGGCCGACAGCCCGTGACCCAGCAGGTCGGGAGCGATGACGGTGTAGCGCCTCGACAGCGCCTGCACGACGGGCAGCCAGGTGGTGTGGTCGCACCCCAGACCGTGCAGCAGCAGCAGTGCCGGCCCGGAGCCGAGCTTCACGAACGCACGCTTGTGGCCGTGAATGGTGAGGTACTGGACCTCGATCGGCTTCGGCATGTGGCTCCTCGACGGATGCGTTGGCCGACTCTAGACCAGAACATGTTCCAACTGACGCGTATCCCCCGCACCTGCTGGGGAAACCGCCTGTTCGGGCCACCGTCAAGGGCACATCCGCGCCCCCCTTTGGGAGCGCGCCGGCGTCACGCGTCCCCACCCTCCTGCTTGACGTCGCTCACGGCGGTGGGGTCGTCGATCTGGTAGTCGTCGAAGGCCTCTTGGACGACCTCGGCCTTGACCTCGCCGCGGTCGGCGAGCGCCTGGAGCGCCTGCACGACCACCGACTGGGCGTCGATCTGGAAGTAGCGGCGTGCCGCAGGGCGGGTGTCGGCAAAGCCGAAGCCGTCGGCACCGAGGGCGTGGAAGTCGCCGGGGACCCACTTGGCGATCTGGTTCTGCACCGCCGCCATGTAGTCCGAGACCGCGACGAACGGGCCCGAGGCGTCCTTCAGCTTCTCCGTGACGTACGGCGTCCGGGGGCTCTCCGAGGGGTGGAGCAGGTTCCACTGCTCTGCCGAGACGGCGTCGCGGCACAGCTCGTTCCACGACGTCACCGACCACACGTCGGCAGCGACGCCCCAGTCCTCGGCGAGCAGCCGCTGCGCCTCGATGACCCACGGCACGCCCACGCCCGACGCGAGCAGCTGCACGCGCGGCGCGTCGCCGTTGCCCTTGACCTGGGGCGCCGACGAGAAGTGGTAGATGCCCTTGAGCAGTCCCTCGACGTCGAGGTCGTCCGGCTCCTTCGGCTGCCGGTACGGCTCGTTGTAGACGGTCAGGTAGTAGATGACGTTCTCGCCCTGCGGGCTGTCCTCGCTCTCGCCGTACATCCGGCGCAGCCCGTCCTGCACGATGTGGCTCAGCTCGTAGGCGTACGCCGGGTCGTAGTGCACGACCGCGGGGTTGGTCTGCGCGAGCAGCGGGGAGTGGCCGTCGGCGTGCTGCAGCCCCTCACCGGTCAGTGTCGTGCGGCCGGCGGTGGCACCGACGAGGAAGCCGCGCGCGAGCTGGTCGGCCATCGCCCAGATCGAGTCACCGGTGCGCTGGAAGCCGAACATCGAGTAGAAGAGGTAGAAGGGGATCATGTGCTCGCCGTGCGTCGAGTACGACGAGCCGGCGGCCGTCGTGGACGCGAGCGCGCCTGCCTCGGAGATGCCCTCGTGGAGCATCTGGCCACTGCTCGGACTCCTTGTAGGACAGCAGCAGCTTGCGGTCCACGGAGTCGTAGCGCTGGCCCATCGGGTTGTAGACCTTGGCCGTCGGGAACATCGAGTCCATGCCGAAGGTGCGGTACTCGTCGGGCGCGATCGGCACGATCCGGTGGCCGATCTCCTTGTCCTTGATCAGGTCACGCATCAGCCGCACGAGCGCCATCGTGGTGGCGATCGCCTGCTTGCCGGAGCCCTGCTTGAGCTCCTTGTAGACCTCGTCGCCCGGGAGCTTCAGCAGCTTCGAGCGGACCTCCCGCTTGGGCAGCGAACCGCCGAGCTGGCGGCGGCGGTCCATCATGTACTCGATCTCGGGGGAGTCCTTGCCGGGGTGGAAGAACGGGGCGATCTCGGCGCCGTCGATCTCCTTGTCGCTGATCGGCAGGTACAGCCGGTCCCGGAACTTCTTGAGGTCGTCCTTGGTCAGCTTCTTCATCTGGTGCGTGGCGTTCTTGCCCTCGAGGGCGTCGATCGTCCAGCCCTTGATGGTCTTGGCCAAGATCACCGTCGGCTGGCCGACGTGCTTCGACGCCGCGTCGAACGCCGAGTAGACCTTGCGGTAGTCGTGGCCACCACGCGGCAGCTTCTGGATCTGGGTGTCGCTCATGTGCTCGACCATCTTGCGCAGCCGCGGGTCGGCACCGAAGAAGTGGTCGCGGACGTAGCCGCCGGTCTCGACCGAGTAGGTCTGGAACTGCCCGTCGGGCGTGCCGTTCATCCGGTTGACCAGGACGCCGTCGACGTCGCGCGCGAGCAGCTGGTCCCACTCGCGTCCCCAGACCACCTTGATGACGTTCCAGCCGGCGCCGCGGAAGGTCGACTCGAGCTCCTGGATGATCTTGCCGTTGCCGCGCACCGGGCCGTCGAGCTGCTGCAGGTTGCAGTTGATGACGAAGGTGAGGTTGTCGAGCTCCTCGCGGGCCGCGACGCCGATCGCGCCGAGCGACTCGGGCTCGCCCATCTCGCCGTCGCCGAGGAACGCCCACACGTGCTGCTGGCTGGTGTCCTTGATGCCGCGGTTCTGCAGGTAGCGGTTGAACCGGGCCTGGTAGATCGAGTTGATCGCGGTCAGGCCCATCGACACCGTGGGGAACTCCCAGAAGTCCGGCATCAGCCGCGGGTGCGGGTACGACGACAGGCCCTGGCCGACGCCGTGCTGCACCTCCTGGCGGAACCGCGAGAGCTGCGTCTCGTTCGAGCCGGCCCTCGAGGAAGGCGCGGGCGTAGATGCCCGGGGAGGCGTGTCCCTGGATGTAGACCTGGTCGCCGCCGCCAGGGTGGTCGTGGCCCTTGAAGAAGTGGTTGAAGCCGACCTCGTAGAGCGACGCCGACGACTGGTACGTCGCGATGTGCCCGCCGACCTCGAGGCCCTTGCGGTTCGCGGTCGACACCATGACGGCGGCGTTCCACCGCAGGAACGCGCGGATGCGGCGCTCGACGTCCTCGTCGCCCGGGAACCACGGCTCGCGCTCCGGCGTGATCGTGTTGATGTAGTCGGTGCTGCGCAACGCGGGGACCCCGACACTGACCTCGCGGGCCCGCTCGAGCAGCCGAAGCATCACGTAGCGCGCTCGCTCGCGGCCACGGTCCTCGACCATGGCGTCGAACGAGTCGATCCAGTCCTGCGTCTCCTCCGGATCGATGTCCGGGAGCTGCGTCGGCAGCCCCTCGTGGATGACCGCTGGACGCCCGGGAGTCTTGTCTGATCCTTTTGCCACGGATCCATCGTGTCACGCTCGGAGGAGGCTGGAAATCTACCGACGGGTAGAGCCGTGCGGGACCCCGCCGACGCGATGCTCGGTGTCGGCGCACGCTGGCAGGATCGTGCTCATGCCGATCACGCAGTACTACACAGCCACCACCCTCGACGGCTACATCGCCGACGAGCAGAACTCGTTGCAGTGGCTCTTCGACGTCTCCGACGACGAGAGCCCGGAGTCGGGTGACTCGGGGTGGGAGGAGTTCTTCGACGGCGCCCAGGCGCTGGCCATGGGCTCAACCACGTGGGAGTGGGTCGTCGACCACGAGGACCTCGTGAACCACCCGGAGCGCTGGCGCAACGTCTACGGCGACCGGCCCACCTGGGTGTTCAGCAGCAAGCAGCCCACGGTCGTGCCGGACGTGAACGTCCGGTTCGTCAGCGGCGACGTCGTGCCCGTGCACGCCGAGATGACCGAGGCGGCCGCCGGGCGCAACGTCTGGATCGTGGGCGGCGGCGACCTGGTCGGCCAGTTCCACGACGCCGGGCTGCTCGACCAGGTCATCGTGACGGTCGCGCCGGTGACGCTCGGGGCAGGGGCACCGCTGCTGCCCAGACGCATCGAGGGCATGCGGCTGCGCGACGTGAACCGGTTCGGCCCGATGGTGACGCTCACCTACGACGTGAAGGGCTAGACGAGCTCGAGCCGGTGGTGCGGCTCGGGCGGGAGCACGACGGTGATCTCGTCGCCCGGTCTGACCTCGCCGCCGCGTCGTACGACGCCCATGATCCCGGCCCGTCGTACCGGACGGCCGGAGGCGTCTCGGCCCAGCACCAGCCTGAGCAACCCGGGCTGGAAGTCGTCGATCTGCCGGCACGGGTTGCGCAGCCCGGTGACGAGCACCTCGGCCACCTCGCCGAGGCGAAGCACCGTGCCCGTCGGCAGCGCGAAGACGTCGATGCCGGTCGTCGTGACGTTCTCCCCCAGCTCGCCGGGGCCGACGACGTGACCCGCGCTGCGCACCTCGTCGAACAGCTCGGTCGGCATCAGGTGCACCTGGCGGAGGTTCGGCTGGGTCGGGTCGCGCCGCACCCGCGAGAGGTGCTGCACGGTCGTCCCGAGGTGGCCGTCGCCCTCGACGCCCAGACCCTCGACCAACCGGATCACCGAGCGGAGCTGCTTGGAGAAGTGGTGCCCGGCGGAGGCGGCCACCGCGGCCACCGTCGGCACCTCGCAAATCGGACTCCGGGGATCCGTCTCGGCGGGGGTCGCCATGCCACTAGCCTGGCAGGGCAGGTGCGGTCAACCTTGCGCGGGGAGGCCAACTCCGCTGAACTACGCGCAAGGAACAGGCGACCAGCACGTGATGGCAGGTCGCCCCGAGCGACCAGAGTGCGGCCAGACCAACCTGGAGCACGCGAGCGAGAGGACTGACGTGAGCGCGACCTCGGGGGGTGCCGATGGCACCGCCACCCGAAAGGCCGGCGAGCGCCTGGGCCTGAACAAAGGAATGGTCGTCCAGGAGCTGGGCTGGGACGACGACGTCGATGACGAACTCCGTGTCGAGATCGAGGACACCATCGACGCCGACATGGTCGACGGGGACTACGGCAACGTCGTGGACTCAGTGTTGCTGTGGTGGCGCGACGACGACGGCGACCTCGTCGACATGCTCGTCGACTCGCTGACCGACCTGGTCGACGGTGGCGTGATCTGGCTGGTGACCCCGAAGGTGGGCCGCCCCCAGGCGGTGGACCCCGCCGACATCGCCGAGGCGGCCCCGGTCGCCGGGCTCGCCACGACCACCACCGCGGCGGTCAGCCGCGACTGGTCTGCCACCCGACTGGTGGCGCCGAAGCACCGCTGAGGTCGCCACACGCGCCTCCTGTTTCCCAGGGACCCCTGGTAAACGGGGTACGTGCATGCCCTCGTGCCGTCCGGGAAGTGTCCCGGGTGACTCAGGTAACGGCTCCGACGCCGGGCCCCGGCATAGCCCGGCCGGTCGCGCCTCGTTACCTTTCCGACACACCCCGTACATCTGGAGGTCAGCGTTGCCGGACGTCGCGAAGACACTCGGCCTGGTCGGTCAGGCTCCCACCATGCTCCGCGTGCTCGGCTCGGCGGGCATCATCCGCCCCTACATGCCGCACAAGCTCGCCCAGCTCGGCGTGACCCTGCTCAAGTGGGGCACCGGCCCCGCCGGCGGGTTCGCGGCGATGGCGATCCTCCAGCCGGACCGCACCGCCCTGGTCGACGAGCTCGGCGAGCTGACCTTCGGCGAGCTCCACGAGCGCAGCAACCGGCTGGCGGACTCCCTGAAGGAGCAGGGGAGTCGAGGCCGGCGACGGCGTCGCGATCATGTGCCGCAACCACCGTGGGTTCGTCGATGCCAGCCTCGCCGCCGCCAAGCTCGGCGCCGACATCTTGTACCTCAACACCGCCTTCGCGGGCCCGCAGCTCGTCGACGTCTTGGACCGTGAGGGTCCCAAGGTCGTCGTCCACGACGAGGAGTTCAGCGACCTCCTCGACGAGGCCGACACCCGCGACCGGGTGCTCGGCTGGGTCGAGGAGGAGTCGGAGTCCGGTGGGACCAACAAGACCGCGGACGACCGGCCGACGCTCGAGGAGCTGATCGAGAAGGGCTCCCCGGACGAGCACAAGGCCCCGGACAAGTCGAGCCGGGTCATCATCCTCACCTCGGGAACGACCGGGACGCCCAAGGGTGCACCGCGCAGCGAGGCCGGCATCGAGGCCGCGACGGCGCTGCTGTCGCGGCTGCCGCTCAAGTCGGGCTGGCGCTGCCACATCGCGGCACCGCTGTTCCACACCTGGGGCTGGGCGCACTTCGCGATGGCGATGCTGCTCGGGTCGACGGTGGTGCTGCGCCGCAAGTTCGACCCCGAGGGCTGCCTGAAGACGATGACCGAGGAGGACTGCGACTCGCTCGTGGTGATCCCGGTGATGCTGCAGCGGATCATGCAGCTGGACCAGAAGGTCAAGGACTCCTACGACCTGTCGAAGGTCAAGGTCGTCGCGGCCTCCGGCTCCGCCCTGCCGGGCGACCTCAGCGACAACTGGATGGACCAGTTCGGCGAGAACCTCTTCAACATCTACGGCTCGACGGAGGTCGCCTACGCCACGATCGCGTCGCCTGCGGACCTCCGCGAGTCGCCGGGTACGGCGGGCAAGCCACCGTTCGCGACGGTCGTGAAGATCTTCGACGAGGACGGCAAGGAGCTTCCGCACGGGGAGGCCGGCCGGATCTTCGTCGGCAACAGCGCACAGTTCGAGGGCTACACCGGCGGCGGCAGCAAGGACATCGTCGACGGGCTGATGGCCACCGGCGACGTGGGTCGCTTCGACGACGGCGGCAGGCTGATCGTCGAGGGCCGTGACGACGAGATGATCGTCTCCGGCGGCGAGAACGTCTTCCCCAAGGAGGTCGAGGACACCCTGTCCCGCCACGACGCGGTCTCGGAGGCGGCAGCGATCGGTGTCGACGACGAGGACTACGGCAAGCGGCTCAAGGCCTTCGTGGTGCTCGAGGACGGCGCCGACGCCAGCGAGGACGACCTCAAGGCCCACGTGAAGAAGAACCTCGCCCGCTACAAGGTGCCGCGCGAGATCGTCTTCCTCGACGAGCTGCCCCGCAACTCGACCGGCAAGGTGCTCAAGCGCGAGCTGGTCGAGGACGAGGACGGCGGCGAGGACGGCGACGAGGACGAGGCGAGGACGACGGCAAGGAGAAGGACGCGTCCTGATGCCCCTCGAGACAGGCGCTCCGGCTCCCGACTTCTCGCTGCGTGACCAGCACGGCGCGACGATCTCGCTGTCGTCGTACCGGGGTGAGAAGGCGGTCGTGGTGATGTTCTACCCCTACGCGTTCAGCCGGGTCTGCACCGGCGAGCTGTGCGAGGTGCGGGACAACCTGCCGACCTTCGAGTCCGACGCAGGTGCAGGTGCTGGCGGTCTCGTGCGACCCGGTCCACTCGCTGCGCGCGTTCGCCGAGCAGGACGGGCTGTCCTTCCCGCTGCTGTCGGACTTCTGGCCGCACGGCGACGTCGCGAGGGCCTACGGCGTGTTCAACGAGAAGCGCGGCTGCCCCGACCGCTCGACGTTCATCGTCGACCGCGACGGGGTGCTCCGCTGGAGCGTCCACAACGCAGATGCCCGACGCCCGCGACCTCGAGCAGCAGGCGAAGGTGCTCGCCGACCTCTGAGGTCGCCCTCGGCCGCCCGGGTCGTCGATCCTGGCCAGTTCACCCACTTGGGGTGAGTCGGGCCCGCGGTCGCGCGCGTGGGATGGGCCCATGACGATCCCTGCCCAGCCCGACGCAGAGCTTTTCGGCAACCGCTTCATCACCCAGGAAGTCCCGTCCACCGAGTTCCCGGAGGGCGGCATGACCGCCGTGGACGCGATGCGGCTCGTCTCGGAGGACCTCGTCCTCGAAGGAGACCCCGCTCGCAACCTGGCCACGTTCGTGACCACCTGGATGGAGCCGGAGGCGCAGCGGATCATCGCGGACAACCTGCACCGCAACTTCATCGACCACGCGGAGTACCCGCGCACCGCGGAGATCGAGCAGCGCTGCATCCGCATGCTCGCCGACCTCTTCAACGCCCCGGGGGAGACCACCGGCGCGCGGACCCAGGGCTCGTCCGAGGCGATCATGCTCGGGGCGCTCTCGCTGAAGTGGAACTGGCGCAAGCGGCGTGAGGCTGCGGGCGAGCCGACGACGAGCCCGAACCTGGTCTTCGGCGGCGACGTCCACGTGGTGTGGGAGAAGTTCTGCCGGTACTTCGACGTGGAGCCCCGGATCATGCCGCTGCAGCCCGGCAAGTACACGATCGGTCCGGACGACGTCGCACCGCACGTCGACGAGAACACCATCGGCGTCGTCGCGGTGCTCGGCACGACGTTCACCGGCCACAAGGACGACGTCGTCGGGATCAACAGCCTGCTCGAGGGGATCAAGGCCGAGCGTGGTCTCGACGTACCCCTCCACGTCGACGCCGCGAGCGGTGGTTTCGTCTGGCCGTTCCTCTACCCGGACTCGCCGTGGGACTTCCGGCTCGGCCAGGTGCGCTCCATCAACGTGTCCGGGCACAAGTTCGGGCTGGTCTACCCGGGCATCGGCTGGCTGATCTTCCGGGAGAAGTCGGACCTCGCCAAGGACCTGGTCTTCGAGGAGAACTACCTCGGCAAGACCGACGCCACCTTCACGCTGAACTTCTCCACCGGCTCGTCGATGGTCCTCGCGCAGTACTACAACTTCGTGCGCTACGGCCGGGCCGGCTACTCCTACATCATGAAGAACATGCAGCAGAACGCCCGCACGCTGGCCGACAAGCTGAGCAAGACCGGACTGTTCGAGCTGATCGGCGAGGACGAGGAGCAGCTGCCGCTGGTGGCGTTCCGACTCGCAGCCGACAACGGGTACGACGAGTTCGACGTCGCCTGGCAGCTGTCCGCCGAGCGTGGCTGGATGGTCCCGGCGTACACCCTGCCTCCCGACGCGCAGAACGAGACGATCATGCGCGCCCTGGTGAAGGAGACCCTCAGCCGCGAGCACGTCGACACCCTCGCCCGTGACATCGAGGAGGCCTGCGCGACGCTGGCGCGCAAGGGCGGCGCCCACGAGGCCGAGCGCAAGATGATGGTGACCGGTCCAGGCCACTGATGCAGGCGATTGGTGGGCGCAGCAGGGATCGAACCTGCGACCACCTCCTTGTAAGGGAGGTGCTCTACCGCTGAGCTATACGCCCCGGGACGGCCGCGGACCCGAGCAGCAGGGGTCGGCCACGGCGCGTCAGCCTACGCGAGCGGGCGGGCGGGGCCGACCGGAGAGACGTGGCGGGAAAAAGACAACGACCGCTGGCGTCTCGGGTCACCAGCGGTCGTTGCAGGACTATTCAACTACCACTCGACGCAATCCGTCAGACGATTTTGCCGAGAACTGAAAATCTTTACCTAGTCGTGCCACCCAGGCGGCAAACCCGCGGCTGAGGTGACCACGACAAGCGTCCGAGTGGGCCATCGTGGTCTGGTCATCTGGTCCGGTTGACCACATATCGGTCGCCCGGAGCCTCCTCTATCCTCGCGCCATGACCGTGACGCTGGCGGACGTGAAGGCGCTGCTCGACGGCTGGTACGACCCCGCCTGGGCCGAGGCGTGGGACGCCGTCGGCCTGGTCTGCGGCGACCCGGCGCAGCCGGTGCGCAAGGTGCTGTTCGCCGTCGACCCGGCGCCGGTCGTGGTGGCGGAGGCGCTCGAGTGGGGCGCCGACCTCGTCGTCTGCCACCACCCGCTGCTGCTCACCCCGGTGCACGGCGTGGCCGCCACCACGCCGAAGGGCCGCGTGGTGCACGACCTGGTGCGGGGCGGCACCGCGCTGCTCGACCGCGCACACCAACGCCGACGTTCCGGCCGACGGCGTCAACGAGTCGCTCGCGCGCGCCGTGGGCGTCGTGGACCCGGCGGTCGTGGTGAGCACCGACGACGACGCCCTCGACAAGCTCGTCGACGTTCGTGCCGCACGAGCACGCCGACGCCGTACGCTCCGCCGATCACCGCGGCCGGTGCCGGCGCCATCGGCGACTACGACAGCTGCACGTTCACGACCTCCGGAGAAGGGCGCTTCCGCCCCCTCGACGGCGCGACACCGGCGATCGGGTCGGTCGGCGAGACCGAGGTCGTCGACGAGGTGCGCATCGAGTCGGTGATGCCCCGTCGCCACCGTGGGCAGGTCGTGGCCGCGATGCACGCGGCGCACCCCTACGAGGAGGTCGCGTACGACGTCCTCGAGCTGGCGCGCGTCCCCGGATCACCGCCGGCCTCACGCGGGCACGGCCGGATCGGCCGCCTCGCGGCGGCCACCACGCTGCGCGGCTTCGTCGAGCAGGTCGTCCGCCGCGCTGCCCGCGACCGCCCATGGCGTCCGTGCCGCCGGCGACCCCGACCGCGCGGTCGAGACCGTCGTGGTGGGCAGCGGGTCCGGCGACTTCATGCTCGACACCGTGCTCGGCACGGGCGCCGACGTCTACCTCACCTCCGACCTGCGCCACCACCGGGCGGGTGAGTTCCTGGAGCATCGGCGCACGCCGGCGGACCTGCGCTCGTCGACGTCGCGCACTGGGCGGCGGAGTGGACCTGGCTGCCGGTCGTCGAGCAGAAGTTGGCCGAAGCCCTGCGAGAGCGGGGGGATACGGTGGACACCCGCGTCAGCCAGCACGTCACCGACCCGTGGACGTTCCGGGTCGACCGCTGAGCGGGCACGACGACAACCATCGCGATCCGTACCCGAACCGAGACCCAGGAGCACCCCCTGAAAGCCGACGCCGCCGCGCAGCTGAGGCTGCTCGAGGTCCAGGAGCTCGACTCGACCGCTCGACACGCTCCGGCACCGGCTGGCGCACCTACCCGAGACGCAGGAGCTCGAGGCGCTCGCGACGGAGCGCAGTCGAGGTCGACAGCGCAGGCCCGCGACGCGCAGATCCTCGTCGACGACCTCACGCGCGAGCAGAAGAAGGCCGACGCCGACGTCGAGCAGGTCAAGGCTCGCCGCGCGCGCGACCAGGACCGCATGGACCGCGGGCTGGTGACCAACCCCAAGGACCTCGAGCGGATGCAGGAGGAGCTGGTCTCCCTGGCTCGCCGCATCGGCGACCTGGAGGACACCGAGCTCGAGGTGATGGAGCAGCTCGAGGACGGCGCAGCGGGAGCAGCGGACGGCTCGCCGACCGGCTGGCCGCCATCGACGCCCGCACCAGCGAGCTCACGGCGAGCCGGGACGCCAACGCCGGCGAGACGAGCACCGAGCTCGCGAGCACCACCCAGCAGCGCGAGCTCGCCGCGCAGGAGCTGCCGCCGGACCTGCTCGCGCTCTACGACCGGATCCGCGGCCAGAAGGGCGGGGTCGGTGCCGCCGCGCTTCGGCAGCGCCGCTGCGGCGGTTGCCGGATGGAGGTCAACGCCTCCGACCTCGGCGTCATCGCCAAGGCCGCGCCGGACGAGGTGATCCGCTGCGAGGACTGCGGCCGCATCCTGGTGCGCACCGTCGGACTCCGGGCTATGAGCGCTCACGCCTCGGTGCGGATCGAGGCCGACGGCGGCTCGCGCGGCAACCCCGGCCCCGCGGCGTACGGCGCCGTGCTCTTCGACGCCGAGACGGGGGAGGTGATCGCCGAGCGCGCGGAGTGCATCGGCACCGCGACCAACAACGTCGCCGAGTACAACGGCCTCATCGCCGGGCTCGAGCTCTACCACGAGCACACGCCCGAGGCCGAGCTCGAGGTGCGGATGGACTCCAAGCTGGTCGTCGAGCAGATGTCGGGACGCTGGAAGATCAAGCACCCGGACATGAAGCCGCTCGCCAACCGTGCGCACGCCCTCGCACCGTTCGGCACGACGTACACCTGGATGCCTCGGGAGGAGAACAAGCACGCCGACCGGCTCCTCAACGAGGCGCTGGACGCGCAGGCGGGCAAGCCGAAGCGGTCGGCGACGAAGAGCGCGCCGTCCGCGGCCCAGGAGAAGCCGGCCGGACGCGCACGCGGCTGGGCGCCGCACGGCACGGCGACGACGCTGGTGCTGGTGCGCCACGGCGCGACCGACCACACCGTCGACAAGCGGTTCTCCAGCGGGCTCGGCGGCAGCAACCCCGGGCTCGCCGACGAGGGCCGCGCGCAGGTGCGGGCCACCGCCGACTGGCTCTCGCCGCTCGCCGAGGAGATCGACGTCGTCGTCACCTCGCCGGTGCGGCGCACGCACGAGTCGGCCGAGATCCTCGCCGAGCGACTCGATCGCGCCCTGCTGACCGAGGAAGGTCTCGCCGAGATGGAGTTCGGCAGCTGGGACGGGATGACGTTCGACGAGATCCGTGACCGCTACCCCGACGAGCTCGACACCTGGCTCGGCTCGCTCGACCACCAGCCCGGAGGTGGCGAGTCGTTCCGGGTGGTCGAGAAGCGGGTGCTCGCCAGCCTCGAGCGGCTGCTGGCCGACCACGCCGGCCAGACCCTCGTGGTCGTCAGCCACGTCACGCCCATCAAGGTGCTGGTCGCGCACGCGCTGGGCGCCCCGCTGGAGTCGATGTTCCGCATGGAGCTCGCGCCGGCGTCGGTCACGGTGCTGTCGTTCTTCGAGGACGGGAACGCCGCGATGCGGATGTTCAACGCCCGCCCGACGGACGCGGCGTTCCTCGGCCGCTAGAGCTCGTCGACGACGACGTCGAGGGCCGTGCCACTCCTGCCCGCCTCACCCAGCTCGACCTTCCACCCCAGGGCGCCGAGGTGGTCGGCGAACCGGGCCGGCGAGCGACGCCGCGGCGCCGTGCTGCAGCAGTGCCCGCACGATCCGTCCCTTGGTCGCCTTGTTGAAGTGCGAGACCACCGTGCGGCGGCCGCCGGTCTCGTGCAGCACCCGCACCGTCACGACCCGTCGCGACAGGTCGGTGGCCGGTCGCCAGAACGATGCGTACGTCGAGGACCGCAGGTCGACCACCAGCCCTCGGCCGGCCGCCTCCCGGACCGCGACGTCGAGCCGCCGGCTCCAGTACGTCGAGACCTTGCCGATCCCGGGCAGCGACACGTCACCGGACAGCCGGTAGGCGGGGATCCGGTCGGTCGGCCGCAGCAGCCCGAACAGCCCGGACGTGACCGCGAGCCACGAGGTCGCTCGGCGTCGCGCCGGACGCGTCGAGGGTGCCGATGTCGAGCGCCTCGTAGAGCACCCCGCTGTAGACGGTGTCCGCCCGCGCAGTCGGCGCCGAGGTCAACCGGGCATCGGCCAGCACCGCTTCGGTCTGGGTCGGGCCGAGGCCGAGCACGGCTGCGGCGACCTCGGGCTCGCTCGTCGTACACAGGTCGAGCAGCGCGTCCAGCACCTGCCGGCGAGGTGTCTCCAGCGCCGGGAAGCTCAGCGAGCCGAGGTCCAGTGGCCGACCACGACGCGGGAGTGCGCTTGCCCTCCGACGGCGGCAGCAGGACGAGCACCGGCTCACCCTATGCTGGCCGGGTCCGGCCACCGAGTCAGCAGACCGGGGCCGCCCCGATCGGGAGGGAGACGACTCGTGCCGAGACGTGTGGTGAAGGTGGTCGCTGCCGAGGACCCGGCCCTGATGCCGGCGCAGGTCGCGTTGCTGCGCGACGGCATCACGCTGGTCCAGCAGGACATGGAGCTGAGTGCCGAGTTCAGTGCCGAGGTCGAGGGGACGGCGCGGCAGGCCGCGGGCGACCCGCGGCTGCCCTCGCTGGACCGCACGGACATCCCGTTCGTGACCGATCGACCCGGTCGGGGCGCGAGACCTCGACCAGGCGCTGCACATCGAGCGCGACGGCTCCGGCTTCGTCGTGCACTACGCGATCGCCGACGTCGCCGCGTTCGTGACGCCGGGGGACCCCGTCGACGAGGAGGCGAACCGCCGGGGCGAGACGTTGTACGGCGCGGACTCGAAGATCCCGCTGCACCCGGCGGTGCTCTCGGAGGGCGCGGCGTCGCTGCTGCCCGACACCATCCGGCCCGCGCTGCTCTGGACGATCCAGGTCGACGAGGAGGGAGAGGGCACCGACGTCCACGTGGAGCGTGCGTTGGTGCGCAGCCGCGCGCAGCTCGACTACGAGGGCGCGCAGCGCAGCCTCGACGACGGCACCGCCGACGACGTGATCACGCTGCTCGCCGAGGTCGGCCAGCTGCGCGAGCGCCGCGAGGCGGACCGCGGCGGCGTGTCCCTGCCGATGCCGGAGCAGGTCGTGGAGATGAACGAGGCGGGGTGGAGTCTCGGGTTCCGCACCATGTTGCCGGTCGAGCGCTGGAACGCGCAGATCTCGCTGCTCACCGGGATGGCCGCTGCGTCGCTGATGGTCTACGCCCGCGTCGGACTGCTGCGCACCCTGCCGCCGCCCGACAACCGCGACGTGCAGCGGCTGCACCGCACCGCTCGGGCGCTGGGGATCGACTGGCCCGCCGAGCAGCTCTACCCCGACTTCATCCGGTCGCTGGACCCGGCCGTTGCCGAGCACGCGGCGATGGTGGTGGCGTGCACGCGGCTGATGCGCGGCGCAGGCTACGTCGCCTTCAACGGCGAGACCCCGGAGCAGCCCGAGCACAGCGCGCTCGCCTCCGAGTACGCCCACGTCACCGCACCGCTTCGTCGTCTCGGCGACCGCTACGCGGGCGAGGTCTGCTTGGCGCTGTGCGCCGGCGAGGACGTGCCGGCGTGGGTGCTGGATCGCCTCGACTCGGTGCCCAAGGCGATGCAGGAGGCCGACCACCGGGCATCTCGCTACGAGAAGGCGGTGCTCGACCTCGTGGAGGCCGCGGTGCTGGCCCCACGTGTCGGCGAGGAGTTCGACGCGGTGGTGGTGCAGGTCGACGAGGACGACGCACGGCAAGGCGCGCTCGTCGTGCAGCAACCCGCCGTGGAGGCTCCGGTGCGCTCGTCGTCAGAGCTTCCGCTCGGGGTCGACGTACGCGTGCGCCTCGCGGAGGTCGAGGTCCGCACCCGCACGGTCTGCTTCGAGCTCTGAGCCTTCGGGCCCGTACACTCGCTCCCGGATGAGCCGGCCGGGCGGCCGCGGCGGGGAGACCCGTCGAGGAAGGTCCGGGCTCCACAGGGCGAGGTGGTGGGCAACACCCACCCGGGGTGACCCGCGGGACAGTGCCACAGAGAACAAACCGCCTCCCGCTTCGGCGGGCGGTAAGGGTGAAACGGTGGTGTAAGAGACCACCAGCGTTCCGGGTGACCGGAGCGGCTAGGTAAACCCCACCTGGAGCAAGGCCAAGAGAGGGGATCGGTCCATGACCGGTCCTTGCGCGAGTGTTCGAGGGCGGCCCGCCCGAGCTCGCGGGTAGACCGCACGAGGCCACCGGCAACGGTGGTCCCAGATGGATGGCCGCCGACCGTGGCGCCGCAAGGCGCGCGGAGACAGAACCCGGCCTACAGGCCGGCTCATCCCTCGGCTTCCGGTCCGCAGATTCCCAGGTCCACCTGTTAAACCAGCACTCCCCCTGCGTTGCAACGCAGGGGGAGTGCCAGTTCTGCTGGTTGAGTCAGCGCTTCTTCGCAGCCGTCCGCTTGCGGGCCGGGGACTTCTTGGCGGCCTTCTTGGCGGTGGACTTGCGGGCCGGGGCCTTCTTCGCGGCGGTCCGCTTGCGTGCCGGCGACTTCTTGGCGGCCTTCTTCGCCGAGGTCTTGCGAGCGGTCGACTTCTTGGCGGTCGACTTCTTCGCGGCCTTCTTCGCAGGCGACTTCTTGGCAGCCTTCTTCGCTGGCGACTTCTTCGCGGCCTTCTTGGCGGTGGACTTGCGCGCCGGGGACTTCTTGGCTGTGGTCCGCTTCGCGGTCGACTTCTTCGCGGCCTTCTTGGCTGGTGACCGCTTCGCCGTCGACTTCTTGGCTGGCGACTTCTTCGCTGCCTTGCGAACCGTCTTCTTGGCGGTGCCGGTGGTCTTCTTGACCGCCTTGCGCACTGCCTTCTTCGCCGAGGTCTTCTTGGCGCTTGTCTTCCTCGCAGGCGACTTCCTTGCTGTCGCCTTCTTCGTTGCAGCCACGCGGGCCTCCCGTTTCATATGAGCAGAACTGGTGCCCTGCTTCATCTGTCGTGGACGGCCGGTGCGGTCGCCCCGCATATGATCTTGGCAACATTGACCCTCGATGTGAATCAAATCGCGAAACTAGCTGCGCGTGTCGCCGTTGCCTTCGCGGAGGTATTGAGTTAGTGCAACCGTCGGCGACATCGCCGAATTCCCTTGTTTTACAGGGGAAACCCGACATCGACGGATCAGCTCGGTAGGGGTGGAGACGTGCGACACGACTTCGAGAAGTCAGGTGGATTCATCGGCGTTGGTGGCATGTTTGTGGCGTTGTTCCTCTACGGATACACCGCAATCGCACTACCGAGCTGGTTGCACACACTCGTGATGCCGGTCGTGTGGTTGCTGCTGTTCGCGCTGTCGTGCGCATGGTTCACGCGTCGTCCGAAGGCCGACATGGTGCTCCCAGTCGTCGCGGTCGCACTGTGGTTCGCGGTAGTGCTCGGCTTCGGTGCGGCGGCCTGAGGCGGCTCGTTCTAGAACGTGTGCTCCGGCCCCGGGAACGTCCCGGACTTCACGTCGGATGCGTACTCCTGTGCAGCCGCGAGGAGTACGCCGTGCACGTCGGCGTACTGCTTGACGAAGCGCGGCATCCGTCCGGTCCGCAGACCGGCCATGTCCTGCCAGACCAGCACCTGTGCGTCGCAGTCGACGCCGGCGCCGATGCCGATCGTGGGGATGGTGAGCGTCTTGGTGATCTCCGCGGCGACGTCGCCGGGGACCATCTCCATCACGCAGGCGAACGCGCCGGCCGACTCCATCGCCTGGGCGTCGGCGAGCAACCGCTGCGCAGTCTCACCGCGACCCTGCACCCGGTAGCCGCCGAGGTTGTGCTCGGACTGCGGCGTGAAGCCGATGTGGGCCATCACCGGGATGCCGCCCTTGGTGAGCAGCTCGACCTGCGCGGCCATCTCGGCGCCGCCCTCGAGCTTGACGGCGTGGGCGTTCGCCTCCTTCATGAAGCGCACGGAGGTGTGGAACGCCTGCTCGGGTGAGGCCTGGTAGGAGCCGAACGGCAGGTCGGCGACCACCAGCGCACGGCTCACCGACCTGGTCACCGCGCGGACCAGCGGGATCAGCTCGTCGACGGTGACCGGGATGGAGGTCTCGTTGCCGTAGACGTTGTTCGACGCGGAGTCGCCGACCAGCAGCACCGGGATGCCGGCCTCGTCGAACGACGCCGGCGGTGTACATGTCGTAGGCGGTGAGCATCGCCCACTTCTCCCCGCGCTCCTTCATCTCGCGCAGGTGGTGGGTGCGGACTCGTCGCACCGGCTTGGCCTGGGCCTCGCCCTGGGAGCCGGCGCCGCCGCCGTACGGCGCGGTGGTCTCGCTCATCAACGACCTCCGATGACTGTGCTCTCGAGGCTCCCTCGTGGAGTCCCCGGATCATGTTTCAGGCTAGTCCGAATCACCGGTCCCGGGGCTGTGTCGGCCGTCACGGCCCTATGCACGGACAGTCTTTGACACACTCGAAGTGTGGACTTCGACTCCGTGTACGCCCAGGGCTTCGCGCGGGTGGCCGCCTGCACGATTGCGACGGCCGTCGCGGACCCGCGTGCGAACGCCGCAGGAGGTGCTCGCGCAGGCACGGCTGTGCCACGAGGAGGGCGTCGCGGTCGCGGTGTTCCCGGAGCTCGCGCTCACCGGCTACGCCGTCGACGACCTGCTGCTGCAGGAGACCGTGCTCGACCAGGTCGAGGAGGCCGTCGCGGAGCTGGTCGAGGCATCGGAGCAGCTGCGGCCGATGCTGGTGGTGGGTGCTCCGCTGCGACAGGGGAGCCGCCTGCTCAACACGGCGGTCGTGATCCAGGCGGGCCGGGTGCTCGGGGTCGCGCCGAAGTCCTACCTGCCGACCTACCGCGAGTTCTACGAGCGCCGGCACTTCGCACCCGGCGACGACCGGTCCGGCGCCACCATCGAGGTGGCCGGAGCCACCGTGCCCTTCGGTCCCGACCTGCTGTTCCACGCGACCGACGTGCCAGGGCTCGTCGTGCACGCCGAGATCTGCGAGGACCTGTGGGTGCCGGTGCCGCCGAGCGCCGAGGCGGCCCTTGCGGGGGCCACCGTGCTGCTGAACCTGTCGGGGAGCCCCATCTCCGTCGCTCGCGCCGAGGACCGTCGCCTCCACGTCCGGTCAGCGTCGGCGCGCTGCCTGGCGGCCTACGTCTACGCGGCGGCCGGCACGGGGGAGTCGAGCACGGACCTCTCGTGGGACGGCCAGACGATGGTCTACGAGGTGGGCGAGCTGCTCGCGGAGACCGAGCGGTTCCCCGACGGCCCGCGCAGGTCGGTCGCCGACGTGGACCTGATGCGGATCCGGCAGGAGCGGCTGCGGCAGGGCACGTTCGACGACAACCGCCGGGCGTGGGAGGACCGCGTCGGCGCCGACGCCTTCCGCACCGTCGACTTCGAGCTCGCGCCGCCCGACGGTGACATCGGGCTGCGGCGCAAGGTGGACCGCTTCCCGTTCGTGCCCGACGACCCCGAGCGGCTAGCGCTCGACTGCTACGAGGCCTACAACATCCAGGTGTCGGGCCTGGAGCAACGGCTGCGCGCGATCGGCGACCCGAAGGTCGTCATCGGGGTGTCCGGCGGGCTGGACTCCACGCACGCGCTGATCGTCGCGGCCAAGGCGATGGACCGGCTGGGCCGCCCTCGCAGCGACGTCTTGGCGTTCACCTTGCCGGGCTTCGCGACGAGCGCCGGCACCAAGACCAACGCCACCCGGCTCTCGGAGGCGCTCGGTGTCACGTTCGAGGAGATCGACATCAAGCCCGCGGCCGAGCGGATGTTCGCCGATCTCGACCACCCGTTCTCGCGTGGCGAGCCGGTCTACGACGTGACGTTCGAGAACGTGCAGGCCGGGCTTCGCACGGACTACCTCTTCCGGCTCGCGAACCAGCGCGGCGGCATCGTGCTCGGCACCGGCGACCTGTCGGAGCTGGCGCTGGGTTGGTGCACGTACGGCGTCGGCGACCAGATGTCGCACTACGCCGTCAACACCGGGGTGCCGAAGACGCTGATCCAGCACCTGATCCGGTGGGTGGCGTCCACGGACCAGTTCGACGCCGAGACCAACGAGCTGCTGCGGGCGATCGTCGAGCAGGAGATCTCACCCGAGCTCGTGCCCGTCGGCGAGGGCGAGCGTCCGCAGAGCACCGAGGACTCGATCGGTCCCTACGCACTGCACGACTTCTCGTTGTTCTTCGTGCTGCGTCACGGCTTCCCGCCGAGCCGGATCGCCTTCCTCGCCGAGCACGCGTGGTCCGACATCGACGTCGGCGAGTGGCCGCCCGGCTTCGACGCCGATGCCCGCACGTCGTACGACTTGAAGACGGTCAAGCACTGGCTCGGGGTGTTCTGCGAGCGGTTCTTCGGGTTCAGCCAGTTCAAGCGCTCCGCCCTTCCCAACGGCCCGAAGGTCGTCGCCGGCGGAGCGCTCTCGCCGAGAGGGGAGTGGCGTGCCCCCTCCGACGGCAGCGCCCGCGCCTGGCTCGACGAGCTCGCGGCCAACGTCCCCGACCGCTGAGGCCCGCCAGCGTCAGGACAGGACCGGGGTCTGGGTGTAGAGCGCGAGACGCCAGGTGCCGTTGATCCGGGCGTAGACGCTGGTCATGGTGCCGACGAAGGCATCTTCGCCGTCGCGTTCGGCGGTGCCCTTGTAGACCAGGGCGGCGCTGTCCTGGCCGGTGGTGACCAGTCGTACGTCGGACATCCGGTAACCGCCCCAGGGCGGGGCGTCACGCAGCGCGGACACCACCTGGTCGCGGGTCATGGCTGCGCCGTTGGCGAGCACCATGAACCCGTCGGAGGTCATCACCTTGCCGTAGAAGTCGCTGGCGCTCCCGTCGCACAGGGCGTCCCAGCCTTGGCGTTCCAGGGCATCGAGGGTCTCGAGGAGCTCGTCAGACATGCCAGGGAGGCTATCGGCCGCAAGCAGTCGTCGACCCGGGGCATCCGGTGAAGTTCACACGCACGAAACATGGCACAGTCAGACTGACCGGCGGTCCACGGCCGGAACCAGACTCGGCAGGGAGGTGCCCGCATGGGCAAGCAGGAGGACTTCGTGCTCCGCGCGCTCGAGGAGCGTGACGTCCGCTTCGTGCGGCTGTGGTTCACCGACGTGCTGGGCTCGCTCAAGTCCGTTGCGATCGCGCCGGCAGAGCTCGAAGGAGCCTTCACCGAGGGGATCGGTTTCGACGGGTCGGCGATCGAGGGCTTCGCCCGTGTCTACGAGGCCGACATGCTCGCCAAGCCGGACCCGTCCTCGTTCCAGATCCTGCCGTGGCGCGGTGAGGGTCCGTCCACGGCGCGGATGTTCTGCGACATCGTCATGCCCGATGGCTCTCCGTCGTACGCCGACCCGAGGTACGTGCTGAAGCGGACGCTCTCGAAGGCAGCCGAGAACGGCTTCACGTTCTACACGCACCCGGAGATCGAGTTCTACCTGTTCAAGGAGACCCCCACTCCGGGCACCGACCCGGCGCCGGTGGACCGCAGCGGCTACTTCGACCACACCGCACAGAGCGCCGGGTCGGACTTCCGGCGCGAGGCGATCACGATGCTCGAGGCGATGGGCATCTCGGTGGAGTTCTCCCACCACGAGGGCGGCCCCGGTCAGCAGGAGATCGACCTCCGCTACGCCGATGCGCTGACGACCGCCGACAACATCATGACGTTCCGCACCGTGGTGCGTGAGGTGGCGCTGAGCCAGGGCGTCTGGGCGACGTTCATGCCCAAGCCGTACACCGAGCACCCCGGTTCCGGCATGCACACCCACGTGTCGCTGTTCGAGGGTGACCGCAACGCGTTCTTCGCGGCCGGCGAGGAGTACCAGCTCTCCAAGACCGGGCGGCAGTTCATCGCCGGTGTCCTGCGCCACGCCCCGGAGATCCTGGTCGTCACGAACCAGTGGGTGAACTCCTACAAGCGGCTGATGTGGGGCGGTGAGGCGCCGTCGTACATCTGCTGGGGCCACAACAACCGCTCTGCCATGATCCGGGTGCCCATGTACAAGCCGAACAAGGGACAGTCCACGCGCATGGAGCTGCGCACGGTCGACTCGGCGTGCAACCCCTACCTCGCGTTCGCGGTGATGCTCGCGGCGGGCATGAAGGGCATCGAGGAGAGCTACGACCTGCCTCGCGAGGCAGAGGACGACGTGTGGTCGCTCAACGAGCGCGAGCGCAAGTCGCTCGGCATCGACCCGCTGCCCAAGAGCCTGCAGGAGGCGATCGAGGTCGCTGAAGGCTCGGAGCTGCTCGCCGAGACGCTGGGCGAGCATGTCTTCGACTTCTTCCTGCGCAACAAGCGGGCCGAGTGGGACGAGTACCGCATCCAGGTGTCGGCCTTCGAGCGCGACCGCATGCTCCCGCTCATCTAGTAGGCGCCCTGCTGGCGCCCACGAGTAGATTTCGCTCGTGAGCACCCCACCGCTGCTGGTCGTCGAGCACGAGGCCCAGTGCCCGCCCGGCTGGCTCGGCGAGTGGCTCGTCGACGCCGGCGCGGACCTCGACGTGCGGCGTCCGTACGCCGGCGACGAGCTGCCCGCCGACCTGCGCGACCACGGTGGACTGCTCGTGCTCGGCGGCGAGATGGGCGCTCACGACGACGACACCTACCCGTGGCTGAGCGACGTGAAGCGGCTGGTGGGGGCGGCGACCGAGGACGGGACACCGGTGCTGGGAGTGTGCCTGGGCCACCAGCTCGTCGCGGTCGCGCTCGGCGGCGAGGTGGTCGCGAACCCGCTCGGACAGCAGATCGGCGTGCTCGGTGTCGGCTGGACCGACGCGGCGTACGACGACCGGCTGTTCTGGCAGCTCGCAGCGCTCGGTCGCGACGTACCCGCCGTGCAGTGGAACAACGACATCGTCTCGCGTCTCCCCGAAGGCGCCGTCGACCTCGCGCACACACCGGGCGGCGAGCTGCAGGCGGTGAGGTTCGCGCCGGCGGTCTGGGGTGTGCAGTGGCACCCCGAGGCCGGCGAGGAGATCATCCGGCCGTGGGCGGACCACGACCGCGACGACGCGGTCGAACGAGGAGTCGACGTCGACCGCGTACCTCGGCGACGTGATCGCCGCGCGTGACGACCTGCGTGCCACCTGGCGCCTGCTTGCGCAGCGGTTCGCCGAGATCTGCCGCGACGTCTCGCAGGGGACGCGCTCCGAACAGGTGACCAGTGAGGTGACCAGCCGGTGACCGACGGCCGGGTCGCGACCGCGTCCGGGCGGCTCGCGCGGCTCGGGTTCGTCGACGCAGACCGCGCGACCGCCTGCCTCGAGCGGCTCGGCGACCATGCCGATGCGCTGGTCCACCTGCTGGCGAGCACCGCCGACCCGGACCAGGCGATCGACTACCTCGCCGACCTCGCAGACCGGGTCGCGGACGGTGGCGACAGCGTCGCGGACCTCCTGGCGGCGCTGGTCGACGACGAGGGCACCGCGATGCGGTTGCTGTCCGTGCTCGGTGCGAGCTCGGCGCTCGGTGACCACCTGCTGCGACACCCCGAGCACTGGCGCGACCTCGCCGACGCGACGCTCGGCTCCACCCGGCCGACGGCCGCCGCGATGCGTGCCGTCCTGATGACGCGCCGTCGGTGCCGACGCGCTCGATCCGGCACCGGTCTCCACCGAGGAGGACGGAGCGGCCGTGGATGCACTGCGCGTCGCCTACCGTCGGCTGCTGCTCCGCCTCGCCGCGCGCGACCTGTCCCACGACGTCGGCGTGGACGACGTCGCCGCCGAGCTGTCCGACCTCGCCGCCGGCACCCTCGACGCCGCGCTCGCCATCGCCCGCGCCCGCGTCGGCGACGCGGCGGGCAGCGCACGGCTCGCGGTCATCGCGATGGGCAAGTGCGGGGGCCACGAGCTCAACTACGTCAGCGACGTCGACGTCATCTTCGTGGCCGAGCCCGCCGAGGGGTGCGACGAGCAGCCAGCGCCTGCGCGCCGCCACGCAGCTGGCGTCGCACCTCGTGCGCGTCTGCTCCGAGCACACCGCCGAAGGCACCATCTGGCCCGTCGACGCGGCCCTGCGCCCGGAGGGCAAGTCCGGGCCGCTGGTCCGCACGCTCGCCAGCCACCAGGGCTACTACGAGAAGTGGGCGAAGACCTGGGAGTTCCAGGCGCTGCTCAAGGCTCGACCCGTGGCCGGCGACGCGGACCTCGGGCGCGAGTACGTCGAGCGCATCACGCCGATGGTCTGGGAGGCCTCGCAGCGTGAGGGCTTCGTGACCGACGTGCAGGCGATGCGCCGCCGCGTGATCGAGAACATCCCGGCTGCGCACGCGGACCGGCAGATCAAGCTCGGGGCCGGTGGTCTGCGAGACGTCGAGTTCGCGGTGCAGCTGCTGCAGATGGTCCACGGCCGCGCCGATCCCGCGGTCCGGGCTCCCGCCACGCTGTCGGCGCTGGCCTACCTCACCCGCGCCGGGTACGTCGGACGTGAGGACGGCGCGGCGCTCGACGACGCCTACCGCTTCCTGCGCACGCTCGAGCACCGCATGCAGCTCTACAAGCTGACCCGCGTGCACGTCGTACCGGAGGACCAGGAGTCGCTGCGGCGCCTCGGTCGCTCGATGGGGATGACGCGTCGACCCGGTCGACGAGCTCGAGAAGGCGTGGCGGCGTCACAACCGCGAGGTCCGGCGGCTGCACGAGAAGCTCTTCTACCGTCCGCTGCTCACCGCGGTCGCCAAGCTGCCGACCGACGAGGCCCGGCTGTCCCCGGAGTCGGCCAAGCAGCGGCTTGTCGGCGCTCGGCTACGAGGACCCGGTCGCCGCGCTGCGCCACCTGGAGGCGCTCACCGCAGGGCGTCTCGCGGATCGTCGAGCATCCAGCGGGCGCTGCTGCCGGCGATGCTGGGCTGGTTCGCTGACGGCCCGAACCCCGACGCCGGGCTGGCCGGCTTCCGGCAGATCTCGGAGGCGCTCGGCTCGTCGCACTGGTACCTCCAGACGCTGCGCGACGAGGGCCAGGTCGCCCAACGGCTCGCGATGCTGCTGGCCTCGAGCCGCTACGCGACCGACCTGCTGCAGCGCGCACCCGAGGGCGTGCGGATGCTCGCATCCGACGAGGCGCTCACCCCGCTCGGCCTGGCAGCGCTGCGCAAGGAGATGACGGCCGCGGCTCGCCGTCACAACGACCCGGTCGACGCGGTCACCGCGGTGCGGGCGATCCGGCGCCGCGAGCTGTTCCGGATCTCCGCCGCCGACCTGTTCGGCCTGCTCGACGTGGAGGCGGTCGGCTACGCGTTGACCGACGTCATGACCGCGACGCTCGACGCCGCGCTGGTCGCAGCGATCGCGGCCGATCGAGTCCGAGCGTCGCACAGCCGCTGCCGACCCGACTCGCGATCGTCGCGATGGGTCGCTTCGGCGGGGAGGAGCTGGGCTTCGGCAGCGACGCCGACGTGATGTTCGTGCACGACCCGCTGCCGGATGCGAAGCCCGAGGACGCCGGCGCGTGCCGCGCGCGACGTCGCCAACGAGTTTCGTCGGCTGCTGTCGCTGCCCGGGCACCGACCCGGCGCTGACCATCGACGCCGACCTGCGTCCCGAGGGCAAGCAGGGGCCGCTGGTGCGCACGCTGGACTCCTACGCCGCCTACTACGCCAAGTGGTCGGTGGTCGTGGGAGGCGCAGGCGCTGCTGCGCGCCAAGGCCACGGTCGGAGACGAGGACCTCTCGCCGGCGGTTCACCGAGCTGATCGACCCGCTGCGGTTCCCGGCCGACGGCATCACCGAGGACGACGTGCGCGAGGTGCGCCGCATCAAGGCCCGTGTCGACGACGAGCGGCTGCCGCGCGGGGCCGACAAGGCCACCCACCTCAAGCTCGGCCGCGGCGGGCTCGCCGACGTCGAGTGGACCGTCCAGCTGCTGCAGATGCAGCACTCGGGCCGCGTCGCCGGGCTGCGCACGACGCGCACCCTCGATGCGCTTGAACGCCGCGGTCGAGGCGGGCCTGCTCGACCTCGAGGACGCCCAGGCGCTGTCGGAGGCCTGGCGGACGGCCAGCGCGCTGCGCAACGCGATCACCCAGGTCCGCGGCCGCCCGGCGGACTCGCTGCCCCGCGACGCGCGCGAGAAGGCAGCCGTCGCGCACATCCGCGGCTACCCGCCCGGCCGCTCCGAGGACCTCATCAACGACTACCTCCGGGTGACCAGGCGGGCCCGAGCAGTCGTGGAGCGCGTCTTCTGGGGCTGATAGTCCGCACGGGCCACGCGGAAATGACTCGTTCGAACCATTCAGACGGCGAGGCCGCGAGCCGATAGGAGTCGAGCCAGGCCCGATCTCAGGGCGTGAGGTCGCCGGCGAGGGCGTACTGCGCGCGGATCGCCTCCGGCGCCGCCGGGCGGCCGAAGAGGTAGCCCTGCGCAGTGTGCACACCGAGCGCCAGCGAGGCTGGCCAGCTGCTCCGGCGTCTCGACGCCCTCGGCGCAGACCCGCACGCCGACCTCGTCGGCCCAGGCGACGACCGAGCGGATCGTCGCGCGGTGGTAGTCGGAGTCGAGCCCGTGCACGAGCGACATGTCGAGCTTGACGACCTCGGGCCGCAGCCGCAGCAGCCGGTCGAGGTTGGCGTAGCCGCGTCCCCAGTCGTCGACCGCGATGCGCGCTCCGCGTGCCCGCAGCGAGTCGAGTCGCGCGTCTCAGGGCCGGGTCGAGCTCGACGTCGCTGTGCTCGGTCATCTCGAGCACGATGCCGCGCAGGTCGTCGGGCAGCGCGCTCGAGGACGTGCTCGGTGTTGAGGCACTCGAGGCTGACGTTGACGGTCAGCTCGAGGTCGCGCGGACGCACCTGCAGCGCAGCGGTGATGGCCTTGGCCTCGAGGCGGGGTCCGTCGCCGGCGCGGTGGGCTCGCTGCGAAGACCGTCGATCGGGTTCTCCTCGGGGAACCGGCTCAGCGCCTCCATCGCGACGGGTCGTCCGGTGCGCAGGTCCACGATCGGCTGCAGCACGATCGACGGGTCCGGCAGGTGGTCGGGGACGCCGGTCATGTCCGGCGCGCAGACCCGGTTGCGGCCGGTCCGCTTGGCGTCGTACATCGCGCGGTCGGCGGCGGCGACGGCCTCGGAAGGCTCGGTGGCGGGGTTCCACATCGCGACGCCCGCGGAGAAGGTCTGGCCGCCGGGGGTGGCTGCGTCGCAGCGCGTCGACGCGGTCGCGGGCCTGCTCGAGGGTCTGTCCCGGCAGCAGCACGGCGAACTCCTCGCCGCCGTACCTGCGCGAGCACCTCGCCGTCGCTCGAGCTGGCTCGGTCCACGCGGCCACCGCCTCGCGCAGCAGCCGGTCGCCGGCCTGGTGGCCGTACGTGTCGTTGAACCTCTTGAAGTGGTCGAGGTCGAGCAGCGCGACCACCAGCGGTGTGCCTGCCTCGTCGTGCGCCGCTGGCAGGCGCGGGAGAGCTCGAAGTCCCAGGTACGACGGTTCGGGGCGCCGGTGAGGGCGTCGGAGCGGGCCAGTGCCGCGAGCTGCACGGCCTGCACCTGGACGAGCCCGATCAGGTTGGCCATCCGCGCGACCACGAGGACGGACAGCGCCAAGGAGCCGATGCCGACGATCGCCCACCGCACCGCGCCGCCGGTGAAGCCGTCGAGCAGCAGGGTGATCGCGGGCAGCAGGAGGCCGGCGGCCAGGCCGATCACGCGCGTCTGGGAGATGCCCGGTTGGTCGCGCTCGGGCAACGGCTCGGAGACCAGCTGGATGGTCGGAGACCAGCAGGCGGCGGCGATGCCGACGTAGGCGATCAGCCACAAGACGTCGTTCCAGACGGCGGAGGTGCCGAGGCCGGTGGCGACCACCGAGAAGTTCCAGAGCACGTCGCCGACGAGCGTGATCGCGAGCGACGCGTTGAGCAGCCAGAACGCCGACGACCGTGCGCCGGGGCTGGCCCACAGCCGGATCAGCAGCGCGAGCAGCATGCACGTCCGCGAGGGGGTACGCCGCGCTCACCAGCTTGCCGGCGAGGGTGAGCGAGGAGTCCTCGACGATCGGCGCCAGCACGAACACCCCGGCGAGCACCGCCGCACCGGACGGCGATGATCGCGGCGTCGAGCAGCACGCCGAGGCTCTCCTTGCGACGGCGGCTGCGGGCCATGCGTCAGCAGGCCGGCGCCGATGAGCGCGTAGGAGCTCAGGTAGATCGCGTCCGACGGCACGGGGTAGTAGGCCGAGCTGCCAGACGCTCTGCTCGAGCGAGGAGACCATGTCGCCGAAGCACCCAGCCCAGGAAGCCCAGGAGCACCAGGTGCCAGGCGCGGACGTGGGTGGGTCGGCGGTAGCGCATGCCGAACCAGGCGAACACGACCGAGACGAGGCCCAGGCCGTCGTACCAGACCTGGCGGACCAGTCCGTCGGGGGAGAAGAGGTAGAGGACGGCGAGCGCCGCGAGCAGCGCGAGGCTGCCGCGGATCGCGAGCGTGCGCCTGTCCATGATGCTGAGTATCGGCCGGCGTCCGCACTGACTAGCATCTTTTGCCCAAATTTGACCTTTGCCGCGGTGTGGCTGCCCGTTCGGCCAGCCTGCGGCGCGAACGGGCCACACCGTGCCTGGTCGAGGTGGTGACGCGGCACTCGCGGGGTGGTGGACTGCCCAGGTGAGGTTCGGGGTGCATCTGCCGCTCATGGACTTCGGGGACGCGCGGTGGTCCGTCGAGCGGCTCGTGGAGTACGTCGAGACCGCGACGCCCTCGGGTTCGAGGCGGTGTGCGCCAACGACCACATGATCTTCGCGACTCCCTGGCTCGACGGGCCCGACGGCGCTGGCGTCCGTCGTGGCCGCCTCGGGCGACGCCCGGCTCGTCACGACGGTCGCGAACCCGGTGACGCGCGGCCCGGTGCGCGCTCGCCAAGACGCTCGCGGCCCTGGACCAGCTGTCCGGCGGGCGGGTGGTGGCCGGGCTCGGGCCCGGCTCGTCGGCGAAGGACTACGCGAGCGTGGGCGTGCCCTTCGACGAGCGGTGGCCGCGCTTCGACGACGCGGTGCGGGCGATGCGCGCGCTGCTCGGCGGCGCAGCCGTACGACGGGCGCTACTACGCCTGCCCCGAGGCGCTCGAGCCCCACCGGCCCGCCGTGACGGGCTGCCGCTGTGGGTGGCGAGCTGGGGATCCGCCGTCGGGCTGCGACGCGCCGCCCGGCTGCGGGGACGGCTGGCTCGCGTCGGCCTACAACACCACGCCGGCGGACTTCGGGCGCGCGTGGACGACGGGTCCGCGACCAGCTGTCGAGGACGGCCGGAGCGCGAGCGGGTTCGAGAACGGCCTGGCGACGATGTGGTTCCACATCGACCCACGCGATGACGCGACGACGTGCTGGAGTCTCGGCTGGCGTCGCGGATCCACCGGCCGGTCGAGGAGCTTCGCGAGCGACTTCCGTTCGGGTCCGCGGACAGGGTGCGTGACCTGGTCGCGACGTACCGGGACGCCGGTCTGCAGTGGATGTTCGTCTGGCCCGTCGCCGACGAGCTCGAGCAGCTGCGACGGTTCGCCGACGAGGTGATGGGCCCGCTCAGCTCCTGACGAGCGACCTCACAGGCTCCGCACAGAACAAGCCAACATCAGGCTCAGGCGCGCTCCGCAGACTCTGTCGAAACAGACGAACCGAGGAGCCGACATGAGCGATCGGACCCGAGAGCATCCGCCGCAGCCCGCCGGCTGCCGCCGCGACGGCTGGCGCAGGGACCTCCCGGGCCGCTGGGGCTGGTTCGCGGCGGGCGCGGCGGCCGTTGTCTTCGTCGTCGGCGGCGCAGGGGGCTTCATGGTCGGCCACGCGACTGCCGGCGCGACCCAGGGCCGCGACCACCTTCGGGCAGCAGGGCCCTCGCAACGGTTTCGGGCCTGGTGCGAACCTGCCGGGGCAGCCGCCTGGCCTGCCTCCTGGCCCGGACGACCGGCGCGGAGCGGACCGAGGCTCCGGCGGGCCCGCCAGCTGAGCCCTGGACGCTCGCTCACGCGTGGGCCGCGTCGTAGCGGTCGACGCGTGAGTTCACCTCGTCGAGGAGCTTGGCGGCGTTGTCGGCTGTCAGCCGGGCGCGGGCGTCCCGCGTGGCGGTGAGCCTGACCAGGCGGTTCGGCATCGCCGCTGCGGCGATCGTCTGGTCGTCCTGGGCGCACAGGTAGCCGCTGTTCGGCAAGGTGGCGCGGGTGACGCAGTGGGGGATCGACTTCCGCTCCTTGAGCAGGAGCCGACGGATGGCTGCGGGGGTGTTGTGCTCCGAGGTGTCGCTCACGGTGATCTGCAGGATCGTCTTGCCGGTGGCCTCGTCGAAGACGACGCAGTTGAGACCTCCGTTGGCTCGTGCCTCGTGCGAGGCCATCCGCCCGCCCGTCTTCACCGGGGTGTCGCCGGTCAGCTCCTTGAGCGAGGAGCTGCTCAGCAGACCGCAGGACTTCGACCTGTGAGATCCGTCGGAGTCGTCGTCGGAACCACCGAACATGCACCCACCGAGCAGCGCGAGGCAGCCGGCCACCGCGAGTGCGGCGACCAACCGGCGCGATTTGAGTAGTCGGGGCGAGACCACGGGTGTTCCTCCTCAGCAGGCGGACGCCTAGTTGCCCGGCTTCAGGGTCGGGTCGAGGAAGTACTTCATGAACTCGGACTGTCCGGTCACTGCGACCACCTGCTGGCTCTGCGGTGAGTTGCTGTACGTCGTCCAGGCATCCTGCACCCGGCTGAGCTCGGCCCGCTCCGCGTCTGTCATGTCGTCGGGGTCGCCATGGTTGTAGACCAGCGGGTTGATGTGCTGATGTCCGGGCGGACCGACCAGCGCGTCGGCCGGGATCCCGTCGAACTGACCGACCTTGGTGTCCTGCGGGCCGAGGTAGCCGTGCTCGACCAGCGAGTCGACGGCGTTGGTCTGGATCTTCTGGTCCAGCGACATCACGTTGTCGTCGAGGTACGTGTCCGTGTCCGCCTGCGCCTGGATGCCGTCCTTCAGCTGGTCGATCGCCTGGCTCTTCAGGGTGTTGACGGCCATCTTGGTGAGCTCGCTGGCGCCTTCGCCGGCGCCGGGCACGAAGCCGGCCACCACGTCGACGGCACGGGACATGAGCTCCGCGCGCTTGGCTTCGGAGTTGTCCTCGTCGGAGGCCAGCTGGAGCCCCTCGTGCAACAGCGATCCCATCACCTTGCCGTTGGTCTGCTGCACGCCTTCGAGGCCGGCACCGTCGAGGTTGTCCAGTGTCTTGCCGCCCTCGAGGGCGTCGAGCTGGTCGCCGTAGTGGGCCTTGCCCTCGAGCAGCATCGCCGAGGTCAGGGTCTGCAAGCCCGTCTTGTCGTCTGTGCGACCGATCTCCCCGAGGACCCGGCTCATCGTGTCGTCCGAGTCGTCGCCGAGGTCGAGGTGGGTTGCGCCGCTGAGGATGTTGCCGGTGGAGAGCTGGTCGTAGATGTCACCGGTGTAGCCGGACGCGATTGCCCCGAGGCTGTCGGTCATCTCAGGTCCGATGTGCCATTCGTTGGTGATCGTGCCGTCGGCGTCGCCGCCGTGCTCCGCGATGTTCTGGAACAGCTGGCTGGCGATCGCGGTGCCGTCGACGGTCCGGTTCTCCTCGCCGACCGTTGCCGCCTCCAAGGCCCTGCCCAGGCCGTCGCCGTCGTCGCTGCCGTCGGCGCGGTCCCAGGTGCGACCCTCGCCGCCTCCGACCAGGTAGTCCATCCGCTCCTCGAGGTTCTGGGTGGAGCCGTCGTAGTCGCCCATGAAGAAGTCCTTGGCCGCCTGCGGCGAGTTCTCCATGCCGCCGAGGAGGTTGGCGAGACCGTCGGCGGCGTTGCGTCCGGTGACGTATGTCGTCGTACGGGTCGTCGGGGTCGCCGGTGTCGACGGTGGTCGGGTCCTTGATGCCGTACTCGTCGTCGTTGCGCGGTCCCCAGACCGGGTCACCGTCGTGGCTGAGCTCCCACTCGTAGGTCCTGCCGGTCAGGTCCCTGATGAAGTTCTCCTCGATCGAGGTCTGCTCGCCGCCGTGGCGGATCAGCATCGTCAGGGCGGCCGCGTTCGAGGGGTGGTCGTCGTCGGTGATGGCCTTGAAGTAGGTGTCGGCCAGGTCGGAGGGGGGCGCGTACGCGCCGGTGCCCTTCGTGTACGTCGCGAACGCGACACCGGCCGCGTCGAGGAAGCCCTTGTAGAGCTGTGCGTTCTCCACCCGGTCATGCATGGGCCGCTGATCCTGGGCCGGGAAGGCGTCGGAGGACAGCGAGCGGATCGCGTCGCTCATCTCGTCGGGGGACACGTCGGTGTAGAGCTGGTGCGAGAACGGCTGCTCGTTGGAGAGGAACGTCAGCAGGTTGACGGTGTCCTGGTCGATGTCGTCGGGATCCTTGATGTCGTTCGCGACCTCTTCGGCGAAGTGCTCCTGGACATCGGGCTGGACGAACTCGGCCGCCTCTGGCGGCAGCTCGTCCTTGTGGGCGTTGATCCAGTCGATCTGCTGCTGGGAGGTCATGTTGCCGAGCGTGTTGCGCCAGTACGACGTCTTCTCGGCTGCCGTGAGCTCGAGCCCGGGGTAGAAGGCGGCCGCGGAGAGCGGGATCAGGCCTGCCTTGATCAGCTCGCGGACGTTGGCCGTGGTGGCGCCCTGCTTGAACTTGGAGGCGATGGAGTCGGCGTCGTTGTCGAGCTTCGCCACTGCCGCCTTGTACTCCGGCTGCAGGTTGGCCTTGATGGCCGGCCCCATGCCTGCCTCGGTGACCTTGGCGTCGTCGGCCTTGTCCTCGGTGGCGGCCGCTGCCTGTCCGGCGTAGCGCATCGCCGACGCGAGGTCGGTCTTGTACCGGTGGTTGAGGTCGTTGACGGTGGAGTCGAACGCGTCGACCATGCCGGCGAAGCTGCCGATCAGGCCGACGGCGTAGTGGCCCTTGGCAGCGAGCGCCTTGGCGGTGTCGGAGGCCGTCTTGGGGTTTGCCTGGACGTCGGCGGTGATGTCGCCGGAGAGCTGGCCCGCCACCTTCTGCGAGTCGCCCTCGAGCTCACCGGCCAACGCCTGGATCGTCCCTGCCTTGAGGCCAGGGTCCTGGGCGTCGGCACGAATGGTGTCGCCATTCACGCCTCCGTGGATGTCCTGGAAGTACTCGAAGGGTCCGGCGGTGCGCTCACCCACGTCTGCTCCCCGTCTTAGGTGCCCGGTCAACCGTGTGACCAGGCAATACGAAACGCTGGAACGCTACCCAGCAGCGACTCTCGACACACCTAAAGGGCGCGACTGTGTCGAAATCGGCCGCAAACGTCGCACCGGCGCTACCGTGAATCCATGCGCATCCTGGGACTCGTCGTCGCCCTCTCGCTCGCCCTCGCCGGTTGCGGTTCGCAGGGCCCCGACGTCCCGGGCGGCAGCTCAGGCAAGGACCTGCTGTCCTCCCACCACTGGCTCGACGGCAAGGACCGGGTTCGCTTCGGGGAGTCGTCGCCCGCGGACGACGTCCAGGAGGCGATCTGCGCCTACCTGTTCGGGACGCCCGAGCAGGTGGGGGAGACCGCTGGCCTGAAGGGGAAGGTGTCGCTCCACGACGACAGCGGCTACCGGAGCGCCGGGGGCAACGGCATCGGGTTCCAGTGCGGCTACGACGTCAAGGGGAAGACCCGGTTCGGGATGGTGATGTGGTCCGAGAAGGTGGAGTCGCTTGGCAAGGCGTCCCACCCGGTCACCGTCAAGCTGCACGACGGGCTGGTCGGCTACGCGGTGTACGCCTCCGGCTTCGACGGTGACGTGATCTCGAAGTCCACGGCACGTTCATGGCTGAAGGAAGCGGGCTCTCGAGCCCAGGGAAGCCAGGCATGAGAAGAGGCCCGGGTGCTGCTGCACCCGGGCCTCCTCATGTCTCAGATCTGTGACCAGACCTGCGATCAGACCTGCCGGTTGATGCGTGCGCTGAGCCCGCCCGCCTCCGAGATGGGGGCGGTCAGCGCGGCGGCACCCTCGTTGTCGCTTTCGCGTGCCGTGGCGGCGACGTTCGACACGTTGTGGCCACCGTCCTCGAGCTGGACGGGCAGCTTGTTCGCGGCCTCGACGATGTCGTTGGCGACGAAGGCGTTCACGGCCGCCTTCACCGCGAAGTGCCCGATCGAACCACCGGCCGAGTCAAGGCCCTCCTTGAGGCCCTTGGCTGCGGCATCGGCGGCAGTCGACCGGCCGGAGATGGTCGTCCCCGTCCCGTGGAGTGCGGACACCTCGACGCCGATGGCACCGGATTCGGATCCCATCGACGGCGTCCTCAGCCGATCGGTCGGATGTTCTTGGACGCGGCGTTGCGGACGTTGCCGATGAACTCGTCGGCTGTCTCGGAGGTCCGGTCCACGAGCTTCGTCGCGTTGGTGTTGATCTCGTCGGTGGCGTGGCGGCTGCTGTTGCGCACCTGGCCGTACTCCTCGCTGCCGACGCCTTCCTCGGTCATGTTCTGCAGGTGAGCTCTGCTGCCGGTCGACGTTGTCGGCCGAACCGCGGAAGTTCGCCATGTTGGAGTGCGTGTCGTCGGCGTGGGTCTGGTAGGCAGCCGCGGTCGACGCGCACCTGGTCGTCCGTTGCTCATCTCGGTCTTCCCTTCGGTGGTGGCTGCGCGTGGCTGTCAGGAGCGGTTGATCTTGCTGTTCAGGTCCATCGCGGCGGTCTCGACCGAACGGGACTCGCCCGCCTGGACGTGCGCGCCGCTCTCTTCGTGGCCGGCGGTCTGGCGCACGAACTGCTGGCTGTTGTCGGCGTTGGCGCCGTGCAGGTTGGCGCCGGCGGCGATGCTGTTGGCCGTGGCGGTCGAACCGTTCGCACCCTGCGAGGCAAGTGCGCCCTTGTTCGAAGAGGAGAAGGCCTCGGTGTGACCGTGCTGCTTCTTGGACATCCCGGAGGCGTTGTCGCCCTCTTGCCCGACTGCCTGGTTCTTCTGCTGGGCCCCCTGGTAGCCCTCGGTCAGTGAAACGCGATCTGCAGGCATGTCTGCTCCATCCGATGTGGTCGCGGGGCGCCGCGTGTCGACAGGTCCCCCGTGCTGCTTCTCCAGGTTCTCGCCTGCCCCGGACCAGACCGGCTCAAACCTCCCGAACCAGCCGGAGCCGGATTCTCGAGGCCAGATTTCAAGCCGCTCAGTCATCCTCGACGAGTGCGGTCTGCACGAGGGAGCTCGAGCCGTCGCGGGTGACGAACATCGCCCGGCCGCGAGGCAGCCGCTGCGAGAGGTGCCCGCCGACGAGGCGTCCCTCGAGCCGGTCGCCGGAGAACATGAAGCCGGGGGCGCTGAGGTCGATCAGGCGCTGGATCATCGGCTCGAACACGGCGCGCGACATGCCGCCGGTACGACGCGCGAGCACCAGGTGGAACCCGAGGTCGCGGCCCTGCGGCAGCAGGTCCACCAGCGAGGCGAGCGGGTTGCCCTGGGAGGTCGGCCACCAGGTCGTAGTCGTCGACGATGACGAAGACCTCCAGCCCCGACCACCACGTGCGGTTGCGCAGCTGCTCGGAGGTCACGTCGGGCCCGGGACGCGCCTGCGGATCGCCTCGGCCATCTCGGCGGCCATGCCGGCGGCCTGCTCGTGACCGGTGACGTAGCCGAGGCGGTACTCCTCGGGCACGACGTCCAGCAGGGAACGGCGGTAGTCGACGACCACGATGCCGATCTCCTCCGGCGAGTGGGTGGCCACGAGGTTCCAGATGAGCAGCTTCAGCAGGTTCGACTTGCCGGTCTCGCCGTCGCCGTACACCTGGAGGTGCGGGTCCGCGCCGAAGAGGCTGATCTCGGCGGGGCCGAGGTTGAGCTCGGACAGCCCGACGAGGGCGCCGGTGTCGCCTCGGTGCAGCTCGGGCAGGTCGGCGGTGGTGACGAGGGAAGGCAGGACCTCCACGCGGGCCACGGCTCGCTCGCCCCACTTGGCCGACGACGGCCTCGACCAGCGCGCGCTGGCCCGCCGCGTCGTCATCGTGCTCGTCGAGCACCGGCAGGGCCGCCTGGAAGACGAGCGCCGACTTGCGCGTCCCCGTGATCCCGCGGCCGGTGGCGTCCCGGGGGATCTGCTCCATGACCGTGCGGTCGAACTCCGAGTCGTAGACGTCGTTGAGCCGCAGCTCCAGCCGACCGCCCATCGACCCCTGCATCCGCATCCGCACCTGCATCGCCTGGGTGACGGTGACGACCACGTGCACGCCGAAGTTGGTGCCTCGTGCTGCGAGGTCGGCGATCGTGTAGTCGAGGTCGTCGAACTCGTCGCGGAAGGTGCCCCAGCCGTCCACGACCAGGAAGAGGTCCCCGGTCTCATCCGGCAGCTCGCCCGCGCTCCTGGCCCGGCGGTAGGCACCCATGGAGTCCAGACCCCGCTCCCGGAACAACGCCTCTCGGTGGTCCAGGGCCGCCCGGACGTCGTTGACGGTGCGTCTGATGCGTTCGGGGTCGACCCGGCTGACCACGGACGCCACGTGCGGGAGGTCCCGCAGGGCCGACAGTGACCCGCCGCCGTAGTCGATGCAGTAGAAGGCGACGTCGCCCGGCGCATAGCTCGCGGAGGCGCTCAGGATCAGCGTGCGCAGCAGCGTCGACTTGCCGGTCTGGGGCGAGCCCGTGACGACGAGGTTGGCGCCGCCTCCGGTGAAGTCCCAGAGCAGCGGGAACTGTTCCTGCTTCGCCGGGTCGTCGACCAACCCGAGCACCGCGGCGCACGTCGTCGGGTCGGACGTGTCCGCTGTCGAGATCAGCGACCCCAGCGGCAGCCGGTCCGGCAGCGGGTCCAGCCACACCTGGCGGACCCTCGGGCGATCGACGTCCCTGATCTGGTCGCACAGCACGTCGAGGACGCTGGGTGCCGAGCCGGCCGGCCTGCGAGCGGTCTCGGCGGACGCCGTGTCGGTGCTGCGTCCGCCGCCGCGGCCTGCTGGCCACCCAGGCGCCCAGGCCGTTGACCGCCACGTAGGGGACCACCGGGACCGTCGTCCGCGGGCCGTCGCCCGGTGGTTCGTACGGCAGCCGAGACCAGGGCGGCCTTGAAGCGGTCGAAGACAGTCGTGTCCACCCTGAGGTAGCCGGACCCGGGCTCGGGCGGCAGGTGGAAGGCGTCGGGCACCCCGATCGCGTCGCGGCTCTCGCTCTCGGAGAAGGTGCGGAGGCTGATGCGGTAGGACAGGTGCGACTCCAGGCCGCGGATCTTGCCCATCTCCAGCCGCTGCGTGGCGAGCAGCAGGTGCACGCCGATCGAGCGACCGATCCGACCGATCGCCACGAACAGCTCGGCGAAGTCCGGCTTGGCGGTGAGGAGCTCGGAGAACTCGTCGACGATCACGAGCAGGTGCGGCAGCGGGGCCAGGTCCTCGCCGGCGTCGACGCGCTCCTGGTAGGCGGTGACGTTGGGAAGGTTGCCGGCCTCCTTGAGGATCTCCTGACGACGTTGCATCTCGCCGTACAGGGCGTCACGCATGCGGTCGACGAGCGTCAGGTCGTCCTGGAGGTTGGTGATCATCCCGGCGATGTGCGGGATGTCGCTCATCGGAGCGAAGGTGGCACCGCCCTTGAAGTCGACGAGCATCAGCGCCAAGCGCTCCGGAGCGTGACCGATGGCGAGTGAGCTGACCAGCGTGCGCAGCATCTCGGACTTGCCGGAGCCGGTGGCGCCGACGACCATCCCGTGCGGGCCCATGCCGCCGTGAGCCGACTCCTTCAGGTCCAGCATCACGGTGTTGCCGGTCGCTCCCACGCCGATCGGGACGCGGAGCAGGTCGCGCAGCGGGCGTGGCCGCCACGTGCGCCCCAGGTCCAGGCGAGCCGGGTCGGCCACCCCCAGGATCTCCGGCAGGCCGATGGTCCCCGACAGGCTCTCGTCGGCCTGCCCCTCCACGGTGAGACGCATGGCGGACAGCAGCCGTGCGAGCGCGGAGCAAAGACCCGGTGCGGGGAGGTCCAGGCTGTACGGCTCCTCGCGCGAGTCGTGGCGGACCACACCGTCGGGGGCGATGTGGACTCGCTCGTCGACCGTCCCCGGCTCGTCGCGGGGGGCATCGAGCAACGAGACGACGTGCACGCCGAGAGCGGCCAGTGACACCGACGGATCCGGGCTCTCGAGGTGCTGGCCCGCGGGCAGCCCGTCGCCGTCCACCACCACCACGAGGTGCGACGTCTGCGCCGCCTGCGCCCCGCGCTGGCGCTGGAAGCGGTCGAGCCTCGACTCCAGGTCGGCCGCGAGCAGCTCGGTCATCGCGGCCGTCGACGACGTCACCCGACGCATGGGCAGGTCGCCGTCGAGCTGCTGGGTGTCCTGGATGTGGGGAAGCCACTTGACCCAGTCCCAGTCGGGCGCGGCCTCGTCGCCACGCACCACGGCCAGCTCGACGTCGCCAGGCGCAGTGAAGGGCCGCCACCTGCATGACGAGGTTGGTGGCGAGCGCCCGCCTCGCCCCGGCGCTGCCGAGGACGCTGAGCTGCCCGACCTCGATGAGCGGCATGACGATCGGCTGGTCCCCGAGGCGCGAGTAGCGCTGCTGGAGCTCCTGGGCCGCCTGCAGGCAGACGGGGTCGAAGTCGTTGAGCGGCCCGGTGTCCGCGTCGAGGGTCAGGCCGGCGGCCAGTGGCACCTCGCCGGTGCCCAGCCTGATGGCGAGGAAGTCCGGGTGCGACGGGCGACGCTCCCACCGCCGCGTCGGGTCCCGGGCGATGTCGAGGAGCTCGCCGGCGTGGGGATGTCGCCACGCGAGCTCGGCACGCTGGCCTGCGATCTGGTCCCTGACCGAGTGACGCAGCGACTCGACGTAGTCCAGGTATCGCTCGCGCGCCTCGCGGACCTGACGCTTGGTCCCGCTCCGCTGGCCGATCATCATCATCGCCCCGATGGCGATCGAACCGATGAGCGCCAAGAACGCGGCGACCGCCACGATCGGGCGGTCGCGCTGGGTGATGGCAACGGTCAGCGAGCCCGTCCCGCTCATGATGGGCATCATCATCATGCCGGCGCCGGCCAGCGGCGGAGCGCCTTGGCCACGAGAGGGCGGCGGGGCGATCGACAACGATGCGGTCTCGGCCCTCGGCGGCTCGATCCGCGCAGGCCGCTTCACCAATGTCGTGGTCATGGGCTCCGTCTCGCCGTCAGTAGCGCCTGGTCAAAGTATGCTCACCCGAGCCCGAACCCGGGCAGTATGCACCGAGACAAGCTGCTTTGGGGCTCAACGCAAGGGAGCACAGTGCACCCGCTCGATGCGCGTCGAAGGTCTGAGGGGGTTGCGTGCTGACTGCCTACAGCCGAGTCACCGTGGTGACGCCCGACCGCCGGGTCGACCTCGCGCTGCCGAGCGCCCTGGCGCTCTCGGAGGTGCTGCCCCAGCTCATGCACTTCGTGGCGCCGGACGGCACCGACGGGGTGCCGGGCACCTGGTCGCTCGGCAAGCTGGGCGGCGCCTCTCTTCCGCTGTCGCAGACGCTCGCCGAGGCGGGAGTGCTCGACGGTGACGTGCTCGAGCTCCGGGCCGGGCAGGACGAGGTCAGGCCCGCCGTGGTCGAGGACGTCCGCGACGCCGTCGAGGACAGCGTGGACGCCTCCGGTGGGGTGTGGACCACGGTCACCACGGCGTCGTTCGCGGTCATCACCGCAAGCGTCGTCCTCGGGGCGCTCGCGCTCGCGATCCTGGCGGCCGCGTGGGTTCGTGGTGACTCCTGGCTGGACCAGGCCGAGTCCCCGGTCGCCGCGCTGGCAGTCACCGTGGGCCTGCTGTTCGCCACCTGGTGGTCGGCGAGCCACGCGACCGAGCGTGACTCCCAGTACGCCGCCGGGGCCGCCATGCTCGAGGGTGCCGTCGTGGGCGTCGGCGTGGCAGCGGCCGGCGAGGCGGAGACCTGGGCCCTGGTCTCCGCGGGCGTCGTCGGCCTGGCCGTCGTCGGCGGCCTGGCGCGGCTGCTGACCCCGGCCGCGACCGGGCACGCGGCATTCGGTGTGGTGGTCGCCGTCTCGGCGCTCGCAGTCGCCGTCGTCGAGCCGCTCGGACTCTCCACCGGCCAGGCCCTGCGGGTCGTGCCGGTGCTGGCCCTTCTCGCGGTCGGGGTGCTGCCTCGGGTCTCCCTCTCCGTCGGTGGACTGGCGAGCGCCGACTACCGGGTGCGTCATGTCGGGCGGGTCGACCTCACGACGCTGCGCTCGCGCTACCGGGCGAGCAACGCCCTGCTGGTGGGCTCGCTGGCCGGTGTGGCGGTCGTGGTGGTGGCGAGCGGGGTCCTGCTCGACCTCACCGACCGGCCCTGGGACGAGCCGCTGGTGCTGAGCCTCGCGGTCGTGGCCGTCCTGCGCTCGCGGTTGTTCTCCCGCACCCAGCACATGGTGCCGCTCCGCGTCGGGGGACTCGCGGTGGTCGGCTTCGCGCTGACGCGCTACGCGATCGCGCACGACGACCTGCTGCCGTGGCTGGTGCTGGTGCCGGCGCTCGCACTGCTGGCCGCGATCGGTCTGGTCTCGATCCCGATGTCGACGATCACCAGGGCGCGGGTCAAGCGCACGCTGAACGTGGTCGAGTTCGTGGCGATCGTCGACCTGCTGGTGGTCGCGGTGGGCGCTCTCGGCATCTACGGCGCCATGGGAGGTCTGGTGACGTGACCGACGACCAGCAGCCACCGGACGAGGAGCAGAAGGCCGACCGCTCCGCTCAGCGTCTGCGCCGTGCGCAGGCAGCTGCCGGCGACCTCGCCCGGATGGGCATCGATCCCCGCAGCCTCGGCCTCGACGACTCCTCGGACCGCGGCGCCTCCGGAGGCACCGGGACAGCCGGACCCCGATTCCGAAGGCGCCTCCGTGGTCCAGCTGCGTCCGCGAACAGGCCCGTCGGCGCCACCGGAGCCCGGGACCAGGACGACGCCGGGTGGTTCGCCCGGCGGGACCGCGGACCGTTGCCACGCGCTTCCTCGGCAGCGGCCCAGGGCGTGGAGGGCACCTCACGACGCCCGAGCGAGGTCGAGCAGCTCCTGTCCCGCGCGCATGCCGATCAGCCGGCGCCGCGCGAGACCTCCAGGCTGTTCCGCACGGTGGCGCGCGGGCTGGTGACCGTGGATGCGGCGCTGTCGGCACAGGAGGAGCGCGACCTGCTCGACGCGGTGCGCAGCAGGCAGAGCGACCGGCGCACCGTCACGTTCGTGTCCGGGCAGGGCGGGGTCGGGTGCACCACCATGGCCGTGGCCACGGGCACCACGTTCATGGCCCTGCGCGAGGATCAGTCGGTCGTCGTCGACGTCCGGTCCGGAACCCCCTCCCTCGGCGAGCTGTACGGCGCCGCCGCGCCTGTCACGGTGACGGGGCTGCTCGGCGGTTCGGAGATCGCGACGGCGCCGACCAACGCCAGCGGTCTCGGGCTGGTCGACGGGGCCGGCTGGGACCAGACGCTGACCCGCGGCGACGTGGCCCAGGCGCTCGACCGCCTCGGCGAGGAGCATCTGTTCCGCCTGTTCGACGCAGGCAACGACGCTGGCGAGGCCAGCCGCACCGCCTTGGCCCGCGCGGACCAGGTCGTCGTCGTCACCGGGCCGGGCCGGTCCGGGTCCGCCGCGACCAGCGTCGCCCTCGACCGGATCGCGTACGTGAACCCGGCCTGCCTCGACAGCGTCGTCCACGTCGTGGTCTGCAGGAACGAGGACTCGTATCGCGAGTCGCTTCGTCAGGTCGGTGACGCGTCGGCGGCCGGGCCGATCGCCGTGGTCGTCGTACCGCCCGATGCGCATCTGGCGCGTGGGTTGCCGTTCGACGCGGAGCGCGTGTCTGCTGGGCTGCGGAGCTCGGTGCTGCGCGTGGCCGCCGCGGTCGCGTTGGGAGGGCGCCTTCGATGAGCGGTCGCGAACCGATGATGGGCAACACCCCCAATGCCGAGCGCTTCGTGCTCGAGGCCGACGCCATGCGCCGTCGTCAGCTCCGGTCGGCCCTGCTGCACGGCAGCCGTCGCAACTGGCGCGACCACGTGCGGACGTGGCCGGCGGTGGTGGTGGGCCTCGTGGTGGTGGCGGTCATCGTGGCCGGGCTGGCGGTGTCGGCGGCCCTGAAGAAGACCCAGCAGAACGAGCAGCGAGAGCAGCAGCAGCAACAGGCGCCGCGGTTGGTCGAGTCGCCCAGGATCTGACGATCTGTGTCCTTCGCCCGTTTCATGCGGCTCGCGATGGATATCCTCTTGGACTGAGGGACCCGGGGAGCTCAGGCCTGGCCGGGTAGGGACCGACGAGGAGGGCTCCGACATGGCATCGACGACTGCCGCCAAGGCTCCCTCGACGCCTCGGCTGCCCCGCGCTCGCGAGTCACGACCGATGCTGATCGGGCTGGCGGTCCTGTTGATCGTCGGCGGGGCGCTCGCCTCCGCGTGGCTGGCGACCCAGGCCGGTCACCGTGCCTACTTCGTCTCCATCGACCGCGAGGTCAGCCAGGGCGCCGAGATCACCGATGGCGACCTGACCAGGGTCAGTCTCCCCGAGGGCTTCGAGGACGGCATCTCCAGCGCCGACAAGGACTCGGTGGTGGGCAAGACCGCGGCCACCCGGCTGCATGCCAGGCACGGTGCTGAACCCGGCGATGCTCTCGAACCGGACCGGGCTGAAGGCGAACCAGACGCAGCTGACGGTGCCCGTGGACGACAGCCCGTTCGTGCGCGGGCTGCAGCCGGGCGCGCAGATGGTCCTCTCGGTCGGGTCGGCAGGACAGCGGAGGCCGGCAGGCGATCGGCGCGGAGCTCGTGTCCGTCGGCACGAACCGCGGCGGCAGTGGCATCGGGGCGGATCCGACGACACCGTGAACCTGGTCGTCGCCATCGACGTCTCGTGCCTGTCGTCGGTGTCCCAGGCGTCGAGGACAAGACGGTGACGCCCGCCCTCATCGGCGGCAGCGACAACACCGCCGTCCAGACCACGTGCAGGGACTGAGGCGGGAACTCCGACGTGGGACTTCTGGCTGTTGCCTCGGCAAAGGGCGCCCCGGGCGTCACGACCACGAGCATGCTGCTGGCGGCGCTCTGGCCGCGGCCCAGCCTGGTGGCCGAGTGCGACGCGTCGGGTGGTGACATCGCGTGGCGGATGCCGTCGGCGTCGGGTCAGCCGCTCGACCCCCAGAGGGGGCTGCTCAGCCTGGTGGCGGCAGGTCGCCGAGCCCTGCACCCGCAGCTCGTGGCCGAGCACAGCCAGCAGGTGATCGGGGGCCTCGACGTCCTCGTCGGAGTCGGCAGCTCCGAGCAGATCACCGCCATCAGCCACTGGCGCGACCTGGGCACCCTGTTCTCCGCGCTGCCGGGCATCGACGTGATTGCCGACCTCGGCCGGGTCGGGGCGGATGCACCCCAGAGCGCGCTGTTGACCTACGCCGGCGCGATCGTCCTCGTCGTCGACACCACCCCGAGCAGCGTGATCCATCTACGCGAGCGGCTGCGCCGGGTCTACGAGCAGACCGCCGGCAGCGGGGTGCCGATCTACGTCGTCGTGGTGGCGCCGTCGAACCGCAGTCGCGCCGTCCTCGAGATCCGCGACACCCTCGAGCGATCCATAGCCCGGCGCGTCGGCGTTCACCACCTCGCTCACGACGAGAAGGGCGCGGCGTTCTTCCTCGGCCAGGTCCAGGGCAACCCTGAACGCACCCGGCTGGTCCGGTCGGCGCGCACGATCGTCACCGAGCTCGCGGGGCGTACGGCGGAGTACTTCACGGAGGCGTCATGACCGACCACCATCTCGTGCGGACGTTGCGCGTCCAGGTGGCCGACCGCCTCAACGAGCAGCGGCGACGCGACCAGGTGAACGGCGTCGTGGCCATGAACCCCGACGACGAGCGCGAGTTCACCCGATCCCTGATCATCCAGGTCCTCGAGGACCACGCTCGTCACGAGGTCGCGGACGGGCGTCCGCCGCTGTCGCCGGAGGAGGAGGCGCAGGTCGCCTCGGCCATCCACTCCGCGCTCTTCGGCGTCGGCCGGCTGCAGCCGCTGCTCGAGGACCCCGACGTCGAGAACATCGACATCAACGGCTGCGACAACGTGTTCGTGCAGTACCACGACGGCCGTGAGGAGCGGCATGCTCCGGTCGCCGACACCGACGAGGAGTTCGTCGAGCTGATCCAGATCCTGGCCGCGCACACAGGTCTGTCGAGCCGCCCGTTCGACGCCGCCAACCCGCAGCTGGACCTCCGGCTACCGGACGGCTCACGGCTGTCCGCCGTGATGAACGTGTGCTCGCGGCCGTCGGTGTCGGTGCGCAAGGCGCGCATGGGGCGAGTGCTCCTGGACGAGCTGGTGGCCAACGGCACCATGTCGCCGACCTCGGGACCTTCTTGAAGGCAGCGGTGCGGGCCAGGAAGAACATCATGATCGCCGGGGCCACCAACGCCGGGAAGACGACGATGCTGCGGGCGCTGGCGAACGAGATCGCCCCGAGCGAGCGGCTGATCACCGTCGAGCGCGCCCTGGAGGTGGGGCTCGGGGAGTACACCGACCTGCACCCCAACGTCGTGGCCTTCGAGGAGCGGCTGCCCAACTCCGAGGGGCTCGGCGGTGTCACCATGGCCGAGCTGGTGCGCCGCTCGTTGCGCATGAACCCGTCGCGGGTGATCGTCGGTGAGGTCCTCGGTGACGAGATCGTCACCATGCTCAACGCCATGAGCCAAGGCAACGACGGCTCCCTCTCGACGATCCACGCGAACTCGTCGCTGGAGGTCTTCAACCGCATCGGCACCTACGCCATCCAGAGCCGCGAACGGCTGCCCCTCGAGGCGACGAACATGCTGATCGCCGGCGCCCTGGACTTCGTGGTCTTCCTGCGCAAGCGCAACGACCACGAGACGGGAGGCACCCAGACCCGCGTCGTGGAGAGCGTCCGCGAGGTGGTCGGCAACGACGGCCAGGTGCTCTCGAGCGAGGTGTTCGCCCCGGGCGCCGACGGTCGGGCCGCGGCACACGCGCCCCTGTCGTGCGCCGAGGAGCTGGCCGAGCACGGCTACTCACCCGTCGTGCACGGGCAGTGGGTCTGATGCTCGAGCAGTTCCGCATCGTGCTCGCGGCCTCGGCGGGGGCCCTTGTGGGAGTGGGCTGCGTGCTGTTCGTGGTCGGGCTTCGACCCGGCCCGGCTCGCGCCACCACCCGGCCCCGGCGGCGGCTGCTGTCGGGGGAGACGGCCAGGCGCAGGAGGAGGCTGCTGCTGGCGGGTGTGCTGACGGGAGTGGCCGTGCTCGTCCTCACCCGGTGGGTCGTGCTGGCCGTGGGGCTCGGTCTGCTGGTCGGCTTCTGGGACCGGGTCTTCGGCGGTGTGCGTCACGAGCGTGCCGCGATCACGCGCATCGAGGGACTCGCCACCTGGATCGAGTCCGTGCGCGACACGATCGCGGGCGCGGTCGGGCTGGAGCAGGCCATCCCGGCGACCGCGGTCAACGCGGCTCCGTCGATCCGCCCGGCACTCAACCTGCTCGTCGACCGGGTGCGGGTGCGAGAACCGCTGCCGGACGCGTTGCTGAAGTTCGCTGACGACCTCGACGACGCCTCCGCGGACCTCGTGGTCGCGGCGCTGATCCTCAACGCAAGACTCCGCGGGCCCGGACTGCGAGACGTGCTGTCGGCGCTTGCCGTCTCGGCGCGTGACGAGCTCGACGTGCGTCGCCGCGTCGAGTCGAGCCGTCGCAGCACCAGGCGCAGCGTGCAGATCGTCGTCGGTGTCATCTTGTTGGTGGCCGGTTTGATGGTCGCCTTCAACCAGGAGTACGTCGAGCCGTACGGCACCGTCCTCGGTCAGGTGGTGCTCGCCGGCGTTCTGGGGATGTTCGCGGTGAGCGTGCTCTGGCTGCGGCGGCTCTCCGGGGTCGAGGAGCCCGAGCGGTTCCTCCGCGTCGAGCTCCCCGGCGGAGAGGGCGTCGTGATCGCCTCGATGGCGGCGGGGGCCGTCGTGGGGCTGGGGCTGCTGATGCTGGTGTCGGTGTTCCTGCGCCCGGTGCCAGGCGTGGCAGCCACGATCAGTCGTCTCGACGGCGCGCGCGCCGGCCGCCGGTCGTTGACCGAGAGTGCCGCCGAGCCGAGCCACGACAGACGCCTTGGGCGGGTCCGAGACGGCATCGGTGACCGGCTGGCCTCCGAGGTGCTCGCGCGCGGTTGGACGCTGACGCGCACCCGCGAGGACCTGTCGGTGATGAGCCGTCCGTTGTCGACCCACCTGGGGACCAAGGCGCTCCTGGCCCTCGGTGCGTTCTTGTGGCTGCCTGCCGTCGTGTGGCTGGTGGGCTACGGCTCGTCGATCCCGGTGCCCGCCGTCGCGGCGATCGCCGCGGGGATCTTCGGGTTCTTCCTTCCCGACCTCTCCTTGCACCGCGAGGCGGAACGTCGTCGCCGCGACTTCCGGCACGTCGCAAGTGCCTTCCTGGACCTGGTGGCGATGAACCTTGCCGGCGGACGTGGGCTGCCGGAGGCGCTGGTCGCAGCCTCCTCGTTCGGCGACCACTGGGCGATGGTGCGGCTGCGTCAGGCGCTGTCGAACGCCCGCATCATGGGGTGGACGCCGTGGGAGGGCATCGCCGAGCTCGGTCGCGACATGGGTATCGACGAGATGCGCGACCTCGCTGCCGCGCTGGCTCTGGCAGGCGACGAGGGCGCCCGGATCCGGACCTCGCTCTCGGCCAGAGCAGAGAGCATGCGGCGCAAGGAGCTTGTCGACGTAGAGGGCGCGGCAGGGGAGAGCTCGCAGTCGATGCTTATGGCGCAGTTGCTCATGTGCATCGCGTTCTTGATATTCTTGGCATATCCGGCAATCAGCCAATTGGTGTGATGCCGATGTCCCGTCGCTCCCGGAGGCTGCTGTGTCGCCACTGCTGTTCCACGCAACTTCCCTCATCACCCTCGTGCGGGGTCGTGCTGCGCAGGCGCGCCGTGAGGGACGCTCCGAGCTGGGTGCCTCGGCCGTGGAGTGGGCCATCATCTCGGCCGTCGTCGTCGTCCTCGCGCTCGTCATCGCCCGCGTCATCCAGAGCGTGGTCGAGGACAATGCGGGCAAGATCAAGCAGGGCTCCAACTCCTGAGCGCACGCGGTCTCGACGCGCGCTTCACGACCTCGTACCTCGGTCGAGGCGCTTGCTCGACCCTCCTTCGCGACGCGGCCCGCTCGTTCCTCGCGGCCCCCTGCTCAGTCGCCGCAGCGAGTCAGGGACCAGCGCGGTGGAGTTCTCCATCATCGCGCCGATCTTCCTTCTCACGATCTTCGTGATCATCCAGGGCGGCCTCTACCTGTTCGCCCGCAACACCGCACAGTCGTCGGCGCGTGAGGGTGTCTCCTACCTGCGCCTCGCCGGCAACAACGCCGACCCGCAGTCCTTCATCCCCGCGGCCGAGAACGTGACCGAGAGCTACGCCTCGAAGATCGGGCACCTCAAGCACGTCACGGCAGTCGGCACGATCGACACCGACACCGGCCGGGTGCGGATGCTCGTGACCGGCGAGACCACGATGCCGTTCGGCGGCGCGGTGGAGGTGCAGCAGTCCTCCTCCGCGACCCTCGAGCAGTTCCGCGGCGACACGAGGGCTTCGCCATGAACCGCGACGAGGGCGGTACGGCGACCCTGGAGATGGTCATCCTCGCGCCCTTCCTGCTCCTGCTCCTGATGCTGATCATCGCGTTCGCCCGCTACGCCCAGACCGAGAACCTCGTCGACCAGGCGGCGCGCGACGCTGCCCGCTCGGCCACCGCGCAGAACACCCGCGGCGCCGTACCTGGCGTCGTCGACGGTGTGGTCCGCGACGCCATGACCGACGCTCCGCCGTCCTGCCAGTCCAGCGCGGCGGGCAAGCCCAGCATGACCCCCAACGCGTTCGGCCTGCCGGACCCCGAGAACCCGCAGGCGATCGACTCGGTCACGGTCACCGTGCACTGCACGCTGGACCTGAGCGACGTCGGACCACTGCCGCTGAACAGCGTCGACATCAAGCGCACGTTCACCAGCCCCCTGGACCGCTACCGGGGGTACAGGTGACATCGACTCGCAGGCGCGACGAGCGCGGCTCGATCACCCCGTTCGCGGTGATCGTCGCGCTGGCGATCTTGTTGCTGGCCGCGCTCATCGTCGACGGCGGCCGCCAGCTCAACGCCAAGGGCCGGGCGGTCGCCTACGCCCAGGAGGCGGCGCGCGCCGGCTCTCAGGTCGTCGACATCAGCGACCCGCGCCTCGACCTGGTGCCCGGTCAGGCGACGGCGGCGGCCGCGGAGTACTGCCGCCAGGCGATGGCGGCCGACAGCCAGCTCGTCGAGTGCGAGCCGCACATGACCACGGTGCACGACGACGCCGGCACTTTCGCGGCAGTCAGCGTCACCACGCACATCGAGGTGAAGTCGATCCTGCTCGGGCTCATCGACTTCCAGCTGCTGCAGGCAACCGGGAGGGCGGTGGCTCGCCCGGTCAGCGGGATCTCCGAGCCGGACAGCGGCAAGAAGTCGACCGTCGGACCTCCTGACGTGGCAACCCCTGGAGACGGCAGCACCCCACCCCCGACCGCTCCACCGGCGCCGGACGTGACGGTCGCCCCCTGCGAGCCGTCGCCCACGAAGCCCCCCAAGCCCGACCCGACGCCGACGAAGAAGCCGAAGCCGGGGAAGCCGAAGCCGACCAAGCCTCCGAAGCCGACCAAACCGCCGAAGCCGACTCTTCCGCCGTGCCCCGAGCCCCCGCCAGGCAGCTGACCACCCCCCTGACCGACGAGAACCGCGTGATTCGATGAGAGTGGAGACATGAAGCCCTTCCGTGCACTGCTCGGCGCCTCCTGCTGCGCCGTCCTGCTGGCGCTGAGCGCCTGCAGCGGCGACGACGCGCCGAAGGGCGACTCGACGCCCGACCCCTCGCCGTCGAAGTCGTCGCCGACGGCCACGCCCACGCCGTCCCCGAAGCCGAAACCGACCAAGCCGCCGAAGGGCAAGTACGGCGTCACCGTCAAGGTGCTCAACGACGGCCGCTACGGGTCCGACCCCGTCGTACAGAGCTGGCAGGCGAACCTCGAGGCGCTGGGCGGCTCGGTGAACCAGAAGAAGTTCCTCCCCGGGCTGCGAACCCTGGTGACCGGGTCGTTCCAGCGCCGCACCGTCCAGGTGCTGCAGCAGGCCTGGAGCAACAACTGGCGCGCGACCAAGGTCCAGAAGGTCCGCGTCCTGTCGCTGTCGACGTCCGGGCGCAAGGCGCGCCTTGTGGGGTGCACCTGGAAGCCCACGACCGACTACCGCGACCGCTCCGGCAAGGTGATCGGCGGGCTGAGCCGCAAGTGGGACCAGGTCCCCTTCCAGTTCCGCCGAGTGGGGCCGGTCTGGAAGCTCGACAAGGCCGAGATCCCCACCGGCTTCTGCAACCTTCCGCCGCCTGCGTGAGCGTCAAGAGGCGCTAGTTCTCACGTTTGTCCGCTTCGTAGGTCGGGTATGACCCTCTCGCCCGGTGAGCCGGTTCTTGAGAGGTGTGCGCGCGGTGAAGCAATGGGGGACCAGGCGAGCCTGCCGTCGACTCCTGGTTGCCGTGATGGCAACCGCGCTGGCCGCGGGTGCTCAGCTGGGATTCGCGGGCGCCGCCACCGCCGGGTGCGGAGTCTATGGCTGTCCCCCTCCTGGCGGCGGTGAGTCCACGAGCACTCCCTCGACCACATCGAGCTCGCCCACCCAGGTGGAGAGCTACTCGGCTCCGTCGAGCCCGAGCAGTCCTCCGATGTCGTGCTCGGTCTACGCCAACGGCGCCGGCATGGGGTCCTACTGCGTGAGCGGAGGCGGCGCCACCGCACAGTCGCTGCGCGAGCGCTTCGGGAAGCAGGCCTTCCAGCGGTGCCGCTACCGCGAGGTGCCGAAGAACATCCCCACACCGTTCAACAGCAAGCCCGACGACGGCCGCTACATGATGATGACCTGCATCGACAACGTCGACTTCGACACCTTCAGCGGCGGCCCCGATCGCGCATTGGACATCCAGGTGGTCTGGGTGCCGTACGGCACAGACGTCTCCGACCACCACAACGGCATCACCGACTTCTTGTGGAACATCATGGACGCCGGGGGCGCGGAGATGCCCGTGCCGTTCCTGCGCACCCGCCCCAACATCACCCCGGTCGTGGGCTACCCGACGTTCTTCACCTTCCGCTGGCTCGACCCGGGGACGCGGCAGGTCGTGGCCGAGGGTCCGTACTCAGGCAAGGCCGACGGCGGCCCCTTCAAGCAGATCAACTCCCGCGGGCTCGTCATCCGCGCGGTGGGCCAGAAGATCACCATCGACCCCCACCAGCAGGGGATCCCGTCCACGACCTGCGCCGCGGACGCGCCGTACGTCGAGGGAGAACCGCCCAGCCGACAGCCGGCCGACGCCTGCAAGATCACCTTCCCGCGCTCGTCGGCCTCGGCCCGCCGCTACGCCACCGACAAGATCCCGAACAACGTCCATGACGCGTTCTACGCCTCGGTCGAGGTGGAGTGGCGGGTGACCTACGGGGCCGGCGGAGCGCTTCAGGAGCTCGGGAACGGCTTCAACATGCGGATCCGGCAGGTCGTGCCGGTCCAAGAGGTGCAGACGCCCAACCAACCGCCCACCACCACCTACTAGGGGGATCGATGTCGAGCACCAAGAACGGCACCCGCCTCCCTCGGACCCAGTCGGCCAACAAGGGCTCCCAGGTGGTCCAAGGGGTCCTTGCCATCCTCGGTGGCTTCCTGGTCGTCGTGGGCCTGCCGATGTTCTTGCTCTCGACGTTCGGCACCCCGTGGCCCGACAGCCCCCCGAGCGTGGAGTGGCTGACCCGACCGGTCACCGCCGACACGGTCCTCGGTGTGCTGGCCGCCGTGGTGTGGCTGGCCTGGGCGCACTTCACGGTGTGCCTGGTCGTGGAGACGGTGGCAGAGATCCGGCATCGAGGAGTCGCGCCGAGAGTGCCAGGGGGAGGCATCGGCACGCAGCAGCTGGCTCGTCGGCTGGTCACCGCGATCCTGCTCCTCGCCGGCACCGCTGGGCTGGGCGCAGCACCGGCTCTGGCAGCGAGCGCGCCGACGACGGCGTCCCACCCGACCGCCAGCATGGTCGCCGCTCCCTCGACGACGCAGGCACTCGGCGTGACGGACGCGCGGCAGGCGGGCCACTCCGCCGGCGTCGACGCGTCTCGTCCGTCGCCGCACACGCACGCCGCCGACCACCGACTGCCCTCGCTCGACACGCTGGAGAAGGCGACTCAGACCGACGTGCGAGAGGGCGCCACGACCTACTACGACGTCAAGCCGCCTCGCGGTCGTCACTACGACACGTTGTGGGACATGGCCGAGCGCTACCTCGGCGACGGGCTGCGCTACAAGGAGATCTGGCAGCTGAACAAGGACGTCGTGCAGCCCGACGGGCGGGTGCTCAAGAACGCCGACCTCATCTACCCGGGCTGGGTGATGAAGCTGCCCGCGGACGCCAAGGGCCCGGGTCTCAAGGTGGTCGACCACGCCACTCTGCTGTCACCCGGAACCCCATCACCGCAGCCGGTCACGACCGCCGCCGCCCCGCAGACCCAGACGTCCGACGCGGGCGCCACGCACGAGCAGGCCGTGAACCTCATCGACGACGAGCTCGCCCCCTGGCTCGGCGTCACCGGCGGCCTCGCCTTCGCGGGAGTGGCCCTGGCACTTCGCCGACGCCGCACCGCATCCCCGTTCGGCCGGCTCTGGGCGGCTCGGCTCCGGACGGTGCCCGGCCCCGGTCCCGGCGGAGGCCCCGGCGGACCCTCGGGTGAGCACGCGATGGCGCTGCAGTCGGGAGCCGACACGTCCACGGCCTCCTGGCTGGCTGCCGGGCTGCGCGCCTGGAACCTCGCCGGACCTGCCCCCGCGCCGTCGGCGGTGACCCTGGCCGGCGCCGGTGCGGCGTTCGGCTTCGAGGACCAGCCCCCAGGCCAGGTGCCTCCGGGGTGGGAGGCCCAGGGTCCGAAGGTCTGGGGCCTCGACCGTGACGCCGACGTCCGCTACGACGGGCTCTCGCCGCTGCCTGGTCTGGTGAGCATCGGCCGGCGCGCCGACGGCTCCGTGGCCATGGTCGACCCCGAGTCGGCAGGTGGGCTGGTGGCACTCGAAGGTGATGCGACCCAGGCTCGCGGGCTCGCAGTCTCCATGGCCGTGGACACCGCCACCCACCCGTGGGCCGACAAGCGCGTGGTCACGATGGTCGGCTTCGCCGACGACGTGAGTGCGATCGCACCCGACAGCCTCCGGCACACGCACGACATGGGCCGGGTCCTGGAGTCACTTGAGAACCTCGCGTCGTACCAGCGAGCGGCATGCCGCAAGACCGGCACCGACAGCGTCCGCGCGGCTCGCATGACTTCGCCCGACGCGGCCGACTGGGCCTACCACCTGGTCGTGTGCTCGGGGGTGCCGACGCCCGAGGACCTCAAGCGCCTCTCGTCGCTCGCCGCCGATCCTCAGGTGGCGCTCGGTGTCGTCGTGGTCGGCTCGGTGGCCGAGTCCGGCATGCGACTCACGCTGCGCGACGACGGGCGGCTGGTGGCGCCCATGCAGGGACTCGACCTGACTCCTCAGCTGCTCGACGCAGACGCCGCTCGGACCCTCACAGCCGTCTGCGAGCTCCCGGATGCCGACGGCGAGGTCACGCTCGACGGAGGTGGTCGCGACCCTCGAGAAGGAGAGCGCTGCCCGCCTCGTGGACAACGCGGTCGTCCGAGTGAGCATCCTGGGAGCCGTGCGCGTCGAGGCGCCCGGACCGGTCGAGGAAGAGCGGCGGGAGCTGCTGACCGAGCTTGCCTGCCTGCTGGCGCTGCATCCCGACGGCCTGCACGTCAATCGCATCAGCGCCGCTCTCTGGCCGCGAGGCGTCGACACCGCGGTGCGTGACGCGACGCTGTCCCAGCTTGCCGACTGGTTCGGCCCGGGCCCGGACGACGTGCCCGTGCTGCGCGAGGAGTCCGGGGTCTGGTCGTTGACCCCGGGTGCGCTCTCACTGGACTGGACGGCGTTCCGCGGCGCACTCAACCGCTCGGCGCGCGCAGGACGCCGACCGGGAGAGCCAGCTGCGCCTGGCGCTCGACCTGGTTCGCGGTCCTGCCTTCGACGCCGTACCCGACCGCCGGTTCGGCTGGCTGGCGACGACGGGCGTTGTCGAGGACATCACCCTCGCGGTGGGCTTGACTGTCGCGACCCTCGCCGAGCTCGCCGCCGATCGAGGTGATGGCGACGGCGCCGTCTCCACCGTCGAGCGCGGCCTCGACCTGCTGCCTGCGAACGAGGACCTGTGGCGCCTGCGGTTGCTGCTGGCGAGGCAGTTCGGGTCGCGCAGCGACATCGAGGACGTCGCGGCACGCATGTACGACGTTCTCGACGAGCACGGATCGGCCATCGGCGCGACCGCCCGAACCGACTCCCTGGTCGGCGACCTGCTTCCGGGCTGGACCCGCCAGGTCGCCTGAGGTCGCTGGAGCGACCCGATCGTTTTGGCCGGGTTGGCCGGGATTGGGGTTGTGCGATCACCCATCCCGGATGAGGTCTATGGAGGGCGCGCGGACCAGCATCCAGGCATCGACTGCGGCGGCGTGATTGGCTGCCCACGTCCCAACGAAGCCAGGAGCAAACATGTCCGACAACTACCCGTTCCTCGGGATCCTCTGGTCGATGTTCATCTTCTTCTTGTGGATCGCCTGGTTCATGCTGCTGTTCAGGATCTTCGCCGACCTGTTCCGCCGCCACGACATCGGCGGTGGTGCCAAGGTGCTCTGGATCATCTTCGTGTGCGTGATCCCGTTCCTCGGTGTGTTCGTGTACCTGATCGTGGAGAACAAGGACATGTACAACCGCGATGCCGAACAGCGCGCCGCGGCCCAGTCGCAGTTCGACGACTACGTCCGATCCGTGGCAGCGAAGGACGCTGCCGGCGGGGGCGGTGGCTCTGGCGCAGGCGCAGCTGCCGAGATCGACCGGGCCAAGGCCCTTCTCGACAACGGGACGATCACGCAGCAGGAGTTCGACGCGCTCAAGGCGAAGGCGCTGGCCTGACCTGCCATGGGATGCCTGCTTGCGTTGCTGGCTGGGTTCGCCCCGAGGGTCGCGCTGGTCCTCGTGTGGATCTTCACCGACCTGGTGGATCGGGCGTTCACCGGATGGATCGTTCCGCTGCTTGGTCTGATCCTGTTCCCCTACGCGACGCTGTTCTACGTGCTCGCCTACAGCCCGGTTCTCGGGGTCAGCGGCTGGGGCTGGGCGTTCGTGATCTTGGGGTTCGTCTTCGACCTCGCGCACTGGGCAGGCGGCGGGCGCTCGGCCCAACGGCAGTACGCCTGAGCGCTCTCGGTGCACTTGTGAGTCGAGCCGGCTGAACGGCGGAGGGGACGGATCCCATGGCAGACGTCTCCATGCACGAGAGCCTCCCGTTCGACGAGGCGACCACCCCGCCACGGGTGTCCACGGGCACCCTGCCCGCACTCGATGACGTGCGGCGAGTGGTCACGGAGGCCTACGAGCGCTATCGGTCGAACTTCGACGGTGAGGTCGCCGACTACATCCCTGCCCTGGCCAGCGCGTCTCCTGACCTGTTCGGCATCTGCGTGGTCGGCGCGCGAGGCAGGTCCTTCGACATCGGCGACGCCGACACCCGCTTCTCGATCCAGAGCGTCTCCAAGCCGTTCGTCTTCGCTCTGGTGGTCGAGGCGATCGGCTACGAGGCCGCGCGCCACCGGCTCGGGGTGAACAGCACCGGCTTCCCGTTCAACTCGCTGATGGCAGTGGAGCTGAACGACGACCGAACCATGAACCCGTTGGTCAACGCCGGCGCGATCGCGACGACGAGCCTGGTGCCCGGTGACACCGCGGAGGAGAAGTTCGAGACGATCCGCGACGGGCTCTCGCGCTTCGCGGGCCGCGAGCTGACGATGAGCGAGGACGTCTACACCTCCGAGACGGCTTCCAACCTGCGCAACCAAGGCATCGCGCACCTGTTGAGCAGCTACGGGCGGTTGTACTTCGATCCCGACGAGGCCACCGACGTCTACACCCGCCAGTGCTCGCTCGACGTCACCGTCCACGACCTCGCGTCGATGGCCGCGACCCTCGCCAACGGGGGCGTCAACCCGGAGACCGGACATCGCGTCATCGTGCCCGGGGTGTGCCGGCGAGTGCTCGCCGTGATGGCGACGGCAGGTCTCTACGAGCTGTCGGGGGACTGGCTCTACCAGATCGGGGTGCCGGGCAAGAGCGGCGTCAGCGGAGGCGTCGTGACGGTGGCTCCCGGCAAGGGCGGCCTGGCGACGTACTCCCCGCCGCTGGACCTGGCCGGCAACAGCGTGCGCGGCCAGCTCGTCACGAAGTACCTCTCCGAGCGGCTCGGTCTCAACCTCTTCGCGTCCGAACCGTTCGACTCCGACCCAGGGACCTCAGCCGCCACACCAGCGTGACCGCCGGTTGCTGGGCCGCAGCGAGTTGCGGCATGATTCCACTATCATGTCTTTCACTGGAATCACGACTGCGAGATCGCTCGAGGGATCACGTGCGTGGGCCGTGGCGTCCGTGCTCGGGGTGGCCCAGCTCTGCGTGCTCTTCGACAGCCTCTCGGTCGCGACGGCCCTGCCGGCGATCGGCGCGCACTTCGACCTCGAGCCCGGTGAGCTGCAGTGGGTGGTCAGCCTGTTCTCGATCAGCATCGGGTCCTTCATGCTCCTCGGTGGTCGCGCCTGCGACGTGCTCGGCGCACGCCGGGTGCTGACGGGAAGCCTCGCGTTGTGCGCCGTCGGCGGCGTGCTCGCGGGGCTTCGCCCTCGGTCGGCGTCTTGCTGACGGGTCGGGTGGTGCAGGGGTTGGCGGCTGCTGCGGCGTTGCCCGCCGCGCTGTCGCTCGCCGCCGCGTTGTTCGACCGGGAGCCGTGGCAGAGCCGCGTCTACTCCGTCATCGCCACGGCGGCCTGGACGGCCGCGATCGCGGGTGCCGTCCTGGGTGGTCTGATCACCGACGCCTGGGGCTGGCGGTGGATCTTTCTGGTTACCGTGCCCGCTGCCCTGCTGGGGCTGCTCGGCTGCCGCCTCGTCCCCTCACCCGTGAGCGGGGGAGGCGAGCGTCGCGACCTGGACCTGGCGGGCGCACTGCTCGCCACGACAGGTCTCGCGGCACTGCTTCTCGGAGTGGAGCAGCTCGCGCATGGCGACGTCGTGGTTGGCCTCGGCGCCCTGACGGGGGCGGCGGTGGCCCTCGTGGGGCTTGCCCTGGTGGAGCGCAGGTCGGACGACCCGCTGCTGCCGCCACGGCTGCTGCGCTCACGTCGGCTCACCGGCCCGTGTCTCGCGTTCGGTTGCTACTGCGCGGGCTACACCGCCCTAGTCGTGGTGGGCAGCCTGTTCGTGCAGGACGAGTACGGCCTCGGTGCGTCCGGTGCCGGTCTGTTCCTGACCCCGATGCTGGTCGTCGGCACAGTCAGCGCGGTGCTGTCCCCGGAGTGGTGCGGCGGTTCGGCGTACGCCGCGTCACCACCGTTTCCCTCGTTCTCTGCTCCGTGGCGATGCTCGGCCTCGCGCTGGTGCGGCCTCAGGACCCAGCCTGGTTGCTGCCGTGGCTGGTGCTTTGGGGTGCCGGCTCCGGGCCGGTGTTCGTCGGCCTGACCCGCGAGGTCCTCGACGACGTCAGCACGCGAGAGAGCGGCACCGTCGCGGCGATGTTCGAGTCGATGAGCCACGTCGGGGGAGGTGTCGCAGCGGCCCTCTACCTGACCTTGCTCGGTGCCGGGCTCGGCTTCGCCCCGGTGCAGCTGGCTGCCGCGGCCGTCGTGGCCCTCGGTGCCGGACTGGCCTACTGGTCCTTGAACCGGGACCGGGCCGGGTCGGCTCAGGACTCGCGGCGCCGCTCCGCCTGACGCTCGACCTTCTGGGCCATTCCGCAGGTGCGCATGTCGCACCAGCGACGACCGTGGTTGCGGGACTGGTCGAGGAACAGCCACCGGCACCGACCGCACTGTCGCAGCATGGCTGTCCGCTCGCTCGTGAGCAGGCTCGCGGCTGCGTGGGCCACGGGGAGGAGCGGCGCGTCGAGGTCGGTGACGCCCGCCCAGCTCCAGGTGACTCGATCCCCATCGGTTGCCGGCTCGGCTCGAGCCAGTGCGACCGCCACCGTGGGTCGCCACCTCCGCCCACGCCGACGAGATCGGCTCGCCGAATGTCAGGGCATGGAAGAGGTCGTAGAGCGAGGTGCGCAGGGCGCGGGCTTCAGCAAGCGCCTCGTCGGCCTGCGGCCTGCTTGCGGCGAGCGCGGCGAAGCAGGTCATCGGCCTGCGCCTGGCCCAATGTCTCGGCCCGGACGGACCACAGCAGCAGCAGCTCGTAGGTCGCGATGGCGTCGAGGTGGGCGGTCGAGTCGTTGCCGCCGACGGTGTTGACGAAGTCCAGCGCGACGTCGCCCGCGACCAGCGACCACGCCTCGGTCTGCTCCCGACCATTCATGACCGGACCAGTCTCTCAGGGCGCCGGTTGCCCTTGCGTGCCTGCGCTCACCCGATCAGCGGATGAGGCGTGGGTCGATGTGGATCTTGGGGCCGGGACCCGCGTTGTGTGGTCTGGTGCCGCGCAGCACATCGGCGACGTCGTGCAGACCGAGCGTCGCCGAGACGAGTGGCCGGGGGTCGACCGCGCCAGACTCGTACAGGCTGATCGCGCCTGCGAGCCCCGGAGATGCGCTCAGGACGCCGATCGCGGTGACGTCCTTCATGGCCAGGGCACGGGTGTCGAGCAGACTGGGCGTGTCGGACAGTCCGATGTAGACGACCCGTCGGCCGGCGTCGACCAGCGATGACGCGAGCGCGGGTGACGCCGGGTGGTTCGATGCGTCGATCACCGCGTCCCATCGCAGTTCCGGCAGGTCCTCGGCCGTCCAGGTGCCCGAGACACCCAGCGAGGCAGCGAAGTCCAGGGACGACGGCGTCACACCCAGGACGTGCACCTCGCAGCCTTCGGCCATCGCGAACTCGGCGGCCAGCAGCCCGATGGTTCCCGGCCCGATGACCAGCAGTCGCTCGCCCGTGGCGACACACGCTGCACGCAGCGCACGCAGTGCGTTGCCACCTGGTTCCACCATCGCGCCGGCCGCGTCGTCGACCGTGGCAGGTAAGGGCAGCAGCGCCGTGACCGGCACCGCCATCTGCTCAGCGAGCGCACCGTGCAGTCCACGGCGCAGGCCGATCTCCTGGCGCTCCTCGCACACGTGCTGGCGTCCGTGACGACACCGATGGCAGTGCCCACAACCGATCTGCGTGTCACCCGTGACGCGACGCCCGACCCAGGCCGTGTCGACCCCCGCACCGACGGCCGAGACGGTGCCGCACCACTCGTGGCCCAGGCGCACCGGGTACGTCGCGAGCCCGTTGTGGAGGTACTCCATCGCACCGGAGAACATCTCGGCGTCAGTGCCGCACACGCCGACGCGAGCGATGTCGACCACCGCCCATCCGGGGGCGGCGGACGGTGCCTCCACGTCGAGGACGGAGGCTTCGCCCGGCCCGGTCAGGACGAAGGCTCGCACGTCAGCGGGATCCGATTCGGTCACTCATGACGCGACCAGTCTCTCAGGGCAGTGGCTCCTCTGGATCAGTTCGATCCAGTGGTCGAATGGCTCTCAGACCACCGGATGGAACTGATCTGGCAACCGGTGGAGCGAGCTGATCGGCTCGCCCGTCCCGAACGGGTGGCCGGAGTTCCCCGAGGCGATCGGCTACGAAGTCGCTCCTGAGTTCCGAGGTCACGGGTTCGGCACTGCCGCCGCCCGGGCGCTCGTCGAACGCGCCGTCGCCAGCGGAGAGGTCGACCACGTCATCGCGCACACGATGTCCGCCCCCAACCCGTCCACGGGTGTGCTCGTGTCGCTGGACTTCGAGCACGTCGAGGATCAAGAGGATCCGGAAGCCGGCGTCGTCTGGGAGTGGCGATGGACCCGGTCGTTGACCGGGTAGCGGACTAGATGTCGTCGTAAATCCTTACCTGAGTGACTCAGAGCCGTAGAGCTGCCGGCCGGGAATGGCAAGCGGATCGTCGCGGATCTCGGCCGGGTTCGTCTCGGGCAGGAACCACGCGCTGACGAAGGTGATCAGTCCCATGACCATGATGTAGGCGGCGACCGACAGGGTGCTGCCCGTCTTTGCGATCAGTGCGGTCATCAGGAACGGCGTGCCGCCGCTCACGATGATCGCGGAGAGCTGGTAGGCCATCGATGCGCCCGAGTAGCGCACCCGCGGTTCGAAGAGCTCGCCCAGGAAGCTCGCGATCGGGCCGTAGGTGAGGCACTGGAACACGAAGCCCACGACCACGGCCACAAAGATGAGCGGGAGCGAGGCGGAGTCGACGAGCCAGAAGTAGGGGAAGGCCCAGATGGCGACACCCAAGCCTCCGATGAGGATCAGTGGGCGGCGGCCTATCTTGTCCGAGATGTGACCTGACCAAGGCAGGACCAGCACCATCGCCACCGAGCTGACAGCACCACGGCGAGCAGCGGGTCACGATCGAGCCCCAACGTGCCGGTGCCGTAGCTCAAGAGACCGGAGATGCTGACGTAGAAGAGGCTGTTGGTCGCCGACAGGATCCCGCAGCCGAGAAGAATGGTGCGCCACTTGCTTCGGATGACCTCCGCCAACGGCGCCCGCACGACCGGCGCGGCGTGCTGCTGCGCCTCCCGCTGCAGTTCACGGAACTCCGGCGTGTCCTCCACCTTGACCTGGATGTAGAGCACCACCGAGAACATGACAACGCTGACCAAGAAGGGGATCCGCCACCCCCAGCTCAAGAACGCGTCATCGGCCATCAGGTGGCTGGCCGCGACGAAGATCAGGTTCGAGATGATCACCGCGACCGGCACGCTGGTCTGTCCGAAGGTCCCTGCGAAACCGCGCCGCTTCGGGCTGGCGGACTCCGTGAGGAGGAGCATGATGCCGCCCCACTGACCGCCCGCCGCAAGCCCCTGCACGAAGCGCAGCACGACCAGCAACGTCGGGGCCAGCGCACCGACGGACGAAGCACTGGGAAGGCAGCCGATCAGGAACGTGGCCGCGCCCATGAGTGCGAGGCAGCTGACCACGACTGGTTTGCGTCCGTACTTGTCACCGAGGTGCCCAGCCAGCACGCCGCCGACCGGACGCGCCACGAAGCCCTGCCCAGAAGGTGCTGAAGGCGAGCAGCGTGCCCGTCAACGCCGAGGACTCCGGGAAGAAGACGTGGGGAAACACCAGTGCGGCCGCGGTGCCGTAGAGGAAGAAGTCGTACCACTCGATCGAGCTCGCGACGAGCCCCGCGGTCAACAGCTTGCGGAAGGCGCGTCGCTGGGTCGGGGTCTGGTCGGAGTCGAGGCGTGCGGACCGTCTTTCGGGCTGAGCGAGCGAAGCCATTCATACCGCCTTAGTCGATGTGCAGTCGGGTGTGAGCAGTCACTGTCGGCACCACAGTCAGCGCGTGCAGACGAAGCCGCTGGCGCTGTCCGGGTTCCCTTCGACGTACTTGGGCCAGGTCGGGTATTCGCACATGGGCCGCGTCCTGCCGGTGTTGCCGTCGCTGACGATCGGGTGGCTGGGCGCGCGGCTCTTCTCCGCCCAGCTGGTGATGGCGTCGATCGAGTCCCACTGGGCCGCGAAGGCCGGTGCGCCGAAGGCGGCATGGTTGGCGCCGGGCACCACGTAGTAGCGCAGGAACGCGCGGGTCCGCTGTGGGCCGACGAAGTGGCGGACCCGGCCGAAGTAGTCGTTCGTCGAGCGGTGCGAAACCAGCTCGTCCGCCGAGCCGTGCATGAGCAGCAGCTTGCCTCCGGCTCGCTGGAAGGGTCGGAGGTCTGCGTTGTTGCGGTCCTCCACCGTCGACAGCCGCTGGATGCGCTTGAGCCACTTGCCGGGGTGGGCGGGGTCGGGCCGCAAGGAGTTGTAGTCGGGGTTGCGGGTCAAGAAGTACTTCACCCACTGCTCCCAGTACTGCATGCCGTAGCCGCTGTCCTTCGGCATCGGGTTGGCCGGAGCGCTCGACCCGAACCCCAGCAGGGGAGTCCTCATGTCGGCGCCGGACAGGAACGGGAACCCCGGGTAGCTGCGTTCGCCACTGTCGAGGCCGTACTTCCAGCGCCAGGGGCTCGACATGGCCCGGACCGCCTTGATCTGTACGTCGGACAGACAGCCCGGCCCGGCGTCGATCCCTCGAGGACAACGCAGCGTTGTCGGGTCGAAGTGGCAGCCGGCCACGTCCGAGACGACTCGGTCGCGCACGCCGTCCTTCGCGTCGCAGGCCGAGATGACGCTCGTGTAGAGCAGTGTCTGTTTCGCGGTGCCGGGAAACGCGCCGGGCCGAGACAGCACCTGGGTCAGGTGACCGAGGTAGAGGATCTCGGCCATGTTGTTCCAGGCCGGGTAGGCCGAGATGACTCCGTCGAATGCATGGGGCCAACGTTGAGCCACGACAAGGGCCTCGCGTCCGCCGGTCGAACCGCCGGCGAAGTAGTTGAACAGCGGCTGCTGACCGTAGGCCTTGTCGGTGATGAACAGTGCCGCGTCGCGGGTCTTCTTCAGCGCATCGCCCGCGGCGAAGTTCCGGAGCGCCTCGTCGTTCATGCCGAAGGAGCCATCCAGTGACGTCGAGGGGACGAACAGCGGGTCGGCCTGGTGCCCGGAGTCACTGGCGAACGTCGTGAAGCCACGCGCGATCGGGTTGGGCCGGTCGGACCTACCGAACGGCACGTTCGCGGTGACGTCGGGGATCGTCCCGTTGAACCCACCGCCGCCGAACATCATCGTGCGGTGGTTCCAGTCGGTCGGGAGGGCGACCCGCATCTGGATGTCCGGAGCCTTGCGGTCCACCGGGAGGAGTGAGGCGTCGACCTGGCAGTACTCCACCGACTGGCCGCTGACGACCGACGTCTTCCTCGACGCCGCAGTGACCTCACCCCCGCGCGTCCTGAGACTGATCACGCGCGCGGGGATCTTCAGGCCTTTCAGCTGCTCACAGGTCGGGCCCGGCCTCGCGGCGTGTGCCGCCGGGGCCTCCGCCAAGACTGCGGCTGCGACAGTCCCGAGGCCGAGCAGCAGGATTCCGGTCACACCCGTGCGGACTCCACGGCTCGATCGACTGGCTCGTCGACTCACGCTGACCTCCGAGTGTCATCGAGTGTCGTCTCTTCCTGGGTGAGAGACACCCAGTGCCATCACCGTGGCATGACTCGCGTCACATCGCAAGTGGCACTTTGTGCCGGCAATCGCCACAGATCCCCTCTCGGAGCCATCGACGATGGGCCTGCCGAGCGGGTCGAACGGCGACGGCGAGCCGCACAGTGCGGCACAATGGCACTCTGTGCCACGGGAAGGACTTCTACGATGGGTCATTGCAAGCGATGAGCCAGGGCGACCTGTACGACGACGCCGCGACCGCCTCGGCGCGCACATCTACGCCGTCGCCCAAGTTCGCCCAGCAGGTGTCGAGTCCGGAGGGGCTGAGCGTGAGGGCCATGCGTGGTCTGGAGACGAAGTACCGCATCTCCGAAGTTGCCATGGCGCTCTTCCTCGAGCACGGCTACGACAACGTCACGGTCGAGATGGTGGCCGCGGCGGCACAGGTGTCTCGACGCACGATCTTCCGGTACTTCAAGGGGAAGACCGAGCTCCCCTTTCCCGACCACACCGAACGCGTGGCGCTCTTGGCAGACCGTCTCGAGGCGTCGCCGCCGTCGGAGTCCGCGGTGGAGGCGGTCTTCCGCGCCACCGAGGCCACCTTGGTGGACTTTCTCGAGCGGCCGGAGCTGGTGGTGCGGCGCTATCAGCTGACGCGCGTCGTCCCGGAGCTCAGGGAACGCGAAGTCGTCGAGCACGAGCGTTACGTCGTCGTGAGCCGCGGCTACCTGCGCGACCACTTGCCGCCGGAGGCGCCGCCATTCGAGGCGATGGCGCTGGCGTCACTGATCGACGCCATGCACCGTTCCGCACTGGGCAACTTCGCGCGGACGAACGGCTCTTCCGACGCGTTGGCCGAGCTGAGGTCCGGGATCGCGTGGGTCCGTGAGCTGCTCGAAGCCTCGAGCTCACGGCATCCCGGCATGCTGCTCGCCCTCGTCCCGGACACGGCATCGACCCGCCGCGCCCTTGTCGCTCTCCGCGCGGACTCCAGCGAGATCGACTGAGCAAGGAGGACCGGGAGGTCACAACCGGTCGAGCGTCAGGACGCCGCGGCCTCCCGGAACCTCTCGAGCTCGGCCCGGGGGTCGGGCCCGCACGGCTGGAACACGATCTCCGTCACGCCCTGCTCGCCGGCCTCGTCGAGGCGTCGGCGGATCTCCGAGCGGGTCCCGCTCAACGTCACGTCGCGCAGCATGACGTGGCCGCCGGCGTCCCAGGCGGCCCGGTCCGCGTCATTCAGCCCGACGCAGTGTGCGCCGTGCACCGCCAGGTGCCGCTGCTCGGCCGGGGTCCGCTCCACCACGTCCATCCACTCGGTGCCTCCCGGGAGCTCACGAACTGCCTCGGGACCACCGAACTCGTAGGCGCCGTGATAGGCGAGGGCCCAGCCCGGCCCGGCTGAGAGCCGCGAGTGCTCGGAGTCGACGGGTTCGTCGTCGTCGAGCACCGTCCCCCAGACGAGGTAGGGCACCCATGAGTACTCGCTCATGAAGCCGGGCAGCTGGAGGGTCACGAAGAGCCCGTCGCCGAGCTCTCGCCCGACGGCGTCGCCCTTGGGTCCGAGCGCGCCGACGAGGATCGGCACGTCCACGGGCCGCGCCGGCGCGTGGCCGGTGGGATGCAGCATCTGCATCTGGGCGCCCTCCCACTCGACCACCTCGCCGGCGAGCAACCCACGGTAGGCGCGCAGGTAGCTCTCCATGAAGGACCAGGTGATCGCCTTGTAGCCCATGGCGCGTCGACCGGTGAAGCCGGTCCCGAACGCGACCGCGACCCGTCCGGGAGCGAGCGCGGCGAGCGTGGCGGTTGCCGCCGCGTTCACCATCGGGTGCCGCAGGCTGGGGATCAGGACACCCGGCCCGATGCCGATGCGCTCGGTGCGCTCGGCAGCGAGCGCCAGCGTCATCCACACGTCGGGACTCTGCTGCGGGGTGTCGTACACCCAGGCCCGCGCGTAGCCGAGCTCCTCGGCCAGCGCGATGTGATCAGGTGATTCCAGTGCCGTCGGGAATGCGCACGAGACGTCCACGATGAGCTCCTCTCCTCGGTTCAGCAGGTCGTTGGTGTCCTCAGACGGGTACGGCGATGAGTCGGCCCTCAGTGGCGGCCTTGCGGGCCTCGTCGTGGAAGTCCGGCGCCGCGCACGCGAAGAGAGTGCGGCCGTCCGGGCCACCGAGCACGCAGGCGTAGACGGGGGTGCCGGGGCGCACCTCGTCGGTGATGGTGCCGCCCTCGACGACTCGCACCAACCGGTCGCCGACCGCGTCGGCGATCCAGATCGCTCCCCCGGGGTCGAGGCAGATCCCGTCGCTGGCGACGTGCAGCGTCGGCAGCACGTCATTGAGCTCGCGGGTGCTGGGCAGGGGACCGAACTCCGCCCACACACGGCGGTTGACGAGCTCGCCGGCGTCCGTGAGGTCGAAGGCCGTGACCCGGTCGCCGAAAGTCTCGGCAACGATGAAGGTGCCGTCGTCGGTGATCACGCTGCCGTTGGGGAACCACAGGTCGTCGGCCACCTCGGTGACGGTGCCGTCCGGGTCGACCCGATGCAGTGAGGTGGGGGCGATCGGCTGACCTGCCATGAGGTCGAACCCGAAGTTACCGACGTACGCCCGTCCCTGCGCGTCGACGGACATGTCGTTGCACAGTCCCGTCGCGTGACCGGCGAGGTCACCGTGCGTGACCATGGTGCCGTCGTCCTCACGGCGCAGCACCTGCTTGTCGGTCATCGACACGACCAGGAGCCTGCCGTCGGGCAGCCACCCCAGGCCGGCCGGCTGGCCGGGCACCTCTGCCTCGACCCGCAGGTCGGAGCCGTCGTGCTGCACGGAGAGCACCTGATATCCGTAGAAGTCAGAGAACCACACGCGGTCCTCACGCCAGCGGGGCGCCTCCAGGAAGTGGCGGGCGTCCACCACGGTGGTCGGCTCGGTCATGTCTGCTCCTTTCGGGGCCGCAGCCCACTGATCTGTCGGTGCCGGTCGAGGGGTGGTCACGAGGTGCGCTCACAGTGAGAGTCCTCCGTCGACCGGGAGGACCACGCCCGTGATGTAGGAGGCCTCGTCCGAGGCCAGGAAGGCCACGGCGGCAGCCATCTCGGGGGCTTCCGCGAAGCGCCCCATGGGTATGGCGGCGGTGAGCTCCTCGAGCTTGTCGGGGGGTACCGAGTCGATCATCCGCGTGCGGGCGTTGGGGGAGATCGCATTCACGGTGATGCCGAAGCGGGCCAGCTCCTTGGCCGTCGACTTGGTGAAGCCGATGATCCCGGCCTTCGCCATCGCGTAGTTGGACTGACCCGGGTTGCCGCGCAACCCGGTGTAGGAGGTGACGTTGATGATGCGCCCGCTGCCTTGCTTCCGGAACTGCGGGACTGCGCCACGCGTGAAGCGGAACGTCCCGCCGGCGTGCACGGCCATCACGGACTCGTAGTCGTCGTCGCTGAGCTTCCACACGAGCCCGTCACGCAGGATGCCGGCGTTGTTCACCAGCACGTCGAGCCTGCCGGTGTCGGCTACCACGCGGTCCACCACCGCGGCGACGTCGTCGGTGTCGCAGACGTCGGCGACCAAACCGGTCGCACCCAGCTCCCGGGCGGTGGGCTCGACGACATCGGGCTCGAGGTCGACGACGTACACCACTGCGCCAGCAGTCCGGAATCGTGCGGCGATCGCGCGGCCGACGCCACGAGCTGCGCCGGTGACGACCACGGTCCGGTCGCTGAAGTCGAAGGCAAGATTGGACATCACGACCTGGCCGCCGTCGTGCTCGGCGTGACGACGAGCGGTTCCCGGCGGCGGGCGCGGAACCCGTCGATCGCCCGCCGCAGGCCGGGTGACTCGAGCGCGACGATGACACCGAGAAGTGCGGCGTAGAGCAGCTGCGTGGTGAAGTCGGGCATCGCCACCATCGCGACCACCTGGGCGACGATCGCGACCGACAGTGCGCCTGCCAGGAGTCCCGGCGCCGCGCCCCGCCCGCCCGCGAGGGAGACGCCACCGAGCAGCGCCGCGACGGCGGCCAGGATGAGCGGCTGGAGGCCGGGGTCCGGGTTGGCGGAGGAGTAGCTGTAGCTGAGCAGCGCGCCGCCCAGCGCGGCCAGGGCGCCGGAGAAGGTGAAGAGGACCACCAGCGTGGTCTCGACCCGGACACCGGCCACCCGGCTGGCGCGTCGATCGCCGCCGACCGCACGGAGCTCTCGCCCGAATCGGGTGCCGCCGAGGACGATGGCGGCCAGACCGAAAGCGGCGAAGGTGATCAGGCTGCGTGGTGAGAAGACACCGGCGATCGTCTGGTCCACCCAGAGAGTGGCCGAGGTGTTGGGATAGCTGACGCTGAGGCCGCCCGACAAGGCGTAGGTGAGGCCCAGGAGCGCGATGTAGGTGGCCAGGGTGACCGGCATCGACGGGATGCGGAGGACGCCGACGAGAATGCCCTGGCCGAACCCGATGAGGGCTCCCACGGCTACGGCGACGAGCACGCCGAGGACGGGGGAGTGCTCGCCCGTCTGGACGGCGAGCATGCCGCCGAGCGCATAGGTGCCAACCACCGACAGGTCGAACTCGCCCGCCATCATCGTCAGGCCCAGTGCGAGTGCGAGCAGCCCCAGCTGCGCGAGCCCTTGGAACGTGTTGTAGACGTCGAAGGTGACGAGTGGTTCGCCGGTGACGAGGGGAGTCGCCAGGAACGCTGCCGCGGCCAGCACCAGCGTCACCGCGGGCAGCAGCCGCTCGGGTCGTCCGACGAGAGCGCGGATCATCGCGAGACCCGCAGCCCGCGCAGGTGCATGGTGATGACGACGGCGAGCACGAGCAGGCCCTTGACCAGGATCTGCACCCCGGTAGAGGCGCCGCGGATGAGCAGCACGTCGGCGATGACCGAGATGAGCAGCGCGCCGCCCAGGGTCCGCGCGGCCGACCCCTCCCCGCCGGCGATCGCCGTTCCCCCCACGAGCACGGCGGCGATGGCGTCGAGGGTCAAGGTGCCCCCCAGGGACACGTTGGCACTGGTGTTGAACGCCGCCAGGAACATGCCGGTGAGGGAGACGCAGAGGCCGAAGAAGGCCCAGGCGAGGACGGTCACTCGACCCACGGGCAGCCCGGCGGCGCGAGCAGCCGCCCGGTTCTCTCCGACCAGGTAGGTCTGGCGTCCCGCAGTGGTACGTCGCAGCAGCCACTGCGCCAGCCCTGTCAGCACCAGCAGCACGTACACCGCCAACGGCATGCCCAACGGCGTGGAGTTCAACACGTCGTAGTGGTTCGCGCGGGCGTAGACCGGCGTGCCCCCGCTGAGCCAGGTGGCACCGCCGGCGATCGCGAAGCCGGCGGCGATGGTGAGCACGATCGGATTGGAGTCCCAGTAGCCCACGGCGGCGCCCTGGAGTGCGGTCACGAGCACCCCGAGGAGGATCGCGAGCACTGAGGCGCCCGCGAGACCGAGCTGTTGCGTGGCGAGGAAGAGCATGCCCGCGATGGTGGCGGTCTGCGCGGTGGCGAGCGACACCGTCGAGCCCGCGATCATGACGACGCTCGCGCCTATCGCGGTGATGCCGACGAACGCGGTCGAGGCGAGGATGGCCCGGGCGTTGTCAAGGGTGAAGAAGCGGTCGGTCGTCAGGGCGAGCACGACCAGCGCCACCACCAAGACCCCTTGCAGGACCGACACCCGCCGCATTCGACCGCGGTGCGCCACGGGCACGGCCGGCTGTCCCGGCTCGGTCTCAGGCGGCTGGGAGCTCGCGAGCGCGTCGTCGGGCCCGTGCGCAGTCATCAAGCCGCGTCACTTCCCTTGGTCATGTCACGCAGGAGTGCGGCTCCGTCGACGCCTGCCTCGTAGCGGCCCACCACCCGGCCGTCACGCATCGTGATGATGACGTCACCGAGCTCGAGCAGCTCCTCGAGCTCGGTCGAGGCGAAGACCACGACCATGCCGGCCCGCGCCGCCTCGCGGAGCAACCGGTGGATCGCGGAGCGCCCGCCGACGTCGACGCCCCGCGTCGGGTCGTCGAGCAGCAGCACGTGGACGTCCTGACGACCCAGGCAACGCCCGACGAAGACCTTCTGCTGGTTCCCGCCGCTGAGCGCGGTGACCGGCTCGCCCAGGCGCCCGGCAGGGAGGCCTGCCAACGCACTGACCGACTCTCGAGCGAGCCGCTCGCGTCGCCGGCTCACGATGCCGCGTCGGGCGAGTGAGCGGAGCCGGGTCGCGACCAGGTTGGCAGCGATCGACTTGTCGAGGAAGAGCCCCTCGGACTTGCGGTCGCCGGAGACGAAAGCGATCCCGGTGCGCGCGACCCCCACCGGGTCCCCCAGGGGCACGTGCACGTCCCGCAGCTCGACGATCCCGCTGGCGCCGGGGTGCAGGCCCGCCAGGGCGCGCAGGACGTCGGCGGCACCGCTGCCGACCTGCCCGGCCAGGGCGTGGATGCGGCCGGCGGGGGCCGTGAGGTCGAAGTCCTCGAGGCGGCCCGGCACCGCGAGGTGCTCGATCCGCAAGGCGTGCTCGCGGTCCGGATCGGGCCCTCCGCTGGGGTCCGACCTCTGCGGTGCCTCGCCCAGCATCTGCACGATGAGGGTCTCGACGTCGAGCTCCTCGGACGCAGTCGTGGCGATGAGGCGCCCATCGCGCAGCACGCTCACGCGGTCGCACAGGTCCAGGACCTCGCCGAGCCGGTGCGAGACGAACACCACCGCACAGCCGCGTGCCGCCACCCGGCGTACGGCTGAGAAGACGGCGCGGGTCTCGTTGGCGGTCAGCGTGGCTGTCGGCTCGTCGAGGATGACCACGCGCGCCCGCTGGCTCAGGGCCTTGGCGATCTCGACGAGCTGACGCTGTCCGATGCTGAGCGAGGACACCTGCTGGTCGGGGTGCACGTCAGCGAGGCCCATGTCGTCGAGCACCTGGCGACAGTGCCGAACCGCCGCTCGCCGACGGTTGACCACCGGCGCGTCCAGGTCGCCGAGCAGCATGTTCTCCATGACGGTGAGCGCGGGTACGACGCTCAGCTCTTGGTCGACGAGCGCGACCCCCTGGCGCTGAGCCACCGACCGACTGCGCAGCTCGACCGGTTGCTCGCCCACGAGGATGCGGCCGTCGTCGGGGTCGAGCTGACCGGAGAGCATCTTGACCACGGTGCTCTTCCCGGCGCCGTTGTGCCCGCAGAGGCCGTGTATCTCACCGGCGCGCAGTGCAAGGGACACATCGACGACCGCCGGCACGCCCGCGAAGCTGCGGGAAAGGCCCTCGACGCGCACCAACGCACCGTCGCGGTCCTCGTCCCGTGAGGGGGAATCGCTCACGCGTGGCTGCACTGGGCAGCGAGCTTGTCGACGTTCGCCTTCGTCACCCGCTCCTCCTTGACCAGCTCGCTCTTCGGCGGCTTGTCGCCACTGAGAAACTTCTTGGTGTAGTCGGCGGACTGCTTGGCGATCGTTCCGGGGTCCTCGGTGGCGGTGCCGTAGAGCTCGCCCGCCTTGATCGAGTCGATGCCGGCCTTGAAGCAGTTGCTGCTGGTCACCAGCAGGCCGTTCTTGCCGGCGACCGGGAAGCGCGCCTGCTTGGCGGCCTGGATGATCGGCAGGGCCATGTAGTCGGCCATGCCGTAGGCGGCCTGCACGCCGTTGCGGCCGTACTTCGCGAGCAGCTTCTGCGCGATCTGGCCGGACAGGTTCGGGTCCCAGTTGGCGTCCTGGGTGTCGATCACCTTGTACTGCGGCGACGTCGCCATGACCTTGTTGAAGCCCTTCATGCGGTCTTGCGTGACGAGCATCGACTTGGTGCCGGTCAGCACGATCACGTTGCCCGAGTCGCGTCCTTGGGCCTTCAGCCCCTCGATGATGTTCTGTGCCGCGAACTCACCGAGCTTCTCGTTGTCAGACAGCACGGACATGACGTCGCCGGCGACCGACGGGTCCGGGGGTCCGTCCACGGCGAGCACCGGGATCCCTGCCTGCTTCGCCTTCTTGATGGGAGCGACCATCCCTGCCGTGTCGAGGATGGCGACGACGATCAGGTCGGGCTTCGAGGCGACGGCCTGGTTGAACTTCTGCACCTGCGTCCCCGGGTCCATCGTGGTGAGGTCGGTGATCTTCGCGCCGGTGTCGGCGAGCTCCTGCTTGTAGACCTTGTTGTAGTAGGCGCCCCACGGGTTGGCGCTGCCATAGCCCACGAGCGCGATCGTCTTCCCCTTGATGTCCCCGCTCGCGCTGTCGTCGTCGGAGGAACCGCAGGCCGCCGTCAGCAGGCTCAGCGCGAGCGCGCCGGCGAGGAGACCGAGGTGGAAGGTTCGTGGCTGGGACATGGCCTCTCCTCCGGTTGGTGAGAATGCATCCCGCTGAGCGGAGCGGCGGGGTGACTAAGCGCATACTTACCACTACGATTCAGTGTGTCAAGGGTCACAGCAGCCGCCATGAGCGGCCGGTGCCCCGAGGGAAAGGCACGGCTCGGAGATGGCCAAACGGCAGGCACGGTTCAGCACCGAGGACCTCGACGCACTCCCGCAGCTGAAGGACGACTCACCCGATTTGTGGAGCGACGAGTTCGGCGACGTGGCGTGCCGCCTGCTGACCTCCGCCGTGCGGTGCTTCGCCTTCAACGGCTTCCACGCGACGACGACTCGCGACATCTCGACGGCCTCGGGACTGAGCTCGGCCGCGATGTACGTGCACTTCCCGTCCAAGGAGGAGGTGCTGTTCGAGATCATGCGGGCAGGCCACCAGCGGGTGCTCGAGCACATCCAGGAGCCCGGGGTGACCCAGATCGAGGACGCCGCCGAGCGGCTGCGCGCGATCGTGTCGCGCTACACCGCCTGGCACGCACGGCACCACGTGGCCGCACGGGTGTGCCAGATCGAGCTGAACGGGCTTGCCCGCGACCACTACGAGGAGATCCTCCAGCTGCGGCACTCCACCAACGACGTCTTCCGCGACGCCGTGAGCAGGGGAGTCAAGGACGGCAGCTTCACCGACGTCGACGTGAACCGAGTCGTCCGGGCGATCTTCTCCTTGGGCATCGACCTCGTCCGCTGGTACCGCCCCGACCGCTCAGACTCTCCCGAGCAGCTCGGCGAGTTCAACGCCCATCTCGCGCTGACGATGGTCACCAGCCCGCCGTACCGCCCGTCCCGACCAGACGGGGCCCGCTGACCATGCAGAAAATGGATGGAGGAAGGTCCGCTGGGGTCGGCACCTGGCGCGATGCGTAGAGCACATGTTGGTTCATGAGCGAGTGTCCGGCTGCGCGTAGCGCAACGAAGCGATCTCCACTCCGGCAAGCGCGGTCATTGCGGCTCCGCTCGAGAAGTGCGAGTCGAGCGACAACGTCCACCAGGCTCGGTCGGAGGCAGCCCTCACTGGCCTGAAGCTTGCGTTTGCCCTCAGTGACGCGAAGGTGGGTTCCCCGTCCGGGGTCTGGGGTGTCCGGACGGGGAACCCGGCTCAGCGCGACGGGACGGACGGGGGATTGGGGGTGTCCGAGACGTCAGCGCGAGCCCAGCGAGACCGCTAACCCGACCCAGGGACCGCGCGATCTCGACTGATCGAGTGGCACGGGGTCTGGGTGCGCAATAGTTTCCATCGTCGGAACACGGATCCGACGGAACCGACGGAGAGTCGGTGGGGTCATCGCCGGTCACTGGCCCTACCGGGACGCGACGCGACGGCCGTCCGTATGTGGTCCTCATCGAAGTGTCTCGCCCGATCGTTGATCCGGCCTTCGGGTGATTCCCAGGTGTTGAAGCGCACGAAGCACACCCATCGGCCCTGCGTCGTCTCGTGCCAGTCGCGGAGGTAGAGGTACCCCGGCCACCACACGTCGTCGACGAGGACCTCGACGTCGACTTCGTACTCGGTGCTCAGCCGTGCCAGGAGTGCCCGGTCAGTGTCCTTGGAGCGGGTCGAGCCGACAACATCTGCAGCGACGATCCGGAGATGGAGCCCGGTGAGAGCAGCCATCTCATCCAGCGAGGCAGCTGCTTCCTCTGCGGAGCATCGGTTTCGCGCTATCAGTACGCCGACGGCCTGTTCGAGGACCGTGTCGACTGGCGTCCAGCCGGTTTCTGCGCTCGGATCACTGCTTGTGGACATTGGGCCGTCTCCTCCCCCTGCGATCGAAATCGCCCAGGGGTCCGGGGGCGGCGCTGATCCACACCTACCCCGGATGGAAACGAGTAACCCTCCGGCTGTGCGGTTCTCGACACCGAAGCCAGGCGTAGCCGTTGACGAGCGGGAGTTCATCTTCCTGCCGTTATGTCGGCCTCGATTCACGGCTCCGCTGGATCAGTTCGATCCAGTGGTCGAATGACTCTCAGACCGCCGTTGCGAACTGATCTGGCTCGGCGCACGCCCTGCGGCCAAACGGCCCTGCTCACCAGAGGCGGAACCAGGTGGACTTACAACGATCTCAACGGCGCGGGTCAGCCTTCGGCAGCCGTTGACCGGTCCTGTGCGCCGGCGGCGACGAACTCGCGGAGCAGGCGCGTGAAGCGGTCCGGGTCTTCGAGATGCGGAAAGTGACCCGCGCCCTCGAACAGCTCGACGCGGCAGTCAGGTAGCTCGTCCTGCACGTTGAGCGCGTGTGAGGGAGGGATCATCCGGTCCTTCGAGCCCCACACGATCAGTGTCGGGATCGGTGGCGCGCCCTCCACGTGATCACGGGCGCTGATTGTTTGGCCGCGGATGTCGATGACCGCACGGGTGGTGGCGAGGAACGCGCGTCGACTTCCGCGGTCTCCGAGCGAGCTGAACCCCCGCCAGATCTCGCCGATGTCGGCGCCGGGTCGCCAGCCGACCTTCGATGCGCCACGGCCTAGTGCCTCGACGCGCGAGACGACGGGTGCGGAGGCGAGGACGCTGAGCACCTGCGCGGCGCCGGGCAGCGTCGCGGACCGCAGCAGCGCGCTGACCTCACGTCCCAGGCCGCCACTCGAGACCAGCACGAGGCGATCGACCCGCTCGGGGAAGAGGTAGAAGAACTGCATGGCGATGCCACCACCGAGCGAGTGCCCGACGAGCGTGACCCGCTCGATCTCGAGGTGATCGAGGAGGTCGCGCATGGCTGCTGCGTGCGCGCTCAGAGAGTAGTCGCCCAACGGCTTGGCGGACTCACCGTGACCGAAGAGGTCGGGCATGACTACCCGGTGGTCGTCATCCATCTTGTCGACCAGGTGGGCCCACTGCCGTTGCGATCCGAGAATCCCATGGATGAAGAGCACCACCGGGCCGGAGCCGCTGTCGACATAGGAGAGCTCGTGACTATGGAGCACCACCTTGTGTGGAGCCATGCGCGCCATCGTGGTGATCCTTCGACGTCGTCGTTGGACCGGGCAAGCACAAGGTAAACCTGCCCGGGCCCGGATCGAACGGCGACCCAGGGCTGGGTGGTGAACTACCCAGCGAGGGGGTCGCCAAACGACCGCCGGGCCAGCAGCGGCGGACGTGATCGTGGGATGCCCGGTGCCCCAGGGGAGTGCAGACCCCCGCAATCAGATGTCGTAATAGAGCTCGAACTGCCACCGCATAGGTGGCAGTCGTTGGCTATTGGTGGCACGTGCCCTCTGACCTGCGGGAACTAAGGATTGCGCCGTTGAAAGCCGTTGGTCAAACCTGAACGTCCTGCGGACTGTGTGCGGACTGGGAATCTAGGCTCAAGGCCAGCGTCGAACGTCCTGACATGGCCGATGAGCGGGCATCAGCGAGAATGCCCATGTGCTCAGCATCCGAGTCACCAACAGCACCGAGACTCGACGCTCTTGGAACGTGGAGCCGTATGGGGGACGAGGTGTGGTTGTCGCCGGGCGACGTCTTGGAAGTCCAGTACCCGTGCGACGTTGATGTCGTGCTCGACGTAGGACTACACCCGGACGCCGAGGTGGTGTGGGCCGAATGCGCCGGTGCGATGGTCGTCCCCGAAGCGTTGAGTCTGAATGGTCGCAGCCTCTGGCCTACCTAGGCCGCGCGCACGCTCATGCCGCGTTCCGCTCGGTCGTGCCGAGTGCGCGTACTTTTCTCCACTTGCGGGATGATCGGCTTGTGTCCAGTGACTCGCCACCCGCCTACATCCCGAATGAGTTACTGCGACGACTGGTCGGATTCCGACCCTTCTCCGTGCAGTTCGTCATGGACTACGTCCAGTTGCGGTTTCGACGGCCCATCGGCGGACATGCCTGTCCTCAACTGTGACGTGATGCCCGGCGTCGAACGAGGCACCGACACGATCGGAGAGGGGCAGATCGGCTACGCCGATGCGCTGCGTGCCCTGATCCCAGGCGTGGTGAGGCAGACCCATGAGGGGACCGGAGTCGGCCTTCGAAAGGGCTTCGGTGGGCGGTACTGAGTCGGCCCGGAGTGCGGGGTACGACCGACGACGGAGCCGATGAGCAGCGAGTAGGCCAGGTCGAGTCCCACTGAAGCCCAGTTCAGTACGACGGCCCGGCCTTGCGCGGTGACGAAGACGTTGGTGACGAGCACGCCCTGGATCAGGCCGGTGATGCCGCCGACGACATCAAACCTCGACACCACCTGTCCGCCCCGTGTCCCTGGCGCGACGAAGATCTGCTTGCGCGGTGCCTAATCGGTCTTCCCGCAACACCTCGCGGGCCCCTCAGTGTTCGCTGCTGAAGAACCGTAGCAACAGCGGGCCAACGATCTGTGGGTCGACGACGTGATCCGGCCCCTCGAGGGTCTCCCGTTGAGCGTGGGGTAGGAGGTCTGCAAGCTCGTCGGCTGCGCGGTCGAAGAAGTCCGAGGGCAGGCCTGCCATGTAGGGGACCGTGATCGGTCCTCCGGTGGTGACCAGGACCGGTTGGGTGACCGTTGCCAGTCGATCGGCCGGCAACTGGTAGCGGTTGAGGAAGATGCTGTCGTGGACCAGCGTGGGCGCGAGGGCGACCGAATCCGCCCAATGCGCCGTCTGCTTGCCTGCCGCTTTCCTGGCCGCGATGTTGTCGTCGGAGGCGCCGGTCATGCGCATGAAAAGTTCGAGAACCTCCTCGTCTCGCCCGGCGTCGAAGGCGCGTCGGGTGTCCGCGACGTACTCCTCGAATCGCGGGCGTATGTCGTCCCCGACCGCGTAGGGCACCTCCCACACGGCGATCGTGTCGATGGCTGACCCGGCCGCGGCGGCTTCCAGCGCCAGAGCGCCACCAGAGGACGCCCCGAACAGGTGTGCCGAGCCGCCCGCCTCCGCGATCAACGCATCCAGGTCCTCGATCTCCCTTTCCACGGCGTAGGGCTCGGTGAAGCCGCTCGCGCCGCGTCCCCGACGGGCATAGTTGTAAACCGTGAAGTGCTCGGCGAGAGCAGGTATCAAGGGAGCGTTCTCGGCTCCGTCGTCCTGTGCGCCGCCTACCAGGACGACAGCCGGGCCGCTTCCCTTCCGGTCGTAGGCGATGGTGGTGCCATCGTTTGATGTCACGCGAAAGGCCATCTCGTTCATCTCACATCTCCGTTCGAGAGGTTTGTCTCAGCGCCTGAGCAGCGTGCCGACGACGGCCTCGGTGCGCGACCACCGCGCCCTTGCGATCACGGCCGCCACGACGAGAAGGGCGAGCGGCAGCCAAGGGCTCTGCTCGAGCACGAACTGATCGGTGATGACAGCACCGGTCAGCAATGCCGCCAACCCCAGACTGGCCAGGCCCGCCAGAGCCGGGATCAGAAGTCCAACCCCTCCCGCGACCTCCAGCGCTCCGACCAGGTACCGGAGCCACTGGCCAGCCCCGATGTCGGCGAACATGTCCACCATGACCGGGTCGCCGGCGAGCTTCGAGATTCCGCCGCCGGCGATGATCGCCGCCAGCACGACTTGCAGAATCCAGACCCCGATGCTGCTCGCCCGCCCGGGCGTGTGCGCAACGGTTTCCGAGTTGTTCTTGAGGATGGTGCTCATTCGGCTCTCCTTGCCGTGTCCGGGCCTGGCCGACTAGTCAAGTTTGGTTACTCGGCCAAAGTACGCGAGGAGGAGCGTCTAGTCAAGGTTGATTAGGGGACCGTTCGCCACGAGCCCGGATCATCGGCCATGGTGTAGGCGCCCTCAGCCAGTCGTTTGCTCAGGCTCTTCGCCCACTCCAGTTCGGTGCGTGCATGTCCCGCCCACAGTTCGGCCTGATCGCGGACGTGTTCGGGAATGTCGGGGTTCGGGTGCTCCCGCCACGTGGCCTGCTCCACGAGCTCCGCTTCCAGGCGCGCGACCCGCTCGTTGACGTGCGCGATGGCATCTGTCCTGGTCAGCATGGGCAACATGGCGATCGACGCGTTGAGCATGGTGGGGTCATGGGTGCGCCGCAGACCGTCGCGGACCAGTTCGACTATCTCGTCACGTCCCCGAGCTGTCACGCGGTACAGAACGCGCTCCGGCCCGGAGTTGCCCGGCTCGGCGTGTTCGGTGAGGAAGCCATCAGCCGCCGCCTTCTTCAGCGCGTGATAAATCGAGCCGGGCTTGATCTTGGCCCAAATCTCCGCACGCCAGCTCTGCAGCTCGGACCGCACCTGGTAGCCATGCGCGCCGCCGGAGAGGTGCACGATACCGAGTGCCAGGAGCTTCGTCGCCGACATGCGCCCACCTCCGCTCAATCTGCTCGGACTCGCTCCGCTTGCGCGCCCGCCAGGGTGGTGTCAACTCCCACCAACACTAGGGTGCCCTCCTGGTCCGGGTGGTGTCAGCACTGACCTACAAACGGTGCTGGTGGAGACCTCCAAAGCCACCTGGAGTTTCGGCGGTCCGCACACGAACATCCGGATCCGCCGCGTTTCGCGCGGTCGTGCCGAAATGAGTGCGCCCGTCGAGCAAGCCGTTCCAGTTGCAGCCGGTTAGACTTCCGGCCCAACCGAAGAGTCCGTCCGGAGGTTCCGCGATTAGTTCGATCGCAGTGGTCACCGTGGGATTGCTTGGCTTGGTCGGTGCCCTTTCCATCGCCGTACTTCTTTCGCGGTTCCTTGAGGGGCTTCGAACCCCAAAGGGCCTCCCGGCTTGGGTGACATGGCGAAGTGTGGGCGCGGTTCCTCTCTTGCTTCTTGTGGGCCTGGGCTACGGCATCGTCGGCGGCTCAACCTAAATCCGCAGGTCAGCGGGCCAGCCAGGTCTAGATGTCGTAGTACAGCTCGAACTCGTGCGGGTGCGGCCGCAGCTGCACGGGCAGGATCTCGTTCTGGCGCTTGTAGTCGATCCACGTCTCGATCAGGTCGGGGGTGAAGACACCGCCGGCGGTGAGGAAGTCGTGGTCGCCCTCGAGGTTGTCGAGCACGGCGTTGAGCGAGGTCGGCACCTGGTCGATCTCGGCCATCTCGTCCGGCGGCAGCTCGTAGATGTCCTTGTCGACGGGCGTGGGCGGCTCGATCTTGTTCTTGATGCCGTCGAGGCCGGCGAGCAGCAGCGCCGAGAACGCGAGGTACGGGTTCGCCGACGGGTCCGGGCAACGGAACTCGATGCGCTTGGCCTTCGGGTTCGCGCCGGTGATCGGGATGCGCACGCAGGCCGAGCGGTTGCGCTGGCTGTAGACCAGGCTGATCGGGGCCTCGAAGCCCGGCACCAGGCGGTGGTAGGAGTTCACCGTCGGGTTGGTGAACGCCAGCAGCGACGGGGCGTGCTTGAGCAGACCGCCGATGTAGTAGCGCGCGATGTCCGAGAGCCCGCCGTAGCCGGTCTCGTCGAAGAACAGCGGCTCGCCCTCGTTCCAGATCGACTGGTGGCAGTGCATGCCGGAGCCGTTGTCGCCGAAGATCGGCTTCGGCATGAACGTCGCGGTCTTGTTGTTGCGCCAGGCGACGTTCTTGACGATGTACTTGAACTTCATCACGTCGTCGGCGGCGCGGAGCAGCTCGTCGAAGCGGTAGTTGATCTCCGCCTGGCCGGCCGTGCCGACCTCGTGGTGGGCACGCTCGACCTGCATGCCGGCCTTCTCCAGCTCGATCACCATCTCGTCGCGGAGCTCGCCGAAGTGGTCGTACGGCGCGACGGGGAAGTAGCCGCCCTTGTACTTGACCTTGTAGCCGCGGTTGTCACCCTCGGCTCCGGTGTTCCAGGCGCCGGCCTCGGAGTCGATCTCGTAGAAGCCGGTGTTCTGCTTGGTCTCGAAGCGCACGTTGTCGAAGACGTAGAACTCGGCCTCGGGGGCGAAGTAGGCGGTGTCGCCGATGCCGGTGCTCGCCAGGTAGGCCATCGCCTTCTGGGCGATGTTGCGCGGGTCGCGGCTGTACTGCTCGCCGGTGATCGGGTCGTGGATGAAGAAGTTGACGACCAGCGTCTTCGCCACGCGGAACGGGTCGATGTACGCCGTCGACGGGTCGGGGAACAGCGACATGTCGGACTCGTGGATCGCCTGGAAGCCACGGATCGAGGAGCCGTCGAAGTTCAGGCCGTCGTCGAAGACCGACTGGTCGAACGACGAGACCGGGACCGTGAAGTGCTGCATCACGCCGGGCAGGTCGCAGAAGCGCACGTCGACCATCTCGACGCCCTCGTCCTTGATGTACTTCAGCAGCTCTTCGCTGTTCGCGAACATTCGTCCTCCTTGGCCCCGCGGGCCATGTGCTCGAGTCAGGTGTTGGCTCTCAGGGCGTAGCGCGATCACCCCCGCCCACTGCCTCGGCACGCTATGCAGGGGCAGTTTCTCGACCGTATCCGGTTTGTTTCGGGCATGTAACAGCGACCTAGGGGCCGGTCGGTAGCGTGGCGGGCGTGAGCTCTCAGTCCGCCCCGTCGACGTACCCGGGCGAGCGGCTGGGGCTGCCGCCGCAGGGGCGGGGGAGCGTCGCGGGCTGGGGACGGCGCATCTTGGCGCTGTTCGTCGACTGGTTCGCCTCGCTGGCGGTGGCGAGCCGTCATCGCCGGGTCGCAGGTCATGTCCGGGCACGGCTGGGAGGCCTGGCTGCCGCTGCTGGTGTTCTGGGTCGAGGCCAGCTTCTTCACCGCGCTGCTGGGCGGGTCCTTCGGTCAGCTGGTCACGCGGGTGGCCGTCGTGCACGTCGAGGGCGGGCCGGTGAGCCTGCTGGTCGCGCTCGTGCGCACGCTGCTGATCTGCCTGGTGGTGCCGCCGGTGATCTACAACCGCGACCGCCGCGGGCTGCACGACCTCGCGGCCGGCAGCGTCACCGTCCGGCGCTGAGGCCGTTCAGCGCGCCATCCGGATCTGGGCCACGTCGAGGTAGCCGGTGCGGAACCCGGCCTCGCAGTAGGCCAGGTAGAACTCCCACATCCGGAAGAACCGGTCGTCGAAGCCGAGCCCGTCGCACGTGCCGCCAGTTGGCGACGAACTGCTCGCGCCACAGCCGCAGCGTGTGCGCGTAGTGCAGGCCCATCGACGCGGTGTTCGTGATGCGCAGCGACGTGTGCCGCTGCAGCACCCGGTGGATCGCCTCCCTGGAGGGCAGCATGCCGCCGGGGAAGATGTACTTGTGCATCCAGGTGTAGGTGTTCCTGGTCGCCTTCATCCGGTCGTCGGACATCAAGATCGCCTGGATCGCGGCCGTGCCGCCGGGCGCCAGCAGTGAGTCGATCTTGCTGAAGTACTCCGGCCAGAACTCCTCGCCCACCGCCTCGATCATCTCCACCGACACCACCGCGTCGAAGTGGCCCGTCTGGTCGCGGTAGTCGCGTACGGCGACCTCGACGTGGTCGGCCACGCCCGCGGCGTCCACGCGCTCCTGGGCGAGCTCGGCCTGCTCGACGGACAAGCGTGACGGTCGTGACGACCGCGCCACGCTCGGCCGCGCGGATGGCGAGCGTGCCCCACCCGGTGCCGATCTCGAGCAGCCGGCTGCCGGCGCCGACCCGGGCCGAGTCCAGGATCGCGTCGACCTTGCGCAGCTGGGCGGCCTCGAGGTCGGCCAGGGCCGGGGGAGGGTCGAGCGCCTCGAACAGCGCCGAGGAGTACGACAGCGACGGGTCGAGGAACTGCTGGAACATGTCGTTCGAGAGGTCGTAGTGCGCCTCGATGTTCTTGCGCGCGCCGGCCTTGGTGTTGGCCGGGTTGAGGCCGCGGGGGAGCACCGCGTGGCGCATCCGGTAGAACACCGGCTTGATCAGCTCGGTCAGCTTCTCGGCGAACGGCGCGAGCGCGTCGGCGAGGTCGGTGCCCTCGGCCGCGCTCCACTCGCGCGCCATGTAGGCCTCGCCGAGCCCGATCATCGGGCTGTGCGCGAGCCGCGCGAAGAACTCCTTGGGCCGGTCGACGATCAGCGTCGGCCGGGACTCGCCGAGCGGGGCGCCGTACAGCTCACCGTCGGGCAGCCGGACGGTGACGGGCATGTCGCGCAGGATGCGCTTGACGACCGTGCGGGCGATCTGGGCGCGCAGCCCGTACGACGGAGCGGCGGGCAGCAGCTCGGAGGTGGCGACGATGCGGGGCTCGAAGGTGGTGCTCATGCGGAGTGCATTCCTCTCGGGGCCTGGTGCGGCCGACGGGGGACCACGGGCAGGCGGCGCAGCCAGAGCCGGATGCCGTGCCAGCGGATCAGTGCGGAGACCCGCTGCGAGGGCAGCGGGTTGCGGGCGAGGGCGCGGACCACACGTCCGCGAGTGGCCGGGCGGAGGCCACCGTGGACCGCGGCGGTGAAGACGGTCTCCTCGCCCTGGGCGTCTCCTGGGTCAGCGAGATGGCGACCGCCACCTGCGACCCGGTGAGCCGGGTCCGGATGTCGTAGCGACCCTCGACGGCGAAGAACGGCGAGACGTAGAACTCCTTGTCGACGCTCGCGCCGCTGCGCTCGGTCACCTCGAGGGGGTAGCAGTGCCGCTCGCCGTAGGTGTTGTGGACCTCGGCGAGCACGCCCTCGAGGCGGCCCTCCGCGTCGAAGCAGAAGTACGTCGTGAGCGGGTCGAAGACGTAGCCGAGGGAGCGGGCGTTCGCCAGCATCAGCACCCGGTGCGCGGTCCACGGCAGCTGCTGGGCGTCGAGGAACGACGCGGACCTTGTCCGGCAGCGGGCGCGGGTCGTCGGCCGCGAAGTGGTCCGCGGCCCGGATCGAGGCCAGCGGTCGCAGCCACGCCGGGAACGCCGCGTCGGGGTCGGCGGCGTCGACCAGCCACATCGGCGTGCTGGTCTCGAAGCCGTAGGCGAACGGCCGAGACCGGCGGTGCGAGACGGAGGCTCGCACCGCGGCCGGGACCGGAGAGGCAGTGGTGGTCACCACGTCGCCCCCAGGGCCTCGGCGGCGGCGACGCCGGAGCGGCAGCCGTCCTCGTGGAAGCCCCAGCCGTGGTAGGCGCCGGCGAACGCCAGCCGGTCCGAGTTCAGCGACGCCAGCCGCTCCTGCGCGGCGACCGACGCGGCGGTGTAGGTCGGGTGCAGGTAGGTCATCGTCGCGATCACGTCTTGCGGTGCCTCGGCGTGGTCGGGGTTGAGCGTGACCACCAGCGGCTCGGACTCGGGATGGCCCTGGAGGCGGTTCATCCAGTAGGACACCCTGCTGCGGTCCGTGGTGGCCCGACAGCCCTCCAGCCGGTAGTTCCAGCTCGCCCGGCCGTTGCGGTGCCGCGGCAGCAGCGACTCGTCGCGGTGCAGCCATGCCACGTTGGTGGAGTACCCGAACGAGCCGAGCACGTCCCGCTCCGCGTCGTCGGCGTCGGTGAGCAGCGCCACCGCCTGGTCGGCGTGGGTGGCGACGACCACCTTGTCGAAGCTGTGGTGGACGCCGTGCTCGTCGTCGAGCTCGACGGCAGTCCGGCTTGCGGCTGACGGCGGTGATCCGGGTGCCGGTGCTGACCACGTCGAGCCGCTCGCGGATCGCCGCGACGTACGTCCGCGACCCGCCGACGACCGTGCGCCAGGTCGGGGCGTCCCCGAGCATCAAGAAGCCGTGGTGGTCCAGGAACGCGAACAGGTACGCCGCCGGGTAGGCGAGCGCCTCCTGGTGCCCCATCGACCACACGCAGGACACGACGGGCAGCGCGTAGTGGGTGCACGAAGTGCTCGTCGAAGCCGTGCCGCTCCAGGAAGTCGCCGTAGGTCAGGGTGCTGTCGGGCTCGTCGCGGACCAGCGCGAGCGCCGCCTTCTGGAAGCGGCGGACCGACATCAGCAGCCGCCAGAAGCGGGGGTCGAGCAGTCGTCGCCGCTGCGCGAAGATGCCCTTCGCCCCGCGGCCGCCGACGTAGTTGAGCCCGCACTCGTCGCAGCTGATGCTCATGCTCATCTCGGTGGGCCGGGTGCTGACCCCGAGCTCGCCGAACAGCCGTTCGCAGCAGCGGGTAGGTGCGGTCGTTGAGGACGATGAAGCCCGAGTCCACCGCGGCCGTGCCGCCGCCGGTGAGCGGCACGTCGTGGGTGTGGGCGTGGCCCCCGAGCCGCTCGTCGGCCTCGAACAGCGTCACGTGGTGGGTCGCGCTGCAGCAGGTAGGCAGCGGTGAGGCCGGACACGCCGGCGCCGATGACGGCGGCGCTCGGGCGGGCCGTTGAGGAGTCCGTCATGCGTGTTGTTCGTCCTGAAATGGTCCGAGGATGGGTGGGTCGGGCGCCCGGCTACGCGGTCTGCGTCACACCCGGGAGCGGAGTCGTGGACCTCGAGCCGGACCCGCTTGTTGCCCTTGCCCTTCGACTCCGTGCCGGTCACCCGGACGGTGCCCACCTCGACGGTCGACAACACGTGCGTCCCGCCGTCTGCCTGCTTGTCGAGCCCGACGATGTCGATGACCCGCAACGGGTCGATCTCGCGGGGGATGAGGTTGGCGGACGTGCGGATCAAGGCGTGGTCCTCGTCCGCGACCTCGCGACCGACGAACTCGACCAGGATCTCGTGAGCAGCGGCGATCTCCTCGTTGATCCGGGCCTCGACCTGCCGGCCGAACTCCGCCGACATCGACGGCAGCGGGAAGTCCAGGCGGCCCTTGCCCGGGTCCATGTTCCCGCCGGTGACCGCGACCCCGTGGTCGGCCCACATGACGCCGCAGAGGATGTGGAGAGCCGTGTGGGTGCGCATCGTCAGGTGCCGTCGCTCCCAGTCGAGGACCCCCTCGACCGCGCTGCTCGGGCCGGGCAGGTCCGCCGACTCGTCGAGCCAGTGCCAGATGCGGCCACCGTCGCGGCCGACCCGGGTCACCGCGGCCTCGCCGTCGCCCCAGCGAAGCACGCCGAGGTCGTGCGGCTGGCCGCCACCGCCCGGGTAGAACGCCGTACGACGAAGCGCCACCCGGTGCTGGTCGGGATCGACCTCGAGGACGTCGGCCTCGAAGTCGCGGAGGTAGGCGTCGACCGCGAACAGCTCGGTCTCCACGAGGTCGGTGGGAGCGTTCTCCGGCACCCGACGTCCCGGAACCGCCATGGCTGCCTCCCGTTGCCTGTCCGTCGATGGCCGGCTATCGGCCATCCAAGCACGCCGCCCTCAGCCGTTCGGACAGCGTTGCCGCAATCGCCGAACCAGGGCAGAACCGCGGCCCTACGCTCGTCAGACAACCCCGTTCCGATGTCCTGGGAGTACCGGAATGCGCAACCCTCGACTCGTCGGCGCCGCCGTGAGCCTGCTGATCCTCACCGCCGGCCTGTCGGCCTGCCAGGACCCCAACGAGCCGACGCCGGAGAACACGCCGGCGCTCGCGGGAGTGGAACCCACGAGCACGCCGGCCGGGCACGCCGCACGCAAGACCGGCCTGCAGCGGATGAGCCGGGCGCAGGTGCTGCACGCGCTGTCGGCCGGGCCGGAGAAGAAGAAGTGGGCCCACGTCGACATGGCGATCAAGGCACCCAGCTTCACCATCACCGGGCGCGGGGACATGGCCTACTCGAAGACCAGCCCCGCCGTGCGTCTAGAGGTCGCGGGGTCGTGCCTTTGCTACGACAACACCGAGGTCGTCGTGAAGGACCACGTCTACTACTTCAACATCCCCGCGCTCACGGGCGAGCGCTACACACGGCTCGACCCCAAGGCGCCCGGCAGCCCGCTCGGCCCGGACTTCGCAAAGGTCAGCGACGAGCTCGACGCGCTGTCGATGCTCCTGGACCAGCGGCCGGCGTTCCGCCAGGTGCACTTCACCGGCCGTCGCGAGCTGTACGGCCACCCGATGTCGAGCTACCGCCTCGTGGTGGACACCAAGGTCGGGCTCGCGGTGCGAGGACTGTCGTCGTACGCGGACCGCCTGCCGCCGAAGATCGTCTTCAACCTGTGGTTCGACGAGGACCACCTGCTCCGCAAGATGATCTGGAAGGTGAACCGGATCAAGATGACCTCTGAGATGAGCGACTGGGGCAAGCGCGTGCGCGTCCACGCCCCTCGACCCTCACGACTGGTCGGCGCCGGCAGCCTGGCACGCACCGCCTAGCTGTCCTCCTCACGCAGGGGGCGGCTACCGGCCCCGCATGTTCTGACGCGCGCCCTTCATGCTGGTCGGCACCGGCCCCTTCGGGATCGGGATGTTCGACCGGTTCGCGTCGAGCGCCTTGAGCCGCTGCAGCACGTCGGTCATCTCCGACGGCTTGATGCTGCGGCCGAGCTTGGAGACGTGGCGTGACAGCTTGGGGACGGGCACGGCTCCGGGGCCGTCACCGCAGATGACCTCGTGGATGGGCGTCTCGGACGCCACCCGCTCGTGCTTGCGGCGCTCGTTGGCCATCATCGTCTTGAGACGGTTGGGGTTGCCCTCGCCGACGAGCACGATGCCGGGTGGCCCGACCACGCGGTGCACGAGGTCCTGGTTGCGGTTCACCGCGATGGCGGAGTCGATCTTCCAGCCGCGCCGCAGCTGGTTGAGCGCCGCGGCGGCGGCGCCCGGCTTCCCCTCGATCTGGGCGTACTGCGACTTCTGCGCGCGCCGGCCGAAGACGATCACGCCCGCGAGCAGACCGAACATCAAGCTGGTGATGATCGGGAAGATGATCCCGCCCGGCAGCAGGAAGTACAGCAGCGCGAACGCGACGATCGCGGTGACGGCGAACCAGCCGCCGAGGATGAGCCCGATCCGGGGATCGGTCTTCTTGGTCATGGTGTAGACCATGGCCATCTGCCGCAGCCGGCCTTCCTTCTTCTCCGGCTTCTTCGGCTTGTCCTTCTTGGCCATCAGGAGTGCCTCTGCATGGGTGGGTGGTGTCGGGCGGTCAGGAGGGCGCCATTGTCGCAGAGCGGGCTTCCATCGCCTGCTGGTACAGCCGTCCGGCGCGGTACGACGACCGCACCAGCGGCCCGGACATGACGCCGGAGAACCCGATCTCGTCGGCCTCGTCCTTGAGCTCGACGAACTCCTCGGGCCGCACCCACCGCTCGACGGGGTGGTGTCGCGGCGAGGGCCGCAGGTACTGGGTGATCGTGATCAGCTCGCAGCCCGCGTCGTACAGGTCGCGCAACGCCTGGGAGACCTCTTCGCGGGTCTCGCCCATGCCGAGGATGAGGTTCGACTTGGTGACCAGGCCGAAGTCGCGCGCCTGCGTCAGCACGTCCAGGGAGCGGTCGTAGCGGAACGCCGGGCGGATCCGCTTGAAGATGCGCGGCACGGTCTCGACGTTGTGGGCGAGCACCTCCGGTCGCGACTCGAACACCTCGCGCAGCAGGTCGGGCTTGCCGTTGAAGTCCGGGATCAGGTTCTCGACCCCGGTCTCCGGGTTCAGCTCGTGGATCTGCCGCACCGTCTCGGCGTACAGCCAGGCGCCGCCGTCGGGCAGGTCGTCACGGGCGACGCCGGTGATCGTCGCGTAGCGCAGACCCATCGTGCGCACGCTCTCCGCGACCCGGCGCGGCTCGTCACGGTCGAGCGGGTCGGGACGCCCGGTGTCGATCTGGCAGAAGTCGCAGCGGCGCGTGCACTGGTCGCCGCCGATGAGGAAGGTCGCCTCGCGGTCCTCCCAGCACTCGAAGATGTTCGGGCAGCCGGCTTCCTGGCAGACCGTGTGGAGTCCCTCGGACTTCACCAGCCGTTGCAGCTCGCGGTACTCCGGGCCCATCCGGGCGCGGGTCTTGATCCAGTCCGGCTTCTTCTCGATGGGTGTCTCGGCGTTGCGGACCTCCAGCCGGAGCATCCGCCGGCCCTCCGGCGCAGGAGTGCCCGGCGCACCGCTCGAGGGCGCGCCAGAACTGGGGTCGAGAGGGGTCCGGGGCACCCCGTCACTGTACGCCGACCCGCTTGGCCACCCCAATCGACGAGGGCCAGGAAGGTCAGGGGATGTCGCGGCGACGGAACGTCAGCGCGGACACCAGGAGCGTCACCAGCAGCAGGACCGCGAGGTACGCCGCGCCGTGCAGCAGGGACACCGTGTACTGCTGGGTGCAGGGCGTCTGTCCGGGCGCGCAGCCGACGCTCTCGTCGAAGACCCGGACGCCGTCCTGCAGCCACGCGAACACGTTGTCCGACGGGCTCCAGAGGCTGGAGCGGTCGACGGGCGAGGCCGCCAGCAGCACCTCGCCGACCACGACGAACACGAACACCACGGCAAGAGTCGCCACCGTGCTGCGCAGCAGCATCGTGAGGGCGTAGCCGCCCAGGCCGGTCAGCGCAGCCAGCAGCACACCTCGGCCGGCCATCCACGAGACGGCCTGCTGCACGGCCCCGCTCGTCTCGATGCCCCGCGCGTCCGCCACCGACAGCAGGCTCAGCCAGTAGCCGACGAGCAGCACTAGCGCAGTGGCGGCGCAGCCGGCGGTGACGGCAACCGCCTTCGCTGCCCACACGCGACCACGACGCGGCTCGAAGAGCGTCTGGTTGCTCATCGAGCCACTCGACCAGTCGGCGCCGGCGAAGGTCGCCCCCACCATGACCATGAACAGTGCGATCACCACCATCACGCCCGTGCCGCCCGACCTCCGCTCGTCCGCGAGCGAGAGGGTCGAGCGCCCCATGTACGTCTCCGGGGTCGGGGTGAGCTCGGTGCGGCAGTCCTCGACCCTGGCGCCCGGGCCGAAGAGCGACTCGGGATCGCTTTCGCAGTTCGCCAGGTCGCGCTTGTACTCCGGCGAGTCGAGCTGCTGCTGGACCTGGGCCCGCGCGGTTGCGAGCTCGTTGCCGGAAACGGGCCGGGTGTTCCAGATCGTCGTACCGGCAACCAGGGCTGTGAGGAGCGCCGCCGCGACCAGCAGCAGCACCACGGCACGACGCGAGAAGTAGCGCGAGAGCTCGACGCCGACGAGTCTCACGAGGTCTCCTCGGGCTGGTCCGCGGAGTGTCGACCGCCCTCGTCGGGACGAGCCGGAAGCGAGTCGTCGCGGGTCAGCTGCAAGAACACCGACTCGAGGTCGGCGTGCACGGGGGTGAGCTCGCGGACGAAGATCCCGTGCTCTGCCAGCGCCCGGGCGATCGCCTCGCCGACGTTGCCCAGCTCAGCGCCTGCGCTCTCGACGCTCAGCCTGGCCCCGTCGCGCTTGACGCGGAAGCGGCCCCGCTTGAGCACGTCGGCGGCGGCGCCCGGGTCGGCCACGCCCACCGTGTAGGTGCGAACGCTGCCGGCGCCCACCAGGTTGTCGACCGGCCCGGCGGCGAGCAGCCGGCCGTTGCCGATGATCGACACCGAGTGGCAGACCTGCTGCACCTCGGCCAGGATGTGCGAGCTCAGCAGCACGGTGACGCCGCTCTCGCCCAGCGAGCGGACCATCGTGCGGATGTCGCGGATGCCGGCGGGGTCGAGCCCGTTGGTGGGCTCGTCCAGGATCAGCAGCCGGGGGGACCGCAGCAGCGTCGCGGCGATCGCCAGCCGCTGCCGCATGCCGAGCGAGTAGGTCTTGTACTTCTCGCGCTCCCGGCCCTCGAGGCCGACCTGCGTCAGGGCCGCGTCCACCGCGGCCGTGGGGACCCCGCCCGCCTTCGCGAGCAGCAGGAGGTTCTTGCGGCCGCTGAAGGTCGGGAGGAACTTCGGCTCCTCGACGACGGCGCCGACGTGCTCCATGACGTGCGGCAGGCGCGCGGGGACCGGCTCACCGAACAGCCGGATCTCGCCGCGGCTGGCACGTGCCAACCCGAGCAGCATGCGGATCGTGGTGGTCTTCCCGGACCCGTTGGGACCGAGGAAGCCGTGGACGCCGCCTGCCGGGACGGCGAGGTCGAGCGCGTCGACAGCCACCACCCGGCGCCCTCGACGGGTGCGGAACTCCTTGCGCAGGGCCGTGGTCTCGATGACCAGGTCCTCTCCGACAACCACCTTGCGAGTCTGCTGCAACCCCGAGGTGGGGTGCGGGGGGACACGCCGCGTCCTCAGCCGCCCGGTGTGATCAGCGTGACCCGACGGCCGGGCTCGGGCTTGGCCGCGTAGTCCGGGGTGCGGTCGTACGGCGCCCAGGCCAGCAGCTCACGCAGATGACGTTCGACGATCGGCGCGACCTCCTGGACGGGGACGTCACGACCGAGCTCCGCGGACAGGCTCGTCACGCCGGCGTCGCTGATCCCGCACGGCACGAAGCGGTCGTACCACGCCAGGTCCACGTCGCAGTTGATCGCGAAGCCGTGCATGGTCACACCGCGGCTGACCCGGATCCCGATGGCGGCGACCTTGCGCTCCTGGCGCCCTGTCACCGGGTCGTCGGCGAGCCAGACCCCGCTGCGTCCCGGCACCCGCGCGGTCGTCACGCCGAGGTCGGCGCAGGTGGCGATCAGCGCCTCCTCCAGGCGTCGGACGTAGTCGACGACGAAGACGTGGTCGGGCAGCCGCACGATCGGGTAGCCGACCAGCTGCCCCGGCCCGTGGAAGGTGATCTTGCCGCCGCGGTCGACGTCGACGACCTGCACGTCGCCGGGCAGGTCGCCGGGCAGCGGCCGCTCGTGCGGCTCGGTGCGCTTGCCGGCGGTGAACACGGGCGGGTGCTCGAGCATCAAGACGGTGTCGGGGCCGCCCTCGACGACGCCGGCGTGCAGCCTGCCGCTGCAGCTCCCACGCGGCGACGTAGTCGACCGCTTCGTCGCCGAAGCCGACGGTCCGGAAGTCGATGTCACCCACGCCAAAGAGCCTACGCGCGGGGCGTCAGCCGGCTGTGTCGGTCACGGACGCCACCCGCCAGCGGTGGTCCGCGCCCCGCATCATCGTGACGACCCGGGTGCTCGCCCGGTCCTGCGGGAGCCTGACCCGCCGACCTGCGTGCACGGCGACCGCCCCGACCAGCCGGTCGGTCACCTGCACCCGTCGCCAGCCCGGCCTCGACTCGATCACGGACAGCGCGAGCACCTGCATCCGCATGCCGCTGACCCGCAGTGCCCGAGCCCGGTAGGCGCGGAGCACCCGAAGGTCGTTGGTGCCGGCTTCCGAGCCTGGGACGTAGAGGTCGCGCAGCGCGGTGGTCGACCCGGTTGCGTACGCCGTGGCGCGCCGGCGGTCCCAGGAGTGCAGCACCCGCAGGGCGGCCGACCCCCTTCCCAGCGTCGGTCCGCTCGGAGCCGGGGCAGGTCTTTCGATGACGGTCACGAGAACCGCCGCGGCGCCGGCGACCAGCGCCAGCAGCACGACGACGACACGCGGGCTCGGCACCCGGCCAGCCTCGCGCAGATCGCGGCGAGACGTCGGGCGTCATCCACAGGCGGTCAGCCGAGAGCGGCCGAGAGCCGGTCCTCGATGTTCGGGTGGTCGAACGTGAAGCCCTCGTCGAGCAGCCTGGCCGGCTCGACGCGCGTGGAGTTGAGCAGCTCGGAGGAGACGGTGCCCGCCAGCGTGTCGAGCACGAACGCCGGGACGGGGACCACCGCCGGCCGGTGCAGCAGCTCGCCGAGCCGGCGGGAGAACTCCCGGTTGGTCGTGGCGTTGGGGGCGGAGACGTTGTACACACCGTGCGAGGTCGGGCTGGTCGCGAGGTACGTCGCGGCCCGGAGCCAGTCGAGCAGCGAGATGGTCGAGAAGTACTGGTCGCCTCGTCCGACCGGGCCGCCGAGCCCCGCCTTGAACACCGGCCGCAGCATCTTGACCGGCCCGCCGCGGCGGTCGAGCACGACTCCGCTGCGCATCACCACGACCCGCGCCCCGGCGCCCTCGGCTGCCTCCGTGGCGGCTTGCCACTTCCGGGTGACCCCGCCGACGAAGGTGTCCGCGTCGTTCGCAGCCTCCTCGGTCAAGACGATGTCACCCCGGTCGCCGTACCCGGCGATGCCGTTCTGCGCCAGCAGTGCCGGCTTGCGGTCGCACGAGGCGACCGCCTCGGCGAGGGTGCGGGTGGTCGCGACCCGGCTGTCGACGAACGTGCGCTTGTAGCTGTCGGTCCACGGCCAGTGCGCCAGCGGCGCGCCCGAGAGGCAGGCGACCACGTCGGCGTCCTCGATGACCGCCTGGTCGACCTGTCCGGCGTGGGGGTCCCAGCGCGACTCGCTCGCGGTCAGCGCCTCGCCGCGCACGAGTCGCACGACCTGGTGGCCCTCACGAGCGAGGTGGTCGCGCCAGGCGGTGCCGAGGAAGCCGGAGCCGCCGGCGAGCACGATTCTCATCAGTCGAACGTACCCAGGAAGACGCAGGTCATCCGGACCACAGACAGCAGATGCACCTATCGACGCGTGCGGGATGTCACGGGGCTGCCACCTGCCGAGGTGCTTCGTTGCGGGGGAGGCTTGGGTTCGGACGGTTGCACGAGTCGGATCGGGCGGTGAAGCCGGACGATGAAGCGAGGTTCGAAGCTCCGCTGCCGCTGCACCAGGACAGCGCCGTCTAGGGAGAGGGCGCCGGTCGCCAGGCAGTCGCCGCCGCTCAGTGCCACCAGGCTGCCTCCGGCGACCACGGCGGACACTCCAGTGAGGTCGAACGTGACGATCAGCTTGAACTCGAACGTGTGCACGCGCATCTCGTCGACGAGAAGGTCCACGCGTGGCAAGTAGGTGCACGTGACCCGGTGCGTGACGAGAGGGAGCACCTCCTCTGTGTCAGGCGAGTCAGAGGTACGTCGAGCCGCGTCGGTCAAGACCTGGTACTTCCGCCAGCCGGCCACCAGGACGTCCCCGAGATCCATGGACAACAGCCGACTTGTCACGGCCCCGATCTCTTGGTCGACGGTCCGCACGGTCGAGGTGCTCAGGTTGCGCGCACCTCGAAGTGCCGCTCGTGCGAGCTGCTTCTCCTCGATTGCCTGGCTCAGAGCCTCAGCCGCTTCGCCGTCGTCGGGCTGACCCAACAGAAGGGTGCGAAGACTGACTTGTGCCGCCGTCATGCTCGGTGTGCTCATACCTTCATCTCCTCCACAACCTGGCTGCCGGTGTCGACGTGTGAGCGCAGCCCGATCACCGTCGTCGGCGCACCGTCGTCGTCCGGGTGCTGAACGGTCGCGTGTGGTGCGCCCAGACCCTCTCCGGTCACGACCTTGACGTGAGCGCGGACCCAGCGTTGGTTCGATCGCTTGCGGTGCACTCGGTAGCCGGCCAGTCCGCCGCCGAGCAGAGCCAGCAGGAGTGCTGCTGAGCCGGCCACGACGAGAATCCAGGACGCTTGCTCCTCGACGCTCACGGTCACGGTGGTGCCGACGGGCACCAGCGACCCGGGCCGCGGCTGCTGAGTCTCGATCTTGGCGTCACTGTCCGAACCGGGGCCTAGCAGCAGGTCCAACGCTGCCAGCTCGGTTGCGGCCTGGGAACGAGTGCCACCGACGAGGTCCGGGACTCGCACCAGCTGCCGCGGCGACACACTGACGGTGACATCAACGGCTGTGCCCCTGGGGACGGACGTGCCGGCCACCGGGCGCTGTGACTCGATGACCTCGCCCCGGCCCAGCACGCTGCCGAGCTCGAGCCCGGCAGCTTGAAGCACTTGGGCGGCCTCTTCGGTGGTCCGTCCGACGACGAGTGGCACCTCGACGCGTGAGGGGGGCACCCCACCGAAGTCAAGGTCGACAGCCGTCTCCGGCTTGACCTGCGTCCCCGCTGTCGGATCCTGGCTCTCGACGCGACCACCGCCGCCCACTGTCGCCCCGAGCAGCAGGCGGTGCTGCCCGAGCACGACCTTCGCCTCGTCGCGTGTCATGCCGATCAGGTTCGGGACGATCACCGTCACGTCCGCGACAGGCGTCACCTCGAACGGCGCGGGTGCCGCGAGCTTCGAGTTCTCGAGGCACCGTACGTTCACGTCGTGGATGGCCTGGGACGCAGACCTGGGCACGACGAACGACGCGGCTGCGCCCCCGGTCGCGGGATCGACACCGGACGTCGCGAAGTCCTCCCCGTCCCACGAGAACGCGAGCGTTCCTGGCTTGCCGGCGGCCTCGGGCTCACCGGAGCCGCTCGAGATGCACCTGCCGAAGCCGGAGGCAGTGGCGAGCACAGACGCGCCGGCCGGGCCGCTGGCCGGTGCCAGTGTGAGAGCCGGTGACGAGGACTCGGCCGCGACGCCGGGCGGGGCACCGACCACGGCACTCATGGCGATCGCCGCAAGTGTCAGCGCAAGCAACAGACGACGCTGGTGCCTTCCTCGACCATGTGAAACCTGCTGCGGCATGCCGCCCCCGTTCGGTCGGCTCCCGCGATCGCGACCGAGCGCCCGCACGCGACCACGGTAACCCTTCGTTTACCGACGGTCGTCCTTGTCCGGACCCAGGTCAATGACCCGTCGAGGCCATCGCCGCACGAACAGATGGATCATCTGCAGGCTGCGTCACGCGGTACAGGTGCCCGGGGCGTCAGACCTCGAACTTCCCGGTCTCGAGCCGCTGCTTGACGTCGGTGAGGAAGCGAGCCGCGTCAGCGCCGTCGACGATGCGGTGGTCGTAGGTCAGCGCCAGGTAGCACATGCGGCGCACCGCGATCGTCTCGCCGAGGTTCGCATCGTCGATCACCACCGGGCGCTTGACCACCGTGCCGGTGCCGAGGATCGCCACCTGGGGCTGGTTGATGATCGGCGTGTCGAACAGCGCCCCACGGCTGCCGGTGTTGGTCAGCGTGAACGTGCCGCCCGACAGCTCGTCGGGGCCGATCTTGTTCGCGCGGGTCCGCTCGGCGATGTCGGCGATCTTGCGAGCGAGCCCGGCGATCGACAGGTCACCGGCCTCCTTGATGACCGGCGTCAGCAGGCCCTTCTCGGTGTCCACCGCGACCGAGAGGTTCTCGTGGTCGAAGTAGGTCACCTCGCCCTTCTCGGTGTCGATCGACGCGTTCAGCGACGGGTGTGCCTTCAGCGCGTCGATCGCGGCCTTCGCGAAGAACGGCAGGAACGACAGCTTGACGCCCTCACGGGACGCGAAGTCCGCCTTCACCGAGTCGCGCAGTCGCGCGATCGCGGTGACGTCGACCTCCACGACGGTCGTCAGCTGTGCGGAGACCTGCAGGGACTCCACCATCCGCTTCGCGATCACCTTGCGCAGCCGGGTCATCGGCTCGGTCTTGCCGCGCAGCGGGCTGGGCTCGGCCGGGGCGGCGCCCTTCTCCTCGGACTTGGCCGCCGGCTGCTCGGCCGCTTCCTTGCCGTCGTCCTTGCCCTTCTGGGCCTCGGCCGCGTCGAGCACGTCCTGCTTGCGGATGCGGCCGCCGACACCGCTGCCCTCGACGGAGCTGAGGTCGACGCCGTGCTCGGCCGCCATCTTGCGCACCAGCGGGGTGACGTACGGCCCGCTGTCGTCCTTGGGCTCGGCCTTGGGCTTGTCCTCGCCCTTGCTCTTGTCCTCGTCCTTGGCTGCCGGCTCCTGCTTCTTCGGCTTCTCCTCGGACTTCTTCTCCTCGGGCTCCGGCTTCTTCTCGGGCTCGGGCTCCGGCTCTTCCTCTGCCTCCGGCTCCTCCTTCTCGGGGGCCTCATCGGCCTCGTCGGCCTCATCCTCGGAGTCGTCAGAGTCGGAGTCGTCAGAGTCGGAGTCGTCCGAGCCGCCTGCCTCGCCGGACCCGATCGTGGCGAGCTCGGCGCCCACCTCGACGGTCTCGTCCTCGTCGACCTTGATCTCCAGCAACGTGCCGGCCACGGGGGAGGGGATCTCGGTGTCGACCTTGTCGGTGGAGACCTCGAGCAGCGGCTCGTCGACCTCGACCTCGTCGCCGACGCTCTTGAGCCAGCGGGTCACGGTGCCCTCGGTGACGGACTCCCCGAGCGCAGGCAGCGTCACCGGGGTGCCGTCCTGCTTGCCCTTGGTGCCCTTCTGGGAGGCCTCGGACTCCGGCTTGGTGTCCGAGGACGCCGGCGCTGTCTCCTGCGCAGCCGGCTCCTCGTCGGTCTTCGCCGGCGGCGGGTCGGTCTCGGTCTCGGTCTTGAAGTCCTCGTCGTCCTCGTCGTCCTTGCTGTCGTCCGTCGTCGTCGTCGTCGTCCGCCTCGTCGTCGGCCTTCTCGGCCCCGGCGTCCGGATCGACGTCGGCGCGGTCCTCGGCGTCGTCCTGGTCGGAGTCGTCGCTCGACTCGTCCTCGTCGGAGTCGTCGGACTCGCCCGACTCGTCCTCGGAGTCGTCCGAGCCGCCGGACTCGCCCTCTTCGCCGATCGTGCAGAGCTCGGCGCCGACCTCGACGGTCTCGTCCTCCTCGGCCTTGATCTCGAGCAGCTTCCCGGCGACCGGGGAGGGGATCTCGGTGTCCACCTTGTCGGTGGAGACCTCGAGCAGGGGCTCGTCGACCTCTACCTCGTCACCGACCTCCTTGAGCCAGCGAGTGATCGTGCCCTCGGTGACGGACTCGCCGAGTGCGGGGAGGGTGACTGGAGTCGCCATGGCGTTCCTTCGCTCCTATGTGCTGGCTGGGTGCTGGCTGGTGCAGGTCCGGGGTGAGTCTATGAGTGGGTGTGCAGGGGTTTGCCCGCGAGCGCGAGGTGCGCCTCGCCGAGGGCTTCGTTCTGGGTCGGGTGGGCGTGGACGAACGGTGCGACGTCTTCTGGGTGGGCTTCCCAGTTGTAGATCAGCTGGGCTTCGCCGATGAGCTCCCCGGCACGAGCGCCGACGATGTGCACGCCGAGGATCGGGCCGTTGGTGCGACGTACCAGCTTCACGAAGCCCTGGGTCTTGAGGATCTGGCTCTTGCCGTTGCCACCGAGGTCGTAGGTCAGCGTCTCCACCGCGTCGTCGCCGTACGTCGACCGGGCGGCCGCCTCGGTGAGCCCGACGGATGCCACCTCGGGGTCGCAGTAGGTGACGCGGGGGATACCGGCTTCGTCGATCGGTTGCGGCTCGAGGCCGGCGATGTCCTCGGCAACGAAGATGCCTTGCTGGAAGCCGCGATGCGCCAGCTGCAGCCCCGGCACGATGTCGCCGACGGCGTAGACGTTGTCGAGGTTCGTGCGCAGCCGGTCGTCGGTCGGCACGAAACCGCGGTCGGTGGCGACTCCCTGCTCCTCGTAGCCGAGGTCGGCCGTCGAGGGGCCGCGCCCCACGGCGACGAGCAGCAGCTCCGCCTCGAGCACGTCACCGCCCTCGACGACCAGCCGGACGCCTGTCTCGGTGGTCTCCAGCGACTCGAACGGCGCACCGGCCCGCACCGTGATGCCGCGCTTCTTGAAGGCCCGCTCCAGCGTCTTGGACACCGCCTCGTCCTCCGCGGCGAGCAGGCGGGGCAGCGCCTCCACGACGGTGACGTCGGCGCCGAACGAGCGCCACACGCTCGCGAACTCGCAGCCGATCACCCCGCCGCCGAGGACGATCGCCGAGGCGGGCACGTGGTCGAGGTTGAGCGCGTGCTCGGAGGTGAGCACCCGGTGGCCGTCGACCTCGATTCCCGGCAGCGACCGTGAGAACGAGCCGGATGCGAGGACGACGGCCCGCCCGTCGTACCGGCGACCGTTCACCTCCACCGAGTGGGGTCCCACCAGCCGGCCGGTGCCTTCGAGGACGGTGATGCTCCGGCCCTTGATGAGGCCCGTCAGGCCCTTGTGGAGCCGACTGACGACGCCGTCCTTGTACTTGTTGACACCACCCATGTCGATGCCCTCGAGCGTGGCGTTGACGCCGAACTGCTCGGAGTCGCGAGCGAGGTCGGCCACCTCGGCGGCGTGCAGCAGCGCCTTGGTCGGGATGCAGCCGACGTGCAGGCAGGTGCCGCCGAGCTTGCCCTTCTCGACCAGCCCCACGGACAGCCCGAGCTGCGGCCGCGCGCAGCGCGCACGAGTAGCCGCCGCTGCCGGCTCCGAGCACCAGCACGTCGAAGCTGTCCGTCACTCTGCCTCCTCGGGCCGCCCGGCCCTCGTCGTCCGCCTCCCCATACCCATCGACGAGCCATCTTTGCACCCTTGGAGCCCGCGGAATCTCGGGCCTTGTGAGTGCGCTCACTGCTCGGGGGCGTGAGATTCAGGCAAACCTCAGACCTGCAAGGCACACTGGACCCATGGGCTGGATGGATCGTCTGCGCCGTGGGCGTGGTGCCGGCATGCGGCGTCCCGGCCGTTCGGGGCCCGCCACGACCGTTCGTGCCGCCGATGCGGCCGACGAGACGCACCTGCACGAGTTCGTCTCCGGCCGGAACGGCGTCGAGGGTTTCGTCGAGCCGCGCACGGCGATCAGCGACGTCACCATGCTGCTGGTCGCCCACGACGGCGAGTGGACCCGCCGCCGCGTCCCGTCCGTCGAGTGGGCGCACCGGTTCGCCAACGAGCACGGCGTCCCGTCGTACGACGCGGCGGTGGTCGGCTACCCGGCCCGGATGCGGGAGTACAACCGCCGCAAGAAGCAGGCCGGCTCCTAGACCCCACGGTTAGTCGAGCTGCTGTCGGTTGGTCGAGCTTGTCTGTCGGTTGGTCGAGCTTGTCGAGGCCACTCGAGATGGGCGCCGGACATCACCGGAAACTCGTGCCCGAATACCGAGATTTCCCTTGTGGATAAGGCCATTCTCGCCCCAGATGTGTCGGTGGTCGGGTCTAGATTCATACCCATGACCAGCACCACGGAGACCAGCACCCCAAGTATGGATGTGTCGGATCTCCACGTGCGCAAGGCGCTTCTCGAAGCCGCTTCGGCCCGCCGCACTGCCGACCGTGAAGAGGCCCGGTTGCTGTCGCTGGCGATCCAGATCGTGCACCTGCACCCGGTCGACGACGAGACGCCGGTCGCCTCCTGGGCCGACCCCTCGCTCACGTCCGACACGGCGGACCCGATGAGGGCCCACCTCGCGGGCGCCGGCACCCCGCAGGTCGCAGAACAAGCGGTCGAGGAGCTGGGTGCCGCTCTCGACGTGTCCTACCTGTCGGGGTGTGGGCTGGTCGCCGACGCTCTGGAGCTGCGCTACCGGCTGCCGCGGCTGTGGGCGCTGGTCCAGGACGGGAAGCTGCAGGCGTGGAAGGCCCGCAAGGTCGCCCAGCAGACCACGCACCTCGGTGCGGAGGCGGTCGCGTTCGTGGACGCTCAGGCCGCGATCGCAGGCGCGAAGAACCGGCTGGTGCCGAACCTGACTGGGCTGGTGCACCAGGCGCTGGTCCGGTTCGACCCCGAGGCCGCCCGCAACCGGGAAGAGGCAGCCAAGAGTCACCGCGACGTGGTCTTCGACTACCACGACGGCGACACGCTCGGCTCCGCCAGCCTGTACGCGACCCTGGACGCGGTCGACGCCCACGACCTCGACGCCACCATCTCCGACCTCGCCCACCAGCTGGGCCGCCTCGGCGACCAGTCCCCGCTCGGCCACCGCCGCGCCGCCGCCCTCGGGCTGCTCGCCCACCCGCAACGCGCCCTCGACCTCTTCGGACAACCCGCCGACGGGCAGCAGTCGAAGGACCTCGCGATCACCGGCGCGACGCTCTACATCCACCTGACCGGCGACGACCTCCGACGCACTGCCGAGGACGGCGAGACCACTCCGGCCGACGTCGAGAAGCTCGGCACCGCCACCCTCGACCTCCTCAAGGACTGGCTGCAACGGTTCACCGGCATCACCCTCAAACCGGTCCTCGACATGGAAGTCACTCTCGAGCACGACGCGGTCGACCAGCACGACCCACCCGCCTGGATGCGCGACCTCGTCATCCTCCGCGACGGCCACTGCGTCTTCCCCGGCTGCAATGTCGACGCCAGACGCTGCGACCAGGACCACATCGAGCCATACGTCCCGATGGACGAAGGCGGACCACCCGGCCAGACCAACCCAGCGAATCTCGCCTGCCTCTGTCGAAGACACCACCGGCTGAAGACCTTCACCGCCTGGCGATACGAACGCGCCGGACCCGGCAACTACGCCTGGACCAACCCACACGGCATCGCCTACACCTCGAGCCCGACGCCCAAACGCTAGGCCGACTCCTAGCCACTACGGTCGGAGGTCATGAGCCGGCTCATCCACCTCAACGGGCCTCCCGGGATCGGCAAGTCCACCCTGGCAAGACGGTTCGTCGAGGAGCATCCGGGAGTGCTCAACTGCGACGTCGACGTGCTCAGGACCCTGATCGGTGGATGGCGCGAGGACTTCGCTGGAGCCGGCGCGCTGATCCGGCCCGCCGCACTGGCCATGATCGAGGCGTACCTTCGCGAGGGCAACGACGTCGTGTTACCGCAGATGCTGATCGACCCCGTCGAGCTGGCTCGGTTCGAGGGATCTGCCACCAACGCGGGGGCCGAGTTCGTCGAGCGCGTTCTCATGGACACGGCAAGTGCATCGGTGGCGCGATTCCACCGCCGGGGCCAGCTCGAGAGTGATGATCCATGGCACGAGCACGTGCGCACCATCGTGGCCGCCGAGGGCGGCGACGCCGCCCTTGCTCGCAACCACGCTGCCCTGGAACGACTTCTCGCGGAACGGCCCGGTGCCGTGTTCGTCCACAGCAGCGAGGGCGAGATCGAAGAGACCTACCGCTCGCTCATCGAGACGCTGAGCTGACCTTCACCAGCCAAACCTCGAACAGGTCTCTAGCTCTTCTCGGCGAGGTCCGTCGCCAGCTCGACCAGCGTCGACACCGTGAAGCCGGTCCCGCCGCTGGGCACGTGACCGTAAGGGCCGCGGGTGTTGAAGGCCGGGCCGGCGATGTCGAGGTGCGCCCACCGGTGGTCCCCGACGAACTCCTCGAGGAACGCGGCGGCGTAGAGCGCGCCGCCAAAGCGGTCGATGTTGTGCTGCATGAGGTCCGCGACCTTGCTGTAGGTGCGCACCTTCTCGGTCATCTCCGGCGAGATCGGGAGCGGCCACAGCCTCTCGCCGGCCCGCGCGCCGGCCGCGACCGCGAGCGAGATCAGCTCCTCGTCGTTGCCGAGGATGCCGCCGACCCGGTCGCCGAGGGCGGCCTCGCACGCCCCGGTCAGCGTGGCGACGTCGACGATGAGGTCGGGCTCCTCCTCGGTGGCCAATACCAGCGCGTCGCCGAGGACCAGCCTCCCCTCGGCGTCGGTGTTGAGCACCTCGACGGTGGCGCCGCCGTACATCGTGAGCACGTCGCCGGGCCGGGTCGCGTCACCGGAAACCATGTTCTCGGCCATCGGCACCACGGTCGTGAGCCTGACGGGCAGCTCGAGCTCGGCGATGGCGAACGTCGCTGCGACCACTGCGGCCGCGCCGGCCATGTCGCACTTCATGATGGCCATGCTGCTGCTGGGCTTGATCGTCAGGCCGCCCGAGTCGTAGGTGATGCCCTTCCCGACCAGGGCCACGTGCGTTTTGGCACCACGCGGTGCGTAGGTCAGCCGGACCAGGCGAGGTGGGTTCGCGGAGCCGCGGCCGACGCCGACGATCCCGCCGAAACCTTGCTTGCGCAGCTCTGCGTCGTCGATGACCGACACCGTCACCTTGGCGCGCTTGCGAGCCTTGCGCTCCGCGACCACGGCGTCGGCGAAGAGCTCGGGGGTCAGGTCACCGGGTGGGGTGTTGACCCAGTCGCGTGCCAGGGCGGTGGCCTCGGCGACGATCTGGGCCACCTCGAGCGCGTGCTGCGCGGATTTCGTGCGGGCGGCGTCGGTCAGCACCACGACCTCGCCCGGGCCGGCCTTCTTCCCGCCCGTCTTGTACGACGAGAACGAGTAGCCGCCGAGGATGGCGCCCTCCACGACCGCACGGACATGCGCCTCGTCGTCGGCGGGAAGAGCGAGCGCGATCGACGCGGCGTTCGACACCGAGCGCACCGCGACCCCGGCGGCGCGACGTGCCGCTGCGACATCGACGTCGTCGGCGTCGCCCATCCCGACCAGGATCAGCAGCGGCGACCTGACGGTGCCTCCGGTGGGCACCTTGGCCACCTCGTCGACGCGACCCTTGAAGCCGAGCGTCGACAGGAGCGGTGCGAAGCGGCGGCCGTAGGCCGAGGCGACCCGTTCGCCGCCCGGCTGCGGGCCGCAGCCCCTTCGGGGTGCGCACCACGCCGATCGCCACCACGTCCGCCCGCGTCTTGTCGGGTGCACCCTTGCGAAGCGTGTAGCTCGTCACAGACGCGTTCCCCTCGTCGCCGTCGCGGCCCTTCGGCCTGCCAGGCTTGAACTCTAGCCAGCCGTTCGGGCCCGGATCGCTGCGGTAGGTTCGGCGCCATGAGCGACCTGTCGACCTCGCCGCTGCACGAGCGCCACGTCGCACTCGGCGCGAAGCTGGCCGAGTTCGGTGGCTGGTCGATGCCGCTGGAGTACGCCGGCGCCGGTGTCGTCAAGGAGCACAAGGCGGTTCGCGAGGCCGTCGGGATCTTCGACGTCAGCCACCTGGGCAAGGCGCTGGTCCGCGGCGAGGGCGCTGCCGCGTTCGTGAACGCCACCCTGAGCAACGACCTCGGCAAGATCGCCGCCGGCAAGGCGCAGTACACGCTGTGCTGCGACGCCGAGACCGGTGGTGTCGTCGACGACCTGATCGCCTACCTGCACGGCGACGACCAGGTGTTCATCGTGCCGAACGCCGCGAACACCGCCGAGGTGCTGCGCCGGCTGACCGCCGAGGCACCCGACGGTGTGGACGTCGTGGACCACCACCACTCGCACGCGGTGCTCGCCCTCCAGGGCCCGAAGTCCGACGACGTGCTGGCAGCGGTGGGGCTGCCGAGCGGGCACGAGTACATGTCGTTCGCGGAGGCGACGTTCGAGGGTGGCCCGGTGATCGTGTGCCGCACCGGCTACACCGGTGAGCGTGGCTACGAGCTGGTCTGCGAGAACGACGAGGCGCCTGCGTTGTGGGACGCGCTCGTGGCCGCGGGGGAGCCCCTCGGCCTGCTGCCCTGCGGGCTCGGTGCCCGCGACACCTTGCGGACCGAGATGGGCTACCCGCTGCACGGCCAGGACATCAGCCTCGACGTCACGCCGGTGCAGGCGCGGCTCGGGTGGGCCGTCGGCTGGAAGAAGGACGCGTTCTGGGGCAAGGACGTCCTGGCCGCCGAGAAGGAGAAGGGCGCGCACCGGTTGCTGCGAGGCCTCGTGGCATCCGGTCGTGGCATCCCGCGCCCCGGCATGCAGGTGCATGACGGTGACGACGCCGCGGTCGGTGAGGTCACGTCGGGCACGTTCTCCCCGACCCTGCGCAAGGGCGTCGGGCTGGCGCTGCTGGCCCGTGAGGTCTCCGACGGTGACGAGGTGTCGGTCGACGTACGCGGCCGGCGCGAGGTGTTCACGGTGACCAAGCCACCGTTCGTGGAGTCGAACGTCAGCTGAGGTCGTCGCGCCGCTCGTCGGCTTCTCGGACGTCGTCCGCGATGCGGGTCGCCGACCGCATCGTCGGCGCGTGCCCGTTCACGGCGGTCAGGAACGACTGGCGGTCGAGCGTGTACGCCGTGACCGCGGTCGTCGCCGTGGCGGTGGCGGTGCGCGGCGTCGAGCGCAGCAGCGCGATCTCGCCCATCCCCTCGCCACGACCGAGCGTGCGCACGTGCTGCCCGGCGCGCGTGATCTCCACGCTGCCCTCGACCAGCACGAAGTAGTGGTCGCCCTCGTCGCCTTCGCCGATGATCACCGCTCCCGGCTCGTAGTCGATCCGCACCAGCGCCTGCGCCAGTCCTTCGAGCGACGGCCCGGGCATGTCGCGGAACAGCGGCAGCGAGCGCAGCAACGCGATCTCGACGACCGGCACGCGCGCGTGCTCGTCGACGCTCCTGAGCGGCCCGCGACCCGCGACCAGCACCAGCACCGGGAGCAGCGCCGCGACGCCGACCATGGCCAGCCGGCCACCGACGAGCGCGACCAGCGCAGGGGCGAGCACCGAGCCGACGGCCAGCCCGGCCATGGTGAGGCCCTCGGCGACTCCGAAGATCCGCGCGACGAGGTCGCCGCGCACCGCTCGCTGCAGGAGCGCCCGCGACGCGACGTCGAACAAGGTGTGCCCGCCGCCGACGACCGCCAGCAGCAGTCCGGCCACCACGGGGCGTCGGCGCCACCGACGTGAGTGCGAGCGCGAGCGAGAGCACGAGCGCGGCGACCAGGATCACGGGCCCGAGCCGGCGCCCGACGAGCAGCACCGCGAAGCCGCCGAGCAGCACACCGCCGGCGCCGTAGGCCATGTTGAGGAAGCCCACCCACGGCTGGCCGGCGTCGAGCACGTCGATCGCCAGCACCACGAACATCACGTCCAGCGCCCCGACCACGGCGAACTCGGCACCGAGCAGACCGACCAGCAGCCGAGCGGCGGGACTTCGCAGCACCTCGCCGAACCCGTGAAGCCAGGGCTCCGGCTCACCGTCCGCGTCGTCGGCGTCCGGCGGGCCGGCGGGGCGCACGCGCAGCGGTCGGACCAGCAGTGCTGCGGTGACGAGCAGCGCGGTGCCGCCGGCGAACACCGAGGCCACGCCCCCGAAGGTCAGGGCGAGGCCGACCGCGCCGCCCGCGACCAGCACGCTGAGGCTGTCCACCCATCCGAAGACCACGTTGGCGGCCGTGAGCTGCTGGACCTCGCGTGTCAGCGCCGGCACCAGGGCCGCCTGGGCGGGGCGGGTGGTCGCCACCGCCGTGGACGCGACGACGGCGCCGGCGTACGCCGCGAACGGCTGGTCGACCACGATGAAGGCCGCGGTCGCCGCCATGCCCACGGCCTGGGTGACGTACCCACCCGATGAGCACGGTCACCGGTGAGCGCCGGTCCGCCCATAGGCGCGACGAGCGGGCCGGCGACCGCAGCGGGCACCAGCTGGGCGAGCGCGACGAGTCCCGAGGTGACGACGCCGCCCTGGTCGAAGGCGTAGACGAGCATCGCGATCCACACGGCGTACTCGGTGACGATGAAGCAGGAGAACGCGGTCGTCACCAGCCGCAGCTCGCGGTTGCGCGCCACGTCCGCGAAGACCCGCGTCGTCGCACTCATCCGGACGCCCTAGATCCGGTTCGCGCGACGGCCCGCAACGGTCCGGATGCGTTCGTCGACGAGCGGGACAGCCGCCATCAGCTCGGCGAGCTCGGCGTCGGTGAGCACCAGCAGCTCGAGGTCGGTGGACGCGGTGACGTTCGCCAGCCGGGGGTAGCCGAAGCTGGCACCCCAGTCGAGTGCGGCGAGCTCGCCGAAGTAGTCGCCGCTGTGCAGCGTGGCCAGGTGCTCCTGCTGCCCGTGGACCTCTGCCTCGCCCGAGAGGATCAGGTAGAAGTCCCGGTCGACGTCCCACTGCCGGACCACGAGGTCGCGCGCGGCGACGCGTCGCCGACGACCGACGGTCGCGACCCAGCGGACCCAACGCTCGTCGACTCCTTCGAACAACGGGAGGGCGCCGACGTCGTCGACGGCCGAGCGTGGTGCTGTCGGCCAGCCGGCGCCGACGTCCGCGGTGCGTGGGTACGGCGTCGCGGCATCGGCCGCGGCTCGTCGCGGATGGCAGGGGTGCTTCCTCCAGCCAGGAGAGCACCCGCTCGACGTCGGAGACGGTGGTGCCGTGGTTGAGCACGCACGCCCGGACGGCGTAGCGGCCCGAGAGCCTGGTCGAGGAGACCATCCCCTCGCCGCTCTCACAGAGCTGACGCACCAGAGCCGTGTTGAGCTGCTCGAGGCGTCCTTCGTCGGCCTCGGTGGCCGGCCGACGCCGGAAGCAGACCACTCCGAGGGTCGCCGGCGCCATCAGCTCCAGCTCGCTCGACGCCTCCACGTAGCGCTGAACGTGCTCGGCCAGGTCGAGCGCACGGTCGACAGCGGCCCGGAAGGCATCCAGGCCGAAGTAGTGCATCGACAGCCAGACCTTGATCGCGCGGCTCATCCGGGTCAGCTGCAGCCCGTGGTCGGCGAGGTTCACCTCGGTGTCGCGGACCTCGGAGTCCTGGAGGTAGTCGGGATGGATCTCGAAGGCCTCGCGGAGCAGGTGTCCCTCGCGCACCAGCAGGGCTCCGCACTCGAAGGGCTGGTAGAGCCACTTGTGCGGGTCCAGCGTGACGGAGTCCGCGAGCCCGATGCCGGTCAGCTGCTGTCGGCCACGCTCGGTGATCGCGGCGAACCCACCGTAGGCGGCGTCGACGTGCAGCCAGATGCCGTGCTCCCTGCACACCTCGGCCAGCTCGGGGAGCAGGTCGACCGCACCGGTGTTGGTGGTGCCGGCGACCGCCATCACGACCAGCGGACGCCGCCCGGCGGCGATGTCGGTGGCGATCGCCGCCTTGAGGGCCGGCACGCGCATCCGGAACTCGTCGTCGACGGGGAGCACCCGGACCTGCTCGGGTCGGAATCCGAGGGTGCGGGCAGCGCGGGCGAGCGACGAGTGGCCTTGCGCAGAGACATAGGCGACCAGGTCCTCGCGCATCGCACCGGCACGTGCCTCCCGAGCACACGCCAGCGCGGTCAGGTTGGCCGCCGACCCACCCGAGACCAGGACGCCGCTGCTGGAGGCCGGGTAGTCGATCCAGTCGGCGAACCACCGCAGCACGGTGAGCTCGAGGTGGGTGGGACCTGCCGACTCCATCCAGTTGCCGACGTCGATGTTGTAAGCGCTGGCGACCAGGTCTCCGAGTGCGCCCGGCCAGGTGCCCTCTCCCGGGATGTACGCGAGGTAGCGGGGGTGGTCGATGCGGCTGCGCTGGCCGAGCACGTCCCGCAGCTGCGTCAGGATCTGCTCGAACGGCGTGCCGTGCTGGGGCGCACCGGCAGGGATCCGCATCGCCAGGTCCGCCGGTGACCCCTCGACCAGGACCGGCTCGTCGCCGAGGCCTGCCGCTCGCTCCACGAGCCAGTCGACGGTCTGGTAGCCGATCCGCCGCATGGTCTCCGGGTCGAGCGCGAGCGGGTCGTGCTCCATCGGCGCCGTCCTCGCTCCCGGTGAGCCCACCCCGGCCAGGGACTCGGTCAGGCACAGCGTGCCACCGGGGCAGCGACGTCACCTAGCGAATCACAGGGTCGCCACCACCAGCGCGACGGTGAGCGTGACCTCGGTGCACGCGCCGAGCACGTCACCGGTCACCCCTCCCAGCCGGCGCACGCAGTGTCGAGCGAACAGCCCGGTCGCGAGCAACGGCAGGCAGACGAGTGAGACGACGTGGAGCCATTGGTCGCCGAAGACCGTGGGTGCCGTCGGCTCGGCCATGGGCACGATGCCGGGGACGAGCAATGCAAGAAGCGCGACGACACCGAGCACGGCGGCCGACGCCAGTGCGACAGCGACAGCTGCGCCGACCGCTCCGACCGAACCGGCGACGGTGCTCCCAAGACCGTCAGCGCGGGCCGCCGGCACGCGTTCGTAGCACAGCAGCGGCAGCACCAGCCGGCTGAGCACGAGCGCGCCGACCAGCGCACCGAGCCCGAGCTGACTCGTCACCAGCTGCGCGATGGCCGCGGTCTGGAGCAGCAGCGTGAGCACGAGGGTGACGACGCCGAAGGGACCGATGTCGCCCTGACGCATCAGCGCCAGAGCCTGCTCCGCCGGGGTGCGCGAGCCGAGCCCGTCGGCGGTGTCAGCGAGCCCGTCGAGGTGCATGCCGCGGGTGAGGAGCGCGAGCGCCGCGACCACCAGGACCGCGGAGACCAGCGGTGACACAGTGGCCGGCAGCAGCCACAGCAGCGCGATCACGACGAGGCCGAGCAGCAGTCCGACCATTGGCGCGAGGACCATCGCCCTCGACGCCGTACGACGGTCGACGACTGCGGGTGGCCGCACCGGCAGGATCGTCAGCGTGCCGAAGGACAGCCGCAGCGCATCCCTCACAGCTCGACCACCCGTCCGGCCACGCACCACCTGACGTCCTCCGTCTCGGCGGCGATCCGCGCGTTGACGACTCCCATCATGTCGCGGAACCGGCGCCCCGCCGCGGTCTCGGGCACGACGCCCTGCCCGACCTCGTTGGTCACCGCGACGACCCGACGCGGTGTCGTGCTCCAGGCCTCGGCGAGCGCCTCGACCTCGTCGAGCACCGCCTTCTCACCGGTCGCGGCCCACGCGTCGTCGTCCCAGGCGTCGTGGCGGTCCATCACCCGGGTCAGCCACAGCGTCAGGCAGTCGATCAGCAGCGCCTCGCCCTCCTGGCCCAGCAGCCCGACGAGGTCGAGCGTCTCGACGGTTCGCCAGTGAGAGGGGCGGCGGTCGCGATGGCGCCGGACCCGCTCGGCCCACTCGTCGTCGTGGTCGTCGGGGTAGGCCGTCGCCACGAAGCACACCTCCGGCAGGGTGGCGAGGAGGCGCTCCGCCTCACGCGACTTGCCGGAGCGTGCGCCGCCGATCACCAGCGTGCGAGAAGGCACCTTCCTCGCTGAACGCCTGCCGAGCAGCGGGAGGTTCATCGGCTGGCTCCGTGCGGCTTCGAGGGGTGGGAGAGGAGGTCACCGTGACATGCGCCGCCAAGCACGTCAAAGCAGTCACGACCTCGCTCGTTAGGCTGCTCGCATGACGCACTCGCTCGAGCCTTCGTCGACCTTCGGCAGCGGGGACCAGTCCCCGAAGGCCAGCTGGCGCTGGCGGTTCGAGGACGGGTCCGGCGCCGAGGCGTCCCCTCCGGAAGGGGGTACGGCGGCCGAGGCTCCCGGCTTCCCCTCGCAGAGCGACGCGGAGTCGTGGCTCGGGGAGGTCTGGCGAGACCTGCTCGAGGACGGCGTCGACCAGGTCACGCTGTTCGAGGCCGACCGTGAGGTCTACGGGCCGATGAGCCTCCACTCACAGACCTGACGGACGCTCGGCTCAGCCGAACTCGCGACGAGCGGGCGACTTCGTCTTCTCGGGGTCGCTCACGACATGGTCACCGAGCACCTTGTCGATGCCGGCGAGCACGTCGTCGTCGAGCCGTACTCCTGCGGCCTTGACGTTCTCGGTCACCTGCTCGGGGCGTGAGGCGCCGATGATCGCCGCCGACACGTTGTCGTTCTGCAGCACCCACGCGACTGCCAGCTGGGCGAGCGAGAGCCCGACGTCGTCGGCGATCGGCTTCAGCTGCTGCACCGCCTCGAGCACGTCGTCCTGGAGCCAGCGCGCGATCATGTCCGCGCCGCCCTTGTCGTCGGTCGCGCGCGAGCCCTCGGGGTGTGCCTGTCCCGGCAGGTACTTGCCGGTCAGCACGCCCTGGGCGATCGGCGACCAGACGATCTGGCCGATGCCGAGCTCCTCGCAGGTGGGCACCACCTCGGGCTCGATGACCCGCCAGAGCATGTTGTACTGCGGCTGGCTCGAGACGAAGGGGATGCGGAGCTCTCGCGCCAGCTCGTGCCCGGCCCGGATCTCCTCGGCACGCCACTCCGAGACGCCGATGTAGTGGGCCTTGCCGGAGTGCACGACGTCGGCGAACGCCTCCATCGTCTCCTCGAGCGGCGTCTCGTAGTCGTAGCGGTGTGCCTGGTAGAGGTCGACGTGGTCGGTGCCGAGTCGCTCGAGCGAGCCGTTGATCGACTCCAGGATGTGCTTGCGCGACAGGCCGTGGTCGTTGGGCCCGCCCGGCCCGGTGGGCCAGTAGACCTTCGTGAAGATCTCCAGGCTCTCCCGGCGCTCGCCCTGCAGCGCCTTGCCGAGAACCGTCTCCGCCTTCGTGTTCGCGTAGACGTCGGCGGTGTCGAACGTGGTGATCCCCTCGTCGAGCGCCTGCCGCACGCAGGCGAGGGCGGCGTCCTCCTCCACCTGGGAGCCGTGGGTCAGCCAGTTGCCGTAGGCGATCGCGGAGATCTTCAGTCCGCTCTTGCCGAGGTTGCGTGTCTCCATGGCCTCGACCCTATGCCGGGCGGTCGAGCCTCGATCAGTACGTGTCGGAGAGCTTGGTCCCGAGCTTGACCTGTGCCTTGGGTAGCCGCAGCCAGCGCAGCTGGATGGAGCGGAGCACGGCGTACCCGACGGCGCCCTTCGTCGAGCGGGAGTCGCGGCCGTCGAACCGGCGCCGCAGCTCGCGGCGCAGGCGGTACACCACCAGCAGGGTGTCGAACGAGACCAGCAGCAGCATCACGCTCCACAGCCCGCTGCTGATCCTGGTGCTGAACGACTGCGTCACCATGATGAGGATCAACAGCGGCAGCAACAGCTCAGCCATGCACAACCGGGAGTCGATCCAGTCGCGAACGAAGCGGCGCACCGGTCCCTTGTCGCGGCGCGGGAGGTAGCGGTCGTCGCCGCGTTTGCATCCCCTCACGGACCTTGGCGTTGGTCTCGTTGCGGCGCTGCCGCTGCAGGCGAGCGGCCTCCTTCTTGTCGCGAGGCCCCTTGGCGCGGGCGCGCGCAGCCGCCTCGGCCTCCTTGCGGCTAGGGGTCGGGTGTCCCTTGCCGCCGACCCTGACCGACTCCGCGGTCTCGGCGGGTTCGTCCTTGCGGCGACCGAACAACGGTTGTGACTTCCTTCTGGGTTGGCTTGTCGAAGGTGCCAACGATAACCGGCCTGGCAGGTCGGTCGGGAGGCGCTGTGGGCGCCTGGGAACCACCTACTCCGGCCGAGCGTTGGCCCGTAGGGTGGAGGGACCCATCGTCTGCACCACCCATGCATCGCCGAACCAGAAGGGGGCCGGGCCTCCATGAGTCTCATGAAGCGCATCAGCCTGATCTTTCGAGCCAAGGCCGACAAGGCGCTCGACCGTGCCGAGGACCCGCGCGAGACGCTCGACTACAGCTACAAGCGGCAGCAAGAGCTGCTCATGAAGGTACGTCGCGGCGTGGCCGACGTGGCCACCAGCCGCAAGCGCGTCGAGCTCCAGCAGGCCCAGCTCCAGCAGCAGTCCGACAAGCTGACCGAGCAGGCCCGCAAGGCGCTCTCGATGGGTCGCGAGGACCTGGCCCGCGAGGCGCTGACCCGCAAGTCCGCGCTCACCAGCCAGCTCTCCGACCTCGAGGCGCAGAAGGTCCAGCTGCAGGGCGAGGAGGAGAAGCTGACGCTGGCCTCGCAGCGGCTGCAGGCCAAGGTCGAGTCCTTCCGCACCCAGAAGGAGACCATCAAGGCGAAGTACACCGCCGCCGAGGCGCAGACCCGCATCAACGAGGCGTTCTCCGGCATCTCCGAGGAGATGGGCGACGTCGGGATGGCGGTGCAGCGCGCGGAGGACAAGACCGCCCAGATGCAGGCGCGCGCCGGTGCCATCGACGAGCTGGTGGCCTCGGGAGCACTCGACGACGCCAGCTCGCTCAACCGTGGCGACGACATCTCCCGTGAGCTCGAGTCGCTCTCCTCGCAGTCCGACGTCGAGTCGGAGCTGGCGGCGCTGAAGGCCGGTTCGACGTCCGGAGAGGCCCAGCAGGCCCTGGAGTCGGGAGACGCCACCGCCACGCCGCAGGTCGAGGCGACCCAGATCTCCGAGCCCCGCAAGGAGGAGGGCCCGTCATGATCGTGCGCATCCTGGGAGAGGGCCAGTGGGACCTCGACGAGGCCCACGTCGACGCCCTCAACACCCTCGACGAGCAGGTCGAGACCGCGGTGACCTCGGGCGACCGGGAGACGTTCTCGCAGTCGCTCGACGCGCTGCTCAACGCGGTCCGCACCGCCGGCTCGCGGCTGCCCGACGACTCGCTGCTCGACTCCGAGCTGATCCTCCCGCCCGCCGACGCGACGCTCGAGGAGGTGCGGGACCTGCTCGCCGACGACGGGCTGATCCCGGGCTGATGGCCTCGACCCGCTTCATCAACGACCGCGGGCTCACCGCGCGGATGACCCTGGTGATGTTCCTGCTCGGCGCGCTGTTCGTCGCGCTGATCGTGGTCTTGATGTACGCCGGCGGCGCCATCTTCGGCGGCGGGATCGCGGTCCTCATCGGCGTCGCGGGCCTCGGGATCGCCTGGTTCCAGTGGTACAACTCCGACTCCCTGGCCCTCAAGGCGATGCGGGCGAAGGAGGTGACACCGGAGGAGGCGCCCGAGCTGCACGGCGTCATCGACCGGCTCTGCGCGCTCGCCGACATGCCCAAGCCCCGCGTGGCGATCGCCTACACCGACATGCCGAACGCGTTCGCCACCGGCCGGTCGCCGAACCACTCGGCGGTCTGCGTGACGACCGGCATCCTCGACCGGCTCAGCGCCGAGGAGGTCGAGGGCGTGCTCGCCCACGAGCTCTCCCACGTCGCGCACCGCGACGTGCTGGTGATGACGCTGGCCGCGTCGGCCGGCATCGCCGCCGGGCATGCTGACCCGCGGTGCGCAGTACGGCATGTTCTTCGGCGGTGGCCGGCGCGACAACAACAACAACGGCGGCGTGCCGTTCTGGCTGATCGCGCTCGTCGTGAGCCTGGTCGTCTACGCCGTCAGCTTCTTCTTGACCCGGCTGCTCTCGCGCTACCGCGAGCTGTGCGCCGACCGGTCCGGCGCCTACCTCACCCAGCAGCCGTCCGCGCTGGCGAGCGCGCTGACGAAGATCAGCGGTGACGTCGCCTCTATCCCGAGCCGCGACCTGCGCGAGGTCCAGTCGATGAACGCGTTCTTCATCACCCCGGCGATCAGCGGCATGTCGCTGAAGACCCTCACCTCGACCCACCCCAGCCTGGAGGAGCGGCTCGAGCAGCTCGCGAAGGTGGCCGCGGAGCTGGGCAAGCCCATGGACGGTGGCTTCCGCGCACCCGGCACCGGCCGCTGACCGCACCGGTGGGGATCTGGGACGCCCTGACGGGCAAGAGCAAACCGGTCGGCGCGAACCTCGACGCGCTCTTCTCGTTGCCTTCGGCCGCGATCACGCTGCAGACCGCGATGGGCTTCTTGCCGACCGGCGTCGGCTCGGTGTGCTTCCGCGCGTCCGAAGGTGCGGCGTTCGCCCAGGCCCAGCGTGACGTCGTCGAGCTGCTGGACAACGACGACGACCCGGACGTCGAGCAGAGCGTCGACGACTTCGGCTTCACCTGGCTGGTGGCGCGGCAAGACCCGGACGACCTGCCCGCCCTCGTGACCGACCTGCACACGGTCAACACCTCGCTCGAGGAGCAGGGCTTCGGACCCAGCCTGCTCTGCTCGCTGGTCGGCTTCACCGACCCGGCCGGGCGGCGGCTCGGCCTGGTCTACCTCTACAAGCAGGGCACGTTCTACCCCTTCGTGCCGCAGGACGGTCAGCGGCGCGACAACCTGCTGGAGATCCAGGTCCGCGACCATGCTCACCAACGACCTGCCGATCGAGCCGGCCACCAACCGCTGGATGGCCGTCTGGGGCGCACCCGGCCTCTGACATTCCGCTGAGGCGCGTGTTGTTGCGCGCTGAAAGGTGCCGAGGCGCGGGTTGTTGCGATCTGTATGTCGCTGAGGCGCGCGTTCTTGTGGGGGCGAGTCGCCGCCGCGGCCAAGCCGCTTGAGGCGCTCCGCCGTACCCCGTCCTCCCTCCCGCCGACGCTGGGCACAACAACGCGCGCCTCAGCGGGTCTGGGAGCGCAACTACGCGCGCCTCGGCGAGAAAGGGGCAGGGACTAGCGGGCGGGGAGGTCGAGCATCCGCTGCAGGGCGACCTTGGCCCACCGCTTGGTGTCCGGGTCGACCTCGATGCGGTTGACGACGGTGCCGGCCACGAGGCTCTCCATCGCCCAAACGAAGTGCGGGAGGTCGATGCGGTTCATCGTCGAGCAGTAGCAGACCGTCCGGTCCAGGAAGGCGATGTGCTGCTCGGGGTGGTCGTTCGCCAGGCGCTGCACCAGGTTCAGCTCGGTGCCGATGGCCCACGACGAGCCAGGCGGGCGCCGCCTCGACGGTCTTGATGATGAACTCCGTGGAGCCGACGAGGTCGGAGCGGGTGACCACCTCGTGGGTGCACTCCGGGTGGACGAGCACCTGCACGCCCGGGATGCGCGCGCGGACCTCGTCGACGCACGTGGCGGAGAACCTGCCGTGCACCGAGCAGTGGCCCTTCCACAGGATCATCCGGGCGTCGCGCAGCTGCTGGGGTGTGAGCCCGCCCATCGGCTTGTGCGGGTTCCAGACCACGCACTCCTCGAGCGAGATGCCCAGCTGCAGCACGGCGGTGTTGCGGCCGAGGTGCTGGTCGGGCAGGAAGAGCACCTTCGCGTCCGGCCGTTGGTCGAACGCCCACTCCAGCGCCACCTGCGCGTTGGACGAGGTGCAGACCGCTCCGCCGTTGCGGCCGCAGAACGCCTTGATGTCCGCCGAGGAGTTCATGTACGTCACGGGTACGACGGACGGGGCGACCCCGGCGTCGGCCAGCGCGTCCCAGGCGTCCTCGACCTGGGAGAGGGCGGCCATGTCCGCCATCGAGCAGCCGGCGGCGAGGTCGGGGAGCACCACCTGCTGGGCCTGCGAGGTCAAGATGTCGGCCGACTCGGCCATGAAGTGCACGCCGCAGAACACGACGTACTCAGCATCAGGACGAGCTGCGGCCTCCCGCGCCAGCCGGAAGGAGTCGCCGGTGACGTCGGCGAACTCGATGACCTCGTCGCGCTGGTAGTGGTGCCCGAGCACGAAGACCCGGTCGCCGAGCGCCGCCTTGGCCGCCCGCGCCCGGTCGACCAGGTCGGGGTCGGACGCGGCCGGCAGCGACCCGGGGCAGTCGACGCCGCGCTCGGAGCCGTGGGTCGGAGTCGCGCCCGAGGACCAGCAGCGGCAGGTCGGTTGTTGTCACCCCGACATCCTTTCACGCACTTCGGCGGGGTCTCAGAGATAGAGCCCGTGCGCCAGGTAGGGGGTCGGCGGCTTCATGCCCCGCAGCGCGAGACAGTTCTGGCCGCGCAGCGACAGGCGGCAGGCCGTCGCGACGTCGAGCACCCACTGGTTCGCGCCGCTGATGCCCCAGATCTTCGTCGGCACGTCCGGCTGGGAGGACGCCAGCGCCTCCCAGAGCAGGTCGGTGGCCGTGCGGCGGTTCGTGGCTGCCAGCAGCTGCGGACGGCCGTTGGTGTCGACGTAGGCGTATCCCGAGCCGGTCGTGCGGTCCGCCACCACCAGCCGGTGCATCGACGCCAGCACCTGGTGGTCGACGCCGTGCGCCGCGTCGCGCACCCGCCGGTCCACCGAGTCCATCAGCTCCACGTCGCCGAGCGAGCCGTCGCGCACCCGCTCGACGACGGGCAGCGCGGAGCGGGGGACCGGACCGGAGGCGGTGAGCAGCGGGTGGAGGTCGAAGCCGGCCAGCCGGTAGCGACGCAGCGCCGCCGGGTCGTCCGAGGCGATCAGCATCGACCGCAGGCAGCCGGCGCCGAGCGACAGGGCGGCATCGAGCAGGTGCCTGCCGACGCCACGGCCCTGCACGGCGGGACGCACGGCGAAGATCGCCAGGATCCAGGTCATCTCGCGCCGCGAGGCGAAAGCCGCTCCGAGCATCCCCGTGTCGTTCTCGGCGACGTAGCAGCCGCGAGGATCGGTGTGCAGCAGGTGCGCGGCCTTGGCTCGCCAGCGCTCGCGATCCTCGTCCGAGCGGGGCTCCGGCAGCGGGTCGTCGACGCGCCGCAGCCGGCCGGTCGTGGTCGTCGAACGACTCGTTGACGACCGTCTGCACCTGAGCCAGGTCGTCGGGGCGCATCGGCCGGATCACGTAGTCGTCGCGCTGGGAGGCCATCGCGGCTCATCCCATCACGTGAGGACGAGTCGCGGCGCCGGTGTTTGGATGGGTGGCATGCGCGTCCTGATCGCCCCCGACAAGTTCGCCGGCACGCTGAGCGCGGTCGAGGCGGCGCAGGCGATCGCCGACGGCTGGCGGCGCCGCGCCCCCGACGACGAGCTCGAGCTGGTGCCGATGGCCGACGGCGGGCCGGGCTTCGTGGACGTGCTGCACGCCTCCCTGGGCGGGGAGCTGCTGGCGGTGACGGTCTCCGGGCCGTACGGCGAGGAGGTGCCCGGGTCGCTGCTGCTCGACGGCGAGACGGCGTACGTCGAGAGCGCCCAGGCCTGCGGCCTGCACCTGACCCCGGAGCCGGAGCGCCGGGGGGAGGAGGCCACCACCTTCGGGGTCGGGCAGCTGGTCAGCGAGGCGGTGACCGCCGGCGCCACCCGCGTGATCGTCGGGCTGGGCGGGTCGGCGACGACGGATGGCGGCGCCGGAATGCTCGCCGCGCTCGGCGCGACCGCCGAGCCGAGGGACGCCCTCACGCGCGGGCCGCCGGCCTGGGGAGGTGGACAGCGTCGACGTCGAGCCCGCGCGAGCCAAGGTCGACGGCGTCGAGCTGGTGGCCGCCAGCGACGTCGACAACCCGCTGCTCGGACTCACCGGTGCGGCCAGCGTCTTCGGCCCTCAGAAGGGGCTCGCCAAGGACAGGCTGCAGGCGGTCGACGCGCTGCTCGAGCGGCTGGCGGAGGCGATCGACCCGAAGGTCGCTCGCGGCAAGGGTGCCGGGGCCGCCGGCGGTCTCGGCTACGGGATGCTGCTGCTCGGAGCCACCCGCAGGCCGGGCGTGGAGCTGGTGAGCGAGACGGTCGGCCTCTTGGAGCGGGCGCGCCGTGCCGACCTGGTGATCACCGGCGAAGGCGCGTTCGACTTCTCCTCGAGCGGCGGGAAGGTGCCCCACGGCGTCGCCGCCGTCGCGGCGCAGGCGCTGCAGCCCTGCATCGCGCTCGCGGGACAGGTGATGATCGGCTCGCGCGAGATGCGCACCCTGGGCATCGAGTCCGCCTACTCCACCGTCGACCTGGTCGGCGAGGAGGCCAGCTTCGCCGACCCCGCCGGGAGCCTGGCGGCCCTAGCGGAGCGCACCGCGCGCTCCTGGTCGCGATGACCACCTGCCGCTCACGCCCGGCTGACCCCGTCTGAGGGGTTCTTGGGAATAGCCAGAGGTGTGCGACCATTGAGGAGCACAACGCACGCTGCCGATGCAGGGAGTTCATCGATGACCGAGCAGGTCGACACCACCGCCCAGCCGGACACCCAGACCGAGATCCGTCCCGACGCGATCAACGTCTCCGCGACCGCATCCAGCAAGGTCAAGAGCCTGCTGGCCCAGGAAGGCCGTGACGACCTGCAGCTGCGGATCGCCGTGCAGCCTGGTGGCTGCTCGGGTCTGCGCTACCAGCTCTTCTTCGACGAGCGGAACCTCGACGGCGACATCGTCACCGACTTCGACGGCGTCTCGGTCGTGGTCGACCGGATGAGCTCGCCCTACCTCAACGGTGCCGTCATCGACTTCGTCGACACCATCGAGAAGCAGGGCTTCACGATCGACAACCCCAACGCCACCGGCTCCTGCGCCTGCGGCGACTCGTTCCACTGAGTCAGACAGCGCAAAAGCCCCCGCGAGCCTCGCTCGCGGGGGTCTTTTCGCGCGTCAGGGGTCGTCAGGGATGCATCGCCGCGGCGAGCCGTGAGGCGGCGTCGCTGATCCGGATCGTCGGCTTGGCCACCTCGCGCGGGTAGTCCTCGTAGCGGATGCTCGGTGCCGGTCGCCGCGCCGCGCGGGCGGTGCGCTCGGCGGGCGTGCGCCGCGCCGGAAGGTGCAGCGTCTCCTCGACGGCGCGACAGTCGGCGGACATCTCCGTGGCGGTGGCGGCCTCGTCGTACGGCAGTCGGTGCAAGCTCATGGCGCCACGGTAGGAGCTACCGAGGGGTATCCCCACGAGTACCGACCAGTAGTCTCGACACGACCGCCGGCGCAGCCGAGATTTCACTTTCCCGACATCGGCCACAGTGAGGAACCCACCGTGTCGCTCATCATCACGGGCTCGATCGCGACCGACCACCTGATGACCTTCCCGGGCCGGTTCGCCGACTCCCTGGTCGTCGAGCAGCTCGACAAGATCGCGCTCTCGTTCCTCGTCGACGACCTGGAGGTCCGCCGAGGCGGGTGCGCGGCGAACATCGCGTTCGGGCTCGGCAACCTCGGTCTGCGCCCGGTGCTCGTCGGCGCCGTCGGGGAGGACTTCGTCGACTACCGGTCGTGGCTGGTGCGCCACCACGTCGACTGCGACTCGGTGCGGGTCTCCGCAGACCAAGCACACCGCGCGGTTCGTGTGCACGAACGACTCGACGATGGCGCAGATCGCATCCTTCTACGCCGGCGCGATGAGCGAGGCCCGCGAGATCGAGCTGCTGCCGACGGTCAACCGCCTCGGTGGCGCCACCTACGTCCTGATCGGGCCCAACGACCCCGAGGGCATGCTCCGGCACACCCGCGAGTGCCGGGACCGCGGGTACGCGTTCGTCGCCGACCCGAGCCAGCAGCTCGCGTTCGGCGACGGCGAGATGATCCGCGAGCTCATCGACGGCGCCACGATCCTGTTCAGCAACGAGTACGAGTCCGCTCTCATCGAGAAGAAGACCGGCTGGTCGGCGGACGAGGTGCTCGAGCGGGTCGGCACCCAGGTGGTGACGCTCGGCGCGCGACGGCGTCCGCGTCGAGCGCAAGGGCGAGGAGCCGATCGTCGTCGCCCGCCGTCCCCGAGATTGCGAAGGTGGAGCCGACCGGTGTCGGCGACGCGTTCCGCGCGGGCTTCCTCGCTGCGCTCGAGTGGGACCTGTCGCTGCGAGCGGGCGGCGCAGCTCGGCTGCCTGCTCGCGGTGTACGTCGTGGAGCAGGTCGGCACGCAGGAGTACACCTTGCACCAGCAGCAGTTCGTGGACCGCTTCTCCGCTGCGTACGGCGCCGACGCCGCCGCCGAGATCGCCGCGCACGTGCGCACGCCCCGCCATAGTTCCTGCCCAGGGTGCGGAGGTTTCGAGGCTCGCTTCGCTCGCACCTCAACCAGCGAAAGCTCAGTGCGAGCGGCGCACCGTGAACCGCGGCACGCCGTCGGAGGCGGTGTCCTCGCCGACGTACTCGTGACCACGCATGCGGCACCAGGCCGAGATGTCCGGCCGCGCCGCAGGGTCGTCGGCGACCACCGCGACCGTGGCACCGACCCCGAGCTCCTCGACGGCGTTGCCCAGCCGGATCACCGGCATCGGGCAGCTCATCCCGCGGCAGTCGATCTCCGCCGACTTGTCAGGCGGCTGGCGTCGCCCTGGCGACGTCAGCGCCTGACAACTCGGCGGCAAGGGCAGCCAGGAAGCGCGTCGATGTCCGCCTCGGTCGTGTCGCGGCCGAGGGAGACGCGCACGTTGCCGTGGGTCTGCGCTCCCATCGCGGCGAGCACGTGCGACGGCTCGAGGGTGCTGGCGGTGCACGCCGACCCCGACGAGACCGCGAAGCCCCGCCGGTCGAGCTCGGTGACCAGTGACTCCCCGTCGACGTACAGGCGGGAGAACGTGACCACGTGCGGCAGCCGCTCGGTCGGGTGCCCGACCACGGTCGACGTCGGGGATCGCTGCCACCTCGGCCGCGGATCAGGTCGACGAGATCTCGTTGCCGCGCGGCGACCTCCTCCTGCTCGGCGGCCACCGCCTGGAGGGCGGCGGCGGCGGCGAGCGCGGCCGGGACGTTCTCGAAACCCGCGAGCCGAGGGTCGATCCTGTCGTCGGTGGGGAACGGCGCCCGCCAGCGGGCCCCCTTGCGCACCAGCAGGACGCCGACGCCCGCCGGCCCGCCCCACTTGTGCGCGGAGGCGGCCGCGGCGGCCCAGCCCTCGGGCAGCGGCACCCGCCCGGCCGCCGCAGCGGCGTCGGCAAACAGCGGCACCTCATGCTCGGCGGCCAGCGCCGCCGCCTCCGGGAAGGGCTGGAGGGTGCCGACCTCCGGGTTCGCCACCTGTACGGCGACCACGCCGGCCGGCTCCCGCAGGGCGTCCTCCAGCCGCGTCGAGTCGCACCCGCCCGTGCTCGTCCACGTCCACCGACGTCGACGTGCCACCGAAGTGCTGCTCCCACCAGGAGCCGGCGGCCATCACCGCCGAGTGCTCGACCGCGGTGTGCACCAGCCGGGGGCTGACCCGCCGGCGCCCGAGCAGCAGGCCCGAGCACGCCGAGGTGCACCGCGCGTCGTGCCCGAGGACGTGAACGACACCTCGTCGGGGCGGACCCCCAGCACGCGACGCCGTGACCTCGCGAGCGTTGTCGAGCAGCAGCCGGGCCTCACGCCCTCGGCGGTGCAGACGAGCGGGGTCGGCGTACCCCCGCTCCAGCGCCGACAGCAGGGTCGCCCGGGCCGCGGGATGCAGCGGCTCGGAGATGCTGCGTCGAGGTCAACGGGAGGGCTCGCTCACAGTACGAAAATACCGCTGGGCACACGGCGTCGACGCAGCCCACGACGGGGCCCGGCCTACCGGCAGAAGACAGGTGTCTCAGTAGTAACGTTCTGCCTGACAGCCGTTCCACGGCCACCTGGTGGCTGCACAGAGAGGGTCACACCTTGCGTCTGCACCTCCCGAAGCGCCTGCGCAGACTCGCCACCGTGGTTGCCCTGTCCGCCGCGATGCTGCTGGTCAGCGGCTGCTCGGAGGCGGAGAAGGCCTCGATGAAGCGGCTCGCGCAGCCCGAGGGTGTCACCGACCGCACCGACGGGATCCACTCGCTGTGGATGGGCTCGTGGCTGGCCGCGATGCTGGTCGGCGTCGTGGTCTGGGGACTGATCGGCTACGCGTGCGTGAAGTTCTACCGCCGCCGCGACGACGAGATCCCCGTGCAGACCCGCTACAACCTGCCGATCGAGATCCTCTACACCGTGGCGCCCGTCGTGATGGTGCTGGTGCTGTTCTTCTTCACCGTCAGCGAGCAGGACAAGATCGTCCCGGCGGCCGAGACCACCGGCGACACCACCGCCGACCACACCGTGACCGTGGTGGGCCAGCAGTGGTCGTGGACGTTCAACTACGACAAGGACCCGGCCCTGGACGGCAGCACGACCGTGTTCGACTCCGGGACGACCGCCGACCGGCCGACTCTCTACCTGCCGGTCGACAAGAAGGTGCACTTCAAGCTCCGCTCGCAAGACGTCATCCACTCGTTCTGGGTGCCGGCGTTCTTGTTCAAGCTCGACGTCATCCCGGGGCGCGAGAACGGCTTCAGCCTCACGCCCACCCGTGAGGGCACGTTCGCAGGCAAGTGTGCTGAGCTCTGCGGCACGTACCACTCGCGCATGCTGTTCGACGTGAAGGTCGTCAGCGAGAGCGACTACGCGGCGCACCTCAAGGACCTGCAGGCGCGCGGCAACATCGGCCCGGCACTCGGGGCCACCGAGGTCGACAAGATCGCGGGCGAGAACGGCAACAGCGAGGAGGACGGCCAGTGACCGCCACCGCAGAGGGCGCCCGCGGCGCTGCCACGGCCGCGCGACCGAACACCTTGGGTCGGCAGATCGTCAAGGTCCTCACCACCACCGACCACAAGGTGATCGGCAAGCTCTACCTGACGACGTCGTTCGTGTGGTTCCTGCTCGCCGGGCTGATGGCGATGCTGATCCGCTCCGAGCTCGCGTTCCCCGGCCAGCAGGTCATCAACGACGAGACGTACAACCAGCTGTTCACGATGCACGGCACGATCATGCTGCTGCTGTTCGCGACGCCGCTCTTCTTCGGGTTCGGCAACGTCGTGATGCCGCTGCAGATCGGCTCGCCCGACGTCGCCTTCCCGCGTCTGAACATGTTCAGCTACTGGCTGTTCCTGCTCGGCGGCCTCATCGCAGGCGCGGCCTTCTTGACCCCTCAGGGCGCCGCCGACTTCGGCTGGACCGCCTACACGCCCCTCTCCGACGCGGTGCGAAGTCCAGGGGTCGGGGGAGACATGTGGGTGATGGGGCTGTGGATGGCCGGCCTCGGCACCATCCTCGGCGCCGTCAACTTCGTCACCACGATCATCTGCATGCGCGCGCCCGGCATGACGATGTTCCGGATGCCGATCTTCTGCTGGAACACGCTGGTGACCAGCCTGCTCGTGCTGATCGCGTTCCCGATCCTGGCCGGCGCACTGCTCTCGCTCGAGGCGGACCGGCAGTTCGGCGCCCACATATTCGACCCCGCCAACGGGGGCCCGATCCTGTGGCAACACCTGTTCTGGTTCTTCGGGCATCCCGAGGTCTACATCATCGCGTTGCCGTTCTTCGGCATCATCACCGAGATCCTCCCGGTGTTCAGCCGCAAGCCGATCTTCGGCTACGTCGGCCTGGTCGCCGCGACGATCAGCATCGCGGTGCTGTCGGTGGCCGTGTGGGCCCACCACATGTTCGTCACCGGCGCGGTGAACCTGCCGTTCTTCGCAGGTATGACGTTCCTGATCGCCGTACCCACCGGGGTGAAGTTCTTCAACTGGATAGGCACGATGTGGGGAGGATCTCTGTCCTTCGACACCCCGATGCTGTGGTCGGTGGGCTTCCTCGTCACGTTCCTGTTCGGCGGCCTGACCGGCATCATCCTCGCCAGCCCGCCGCTGGACTTCCACGTCTCCGACTCCTACTTCGTGGTGGCCCACTTCCACTACGTGGTGTTCGGCACCGTGGTGTTCGCGATGTTCGCGGGCTTCTACTTCTGGTGGCCGAAGATGACCGGCCGGATGCTCGACGAGCGGCTCGGCAAGGTGCACTTCTGGCTGCTGTTCATCGGCTTCCACACCACGTTCCTGGTCCAGCACTGGCTCGGCGTGGAGGGCATGCCCCGGCGCTACGCGGACTACCTGCCCTCCGACGGCTTCACGACGCTCAACCAGGTCTCGACCGTCGGCGCGTTCCTGCTCGGCGCCTCGACGCTGCCGTTCCTGCTCAACGTCTACAAGTCGGCGAGGACCCCCCGCTGTCGAGATCGACGACCCGTGGGGCTGGGGCCGGTCGCTGGAGTGGGCGACCTCCAGCCCGCCGCCGCGGCACAACTTCACCTCGATCCCGAGGATCCGCTCGGAGTCGCCCGCCTTCGACCTGCATCACCCGGAGGTGGCAGCCCTCGAGCTGGTCGAGGGCAACGAGCTGGGCGACGAGCGTGACAGCGCCGACGCTCCGGACGTCGCCGGTCGCGCGGGCCACCTGGAGGAGACCATGGGGCACCCCGTCGACGAGGACCCCGGGAAGGGTGAGACCCGATGAAGGCCGAGGCCTGGATCTTCGGGATCTGCACCGCGTTCTTCGTGATCGTGGCGCCGGCGTACTGGTTCATCACCTACGACCCCACCGGCACGTCCGCGCTCGTGATGACGGTCCTGCTCTCCACGCTGGTGACCTTCTACCTCGGCTTCCACGCCTCGAAGATGGAGCCGCGCCCGGAGGACCGCAAGGACGCCGAGATCGCCGACGGGGCCGGTGAGCTGGGGTTCTTCCCGCCGTACAGCTGGTGGCCGCTGTGGTGCGGCCTGACCCTCGGGGTGATGGTCTTCGCGGTCGCGATGGCCGCCTGGTGGCTGTTCGTCATCGGCGTGGGGATCGGCGTGCTCGCGCTGTGCGGCTGGATCTACGAGTACTACGTGGGGGAGCACGCCCACTGAGCCGCTGAACCGTAAAGAGCCGCCGCCCGTGACGCTTAACGTGACGGTTCACACCCGCTCGGAAGTAAAGAACACCGCGTCTCGGTTGTTACCCTGGACGCGATGTTCAGCTTTCCACGAGGGGAACCCATGTCCGACCTTTCCGGTGCCCGGTCGCGCGCTCGCGTGCGCCGTCCCGCCGCTCTCGTGGCGAGCCTGCTCTGCCTGGGCGTGGTGGCTGCAGGCTGCACGTCCGCCTCCGACGACGGCGCCGAGCCCCAGACCCAGTCCCAGTCCGACACGGCGTCCAAGGGTGAGTCCGCCTCCCCGCGGCGCCCGCTCCGCTGCGACGGTGGCGACGAACATCAAGGCGCCGAACCGGGTCGCGGTCGACAAGGTGCTGACCCTGAAGGCCAAGGACGGCAGCTTCTCGAAGGTGTCGGTCCGTTCGCCCAAGCAGCCCGTCCCCGGTGAGATCTCCTCGGACAAGAGCAGCTGGACGGCGAAGGGTCGCCTCGAGCCCGGCACGCGCTACCGGGTGAAGTCGGTCGTCGTCGACGACGACGGTCGCTCGGTCGTCAAGCGGTCAGCGTTCCGCACCGTGGACCTCTCCCTCGACCAGCAGACCTACCCGAGCTTCGCGCCGACGCGGCGGGACCGTCGGCGTCGGGATGCCGGTCATCGTCCGCTTCGACGTACCTGTCAGCGACAAGGCCAACATCGAGAAGCACCTGCAGGTCACCAACTCCTCGGGCCAGAAGGGCGCCTGGCACTGGCTCAACGACTCCGAGGTGCACTGGCGTCCGGTGCACTACTGGAAGCCCGGCACCGACGTCACCGTCAAGGCCGACATCAACAGCATCCCCGCGGGCAACGGCATCTACGGCCAGCTCAGCCGCACCACGAAGTTCCACATCGGCCAGTCGGTGATCAGCAAGGTCAACATGCAGACCCACCGCATGAAGGTCTTCGTGAACGGCAAGATGGCGCGCAACATCCCCATCACCACCGGCCAGCCAGGCTTCACCACCCGCTCCGGCATCAAGGTCATCGTGGAGAAGTTCCGCCACAAGCGGATGGACTCCGAGACCATCGGCATCGCGCACAACGACCCCCAGGGCTACGACCTCGACGACGTCGAGTACGCCATGCGCGTCACCTACTCGGGTGAGTTCGTGCACGCTGCACCGTGGTCCGTGGGCTCCCAGGGCTACGCCAACGTCAGCCACGGCTGCACCGGCATGAGCACCGCGAACGCCGGCTGGCTCTACAGCATCAGCAAGCCGAGGCGACGTCGTGGACTACACCGGCACAGACCGGGGGATGACCCTCGACAACGGGTACGGCGACTGGAACGAGCCGTTCTCGCAGTACAAGAAGGGCTCGGCGCTCGGCTGACCCGGTCACCTGGCGTTGGGCTGACGCGGGGGCGGGCGCCGACCATCATGGTCGGGTGCTCGCAGGACTTCGCACACGACGCCCGTCTGTGCTCACGGTCTGGATCCTGACGCGACTGCTCACGGTCGCGTTGCTGCGTGGGGTTCGAGGCCGCCATGGGCACCTCTGGCGACGTCATCCTACTTCGGCCGCACCCTGTCGCACGTGGCCCGTGACGGGCTTGCGCACACCCTCGTCGAGTACCCGCTGCCTGCTGTCGGCGCTCATCGCGCTGCCGCGGTTGATGGCTGTCGCCGCCGGCTCGGTCTCCCTGTACCCCTGGATGATGCTGCTGGTCATGCTCCTCGTCGACGCGGCCTTCACGGTGGTGCTGGTCCGTCAGCGGGCCCCCGGCCGCGATGCCGCGGTGCGCGTGTGGCTGTGGGCAGTGCCGCTGCTCGGAGGCCTGTGCCTGATGAGGTTCGACCTGGTGGTGGGGATGGTGGTGGCACCTGGCCATGCTCATGCTGGCGAGTCGGCCTCGGGCCGCGTCGGCCACCCTCACCTCGCCACGGCGCTGAAGCTGTGGCCGGTGATCCTGCTTCCGGCCTTCGTCGCCGCGACCCCGCGGCGGGCTCGGTTTCCTGGTGCCCTTCGCGGCGGTCGCTCTGGTCGTCGCCGGCGCCTGTGTGGCGGTGGCCGGCTGGGGGAGGCTGTTCTCGCCGCTGCGCTACCAGGTCGACCGGGGCCTGCAGGTGGAGTCGGTGTCCGCCCTCACCGGTCATGGCCGGATGGCTCTTCCACCCGTCGTCTTGGGACATGCGGCTGGAGTTCAAGGCGGTCGAGGTCTTCGGGCCGCTCGTGAGCAGCATGCTCGTGGTGAGCACCCTGCTGACCGTGGCGCTGCTGGCCGGGCTCCTCGCGCTCTGGTGGCGCGTGCTCCGGCAGCCCGCGACACTCGCGCCGGGGACCCTGGTCTGGGTGTGCCTTGCCTCGGTGTCGGGCTACACGGTCTGCTCCAAGGTCTTCAGCCCGCAGTACCTGCTCTGGCTGCTCCCGATGGTCGCGGTCGGGCTGCTGCTCGACCCCACTCCCACGTTGCGGAAATGGGCCCGATGGCTGCTGGTCGCTGCGGGCGTCTCGCACGTGGTGTACCCGCTGTTCTACCGCTACCTCGTCATCCACGACTGGCAGTCCGGCGTGGCTGTGCCGCTGCTGGTGCTCCGCAACGCACTGATCGTGGTGCTGTTCGTGGTCGCTGCCCGCGAGGCCTGGCGGGCCACTCGCGCCGTCGGGCCACCGGCCGGCGATCGCAGCCAGGTCACCACCCGGCCCTGACCAGCCGGCGATCTGAGGGCCACGGTTGCCCGCGACGGGCCGGCTTGCCCTTCCGCTATTCAGTGTTACTATCTACTGGTAGTCAGTGATGCTGAGTAGTTGAGGAGGAGGTGGTCCCGTGGGCAAGCAGGTCACCGAGATGCTCAAGGGGACGCTGGAGGGCATCGTTCTCGCGATCCTGTCCGGCCGGTCCGCGTACGGCTACGAGATCACGGCATGGCTGCGGGAGCAGGGCTTCTCCGACATCGCCGAGGGGACCGTCTACGCGCTGCTCATCAGGATCGAGCAGCGCGGCCTCGTCGACGTGGAGAAGGTCCCCTCCGAGAAGGGCCCGCCGCGCAAGGTGTACTCCCTCAACGCTCAGGGACAGGCATACCTCGAAGACTTCTGGAGGACCTGGAGCTTCCTCACAGAACGGCTCGAACAGCTCCGCGAAGGAGGTAGATGACGATGTTCATCTCAGCATGATCGGCGAGAAGCGGCGCTGGCGGCAGTACAAGGCCCGCACCAGCCAGCTTCCCGCGAGCTACCGCACGGCGGCCGATGCCCTGGAGCGGTACCTGATGTGCTTCGGGCCCGGGCGACGGCGACAGCGCGGCCTCGATGTTCGAGGACCTCGCCGACCTCTTCGAGCAGAGCGCGGCGAACGAGACCCCGATCCGCGCGATCGTGGGGGAGGACCCCGTGGAGTTCGCCGAGGCGTTCCTGCGCAACTACCCGGAGGGCAGCTGGATCGGCCGGGAGCGGGAGCGGCTGACCAGCGCCGTCGACCGCGCCGCCGGCGAAGCCACCGGAAGCGAAGGACTGTCCCACGATGACCGACGCAAGCGATCCACGTGCAGGGCCTGGAGAAGTCGTACGAGGAGCTGCACGTGCTGCGCGGCGTGGACTTCGACGTGGCGCGGGGCAGCATCTTCGCCCTGCTCGGATCCAACGGCGCGGGCAAGACCACGATCGTGAAGATCCTGTCCACGCTGCTCAAGCCCGACGCGGGCACGGCCACCGTCCACGGCTTCGACGTCGCCACCCAGCCGGCGGACGTGCGGGAGTCCATCAGCCTCACCGGGCAGTTCGCTGCCGTGGACGAGACCCTCACCGGGCGGGAGAACCTGGTGCTGGTGGCCCGGCTGCGGCACCTCAAGGACGCCGGCCAGATCGCGGACGACCTGCTGGCCCGCTTCCAGCTCACCGACGCGGCGCAGCGACGGGTCTCGACGTACTCCGGCGGCATGCGCCGCCGTCTGGACATCGCGATGAGCCTCATCGGGGATCCGCCGGTGATCTTCCTGGACGAGCCGACCACCGGCCTCGACCCGCAGTCTCGGGTCGAGGTGTGGCACAGCGTCAAGGAGCTCGCCGGGCAGGGCACGACGGTGCTGCTCACCACCCAGTACCTCGACGAGGCCGAACGGCTCGCCGACCGCATCGCGATCCTCCACGAGGGACGGATCATCGCCAACGGCACGCTCGCCGAGCTGAAGCGGCTCCTCCCGCCGGCCACGGTCGAGTACGTCGAGAAGCAGCCGACCTTGGAGGACGATCTTCCTCGCCATCGTCGGCAACGACGGCCCCCGGCCCCCGCCCGGCGACCTCACGAGACCAAGGAACGATCATGACCACGCACGTACTCGGCGACACCGCCGTCCTGCTCGGCCGGTCCATGCGCCACATCACGCGCAGCCCGGACACCATCATCACGGTCGCGATCATGCCGATCGCCCTCATGCTGCTGTTCGTCTACGTGTTCGGCGGCGCGATCGACACCGGCACGGACAAGTACGTGAACTACCTGCTGCCGGGGATCCTGCTCATCACGGTCGCGATGGGCATCTCCTACACCGCGTTCCGGCTCTTCACGGACATGACGAGCGGGATCTTCGAGCGGTTCCAGTCCATGCCGATCGCGCGCTCGAGCGTGCTGTGGGCGCACGTGCTGACCTCGGTGGTCTCCTGCCTGATCTCGCTCGGGCTCGTCGTGCTCGTCGCCCTCCTCATGGGATTCCGCACCTCGGCGGGCGTGCTGGCCTGGCTTGCCGTCGCCGGCATCCTCGCCCTGTTCACGCTGGCGTTGACCTGGATCGCGGTCATCGCCGGCCTCTCCGCGAAGACCATGGAGGGCGCGGGTGCCTTCGCCTACCCGATCATCTTCCTGCCGTTCATCAGCTCGGCCTTCGTGCCCACCGACACCATGCCCGCCCCGGTGCGCGCGTTCGCCGAGAACCAGCCGGTGACGGCGATCGTCAACACGATCCACGACCTGTTCGCGCAGCAGCCGGTCGGCACCGACATCTGGGTCGCCCTCGCCTGGTGCCTCGGCATCCTCGTCGTCGCCTACGCCGCTCGCCATGGCCACCTACCACCGCAAGATCAGCTGATCCCACGGTGGTTGAGGTGCCTGAGGCGCTAGCCGAGGGCCTCGAAACCTGGCGAGCGGCGGCACAGTCTCTGCCCGTGCGCGAGCGGTTTCGAGGCTCGCTTCGCTCGCACCTCAACCACCGTGCGTCCGAGACCCTCGCGGCCACTTAGTGCTTGCGGAGCTCGTCACCCGCGATGTCGTGACGACCGTCGTACTGGTGGCCGTCTGCCGGGTGTCCCGTCGAGCTCGTAGTCGCCTGAGTACTCGCCGCTGTCGAGGTGCTGGTGGCCGTCCTCGTGGACCGCGAGCTCGTGGGCAGCGTGCTCACGAGCCTCCTGGAGCTCCTCGCGGGTCGGCTTCTGGATGTTCTTGCTGAACCACCAGCTCGACGCTCGCGCTCGCGCGCGCATCAGCTTGACCTTGCGGTTCGCGACGCCGTTCTCGTCCGCCTCCGTGGGCATCGGCGTGATCTCGTCGCGGTCACGCGCGGTGAGCGTGTAGGCCTCGTCGGTGCTGATCGGCAGGTGCTTCTCGGCGTACGCACCCTCGGGGGAGCGCATGATGACGCCGCTCTCGTAGCCGTGCAGCAGGCGCGCCTGATCGGCTCGTTGCAGCGAGATGCACCATCGGCGCGCGATCATGAACGCGATGACGGGAGCGACGAACACCAGCACGCGGTTCGCGTAGGTGATGTTGTTGATGCTCATGTTCAGCTTGATCGCGATGATGTCGTTGCCGCCGGCCTCCCACAGCACGCCGTAGAACGTCATCAGCGCAACCATCGTGGCGGTCCGGTTGGGGGCGTTGCGGGGCCGCTGCAGCAGGTGGTGCTCCCGTTTGTCGCCGGTGATCCACGACTCGATGAACGGCAGCATCAGCAGCACCGTGAAGACCAGACCGGGCAGCACGATGATCGGCAAGAAGACGTTCCAGGACAGGGTGAAGCCCCACAGGTGGGTCTCCCAGCCCGGCATGATGCGCAACGCGCCGTCGGGCCAGCCCATGTACCAGTCGGGCTGCGAGCCCGCCGTGACTTGCGACGGATCGTAGGGACCGAACTTCCACACCGGGTTCAGCGTCATCAGCCCGCCCATCAGCGCGGTGAGGCCGAAGATGATGAAGAAGAAGCCACCCGCCTTGGCGGCGTACACGGGGAGAAGCGGGTAGCCGACGACGTTGTCGTTCGTGCGGCCAGGACCGGGCCACTGGGTGTGCTTGTGGAACACCAGCAGCAGCATGTGCAGGCCGATCAGCGCCAGCAGGATGCCCGGGATCAGCAGCACGTGCGCTATGAACAGCCGCGGGATGATCACGTCTCCCGGGAACTCCCCGCCGAACAGGAAGAACGACATGTACGTGCCGACGACGGGCATCGACTTCATGAAGCCGTCGGCCGCGCGGATGCCGGTGCCGGAGAGCAGGTCGTCGGGCAGCGAGTAGCCGGTGAAGCCCTCGAGGGTGCCGAGCAGCAGCAGCAGCGAGCCGATCACCCAGTTCAGCTCACGCGGCTTGCGGAACGCGCCGGTGAAGTAGACGCGCATCAGGTGCACCAGCATCGCGGCGACGAACAGCATCGCGGCCCAGTGGTGCATCTGCCGCAGCAGCAGGCCACCGCGTACGTCGAAGGAGATGTGCAAGCGTGGAGGCGTAGGCCTCCGACATCGACACACCGCGGAGCTGGTCGTAGCTGCCGTCGTAGACGACCTCGCCCATGCTCGGCTTGAACCAGAGCGTCAGCAGCGTGCCCGTGAGCAGCAGGACCACGAAGCTCCACAGCGCGATCTCGCCGAGCATGAAGGACCAGTGGTCGGGAAAGACCTTGCGGATCTGCTTCTTCATCGCGGTGGCGAGGCCGGTGCGCTCGTCGGCCCAGCTGGCGGCCGCGCCGACGCGGTTCACCTTGGGAGCCTTGGCCGCACTGGTGCGGTTCGTGCGGCCGAGGCGGCTGCGCGTTCTCTGTGCACTCATCGGTGTCACCCACGTTCCCAGTAGCTGGGGCCGACCGGCTCGGTGAAGTCGCTCTGGGCGACGAGGTAGCCCTCGCTGTCCACGGTGATGGGCAGCTGCGGCACCGCACGAGCTGCCGGCCCGAACACGACTTTACCGTTGTCGGCGAGGTCGAAGGTCGACTGGTGGCACGGGCACAGCAGGTTGTGGGTCTGCTGCTCCCACAGCGAGATCGGGCAGCCGACGTGCGTGCAGATCTTCGAGTAGCAGAGGATCCCCTCGACGCCCCAGTTCCTCGCGGTCCGGCAAGGGCGTGATGTCCTCCGGCTTCATCCGGACGATGACGATGGCCGCCTTGACCTTGGCCTGAGCCAGCGCGGCGCCCTCGTAGAGGGGCTCGCCGTCCTTCTCCTCGAAGAAGACCGCCGGCTCGCCGTTGATGAGCTGACCGATCTCGACGTCCTCCGGCTTGATCGGGGTGCCGGCGACGTCGTTGACGAGCCGCATGCCCTTCTTCCAGACGGTGTGGGCCAGCTTGTCGCCGGGCAGCGGCCCGAGGTCGCGCAGCACGACGATCAGGCGGCAGGGCAGGCCGTCGCCGAGGGCGCCGAGCAGCGAGTTGCGGATCAGCGGACGGCGGGCGATGCCCGAGTCGCTGACGCCCTGGTTGAACGCGGCGACGGCCTCCTCGCGGTCGGCGTCGCTGGACTTGGCGGTGTGGCGCATCTCGACGATCTCGACGTCGCTCATCAGCTTGCGCGCCCACTGGATGGCCCCGAGCCCGATGCACAGCAGGGCCAGCCCGAGGGTCAGGCCGAGGGCGACGTTGCTGGCGCCGTAGCCGAGGATGATCTTCGGGTCCTCGCCCACCGGGAACGCGAAGTAGGCGACGACGAAGAGGATGGCGAAGACGCTGGAGAGCCCGAACAGGGTGGCGATCTGGCGCTCGGCCCGCTTCTCGGCGTGGTCGTCGATGTCGGTGGGCCGAGGCTGGTGCTCGTGCAGGCCAGGGTCCGGGATCGGGTCGCCGGTGAGGGAGGCGGTGGCGAGGGTGCCGTGGGAGTCCTCGGTCTGCGGACTGGCGCCCGTCGGGTTCTGTTGCTGGGTCACGACCTTCCCCCTCTTCTTCGAACGGACGGAGCCGCTGGCGATCCAGACGCAAATGCCCACCAGGCTGCCGATGCCGACGACCCAGGCGGCCAAACCCTTCGGTGACCGGCCCCAGCGAGCCGAGCGTGGTGCCTCCGTAGTTCGGCGACTCCTGCAGGCTCTTCACGTAGGCGATCACGTCACGCTTCTCCGAGGGCTTCAGCACCCGGTCGGAGAACACCGGCATCTGCTGCGGTCCGGTCAGCATGGCCTCGTACATGTGCTTCTCGCTGACGCCGTGCGAGCGACGGTGCGAACTTGCCGCGTGGCAGGGCGCCGCCTGCGGCGGCGAAGTTGTGGCAGGCCGTGCAGTTGGTGCGCCAGAACTGCCCGCCTCGCGCGACGGCGTCGGCGTCGAGGCCCTCGATGTCGTACTCGCGACTTCTCGGGGACGGAGGGGCCGGGGCCGAGCGAGGCGACGTACGCCGCGAGCGCGCTGATCTCGTCGGGGGTGTAGATGACCTTCTTCCTCGCGGCCTGGACGCCCGGACGAGCCATGGGCATGCGGCCGGTGCCGACCTGGAAGTCGACCGCGGCCGCGCCGACACCGACGAGCGGGGGACCGTACTGCGTGCCTCGCTTGGTGAGGATGCCCTCGCCGTTCTGGCCGTGGCAGGAGGAGCAGCCGACCAGGAAGAGCTTGCGGCCCTCGGCGACCGTCGACTGGTCGGACTCGTTGGTGTCGGCGTTGGCGGGTGAGAGAACGGCGTACGCAGCGCCGGTCACCAGCAGCCCCAGCAGCAAGACGACGAGCCCGGCCAACGGGCTGCGGCGCTTGGCTGAGAGTCGAGCGGTGAGGAATCGCACTTCGATGTCCTTCGGTCCGGGTACCTGGCTGGTCGGCGAACTGACGGTTGTCTGGGGCTACTGCAGGAGGTAGATCGTGGCGAACAGGCCGATCCAGACGACGTCGACGAAGTGCCAGTAGTAGGACACGACGATCGCGCTGACGGCCTGCTCGTGGGTGAACTTGCGGGCGATGAACGTGCGGCCGAGCACCAGCAGGAACGCGACCAGCCCGCCGGTCACGTGCAGCCCGTGGAACCCGGTCGTGAGGTAGAACACCGAGCCGTACGGCGACGACGGGATCGTGACGTTCTCCTGCACGAGCGAGACGTACTCGGTGGCCTGCCCGGCGACGAACACGGCGCCCATCAGGTAGGTCAGGACGAACCACTCCCGCAGGCCCCAGCCGCTGACCTTGAACACGCTGCCGGTGCGGCCGACCTGGCCACGCTCGGCGGCGAACACCCCGAGCTGGCAGGTCAGCGACGACAGCACCAGGATCGTGGTGTTCACCGACGGCGAACGGGACGTTGAGCTTCGCGGTCTCCTGCGCCCAGAGCGTCGCTCGAGACGGCGCGGATCGTGAAGTAGCTCGCGAACAGCGCCGCGAAGAACATCAGCTCGCTGGCCAGCCAGACGATGGTCCCGACGCTGACCATGCTCGGCCGGTCGTGGTGTCCGTGCAGGCGAGAAGCGGGGATCACGGATGCGGAGGTGGCCACGGGCTCATTATGTCTGCTGCCCCCGCCCATGCCACCCCGACCCCCTGCCGTTTCGTGGGCGTGTCAGGCCGGGTCGCGACGGCGTCGTGCGGGTGGATCCGGCGGCCGAACGGTGATGCGGGCCAGTCCCTACTCTGGAGGGGTGCTCCTGGCCGACGGCGTCGCATCGGGGCCCGCCTCCTTGGCGGGTCAGCCCCCGTTCACGCTTGGGCGGGTTTTCACCGCCTGGGAGCTCGACCCGGTGCTCACCGTGCTCACGGTCTGGGTGGCCGGTTTGTACCTGTTCGGGGTGTGGCGGCTCCACGAGCGCGGCGACCACTGGCCGCTGCCGCGCACCGCTCAGCTTCGTCGTGCCCGGGATGCGGCTGCTGTTCTTCGCCACCTCGTCGGGTCTCGGCAGCTACGACACCACCCTGCTCTCGGTGCACATGGTCCAGCACATGCTGCTCTCGATGGTGGTGCCGCTGTTCCTGGCGCTGGGCGCGCCCGTCACCTTGATGCTGCGGACCCTGCCGCCGAGGCCGCGGCGGCTGCTGCTCTCGTTGCTGCACTCGCGGGTGGCCGCGGTGCTGACGTTCCCACCGCTGACCTTCCTGCTGTTCGTGCTGAGCCCGTGGGTCCTCTACTTCACCTCCTGGTACGACGCGTCGCTGCGGTCGCCGTACGTCCACGAGATGATGCACCTGCACCTGGTCGTCGTCGGGTGCCTGTTCTTCTGGCCGATCGTCGGCGTCGACCCGGTGCCGGGCAGAGTGGCCTACCCGTTCCGGCTGCTGCTCCTGGTGCTGACGCTGCCGTTCCATGCCTTCCTCGGGGTCACGATCATGGGCCAGACGGCCCTGATCGGCGGCTCGTGGTACGCCGCACTGCCGATGTCGTGGCTGCCGACGCCCGCGCAGGACCAGCAGCTGGCCGGTGGCATCTTGTGGGCTGCGGGCGACCTGGTCGGACTGGTGTTCTTGGGCGTGCTGTTCACCCAGTGGGTGCGCTCGTCGATGCGCGAGGCCGAGCGCGAGGACCGGCGCCTGGACCGTCTGGAGGCACAGGCCGCGAGGCGGGAGTCGTCCCGGTAGAGTCGCGGCCGTGACCGACGACAGCACCCCAGAGCCGTTGCGGATCCTGGTCTACAGCGACGACTCGGACACCCGCGACAAGGTGATCTTCGGTCTCGGGCGACGTCCGCACCCCGACCTCCCCGAGGTGGAGTACGTCGAGGTCGCGACCGAGCCGGTGGTGCTGCAGCAGATGGACGGCGGGGACATCGACCTGGCCATCCTCGACGGCGAAGCGGTGCCCGCTGGTGGTCTGGGGATCGCAAAGCAGATGAAGGACGAGATCTACCGCTGCCCGCCGATCCTGGTGCTCACCGGACGCCCGCAGGACGCCTGGCTCGCCACCTGGTCGCGCGCCGAGGCCGCCGTGCCGCACCCGATCGACCCGCTGCAGCTCGCCGAGGCCGTGCTGCGGCTGCTGCGCTCCGCCCCGACGCGGGCCTGAGCGGTCCCATGAGTGCCGCGCTGTCGTGGCCCGCGGTGCTGACCGCCCTGGTCACCCGGGTCGACCTCTCGAGCGAGCAGACCGCCTGGGCGATGTCGGAGATCCTCGCGGGCGAGGCGACGCCGTCCCAGATTGCCGGGTTCGCGGTCGCGCTGCGCGCCAAGGGCGAGACCATCGACGAGCTCGAGGGTCTCGTCGACGCGATGTACGCCCACGCCACACCGATGCCCGTCACCGGGCGGGTCCTCGACGTGGTCGGCACGGGTGGCGACCGGTCGATGTCGGTCAACATCTCGACGATGGCCGCGATCGTCGCGGCCGGGGCGGGCGCCCCTGTCGTCAAGCACGGCAACCGCTCGGCGTCGTCCAAGGCCGGGTCCGCCGACGTCCTCGAGGTGCTCGGCGTCCGCCTCGACCTGCCCGCCGCGACCGTGGCGCGCATCGGCGAGGAGGTGGGCATCACGTTCTGCTTCGCGGCGGCGTTCCACCCCGCGATGCGCCACGCCGCCGTGCCCCGGCGCGAGCTGGGTATCGGCACCACGTTCAACTTCCTCGGCCCGTTGGCTCATCCGGCGAAGCCCGAGGCGCAGGCCATCGGCTGCGCCGACATCGCGATGGCGCCGCTGATGGCGGGTGTCTTCGCGCGGCGCGGTGTCGACGCCTGGGTGTTCCGTGGCGACGACGGGCTGGACGAGCTGACCACGACCACGACGTCGCGGGTGTGGGCGGTGCGCGAGGGCGCCGTCACCGAGTTCACCGTCGACCCGGCGCGGCTCGGGCTGGGTGGCGGGACGGCCGAGGGGTTGCGCGGTCGCGACGCGTCGTACAACGCCGAGGTGGTGCGCCGGCTCGTGGCGGGGGAGACCGGTCAGGTGCGTGACGCCGTCCTGCTGAACGCGGGGGCGGCGCTGGCGGTGCATGCGCGCGAGGAAGGCGCTCCGGACGACGTGCTCGCGAGCGGCGTCGCGCGGGCCAAGGAGGCGGTCGACTCCGGACGAGCACAAGACGTGCTCGAGCGCTGGGTCGCCGCCAGCACCTCGGCCGGGTGATCAGGTCGGCTTGGTGGCCAGCACGTTGAACTCGTTGTAGACGAACAGCCTTCCCGGCCCGCCGAGGCAGCGGGAAGCTCCGCCACCGCTCCGCTTCGAGGCCGACGTCGCGAGAGAGCCGCACCAGGTCCTCCCCGGTGGTGAACGTCTCGTGCGTGTCGTCGGAGGCGTAGCCGCGCTCCTGCGGGCAGATGAAGAACACCCGCCCGCCCGGCCGGAGGAACGGCAGGTAGGACCGCATCAGCTCGCGAGCGGCCTCCGGCGACATGTGCTCGATGACGTGCGCGAGCAGGATGCTGTCGAAGGAGTCCGGGCGGGCGTGCTCACCGGCCAGGAACTCCTCGACCGTGAACGCCTCGAGGCCGCGGGCCCGAGCCACCTGCACCGAGGCCTCGTTGTGGTCGACGCCGACCGAGCCGGCGCCGAGCGTGGCGAGGTTGCGGCCCACCCCGCAGCCGACGTCGAGCGTCCGGCCGAGGTGCTGGCGGCGAAGGTTCCACCGGTAGGGGGCCTGGACGGGCAGCAGACGTTTCCACCACACGCTCTCGAGCGTCACCAGACGATCGGCGTAGTCCCGCGACTCGGTGCCCATGCGCACATCATCCTCCGAATGCCGCGTTCGCGCCGCGCGACTGCCCGGGCTGTCGACGTCCCGGCAATGCGAGAGGTTCCCTCCTAGAGTGGCTGGCATGAGCCCGACGGCCACGCCGCAGAGCCGGGTGCTCGTGGTCGTTCCGGCCTGGAACGAGCAGGACTCGGTGGGTGCCGTGGTGTCCGACATCTTGGGTCTCGAGCCCGCGGTCGACGTCCTCGTCGTCGACGACGGCTCGGGGGACAGGACGTCTCGCGCGGCGGCGGAGGCGGGCGCCACGGTGTGCCGGCTGCCGTTCAACCTCGGTGTGGGTGGCGCGATGCGCGCCGGCTACCGCTACGCCGAGCGCGGTGGGTACGACGTCGTGGTCCAGGTCGACGCCGACGGGCAGCACGACGTGGCATTCGTGCCGGACCTGCTCGAGGCCCTGAAGGGCGCGGACGTCGTGATCGGCTCGAGGTTCGCCGGCGTCGGGGACTACCGCGTGAGGGGCCCCCGCCGATGGGCAATGAGGCTCCTGGCGCGGGTGCTCTCGGCCCTCGCCCACGAGCGGCTGACCGACGTGACGAGTGGGTTCCGCGCGGTGAACCGTCGCGGCATCCGGTTGTTCGCGGAGCACTACCCCTCGGAGTACCTCGGTGACACGGTGGAGTCCCTCGTCATCGCGGCGCGCACGGGTTGTCGCCTCACGCAGGTCCCCGTGTCCATGCGGCAACGCTTGTCGGGGCAGGCCAGCCAGACGACGCTGCGTTCGGTCCTCTACCTGGCCCGGGCGATGGTGGCGCTGAGCCTGGCACTGTGCCGGCGCTGGCCCGCCCCTCGAGCCCGGATCCCCCACGAACCGCTCGCTCCGCTCACTCCGGTCACGCTTCCGAGGGGACCCGAATGAAGGCAACCCTGATCCTCGGCGTCATCGGATCGATCATCACGCTGTCGCTGCTGTTCGAGATGATGCGGCGCCAGCGACTGCGCGAGAAGTACGCCGTCTTCTGGGCGTTCGTCGCCGTCGTCACCTTGGTGGTCGCGCTGTTCCCCGGGCTGCTGGAGTGGACGGCCGCGCTCGTGGGCGTCGCCGTCCCGGCCAACCTGCTCTTCTTCGCCGCGAGCATGCTGCTGCTCGCCGTCAGCGTCCAGCACAGCTCGGAGCTGGGACGGCTCGAGGACCGCACCAGGACCCTGGCGGAGGAAGTCGGCCTGTTGCGCCTCCAGCTCGACCAGGAACGGGCCGAGCGGGAAAAGCAGGAGTGACCGACCAGGAGCTGTCCGACGGGCCGCTGGTGTCCGTGGTGGTGCTGGCCTACGGTGACGAGCCGCTGCTGGTGCGATGTGTCGAGGCGGCGCTGGACTCCGCCGGAGTCAGGGTCGAGGTCGTCGTGGTCGACAACGGCTGCACCGGCGATGCCGCTCTCGTTGCTGCCCAGCGCGTCGGCGGTCCAGCTGGTCTCGCCCGGCCGCAACACCGGGTTCGCGGGTGGGTGCAATCTCGGCGTCGGACGTGCGAACGGCGACGTGGTCGCGCTGGTCAACAGCGACGCGGTCCTCGAGCCGCACGCCCTGCGCGCCCTGGTGACGACCCTGGCGGATCCCGACGTGGGGATCGCGAGCGGAGCCCTGCGGCTGCTCGACCGACCGGACGTCATGAACTCGGTGGGGAACCCCGTCCACTTCCTCGGCCTCTCCTGGGCAGGTGGCCTGGGCGAGCCCGCCTCCTCCCATCGCACGGGGGGTCCGGTGGCGAGCGCCACGGGAGCGGTGATGGCGCTGCGCCGCGAGACCTGGGACGCCCTCGGCGGCTTCTTCGAGCCGATGTTCGCCTACTGCGAGGACATGGACCTGAGCCTGCGCTGCTGGCTCGGCGGCTGGTCGGTCCGCTACGTCCCCGACGCGGTCGCCTTCCACGCCTACGAGTTCCACCGCAACCCGCGCAAGTTCTACCTCCTCGAGAGGAACCGGCTGCTGGTGGTCCTGACCGTCTACGGGCGGCGGCTGCAGCTGCTGCTCGCCGGTCCGTTGCTCGTGTTCGAGCTCGCGGTGCTGCTCGTCGCCGTACGCCAGGGGTGGGGGCGTCAGAAGGTCGCCGGCTGGCTGTGGCTGCTTCGTCACTCGGCGCTCGTGCGACGGCGCCGCCGGGAGGTGCAGTCGGCGCGCCGGCGAACGGATCGGGTGCTGGCCGACCTGCTGACCGGCACGTTCGCACCGTCGGCCGAGACAGGTCTGAGCGTGCCGTCGCCGATGGTGGGCGCTTCGCAGCTGTACTGGCGTGTGGTGCGCCGCTGGATCGCCTGAGGGTCCTGGCGCAGGTCACGATCCACACATTTCACGTACAACCGGTGCCGCTGTCTTTACTGTGAATGGGTGACCAGCGCCCCGCCGTCGGCCGTCGGGCACACCGTCGACCACGGTGACGGCCAGGGGGCGTCCGGGCGTGCTCGAGCCGCGCGCGGGGCAGTGGTCGCCGTCGCGGTGACCGTCCTCTGCTACGAGGTCCTGGCAAAGGGTCTGCTGGCGGGATGGCTGGCCTTGGTGCTCGGTTGCTTCCTGCTGCTTGCGCTGCCCACGTCGGCGGAGCTGTCGCGCCGGGTGGCGCTCAACGGGTCGCTGCTGGTCGGCTGGGTGCCGGTGCTCTGGTGGTGGCACTGGCCCGTCGCGGTGGACCACGCCGCTCTCGTCCTAGGGGTGAGCCTGGGTGCGCTCGTCGGGTGGGTCGTCGCCGCGGAACATCCCACGGGCAGGCTGAAAGGACTCGTTCCCCGGGTGCGGACGGCCGACTGGCTGTTGCCGCTGGGTGCACTGGCTGCGCTCGCAGCGCTGTGGCGATGGGCCTGGGCGGGCACCCCTCAGCAGGCCCTCGAGGCGATGCTCCCGGGAGCCGACAACTACGCGCACTTCCACATGTTCTCCACCATCCGCGCGTCTGGTGCGGTGGGCACCGCTGTCGGACCGCCGTCTGGTGGTCCGGGATGGGCGTTCGACGAGTATCCGCAGAACTTCCACGCCTTGGTCGCCACCATCAGCGAGCTCACTCGTCCGCACCTGCCTCCTGGCCCGGAAGTCCTGCCCGCCTATGCCCACGGCGTGGTCATGGTCTGTGTGCTCGCCATCGTGCTGCTCACTGCCGCCATCTTGTCCGTACCGCGGCTGGGCGACCGACCACTGGTGGCACTCCCGCTGGTGGTGGTGACGTGGGCCGCGTTCTTGTGGGAGCCGGGTCAGAACATGCTGGCCGACGGGTTCGCCAACTTCTGGTGGGCGTCGGCGGCGGTCGCTCTGGCACTCGTGCTGGCGCTCGCACCAGAGCGGCCGCTGGCTGTGCCGACAGTCGCGTCCGTTTGCGGTCTGATGGTCTTCGTCGCCCATGCGTGGGCGCCGTTGCTCGTCATCGCGGCTCCGGCGTTCCTGGTCCTGGCGGCCCCGGTGAGGACGACGCTGACGAATCGCGAACTGCGTCCCCGCCTCTACGTCGCGGCCGCATTGCTCGTGCTCGCCGGGCTCGGTGTGCTCAAGGCCGCGGTACTGCTGCTTGGTCACATCGACGCCAAGGGCCTCGTGTCTGCGATCGGGGGAGTGCACGGGACCCAGCCCCTGACGCCATTGGTGCTCTTGCTGGTCTGCGTGTACGTGTGCGTGACGGCGCCGGCGTGGGTGACTCGGCGTGGGGCGAGCGCCGAGGTGATGGCGACCGCGCGACGGGCACGGCTGCTGGTGGCGGCACCGATCATCGGCTTCTCGGGCTCGATGCTGCTGCTGCTGGCACAGATGCGCACGGTCGGCACGTCGTCCTACTACTTCTTGAAGTTCTTCATGGGGTTCGAGCTGATCCTGGCAGTGCTCGTCCCCGCCATCTGCGGGCTGCTGCTGAGCGCTGGGCCGCCTGCGTCGCGCCCACGCTGGGTGCGGGTGACGGTGAGCGTCATCGCGGCCGCACTGGCGACCCAGACGTTCGGTCACTTCCCCCGGGAGCGACCCGCACTCCTGGACGCCGACCACTCGGGTACCGCTGTGGTGGGGCCGCCGTACTCCGCTCGACGGATGGCCACCGGGATCTTGGACGCGGTGGATGCGACGAGCTCGGCCGACAGCTTCCATCTCGACTACGTCGCGCTCGGACAGCAGCGAGCCGCGCAGGCGTTCTATCCCGACGGCTGGTTCCACGGCGCCCTTGCGAGCCTCACCCGGGACGCGTGGTACCGCCAAGACGTGCTGCGGACCCGGGTCGTGACGCCGAAGGACGCGGCAGCCCCGGTGCGCACGCTCCTTACGCGGCATCTCGATCTGCGGGTCGTGGTCGCCCCGAGGTACGTCGAGCCGCTGCGCCGCGAGCTGGACTCACCCGAGCTGGCCCGACGGGTCGTCGGCTGGGACGACCTGCGCGACTGAGGTGCGGTCAGTCGAGGCCCGCCGGCCTCGACTGACGGGCCCGCTCTGCTGCGCGCCGTCGGGCGGGCACCCGGCGGCGTTCTCGTCACTCGACGATGCTTCGCATCGCCTTCGCTTCTCCGCCTTGCCGGGCACTCCGCCCGACGCCGCTCGCGACGACCTGGCCCGTCAGTCGAGGCCGAGCGCGAACGCCGACTCGAGGTCGTGCCGGGAGTACGCGCGGAACGCGATGTGCGTCTCCGTCGAGACCACGCCGGCCACCTTGTTGAGCCGGTCGGCGATCACAGCTGCCACGTCGTCGTGGCTGCGCACCCGCACGAGGGCGATGAGGTCGATCTGGCCGGTCACCGAGTAGACCTCGCTCACCCCGTCGATCGCGGCGATCTGCTCGGCTACCTCCGGGATGCGAGCGACGTCGGCCTTGACGAAGACGATGGCGGTGATCATGGCGCGAGGTTATCCGACCGGTCTGGTCGCGCCCGGGTCTCGGCGTTGGCCACGATCAGCGTCGCCCCCCACAGGGTGAACCCGCCCGCGCTGAGCAGACCGATCACGAGCGCAGGAGCGCTCACCCACTCGGCCGAGCCGGCCAGCGGGCTGGTGCGGTGCTCGACCCGCGCGAGGTTCACGACGGACACCACCTGGGCGACCAGCAGCAGGAGCCAGCCGGTCAGCAGCCACGGGGGCCGAGGCGATGCCCTGCGGGCGTCGAGCGCCGCAGCCGCGAGAAGTGCCAACCCGAAGGTGTACGGCAGCCCGTAGCGGCCCTGCCAGACCGGGCCCGACACCGTGACGGTCAGCACGGTCAGCACCGACGGCACCACCAGCGCCACGACCACGGTGGCGATGAGGGTCAGCCGCCAACGCCGGCCGGCGGCGACGAACCCCACGACGAGAAGCAGCACGAACACCGCCGCCACCGCGGCGTACACGACCGGGGGAGCGGCGTTGCTTCGGCGTGGGAACGCCGCGATCGACTGCAACAGCCACAGCGGGACCTGGCCGAGAGTCGCCGTCCAACGGTTCGTCACGTCCGTGTCGAACGGCTCCAGAGCGTTCGTGCCTGCCGAACGCGTCCACCACACCGACGCCACGGTCGCCACGAGGACGAGGGCTGAGCACGAACCGGCGAGCACCGGCGTGCGCCGCACCAGGTCCACGATGCGCCGCGGCCCGAGGGGGAGCAGGACGGTGAGCACGATCAGCGCCACCCACAGTGGTCCGATCGACCGCAGCGTCGTGAGCACGAGCGCGCCCACCGTGGCGCAGACCAGGAGCGCGCGCTGGTGACGAGCAACCGCATCGTGACTGTGGAGGCCGAGCAGCGAGACCCAGAGCAGCAGGGCCGCGCACATCTCCGGCCCGTTGGGCGCCACCACCGACGCGCTGAACACCGCGACCGGGGAGAGCGCCACCACGAGTCCGGCACACGGCCACAGCGACCGCGACCAGCGGGTGATGGTCCAGGCGGCCAGGCCGACGAGGAAAGCGCACAGCACGGCAGTGGCGATGCGCATCGCGTAGAGCGCGTCGGCGCCGGAGAACGGGGTGGCCGCCGACCCCACAAGCCAGTAGAAGACCGGGTTGTACGTCGATGCGGCGCTCGCCACCTCCACCTTCCCGTCCGGGCCCTCGTCACCGACCGGGTGGCAGTTGTCGTGCCCGGTGTAGGGGTAGCTCGAGCACACCGGCTCGGCGGCCGAGACCAGGCTTCGGGGCACCGTCACCAGCTCGCCCCGACCGTGGGCGGCGACCTCGCCGGAGGGGCGCCACTGCCCACCGGCGACGGCAGCTGCGCGGTAGGCGTGGTCGAACTCGTCCGTGCCTCGGAAGGGCGGCACCGCGAGCCACCAGGCCGCCTGCATGAGCAGTGTCCCCAGCACGAGCAGGGCCGGGATCCGCCAGGACGCCCTCACCGGGCTGGTTGGTGGAAGGTGCCGGTGCGGCGGCGGTCGTCGAAGGGCACCAGGTCGTTCCTCGACTGCGCGACCCGGTCGTGGACCCGGAGATGCCGTGTCGCCCCACCGACCGGGCAGGTCCACTCACCGTCGACGTGCACCAGCCGCACCCCCTCCGACTCGAGCCAGCGCAGGATCTTCTCGGTCTCCTCAGCAGTCGTCGCCGGGGTCGGCCCGGGACCGGCGACGACGGTCTCGGCCGACGCCTGCAAGGTGCGGACCCACTGACCGGCGTCGGCGCCCGAAGGGATGACGCCGGCGCCCGCGAGCCGGCCGTGGCGCACCACGTGGACGGACCACCGCCCGTCCTCTCGTCGCGCCGCCACCACCTCTGCACACCGCGTGAGGGCGTGCAGGCGTTGGGTGCGAGAGGCGCCGCGCAGGAACGAGGCGAGTCGCTCGCGCCACGACACCGCGTCCTCGAACCGGCTCGCGGCGGCCAGCTTGCTCATCCGACGCGACAGCGAGGCGATGACGGAGTCCGGCTGAGCCAGCAGCGAAGCCCGCAGCTCGGCCACCACGGCGGCGTAGTCGGCGGGAGTGACGCTGCCGTTGCACGGCGAGAGGCACTTGCCCATCTCCGCGAGCGCGCAGGCGCTCATCGCAGGCACCCGGGGCATGCGGCCACCGCACTGCCGGATCGGGAACGCCTCGTGGAGGGCAGCGACGGCGCGCTCGGCGGTCTTCTTCGAGGAGTAGGGGCCGAGGTAGTCGGCGTCGTCGTCGACGACCCGGCGCACCATCGACAGTCGCGGCCACGGCTCGCGGGTGAGCTTGATCCAGTGCACCCGCTCGGGGAAGCGCGAGCGGCGGTTGTACCTCGGTTTGTGCTCGGCGATCAGCCGGAGCTCACGCACCTCCGCCTCCAAGGCGGTCGCGCACTCGATGCCCTCGACGCGGGCGGCCAGCGTCACCATCTCGCCCATCCGGGAACGGGTCTCCGACGCGGTGAAGTAGGTGCGGACCCGGGTGCGGAGGTCCTTGGAGGTGCCGACGTAGAGCACCCGGTCCCGCTCGTCGCGGAAGAGGTAGACGCCCGGTGCGTGCGGGAGCTGCTCGGCGAGGTGACGCTTGCGCCGTTGGGCCGACGTGACCCGCGAGCTGAACGTCTGCAGCTCCTCGAGCGTGTGCACGCCCAGGTTGCCGAGCCTCGCCATCAGGCCGTGCAGGACGTCGACGGTGGCCCGGGCGTCGGAGAGCGCGCGGTGGTTCGGCGTGGTGGTGGAGCCGAAGACGACGGCGAGCGAGCTGAGCTTGCAGTTGGGTGCGTCGTCGCGGGTGATCACCCGTCGGGCCAGCTTGGCGGTGTCGAGCACCTCGAAGCGCGGCCAGGGGTGGCCCAGCTGCGCGGCGAAGTGCTGCAGGAACCCCACGTCGAACGGTGCGTTGTGGGCGACGAGCACGGTCCCGTGCGCGAACTCCAGGAACTGGGGGAGCACCTGCTCGATCGTCGGGCAGCTCGCCACCATCGTGTCGGTGATGCCGGTGAGCACCGCGATGAACGGAGGGATGGCCTGGTGCGGGTTGACCAGGGTCTGGAACTCCCCGAGCACCTCGCCGCCGCGCACCTTCACCGCGCCGACCTCGGTGATCATCGACCCGGCAGCGGCCGACCCGCCGGTGGTCTCGAGGTCGACGACGCAGAAGGTCACCTCACGTAGGGGCCGACCGAGCTCGTCGAAGCTGCGCTGGGCCTCCCAGCGCGGCGAGCGTCCAGCCTGCGGGTGCTCCTGCACCGCCCCCGGCGTGGCCGTCTCGGTCATGTTGCTGACGCTAGAGGCGGCCGCCGACAAGTTCGGGCCGCCACGCGGCATACCCTGGAGGCAGGTCCCGATCCCGAGCCGCACCGAGCCACCGGAGGTACGACGTGGCGCTCAGCCTGCCCGACGCGAACACCCGCTGGCGGTGCAGCGGATGCGGGAACCTCACCCGCTTCGACGTGACCAGGACCCGTCGTACGACGGAGTACTGGCACTTCGACCTGGCGGGGGAGCACCAGGTCGAGGAGTCCGCCACGGACCACGAGGACGTCGCCAAGGTGACCTGCCGCTGGTGCGGTCGCTCCGACGGCATCGAGCTCGTCTCTCGAGCGGAAGCGGACGCGACGACGCCGTGAGCGAGGCGGGCGGCGAGGTCGACGAGGTCGAACCGGTCAGCGCGCCGGCCGATCCAGGCGAACTGCCGGCCCTGCCCGAGCCGGTCCGGACCCGCGTGGTCGCGATGGCCTCCGACACGCTCGGCAGCTCCGACCAGTCCGACCTGCCGGCGGCGGTGCGCCCCCTTGCCTCGTTCACGCCCAGCAGGCGGGCAAGGCTCGCCGGCACCCAGATCGCCGCAGCGCTCGAGCGCGACGACGGCTTTCGCGACCTGGTCGCTGCTGACGTACGCACCCGGCAGCCCGAGCTGGTGGCCGCACTCGACAGCGGCACGACGCCACCGGCGGTCGACCCCGTCGAGGTGGCCGCGGTCTGCTACCTCACCCGCCCGCCGGGATGGCCGGCCCTGGTCGCTGCTGCCGTGGGCCGCCTCGAGGAGGAGCGTGCCGGCGCGGACAGCCGCCAGGTGAGCGACCAGGCGAGTCGGCTGCGACAACGGCTCGACGGGCTGGCCGACGACCTCAAGGAGGCGCGGCGGCGGCACCGTGAGCAGCTCGCCGAGCTGAAGCTGGAGAACCGAGGACTACGGCACCGCCTCGCCGACGCCCGGCAGCGAGCCAGGGCCGCGGAGGATGCATCGGCACGTGCCGTCACCGAGGCGGAGGAGGCGGTCCGCGCCGCCTCCTCGTCGGCAGCCGGGCTCGAGGCGGAGATCCGGCGGCTGCGGTCGCGGGTGGCCGACCTGGAGCGGGACCTCACCGCGGCGAGACGGCTGGAGCGCAGCGAGCGTGGTGAGGACACCCTGCGCGCGCGCCTGCTCGTCGACACCTTGCTCGAGTCGGCGCGGGGCCTGCAGCGCGAGCTGTCGTTGCCGCCGGTCGAGGGCTCGCCGGCCGACGCGGTGGCGGCTCACGTGGCCGAGGAGGGCAGCCGCGCGTCGTCCGGCCAGGCCTCGCTCGCCCACGACGATCCGTTGCTGCTCGACGAGCTGCTGGCCCTGCCCCGGGCTCACCTCGTCGTCGACGGCTACAACGTCACGAAGACCGCCTGGCCCGACCTGCCGCTCGAGCGACAACGTGACCGGTTGCTGGCCGGCATGGCCCCGCTGGCTGCTCGGACGGGGGCCGAGATGACCGTGGTGTTCGACGCCGCCGACTCACCTGACCGCCCGGTGGTCAACCGCCCACGAGGCGTGCGGGTGCTGTTCAGCCCGCGCGGGGTGATCGCGGACGACGTGATCCGCGAGCTGGTTGCCGCCGAGCCCATGGGTCGTCCGCTGGTGGTGGTCACCAGCGACCAGGCCGTCGCTCGCGACGTACGACGCGACGGCGCGCACGTGGTCGCCGCCCCCGCGTTGAGCCGGCTGCTCGCCCGCAGCTGAAGCGGCCCGAAAAACTGTCGGTGGGTGCTGTCACGGTGTTCAAGACGCATCCACGAGGAGGACCGCGATGAGCGTGCACATCGACTGCGACACCTGCCTGGTCCGAGGGCAGGCCTGCCACGACTGCGTGGTCACCGTCTTGTTGGGCCCGCCCCCCGAGATGGGCTTCGACACCGACGAGCAGCGAGCCCTCGAGGTGCTGGCGGAGTCCGGCCTGGTGCCACCGTTGCGCATGGTCGAGCCGCTGTCCGGGCCCGACGTGGCCTCGGCCTGAGCGGGCTGAAGCGACCGATGTGGCAGATGTGACATATGTGACACCTGCGGCGCCCGCTGAGGCGTGACACGCCTGCGACGTGACAGGCGCCACGCGGTCAAGCGGCCGGATCGGTTTGCACCAGTTCGGCGAAGCCCCCTAGCCTGATGAGCTGGTGCTCGTACAAGACGGCCAGACCGGGTCGTCTCGGGCACCGCGTCGAATCTGGACGGGGCCGGGGGCCGCACCGTTCGGAGCCGGGGAACCAAGTTCCTTGGGGTTAATCGCGCGCACCGTCACCGCCGACCGCGGGACCCACACGCGTGTAGGGCTCTTTGCCGCCCGAACCCGTCAGCTAACTCGGTAGGCGTAGACAAAGAGGAGACCGACCGCTCGTGTCCGACGGCCGGAAACGTACTGCCCGCATGCTCGCGACCGTCAGCGCTGCCGCTTTCAGCAGCTCGCTGCTCGTCGCCGGCCCAGTCCACGCGATGCCGGCGCCCGATGCGCCAGCCGCCCCCAACAAGCCGCTGAAGAAGAAGCACCACAAGCCCAAGCGGCACAAGGCACCGAAGCCGACCATCGACAACACCCAGCCGCGCGTCGACAAGCTCAACCACCAGGCCGAGCAGCTGTCGAACCAGTTCAACGCCGCACGGCACGAGATGCGCGGCGCCAAGAAGCGGCTGCACCACCTCGACGCTCGTCTCAAGCACCAGCGGACGACGGTCGCCGATCTGCGCGGTCAGGTGGCCTCCGACGTCACGTCGCAGTACAACGACCAGCGCACCAAGATGATGGCCGACTACGCGCAGCGGGTCCAAGGGCTCCGTCAGCAGCGCGCAGACGCCCAGAGCAACCTCGCGCTCGTCACCGTCACCAAGCGACGCCTAGGTGTCGAGAAGGTCGGGGTCGATCGCAGGGCCTCGAAGGCCAACGACCTGCTGAGCCAGCTCAAGGAGCGCGCCGCGCAGGAGCGGGCCAGTCGCTCCGCGGACCGTGCCAGCACGTCCACCCCGGAGCCGACGTCCGCACCCGCGTCCAGCGGCGCAGCGGCCGCGGTCGACTTCGCGATGGCACAGGTCGGCGACGCCTACGTCTACGGCGCGGCCGGCCCGAGCGCCTACGACTGCTCCGGGCTCACCATGGCCGCCTGGCAGCAGGCGGGCGTCAGCCTGCCGCACTCGTCCGGCGCGCAGATGGGCTCCGGCACCCCCGTGTCGCAGTCCGAGCTGCAGCCCGGCGACCTGGTCTTCTACTACAGCCCCGTGAGCCACGTGGGGATGTACATCGGCAACGGCCAGATCGTGAACGCCGAGAACCCAAGTGTCGGAGTTAAGATCACCGGTGTGAACTCGATGCCGTACGCCGGTGCCGTCCGCCCCGGCTGACCAACCCTTCAAGGCCGGTCGCCCACGTTGGTGGGTGGCCGGCCTTGTGCTGTGCCTGGTGGTTGCGGCGGTGGTTGCCGTCGTCGTCGCTCGGCGGCCACAGACCGCAGTCCTGCCCGGTGACGCAGAGCGCACCGGCGCCTCGTCCGCTGACGCCGACGATGCGCGCGCGGACGCGGCGAGCGGCCTGGTGGAGCAGCTCTCGTCCCGGCTCGAGCGGGGAACGCGGTCCCAGGTTGCCGCGCTGGCCGCACGGGGCGACAAGCGTGCGAAGGCGGAGCTCGTCACGCTGCGCGACAACGTCAGGGCGGTCGGGATCACCGACCTCTCCATGAGGTACGTCGACGAGAAGGACGACGGGCTCAGCGAGGACCAGCAAGGTGCGCTCGGCGAGGGCGCTTTCGTCGGCGAGGTGCAGCTGGCGTGGCGCGTCGGCGGCTACGACGCGCACGACAGCCACATGGAGGTCCCGCTGGTGCTGCGCCAGCAGGGCTCGCGCGTCGGTTTCGTGACCGCCCGCGGTGTCAGCGGTGAGGCCAGCCCGCTCTGGCTGACCGAGCCGGTCACCGTGCGCAAGACCGCGCGCTCGCTTGTCATGGCCGCTCGCGGCCAAGGGCTCGCGATGTTCTCCCGGCTCGCCGACCGGGCGGTGGTCGACGTGCGCAAGGTGCTGCGGCGCTGGCGCGGACGTCTGGTCGTCGAGGTCCCCGACAGCCAGCGGAGCCTGACCCAGGCGCTGGGTTCGCAGCCTGGTGCCTACAACGAGATCGCGGCCGTGACGACCACCGTGGACGGCACGCTCGCGCCGGACACGCCCGTGCACATCTTCATCAACCCCCGGGTCTTCGACCCGCTCGGCGACCGCGGTTCCCAGATCGTGATGAGCCACGAGGCCACCCACGTCGCGGCGGGCGCCGCCTTCTCCTCGATGCCCGCGTGGCTGCTGGAGGGGTTCGCCGACTACGTCGCGCTGGCGCACGCCGAGATCCCGGTGTCGGTGGCGGCGAGCCAGATCCTCGGCCAGGTGCGGAAGAAGGGCCCGCCCGCCCGGCTGCCGGGGCCGGACGAGTTCGACGCCCGCAACCAGGCACTGGGGTCGACGTACGAAGCCGCCTGGCTCGCGTGCCGGCTGCTGGCGCAGCGATACGGCGAGCAGCGGCTCATCGCGTTCTACCGAACCTCCGACTCGGCGTCCTCCACGGACCGCTCGTTCCGTTCGGTGCTCGGCACCGGCCAGCCGGCCTTCACCCGAGCCTGGCGAGACGACCTGGCCAGGCTGGCTGCCGGCGAGCCCGGCTAGGCCCGCGGTGGCATCCGACGGCCGGGTGCTGGTCGTGACCAACGACTTCCCGCCGCGACGAGGGGGGATCGAGTCGTTCGTGCTCGCGCTCTGCGAGCGCATGCCCCCCGACCAGGTCGTGGTGTACACCGCGTCGATGCCCGGTGACACCGAATTCGACTCGCGGTTGCCGTTCGCGGTCCACCGGGACGTCTCGCGCACCCTGCTCCCGACGCCTGCGGTGTCTAGGCGCGTGCAGGACGTGCTGCGTCGCGAGGGCTGCGACCGGGTGCTCTACGGCGCGAGCGTGCCGCTCGGGCTGCTGGCACCGGCACTGCGGTCGAGCCGGCGCCTCCCGCCAGGTCGCGCTCACTCACGGCCACGAGGTGTGGTGGGCGCGGTGGCCCGGCACCCGCTCATTGCTGCGTCGGGTGGGTGACTCCGTCGACGTGATGACGTTCGTCAGCGCCTGGTGCCGCGAGCGCATCTCACCTGCCCTGTCGCCGGCGGCTCGGTCCCGCATGCGGCGGCTCTCGCCCGGGGTGGACCCGCAGCGCTTCCGTCCCGGCTGTGGCGGAGCCGAGGTGCGCCGCGCGCTCGGCATCCCCGAGGAGGCGCCGGTCGTGGTGTGCACCGCGCGGTTGGTGCGGCGCAAGGGCCAGGACACGCTCCTGCGGGCCTGGCCACGGCTGTTGCAGCAACGTCCCGGTGCCGTGCTGCTGCTGGTCGGCGACGGGCCCGACCGGGGCCGCCTCGAGCGGCTCGCCGCCTCGCTCGAGGTCGCCGAGTCAGTCGTCCTCACCGGCGGCGTGGACTGGCAGGACGTCTCGGCGTACGTCGACGCTGGAGACGTGTTCGCGATGCCCTGTCGGACCCGTCGAGCCGGGCTCGAGCCGGAGGCATGGGGGATCGCCTCCCTGGAGGCGCAGGCCTGCGGGCTGCCGGTCGTGGTGGGCAGGTCGGGAGGTGCGCCGGAGACGCTTGCCTCGCCTGCCTCGGGTCAGGTGTGGGGTCCCCGTGACGGCGACCTCGCGGACGTGCTGGCCCGGTGGCTGTCACGGGCGGTGACAGGCAGGGTGTCGCGCTCGCAGGCGGCAACCGCCCCGTGGACCTGGGACGCGGCCGCCGAGCGACTCTCCGAGCTCTGGACCTCAGGTCCTGGCACCCACCGCGGCCTTGAAATCGAACCGGGGCGGTGACTCTCGCTGATTCGCGAGAGCCACCGCCCCGAAGCTGTCGATCAGGAAGGCAGGCTGTTCGAGGTCTTCTGGAACAGACCCGAGAGCTTGGTGCCCAAGGTGGTGACGGCGACGATGATGACGATCGCGATGAGCGCGACCAGCAGGCCGTACTCCACCGCGGACGCGCCGCGCTCGGACTTCGGCAGGGCGGTGAGGCGGATGCGCACGTAGTTGAGGATGTCGTACATGTGAGTCTCCCAAGGAATCCGAGGCTGGCAGTCCGCCGGTCGAGCGAACTCTTCTAGATTGTCAGTTTTGTAGCAGTTGCGAATCGGGCGAATGGTCTGGAATCGGCCGCTTTTCAGCCGAGACCGGAACCACCCGAAAGGACCATCAAGTCGGCCCTCCCGTTCGGATCAGGACGGCAGGCTGTTCGAGGTCTTCTGGAAGACGCCCGAGAGCTTGCTGCCCAAGGTGGTGACGGCGACGATGATGACGATCGCGATGAGGGCGACCAGCAGGCCGTACTCCACCGCGGACGCGCCGCGCTCGGACTTCGGCAGGGCCGTGAGCCGGATGCGCACGTAGTTGAGGATGTCGTACATGGCTTGTCTCCCAGGGTGGTCGGGTGGCGGTGCTGCCGGTCGAGCAACACCAAAAGCATCTCAAGAACCCACACGTAGCGGATCGGGCAAATGGTCCGCAATCGGTCGACGTACCGTCCAATCCGACATCACCCGTATGGGCTATGCCGACTGGCTGGTCGGCTGGCGGGTCGACCAGTTGGCTACTCCGCCAGGTCGTCGGCGAGCAGCCCTGAGCGCACGGCCTTCATGATGGCGTCGGCGCGGTTGGACGCCCCGAGCTTCTCGTAGATCTTCGAGATGTGCGTCTTCGCGGTGGAGTCGCTGACGAAGATCGAGCGGGCGATGGCCGACACCGAGAACCCGCGCGCGAGCAGGCTGAGCACCTCGGACTCCCGTGCGGTCAGCTGGGGCCCGGCCGGGGTCATCTTGCGCTTCATGGCGCCCGCGAGGTCCGCTGCCGCGAACGAACGGGGGGAGACCAGGGCGTGACGGGCCGCCGCCACCACCTCGTCGGCGGGCGCGTCCTTGGAGACGAACGCCGACGCGCCGGCCTCCAGGGCGGCGAACAGCTGCTCGTCGCCGGCGTACATCGTCAGCACGACGACCCCCGTGTCGTGCCCCTGGCTGCGGATCTCGCGGACGAGCTCGAAGCCCAGCCCGTCCGGTAGGCGGACGTCGGTGATCACCACATCGGGCTGCGAGGGAGGCGTACTGACGCAACCCCTCCGCCGACCGAGGCGGCCTGCCCGCACACGCTGAAGTCGTCCTGCCCCTCGAACGCACGCGCCAGTCCCTGGCGGATCAGGTCGTGGTCGTCGATGAGGAGGACACGGTTGGTCTGTGTCGCCTCAGGGGTCTGGGTCGTGCCTGGTGTCACTCGGGCATTGGTCACACGCCTCCGGGTGTCAGGGCGGTTCTCGGAGCAACCTTAACCTTTACGGTGGTTCCGCGGAGGTCTTCTGCGTCGGACTGGGAGGAGATGTCGAGCGTTGCGTCGATGCGGTTCGCGCGCTCCCGCATGATCGAGATGCCGTAGGAGTCGTCGCGGCGGCCGTTGATCCCGCGGCCGTCGTCGCGCACCGTGAGGCTCGCCTCCGGCGGGTTCGTCCAGCAGTCGACCCACAGGTTCTGCGCCGAGGCGTGCTTGCGGGCGTTGGTGATGGCCTCCTGCGCGATGCGCAGCAGCTCGCCCTCGACGGCCGGGGACAGCCGCGTGGGAGCCTCGTTCGAGGGTCAGGTGCACGGTGAGGTCCGACTTGGCGCCGACCTGCCGCACGTAGTCCGACAGGGCCGCACCGAGGCCGTTGGTGGGGGAGACGTCGCTGCGCAGGTCGAAGATCGACAGCCGCAGGTCCGCGACGACGCGGGACAGCTCCGCCGCGCAGGTCTCGCAGTCCCTGGGCGACGGACGGGTCGCGGGTGGTCGAGGCCATGTGGTCGACGACGTAGCCCGAGGGAGGCGATCTCCTGCGCGATGCCGTCGTGGATCTCGCGCGCGAGCCGCTGGCGCTCGTCGGCGGTGGCCATCGTGCGGATCTCGTCGAACACGAGCGCGGTGTCCAGCCGCAGGCTGTGCCCCTCCACCTCGCGCATCAGCGCCGCCAGCTCGTCCTCCGCGACCGGTCGCGCCGAGGACGACACGGCCACCCCGATCATCCGGTGCCCGACCCGCAGCGGGAGCACGACCCGGTGACGGGCCTCGCGGTTGCCGGACGGCACGACGCCGATGCACGGCTCCATGTCGGCCCAGCACCGCTCGACCATGGGGTCGTTGGGCAGCAGCAGCTGACGCGCCTCCATGCCGCGGTAGCCGAGCGGGACGAGCACCGACCCGCGCATCTTCACGAAGACCGCCGCGTAGCTGTCGTCGAGGTGCTCGTGCATCGTCACCATCAGCTGGGCCGCCATGCCGTCGGAGTCGAGACCTGCGGACAGCCGGCGGGCGACGGCGCGCAGCTGGGTCAGCAGCTGTCGGGCTAAATATGAGAATTGGCTCATCCATTGAATAAGACACATTTTCAGCAGTATACTCCACCGAAAATTCTTTAATTATTTTTTCTTCTCTTTCTTTAAATATAAAAGAGTAATAGTTTACAGCATTTAGTTTATGTTTTAGTTTACCTAATTTTGATTTGAAAATTTCTGTTTTAAATTGATTGTCCCTAATACGAATATTCAACAGTGGCTCAACTAAGCCATCTAACTCTTTATCCCAAGTTGTAGTCATGCTGCAAATAATCAAGAATATCAAGAATGCCGTTAATCGATTCGGTTCGACCGTCATTTTTTGTTGCAAAGTACTCTACTGATTTTATGTATTTAGTTACATTGACAGTCAAGTATTCTGTAGGTTTCAATTGTCTCATATGACAATTTTTGAATTTTTTTCCACTATTACAATAACATAAATCATCGCTGCTAGGATATTGAGACACTCATAATAATAATAACCCGTGAAATTTATTAATTTCAATTATTGATTAAAGCAGAGTTGTTCATATCTCTAAAATGGATGCACCTTCGGTTAAGAAAAACCGTCTTTTCCCTCGGCCTTTAGATTCTCTTTATTTACTAAATTTATTTACTTGATGACCATTTCCGTCTATCCTTGAATTCAAGCTTGTTTACGACGTATGAAAGGAGTATGAGAATTATTTTGGATTGTTAATTTTTTCATAGTGCTGTTCAGTGGGATTAAGTTCCGTATGGTATGAGGGTCCGGTTATTTTTACGCATTTGAACCAGATCAAGCACTTTATGATAATAACGTTTTCGAAGATAGATATCAGTATCAGTTCTTGTTATAAGCTCACATTTTATGATATTCATCAAATAATCAACAGATATCCAGAGTAGTTTCTAAATTGTTTTTATCATATTGTGATGACCACTTTTCCCCGAGGATGATTATCTTTTTGGTATTCTAGTGCCTTGGCAGTTTCAGCTAATGGAAATGTCTTTTCAACATTTACTTTGATATTATTTTGGTCTATCCATTGTGCCAATTTAGTCAATCGTTCATTTGTTGTCTCAGTAAATTGAAATATCGCTTTGATATTATATTGTTTCATCAAATTCGAATCTGGTTGTTCTAACATGGAGACGATAGTTCCGTTATTTTTCAATACTTTAAAGGATTTTTTATAGGTCTCGCCACCTACTGTATCAAGTACTGCATCAAAGTCTTGTAGTATATCTTCGAAATTTTGGGTTGTGTAATCGACAATCTCATCTGCTCCCAACTGTCGAACAAACTCCTTATCTTCGGATTTTACTGTTGTCGCAACGAACGCTCCCAAATGCTTTGCGAGCTGTATTGCTATTGAACCAATACCTCCTGCTCCTCCATGAATTAGGATTTTTTGATTCCTGGATAATCCAATATTTTCTACAAGCGCCTGCCACGCACTGACACCAACAAGGGGTAAACCGGAGGTTTCTATAGGATTTAGAGTCTTTGGTTTAGGTCCGATATTGTCAATATTTGTTAAAACTAATTCAGCGAAAGATCCTGAGCTACCAGACAGTGGAGATGCTTGTCCGTAAACTTCATCACCAATGTTAAAACCCGCCGATGCATTTTCCCCTAACTCTTTGATTATCCCTGAAAAATCTGTCCCGAGTGTAGCTGGGAATTGGAGTGGAACCATTTGTTGAAAATATCCTTCACGTATTTTCCAGTCAACGGGGTTAACTCCCGATGCCTTAACTTCAACAAGAACCTTACCGGTAGATACTTTTGGTATAGGGACGTTATCGTTTATATCGATAACGTCGCTTCCACCATATTTATTTATTTGAATTGATTTCATCTATAAATCACTTTATTATATCTACTATCAAAAGGAAAGTATTTAAATTGGTAAGGGATAAGATAGTAAGTAGATGAAATTAGTGTAAGTTGGCAGATGTAGATACCTTAGAACGAAACATGATAATATATGGAATAGAATGTAAAAGACGTCCTGTTTTCAAGAAAACGTATATCAAATAGAATATTCGTATGCAGTGAAAATTAATTCAGTCTTTGCCTGGTATGCCAAATAAGGTCACTGAGGAAGAAGTCGATAGTTTTCTTGAAAGGAAACTTAACTTACAATTGGCTACAAACGACGAAGTGGATATCCGTCTATTCAACCACTCTGGTTTTTATATGATAAAGAATATGGCAAAATATATATCTCAACTCAAAAAACTACAGGAAAGGCTCATAATTTATCCAAAAATTTTGACAAGATTTACTTCTCTATTGATGATGAGAATCTCTCGTATAATGGAGTAAAAGGAAGAAGGGTAGGAAGATCCGAAAATATAGATTGGAGTCGAACGATTATAGAGAAAATAATTGTTAAGTATTTAGGAACTATGGATAATCCTCTCGCCCAAATGCTTCTGGAAAATGCTAAAAAAAGTACGTTGTAATTGAAATTACTCCCAAGTTTTTCTCTGAATGGGATTTTGGAAAGTCGATGTAATAATTAGTTGTGTCTTATGATTTGGCAGGATTAAGTTCCGTATACTATGCGGGTTCGGTGGTTCATGTAATGATATCGTTCTGTAAGGGACCCTAGCCATTATAAGAAATAACGCATTAATATAGTTATATGGTCCTAAAACTAGTTAATATGCCCTTAATACTCCGATTGGTTCTAGTAGTGGCACGAAAGGAAATTCGAATCCATTAGTCTTTTGCCGACAGTAAATTCCAACATGGTTCACATACTTATATGCTGTTTACCAATTGTTTTTAGTCATTCCAATTACGATTGTTATAGTTTCTACGCTTGGTTTGGGTGTCGTTACAACACATGCATTTGATCATCCCCTTCCAAGTGGCATATATAAATTCCATTCGATTCCATACATAAGAAACACTCTTGGAGATACTGTTTATCGATCAGGAACGATGATAATTACAAACCACTTGGGTAAAAGTGTAGAAGTCGAATTGTTGCATCTAATCGTACTATTTTATCCACACAAATAGATCACGGAGATACGCTTTATACCAGAGAGGACCCTGCGATTTATAGTATTGTAATTACTCCTGAGGGTGAGGTGCCGATCAAGGAACTGCTGGATTTGAGGGGTTGTGTAGTAATGATCGTTCTCCAAACCCCTACCAGAGATAACGCAGAAGTTTACGTAGCTCAATGCCTTAGGGATTTATCTAGTTCATCAGATGGATTGGAGTTTGGGAATACTGCATCTTTTTCAAACTCATTTGAATCTATCAAATAACTATTTCTAGCAAATTGCTACAAAAACCTAAACGATTCAAATATTTCTTCCAGTTGATTCTGAAGATTCACAGAATCTATGCTTTTGGTATTTTGTTGATCCTGTTCAAATAAGGTTATAAAACCACGATCTTTTTTGTCATTTATGATAAACGTTCTTTCATGTATAACTATATTTTTATCATCGTACGATCTCTTTACGATTACAGTTCCAGAGCGGCCATTTCTAATAGGATATTTATCTAACTTTGATTCTTCGAGTATTGTCTCTCCTAAGTAAATTGCATCCTTTAATACTTTTTCAATAGCCATTTCAATGGGACCCTCGGAGTTTATTTTTACATTCACTCTTTTAAACCCAAAAATTACCGAATCGCTGTGCATCAACACATCTGCACCAAAATTCTTTATGCTCTCATCAGTTATCTCAACCCAATCTGATGGATAATCAAATGCTATGCCTAATTCTATATTTTCATAGTGTTTCTTCTCTAACTCCATCCTCTTTGATGCTCCTCTTCTTCAAATAAATTATAGTAGATGGCTGGTTTAAAAATGATCATACTGTATCCCACAGTATTTTCCTTAAACCCATTCCATCAATTTCTCAGCAGACTCAAATGATTTTCATACAGTTACATAGTCGTCTAAGTCTGCTTGAGTTCTTATCTCCAGTGCATCTTTGATATAGTCGGCGAATGATTGATTCTAAACCTCTTCAGCGAGTCTCCTGATAACTAGGTATTCGTTGTAGGGAATTTCGGAATAACCGTTTTTCATTGACTGCGACCATCTTCTCCTTCGCTGGTTTTTGATTTATTGTCCTCATACCGTAGTAGTAGTAGGCCTAAAGGATTTTTACAAAACAGATTTCCTAGGATTTGATAATCTTCTAGATGCATTGCTAAAATTATAAAAATAATACTTTATGATACCAGTCTTTATTCGTTTGGAATTAAGACCCAACTGCAGTAAATCCCACCTTTACAGCACCAAGTATTGACACATAGCAAGACTGTCTTTCAGCTTGTAGGTACAAATGAGCAGGGATTGACAAGTGAACCTGATAGTGTTTCAATTACTGTAAATGCGGAAAATGAAACTCCATCATTTGAGGGAATACTTGGCTCTGGAAAAAACATAAGCGTCCAGGTTCAAGAGAATTCTGGTAATATTGCAGGTGGACAATCAGGTGCTGGAAATATGTATTCTGACTCTCCCATTTTCCAAGGTCAATCTACAGAGCAGGATAGTCAGGTAATAT
>CAVRFR010000008.1:0-15671 GCA_963720435.1 uncultured Actinomycetota bacterium | reverse complement strand
CTGCTCAGCTAGTGCCGTCGCGTCCCGCCCCTTCTCGGTAGTCCGTGACGGATTTGTGGTTCTGGTGGCTCGTTGACCACGAATTTGTCACGGACTACCGAGACGGGCGCGTATGACGAGAGCCGCTGTCGGCTCAGTTCCGCAGCAGGCTCTCGAACCGTCGTGACGCGACGGCGAGCCCGATGGCTCCGAGGACGAGCAGGTAGGCCACGGACCACAGCGACGCGACGCTGAGCGCACCGGTGGTCAGCTCGCGCACCAGCGCCACCCCGCGGTAGAGCGGCGTCACCTCGACCACCCAGCGCAGCCAGCCGTCGAACGCGGTGATCGGGAAGAACGTCGCGGAGAACAAGAACATCGGCACGATCGCGAGCTGGATGTACTCGAAGTCCTGCCACGACTTCATGTACGTCGTCAGGGCCATGCCGCTCCCGAGAACGCGAACCCGATCAGCCAGGTCGCCGGCCACGCGAGCACCGCCCACCACGACGTCACCAGGCCCATGGCAGCCATCACGCCGAGGAAGCCGAGCGAGTAGACCGCCGCCCGGACGCGACCACATCAGCTCGCCGCGAGCGATGTCGACCGGGCGCATGGGGTCGCCAGCACGCCCTCGTAGACCTTGTCGTACCGCAGCTTGAAGAAGATGCCGAACGTCGAGTCGAGCACCGCGCCGTTCATCGACGACGCCGCGAGCATGCCGGGCGCGACGAACGCGGCGTAGGTCACGAGCTGCCCGTTAACCGGAACCCGTCGATCAGCTGACCGACCCCGACACCGATGGAGAACAGGTACAGCAACGGCTCGACGAACCCGGTCAGGAAGATCACCCAGCCTGGCGGTAGACGAGGAAGTTGCGACGCACGATCACGAAGGCGTTGACGCGTCCGGTGGACGCGGCGCGGGCGGCGGCGGAGGTCACGATTGCCATGAGCGCCTACACCTCCAGCCGCTTGTCGAGGCGACGCACGGCCAGCACCCAGCCAAGGACGCTGAGCACGACCAGGTAGGCGAGGTGCCCGAGCGCGGGCCCGGCCTGCACCTGGTCGAGCAGGAGCATCCGGGTCAGGTCGACGCCGTGCCACAGCGGTGTCAGCCGCGCGAGCCACTCGAGCACCGGCGGCAGCTCGGTGATCGGGAAGAACGCACCGGAGAACAAGAACATCGGCACGACGAGCAGCCGGTAGATGATCGCGAACCCGTCCTGGGTCTTGATGGTCGTGGAGAACGCGTGGAACAGGCCGGCGAAGCTCAGCCCGACCAGCACGCAGACGGGCAGTGCGGCCACCACCCCCCACCAGGTCGCGAACACCCCGAACGGCGCCATCACGAGCAGGAACACCGCACACGTCGTCGCCACCCGGAACATCACGAACAGCAGCTGCGCCGCGACGATGTCGGCCACCGCCAGCGGTGACGAGGTCATCGCGTAGTAGGTGCGGTCCCACTTGAGCATGCCCATGACCGGCCAGGTGGTCTCCCCCATCGTCGTCTGCATTGCGTACGACGCGAGGAGTCCCGGCGCCACGAACGCGAGGTACGTCGGGGCGCCCTCGAGCTGGGAGTCGCCGGCGTCGACGTACTCGCCGAGCAGCACGCCGATGGCGACCACGTAGAACAGCGGCACCACGAACGAGGTGAAGATCGAGCCCTTCCAGGTGCGCTTGTAGGAGGTGACCCAGAAGGCTCGTTGCCGGAACACCATCTGCCAGCGGGGCAGCACCTGCCGCTCGTGCGCGAGCGCCATCAGTCGACCAGGGTCCGGCCGGTGAGCCGGAGGAAGACGTCCTCGAGTGTCGACCGGCGCACGAGCACAGCCGCCGGGGCGAGCCCACGCTCGTGCACGGCGGCGATGGTGGCCTCACCGTCCTGCGTGTAGAGCAGCACCCGGTCGGGCAGCACCTCGACCCGCTCCGCCAGGTCGGCGACGCGCTCCGCGAGCTCCTCGTGCTCGCCGACGCCGAAGCGGAGCTCGGCGACCTCGCGCGTGGAGTGCGCCGCGATCAGCTCCAGCGGCGAGCCCTCGGCGACGATGTGGCCGTGGTCCATCACCACGAGGCGGTCGCAGAGCTGCTCGGCCTCGTCCATGTAGTGCGTGGTGATCACCAGCGTCACGCCGCGCGCCTTCAGCCGGAACAGCCGGTCCCACAGCAGATGACGGGCCTGCGGGTCGAGCCCGGTGGTCGGCTCGTCGAGCAGCAGCAGGTCGGGGTCGTTCACGAGCGAGCGCGCGACTGTCAGCCGTCGCTTCATGCCTCCGGACAGCGACTCGACCTTCGACTTCGCGCGGTCGGTGAGCTGGACGAAGTCGAGCAGCTCGTCGGCCCGCGCAGCGATCTCCGCCTTGCGCATGCCGAAGTAGCTGCCGTAGACGGTGAGGTTCTCTCGCACGTTGAGCTCGTTGTCGAGGGTGTCCTCCTGCGGGCAGACCCCGAGCCGCGCACGGATCGCCGAGCCGTGGGCCTGCGGGTCCATCCCCAGGATCGACAGGTGCGCCGCCGGACGGCGGCGAGACCGCGGCGATCATGCGCATCGTCGAGGACTTGCCGGCACCGTTGGGGCCCAGGAACCCGAAGGCCTCCCCGGGCCGCACGTCGACGTCGATTCCGCAGACCGCTTCCATTTCTTCGCCGCGCCGTCCTGAGCTTGTCGAATACGACTTGCGCAGCCCGCGGGCACGCACCAGCGCACGGTCGCGGAGCTGCTCCTCCGCGCCGTCGTCTGCGACCATCCGCTGCTGGCTCGACGAGGACATCGGGCCAACCATAAGGGCTGTTGCTTTCGTTGAGTCAAAGGCAGGCAACACGGCGGGTCAATGTCGCGAGGAGCGGGCTGTCGGCGGCGTGGGGCAGGATGGAGAGATGGCTGGAAACGGCGGTGCGGCGCATGCCCTCACCGTGTTCAGCGAGCCCACCAGGACCTGGTTCGAGGCGGCGTTCGCCGCCCCCACACCCGCGCAGGTCGGGGCCTGGCAGGCGATCTCGGCGGGCCGCAGCGCGCTGGTGGTCGCGCCGACCGGATCGGGCAAGACCCTGTCGGCGTTCTTGTGGTCGCTGGACCGGCTTGCCACGACTCCTCGGCCGGCGGACAAGGCGCACCGCTGCCGGGTGCTGTACGTCTCGCCCCTGAAGGCACTCGCCGTCGACGTGGAGCGCAACCTGCGTGCCCCGCTGACCGGCATCGGCCACACGTCGGACCGGCTCGGCGTTCCGGCACCCGACATCACTGTCGGGCTGCGCTCGGGCGACACCACCGCGGCGGACCGCCGACGGCTCGGCACGACTCCTCCCGACATCTTGATCACCACCCCCGAGTCGCTGTTCTTGATGCTCACCTCGCAGGCGCGCGAGACGCTGCGAGGCGTCGAGACGGTGATCATCGACGAGGTCCACGCGGTGGCCGGCACCAAGCGCGGCGCACACCTGGCGCTCTCCCTCGAGCGGCTCGACGAGCTGCGCAGGCAGCAGGACCTCGAGCCCGCCCAGCGCATCGGCCTGTCCGCGACGGTCCGGCCGGTCGAGGAGGTCGCGCGCTTCCTCGGCGGCAGCCGCCCGGTCGAGGTGGTCGCGCCGGGGTCGGTCAAGGAGTGGGACCTCTCGGTGGTGGTGCCGGTCGAGGACATGACCGAGCTGGCGCTCGCCGAGGGCCTCGAGGAGGTGCCCGAGGGGTCCGCCGCCGGCAGCGCCGAACGCCGCGGGTCGATCTGGCCGCACGTCGAGGAGCGGGTCGTCGACCTGATCTCGCAGCACAAGTCGACGATCGTGTTCGCGAACTCCCGACGCCTTGCGGAGCGGCTGACCGCGCGGTTCAACGAGATCGCCACCGAGCGCGCGGACCGGTTGGTCGAGCCTGTCGAGACCACTCGAGTTCCGGCAGCTCTCATGGGGCAGGCGGGCCAGGCCAATGGTGCGGACACCGTGATCGCGCGGGCCCACCACGGTTCGGTGTCCAAGGAGCAGCGGGCGCTGATCGAGGACGACCTCAAACGGGGCCGGCTGCCGTGCGTGGTCGCGACCTCCAGCCTCGAGCTCGGCATCGACATGGGAGCCGTCGACCTCGTCGTGCAGATCGAGTCGCCGCCCTCGGTCGCGTCCGCCTTGCAGCGCGTGGGTCGCGCCGGCCACCAGGTGGGAGAGGTCTCGCGCGGTGTATTGCTGCCGAAGCACCGGGGCGACCTCGTGCACACGGCCGTGGCCGTCGAGCGCATGCGACAAGGCGCGATCGAGTCGCTGAAGGTCCCGACGAACCCGCTCGACGTGCTCGCGCAACAGGTCGTCGCGGCCACTGCGATCGAGGAGTGGGACGTCGACGAGCTGTTCACCGTCGTACGACGGGCGGCGCCGTTCACGACCCTCCCCCGCTCTGCGTACGACGCGACGCTCGACCTGCTCAGTGGTAGGTACCCGTCCGACGAGTTCCGCGAGCTCCGCCCCCGTCTCGTGTGGGACCGCGTCGCCGGGACCCTCACCGGCCGGCCGGGTGCGCAACGGCTCGCGGTGACGAGCGGCGGCACGATCCCCGACCGGGGTCTGTTCGGGGTCTTCTTGGTGGGCGAGAAGGCGAGCCGGGTCGGCGAGCTCGACGAGGAGATGGTCTACGAGTCGCGGGTAGGCGACGTCTTCGCGCTCGGCGCCACGTCGTGGCGCATCGAGGACATCACCCACGACCGCGTGCTGGTCTCCCCGGCGCCGGGTCAGCCCGGGCGGCTGCCGTTCTGGAAGGGCGACCAGCTGGGTCGTCCCGCCGAGCTCGGCGCCGCGATCGGTGCGTTCACCCGCGAGCTCGGGGCGCTCGACACCGAGGCGGCGCAGGCTCGCTGCACCGACGCAGGGCTCGACGACTGGGCTGCCGGCAACCTGGTGGCCTTCATCGACGAGCAGCGCGAAGCCACCGTGACGCTGCCGACCGACCGCACGATCCTGGTCGAACGGTTCCGCGACGAGCTCGGCGACTGGCGGATCGTCGTCCACTCCCCCTACGGCGCGCAGGTGCACGCGCCATGGGCGCTGGCCATCGGGGTGCGGCTGCGCGAGCGCTTCGGCATCGACGCGCAGGCGCTGCCGGGTGACGACGGCATCGTGCTGCGCGTCCCCGAGACAGACCAGGACCCGCCCGGTGCCGACGTCGTCGTCTTCGATCCCGAGGAGATCGAGGACATCGTGACGACCGAGGTCGGAGGGTCGGCGCTGTTCGCCTCTCGCTTCCGCGAGTGCGCCGCCCGCGCCCTGCTGCTGCCGCGACGCGACCCGGGTCGCCGCTCGCCGCTGTGGCAGCAGCGGCAGCGCAGCGCGCAGCTTCTCGAGGTGGCGGTGAAGTACCCGTCGTTCCCGATCGTCCTCGAGGCGGTGCGCGAGTGCCTGCAGGACGTGTACGACGTGCCTGCGCTGGTCGGGCTGATGCGCAGCCTGTCCGAGCGCCGGGTGCGCGTCAGCGAGGTGCAGACCACGCAGCCGTCGCCGTACGCCCGCTCGCTGATGTTCGGCTACGTCGCCGCGTTCATGTACGAAGGCGACTCGCCCGTCGCCGAGCGCCGCGCCGCTGCGCTCTCACTCGACCAGGGGCTGCTCGCCGAGCTGCTCGGCCGCGCAGAGCTGCGGGAGCTGCTCGACCCCGACGTGCTCGCCGAGCTCGAGCGCGAGCTGCAGCGGCTGACCCCCGACCGGCAGGCGCGCGACGCCGAAGGGGTGGCGGACCTGATGCGGCTGCTCGGTCCGCTGACGACGGCCGAGGTCGCGGAGCGATGCGTGGCAGGCGCCGACGCCGGCTCCTGGTTGTCGCTGCTGACCGAGGCCCGCCGGATCGTCGAGGTCCGCATCGGGGGCGAGCAGCGGTGGGCAGCCGTCGAGGACGTCGCGCGGCTGCGTGACGGGCTGGGAGTCCCCGTGCCGCCCGGCACTCCCGACGTCTTCACCGAGCCGGTCGACGACCCGCTCGCCGACCTCGTGGCGCGCTACGCCCGCACGCACGGGCCGTTCACGCCGCTCGACGTCGCCACCCGGCTCGGGCTCGGCGTCGCGGTCGCGCAGCAGACGCTGTCGCGGCTGGGTGCGCAGGGCCGGGTGCTGGAGGGTGAGTTCCGCCCGGCAGGCGCGGGCGCGGAGTGGTGCGACGCCGAGGTGCTCCGCCGGCTGCGCCGCCGCTCGCTCGCCGCCTTGCGCAAGGAGGTCGAGCCCGTCGAGCCGGCAACGCTCGGCCGCTTCCTCCCGGTGTGGCAGAACATCATCTCGACAGGCTCGACACAACGCGGCGGTCGCCTTCGCGGAGTCGACGGGGTCGCGAGCGTGGTCGAGCAGCTCGCCGGCTGCGCGGTCCCCGCCTCCGCCCTCGAGCCGCTCGTGTTGTCGAGCCGGGTCGTCGACTACGTCCCGGCGATGCTCGACGAGCTCACCGCGACCGGCGAGGTGCTGTGGGCCGGCCACGGCACCCTGCCCGGCACCGACGGCTGGGTCTCCCTCCACCTGGCCGACAACGCCGCGCTGACGCTGCCCGACGCACAGGAGATCGACGGCACGCCGCTGCACGACGCAGTCCTCGACGCGCTCGCCGGTGGCGGCGCCTTCTTCTTCCGGCAGCTCAGCGACGCGGTCGGCTCGACCGACGACCAGGCGCTGGAAGCCGCGTTGTGGGACCTCGTCTGGGCGGGACGCGTCGGCAACGACACCCTCGCGCCGGTGCGCACCCTCGTGACCGGCGGCCGCACCGCCCACCGCGCACGACGTCAGGCGCCCCGGGTGCGCTCGTCGCGGTCGCGCCGTCCGGGCCTCCCGACCCGCACCGGCCCACCGACCGCGTCCGGGCGGTGGTCTCTGCTGCCGGCCCTCGAGCAGGATCCGACGCGCCGCGCGCACGCCTCCGCCGAAGGACTGCTGGACCGGCACGGCGTGGTGACCCGAGGCGCGGTCACCAGCGAGCGGGTGCCGGGTGGCTTCGCGGGCGTCTACAAGGTGCTGTCCGCGTTCGAGGACTCGGGCCGCTGCCGACGTGGCTACTTCGTCGGCTCGCTCGGCGCCGCCCAGTTCGGCGGGCCGGGCGCCGTCGACCGGCTCAGGTCGTTCTCGCGCGAGGTGGGGTCCGACCCCGACGACAAGATCGCGGCCGTGGTCCTGGCCGCGACCGATCCGGCCAACCCGTACGGCGCTGCCCTGCCCTGGCCGGAGCGAGTCTTGGACGACGCGGCTCCGGGCACGGGGCATCGCCCCGGTCGCAAGGCCGGCGCGCTCGTGGTGCTCGTCGACGGCGCGCTCGCGGTGTACGTCGAGCGTGGTGGCCGCACGCTGCTGACCTTCACCAGTGACGCCGACGCGCTCGCTCCTGCGCTCGGCGCGCTGGCGACCGTCGTACGACAAGGGGCGCTGGGCCGGCTCACGGTCGAGCGCGCCGACGGCGAGAACATCCTGGCCATCGGCGAGCGGGCCGGCGCGCTGCGTGGGGCCCTTGAGTCGGCAGGCTTCGTCGCCACCCCGCGCGGGCTGCGGCTGCGCGGCTGACCCGGGCGAGAGGAGCGACGCGTGCCCGAGGGCGACACCGTGTGGCGGACCGCGCTTCACCTTCGACCGCGCGCTCAGCGGGTCGGTGCTGGTCGAGACCGACTTCCGGGTGCCCGACCTGGCGACGCTCGACCTGTCAGGGCAGTGCGTCGACTCGACGGTGGCGCGCGGCAAGCACCTGCTCACCCGGATCGGTGAGCAGACCCTCCACACGCATCTGAAGATGGAGGGCGCGTGGCACCTCTACAAGCCCGCGACGTCCTGGCGCCGGCCGGCTCACGAGGCTCGGGTGGTGCTGCGCACCGACGACTGGACCGCGGTCGGGTTCGCGCTCGGCATCGTGCGAGGTGCTGCCGCGCGCTGAGGAGGAGACCGTCGTCGGCCATCTCGGCCCGGACCTCCTCGGTCCCGACTGGGACGAGGACGAGGCGCTGCGACGGCTGCTCGCGGACCCCGCTCGCCCGGTCGCCGAGGCGATCCTCGACCAGCGCAACCTCGCCGGGATCGGCAACCTCTACAAGAGCGAGCTCTGCTTCCTCGCCGGCGTCCACCCCCGGCTGCCGGTCGGCGACGTGCCCGACCTGCGTCGCCTGGTACGCCGCGCGAAGTCGGCGCTCGAGGCCAACAAGGAGCGGGTCGAGCAGACCCTCACCGGGGACACCCGCCGCGGCCGGCAGACCTGGGTCTACCGCCGGGAGCGACAGCCGTGCCGCCGTTGCGGCACCACGATCCGCATGGAGGAGCAGGGCCCGGCGATGCAGGAACGCTCGACGTACTGGTGCCCGACCTGCCAGCCCGAGTAGGTCAGGCGGCGGAGGCGACCACGTCGCCGGAGCGCGGGCCCTCGGGCTGCGGCGAGTCCGGGCCGCGCAGGCTGGTGGTGTCGACGGTGATCTTCTCGAGCTGCATCGCGAGTGCGGCCTCCTCGAGGGCGACCGCGTCGCTGACCTCGGACAGGATCTCCGACAGCGGGATGTCGAGCGCAGCGCAGATGGAGGCGAGCAGCTCGGAGGACGCTTCCTTCTGACCCCGCTCGATCTCGGAGATGTAGCCGAGGCTCACGCGGGCGTCCGCGGAGACCTGGCGCAGGGTGCGGCCCTGCTGCATCCGGCGAGCGCGGAGCACCTCACCGAGCAGCCGACGGAAGACCACCACGAGCCTGCTCCCTTCGCCGACGTACACGTGCAACCAGGTGTTCAACGCTACCGGGCCGAGAAAACTTCCGCGGCCGACACCGGCAAAGTCCGCTGCGCTCTCAGCGAACGAGCGCCTCGATCAGCCGATCGACGGCAGCCCGGCAGGTCCCGGCACGGATCTCGGCACGCTCTCCGCTCAGCCGCAGCTCATGGGCGACGACACCGTCCGGTCCGGCGACCCCGACGAAGACGGTGCCGACGGGTTTGCCCTCCTGCTCGGTCGGCCCGGCGACCCCGGTGGTGCTCAGCGCCCAGTCGGCTCCGAGCAGCTCCTTGACCCGGGCAGCCATCTCCTCCGCGCACGCCGCCGAGACGACCCCGTGCGCTTCCACGGTCTCCTCGGAGACCCCGAGCAGCCCGGTCTTGACGCTGGTGGCGTAGGACACGACCCCGCCGACGTACGACTCGCTCGCGCCCGGGGAGGCCGACACCAGGTCCGCGAGCGCCCCGCCGGTCAGCGACTCGGCGGTCGCGAGCGTCACTCCGCGCCGGGTGAGCTCGGCGTGCAGCGTCGCCCCGAGCACCTGGTCATCGGGCAGCTCCCCCGGCCCCTCGTCCGCCTCGCTCATGCCCCGAGCCTAGGCAGCCTTGTCTCGGTAGTCCGTGACAATTTCGTGCTCAGGGGCCGTGGAAAACCACGAATCCGTCACGGACTACCGGGACCGGTTGGCCTGACGGCGCGGACCGGGTGTGATCAGCCGGGCTTGTCAGCTGGGCTTGGTGGAGGCGGTGGCCGCGCGGCCGTCGCGTCGTACGGCGAGCGCCTTGACGACGTAGTCGGCGCCGGTGACCACGGTCAGCGTCACAGCGGCAGCCATCACCAGCGCGGCGCCCCACCAGACGACCTCGCCGACGGTGCCCCAGACCCCCTCGAAGTGCTTCAACGGCAAGATGAACAACCCGAGGGCGACGGTCTGCAGGACGGTCTTGAGCTTCCCGCCGGAGCCGGCAGCCATGACGCCGTACCTGATCACCCAGAAGCGCAGCAGCGTGATCCCCCACTCGCGCAGCAGCACGAGCGCGGTCACCCACCACCACAGCTCGCCGATGATCGAGAGCCCGACGAAGGCCATGCCGGTGAGCGCCTTGTCGGCGATCGGGTCGGCGATCTTGCCGAAGTCGGTGACGAGGTTGCGGCTGCGGGCGATGTCGCCGTCGACCTTGTCGGTGATCATCGCGGCCACGAAGATCGCCCACGCCACCATCCGCCACAGCACGGAGTCGCCGCTGTCGACGAGCAGCGCCCAGGCGAAGAACGGGACCATGATGATGCGCAGCGTGGTCAGCGCGTTGGGGAGGTTCCAGTTGGTCGGCTTGTCGGTGGCGGCCGGCTGCTCGTGTGTCATCCGACCTCCTCGGCGTGCAGGTCCACGCCGTCCGACTCGATGACGACGGCGCGCACCATGTCACCTACCTGCGGCCCTCGACCGACCAGGTGCGTGCACCCGTCGACCTCCGGCCCCTGGTGGGCGGCGCGCCCAGAGACGGTCTCGTCGTCGACGGTCTCGACGAGCACGTCGACGACCTCGCCAATGCGGTCGGCAGCTCGTTGGGCGGTGAGCTCCTCGACGAGCCGGCTCACGTGCTCGGTGCGCTCGCGGATGTCGTCCTCGTCGAGCTTCCCGTCGTACGACGCGGCCTCGGTGCCCTCCTCGTCGGAGTAGCCGAAGACCCCGACGACGTCGAGCCGGGCAGCGGACAAGAAGTCGCAGAGCGTCTCGAGGTCGTCCTCGGTCTCGCCCGGGAAGCCGACGATCACGTTCGAGCGGATCCCCGCCGTCGGTGCCTCGGCGCGGACCCGGCCGACCAGGTCGAGGAAGCTGTCGGAGTCGCCGAACCGGCGCATCCTGCGCAGCACTGCGTGCGACGCGTGCTGGAAGGACAGGTCGTAGTAGGGCGCGACACCAGGTGTCGAGGCGAGCGCCGTGATCAGGCCGGGCCGGGTCTCGGCCGGCTGCAGGTAGGAGACCCGCACCCGCTCGATGCCGTCGACGGCCGCCAGCTCGGGAAGGACGGTCTCGAGGAGCCGGAGGTCGCCGAGGTCCTTGCCGTAGGACGTGGAGTTCTCGCTGACCAGGAACAGCTCGTGCACCCCCTGCTCGGCGAGCCATCGCGCCTCCGCCAGCAGCTCCGGGGGACGTCGTGACACGAACGAGCCTCGGAAGGCCGGGATCGCGCAGAACGTGCACCGCCGGTCACAGCCGCTCGCCAGCTTGAGAGGCGCCATCGGCCCACCGTCGAGGCGACGTCGCATCGGCCGCGGGCCGGAGACCGGCGCCACCCCTGCGGGCAGGTCCGGTGCCGCGTGGCCGGGCACCACCACGTCGGTCGCGGTGCGCTCGGCCGGGCTGATCGGCAGCAGCCGTCGGCGGTCCTGCGGCGTGTGCGGGTGGTGACGCTCCCCGGCGAGGATCGACTGCAGGCGTCCCGCGATGTCCGGGTAGTCGTCGAACCCGAGCACGGCGTCGGCCTCGGGCAGTGACTCGGCCAGCTCGGCGCCGTACCTCTCGGCCAGGCAGCCGACCGCCACCACGGACCTCGTGGTGCCGTTCTCCTTGAGGTCAGCGGCGGCCAGCAACGTGTCGACCGAGTCCTTCTTGGCGGCGTCCACGAAGCCGCAGGTGTTCACCACCACGGTCTCGGCGTCAGCGGGCTCGTCGACCAGCCGGAAGCCACCCGCCTCGAGGCGCCCCGCCAGCTCCTCGGAGTCGACGTCGTTGCGGGCGCAGCCGAGCGTCACCAGGGCAACGGTGACGGGGGCGGGGGTGTCTCGGAGGGCAGTCATGAGCGTCTTCGAGTATGACGCTCACGCCCGCCGCGGGCGAATCGCTGACCCGGCGGCCGGCTCAGCGGGCCAGCCGCGTGAGGGTCATCACCCCGGGCTGCCCGACCGTGCCGACCGGACCGCGGTCGACACCCTTGACGTACGCCTCGATGACCCCGCCAACGGTCGCCTCGACCTTGACCGGCGGCAGCGCCTTGACCATCCGCTTCTCCCCGAGCACGATCTCGCCGGCCCAGGCGATCTTGCCGGTCTTGTCGCGTACGACGACCTGCGAACCGTCCTGCGCGCCCACCAACGTGACGTGCATCGGCTTCGGAGCCGCCACCGGGGCGACGCCGTTCTGCGGCTTCGACGCAGGCCCGCCGTCCACTCCCGCGGACCCGTTGAGGACCGGAGTGCTCGGCTGCAGCAGCTCGGGAGGCTCCGAGGCGAACAGCCGGATCACGCCCCACACCATCACCAGCGCGAGCACGACACCGATGAGCAAGGCCCAGTTCGGGCCACCGCCGACTCGTCGCATGCTGCGGCTGGCGCCGGTGGCCATCTCGGCCTCGAAGACCCGGCGAGCGTTGATCGGCGCGGTCGCGTAGCGGTTGTCGAACATCGCCAGCAGCGGCTCGGGGTCGCGGCCGAGCACGCGCGCCAGCGTGCGCAGGTGTCCGCGGGCGTAGAAGTCGCCGCCGCAGGGCGCGAAGTCGTCGACCTCGATCGACTCGATGACGTGCGGCCGGATGCGGGTCCGGTCGGCGAGCTCGTCGACGCTGAGCCCGACCCGGGTGCGCGCCGCGGCGAGCTCCGGGCCGATGACCGGGTCGTTTGCGGGCTCGGTGAAGTCGTCGATGACCAGCGGCTCGACCGCGTCACCCAGCTTGGAGATCGGCCGCACCTTGTCGTCCGGCTGCGCGGTGTGGGCGGGCGCGTCCAGCTCGTCGTCGCCGATGCGGCGAAGCACAGCGCTCTCCGGGAGCTGTGGCCGCAGGGGGATGTCGTCGAGGTCGGGGGCCAGGGCCGCGGCTCCGGTCTGGGCGGCGGGCGCGTCGACCGGGGCGTCGGCCCGCCAGCCGCGGCGACGCATCCGCAGCGGGCGAGCGGACCGAGACCGCGCGGTCGGCTGCTCGGGGATGACGGGCTCGCGCGGTGCCTCGTCGTCGGTGGGCTCGTCGGTGGGCTCGGCGGTGTCCGGCTCCTCCGGCTCCTCCGGCTCGGGCTGCCACTCCTCGTCCGACAGTGCCTCGGAGTCGGTCTCCTCGGGCACCAGGTGCGCGTCGACGTCCTTGCGGCGGCCTCTACCCACGCGCGAGACGAACGTGGCCAGGCCGGGCACGACACTGCGTCGCGGCTTCGGCTCCGTCTCCTCGAGGTCTGCCTCGGCCGCGTCGGGCGCGAAGGACTCGAAGGACTCATAGGACTCGTAGGCCGAGTCGCTCGGCTCCTCCTCCGCCTGCTCGGCGAGCTCCGCGAGCGGCAGGGAGTCGTAGTGACCGACCTCTGAGTCTTCGGCCGGCACGACCTCCGGCTCGACAGCCTGGTCCACCTCGGGACTGCTCGTGGCCTCGATGACGTCCGCGCGCTCCTCGCTCAGCGCGGCGAGCTGACCCGCGAGCTCCGAGCCGGGCGCGCTGACGCGTGTCGTCAGGCCGAGCGGCACGGCGAGCGCGGCGCCGTACATCTTCTGGTTCATGGCCGCCGCGCGGCGACCGCGGCCGTCGAGTCCGTCGAGTGCCCGCTCGATGTTGTGGGGTGCGAACACCAGCCGGCCGTCCTTCAGCGGACCGCGCCGCGTGGTGACCACGACCGCCTCCACCGCGTCCCACGGCAGGCCACGCCACTGCCTGCCGAGCCTGATCCGCACCCCGAGGTCGTCGGCGACCAGCAGCGGAGTCCGGGCATCGACGAGGTGGGTGAGGTAGATCGCGCCGATGGCCGCCATCACCCCGCACAGCGCCCAGTCGAGCGGTGCCGCGGACTGCGTCGCCCGCCACAGGTAGGCGATCGCGATGGCCGAGGCCGCCGCACCGACCAGGGCCGCGAACCCGGCGTTGCGGCGCACCACGACAGGCGCGGCAGGCTCGTGCATCTGCTCGGGCGCGGCATCGCCCTGGTTGACAGCACCCTCGTCGGCGTCGAGGGAGAAGCCGTCGTCCGGGGTGCCCGCTTCGTGGCCAGCCTCGTGGCCCGCCTGGTGGTCGGTCTGGGAGATCGTTGTGCTCACTGGTTCCCCTACTCCGCGGTCTGGTCCTGCAACGTGGCGATGACGGCGTCGATGTCGTCGGGCTTGACGAGGACGTCACGGGCCTTCGAGCCTTCGCTGGGCCCGACGACACCGCGGCTCTCGAGGATGTCCATGAGGCGGCCCGCCTTGGCGAAGCCGACGCGAAGCTTGCGCTGCAGCATCGACGTCGACCCGAACTGCGTGGTGACCACCAGCTCGATGGCCTGCACGACGAGATCGAAGTCGTCGCCGATGTCGTCGTCGAGCTCGCGCTTGGCCTGGGCGGGAGCCGTGACGTCGTCGCGGTACGTCGGGCGAGCTGGTCCTTGCAGTGCTGGACCACCTTGTGGACCTCGTTCTCGGTGACCCACGAGCCCTGCACGCGCACCGGCTTGCTGGTCCCCATGGGCAGGAAGAGCCCGTCGCCTTGACCCACGAGCTTCTCCGCGCCCGGCTGGTCGAGGATGACCCGCGAGTCCGCGAGCGACGAGGTCGCGAACGCCAGCCGCGACGGGACGTTGGCCTTGATGAGGCCGGTCACGACGTCGACGGAGGGCCGCTGGGTCGCCAGGATCAGGTGGATGCCGGCCGCACGGGCCAGCTGGGTGATCCGGACGACGGCGTCCTCGACGTCCCTGGGCGCGATCATCATCAGGTCGGCGAGCTCGTCGACCACGACCAGCAGGTAGGGGTACGGCGACAGCGTCCGCTCGCTGCCGGGAGGCACCTGGACCTTGCCGGCGCGCACGGCCTTGTTGAAGTCGTCGACGTGCCGGAAGCCGAAGGCAGCCAGGTCGTCGTAGCGCATGTCCATCTCGCGCACGACCCAGGCGAGCGCCTCCGCGGCCTTCTTCGGGTTGGTGATGATCGGCGTGATCAGGTGTGGCACACCCTCGTAGACGTTCAGCTCGACCCGCTTCGGGTCGACGAGGATCATCCGCACCTCGTCGGGGGTCGCCCGCATCAGCAGCGACGTGATCACCGAGTTGACGAACGAGGACTTGCCGGAGCCGGTGGCGCCGGCAACGAGCAGGTGGGGCATCTTCGCGAGGTTCGCGACGACGAAGCCACCCTCCACGTCCTTGCCCATCCCGACGATCATCGGGTGGTGGTCGTTGCGTGCGTTGTGCGAGCGGAGCACGTCGCCGAGCGAGACGATCTCCTTGTCGCTGTTGGGGATCTCGATGCCGATCGCTGACTTGCCGGGGATCGGCGAGAGGATCCGCACGTCGGCCGACGCCACGGCGTACGCGATGTTCTTGCCGAGCGCGGTGACCTTCTCGACCTTCACCGCCGGCCCGAGCTCGACCTCGTAGCGCGTCACGGTCGGACCACGCATGTAGCCGGTGACCTGGGCGTCGATGTCGAACTGCTCAAGCACCTCCGTCAGCCGCCCGACGACGTCGTCGGAGGCCTTCGACCGTGCCTTGTGCACCGAGCCCGGCTTGAGGACGTCGTTGCCCGGCAGCGAGTAGGTGATGTCACCCGACAGCGCGAGCTGCTCGACGCGTGCGGGCAGCGGCGTGTGGGGCGGCGCCTCACCCTTGGCGTCGGTCTTGTCCTCGGCCTGCTCCTCGGCAGGCGCCTGCGCCTGCTCGGGAACCGCGCCCTTGGTCCGGCGCCGGAACGCCCGGTCCTCCAGGACCGGGGTGTCGTAGGGCTTGTCGCCGAGATCCTCGTCGTCGGCCATCACACCCACGCGCCGCCGCGGCCTGCTGCGTCGCAGCGAGGAGGTGGACTCCTCCCCTTCGACCTCACCGTCCTCGGCGGCGTGTCGGTTGCGGCCGAGGAGCTTGTCGCGGGCGGCGCCGAGCCGGGCGGGGACCTGGTAGAGCGGGGTCGCGGTCACGACGAGCAGGCCGAAGAACGCCAGCAGCACGAGCAGGGGTACGACGACGAGCTCGCTGCGCAGCAGGTCCATGAACAGACTGGAGATCACGAAGCCGATGGCGCCGCCGGCTTGCTGGAGGTCCTCGGTGTTGCCGCGTTGC
>CAVRFR010000007.1:0-6115 GCA_963720435.1 uncultured Actinomycetota bacterium | reverse complement strand
AAGGAGGCGGGCCTGCCGACCGAGGAGCTGACGGCCCGGCCCTGGTCGGGAGGCGGTCGCTACCGAACCGGCGTGGTCGGCTGGTACCTGCGCCGTGACCGCTCCGTCGGCGTGGGAAAGGACGGCGCCTACTACGTGCTCGTCGTCGCGCCCCAGCGCTTCGGTCGCTGGCGCACCATCACCCTCGAGCCGAGCCCGCCACCGCTCCAGGTGGGCAAGGGCGCTCGCGACGGCGAGTCCGTCGCGCTCGACGTCCTGCTGGAGTCGCGGCTCCAACGCTCATCGGACGCCGACTGACCGGCTCGGCCTCACCGGTGGTTGAGGTGCCCGAGGCGCAAGCCGAGGGCCTCGAAACCGCTTGAGCGTGGGCACGGGCCCTGCCCACGCTCGGTGATTTCGAGGGTCGCGGAGTTCATCCTGAGGAGCCGAGGGACGAGGCGTCTCGAAGGGCTCCCACCTCAATCACCGCAGTGCCAGCATCCTCGGCAGCAGGCGGCGGCTGAGAACCAGGCCGACGTGGGCGGCGAGCGCGACGAAGAAGGCCACGTGGGTGGCAACGTGCAGCGCGAGCAGGTCGTCGTCGCCGAGCAGCAGGGTGAGCCCGGTGATCGGGATCGCGAACAGCAAGACGATGAGCGATCGCTCGGTCAGCGTCGCAAACCGCTGAGCCCCTCGACCCAAGGTCGGCGCCCACGGCGGCAGCCCGCCCACCCGGCGCCACACCACGCGCAGCACGGCGAGCAGCAGGATCGTGAGGCCGAGCGCCACGTGGATGCGCAGCAGCGGGCTGTCCAGGTCGAGGTCGTCTCCCCCGCGGCCCCGCCCGTGACCACTGCCATGACCGCTCGAGTCACCCCCGCGGCCGCGCCCTCGCCCGTGGCCGCCATCGTCGTCACCGCCGGCGAGCAGGTAGCCCACCGTGAACTGGGCGAGCAGCAGCGCGACCGTGAGCCAGTGCAGGGTGACCGTGACGACGCCGTACCCGGCGTCACCGTTGCGCAGCCTCAAGCAGTCAGTCCTTGGCGCCGGCGGACGACACGTCGAGCTCGCCGTCGGAGTACCACTTTCGGATGACCTTCTTGTCGAACTTGCCGACCGAGGTGCGCGGCACCGACTCGATGAACGCCCAGGCGTCGGGCAGCTGCCACTTCGCCACCGACTTCGCGAGGAACTCACGCAGCTCTGCGGGCTCGACCGTCGCCCCTTCGCGGAGTACGACGGACGCGAGCGGCCGCTCCGACCACTTCTCGTCGGGGATCGCGACCACCGCGGCCTCGACGACGTCCTCGTGCGCCATCAGGGCGTTCTCCAGGTCGACCGACGAGATCCACTCGCCGCCGGACTTGATGACGTCCTTCGAGCGGTCGGTCAGCGTGATGTAGCCGAGCTCGTCGAGCTTGCCGACGTCGCCGGTGCGCAGCCAGCCGTCGCGGAACTTCTCGGGGTCGTCGTCCTGGTAGTAGGAGCCAGTGACCCAGGCGCCGCGTACCTCCAGCTCCCCGACGGCCTCGCCGTCTCGCGGCATCTCCTCGCCGGAGTCCCCCACGATCCGGCCTTCGACGCCGGGCAGCATGCGCCCCTGACCGGCGCGGTAGTGCCACTCTTCATCGCCTTCGACGCCTGCCGGCGCGCCCGCGGCCGACGCCACCGGCGAGGTCTCGGTCATGCCCCACGCCTGCTTCACGAAGATCCCGTGCCGCTCCTGGAGCGCCTGCTGCAACGAGACCGGAACCGCGGAGCCGCCGCAGAGCACCAGCTTGAGGTGTGACGAGAGCTCGAGGTCGGGGTGGTCGTCGAGGTAGCTCAGCACGTCGTTCCACACGGTCGGCACCGCACCGGACATGGTGGGCTTGGCCTCGCCCATGAAACGGCAGAGCGGCTCCGCCTGCAGCCAACGGTCGGGCATCACCAACGACGCCCCGGTCATCAGTGCGGAGTAGGGCAGTCCCCAGGCGTTCGCGTGGAACATCGGCACGATCGGCAGCACCCGGTCGTGCCAGGTCATCCCGGCGCAGATGCCGAGTGCGACACCCATCGAGTGCAGGTACACCGTGCGGTGGCTGTAGACCACGCCCTTCGGGTTGCCGGTCGTGCCGGAGGTGTAGCACATGGCCGCGGCGTCGCGCTCGTCGATCTCGGGCCAGTCGAAGTGGGGGTCGGCGGCCTCCAGCAGCTCCTCGTAGAGGTGGACCTCCTTGCCGCTGTCGCGCAGCAGGTCGAGGTTCGCGTCGGCCGCGTCCGGGCCGGCGACCACGACGTGCTCGACGGTCTCCAGCGTGGGCAGCTGCTTCGCGAGCAGCTCGACGAGCGAGTCGTCGACGATGACGACCTTGTCCTCCGCGTGGTTGGCGACGTAGGTCAGCTGCTCCGGGAAGAGGCGGATGTTCAGGGTGTGCAGCACCGCGCCCATCGAGGGGACCGCGAGGTAGGCCTCGAGATGCTCGACGTTGTTCCACTGGAAGGTCCCCACCCGCTGGTCACCGTCGATGCCGAGCGAGCGGAGCGCGTTCGCGAGCCGGGCGGCGCGCTCGCCGATCTCCGAGTAGGACCTCGTGCGGGAGCCGTCGGCGGTGGCGGTGATGACCTGGCCGTCGCCGTTGACCGTGGTGCAGTGACGCAGGATCGCACCGATCCCCAGCTGGAACTCCTGCATGGTGCTGCGCATTGGTGTGCCTTCCTCCGTTGGACTGGTCCACCTGCTTGGGGGCATCCTGCCCACTCGCTCCGGAGGCGTCCAGGGGTGGGGGGTGGAACGGCTCAGTACGGTCGCCCCATGAGCGAGCAGCTGCGGCCCCTGTCCCGCAAGGCCTGGTCCGACCTCGAGGCACTGCACGTGGTGGGCTACTTCGCACCGCAGGTGACCCAGAGGTACGTCGACCTCGGGCTCGACCCGCGGCTGTCCTACTTCGCCTCCCGAGCAGCCGCCTTCGGCGAGGCCGGACCGGGGCTGACGATCTCCACGTTCTACGTCTTCGCACCGTGGCTGGTCGAGGCGGCGCTCCCCGGCGCATGGGAGATCGCGTCCCCGGCCCAGCTCGTCGAGGCCAGGCGCGCCGGGATGAGCGACGCCCTGCGAGACGTCCTGGGCGAGCCCGAGGTCGACGAGGCGCTCGGCATCGCGCGCGAGGTGTGTGAGGGCCTCACCGCGCAGGGCCGCCCGCTGTACGCGGCGCACGCCGAGCTCTCCTGGCCGGAGGACGACCTGATGGCGCTGTGGCACGCCGCGACCCTGGTCCGCGAGCACCGCGGCGACGGCCATGTCTCGGTGCTGCTGGCGAACGAGGTGGACCCCGTCGAGGCCACCGTGCTGGGCGGGGTCTGGTCGGGGACCACGCGCTTCCTGCGCAAGACGCGCGGCTGGAGCGACGAGGAGTACACCGCCGCCGGCGTCCGGCTCCGCGACCGCGGCTGGCTCGACGCCGACGGCGCGCTCACCGACCTCGGCAAGTCAGAGCGGCACCAGATCGAGCGCGACACGGACCGGCTCGCGCTCGAGGGCTGGGCCCACGTCGGCGTCGATGCGACCGCGCGGCTCCACGAGCTGGTGGCACCGCTGCGTGAGCAGATCCTGGCCTCGGACGTGATGCCGAGGTCGCTGCGTCAGGACTCCTCGAGGTCAGGAGCCCGGAATCCGCATGACGCGATGGAGGGTTAGTGCGGTCCCGACGTCGCCCTTGACCTTGATCGACCCCCGCATCACGGCGGTCACCGGGTTGAGGTGGCCGAGCACCAGCTTGAGGAACTGCGTGCCTCCCAGCACGATCGTGGCGTCCCGGTCCCCGTCGCCGTCTCGCTCCACGCGACAGCTGCCCTGGTCGACGTACACCACGACGCGGTCGCTGTCGCCGTCCGGCCGGCCGTCGACCCGGAAGCCGACGGCGAACGTGTGCTTCGCGGCCTTCTCCGCGTCGAGGAAGTCGGGCATGCGCGTGATGACCTGGTCGAGCACCACCTCACGGAAACCGCCACCCATGACCCGGTCGAGGTGGGCGTCCTTGACGCCCTTGATGGCCCGCGAGGCGGCCTCGGGGTCGACCTCCGACGGGTCCACGGCGACGCCCGGCTGCCCGGGCACCTGGAAGACCCCGCCCATGCGTAGCGCCAGCGTCCTCGTCGCCGTCGACGTGCAGGCGACCGCCGAGCAGCAGGATCGCGGCGTTGCGGCCGCCGGACACCAGCCGGACGAACTCCAGCGCGCCCATCGAGACGCGGACGTCGGGGTCGCGGCCGTCAGCCGCGACGACGGCCACGCCGTTGCCGTCGAAGGCCAGCATGTGGCGCTCCGCGTCACCCTTGGGTACGTCGATGACGAACTCCACCAGCCCGTTGAGCTGCGCGAGCCGGTCGGGGATCGCGAACTCGCCCAGCCTGCCGAGGATCAGCCGCACCGCGCACTCCCGCACGTGCGGCACCGCGACCAGCTTCTCGACCTGCTGGTCGTCGAGCTCGTCGACGAGCGAGACGACCCGCTCGGGCTGCTCGGCCGCGAAGAAGGACTCCACCTCCGACGACGACAGGTCCCCCAGGCGTCAGGCGCATGCGGTCAAGAGGTCAGGGAAGGGGTGTCGAGGGGGCGTCGTTCCAGTGCGTGCATGAGTGCCGCGGACGAGGCGGGCCGGAGGCCCGACGACAGGAGAGGTGCTCAGGTGCGTGCTGGGGCGGCGCACCGCCGACATTCGCCCTATCCGCGCGATCTCTGAGGTCCGGTTTCCCCGTGGGTGCTCCTCAAACGGGCAGGTGACGGCGTGGCGCCATCCGTGGGCCACGTCGCGGCCTGGAGAGCCCGACGAGCTCGATCAGCCGCTGCACCCGGTAGCGGTGCGGACGGTACGGCTCGAGGAGCTCCGCAAGGCCGTCGTCGTCGACCTCCTGGCCGGTCAGCGCCCAGCCGACGTTCTTGGCGATGTGGTAGTCCCCGAAGCTCACCGCGTCGGCGTCGCCGTGCGCGCGGAACCGCACCTCAGCGCTCGTCCAGACCCCGACGCCGGGAAGTGATCGCAGCCGCCGGTCGACCTCGTCCGACGGCAGTCCGACAGTGCGCTCGAGCGACCCAGCGACCTGGGCGGCGCGCACCGCCGCGCGGGAACGCGCCGGGTCGATGCTCATCCGCAGCCACTCCCACGACGGGATCATCCGCACCGTCTCGGCCGGACGGCTGCACCCAGACCCCGCGCTCCTCGCCGGCGCCAGGCGCCCGCTCACCGAAGCGGAAGACGAGCTTCCGGAAGCCGCCGAGCGCCTCCTGCCCGGTGACCTTCTGCTCGATGATCGCGGGGAGCAGCGCCTCCATGACCCGGCCGGTGCTCGTGACCCGCCAGCCGGGCGCCGGCGGTGGGCGTCCGCGAGCACCGGGTGCGACGGGGCGAACCCGGTCGGGTCGTCGTCCGCTCCGAGCATGCCGGGACGCTGTCCAGGGCCCACGTCGAGCCGGGGCCCCAGGCGGCGGCATCCACCTCGCCGTCGGCCGGCCTCGACCGGAGCCGGAGCGTCGCCGTCCCCTCGGGCGTGCGGAGCCCACGCCAGACGGTGCCGTCGGGGTCGGTGCGGAACGTCGGGTCGGCGCTGCCCTTTCGCAGGATCGAGAGGGTGGTCCCCATCGCGCACGGCCACGAGGGTCGCCACACGCGTTCGTCGGGGAGCACGGGGTCATTGTTGCGCAGCCGTTGGCGCCCGCCCGCGAGCGTCGGTGGTGTCGGTGACAATGACGGCATGCTGCTCGCCGACCTCGTCGAGGCCCGCAAGGCCGTGCGCGCGACCCGGTCCCGCAAGGCCAAGACGGCTGCGCTGGCGAGTGCCCTGGCGGCGGCCGAGCCCGACGAGGTCGAGACCGTGACGTCCTACCTGTCGGGCTCGCTGCGTCAGCGACGCACGGGGCTGGGCTGGCGCAGCCTGAGCGCGCTACCGGAGCCAGCGGCCGACAGCAGCCTCACGGTCGCCGAGGTGCACGACACGTTCGAGGAGCTGAGCCAGGTCGCGGGCGCCGGGTCGCAGGCGCGTCGCACCGAGCTCGCCGAGGGCTTGTTCGGCCGCGCGACGGCCGACGAGCAGGACTACCTGCGCGGCCTCGTCACCGGCGAGCTCGGCAGGGCGCGCTCGACGGCATGGTCCTCGAGTC
>CAVRFR010000006.1:0-15334 GCA_963720435.1 uncultured Actinomycetota bacterium | reverse complement strand
CTGGGCTGGGTCAGCTTCGCCCTGTTCGTGGTTGCCTACGCGACCGCCATCGGTCTTGTCGCGATCGATCCCTTGGTTTCTAGCCCGTTCGAGTACAACGACAGCAACGACCCGGTGTTCGCCCTCATCTTCCTGCTCTTCGCGACGATGGGCCTGTTCATCACACGCCAGCAGCCGCGCAACCTGGTCGGCTGGCTGCTCCAGGCTTCGGCCTGGCCGTGGGTGGTGATCGCGCTCGTCGATGCCTACAGCCGGATCACCTTCCACATCGCGCCGGGCTCGCTCCCCGCCGGCGACGCTGTCCAGGTCGTGGGATCGGAGCTCTGGTGGCCCGGCATCCTCATCCCTTGCGTGTTCCTCCCGCTGTTCTTCCCGGACGGCAAGCTGCCGTCCCCTCGATGGCGCTGGGTGGTGTGGGTCTGCGCGATCGACGGGGTGCTCGGCTTGGCCATCTTCTCGATGGTCAAGGGGGAGCCGGGCGGGATGCTCGAGCCGGTGGCCAGCAACCCACTTGCAGCCGGCTTCAGCGATCGTGTGGTGGCGATCGTCACCTACACGCTGGTGCCGGTCGTGCCACTCGCGGTCCTGGCCGCCGCCGCGTCACTCGTCGTGCGCTTCCGAAGGTCGCACGGTGTGGAGCGGCTGCAGATCAAGTGGCTGTTGACGACCTTCACGTTCATCGCGTGCCTCTATGCCTCCATGATGGCGCTCGGCGCCACCGGCGACGGCTATGGTCCCGTGGCCGATGCGCTGGGCACCACGGCGTTCCTGGCCTTTGCGCTGGTGCCGATCACTGTCGGGATCGCAGTGACCCGCCACGGCCTCTACGGCATCGACGCCCTGATCAGCCGTGCTCTGGTGGTGGGCGCCCTGGGCGTGTTCATCACCGCCGTCTACGTCGGGATGGTGGTGGGGCTGGGTGCACTGATCGGCCAGCGGCACCCGTCGGTGGCGTTGTCGGTGCTGGCAACGGCGTTGGTGGCTGTGGCCTTCCAGCCCGTCCGCGAGCGGGTCACGCGTGGCGTGAACCGGCTCGTCTACGGTCAGCGGGCGACGCCGTACGAGGTGCTCTCGGACTTCGCCTCGAAGATGACCGGGACCTACTTCAGCACTACGGAGCTGTTGCCCCACCTCGCGCAGACGGTCTCGCACTGCCTGGGCGGCGCGCGCGTGCAGGTGTGGCTGGTGTCCGGCCAGCTGCTGGAGCAGGACGCCGCGTGGCCCCCGGAGGAGGCCGGCGCGGGCCCGGTGGTGATGTCCGCGCCCGACGACCTGACCGGGCTGTCCGGCGACCGGGTGGTGCCGGTGCGGCACCGCGACGAGCTGCTCGGCGCGTTGACCGTGACGAAGTCCGGCGCGGAGCCGGTGACGCGGGCCGAGGACGAGATGCTCGACCACGTCGCCTCCCAGGCGGGGCTGGTGCTGCTGAACAGCCGCTTGGTCGATGACCTGCAGGACTCGCGGGAGCGGCTGGTCACCTCGCAGGACGCCCAGCGGCGCCGCCTCGAGCGTGACCTGCACGACGGCGCCCAGCAGAGCCTGGTGGCCATCGCACTGATGCTGCGGATGGCGACCAACCAGTCCGACCCGAAGGCACTGTCCAGCTCGGCGGTCGACGCCGCCGAGGCGCTGCAGTCCGCGATCGCCGAGCTGCGTGAGCTGGCGCGCGGCTTGCACCCGGCGATCCTGACCGACCGCGGGCTCGGACCGGCGATCTCGTCCCTGGCCGAGCGCTGCCCCGTGCCCGTGATCCTCGACGTCTCGCTGACCCGGCGGCTGCCCGGCGTGGTCGAGGGGGCGCTCTACTTCGTGGCCGCCGAGAGCCTCACCAACGTCGCGAAGTACGCCGCTGCCACCCAGGTCACGCTGGCGCTCGCCGACCACGAGGACCACGTCACCTTGCAGGTCATCGACGACGGCGTGGGCGGGGCCGATGCCTCCCGCGGCTCAGGACTGCTCGGGCTCACCGACCGGGTGGCCGTCGTGGACGGGACGTTCACGGTGCACAGCCCGCCCGGGAACGGCACGACCATCCGGTGCGACGTACCCATCCCATCGGTGGTCCCCGAGCAACGGCTCGCCGGATCTGCCTTGTCGACGCCTGCAGGGGGAGCAAGATGAGCGGCAGCACAGCCGAGGAGCAGACCATGACGGCAGCCACGACGACACCAGCCGTGAGCGAGATCCGCAGCAGCCTGAGCGACCGGGCCCTGCAACGCATCAGCTGGGCTTCGTTCGCGTTCTACATCGTGGGCTTCGGGATCAGCGGGCTCGCCGAGCTGTTCGACCCGACGGTCATCGCCGACGACTGGGGTGGCACCAGCCAGATCGGTGAGTACCTCTTCGTCGCCATGACCGCGCTCTTCCCCATCGTCGGCATCTTGATCATCCGCCGACAGCCCCGCAACGTCGTCGGCTGGCTGCTCCACGGGACCGGCATCGCGTGGGGCCTCAGCGGCTGGTTCGACGCCTTCGAGCGGTTCTCGATCAACATCGTCCCGTCGTTCCCCGGCGGCGAGGTGGCCCAGGTCTTCTCGCAGCTGCTGTGGTGGCCCCCGATCGCGATGATGGGGGTCTACACAATCATCTACTTCCCCAACGGTCGGCTGCCGTCACCCCGGTGGCGGTGGCTCCCGTGGCTCACCGGCATCGACTGTGCCCTCGGCGTCCTGCTGGGCATAGTGTCCCCCGGCCCGATCACCGAGGTGATCAAGCCCCTGGACAGCAACCCACTCGCCCTGCCGATAGGCGCCTTCGCCGAGCCGGCCTTCTACGGGCTTCTCCTGATCCTGCCGGTCACGTTGCTCGCGGCCGCTGCCTCCGTGATCGTTCGGTTCATCCGCTCCACCGGTGTCGAACGGGTCCAGATCAAGTGGTTGTTGTGCGCAGTGGTGTTCATCGCGATCACTTATGCCGCCGCGATGGTCGCTTCGGTCACGAAGGGCGACGGCGTCGGCGACCCGTTCTGGCTGACCGTTCTGCAAACGGTGAACATCCTGGCCTTCGGGCTCATCCCGATCGCCATCGGGATCGCGATCACGCGGTACGGGCTGTACGAGATCGATGCGTTGATCAGCCGGGCACTGCTGGTGGGATCCCTGGGCGTGTTCATCACCGGTGTGTACGTCGGCATCGTGGTCGGCGTCGGCGCCTTGATCGGTCAGCAGCACCCGTCGGTTTGGCTGTCGGTGATCGCGACGGCCTTTGTCGCGGTGGCGTTCCAACCGGTGCGTGAGGCCTTGAAGCGCTGGCTCAATCGGCTGGTGTACGGCTCGCGGGCGACGCCGTACGAAGTGCTGTCGAACTTCGCATCCAGCATGACCGGCCGCTACACCACCCGGGAACTGCTGCCGCGCATCGCGCAGACCGTCTCGGCCTGCCTCGGTGGTGCCCGCGTGCAGATCTGGTTGGCCGGCGGCCAGCGCATGATGCGGGAGGCGCAGTGGCCGGAGGACGAGTCCGACGCTGGGCGCTTGAGTGTCGTGATCGAGGACCCGACCGACCTCACGGCGCTCGAGGCGGACCGGGTGGTGCCGGTGCGGCACCGCGGGGAGGTCCTCGGTGCCATCACCGTCACCCGGTCTGGCGCCGAGCCGATCACCCCGGCGGAGGCTGAGGTGCTCGAGCACGTCGCCTCGCAGACCGGCCTGGTGCTGCGCAACCTGCGGCTCGTCGACGATCTGCAGAGCTCGCGGCAACGGCTCGTCACCTCCCAGGACACCCAACGGCGCCGCCTCGAGCGAGACCTCCACGACGGCGCGCAGCAGAGTCTGGTCGCGATCGCACTGATGCTGCGCATGGCCGCGAACCAGAAGGACCCCGAGGCCCTCAAGGCATCGGTCACCCAGGCCGCCGACCAGCTGCAGGCCGCCATTGCAGAGCTGCGTGAGCTCGCACGCGGCATCCACCCGGCGATCCTCACCGACCGCGGTCTGGTGCCGGCCGTCGGATCGCTCGTGGAGCGGTGCCCGATCCCGGTCGAGGTCCACAACGCGGTCGCACGCCGGCTGCCGGCTCAGGTGGAGGGCACCCTGTACTTCATGGTCGCCGAGAGTCTCACCAACGTCGCCAAGTACGCCCACGCCACGCGGGTCGACGTCACCTTGAAGGACCTCGGTGACACCGTGAGCCTCGAGGTCGTCGACGACGGAGTGGGCGGCGCGGGAAGCAGCGGCGGCTCGGGTCTGCTGGGTCTTGCCGACCGGGTCTCGGTCGTGAACGGAACGTTCACGCTGCACAGCCCACCCGGCGAGGGCACCAGGGTCGGCTGCGTCGTGCCGGTGCCGTCACCCGGTGTCGCCCAGCCCGCGAGTCCAGCCACGCCCCGGGTGACGGAGCCCGCGCTGTGAGCGGGAGTGCGATCCGCACGTTCATGATCGCGGATGTGCGCGGCTACACGAGCTACACCCAGACCTATGGCGACCAGGCCGCCGGCCGGCTCGCCGGCGCGTTCGCCGAGATCAGTCGCGAGGTCGTGGAGGCCAACGACGGCCAGCTCCTCGAGCTGCGCGGCGACGAGGCCTTGTGCGTCTTCGACTCGGCCCGCGACGCCATCAGAGCCGCGACCGCGCTGCAGGAGCGCTTCGTGACCGAGGCCGTCCAGGACGCCGACATGCCGTTGCTGGTTGGCATCGGCATCGATGTCGGCGAGGCCGTGCCGGTCGAGGGCGGCTACCGCGGCGGCGCGCTCAATCTCGCTGCTCGGCTGTGCAGCATGGCCGGCCCGGGCGAGATCCTCGCGAGCACGATCACGACCCACCTGGCAGGGCCGCTCGACGGCATCGACTACGAGGACCGCGGCGAGGCACGCCTGAAAGGCATGAAGGACTCGGTGCCGGTGATGCGGGTGGCGCCCAAGGACGATCCGATCTCACGGCTGGCGGCCGCCAACACGTCGAGCGCGATGCGGGTAGTGGTCGCCGACGACTCCCTGCTGCTGCGTGAGGGCGTGGTCAGGGTCCTCAAGGACGGTGGCTTCAACGTGATCGCGCAGGCGGGTGACGGTGAGGAGCTGGTGGCCGCCGTTGCCCGCGACGTCCCCGACGTCGTCGTCACCGACATCCGGATGCCTCCGTCGTACACCGACGAGGGGCTGGTCGCGACCCACCGGATCCGCGAGCGGTTCCCGGAGGTCGGCGTGCTGCTGCTCTCGCAGTACGTCGAGACGGAGTTCGCGGTCGAGCTGGTCTCGGCCGGCGCCGCGCGGCTCGGGTACCTCCTCAAGGACCGGGTGGCCAACGTGCAGGAGTTCACCGACTCGGTGCGACGTGTCGGGAAGGGCGGGTCGGTCATCGACCCCGAGGTGGTCTCGCGGCTCGTCGAGCGGCCTCGCGTCGCCAGCCCTGTCGACGACCTCAGCACTCGGGAGCGCGAGGTGCTCTCGATGATGGCGGAGGGTCGCTCCAACGCCGGCATCGCGGAAGAGCTGTCGCTTTCGTCGAAGTCGGTCGAGGGTCACGTGCGCAACATCTTCGGGAAGCTGGGCCTCGTCGACGCACCCGATGACCACCGGAGGGTGCTGGCGGTGCTGTCCTACCTCAAGACCTAGACGCCTCGAACGGCTCCCCACGGCGCGCGCGACGAGCGTCATGGCCCCTTCGGGCCATTGGGGTGCGGCAGCGTGCCGCGTAGCCTCGCCAGCAGGGCCGGCGGGCTCGTCCTGGGGTGGCCGACGTGGGGGAACAGCAATGTCTCGATCGTCGAGGTGGTTGCGCTGCGGGCTGGCTCTCGTCTGTGCCGTGGGCGTCCTCGGTCTCGCCGGAGCCGGATCGTCAGTGGCAGCCGGCCAGACCGTGCACGCGGCCGCTGTCGACGGCATGCTCACCGGTCCGGCGCTCGTCGACGCTGCCGGGGCAGACCCGACGGTGCAGTTCGCGGACCGGAGCACTCGTCCTTCTGGTTCGTTCGCCCACCCGGGCGTCGTGCTCGGCGACAGCGAGCTCGACTTCGTCAGGTCCAAGGTCGCGGCCGGCGCCGAGCCCTGGGCGAGCGCCTACCGCCGTCTGCTGGCACCTGACAGCGACGGCGGCAGCGGGGGCCGGTTCTCGTCGCTGACCTACAAGGACAAGCCCGTCCCCGAGGTGAAGTGCGTGCCGTCGGACGGAGACCGGTCACTCAACGTCGGCTGCCAGGCCCTCACCGACGACTCGATCGCCGCGTACACCGCCGCGCTCGCCTGGGCCTACGGCGGCGACGAGGCGTACGCCAAGAAGGCGATCGCGATCATGAACAACTGGTCGGCCGTGCTTCGCAGGATCGCGTTCGACAGCACGTACAGCAACGGGCTGCTGGTGGCCGGATGGAGCGCGGAGATGATCGTCCGCGCCGCCGAGATCATGCGGTCGACGTACGACGGCTGGGCAGCCGCCGACGCGCAGCGTTTCGCCGACATGCTGACCTCGGTGTACCTGCCCAACGTCAACCACGGCTGGACCGGTGGCGGGGCGAACTGGCTGATGACCCTCGCCGACGCCACGATCAACATCGGCGTCTTCACCGACAACCGAGCCGTCTTCGACCTCGGCATCTCTCAGTGGCGCGCTGTCCTGCCCTCGACGATCTACCTCTCGTCGGACGTGAACCCGTATCCCCAGCTGCGCGGCTACCCCGTCCCGCCGCCGGGCACCAACTACGACCGACCCACCGTCACTCCAACGAAGATGAACAACTACTGGTACAACCCGGGCCAGTACGTCGACGGCCTGCACGGTGAGACCTGCCGCGACATGGTGCACCCCACCATGAGCTTCGACGCGATGAGCGCGGCCGCCGAGACGGCACGCCTGCAAGGGGTCGATCTGTACGCGGGCAACGCCGATCGCATGGTCGCCGGGTACGAGTTCAACGCCAGGTACTTCGCCGAGCAGCTCTCGACCGGCAAGGTCCCGAACTGGCTCTGCGGCGGCAAGATCAACCTGTCCGACGGTTTCAAGCTCGGCTGGGAGACCGGCTTCAACGCTCTGCACAACCGACTCGGCAGATCCATGCCGTACACCCAGAGCCTCATCGACACCTATGTGCGGCCGGGGCCACGCAAGGCCGCGACCTTCATGGCGTGGGAGCTGCTGACCAGCGCCGACAGCGGCGACGTGTGCAGCTCGCCGGACAAGAGCCTGGGCTCGGTCGAGCTGCCTGTGACAGTGCCGACGAGCGGCCGCTACCGCGTGTGGGCGAAGGTCCAGGCCGCGACGGACGCCCCTGCCTCGTTCGCTCTGCAGGTCGACGGCGGGTGCGCGGTCGCCGAGCGCGGAACCCCTGGTCGTGCGGGCGAGTGGAGCTGGCTGAGCAACCGGAACGGGGACACCGACGTGCCCGTCGAGGTCGACCTCACGGCCGGCAGGCACTCGATCAGGATCGCCGACACGAGCCCGGGCCTGCGCGTGGCGACGGTGTTCCTCAGCGACGACTCCCGCTGCACCCCCACCGACGACGGCTCGGACTGCCTCAGCGACCTGGAGCCGCCCACCTCTCCCGACGGCGTCAGCGCAGATCACGTGAGCGCACGTGACGTGACGCTGTCGTGGTCGCCCGCATCCGACGACGTCGGAGTGGACGCCTACCAGGTCATCCGCGACGGTGCCGTGGTCGCCACCGTGTCAGGGACCGTCACTCGTTTCGTCGACGACCGGGTTGCCCCGTCGACGACGTACACGTACGCGGTCGCTGCTGTTGACCGGGCGGGCAACACCTCTGCGCCCTCGCCGGGGACCAGCGTCGAGACACCGGAGCCACCGGACCCCGCGACGGCTCCGTCCGCTCCCACGGACCTCCGCGCCGATGACGTCTCCGGCACCGGCCACACGTTGACGTGGACGGCGTCCACCGACGACCACGCCGTGCACCACTACGTCGTACGTCGTGACGACTCGACCGTCGCACAGGTGCCCGGCGACGCGGCCGGCCCCTCGTTCACCGACACCGGACTGCGACCCGCGACGGCGTACAACTACTCGGTCAGTGCTGTCGACGACGACGGGCTCTCCTCGCCCGAGGCAACGCTCACCGTGACGACGCACGACACCGTCGCACCCACTGCCGCCACCGGTCTGCACACGACGTCCACCGACATCGACTCGATCTCGCTCGGCTGGAACGCATCGACGGACAACGTCGGCGTGAGCGGCTACGAGGTCCGGCGCGACGGGGTGCCGATCACGACCACGAGCAACCCGTGGTTCACCGACACCGGGCTAGATCCCGGCTCGGACCACACCTATGAGGTGGTGGCGCGGGACGTCGCGGGCAACACCTCGCAGCCCACGTCTTCGCTGCATGCGCAGACCGACCCCCTGCCCGACACCTCACCCCCGAGCAGCCCGACGGGCTTCACCGCTCGAGTGAGCGCGCTCGGCCAGGTGACGCTCTCGTGGGAGGCGTCGGCCGACGCCGGCGGAGTTGCGGGCTACCGGCTCAGCCGTGGGGCTACCGCGATCGCCAGCCCGCTCGGACTGAGCTTCCTCGACACCGGTCTGACCCCGGGCATGACGTACACGTACACGCTGCGCGCTGTCGACAACGCCGGAAACGTCAGCGACCCGGTGACCAAGTCGGTGACTACCGCACTCGAGGCTGCCCCTGCCGGCGCTGGCTTCGCGGGCAGCTACTTCCCGAACACGACACTGAGCGGACCTGCGATCGGACGGCTGGACCCGGCGCTCGGGTTCGCATGGGGGACGAGTCCTCCGGTGCCGGGGATCGCATCCACCAACTACAGCGTCCGTTGGACCGGCCGGCTCACGCCGCAGAAGTCGGGCACCTACACGTTCTACACACAGTCCGACGACGGCGTGCGGCTCTACCTCAACGACACCGCGCTGATCAACCGGTGGACGGCGGGCAGCGGTTCGTCCAGCAAGAGCGTGTCGCTCACCGCCGGGACCGGCTACAACCTCCGGCTCGAGTACTTCGAGGGCACCGGCCCGGCAGGTGCGTCGTTGATGTGGTCCGGCCCCGGGATCGCCAAGTCCGCGGTGCCGTCGTCGCTGGTCAGCAGCGCGTCCGGCGGCCTGAGCGCGTCGTACTTCGGCAACGGCACGCTGTCCGGCGCGCCTGTGGTGCAGCGTCGGGACAGCAGCCTCGGCTTCGCCTGGGGTACGGGCCGCGCCGACTCCCGGGTGCCCGTCGACAACTTCAGCGCGCGATGGACCGGCAAGGTCGTGGCACCGGTCACCGGGACCTACACGTTCTTCACCGACTCCGATGACGGGATCCGGCTCTGGGTGAACGGCCAGCGCCTCGTCGACAACTGGACGGCACACGCGCTCACGACCAACAGCGGCAAGATCAACCTCGTGGCGGGGAGTGCGTACGACGTCCGCGTCGAGTACTACGACAAGACCGGCTCCGCGACCGCGAAGCTGTTCTGGGCCTACGGCAAGGTGGCCAAGACGCTGGTGCCGTCGACTGCCCTGCGCGACCGCTAGGCCCCTAGAAGATCTGTTCGAAAATGGTCTAGACGGCTCGCGGGAAATGTCGGTGGTGGGTGGCAGCGTTGCGGTCATGACGACGACCGTCGAGCCCCCGGACCAGGAGTGGGTGGCCGTGCCGCCCGGGCTGCCGGTCTCGGTGCTGGCGGCGGTCACCGACACGGTCGCGGACCTCGACGACGTGTTGTGGGCGGCGAAACCACCCGGGGTGCTGCTGGACACGATGCGGTCGCTGGAGCGGCTGCGGTCGGTGCTCGACGGGGTGGAGCTGTCCGTGGTCGCGGAGATCGACGCCACCGGCGCCGCCCGCAGCGAGGGGTGGGCCTCGACCAAGGACTTCGTGACCGCGGTGACCGGCGGGTTCAAGGGCGCCGGCCGCCGGCTGGTGGCACTCGCCAAAGCCGTGACCGGGGACCGGTCCGCGACCGCGGCCGCACTCGCCGCCGGCCGGATCTCGCGGACCCAGGCCGAAGTCGTCGTCGGCGCGGTCGAGCGGCTGCCGGCCACCCCGGGTCTGCGCGACGCCGCCGAAGCGCTGCTGCTCGACCAGGCCCGCGACCACGACGCCACCGACCTGACCCGGCGTGGCGCCCACGTCCTCGAACGGCTCGACCCCGACGGCACCGAACGCCGCGACGAGCGGGCCCGCGACCGCGAGGAACGCTCCGCCCACCTCGGCCGCTACCTCTCCCTCACCGACGACGGACTCGGCGGTGTCAGGATCAAGGGCCGCGGCACCGTCGAGGACGCCGCCCACCTCAAGGCCGCCCTGCTCCCCCTCGCCGCCCCTGCCCCGGCCGCACCCGCCGGCTCCTGCGGCTCGGCACCGCAGTCCCGGCCCGGCGAGTGTGGCATCGAGGGCTGCGGCCACGACGGCCGCGACCCCCGCGAGCACGGCACGCGGTTCTGGGACGCGCTCGTCGAGGCCTGCCGACGACTCACCGGCACCGACCAGCTCCCCGAGTCCCACGGCGCCCGCCCCCGGGTCGCCGTCACCATCGACCACGACTCCCTGGTCACCGGACTCGGCGAAGGCCACCTCGACACCGGCGGCACCCTGTCCGCGGCCGCCGTGCGACGCCTCGCCTGCGACGCCGACCTCCTCCCGGTCGTGCTCGGCACCCACTCGGAGATCCTCGACGTCGGCCGCACCCACCGCCTCGTCACCCTCGCCCTCTGGTACGCCCTCGTCGTCCGCGACCACGGCTGCGCCTTCCCCGGCTGCACCCGCCCACCCATCGCCTGCGACGCCCACCACATCACCCACTGGGCCGACGGCGGACCCACCTCGCTGCCCAACCTCGTCATGCTCTGCCGCGCCCATCACACGCTGATCCACACCACCCCCTGGCAAGTCCGGCTACGCGACCACGACCAACGACCCGAGTTCCTGCCACCACCCCGACGCGGACGCGAAACCGCCCCGCTGCGACGAATGCCGCTCCGTGAGTGACGGGTTGCGGGCTGCGCCCGGCGCAGCCACTTGAATGGTGGAGCTGAGGGGACTCGAACCCCTGACCCCCTCCATGCCATGGAGGTGCGCTACCAGCTGCGCCACAGCCCCGCGACCCCGCACGCGGCAGGGCAACCCCGGAATACTAGCCAACCGCCCTCGGCGGCGCTAAACCGCGTGGGGTGCCGTCAGCGGCCGCGACCGGCGGTGACGGTGTCGGGCAGCGCGATCAGCGGGCAGTCACGCCACAGCCGCTCCAGCGCGTAGAACGAGCGCTCCTCCTCGTGCTGGACGTGCACGACGATCTCGGAGTAGTCGAGCAGCACCCAGCGTCCGTCGCGCTCACCCTCGCGTCGTACCGGCTTGGCGTCGATGGCGCGCAGCTGGTCCTCGATCTCGTCGACGACAGCGCGCACCTGGCGGTCGTTCGGCGCCGAGCAGAGGACGAACGCGTCGGTGATGACCAGCTGCTCGGAGACGTCGAAGGCCACGATGTTCTCGGCGAGCTTGTCGGAGGCCGCCTGCGCGGCGGTGCGGACGAGCTCGAGGGCGTGCTCGGTGGCGGTCATGTACTGGGCCCTAACCTGGATGTCGGCGGATCTGAGACGTACAGGGCGTACTTGGTGATGTACTGCACGACGCCGTCGGGCACGAGGTACCAGACCGGCTCGCCCTTCATGCGGCGGTCGCGGCAGTCGCTCGACGAGATGGCGAGCGCCGGGATCTCGATGAGCGTGATCTTGTCCTCGGGCATCCCCGACAGCGACGAGCGGTCCATCGGGTAGCCGGGTCGCGTGCACCCGACGAAGTGCGCGAGCTCGAACAGCTCGTCGGCGTCCCGCCAGGTGAGGATGTCGGTGAGCGCGTCGGCGCCGGTGATGAAGTACAGGTCCGAGTCCGGCAGCTCCTTGCGGAGGTCGCGCAGCGTGTCGATCGTGTACGTCGGACCCTCCCGGTCCACGTCCACGCGCGAGACCCAGAAGCGCGGGTTCGAAGCCGTCGCGATGACCGTCATCAGGTAGCGGTCTTCCGGCGCCGAGACCTGGCGCGCCTGCTTCTGCCACGGCTGCCCGGTCGGCACGAAGACGACCTCGTCCAGCCCGAACCACGCCTGCACCTCGCTGGCCGCGACGAGGTGACCGTGGTGGATGGGGTCGAAGGTGCCGCCCATCACGCCGATCCGCCGGCGCTCGCGTGCGCCGCCCGGCTCAGTCACTCGTCATCGCCACGTCGTGGACGCCTCAGGAGTGGTCGCGCCCGGCGCCGAAGGCGAGCAGGCCGAGGACGAGCACGATCAGGAGCGCCATGATGCTCCCGCCGACCACCCAGGGGTTCACGTCATGGATGCCCCCGGTCTCGGCGGCGGAGGTCAGCAGCGGTGCAACGGCCATGGCGGGCAGCCTACCGCGCGGGGATCGGCAGCCCGAGACGTGCCAGCCGGGCGAGCGAGACGACCTTGAGCGTGAGCAGGGCGAGCGCGACCACCGCACCCAGCCACGGCATCTCGGTCACCAGCAGCAGCACCGCGAACAAGCGAGGAGTTCACCGCCTTGCCCGGCTTCGACCAGTTCCACAGCCAGATCGGGCGGTCGATGACGTAGAAGTAGTTGGGGCTGCGGACCGGCCAGGCCAGGAATGCCAGCGAGAGGAAGCAGTCGACGACCATGAACTCCGCGAGATAGATGAACACCGGCACGGCGTACTCGTGGTGCAGCCAGACCAGCCCGATGTAGAAGGCAGCCGCGCAGAACCGGTCGGACAAGATGTCGAGGACCGCGCCCATGCGCGTCTCGCACCCGCGGATGCGGGCGACGAAGCCGTCGAGACTGTCGCCGGCCCAGTAGACGACGAGCGCGATGACGAGCAGCTTGAGGCTCTCGTCGTACGCCGCGTAGCCGGCCAGCGCGACCGAGGCGACCGTGCGCACGAACGTGATGACCGTCGCGGAGGTCAGCACCCGTTCGTTCGCGGGGTCGGCCCAGACGTCGAGCGTCGCGAAGTCCTCGTCCGTGGCAGCAGCCATGACGTCAGGTTAGTCGGGGGGTGGGCTGCCCTTGGCCAACGCGGTCGACACGGGACTGGGAAATCGCACCGTGAATCGGGTGTCCCCGATCATGCGGCGCAGGTCCTCGACCCGGCTCTCGACAGCCGCCGCCTGCCTGGCGGCGGGCTTGGTGAAGAAGTGGGTGCGGATCTCGCCGTCCTTGGTCTGGGCCCACACACCCACGACCTGTCCGTCGACCCAGATCGTCGGGCCGGCGTTGCCCATCCGGTCGAAGGCCTGCGCGGCTGCGGCTGGGAGGTACCAGTCGCGCTCCTTCCAGCCCATCGTCGTCGGGTCGAGGCTCGGCAGCAGGGCCACCCAGGAGGCGACCGGCTCCGCCTCCGCCTCGTCTCCCGGCGCGACCCAGCCAGGGCCTTCGTCGAGCCGGACCTCGACGGCCTCGCAGTCCGCCAGCGCCTGGCGGGTGAGCGCGACGGTCCAGCCCATCCACCACTGCAGGTCGGTCGACGTGCCGGGCCCGAACGCCCGCAACCAGCGCAGCGCGAGCTCGCGGGCGGCCTCCCGCTCCGTGACGTCCCCGAGCCCGCCGTCGAGCCAGTCGTCCATCGCCGCGTAGGTGTAGGCGCCGTTGATCCACGTGCCGGTGGGCTTGGTGCGGACGATCTGTCCCTCGAACCCGAGGTTGAGCAGCACTCGGGTGTGCGCCGAGACCGTGGCCGTCCACTTCTTGCCCGGCGCCATCACAACCTTGTGACGAAGCGACGGCACCCGATCGCCGAGCGTCCGTGCGGTCATCGGGCCGTGCTCGTCGAGGGCCGCGACCACCTGGTCGCGCGCATCCGCCAGCCACGCCTCGGGGTCGTCGATGCCGTTCTCCCTCAACAGCTTCGCGGTCCGCCGGTGCTCCGGCCCGACCAGCTTGCGGGTGGCGGCCGCGTGCATGAGGCGCACGACGTCGGGCGTGGCGACCCACAGCGTGCGGCGCATGGCGATGTGGCGGACGACGGCGCGGTCGTCGTACAGCGCCCGCTCGACGGCCTCGACGGACGGGTGGCGCATGCGTGCCATGGCGGACAGGTAGACGGTGACCGGATCGGTGGAGTGCAGCGCCACCAGGTCGTCCGCGATCCGCGCGACGTCATCGACCCGTTCGGCCGGCAGCAGGCGGTGCCGGCGCGCGAGCCTGGCACGTCGTTCCTCGACGCCGATGCTGTGCGTCACTTGTCGGCGCGACTCAGCGGAGGTGTCCGTCACCGGTGACGACGTACTTCGTCGACGTCATCTCCGGCAGCCCCATCGGCCCACGCGCGTGCAGCTTCTGGGTGGAGATGCCGATCTCGGCACCGAAGCCGAACTCGCCGCCGTCGGTGAAGCGGGTCGAGGCGTTCACGATCACCGCGGCCGAGTCCACGGCGGCGGTGAACCGGCGGGCCGCCTCCTGTGAGTCGGTCACGATCGCCTCGGTGTGGCCCGAGGAGTAGGTGCGGATGTGCCGCACCGCCGCCTCCAGGTCGGGTACGACGGCCGCGGAGATGTCGAGCGAGAGGTACTCCGCCGCGTGGTCCTCGGGGGTGGCAGGCAGCACCCCGTCGCACCGGGCGAACACTTCGTCGCCGTGCACCGTGACTCCTGCCTCCTGCAACGCAGCGACGACCCGCGGCACGAACTCGGCGGCGACGTCGCCGTGGACGAGCAGGGACTCAGCGGCGTTGCAGACCGAGACGCGGTGGGTCTTCGCGTTCAGCACGATCGCCAACGCGCGGTCGAGGTCGGCGTCGCGGTCGATGTACACGTGACAGTTGCCGACGCCCGTCTCGATGACCGGCACCGTCGACTCCTCGACCACCGACTGGATCAGGCCGGCGCCGCCACGCGGGATCAGCACGTCGACCAGCCCGCGGGCACGCATCAGCGTCTTTGCGGCATCGTGACCCTCCCCCGGCACCAGCTGCACCACGTCGGCGGGCAGACCGGTGGCCGCGGCGGCCTCCTGGAGCACGGCCACGACGGCCTCGTTGGAGCGACGCGCGCTCGACGAGCCACGCAGCAGCACCGCGCTGCCGGCCTTGAGGCAGATGCCGGCGGCGTCCGCCGTGACGTTGGGCCGGGCTTCGTAGATGATCCCGATGACACCGAAGGGCACCCGGATCTGACGCAGCTCCAGACCGTTGGCGAGCGTCGAACCGCGAACCACCTCGCCGACCGGGTCGGGAAGGCCCGCCACGTCGCGGAGCCCGGCAGCCATGCCGGCGACCCGCTCCTCGCTCAGCCGCAACCTGTCGACGAGCGCGTCGGGTGTGCCTACGTCGCGCGCTGCGGCCACGTCCTCGGCGTTCGCGGCGAGGATCGCTCCGGTGTTGGACAAGAGCGCGTCAGCCATCGCGTGGAGGGCAGCGTCCTTGGCGGCACGAGTGGTCAGCGCGAGCTCGTGCGCGGCCTCGCGGGCCCGAG